>NZ_VIKW01000006.1:0-29446 GCF_009711975.1 Anabaena sp. UHCC 0204
ATTGATCTGCTTTTTTAATTATTAATTTTTAATTTTGCCCTGCGGTACTAGTCCATAGTTTTCATCGTTCCTGCACAAGCTGCACCAGTGATAGTTAAACTAGGGGGAGTAATGGGATTAGTGGCTTGTGGACCTGCTGTTTGACAAGCAATAGCCAAAGTTTGTCCAGCAGACAGAACGGTGACACCACCATTAAAGCCTTTGAGAGCAGCAGTATCTTTAGCTGTTGCGGTAATGGTAGTAGTGTTTATATCTAGTGCAATACCATAAATATAGTTATTAGTTGAGAGAGGAATACCAATTTCCAGAGTTCCAATATCCCCAGCAAATGATGTATTCTCCATTCGGTAAGCCTGTTGCGCTCTGTTAACTGCACCAATGTAGGTTTTTGCTTCAGACTGTTGAGCTTTTGCGGCTTGACTGAGTAAGGAGGGTAAAGCGATCGCAGATAGAATACCAATGAGGATGAATACAATTAACAGTTCAATAATAGTAAAACCTTCGTTATCTTCGTTTTTACGCAAAACGTATCGCACGAGTTGGGATTGCAGTTCACTTTTCATAGTATTTTTTGTGGAGATGGGGTGTTGTTTGTTTCTCTATATACATAAGTTACCCAGATTTAATTAATTTGATATACCAATTCTCCCTAATTTATGAAAATACCAAATTATGGCTTATGTCGCGCTGTGCTGTCCGATAACCCCGTTATTAAAAAAATAAAATCTTTGATTTTTCACATATTTACAGTAACCTGAATGAATTTCTGACATTGATTATTATATCTTCTGAAAAATCTTGAAGATAGATGAAATAGTGAAAATTAAACACGCGGTTTCCAGAACCATTGTAGAACCGAGAATCCTTACCCATGGAACGGTTATACAATTTTTGTAATAATTAGATTTTACCTAATTCCAAAGTTCATATGTTTAACTACCAATTAATTATTTATAAATGAGAACATAAAATTAAAAAATGATATATTTATCTGTTGTGTAGTTCTTATAGAAAAAATTAACATTATGCAGCAAGTAATCGGTATTGATTTAGGGGGAACTGCAATTAAGCTTGGAAGGTTTACAGCAGAGGGAAATTGTTTGCAATCTTTGTCTGTAGATACTCCCCAACCTGCAACACCAGAGGCTGTATTATCAACAATAATAGATGCAATATTACAAATTGATCCAAATAATGAAACTGTTGCTATTGGTTTAGGTACTCCTGGTCCTGCTGATGCTGCGGGACGCATTGCGAAAGTTGCTATTAATCTAGTAGGATGGCATGATGTCCCTTTAGCAGATTGGTTAGAAGCTAAAACTGGTAAACCGACAATTTTAGCTAATGATGCTAATTGTGCTGGTTTAGGAGAAGCTTGGTTAGGTGCTGGACGAAATTTCCCCAATTTGATTTTACTGACTTTGGGAACTGGAGTTGGTGGGGCAATTATTCTTGATGGTAAATTGTTTGTAGGACATCAAGGTGCAGCAGCCGAATTAGGTTTAATTACCTTAAATCCTGATGGACCAATGTGTAATAGTGGCAATCAAGGATCTTTAGAACAGTATACTTCAATTTCCGCCATTCGTCGCCGCACAGGCAAAGAACCCGCCGAATTAGGCGCACTTGCCCAAACTGGAGATACAGAAGCCTTGACTTTTTGGCAAGAATATGGTAAAGACTTGGGAATTGGGTTAACAAGTTTACTGTATGTGCTGACACCCCAAGCCATTATTATTGGTGGTGGTGTCAGTGCAAGTTTTGCGTTTTTCCTACCGTCACTAAAAGCAGAAATCGAAAAACGAGTTTTACCAACTTCCCGCACTGGTTTGCAAATTCTCCCAGCAGAATTAGGAAATACAGCAGGAATGGTGGGTGCTGCTAAGTTAGCATTGGGAATAGAAAGAAGGTAACAGGTAACAGGTTACAGGTTACAGTAAGAAGGAGTCAAGAATCTGCTTCTCCTTTTTTCACTTGATTCCGTCTAAGCAAAATAGCTATTGTATTCATGTTAACGAAACATACCTGATGTTATATTATATCCGCTAGAACTTTTTCAAATTCTAGATAATTCTTCCTTCTTCCTTCTTCCTTCTTCCTTCTTCCTTCTTCTTTCTTACTGTCACCTGTCACCTGTCACCTGTCACCTTCTTCCTATAAAAAGCTATATCCAGTTTTTTGCTGAAGGTAGTGTAAAATTTTTTCGTGGGCATCTGGATTGCTGACGGGGTTAATTACCATTGGCGTGGTAAGATGAGGTAGCCAAAAGGTTAATCTGTTGTTGGGTTCATAACAAAAAGAACTAATACAGGTGAGGTTAATTACATATTTATTTTTTTCATAAGTTATTGTCACCCAGTAAGAATTATCTAATTCTAAGTTCTCGATAGATTCTAAATAGGTAACTATTTTTTGATAATCTTCCCAATTATTTTGGGGGCTGATGATTATAGGTATGTTACTGTTAGGCAACCAAAAGGTGACTCTGCCATTCTTTTCATAACAAAAAGTATTCACAAAGTCCAAATTAATTACATATTCTTTCCTTTGGTACTGAATTTTAACCCAGTGTGCCACAAAGTTCCCTCAGAATTGACTACACATTTTTGCCTATCCTAAAGTAATTTTACCCAGAATTATGGCAATTGTGTGTTTTTGTTCAGAGTTTTCCGAGGGACAACTGACGACTTTACGGGTGAAGCATTCGGGCTACCAATTATCAATTTTTATCCAAAGCTATTTTCCGAATGCTTCGCCCCTACGACAACTTCCACTGGCTTGGGTGTGGTAGTGGTAGAATGAGCTTGAGAAATAGCAGCAGTCACAAATCCTTTGAATAAGGGATGAGGTGCATTAGGGCGAGATTGAAATTCAGGGTGGAATTGACAAGCAATAAAGAAAGGATGTTTGGAATATTCCACAATTTCCACTAGTCTACCATCTGGAGATGTCCCACTCACCAGATAACCAGAATCTACCAACTGATTTCGATAGACATTGTTAAACTCGTAACGGTGACGGTGGCGTTCATAAATGACTTCTTCTTGATAAAGTTGGAAAGCAAGGGTATTAGGAAGTATCCGACAAGGATAAAGTCCCAAGCGCATTGTTCCGCCTAAATCTACTACATCCTGTTGTTCAGGCAGGAGGTTAATAACTGGATATTCGGTGTATGGGTCAAATTCAGCACTATTTGCTTTAGATAAGCCTTCGACATTTCTCGCCCATTCAATCACAGAACACTGCATTCCTAAGCATAAACCTAAAAAGGGAATTTGGCGATCGCGTGCATATTTAATTGCCGCAATTTTCCCATCTATGCCCCGACTACCAAAACCACCAGGAACAATGATACCATCAACACCTGACAGATAGTTTTCCGGTGGTTCATTTTCCAAAGCTTCCGAATTTACCCACCGTAACCGCAAATCGCCATGAGTGGCAATAGCCGCATGACGTAAAGATTCAACTACGGAAAGATAGGCATCACTTAACCGCACATATTTACCAACAATGGCAATTTCTATGCTGTATTTGGGACTATACATCCGTTCTACCATAGTTTCCCACTGCGTCAAATTGGGTTGACGTTGTTCCATTTGCAGCAAGTTGAGGGTTTGGTGTGCTAATCCTTCCCGTTCTAAAATTACTGGTACTTCATAGATACTACTAGCATCTTGGCAAGCAATAACACATTCTACCGCGACATCACAAAATTCTGATAACTTTTGTTTTAAGCCGACAGGAATCGGGCGATCGCTCCGACATACTAGAATATCTGGTTGAATGCCAATTGATCTCAATTCTTTGACAGAATGCTGAGTAGGCTTAGTTTTCATTTCCCCCGCCGCAGCAATCCAAGGCAAAAGTGTGACGTGCATATATAAAACATTGCTACGTCCTACTTCCTTCCGCAATTGGCGAATTGCTTCTAAAAATGGTAGTGATTCAATATCACCCACTGTACCACCAATTTCCGTAATTACGGCGGAAGGATTAGTTTCTTTAGCAACTCTGAGAATTCTGTCTTTAATTTCATTGGTAATGTGGGGAATTACCTGAACAGTGCCGCCATTATAATCTCCCCGACGTTCTTTATTAATAACTGACTGATAAATCAAGCCAGTAGTAACACTATTGAGCCGAGACATTGAAGTATCAGTAAAACGTTCATAATGTCCCAAATCCAAATCCGTTTCTGCACCATCTTGGGTAACAAAAACTTCCCCATGTTGAAAGGGACTCATTGTGCCTGGATCAACGTTAATATAAGGATCGAGTTTGAGAATCGAAACCGAATAATCCCGTGATTTCAGTAAACGTCCCAGGCTTGCTGCTACAATGCCTTTACCAATACTGGAAACAACGCCCCCAGTTACAAAGATAAACTTAGTCATAGTATTTTCAATTTTTAGCAACTTCTAAATATAGATTGCGTCTGGTGAAGGAGAATATGTGTAGACGATTTTGGAGGCTTGTATGCAAGATGAATCTTACCCAATTGCGGAATTCTCTTGTTTGAGGCCAATGTACTGCCACTTCCACATCATTCATGTTTTATGCCATCGTGGCCATTGTGCCACAGTCCCTATGCTGAAATCTTCTGTATTTTGCCGTGAAAAAACTCTCAGGGTTAGTAGTATTTAACTTTTTATTTACCTCCTCAGTTGCATTAGCACAAGAATCACTTTTAGTAGTTTTTCCCCCCACAAATCATCAAACCAGCACAGAAAAAATATTTTTTATCGGTACAGCCTTACCCAAAGAACAAGTTGTAATTAATGGTAAGCTAGTTAACCGCCGCAAAACTGGGCATTTTTCCCCTAGTTTTCCCTGGCAGTTAGGAGAAAATATATTTAAAGTCCGTTACCAAAATCCAGAACGAGAGATTAAGATCATGAGGGTATCAACTCAACCTGAGTTACCCCAAGGATTGGGCTTTGCCAAAAATTCCTTAACTCCTGCTGCCGATATTGCCAGATTACCAGGAGAACCCATTTGTTTTAGTGCAGTTGCACCACCTCAAGCGACTGTCTCGGTTAACCTGCCCAATCAAACTGTTGCCCTTTTACCCCAACCGTCACAGGCAGAATTACCTCCCAATTCAAGTGTTTTAACGGGGCTAAATCAGCCTATTCTCTCTAGTCTTACCAAATACCAAGGTTGTACAACAGTCGCAAATGCTGCTGATTTAGGGAAACCCAGATTTAATTTACAACTTAATAATCAAACCATAACTCAAACTGGTTTAGGCAAAATCGAAATTCTCGCCCCGACACAGTTAGCAGTTGTCGAAGTTACATCAGAATCATGCGTTACTCGCACTGGTCCTAGTAACGATTATTCACGACTCACACCATTGCCAAAAGGGACTATGGCAACAGTCACAGGAAAAGAAGGTGAATGGTTGCGCTTAGATTATGGTGCTTGGGTTAATAGCAAGGAAACTAAAATTATAACAGGTGCAGTTGCACCACAGACAGTAATTCGCAGTGTTGGTTATCGGCAACTAGCTAAAGCCACGGAAATTCGTTTCCCGTTACAAACTGCTGTGCCGGTGAGTGTAGAACAGGGAAATAAATCCTTGACTCTCACCCTCTACAATACCATTGCCCAAACAGATACAATTCGCCTAGATGATAACCCCCTCATTTCTCACCTAGATTGGCAACAGGTGACTCCACAACAAGTTAAATACACCTTTAACCTCAAAAAGCTCCAACAGTGGGGCTATAAGCTGAGATATGATCATACAACTTTGGTTTTAACTTTACGCCATCCACCCCATCTTCAACAGAGCAAACGCCTACCTTTATCTGGCATCAAAATTGTACTCGATCCAGGGCATGGCGGTAAAGAATCTGGTTCAAGTAGACCGACGGGATATTTAGCAAAAGATGTAAATTTGCTAGTTTCTAAATTACTGCGAGATGAATTGGCCAAGCGTGGTGCAACAGTGGTAATGACAAGGGATGATGATCAGGATGTTTCTTTAGTGCAACGTCAGGAGATAATTAATCAAGAAGAACCTGCGATCGCTCTTTCTATTCATTACAACTTTTTACCTGATAATAGTAATAATGCCAATACTAGGGGTTTAGTCAGTTTTTGGTATCATCCTCAAGCACATAGCCCCACGGTATTTTTACATAATTACCTGGTTAATAAACTTCCTCAACCCTCTTTTGGTGTATTTTGGAATAACTTAGCCCTGACTCGTCCTAGTGCTGCACCTGCGGTATTATTAGAGTTTAGGTTTATGAAAAATGCTAATGAGTTTGAGGAGATAGTCAACCCTCAACAACAGCAAAAAATTGCCGAGACATTGGCCGATGGGGTGACTGAGTGGTTTAAAATGGTTAAATAGTATATTAACTCAAGTTGCTAGTAGTCTGTCAAATACATTTTGACGAATAAAGAAGAAACGAACCACGAAGGACGCAAAGAGCGCGAAGGAAGAAGGAAGAAGGAAGAAGGAAGATTATTTACCCGTCAATTACTTCTTGACAGACTACTAGTTATCTGGTTGAGCCTGGTAATGGGTAATTGGTAATGGGTAATTGGTGAGTAAATTTCTGTTTTCATCCTGTTAATCCTTTAATCCTGGACATCCTGATTCTGACAGTTTACCTAACTAGCAACTTACGTTATTAGTATTTTTATTCTTTTTTGGTTATTTTTATCGTGAAAAAACTTTTAGGATTAGCAGTATTTAGCTTTATTTGTACTCCGTCCATTGCTTTAGCACAATCATCACTTTTAGTGGTTTATCCCCCAGCAAACCACAAAACCAGTACAGAAAAAATATTTTTTATCGGTACAGCACCAGCAACTGGACAAGTCCTGATTAATGGTAAACCTGTTAAACGGAGTCAAGCTGGACATTTTTCTCCTAGTTTTCCCTTGCAATTGGGGGAGAATGTGTTTAAGATACGTTACCAAGATCAAGAACGCGAGATTAAAGTCAACAGGATTTCTACTCAACCAGAATTACCACAAGGTTTAGGCTTTGCTAAAGATTCTCTGACACCTGCGGCTGATATTACTAGATTATCAGGAGAACTGATTTGTTTTGGCGCGATAGCACCTCCCCAAGCTAATGTATCCGTCAAATTAGCTAATCAAACTGTCAATCTTTTACCGCAACCTTTAAAAGCCGAATTACCAGCTAATTCCAGCATTTTAACCGGGCGGAATCAGGCTACCATTTATAATATTACCAAATACCAAGGTTGTACAACAATTACCAATACCGGGGATTTAGGACAACCTCAATTTAGTTTGACATTGAATGGTCAGACAATAACTGAAACGGGTAAAGGCAAAATTCAAATTCTTGCACCTGTACAGTTACCAGTTGTCGAGGTAATAGCCGCATCAGGTGTAGCCCGCACGGGTCCAAGTACAGATTATTCTCGACTGACACCTTTACCTCAAGGAACAAGAGCAACAGCTACAGGTATAGAAGGCGATTGGCTACGCTTAGACTATGGGGCTTGGATTAATAGTAAAGAAACCAAACTTCTCCCTGGTGCAGTTCCCCCACAAACAGTAATTCGCAGTGTCGGATATCGTCAACTAGCTAAAGCTACGGAAATTCGTTTTCCCTTGCAAATGGCTGTACCGGTGAGTGTCGAACAGGGAAATAATTCCTTTACCCTGACTCTCTACAATACCACAGCCCAAACAGATACTATTCGCCTGGATGATGACCCTCTAATTTCTCGCCTAGATTGGCAACAGGTGACTCCACAACAGGTTAAATACACCTTTAACCTCAAAAAGCTTCAACAATGGGGCTATAAGCTGAAATACGATAATACAACTCTGGTATTGACCTTGCGTCATGCACCAAATATTGACAGTAGAAAACGCCTACCGCTATCTGGTATCAAAATCTTACTTGATCCAGGACACGGTGGTAAAGAATCTGGTGCAATTGGTCCAACTGGGTATCCCGAAAAAGATGTAAACTTGGTAGTTTCTAAATTACTGCGGGATGAATTGGTAAAACGCGGTGCTAAAGTAGTGATGACCAGAGAAGATGATCGTGATGTTTCATTAGTCGAACGTCAGGAAATAATTAATAAAGAAGAACCTGCGATCGCTCTTTCAATCCATTATAATGCTTTACCAGATAATGGTGATGCCGAAAACACCAAAGGATTTGGAACTTTTTGGTATCATCCCCAATCACACAACGTTGCCATATTTTTACAAAATTACGTAGTCAAAAAACTCGGTAAACCTGACTATGGTGTCTTCTGGAATAATTTAGCCCTAACTCGTCCTCATATTGCACCTTCAGTATTATTAGAATTGGGTTTTATGAGTAATCCCAATGAATTTGAACAGATAGTTAATCCCCAAGAACAGAAGAAGATGGCTAATACTTTGGCTGACGGGGTGACAGAATGGTTTAAAACCGTTAAATAATCCCTAACTGTCAAAATAGCGCCGAAAACGTTTGTCAATGTTATTAGTTTTTTGCTGATTACAAGTTAAACAGAGAGTTTGTAAATTACTAATATCATTTTTTCCCCCACGAGACAAAGGGATAATATGATCAATGCTGAGTTGAGTTTCTCCAGAGATTTTACCACAGCTTTGACATTGATATTTATCTCTTTGAAAAACGTAAGTTCTGACTTCTGGAGGTATGGGAATTCGTGGAGTTTTATTCATATTGATTCACAAAATTCTTGAAAATCTTCGTTAACTTTTTCGGCGTAATGACGTGCATATTCTAAAATAGAATTATGCCATTGAGAAGATTGACTAAAATCAATTAATTCATCAGCAATTACAGAACCTTGTCTTCCACTACTGCGTAATTGATCCCAAGCTGTTACTTCAGCCATTGTTTGCATTAACTTTTCTAAACGTCCTAACTTTCCATCCCAAGCTTGTAAACTTACCGTATCTTGTTCTGGTTGCAATTCCCGTAAAACATAAGATTTATCACCATCATCTATTCCTTCTAATAACGCTGGAGAAGTTCCTTGTAAACGTTGTTGAATATTAACAACTCTTGCAGCGTGAGTGTGCCATTTTGGTTGAGAAACTGTTAAATAAGGTTGTAAAGAACTGGGATGAGTTTCCTTAAAATCTAGTAAATAATTCCCGTCAGGAGAACCATGACCTTCTACTAAAATGACATAGCGTTCTAAACCTAAACTACCATTACCAGCTATGCGTTTTTGAATATCTATGATTTCATAGAAATCGGCATTTTGGTCTGTAGAATGATGCCAATGTCTAATTAATTTTTTAACATTTTCTTGTTCTGATTCTGTAGCTTTCTTAATACGTTTTTTCTCAATATCTAAGCACCGCTTACCATTGTTTTCCTTAGAGTATTTCTTTAAAAATTTAACCCGTTCTCGTTTTTGCAAACTTGCTAATAAATCTTTCACTAAACCTTTTGCAGTTTCCTTTTCTACAGTTCCAGGTTTTCCTTCAGCGAGAGTTGCGGTGTAAGTTTTTAAATAAATATCGCTTAAATGCAGAGATTCTGCGTCATTGATACCAACAGCATGAGAACCAACAATGATACTCGTAACAAATCTAACTAAATCCCAAGTACAAGGTGCAAGAACCGATTCATCAAAATCATTAATATCAAAATAAACTAACCGATTTTCCCCTTTATAACTACCAAAGTTTTCTAGATGTAAATCACCACAAATCCAAGTTAGAGGTGCTGAATTTAGGAGTGAATCTGGAGGAAAGTCTTCATAAAATAAATGACAAGTTCCCCGAAAAAAGGAAAATGGATCAGTAGCAAGTTTTTTATATTTTAACTTTAATAATTCTGGGTTGCGTCCGTTGTTGAAGTTGTCAATTCTGGTTTTGATGTTGTTGGACATAGATTTATATTGTCTGAATCAGGATTTACAGGATTTGAGGATTTACAGGATAGGATTTGGTTTTGTGGTTATATTTTTGGATTTATTGATTTGATTATTTGAGAATAAAGTTTTTATTTTTCAGAATTTTTATAATTATACTAATATATGTCTCGTGAATTATTAATTTTAACATAAATTAAAAATAATTCTAAAATTCTGATACTGAAAATTAATATCATCATCTTGTAAATCCTTAAATCCTGGATATCCTGATTCAGACAAAAATTTAAAAAATCATCATCATCATTAAAAATCCCCCATATCCAACAAACACATCCTGTAAATCCTTAAATCCTGGATATCCTGATTCAGACAATTAAGGCGATTATAAATCGCATCTACACAAACAAAGTCCACCTTCGTGGACTAATTAACTTATGATGTAGCTTCGTTTATCTTACGTCGTAAATCATCAAGAGGTGATTCCGGTTCTTGAATTTCTGTATTTTCTTCTTCAACGTAAAATTCAACGCTGAGTTTTAATTTCACCCTTCCTTTCTTCCAGGAGTTAGAACCTACAATTAGCATTTTGCCATCTATACCTTTTGTAAAACTAGCACTAGCAATATCGCTATCTGGCACAAAATTTATTTCTTGATTTTGTAAAGCATTCGATAAGTCGTGCATAAAACCACTATTATCTCCCATTTTTTCAAATTCTCGTCTCAACTTACTAACCTTATAAGTCCAATCTCCGCATTCAATCACATCATCCTCATTACACTCTATCAACTTAAAATTATCTTCCATCTCTCCTCCTCTCTGCGCCTCTGCGTCTCTGCGTGAAAAAAATCTTAATTAGGTGAACACAGAAAAACCCTGCATTCACCCAAAATATTATACCTCTTCCTCCCCAATTATCGGCAGTAAATGTTCATATAACTGCATAGCTTGTAAACAAGCATTAATTCCCGCAACCGCTGTATTATACTCCTCAATTTTCCCCGCAACTTGACTCAACAAACGCTGATTGTTAGCAATCTTTTCTTCCGCTTCTTGTTCCAAAGTATTCTCTAAATAAGCACGCGCATGGGGATATTGTTGTAAAATATTATCCGCTTGTTTTTCTCCTATTGGTAACAACTGAGTTTTGATAGTTTGGTTAATAGTTTGACGGAAAGATTTCCGAATAGTAACTTCAACTTTCGGTTCAAAATCTAACTTCAATAATTGTCTAATTGCAGGTTCAGCTTCAACTATACTTTCTGCGTCATAACCTTGTGAAGTTTGTTCTAATACTTGTCGAAATTGATAGATAGAAAATGTTCCTTCATTATAAAATCTGTGACTTTCTCTCACAAAGCGATCGCATTCCACACTCGCAGCAGTTACTAAGGCTTGAGTAATCACTTTTTCGATCAATTTAATCTCCGATTCAATTCCCCCATCATTCCCTAATAAGCGATACAATTGACGGTAATATTCTGATTTTCTAATCTTTTCCATTAACTGCTGAAATAGATTAGCAATTACCTGTTGACAAGATTCTATTAAAATATCTTCCAACTGATTTGATAAGTAATAAAAAGCCTCTACCAAAATAGCTAATAAAGGTGCAGTTGCATTACGAGGATGACTCAATGTCGCCCGACGATAAGCTTCTGCAACGGAAAAAGTATCTAGTAATTCATCCAGACGACGAATCATCCGTGATTGTAATTGTCGAAAATCTGTTTCAAATTCTTCGCAATTATTATTAATTAATCTATTGACTTCTTCGTGAATATGTTGGCTAAAATCTCTCCCAACTTGTTGGAGTTGCTGATTTAATTTTTGCAACTCATACTCTTTCATACTCTCAATTTCTCGCGGTTGACTATCTAATTCTCGTTGTGAATTTTGATAATGTTTCTTGAGTTTGATACAAATATCTTCCAAATCATCCGCGAGGGTTTTAAATAACTGCGGACGTTTTTCTTCTATCAAATATCGGGTAATAGAAGTACGAAATTCTTCAATTCCACTATCTTGAATTAATTGATGAATTAACGGTGTTCCTTGTTCGCTTAAAATTCTCACATAGTTTTCATTGGGAGTTTCAAAGCTGTTAACAGAAATCCGAAATTGACTCGGTGACAATTTACCAGAGTTAGCGCAATAACGATTAAACTCGTTAATAAATTGCGGTGTTTCTTCCCTACCATCTAAACCTTTAACACTTTCTGCAAAAATCGAATCTAACCCAAATCTATCTAACCTTGTTGTTTGTTTCAGTTGACTTCCGTAAAACCCTAATAAACCACTGGTTTTATAAACTCTGCTAGTATCTCGAAATTGACTATTAATTAAGTCTTCTAATCTTTGTCTGAGTTGGTTATTGTACCAAGTTTCATCTATGCGGTTAAAGATATAAAAAACCCTATCTCTAATTCCTGTATTTTCCCGCATTGTTTCCAGCATTTCTGTTTCTTCCTTTGTCATATCTCCTGCTGACGCAGGTTTGAGAACACAGACTACTGCTGATGTATCTGAATGTTGAATTTTTTGATATGTTAATTGTGCATCTTTTTCTACTGGTGCATCAATTCCTGGTGTGTCTATAATGACGTTACCATCTTCTAAAAGCGGATGATAACAATAATATTCAATTCGTTTCAAAACCGCGCTATTACTACCTCTTCGCGCATATCCTGCGGCTTCTTTAAGGTTGGTAAAATTAAATTGTTCCATTGAATATGTCGCATTATTAAAACCATGAATACGTTCCCGGTTTGCGACATATCCTTCTAATAACAAAATCAACGCTTTTGCTTGTTTTGCACGTTCTGATTTACTCTCTCCTCCTTCTTGTTGAATAATAGCTTGACAACCTTGATGCAATAAATCAATTACATCTTGTTTATTGATATTTTCAACAGTGTTAAATCCCAAATGCTGACACAAAAAAACCGCTTGTTCTTGAATTTCTCTTTCACTCAAAAAGGTTAAAACTACCCTTTCTGAATCTATTGGTGCATACTCAATTTTGCATTCTGTACCAGTCGCGTGTCCTTCTGCACTATATAATAATTCTCTTTCCAATAGTGCATTAATCAACATTGATTTACCCGCACTAAAAGCACCAGCAAACACAATTTCAAACTTGGGAGAAATAGCTTTATCCAAAGAAACTTGCACAGATGTTATATCTTGCGATCGCAAAGCCGCTTCTTGATGTAAAAGTTGGAGAATCGTCTCAACTTGTGGTTGCAATTGCTGACACTGGGGCGCTAAATTTGACATATAAAGTAGTAAAAAAGAATTATAAGTATTGTAATACTACTTATTGCCATTTAGCTACATCATACTCAAAGCATCACAAATCACATATATTCAGTAAGGACTATTTAGCAATAATTTGTTTAATCGCGTCTATTTCAGATTCAGTAGGAATCATCCATTGTTCAATATTCAATTCATCCAAAATATCTTTCCCTTTGCTATTTTGTTTCATTTCTAAAAGAATGGAAGCCAAATTTTTCTGAATTTGAATTGCTTTTGATGATAAAACAAGCTGATGAAAAGCTTTCTTTTCTTGTGATGTTGCGATATATTTCACCAGACTTTTTGTTGCTTCTCCTAATTGCTCATAAGTATCCTTATATACAAAACCTAACATTGCATCAGTTTCTTTATTTGCGATCGCCTTAATAACAGCTAACCAAGTAGATTTATCAATTAATTCAGCAGGTTTAATTCCTTGAGTTTCCAGAGCATTTAAACCTATTTTAGTGGCTAACATACTCACCACACTCACCAAATTAGACCCTTGAAATGATTCTAAAGAAGGATTATCTAGATCATGATGAGCAATAAAAACCACTTCATCATATAAATTACTTGGACGTGCTACAGAAATAAAATTGTTTTTCAACAAATTCATTGTATCGGCTGGATTACCATAAACGATATCTGCATCGTTCATTTTCTGATGAAATTCCTGAAAATCTAAGGCTAATTCAAAATGGACTATTTGATCAAGATTTTGGCTGAGATATTGAGCAAATCTAAACCAGCGGTCTGGGTTTTTAGCTGTATCATGAGGGCAAACCATTAAATTTAGTTTATCCATGATTAATCCTTCCCTAACTTCTGAGAATGAAGTTGATTGTGTTTCTCTTTTTATTTTTACTCAGTACGTTGACTCAGGATTGATACTTGTTACAGAACTTAATATTTTTTATTAAAACGCCTAAGTTGCTTATAATGAGGATGATTTGATCAAATATAGGCACTTAAGTAACTTCACTTAGATCATACCTAAAGCGCCGCGAGTTACACCTAATTGATTTTGCAACTTTAATGTTTTCCAAAGTTGAGAACCGGTAATTTCTCCTTGGAGTAAGTTTTGATAACTCTGTATTGTTTTTTGCACTTGTTCCGATGTTTCGTTGACAAATTCAATCCGAAAGTATTGTAAACCTAAACTTACTAATCTTTGTACGTATTCTGCCCCTGTTTGTGCCGCACTGTTATATACTGTATTTCTACATCCTGCGTCAGCTTTGAGAATGTGTTCACTACCTACTCTGTCTCTCATTGTCACTGATTGTGTTTCGCAAGGTCTACCGCAATTGGTGTAATCTGTGCCTTCAGATAGGAAAGCGCAAAATACGCAATGTTCCATGTGAAACATGGGTATATGTTGATGAATTGTAACTTCAAAGTTTTGCGCTGGGTAATTTGTAATTAAACCTTCCAGTTGGTTAATATTTAAGTCGTAAGACGCTGTTAATCTTTCTAAATTAAAGCGGTTTTTAAAGTAATCTGCGGTTAAAGGATTAGCGATATTTAAGGAGAAGTCACCCACACATCTTTCATTAGCAAAATATTCTAATTGGTCATAATTTCTAATTAAATAACCATCAGCTTGAGAATCTCGAACTTGTTTTAAAATCCAGGTTTCTCCAGGTTTGCTTATCCGAGGTGGTGCGACAAAGATATTGATTTCTTCCTGTCCAAATTCGCGGACTATTTTTACTGCTTCTTGATACTTGCGAGGATCTTCAAATTCACAGTATACAGTTTTGATATCTGCTGTTAATACTGCTTTGAGTTGTTCGATATTTCTGACTAAAACAATCAAGGAAGGGGAAGCGGGAATTTCTGTGGATTTAGAACTAATTAAATCTTGCCATTTTGCATGATGATTTAATTCCCAAAGTTTGGGTCTACTTCTTAATTCCTCTAATTGGCTGACTATTTCCCGACGCATTCGGTTTAATTCACTCACGGGTAACATAATATTACCGTTGAGATTATTGATAAAATTGTCTAAATGGAAAGGAGTATTTCCTAACCGTCCAAATTGTTCTTTTAATCTTTCTGTAGACAAGGGTTTTGTATGTGCTTCAGCTATTAATATTTCTGATTCTACTTGAACTATATTCCAAGATTCATCACGAGATACAGCTATTAATTTTTCGCCAATTTCTCCATGCACTTCGATATTAATCGGCCTGGTAAATTGGGGATGTTCTCCAGTATAACTTTGACGAATTTGTTTATCTAATTCTGGATCATTTGTTTTCCAAACTTTATCACCTATATGGATATTATGGAAATTTAAATCATTTCTCCCAAAAGTTAATATTACTTCTCTACCATTGGGAATAACTGCATATATTCTTCCTCCTTCTTCCTTAGTTTCTGGGTGTCCGCAATCAAAAACAATCCCATCTCCTGGTTTAACAGGTGCTTCTAGTTTCAGTGTTATTTCTGCATTTCTAATCCGGGTAACTTCTCCTAAATAAACACCGCGTTTTTTACCAAATCTCCCATGCACTAATTCTTGATTATTAATTCCCTCAAACCAACCTGTATAAAGTCCGCGAGAAAATGCCATTTCTAAATTATATTGGTCTTTTTCTCGACTAGAAAATGTCTCTATATTCGTTTCTATTAGTTGATTTAAAGCCTGACGATAAACGCGAGTCACATTAGCAACATATTCCGGTGCTTTCAAACGTCCTTCAATTTTTAAAGAAGTAACTCCAGATTTTACTAATTCTGGTAAAACTTCTAAACCAGCTAAATCTTGAGGACTTAATAAATATTTGCGTTTTCCTAAATTAACAACTTCTCCATCTGCAATTAAATCATAAGGCATTCTGCAAGCTTGAGCGCATTCTCCACGATTTGCAGAACGTCCTCCTAATGCTTCGCTGGTTAAACATTGTCCAGAATATGCAACGCACAAAGCACCGTGAACAAAAACTTCTAAAGGTAAGGAATTATTTTTTTGAGATATTTGTTGTTGAATTTTATTAATTTCTTTAATGGAACATTCCCGCGCTAAAACTACCAATTGACAACCCAAAGATTTGGCAAATTCTACCCCCGCAGCACTGGTAATAGTCATTTGGGTGGAAGCGTGAATAGGAAAGTCAGGGGAAAGATGACGAATCAGCCGACAAATACCCACGTCTTGAACGATGACAGCATCAACACCCGCAGAAATGATGGTTTTGAGGTATTGCTGTGCTTCCGTCAGTTCTTGGGGAAAAATGAGGGTATTCAGAGTGATATAACCTTTGACTCCCCGCAGGTG
The DNA here is from genome assembly GCF_009711975.1 of Anabaena sp. UHCC 0204. Classification (GTDB taxonomy): domain Bacteria; phylum Cyanobacteriota; class Cyanobacteriia; order Cyanobacteriales; family Nostocaceae; genus Dolichospermum. The sequence goes on from NZ_VIKW01000006.1 coordinate 16,441, forward strand.
CAGAAATTCCATTAATTCGGGTAAATCTGCTGCTGTGAAATTCTCAGCCCGCATTCTCGCGTTAAACTTTTCTAAACCAAAATAAATCGCATCCGCACCATTTTCTACTGCTGCTTGAGCGCATTCCCAGTTACCCGCAGGTGCTAGGAGTTCAGGGATTTTGAGGGTAGGAGTGGTGATGCTTGTCATTTTGGTTAAGTCGCGGTTTATATGAGTTTATAGATTGTAGCTAAGTTGGTAGTTGATTGTGGGAAAATAACGCAGCTATAAAATTTGATGAATACTCTCAACAACCTGCTCAATAAAGTTAACTGCATCATTAACCATTGATTCATCTATATTCCAGCGACCACCCAAACCAAAAGTAGGATCTATATCTGCTTCATGAGCTATTTTATTTCTGCGATAAACAATAGAATTTAATTGTTGTTTCACATCTTTAGCTGTTCTACTTATTTTCTTAGCTACTTCATCCCATAACGGCTGATTCGATATATACCTAATTGCATCAGCAATACTATCTGGTGTTTGAAAACTTAATTTACTAAACTCTTTTCTCAGTTCATTTTCTAACCATAAGTTATTATTTAATTGCTCTAAGAGCATATTAGCAATAACAGGCATTAAATTAGGAATATGATGACACTGTTCTAAAAAATTATCACCATAATTTTGCTGTATCTCACTCTCTATCCAAGAAGCAATATCTATGGCTATTTTTCTATCTTCACGCGCACTACCAAGAGAAACTTTAAACTTTGAAAAATTTGATTTAGTAGCATTACGATTCACTGCTGGTTCAGGGCGTGTTCCGCGATGAATTTCCAGCATACCCAATGTTACAACCTCATGGACATAATAATCCAAAGCACTCACACTCAGAACTAGAGCAGATCGTAAAATATCTGAAATATCAAGAGCAGCGGTAGCTTGAGCTTTGATAGAGTTATGCAGAGAAATTAAATCCCGAACACGCTGAATACTAATACGAAATTGATCAAGGGCTGACTGCATAACTGGATGATAATGCAATAATTTTGTCTGCTAAATGGGAAAATGTTGCTTTAAATTCTTCTTGCTTTTTTTGATTGGCTTCTAAAACTATACCGTGTTGGTCTAACTGTTCAGGTGTTAGGGCATAAATTGGCGTACAGTGTTCTTGTGATAAAGCAATTAAACTGTTAAAGTTAGAAATTTTTGTCATGGTAAAACTACCATTTATCCCCTGTTGATTATAAACTTGATTAGGTAACAACAAGTTATTTTTTTCTAGGATTGGTTTTAGTGTTTTACTAACTGTATTTTCTATTTTTTCTATCCATGTTTGAAATGCTGTTGTTTCTTTACCTCTGATAATTCTATAGTTTTGAACTATAGTGCCTAAAAATTTCAAACTAAATTCAGGAAATGGATAGTTTGCTTCTTTCAATATAGGGTTTGTGCTTGCCTTTCTTGCCCAAGCACACCATTTTGGTAAAATTCTAGCTAGAGAATCTATTGCCATTACTGAAAAGAAATCAGCAGTTGTTGGAACTAAGAAAAAATCACTAATCATTAATAAATTTTGATTTATTGCTCCTAAACTGGGACTCATATCAATTAAAATGTAGTCAGCATTAAATTTATTAGCAGTTTTTTCTAAAAGATCAGAAATCGCACCTGGTAAGTTTTTAAGTGCATGAATTGATCCAGTAAGTTCTTGAGCTATACCTAATGTTACTTCGTATTCAGCAAAGCCCACATGACCAGGTAACAAAAATAGACCTTCTTGACCTTCGATCTGAATACAATCTACAGCTTCTATAGCCCGTGGTTGTGACTCAAATGCAGGAGCTAAACCAGTCTTGATATTAGAATGTGTGTTGTAAATATTTTCTATTCTTGCTTCATCATCTTCAGTTTCTTCTTTCAGTGCTATTCCTGTAAGATTACATTGGGGGTCTGTATCTACAAGGATAACTCTCTTCCCCTTTGAAGCAAGCATCCAACCTAAATTAAAAGTAGTAGTGGTTTTGCTAACACCACCTTTGTGATTAAATAAGGCAATTTTTTGAACCATTGTAATATAATGATAAAAGTGTTGGTTAGTAGCAATGTATTAATTATACTATTTTTTTATAAAGTTGCGCTGAAGAAATTTGTTAATGATTTTTTAGTTAAATCTCAAATAGATTATGTTTTGAACGCATTTTAGCAATTAATAGAAATATCTCCATAGAAAATAATTATGAATAACCTAAAATCAATCACACTGTCACCAGGCAGACAAAATATTTTAATTAAGAAAATAATTAATGATTTTTGTCCCAATTTTTCACCTAATAGTAAGATAATTTATGTTGGTGATACAGATGAAAAGTTTGCATATTTTGATGAATCAGCTTTGTTGGAATTAGGAATTAAAATTGATACTCATGGAAAAATGCCAGATATCATCATTCATTTTCAAACTCAAAATTGGTTAGTTTTGATTGAAGCTGTGACATCACATGGACCAATTGATGCCAAACGCAAAACTGAACTTGAAAGTTTATTCAAAAATTCTAAAATACCTATCGTAATGGTGACAGCTTTCCTTAACCGCAAAGCAATGAAGGAGTATTTATCAGAAATTTCTTGGGAAACTGATGTATGGGTAGCAGAAGATGCAACTCATTTGATTCATTTCAATGGTGAAAATCTTTTACAACCTTATAGCGGTTATCGCCCTTGATGCAATACAATCGAGGGCGCAGACCCTGCGCCCCTACAGAGTTTGTGAATTAGCTGACTGTATCTCACAAAGAGTGCATACCGCTATATCAGTTATATATTTAGTTAGGTAGGAATCACACTAATATTTCTATCGCTGCTTTTGCTAAATTAAAACAACCCACGAAAAAGTATATAGGCTAAAATTTTTCTCCAACATATTACCTAACTGGGTTGCGATTCTACTATTAATAACATGGTTTAATATTGAAAATGGCTCAGGTCAGATTTGAACTGACGACCCCAGGCTTATGAGTCCCGTACTCTAACCAACTGAGCTACTGAGCCACGTTGTTTTATCAACTTATATTAAGATAGCATACCAATTTGGATCTGACAACTATCAATTTCCAAATTTTTGCCTCAAAAATCAAAAGAGGGAGTTGACCTCCCTCAATTAACCAGAAAATCGCTTAATTCCAGACAACCAGGAATTACAGACGATTTGGTAGGAAAGCAATGGGGTTAACAGCACCCTTACCAGAAGGATGAACTTCAAAATGAGTGTGGGGACCGGTGCTAAAACCAGTGCTACCCATGGCCGCAATTGTTTGACCTTGTTGCACTCGTTGACCAGCTTGCACCAAAATCCGGCTGTTGTGTGCATAGCGAGTCAGGCTACCATCGTCATGGCGGATATCAACAAGGTTGCCGTAGCCACCTTTGTTCCAACCAGCTTTTTCTACTACACCATCAGATGAGGCATAAATAGGTGTGCCGGTTGAGTTAGCAATATCAATCCCTCTGTGCATTCTTCCCCAGCGCCAACCATAACCAGAGGTAAGAGTTCCTTTAGCTGGCCAAATATAGCCTGTAGAAGAATTAGATGGGAAATTAGTATTATTCTCAGTTGTTTGAGGCAGGTATATATCTACTGCTGCTATAGGTGGTAATGCTGGAGAAACGGTAGTTCCGCGCATTTTTCCTAAAGTGTCAGAAGCATTGTTACGAGCCGGTGGAACTGTTAACTTAATACCAGATGAATTGCGGGAAGAATTCAAGCCAACCCCAGTCTTATTGGACAAGAATTCGGGGTTTATTGGCTCATTGCGGGGAGCAGATGCCGTCATTAGGGGTCGAACCGGCTGATTATTGCTGTAGTTTGGCAATATCGCTTGCGGAGCGGGAATCTGTAGTGTATTTGCTTGAGACACTACTAAATCACTAGATGTTTCAATAGCAACAGGTAGAGACTGATTATTGTTTTCAGTATCTGTAGGTACAGCTAAACCAGCTTGTTGAGCGCGGTACTTAGACCGTAATCTCTCAATTTCTGCTTGTAAGCTGCGGATACGTTCATTACCTTTGACTTTAGATACCTTTTGCACTGGTTTTTGGGACCGTTGCTTTGGGGATGAAGTTCTTGGTAATGGAGTATCACCACCTAATCCATAAGATTCACTCTTGAGAGGTAAGGCTGGTGGAATAACAATAGGGATAGAAGATTCTGCTGAATTATCCGTTACTCTTGGCAATGGCGCATTCGTGCGTTTAGTAACAGCAGGAAGATTAATCCGTTCTTGCGGTTCTGTCACTACAGGAACTGGGATAGTTAGACCACTGGTAATAGCTGGAGTCTGAGGACGTTCGGGTAGGGGAGTGGGAACTATAACATTGGTGCGGTTAGCAGCAAATGAGTTAGTGTTGAAACTTGGAGTATTTAAAGGAAAATTATCTACCCTGCTCAGGTTGTCCTGCATCTTCGCAACAGGAATAATTAGCTTTTGATTGATTTGCAGTTGATTAGGATCGCTAAGATTATTAGCTCTAACTAGATCTGAAACTGAAGTACCGTAATTGTTAGCGATCTCTGCTAATGTGTCTCCGGGCTTAACTTCATAGGTTGAGGTTGGTATTTGTGCGACAACTTTTGTTGAAGCTGACGCAGGCATTGGTATTTTCTGGACTGTCGCACTTGTTTCTTTGTTCTGTTTTAACCTAGAAATAAGTTCGGTTTGGGTGGCATCAGTAACATTATCTGAGTGTTCTGGTGTAGTTGTTCTAGCTACAGTGGTTGGCTGTGCTTCCTGAATACCAGTTTTTAATAAATCTTGCGTTTGCTCAGACCGTAACTCTGTCAAGCTATTTCTTAAACGCGTTGATTTTTCCTGTAAGCGATTGAGGGCAAATTCTTGTTGTGCTTTGAGTGTTGCATCAACATCATTGCTGGCTAATTCGCCCGCAGAAAAGTTCTGGGGTGTAATTGTACTGCCAGTAATACCTGCCACTGATTGATCTGTCTCAGGCTGTTGATTATCTGTTGTTAATGTGGATTGAACTGAGTTGTTACTCACGCCCTCTACTGATTGGGGTTGTGAGTGAACAGAATTGGTGTCAGATGTTTTGGCTGGGGAAATTGCGTTGGATACAGTGCCTTCTACAGGTACGCTGTTGGTTGCAATTTGCCATTTAGCTTCAAGCCCAGGTATTTGTGAAACTACTGTTGGTTCTAATATGACAGGATTTGCAAATACGCCTGCTGGTGAGACGATTTTGGACTCCAGCTTGGTGTCGGCAAATTTAATCTCAGTCTCAGAAACAGCAGGATTGGTTGAAGCTGCTTTTTGACTGCCAACAGGAGCGGCTGCTTGGGCTTGATCGCTTTGTCGAGTCACCAAAAGGCTGGTTGCTCCCATTGATATTGCCAAGCCAATCATGGCTGCCTGATGAGTCCGCGCCCGGCGGGTCACTTTGGTATTCATATCATAAGTTGTTTGTTCTACCGGGGCATCATCACTGCTGGGGGTATTGTTCAACACAGCCTTCTCTCTTTTTTTCAATGCTCGTTTCAAAGACGACCTCCTATGATCACTAGCGTTTAACTGACCTTGATTTTTTAGTTAGATATTAATTCATGATTGATATCACATCAAACCACAGATCAAGATCACATTCACCAGAGATACTTACGCAAGATTAACCTGCTTCTCTGATTTAAACAAGTTCATGCACCTTAATCAAACTTAAAGTTTTTGGTGATGTCTTGTCTAAGTCACTCCTCACAACCCAGGAATGTTCACTCGTGACAGTTATCTAAACTCCTAAAAGCTACTAAAGCACAGAACTAAACAAATATCATAACTTCGCTAGGTTCATTATTGCTGTTAGCATTTAAGGTTCTAGGATTTCTGAAACAGCGATCATCCCGTTGTAGACATTTTCAAGATTTTTTGACCTAATCCGTCTTACTCAATAGGAGACTTTAATTTGATTCTTCCCTAAAAAACAACCGTAGACAATACCTGCCATTTTTGCATTTTTTTGTTGTATTTGTTGATACATAATTCTGCGATTGTCTGACAGTAAAGGTTTTCGGCGATTTTTTCTGTGGGAAATCAGCAGATCAGAATTGATTAAAATCTATCCTTGGTAGTGAGATGACCCTTAAAATATCTATACAAATTTCTTATGTCATTCATGGGAGTTTTATCAGTATTTATCACTATACACCTCTTCTTTCTGTATGTTATACAACGTTTGTCTAACAATTTTGGGGATGTTAGCTCTTGTAACTATGTTTCCATCATACTGAATTAAGGATTTTTATTGGTGAATATGAATTATTGTAAATAACCTAACTGACGGCGACATTCAAATAAACCTATAGCTACGCTGACTGATAAGTTTAAACTCCGAACACCGGGTTCATGAATGGGGATATAGATGGTGGAGTCACAATTCAAGAGCAGAGATTCTGGTAAACCTGCTGTTTCACTGCCAAATAATAGCCAGTCATCCGCTTGAAATTCAAAGTTGATGTAGTTAAAGTTACCGCGGACAGTAAAACCTAAGCGTCTACCTGGGCGTTGCTGCTGTGCGATCTGAAATGCTTCTATTGATTCATGGTAATGGAGTTTAACGTAAGGCCAATAGTCTAACCCTGCTCTTTTAAGATAGCGATCGCTAATTTCAAATCCTAAAGGACCAACTAAATGCAATTCTGTACCTGTAGCGGCACAAGTGCGGGCAATATTGCCAGTATTAGGAGGAATTTGTGGATTTACTAAAACTACCTGGGGCATTTTTTTTAATCTAAGTCGTGTATTCAAGAAATTCTTGCCGTCTAAAAATCTACCAAAATATAGAGGCAATATATAGTTTTTTTTTATATGTAGGAAGTATTTCCTATTGATTAATTTTTTTTAATCAATCGCAGGTACTTTTATCAGAAAATTTAGGGAGATGAGGAGAATATTTATCTTTACTTTCACCTCTTGTCCCAGTCCCTAGTCCCCAATCCCCAGTTAGTGATCACCCAATGACAGATGAACATATTTTGTTTTCTAGTTCAGCTTCCCGTTCTTGGGTAGCAAGAATCGCTTGAGTAATCACTTGTTGAATATCAACGCCTACTTTATGTAGTTGTAACCATTGTTGAGCTTCATTTCCTTCTCGGAGGATTTTGTGCAAGGGGGATAGAAAACAACTAAAACCTTGTTGTTTAGCAATACTCCAAACTTCTTGATAAAGTTCTGCTATCCAATCTCTAGCAAGAATGCTGCTACCATCTTGCCATCGTTGCAATTTAGCATCAAGACTGTTAGTTGCAGCGGCCATTTCATTTTTCATGGTTAATGTGACCAGTTCTGCGGGTGAGAAGGGGCTTTGAGTCAAAGGATCAATAGTAGGGTTGTCAATAATTTGGATTAATCGCGCTTCTAATAAAGCTGTCATTGCTAATAAAGCAATAGGATCTGTAACTAAATCACAAATTCGCAATTCTAGACGATTTAGATCATAAGGACGGCGATCGCCATTTGGTCGCACTGATACCCATAAATGCCGGACATTTTGCATTGTCCCAGCCGCTAATTGTTCGTTCACCCATTGAATATGATGAGCATGACTAGCAAATAAAGGTACATGATCAGGGGTTTGCGGGAATATTCCCCAGCGTGTGGAGTGATAACCAGTAGTTTTACTATCCAGGAAAGGAGATGAAGCACTCATAGCCAGAAATAAAGGCGCTTCCATTCTAATTACTCGACAAGCACGCATTAATACTTCCGGGTCACTAATACCAATATTGATATGCACACTGGCAGTAACTACTTTTGTGCCGTAAGTTTGTTCAATGTAGTCATGATAAGGATTGGTGGGGTCAGAACGCAAAAAGCGTTGGCTTTGCCCGCCGGAGGCATCGCTGCCTTGTAAAGACAATGTACTACCTGGTATTAAGGTGTAATTATCCAAGTTTTGCAGATAATTCCGCAATTCTTTTCTAGGACGTAGTAAAGCGCACAATAAATTTTCATAATCCATAGATGGCTGAGTAATATACTCTACATTACGGCTATCCGGCTCTCGCACAAATCCATCCAAATCCGTAGTAATTTTATCTGAAAGTCCCACAATGTCACCTTGAGGCGTGCCAGTGTACATTTCAATCTCAAAGCCCTTCAATAAGACCATGTTATTCTCCTTAGCTCTCCTAATATTAATAAATTGTATCTAATTAGACGATTTTTTGGGTAAATATAAATTTAATAGATATAAAATAATTATGGCAGCAATGAAAATCATCTCTGTAAAAATTCCATAAATATACAAAAAGAATCCATTACACATATTGTTTTTTCCCACCCTGTTCTCTCTCTCCAGCAATTTGCTGTAATTTCGTCTAACTACTGAGAAGCGAAATATCTTTTTTGATTCCATCTTGCTGATTATCTCCAGCTTTTATTTATCAACGCTCCAAAATTAGTATTAACTCTTAATGAAGAAAAATATTTTTTAGAGGAAGTGACAACACATGAAATAATCAGAATTATGATCTTGCAAACATGAGATACAAAATCAAAATACCCATATAATTTATTAACAATTTGTGATAATTATTGACCCATGGAAAAAGTAAGTATTCATATTTTATTAGTAGAAGATAGTCCGACTGATGTCGTCATTCTAAATCGGATATTTTCCCGTGCAGAACCCAAAAAATGGCATATTACCCATGTTGAAGAACTAGAAGCAGCAATTGAAATTAGTACAAATAACTCCCCATTAGAAAATTATATAAACAATAAATTCGATGTTGTTTTGTTAGACCTCAGTCTTCCCGACTCTATAGGACTAGAAACACTCAAAGAATATCGTGCAGCAGTACCCGATATTCCTGTAGTAGTTTTAACAGGTTTAGATAATGAAAATTTAGCACTACAAGCCATGGCAGAAGGCGCACAAGATTATATCATCAAAGATGATATTACCATGCCAAGATTAGAGCGAGCAATTCGTTATGCGATCGAACGAGGAGAAATCCTGAATAAACTGCGAGAAAGTGAAGAAAGAACCCGGAAAGCTTTAGCTAGAGAGCAGGAATTAAATGAACTCAAATCTAACTTTGTGTCCATGGTATCTCACGAATTTCGCACTCCGATGACCATTATTCGCAGTTCTGTGGAAATACTTGAATATCACGGTTCTACTCTCAATGATGAACGCAGAATAAAATACTTTTTGAGAATACAAAATGCTATTGATAAAATGCTGCAATTATTAGAAGATATATTATTTATAAATAAAACTGAATCAGCAAAAATGAAATATCAACCAGAACCGCTGAATTTAGAAAAATTTTGTCAGGAAATTATAGAAATAAATCAACTAAGTACAAAAAATCAATATAAAGTTATTTTTAATTATCAAGGAGAATGTACCCAAGCAGAAATGGATGAAGATTTACTAAACTGCATTCTTGGTAATTTACTTTCTAATGCAATCAAGTATTCTCATATCCATAGCGAAATCCACTTTGATGTCATTTGCCAGGATCATACTGCCACTTTTCGGATTCAAGATCAAGGAATTGGTATTCCTCTAAAAGACCAAGGACATTTATTCCAAAATTTCTACCGTGCTAGTAATGTCCAAAATATTCAAGGAACAGGATTAGGACTAGCTATTGTGAAAAAATGTGTAGATATGCACGGAGGCAAAATTGACATGGAAAGCCAAATAGGAATAGGGACAAAAGTAATAGTTACCCTACCCTTACAATGCAATCGTTAGTGTAATTCATGTAATTCACATTCTTGACGCTTTCCCTTCCTTTATAGGACTTTTTTTTTCTTTGTTTTTTCTTCTTCTTCCTCCTGACTCCTACTATAATGCCCTCTAGCAAAATCAGCAATATTAGAAATAACTAAAAAATCAATAGTTTGAAACTGTTTATCAATAGCCGGTAAACTGCAAACTTTTGCTCCAATATTAAGATATGCCTGGAAAATATTAGGAATTGATATATGAGACTTTTCTGGATAATTGTGAATTAGTTCTATCAAGTATTGTGAATGAGGAGATACTAAAATATGAGGATGTATAAAACTGTTTTTCTTTAAATAATTAAAAGTACAAGCCGCCTCCCAATGGGATTGTGTAAGTAATGATGCACAACCAAAAAAATATTGTTTCCTAGACCAAAGGAGATAATTAGCTAATCCTTTCCATAGTAATAATAGAGTATGACTATTGCGATATTTTTTAGCTACGCAAGCACGTCCTACCTCAACAGAAGATTGAAGAACCGCATCAGGAATACTGTGCAGATCAAATATATCAGCCGCCTCAAATCCTAGATATTGAGCAGCCATTGTATAAGTTTGCATTCTATAAGTACCAATTGTTTCACCTGTATTTTTAGCAATGAGTAACAAATGATGACAAACCTCATCAAATTTATCCTGATCCATCTGGGTAATATTAGAACCAGGTAATCCTAAACCTAGTTCTAAGTTAAACACCTCAAAACGTAATCTAAAAATAGATTCTAGTTCTTGGGCATTTACAGCTAGACGGAGGATATATTTATCAGTTTGTAACCCAGGGAAATCAGGAGGATGGAGTTGATCATTATTGTAGCGATAAGAAAGTTCCATCTGTTTTCCTAAATAGATTTGTGGAATATTCTACTAATACGGATATATATCCCCGATTTCTTCAAGAAATTGGGGATCTTGTGATTACATTTTTTTATTATGAGCGTAACTGCTCAAAAAATCTGGTGATAAGATACAAATTCATCTGATTTATACTTTCAATTGTCAGTAAGAATAGATATTAAAAAACCCCCAGATATTTTTGGGGGCAAAGATGAATTAAAAATTACGGGCGCACTGGGACAAAAACATAGAAAAGATAGGCGTTGCTGATATTAGGGATGAAAATAATTTTGCATACGTTCAAGACCTTTGTAGAGACGTTCCATGGAACGTCTCTACCTCCGAAAATCATACGCCAATATGGCTACGCCACGCAGGCTATCAGCAACGCCAAAAGATACATAAAAATCAGTTGCGGTGATTATTATTGTAGCGAACTCTTGTCCCAGCCCAAAGTAACTTCTCCCGCAGTGTTTGATAATAAGAATTATTTGCCCGCAATACAATAAACTTAGCTCGACAATCAGCCATCCGCACATCAACACGGTGTCCTGGCCAAATGGAAGTAGATAGTACACCATCCATCCATAATTTAGTGCTTAAATCGTAATCTCCCAATGGCCAAATACTGACCACAGAACCAGGGGGTAAAACCAGAGGACGACTAGAAAGACTCATGGGACAAATGGGAGTGATGGTAATTGTTTCCATACCATCATGGATAATTGGTCCATTGGCAGAAACTGTATAACCAGTAGAACCTGTGGGAGTAGAGATAATTAATCCATCTCCCACATATTGATCAACAATCTCACCATCAATTTCCATTTCCAGAATTGAGGTAATCATTCTGTCAGCAGAAGCAGGTTTAACACAAAACTCATTTAAACCCAAGTAACTTTCAGTCACGGGTTCTAAATTTGATCCAGTTCCCTCATATACCGCTGCTTGTAACATCATGCGCCGTTGGATAGCATAACGATCTTCCAACAGTCTGTCCCAAACTTTTTCTGGATCTTGAAACTCATCAACTGACTCAGTTAAAAACCCCAAATGTCCGCCTACATTTACTCCGAGAATGGGGATACCTGCTGGGGCTAAATGCCTGGCACCGGTTAAGACAGTACCATCACCACCCAGTACCAAAGCTAGATCAATTGGTTGATTAGCAGAGGCCAAAAAAACCGGATAAGGGTTATCTTTTGGCCCACTAGGTCCTACCAATACTTGGCACTGACGGTTTTCTAGTTGTTTAGCACAGAGTTCAGCCCAGCGTTTACTCTGGGGATCTCGCGCTTTATAAGCAATGATTACCTGCTTGAGTTGCACGCACTATTACCACTTCAAGAGATTGAACTGCTCCATGTCGACAGTATCACGGTTGCGATAAATAGTCAGAACGATCGCTAACCCTACTGCCGCTTCTGCAGCTGCCACGGTAATCACAAAAACTGTGAAAACTTGACCCTTAATTAAGCTTGAATCAAGGAAGTTAGAAAATGCCATTAAATTCAGATTAACGGCATTCAACAACAACTCAATGGACATAAGTACCCGCACTGCGTTGCGACTGGTAATTAAACCATAAATACCAATGCAAAACAAAGCTGCTGCTAGTAATAGAAAGTATTGGAGTTGCATGATTATCAGTGGTCAGTTGTCAGTTGTCAGTTGTCAGTTGTCAGTGGTCAGTTGTTCGTTGTCAGTTGTCAATTGTCAATTGTCAATTGTCAATTATCAATTGTCAATTGTCAGTGTTGCTACCAGTGGTTATCAGTTCTTTGGGGCGTTCTGGTAGGGTTAAAATTGTTTGTTGTAGGTCAGAAGTTGGTACTTGGTCGGGGATATATTCACGACGCGCCAGAATAATTGCTCCTACCATTGCGATGAGCAAGAGGACTGAAGCTAACTCAAAGGGTAGCAAAAAGTCGCTAAAGAAATGCTCACCAATCAAAATGATGGAATTTTGACTAACTACAGGATTGGTCGTATAAGCCCAAGGAGTAGCTAGTACCATTGTACTTAATAGAGCAAATAGTCCAAAACTGACTACTGCTGTAAAGATTTTCCGTAATCCAGCATTTGGTAATGGTGAAAAATCCTGTCTTTTATTTACCAACATAATGGCAAATAGAATTAAGACGTTAATTGCACCAACATAAATTAGTATTTGTGCTGCTGCGACAAAATCACCATTTAGCAATAAGTATATTCCTGCCATGCTGATAAATACACCTCCCAGCAAAAAAGCGGAATAGACAATGTTGGAGAATAGCACCACACCTAGTGCAGCCCCAATCATCATCACACCGAGAATGCCAAGTGATACAGACTGTACTCCTTCTGCTAGATTCACTGTTTTCGATCCTTAGTTA
>NZ_VIKW01000006.1:29610-201348 GCF_009711975.1 Anabaena sp. UHCC 0204
GTCAATTGTCAATTATCAATTGTCAATTATTTTTCGACTAGGTCTTCTGGACGAGAACCTGCACGAGGGGCATCAGCGGGGACTCCGTGAGGGTCCATTACGCCTTTAGGTAGGTAAACAAGTTCCCGTAGTGGTTTCACCATGGGATCGTTTGTAACTTTATAGGGTAAACGTCCTAATGCTACGCTATCGTAGTTCAGTTCATGGCGATCGTAGGTAGCTAGTTCATACTCTTCTGTCATGGATAAACAGTTAGTGGGACAATATTCCACACAGTTACCACAGAAAATACAAACTCCAAAATCAATACTGTAGTGTTTGAGTTTTTTCTTTTTGGCTACTTTGTCCATTTCCCAATCAACGACAGGGAGGTTGATGGGACAAACACGAACACAGACTTCACAAGCAATACATTTGTCGAATTCGTAGTGAATGCGACCGCGAAATCTTTCACCAGGAATTAATTTTTCGTAGGGATATTGGACAGTGACGGGTCTTCGTCTCATGTGGTCGAAGGTGACGGCTAATCCTTGACCAATATAACGACCTGCTTGTACTGCTTCTTTGGCGTAATCACCAACTTGTTTGAGGAACTTGAGCATTGTTTTTGTCTCTTTCTTTGTCAGTTGTCAGTTGTCAGTTGTCAGTTGCCAATAATTATGACATTGACCACTGACTACTGCTGTTTACCCACCGAAGGCGAAGGGAAAGGCTAATTTGAAGGCGGCAGTTAAGAGGAGATTTACCAAACCTATCGGTAAAAGGAATTTCCATCCTAAGTCTAGCAATTGGTCAATCCGTACCCGTGGTACTGTCCAACGAATGAGGATAGCGAGAAATACTAGTAAGTAGGCTTTGATTACGGTCATGGTGATGCCTATTCCCGCTGTGACTACCTGGATTACAGGGTCGCTTTCACTGACACCGAACCAATCAGTGATGATATGAATGGGGATGGGAGAATGCCAACCACCAAGGTACAAAATTGCTACGAGTAAGGCAGAAAGTACGAGGTTGACGTAGGAACTGAGGTAAAAGAGGGCGAATTTCATACCTGAGTATTCGGTCTGATACCCGGCTACTAGTTCTTCTTCGGCTTCTGGTAAGTCAAAGGGGAGGCGTTCGCATTCTGCTAGGGCGGCTATCCAGAAAATCATGAAACCTAATGGTTGTCGCCAAATGTTCCAGCCGAAAATGCCAAAGTTAGATTGCTGATTTACGATGTCAACGGTGCTGAGACTGTTGGACATCATGGCGATCGCTAGTACACTCAAGGCTAGGGGAATTTCATAACTGATGGACTGCGCTGCTGCCCGTAATCCTCCCAATAAGGCATATTTATTATTGGAGGCGTAACCTGCCATTAATAAGCCTATGGGCTGAATACTGGATAATGCAATCCACAAGAATACGCCCATGCTGACGTTAGTAATGATGATATTTTGTCCAAATGGCACGATTAAATAGGACAAAAATACTGGTAAAACGACAATAATTGGACCGATGGTAAATAACCAAGGATCTGCTTTGGCAGGGACGATATCTTCTTTAAATACCAGTTTCAGTCCATCGGCTACAGGTACTAACAATCCAAATGGTCCTTGATATTCAGGACCAATCCGTTGCTGTACAGCCGCAGAAATTTTCCGTTCTAGCCATGTGGCAACTAGAACACCTACTGTTGCCCCAATTAGCATCAGGACCATTGGTAATGGCATCCATAGGACTTTAGCTGTCCCCGGTGGTACGCCTAAGTCCTTGACAGATTGAATAAAAGTTCCTTGGAGGTCAATTCCTGGATTCATGTTTGCTGCTCTTTAAGTCAACGGTCTGATGAACTCTGAAGTATGAAATTAGTTATTCCAGTTTTCATCCTTAAGTAATAATCTCTGCTGAGATGATGCCTGATTGTAGATTTATTGCCAATTCATGAGTTTAGTATATCCTTGGATGGTTTATGCTATGAGACTCCACAGGACAACTTCTACTTATGATTGGGATTGGGAATTAGTGATTGGTGAGTGAAGACTGGAAAAAGTTTACCCATTACTTGTTCCTCAGACAAGACAAAGCGAAGAAAGCGTAACCGTTTCCATGTTGGTAACGGTTGTCTGCTTTATCTAAATTGTCTGACTTTCCCTGACTGGCTGCTGTTGTAAATGTGCCAATTTTAGCGGTTTGAGATTTTTTTGGACTAGAAGCCTGAATGGAAAGAAGATATGACAGTTATTAATCTGTCCACTACAAGGCATGAATTCAAAATCCAAAATTTATGATCCGGAAATTAACGTTGGTCAATGGGAGTATAAGCGACTTCATGACGACCGTTGTAAATCTGGGTAGGACGGAAAATCCGGTTTTCTGCAAGTTGTTCTTTCCAGTGTGCTAACCAACCTGCTACACGCGCGATCGCAAATACTGGTGTAAACAAGTCTGTAGGAATTCCCATTTTCCTATACACTAAACCGGAGTAAAAGTCAACATTAGGATAAATCCCTTTGCTACCTAGTTTTTCCGAAACTACCTTTTCCATTTCTTGGGCAATTTCGTAGTATTCGTCATACCCAAACTTCTCAAACAACTGCTCTGCTAAGTTTTGTAAGATTGTCGCGCGGGGGTCTTTGACTTTGTAAACCCGATGCCCAAAGCCCATAATTTTGGCTTTGCGTTGCATCAAATCATCTACATAAGGACGAACATTTTCGACAGAACCGATTTCTTCTAACATCTGGATGACTTCTTCGTTCGCTCCTCCATGCAAGGGACCACCTAAAGTACCCACAGCACTAGCAACTACCGCATAGGGATCAGTTAATGTCGAAGCTGTGACTCTAGCACTAAAGGTGGAAGCATTCATCGTATGCTCAACATGAAGTATTAAGCAGACATCAAAGATTTTGGCTGCTAAAGGATCAGGCTCTTTCTCGTTGAGCATATACAGGAAGTTAGCAGCATAGTCTAAATCATCCCTGGGTTTAACGGGGTCATTACCTTGCCGCATCAACTGGAACGCTGCTACCATCGTGGGAATAGTCGCTATTAAACGGACAGCGGCTGTCCGAATATAGACCGGATTATGTAAATCCCGACGAGAATAGAATAAACCTAAAGCCGCCGCCGAAGCTTGGAGAGCATCCATAGGATGACCACTTTCGGGAAAACATTTCATCATGTCCCGAATGCGGTATTTAATGCGTCTATGGAAAAGAACTTCATGCTCAAACGCTTTCAGTTCATCTTGATTTGGTAACTCACCCCAGATTAAGAGATATGCAGTTTCTAGGAATGTACTTTTTTCGGCTAATTCCTCAATCCTGATACCACGATATTCTAGAATTCCTTTCTGCCCGTCTACATGACTAATACTCGACTGGGCTGCGGGAATGCCTTCTAAACCAGGCTTGTATTCGCATACCGTCATGGCAACACCATTTACTTTGTAAAATATCTGCTCACGCTAACTTACCAGAGACTATTTTCACCATAAGAATTGCCGATATCACAACTATTCTATGCGTTCATATCGAACAACTATTACAGCAGGTACTTGGGTGGTGTCAACCAGAACATTTGACTACGACCCAAACAAGAACCATCATCTGGTAGTTTTATTCCAATCATACCTGCTTTTTTGAGGATGAGGCGGTCTTTTGCTTCTCTCCATAGGAGAATTTCTGCCCAATGGCTTAAATTAGGCTCATGGCCTACCAATGCTAGTTGGGTTTGATGAGGATAATTTCTGGGTTCTAGCCATTCTTGCAGCCAACGCTGAATATCACCCTCCGGGCTAAGATGCTCAGATACTTCCAACTGAGAACTAAGTCCAGTCGCAATCAGTATTTCTGCTGTTTGGTAAGCACGGACTAGAGGACTGGTGAGAATTAAATCAAAATGAAATCCTAGTTTTATTAATTTTTGGGCTACTTTCTCGGTTTTTTGTCGTCCTTCTGCGGTAAGTTGCCGTTCTTCATCTTTTATATCTGGTTGATGTTCTTCAGCAATGCCATGACGAATTAAATATAAGTCCATAGGTTTAATGTTGAGTTAGATATTTTTAGGCTGACAGCGGGAGTCAGGAATCGTAGGGAGGTATCCATGACGGGAGATTGAAGCATAAGCATTTGATGTAAGGGCGAAGCAGGAAAAAACCGAGTTAAAGGTGATTTCAAGTATATATACTCATTAAATAATTTTGGTAACAATCTTATATTTCCTTTATAATTAATAGTTAATCGGGCTAAATATTAGCCGTAAGAAGTGAGGCTTACGGCAGATATCACATTTTACAAGATTTCTTTGGATGAGAAATATTATAACTGGTATAGACACTTAACTGTGTTCTATCAATAGAATAATTTTGTCGCTATTTTTTGTGAATAATTCGATTCTATATCCATGGTTACATGAGTTATTATTTTCCAATCAAAAATAGTCTAGAAGACCTTAAAAAAATCTGGTTCAGTTAAGAATGATTGTAGATGTTGAATTTTGGATATAGCTGTAAATAGGTAGGCGTTAAAAATTGTCGTTATGGCAAGGCAAGAGGCAAAAGGCAAGAGTAAAGAGGTTTTTGGCGATTTTACTTTTCTTCACATACCTTTAAATTTTTCTGTTCACCTACTTAAATAGGTTTTACTGATAGCGTTGCAGAGGCCATATTAAGTTGTTCATGAAGGATTTTAAATACTATTTGATGACGACAAAAGCAATAAACATAAAAGCACCAGATAACATTAATTTTTTATTCATAAAAAAGTTATACCTATGTTAGAAGCATGGACTAATTTATTTACCTCTAGTCCGTTTATCCCTCACGGACACTGCTATTTATGGAAAACGGATTTAGTCTGGTTACATTTAGTATCTGATTTGGTGATTGCCCTAGCTTATTATTCTATTCCCGCGACACTTTTTTGCTTTGTTCGTAAACGGCGAGATTTGCCATTTCATTGGATGTTTCTTCTGTTTAGTGGATTTATCTTAGCTTGCGGCACTACTCACATTATGGAAATTTGGACACTTTGGTATCCAACTTATTGGCTGTCGGGGTTAATTAAAGCAGTAACCGCAATGCTGTCTCTAGTCACAGCCTTAGAACTTATACCATTAGTTCCTCAAGCTCTAGCACTGAAGAGTCCATCTCAATTAGAACAAGCCAACAGAGAACTGCAAACACAAATACTCGAACGATCAAAGGTAGAGGAAGAACTCAGAAAATACCAAAATCATCTTGAGGAGTTAGTTGCTTTTCGCACCCATGAAATTACTAGGAACAATGAGCAATTACAACAAGAAATTACTGAGCGTCAGCGCATTCTCTTAATTCTCAGAAAAAGTGAGGAACGATACCGTTATTTGGCTGAATCAATTCCCCAACTTGTATGGACTGCTGATGCAGAAGGGAATTGTGATTATTTCAATCAGAATTGGTATGAATACACTGGACTTTCCAAGGAGCAGTCTGTAGGTTATGGTTGGTTAGCAGCTTTACATCCAGATGATGTAGAAAGCGCAGGTCAAGTGTGGTCAAATGCTCTAAATAAGGGGTCTTTATATGAAAATGAATACCGCTTCAAACGGATTAATGATGGTTCTTATCGTTGGCAGTTAGGGCGAGGTTTTCCACTCAAGGACGAGCAAGGTCATGTAGTAAAATGGTTTGGTACTTGCACGGATATTGACGAACACAAACAAATTCTACAAGAACGAGCGCAACTACTGAAATTAGAACAAACTGCACGAGCTAAAGCTGAAACAGCTAATCGCATTAAAGATGAATTTCTGGCTGTACTTTCTCATGAGTTACGCACTCCACTTAATGCGATTCTGGGGTGGTCTCAGTTATTGCAAACCCATAGTTTTGATCGGGAAAAGACATCACAAGCACTAGCTACTATTGAGCGCAATGCTAAATTACAGGTTCAGCTAATTGAGGATTTGTTGGATACTTCGAGAATTTTACAGGGAAAATTGACGCTAAAGATTACGAATATCAATTTAGTATCTACGGTGTTGTCTGCATTAGAAACTATGCGGTTAGCATTAGAAACCAAGTCAATTCAGGTGAAAACAATCTTTGCATCGAATGTGGGCATAATCCTGGGTGATTCTACTCGCTTGCAGCAAGTCGTTTGGAATATCCTTTCTAATGCTGTCAAATTTACACCCAAGGGGGGAAAGATAGAGGTGCAATTAAGGCAAGCTGATGGTTATGTTCAAATTATCGTGACTGATACAGGTAAGGGCATTCACCCTGAGTTTTTACCTTATGCGTTTGATTACTTCCAACAGGCTGATAGCAGTTCTGTGAGACAATTTGGTGGATTAGGACTGGGATTAGCAATTGTCCGTAATATCGTAGAGATACATGGCGGATTCGTTACAGCAGAAAGTCCTGGTGAAGGGAAAGGGGCAACATTTACTGTCAGTTTACCGCTGCGTCAAGATCAAAGCCCAAGTATGCCAGATGGAGAAAATCACGTATCATTGTTGACAACTAAATCTTTGCCTTTAGCTGGTGTGCAAGTTTTAATTGTTGAAGATGATGCTGATTCGCGGGATTTTGTGGTTTTTGTCTTAGAGCAAGAGGGGGCTGAAGCGATCGCTGTATCTTCGGCTTTTGAAGCATTGCAAGTCTTAAAACAGATCAAGCCAGATGTTTTAGTCAGTGATATTAGTATGCCTGATATGGATGGCTATATGTTAATTCGTCAAGTGAGAACTTTCACTCCAGAAGCTAGTGGAAAAATTCCCGCGATCGCCTTAACGGCTTATGCTAGAGATTATGACCAGCAACAAGCAATAAAAGCAGGGTATCAAATCCATTTATCTAAACCCCTAAACGCAGAAAAGTTAGTTGCATCTGTTGTGCAACTTGTGGAAGGAGGAGGATAATGTCATCAGGACACGCAGTATGCAAGAAACGAGCTTGTTTGTAGACCTGAAAGGTAAGGGACACGAGTGATCAAAATCCCTGTGTTCTTTTGTCTTATTCAGCGACCAACCTATGATAGATCGCTCTCATTTGTAGAAATATTTTGTTCAGCCTCTGATTCGGTTTCATAAATCAGTGGATATAGTGAAAGTCTATCTCTCATATCTCTAGCTAATTGATCAAATGTTATGCAAATTACTTTGCGTGAGTCTACTAAAACTTTATTTAAACGCCAATTCAATCTTGCTTTATCAATAGGAGATATAAAAGCATCTCTACCTATAACAAGAATGCCATAAAATTCTATATTCTCACTTCCAAAAATAGAACGAGCTAAAGAAGTATTCTTAAAATCATCAATTTTCCAAAACCAATCAATGATTTGGCTGAATCCATGTTCAAATCTAGGCGACCAATCTGATGTACTTCTTCCTTTTTCTATAAAAATACTATCTTCCGTAGCATCTTCAAATTCAATGAAACAGTAAGTATTATTTACAGAATCACCAACGGCCAAATCAGCACGAAAATCTCCAAAAAATGTAAATTCATGTTTGATTTGGTTGAATCTAATGATCTGAGGAACGTAAAAACCAATAAATGCAGACAAATGTAGTCTCTGTTTGAAAAAAGGAAGTATATCCTTACTTTCTTTTAATTCCTTATTATTGAGAAGTAAATTTTCAAATTCTTCAAGCTCAAATAAGCACTTTTTAATGTCTAAATTGAATGAGTCTAGTCCTTTCATTTTCTATGCCTCTTTCAATGAGCCATAGAATTTTTCAAGTCGGTCATGATTAACTATATCAACAATAGTTACTTCCCTATCTTGAAATTTAAATATAATTCTATATTTTATACCTGCTCGCGCAATGAAATAATTAGGAATAGATTTCAGCTTATAAGTTTGAGTTTGTGAACAAAAAGGAAATTCTTCTAAGCAATTCATTGCACGTATAACTGTTCCTTGATCTTTGCTTGGTAAAGCATCAAGTGCTATTTGTGCTTTATTAAGTAAGACTACTTGGTTGTTGTTTAACTGTTGGTTATTAGATTCAATACCTGAATTCATAACATGACAGAATTTTTCTAAATAATATCCACATTATACTACTATTGAGACTTTGACTACTATATGTTTTGGAAGATTATTTATTTGAATCGCCTCCTTTATTATTAAGATGATAGCTACGAGGCCTAAAGCTCAGGTATGTTTCCAATAAATCTCTTGCTTTTGTAGATGAAATTATTTCCTTTAATCCAATATCTTCTTTTGATATTTCAATGGAAAAAATATTACAATTATTCTTCACTATGAGGATAAAAGTCCAAATCTAAAATCTCATCAGCAACAAAAGGACAAACAATAGGAAAATTATCCGCTGATAAACCAGTTTCCACCATTGCTTCTTTTCGCGCTCTCTGATAAGTAGTATTAATCCACTCAGCATCATTTAAAAAACGTCGCAAACTAGGACTTTCTGTGAATAATTCATCTAGATTCAGTCGCTCACGGGTAATGGTTATTCGCCAACTATTGCTACGTTTTTCTGGTTGATATTTCCACTTGAGTAAATGCGACAATATTAACCTTAATGCACTCTGCAAAGCTCTCTGTTGACTTTTACCCAAATCCACTACTTCCTCAATTAAATTTTCTAAATCTAGTATTTCCCACTTTCGAGATTTTAAAATCTCTGTTGTTTGTTCTACCCAAGCATAAAAATCTTGCTCATATAGTATTTGTAGAATTTGCGGTTTTTGAGTCTTCATAGGATTACCTTATGTACTACTTTCTAGTTAAGATTTTACTGCCAATAAATTCATTTGCATGGGTTCAGCACTGCTAAACCCTAAATCACTAAAGTTTTTGCATCTGTTTTAAGACTGAATGGGATTATCTCTAGGATTTACCAATCTCAACAATTTCTGCTTAATTTGTGCGTCATAAACTTCCCATTTCATTTTGGCATAAGCCGAATTTTCGTTACCACCAGATAAGAAACCCATGGGAATTTCAAAGCCTCCTGCACCTGTTCTTCCACCACCAAAAAATCGCCCGCTGCTATCTTGTCCAAAGGCTTCTTTGATAAATTCATCAGGATCTAAGGTAAGTTTTGTAGTTCTCAGAGAACCTATGACTACTTCTAGTTCGTCATCTTCATCATGAACAATGCCATAAACTACTGCTGTATGCACATTTTCTTCAGTGACGAGAAAATCAGCGGCTTGGGGAATTGCATCCCGGTCATCATAGCGCAAGTAACCAACACCAGCTATGGAAAAGTTATTTTGAACGATGCGGTTTTTAAGCGATCGCTCGATCACATCCATTACCCGTTTAGAACGATTTGCTTGCAGAATAGCATTTAGTAACTGAGCATCATAGAACCTGCTTAGATACCCAGCGGCCATAAAATCTTCTTCTTGGGCTTGCATTAACCGATTTGTATCTGATCGTAAACCGTGCATTAAAGCTGTAGCACATTTGACGTGCTGGCTAATGCTGTTGTCTAAAGTCAGCAACCCTGCTTGTAAGTATTGAGTAAAAATTGTGGCAGTTGCTCGCACATAAGGACGAACATCAACAAATTCTGATTTGAGTTCCCCTTGTAAACTATGATGATCCACTAACACGACTAGAGGAATTCCGGCTTGTTGTATTGCGGGTAATAACTGAGAAGTAGTTCCCTGGTTGTCAATTAACACAAATCCTTGATAAGATGACAAATCTTTATTTTTTAAGGTTTGCATTGTCCAGCGTTGAGCCGGTAAATTAGTGAGCTTAACTAGAGCAATATTTTCTTGGTGGCTTAAAGTTCCTGCATAAATAATGTCACACTTGATATCATACTGTTGAGCAATTAATTGGTAAGTCCAAGCACAGGAAAGCGCATCAGGGTCAGGAAAATCTTGTAAAATCACTAACTGGCGCTCATGGCGATGTCCAAGTAGGGTTTTTTGTAACTCTTCGGATTTCTGAGCCGCTAGGGAATTGCCACGTTGGGCTAAATAGATACTACCATCACCATTAGAGGATGATAAGGTAGCTCTGGTTAAAGGAGGAAGTTCAATTAGCTCTTTCTCTATTTCTACTTCCTCCTGTTTTGGATCTGTGGCTAATGATAAACTTTCAAGTTGAGAAGGCGGATAATTCACGTACATAAGGAACTGTATTTCTAAATGTGAAAGGTTGTGTTATCCATTTAGATATAATCCAAGTGATCATGCGCTTGTTTAGCTACATGAGACTTGGTAAAAATCTAAAATTAATTTTGGCACTGTGTAGGGGGTTTATTTTCTGTCAATAGCATGAGTCAAGGATCTATTACATCCACCTACAGTGCATAGAGATGCTGGAAATCAAGTATGTCGTAAGACTTGGAAGTATATTCGACCTCAAATTTTGTGCTTTTGTCGAAACAAATATGCAGATTTTTACGAAAATTGAATAATCATCTTGAATATTTATTTGACTTGTGGTAAAATCTCTATTCTGTATGCAAATTTATTTTTCAATTTCTCAGTGGCGAATCGTGTAATTATAATTGTAACAAATTATCAGTTAAGAACAAAAGCTATCTATATATCGTTGTTTGGAAACAAGACAGAGATTCCCTAAGATCAAGATATTCAAAATGTCAAGTTCTGTGGACATAAAAATATCAGCTTAGTGGAAATTGACCATAAGCTGTTGTTAGCCCTAACTTAAAACAAGTAAAAACCGTACTTGTAGCTACTGCTAATGACTTTAGTCAGGCAGATTTTGTACAGGTGAAGTCTTTCCTGAATTTTTGTAGTTGATTGGGTGTAATATCAAAGACCTATGACATATTTTTGCCACTCTTGATGAAGTCCACTTTTTAGATGCTTTGTTACCTCAAAGTAGAGACTACTGTAAGGTTGACGGGGTAAATGACGCAAAGGCATCCGGGCTTCATGCGGTGTCCGACAACCTTTTTTGACATTGCATCGGACGCAAGCAGTGACGATGTTTTCCCAAGTATCACCTCCTCCACGCGATCGCGGCATCACATGATCTAAGGTCAACCCATCCCCTGTGTAACCACAATATTGACAAGTATGGCTATCACGATGCAATATATTTCGACGGGTAAGAGGAATTTCCTTATAAGGAACGCGGACATAGTGGCGCAACCGGATAACGGTTGGTAGCGGGAAATCCGAGTAAAGGAATTTGCCGTTGTATTCTAAGCGTTCAGCCTTGCCTTTAATCAACAAAACCGTGGCCCGTCGCCAACTGGTAATGTTGAGCGGTTCGTAAGAGGCGTTCAGGACTAAAACCTTCCCCATGAATCTGCGCTCAAGGTATTAGTTTTAAATATACTAACACACATATCCTCTTCTTGGGATATGAGAATAATTTATACATAAGGGATTACTCTTATCAATTGACTTTTAGCCGGCTGGCTTATGCTTTGCCAACTTCAGGGCGGATAACAAGAGAATAGTACCTAATATCAAATACAATTGAGAACTTGATACATAGTTCAACAAATTACTACCTACAAAAGCACCAAGAATTGAACCAGCAGCCATAAAAACAATAAATTTTTGCTCTGATTTAATTTCCTCTAATCTTTGCTGACTTCTAAATTTAAACAAACCCATCATAATAGTGGGAATGCTGATTGCTAGGCTCAAACTTCCTGCTAATTTGATATCAACTGCAAATAGCAAAATCACTGTGGGAATAATCAACTCACCACCCGCCACACCAAGCATACTACTAAATATGCCAATCACAATACCCGCCACAAATCCCAGGCTGATTCTCAACAAACTCGGCAATTGCAAACTACCAAAACTGAAGATAAAATTATGCCCAATCAGTACAATACTAAGAAAAACTAGAAAAACAACAACGACACGATTTAAAAGTCGTTCATTGACTCGCGTAGCGTAATGAACTCCAATGTAAGAACCAATTAGAGATCCTGCCAAAATGTTGATGATTACTGCAAAGTTAGCAAAAACATTTTCAATACCAATAATACCACTACGAAAAACAAAAGAGCAGGTAACAGTAACTAAACTAACAATGAGATTGATGATAATTGCTGGAAGAGTGCGATAATTAAAAATACTAATTAGTACAGGTAGTCGAAACTCTGCACCACCTAAACCTATTAGTCCACCAAGAACTGCCACTAAAGCACCCCAAACAAACGCCCAAATATTTCGCATCTAAATCTCCAAACTCACACTGCAACAGCGACATAATGAACACATCCACCACATTACCAACTCGCTTGGATTTTTACTACCAGCAAATCAAGACAATTATTCTAGCGCGTCAAAATCCGATTACAGGGTTGTTACCAGCTAGTACCGCTATTACTGCTCATGGAGATTATACAGATGCCTGGGTGCGAGATAATGTTTATAGTATTTTGGCAGTTTGGGGTTTAGCCTTAGCTTATCGCAAATTAGATCATGATGATGGGCGGACTTATGAACTTGAACATAGCGTAGTCAAGTTAATGCGAGGTTTGTTGTTTTCTATGATGCGACAAGCCCATAAAGTAGAAACATTTAAACATACACAATCTTTATTGGACGGACTTCACGCCAAATACAATACAGCCACAGGTGATATTGTTGTCGGTGATGATGAATGGGGACATTTGCAACTTGACGCTACATCTATATTTTTATTGATGTTGGCACAAATGACCGCCGGCGGATTATCAATTATTTTTACATTGGATGAAGTTAACTTTGTCCAAAACCTTGTTTATTATATTGGTAGAGCTTACCGAACACCAGATTTTGGTATTTGGGAACGGGGTAATAAAATTAATCATGGTAGTGCAGAATTAAACGCTAGTTCCTTGGGAATGGCCAAAGCAGCATTAGAATCCATGAATGGTTTGAATTTATTTGGTGTACATGGTAGTCAAGCATCAGTAATTCATGTTTTACCAGATGAAATCGCTAGGGCTAGAATTACTTTAGAATCTTTATTACCCAGAGAATCAGGTTCTAAAGAAGTTGATGCGGCGTTATTAAGTATTATTAGTTATCCCGCTTTTGCTGTGAAAGATGAAGCACTAAGAGAACGAACTTTTAAAGAAATTATTCAGAAATTAGGCGGAAAATATGGTTGTAAACGGTTTTTACGAGATGGACATCAAACCGTTTTAGAAGACACAGAACGCTTACATTATGAACCTAGTGAACTAAAACAATTTGAGCATATTGAATGTGAATGGCCATTATTTTTCACTTATTTAGTTCTTGACGGATTATTTCGTGGTGAAAAATCACAAGTTGAGAAATATCAAAAACTTTTACAATCATTATTAGTAGAACAAGGTGGTTTACAGCTATTACCAGAAGTTTATTATGTTCCTGAGGAAAATATAGAAGCTGAAAAATTAAATCCCCAATCTCAATTACGCTTACCTAATGAAAACGTTCCTTTAGTATGGGCGCAAAGTTTATATTATCTGGGTGAAATGTTAAGTGAAAACTTAATTTCCCTCGGAGATATTGATCCTTTAGGTAGACATTTGAACTTAGGAAAAAAGCGCAGTGCGTTAGTCCAAATTGCTTTAATAGCAGAAGATGAAGAATTACAAACCCAGTTAGAAGTATATGGAATTGAAACCCAAACACCGACTCAAGTAGCACCAATTCAAGTGAGAAAATCTGAGGAACTTTCCCGAATTTATACACAAATTGGCAGAAATGATCAACTTGGGTTAACAGGCCGTCCATTACGAAGACTCAGAAGTTTAACAATATCGAAATTTTTTCGGATTCGAGATCAAACAGTTGTCTTTTTACCATCATTTTTAGATTCTCAGCAATTTTATTTAACCCTTGATTATCACTTCTTAGTAGATCAAATTAGAGGTGAATTAGCTTACATCCAAAAATATTGGAGTGATTTAGGTCGTCCGACTTTGACTTTAATGATTACTCGGACAATGCTAGAAACTGGTTCTGAAGCATTATTAGAATTAATGCAAGAACTCAAAGATGGTATTTGTAACGGAGTCAAGGTAAAATTAGGAAAACTAAATCAATTAATGCTGACAGCAGCAATGCAAAGAATTGATTTTTTATCAGATACAATATTGTCTCAGTCTCCAGTCATAAATAGGGGAATTCGTTGTTATTACCTGACTTCTCATTTAGAAAAAAGTTGGTCTTTGGGACATACCCAAGAATTCCAAATGGAATGCGAAACTAACTTAGATTTATTATTAGAACATTTACGTTCATCAGAAAATATTTATGAGCAAATTGAATTACTGCAAACATTAACTCGGTTACAGGGTTTAGAATTTGATACAGGATATGCTGGTCCAAGTCATCCTGTCACCGTAGCTGATTTACTCGATGAAGTCTATACCAAAGCCGGAGATTTAGGAATTTGGGCGGTGGTGCGACGGGCTGCGGGTTTACGCCAAATGCTTGATATTGGCTTATCAGACGCGGTAACGAGTATTTTGGTTCAAGGAAAGCAAATTGCAGTTGGAAGGGCTTACAGTCAAGCTTCCTTGATGGTTGTTCCTATGTCTGGTGGTGAGATTGCTGAGAAAATTAATAACTTTTGTCGTGAGGATATCCGCGATCGCGTTTTAACCCAAGAAATATTAATTTATCTCGGTGTTTTAATCAAATCAGAACCAGAATTATTTCGCGGTTTTCTGACATTAAGAGTCGGTTATCTGATTCTTTTAATTACTAGTGAAATAGCCAGAGAATTCATCCTTACCCAAGATGAAGCTTATGAACAATTAATGCAATTATCGCCTTTTGAAGTGAAAATGCGGTTGCGTCAAGTGTTAACTGGATATAGTGGCGTGAGTAGTTTATTACGTCAACAGGAATCATTGCACGTCAAACAAAAAGAAAGTGATATTGCTTGGGTTTTGTTACCTGTAATTAGAGAAGAAACGGAAGTTCCTCCTGATGGTTGGCGGAGATTTCGTCAAGCAGAAGGCGCATTGAACCGTGTACCCAAAGACTTTTTTAAAGAAGTTTGGCTATTAATGCAGCATTGCAAAGGTTTAGTGATTGGTGATAAATTAGAACGCCGAAATCGCTTAGAAAGTGAAATCATGCTTTCAGAAATGACAGCAGGAGAAAGAAATTTTGCTTTATTAGTTGAACATTTGCTAAATAAAATTGAAGCCCCAGAATATCGCCAAGTAAATGTAGAAGCTTTGATGGAATTGGCTACAATCGTCGCTAATAACCCCAGCTTGCAAATTGAAGAATATATAGTTTTAGATGTGTTAATCGGTCATGCGGTGCGGTTAGCGTGGTTAGAAAATCATCCCCATCGTAATGATTATTATGATGAAGATAAAACCAGTGCATGGCCATCATTTTATAATAGCTCTCCTCAAGATTGCGCTAATTATATTTTGAAAGCATTTAGGTTCTTGACGGAGTTTGTTCAGGATGTTTAAACTCAGACTTTCTGCCTAATATATAGTAGGCTGTTACCCAGAATAGGTTTGACTATAATAATTCGATTTTGGTAGTGAGAGAAAAGATTTGGTTATGGCACGAGATCAGGCTTATCAGAAAGCAGCGCAGCGTATCGAAAAGGCACGGCAAGAGGGAGCAATAAAACTCGATCTCAGCGATATGGAACTGACTGAGATTCCAGAAGAGATCGTCTCCCTGACTCAGTTACAACTGCTTGACCTCTCCAATAACCAACTGACAGTCATCCCAGATGCGATTGCCTCCCTGACTCAGTTACAAGAGCTTGACCTCTCCAACAACCAACTGACAGCCATCCCAGATGCGATTGCCTCTCTGACTCAGTTACAAGAGCTTGACCTCTCAGACAACCAACTGACAGAACTGCCAGAAGTGATCGCCTCCCTGACTCAGTTGCAAGAACTTAATCTCTCTTATAACCAATTGACCGCACTGCCAAAGGTGATTTTATCCTTGACTCAGCTACAATCGTTTTCCTTTTATGCAAACAAATTGACAGAATTGCCAGAGGCAATTACATCCCTGACAGAGTTGCAAACCCTTGGTCTTGCTGAAAACCAACTAGAAACTTTACCAGCATCAATAGGTAAACTAAGAAGATTGAATTATCTTGAATTACATGGTAATAAGCTCCACTCACTTCCAGACTCATTTGGTGAATTGAAAAATCTAGAAATTCTGTGGTTAGGAGAGCTACAGGAGCAGGGCTACGGTAATCCACTAGGCCAGATCCCTGAATGTATTAGGCATTTAAAAAAGTTGGAGTTCCTTGGAGTAAGTGCTTGTTCATTAGATTTTTTACCTGATTGGTTAGGCGAACTCATATCACTGGAAAGTCTACAATTGTCTGCAAACCAGCTAACTGACTTACCAGTATCTCTAGGGCAACTTCCTAAACTCAAGACTCTTAAACTTCATGAAAATCCCCTCAATCCTGAACTTGCTGCTGCCTACGAACAAGGAACTCAAGCTGTATTGGAATATTTGCGAGCCAAAGCAGAGCAACAAATAATACTCAATGAAGCCAAACTAATCTTAGTTGGTGAGGGTGAAGTGGGCAAAAGTTGCCTGTTAGGGGCGTTACGGGGGGATGAATGGGTAGAAGGTCGCCCCACCACCCACGGCATTGAAATTAAACCTGTCATCGTCACAGATCCCGATAGCGGAACAGAAATCACTTTAAATGGTTGGGATTTTGGTGGTCAGAGGGTTTATCGTCCCACACACCAGTTGTTTTTTAGCTCACCAGCCGTGTATCTGGTAGTCTGGAAACCACGGGAAGGAATCCAGCAAAATTTTGTAAAAGAGTGGATCACACTGATCAAACATCGAGCGCCGGATGCCAAGGTGTTGATAGTTGCAACCCACGGCGGACCCAAACAGCGACAACCAGATATTGACAAACAGGAAATTTTGGATCAATTCGGTAAAGATACGGTGGTTGATTTCTTCCATGTAGACAGCAAACCCCAGGAAAATACGACAGATGACACCGAACTGGCAAGACTAAAAGATACTATTGCTCGTATTGCTGCATCTCTTCCTGAAGTTGGGCGTTCTGTTCCTGCTAAATGGCAACGGGTAAGAGAAATCTTGAAAACCAGTGATCAAGCCTATCTGGCATACAATGAGGTTATTGCCATCTGCGCTGAACAGGGAATTGATGAGCAGCAAGCAGAATTATTTATTGTGATTTACAGTAAATCAGGTCATTTTATTCATTACCACGACTCTGTACTCCGCAATATCGTCATCCTCAAACCCGACTGGTTAGCAAAGGCAATCAGCTTTGTGTTGGATGATCAAATGACACGCAAACGCAACGGTTTAGCAGCATTTGACCATCTCAGCCAATTATGGAGTCATCCCCCATTTGAAGGAGAAGAAGGTTATCCGAAAGAACTACATTCAGTATTTCTGGGACTGATGAAACGCTTTGATTTATCCTATGAAGTGGTTTTTAATCCATCTGAGCCTAGCAATACGAGCTTGATTGCTCAACTTGTTCCTGATACACGCCCAGACCAATTACCAAATTGGGGAGAACAACCAGAACCAGGAGACAGACAACAGGTACAAATTTGCCGCATTGTGGATAGTCGGGGACAGTTTGCAGTGGCAGAAGGATTGTTTTATCAGTTGATTGTCCGCTTACATAAATATTCACTTGGACGGAATAATTACAACAACAGCATCCACTGGCAACGAGGTTTAATGCTTGACAATGGCTACAACGGTCGAGCATTGCTAGAGTATGTGGACAGTGATGTAAAAATCACAGTCCGGGCAGCTTATCCAGAACGCTTTTTATCCTACCTCACGGAAGAAATTAAATGGCTGGTCGAAAATTTCTGGGAAGGTTTGCGTTGTAACGTTATGGTTGCTTGTGTTGCGCCTTGCGGCATCAATAGACCTGGAAACGGATTATTTGAGGTAGAGAAATTAATTAAGAGTAAAAAGAAGAATCGTAATGAGTTTCTCTGTACAGTTTCAGGATGTGATGAATGGCAAAATATTGATTGTTTGCTAAATAACGCACCCACAACTCCGCCCCCATCACAAGTATTTGGTATTGAGCAATTTCGAGATGTTCTCAAAAACGAGTTGAAAGTCATCCGTCAAGATTTAGTTATTTTAGATAGTCGAGATGAAAAACGCTTTCAGGAATTGTCTCAAGAACAACGTACTATTCTCAGCCAAGTTGATCAACAATTTGCAATATTAATGCAAATGCTCACAGATGAAGCCAAAGATGGACCTCGTTTGTTTAGCTTTAAACCCATTGATCCGAAATTTTTCGATAAACCCAAATGGATAAGTGCCAAGTTTCAACTTACTCTCTGGTGTGAACACGCACGTCAACCGCTTCCAGTCTTAAATCCTGATGATCCAAAAAAGGGAGTCTATGAATTAGACTTACCCCGTGAGTGGTTTACCAAAGCAGTCCCTTATCTTAAACTTTTAACAGGAACTCTCAGCTTAGTTTTACCTGTAGCTGGTTCAGCAACCAAGTTAATGTTAGATGACACAGCCTACAAAGCCATTGAAGAACAACTAGATTTAGGACAAAAAACCATTGAATCTACCTTAAAAGGGGGTGATATGGCTTTAGTTGAAAAGTCTGATCATGCTTCCTTTGCAGAAGGTGATGCAATTCGCGCCCAAGGCTCGATTTTACGAGAATTACACGCCCTCTTGAAACAAAAAGATCCTAGTTTTGGTAGTTTAGTACGAGTGCAGAATAAACGCCGTGAATTTTTGTGGGTTCATCCTCAATTTGTAAATGAATATTAATTTCTAGAGTCAACTTTTACAGTAGATAAAAACCGCGCTTCTACTTCTCAGAAACTTCTAAATTTTGCAACCAACCAACTAAATCATCTAAACTTGCAAAATCTAACAACACCTCAGTTAAATCTTCCAATTGTTCCAGAGATAACTTCTCAATCTGCATTTTTAGCTGACTAGGAACTTCCCCGAATTTTTTAGATAACAACCGCAGGATAAGAGTTACTTCTCCCTGCTGTCTACCTTGTTGCAGACCTATTTCCGTTGCTTCTTCTCTTAGTTCTTGATATAAGCGAGTTTGCTCAAAAGTTATACCTAACATTGCTTCTATCTCCACACGACTTAAACGAGTAAACCGATAAGACATAATCGTGGTAATTATTTCCATTATCGCACGACTATCTGCTGGTGCTTGTAACTCCTGCTGACAACGGTTGACTAAATATCGCGCTGCTGCTGGTGCTTTGTCTTGGTTTAGAGTTGTCAATACCAACAAACTGACATCAAGGGGTAATTGCTCAATTTCTCCCAACTCATCCAAATATACTC
The DNA here is from genome assembly GCF_009711975.1 of Anabaena sp. UHCC 0204. Taxonomy (GTDB): domain Bacteria; phylum Cyanobacteriota; class Cyanobacteriia; order Cyanobacteriales; family Nostocaceae; genus Dolichospermum. The sequence goes on from NZ_VIKW01000006.1 coordinate 48,872, forward strand.
GATGGACTTGTTCTGAACTCAAAAGTGCGCGATAGGGGTGAATATCCCCTTGTTCTATACTACGAGTTGGATAAATTAACACCGCTTGCCAATCTTGAAAACGTTCCCTATTTCTGTAAAAATAGAGAAATAATTCCCCAAATAACCGCTCATACAGTCGCTCATCTTTCTGAAACTGCACTTCACAAAAATAAACAACTCCTGGAGTTTCCGTTTCTGGTGGTAAAAACACCCCATCAATTTCAAACTTTGGTTCTTTTACCGCTACCGAGTCGAAGCGATAACTAGCCGCATTTACTGGAGGATTTGCCAATAACTCAAACAGTAGCGTCGGATATTTTTGAAATAAATAATAAAAAATAGAGTCACGCCGCATATAAAAGTAGAAATCACCTTTTCATATACATTATCAGAAATAGCGATCGCCAATCTAACCAAAGGCGATCGCATTCCTTTTTATGCTCACAAACTACTTAACCGAAACCGAATCAATATCCACAGTCTCTCCAGAGGAGGGCGCAGGATTAGCCGTATTGCTGGTACTATTTTCTACAGTCCCTTTTTTTGCCTTCCAACCATCAATAACTAATCCAGAAACTTCAGTAACGAATAAAGTTAAAAGTAAAACATCATCAATTTGCCCAATAATAGGAATAAAATCTGGAGAAATATCCAAAGGGCTAATTAAATAAGCTACTGTACCGATAATTACCCACCAACGGTATTTAGGATTGCGTAGTGTGTTCCGATACCATGTATATAGGGATTGGATTGAGAAGTTCATATTCTTAACCTCCAGTTATTTTTTTATTTTGGCAAATAATCATCTAAACTCCCGGTGGGAATAACCGTCATATTGTGTATAGAAGATGTTACTCCTGAGTAATTAATGAGAAAAGTTTGAGAGGAATGCAAAACTCTCTAAAATGAAAATGCTTTGACTACTAGAAATGGAGGGAGGAAACCTACATAGTGGATATTTTAGATTTGTTTAAGAAGGGCGGGCCAGCCATGTGGCCTTTGCTAGTTTTATCAGTCCTATCATTAAGCGTGATTTTTGAACGTCTGTGGTTCTGGCTACGAATTATCACCCAAGAAAAAGAAATTGTGAATCGTGTTCTTGATGCTGCGGGTGAGAATTGGGAAATAGCCCAGACAATAGCCCAACAAGCAACTGATCAGCCCATTGGCCGTTTCTTATACGCACCTTTACGCTTACAAAAAAATGATCCAGAAACCTTTAGATTAGCCCTAGAATCAACCGCAGCAGATGAGATAGCATCAATGCGACGGGGAGAAAAACTTTTAGAAGCTGTAATTGCCCTTTCGCCACTGTTAGGATTATTGGGTACAGTTCTAGGATTGATTCAGTCTTTGCGTTCAATTCGCATTGGTGATTTAGGTACTGAATCTACAGCCGGTGTCACCACTGGGATTGGGGAATCTCTGATTAGTACAGCAGCAGGATTAATAGTAGCGATCGCCAGTTTGGTATTTTATCGCCTATTCCAAAGTTTTGTTGTTAACCAAGTTAAAGTTTTCAACAAAGCCGGCAATGAACTGGAATTGCTATATCGTCAATATCCTCCCGATCCTCACAAAATTCCGACAGAAATAGTTGCTAAATCTACTTCTGATAGTTTTCGTTCACCCCCTGGGTTAGATAAAAAATCATTTACCAAAAATTCTCCAATTGAGACAGATGACACAATTCATAATTCTCGGTTGAACTCTGTACCAGAACAAGAAGATGAAAGTTAAGCTAGATACTCCCGGTGAAGAACTCCAGATTCAAATTATCCCCTTAATTGATGTTGTTTTTTGTATTCTGACATTCTTTCTATTAGCCGCTTTACAATTTACTCGTCAACAAGCAATTAATGTTGACTTACCGAAAGCTAGTACAGGTACAAATTCTGCGGCTAGTTCCCAAATCAATAGCAATATATTACCCGTGACAATTGATGCAATTGGGGTGACATACATAGAAAAAGAACCTGTGAGACGGGAAGAATTAGAAGCCCGTTTAAAGCAATATATCCAAACCAATCCAGATGGGATTTTAGTATTGAATGCTTCGCGTACAGCTACTTATAACGATGTTATTCAAACATTAGATGTGTTGCGAAAAGTGGGTGGAAATCGTGTTTCTTTGGGAATTATCCCCGGTTCATCTCAACCACCTACGGATTCACCAAATTTACCTACTATCCCTATTCCTGGAATACCTAATGCGCCTACCAGCCCAGAAATTAATCCACCAGGAAACCTATATCCTTTACCACCTGCAAACTCAAATCCATTTCCTGCACCAGGGAACGAATTTAATCCTGGTATGACACCTTTAGTTCCCAATAACACTGTACCTCAAGCACCTGTAGCACCAGGAAATAATAATTCTCCTGCTCAAAATTAACATCATATTTTGATAAATTTTGTATATTTATATCTCCCCAAATTGTCTTTGTTAAGGATATTGTGGGGAGATTTTTTAGTTTAATTGTCAAAAATAATATCCCCGACTTCTTGAAGAAGTTGGGGATATAAATGTTTTTTGCAAATAATATTTAGGGCTTGCGGAAAAAGTCTTTCTGTTAGGGCTAGAAGCATCAGTATTCGGTGTAAGGGCGTATCCCTGACATGATCTGAAAGCATTAGATGTAAGGGCGTTCGCGAAGCGTGCTGGAAGCATCAGCATTCGGTGTAAGGGCGAAGCATTCGGAAAATAAACTTGGGAAAAAACCGATAATTAATCGCCCAAATGCTTCGCCCCTACGAGGGAAAAATGGATAATTTTTCGTCCGTACAGGAGTGAGGATAATGGCTTACACCACGCTGCGCTATCAGAAAGAAAGAAGAAGAAGGAGATCAGAATAGTCTTAAATTTGGGTTATTAAGCGTTGTTAATTATCAATTATCAATTGTCAATTGTTTTTAACGAATCCCTAAGAAAATTTATTGGGATTGAGAACAAAGTAAAATTTATATTTATTGGCAAGATCAATAATTGGAACCAGGTGGGTGGCCCCAATCTGCCGATCAAGCCTTACTTGCGCCGCATTCATGATGGCAACATCTTGACAACCACCGGGGCTTTCAAAAAGATCGCCGATAGTCTTGGTGGTGTTCATGATGCTTCAGCCTCAGAGATTGGTCTTTAATCACTGATTAAACCCGATTACCCAGAATCTGTTGATGGTGGTCAAACAGATTGGTCAAAATGAGAAGCAGGCTGGTGTACGCCAACTGATTATCAATTGAGCAGGTTCAGGAATAATTACCCAATCTGGGTTTTTCAAAATCCACTGATACCTGCCATTGGTGTCTTAGAGAGTGGCAAACTCTCAGTCAACATCTATCAATCTGCTGCTCATTAAAGAGTTGGACTACGTTTTAGCTGGCTCTATTAATGGATTCTGCGGGTAAGCAGATCAAATTATCGCCTTGGGTAAGGATTAAGCCGCGTTGACGTAATTTACCCATTAAACGAGTGACAGTAACACGGGTTGAACCAATGGCGCTGCCAATTTGGGCATGGGTAAGAGGGAAGGGTAGGCAATAACCACGAATGACATCTGGATCAGTTTCGCTCATTGATGGCTCTCCATATTCCTCAATTAGGAGGGTGAGAAATCCTAAGAGTCGGTCAATTGTGCGTCGTTGTCCTAAAGCACTTAACCAGAGCAACTTGCGCTGATGTTGGTATCTAAAGGCATCCATGACTTCGCGGCGGAAGTGAGGCCAATTGTCTAAATCATGCCAGTACATCCACAGGACGGCTGTTTGATCAACGTGGGCATAGGATTGGAGTGTGAATGGAGACTGAGCGACAATTTCAAAGGGTTGTCCTGCTCCGACAAAACCTAAGAAAGCCTCTTCTGGGGTTCTGTTAATTCGTCTAGATGTTAATTGACTTGCGGTAGCACTTACTTGGGCAGTTCCTACCATGCGGATAGCACCTCTTTGGACTAAATAGAGCAAACCAGGTCTAGCGGGAATGCGCTCATCTTTACTGAAGGTGCGGCAGCGGTAGTGTTCTTGGGCCCAGTCGAGAATGCGTTGCCAAGTCAAGAAAGGACGTGAAGCTTCGGAAAAGGAGGATTGAGATTGCATAGGTAACAAAGAGTGTTTGGCTGAAAACAAAGACGTTATAAGAAAAGTGCAAGGAGTGTCTTTGTGTTAACGGGGTAGGCTTAACGCCTAACAGCGCCAGCCCTCCAATGAGATAGAAAGCTTAATTGCTCTCTATTTTTTTCTTATACTTCCTACTGTACAATGAAGGTAGTAAAGTTTACCCATCATTTATAGATTATTCATCAAATTTTATCCTACTCTCATTTTTCTTTACCTATAACAAACTTCTATCTCAAGGTAGATGGAACAGGATAAAATGATGCACTCCATAAATTTTTTACAAAAAAATACGTGTATTGTAAACTACTTTTTGACGAAAACATAGCAGTTAAACAGTTAGTAAATAGATATTTAACATCTGCGTTCAGTGTTTGTACTAATAATAGGGAAATTACACGCATAGAAGGTAAAAAAGTTCCTCTCTATCAAGGTGGATATAATCAAAAAATTTTATATATCTCTGGTGTGGCAATGGGGAGATCAAAATCTCAGAATTCATTGGCAGTTGCCGGAGCGATCGCTCTGCATTTATCTCAGAACAGTGATAATTTATTTAGGGTTAATGTAGTGTCTCCTGGTTGGATTCATATAGAACTCGTTGACTCTACCTTGGCGGCTTGGTTACAAAATCTGATAGTTGTCAAAAAAAGTGGCAACTTGGTAAATAATGTTTTTCTTCAGCAATCACCAAGTTCATTAAATTCATTAAGAATTTTTACAATACAATATGCTCATTCACGCTGTTGCTCTCTATTACGGTTGGGATACCAGGAAGGACTAATTGCATGGGAACAAACTATACCTTGGCTAAATAGTGATCAAAAACTACGTCTCAATCACCCTGATGAAAGTTTTCTCATTCACCAATTAGTTAAGGTGGTAGACGATTTAGTTTGTGCTGATGGTAATAATTCAATTAATTGGGAAACAGTAGGTTGGAACTTGAGTCAAGCTTTTGAAAAGTTCTGGTGTAGTTGTCGAATTTGGGGTGAAGTGAAAATTCATGATCCAGAATTAGCCCAAGCTAGATTAGGCTTGCTGATAGTGAATCAGTTAGTTTTAAAGTCTGTGTTAGAAGGCAAATTAGGGATTGTTGCACCTGAAGAACTCTAATTGATCAGTTTTCAGACAAAATTATTTTTACAGATATATATAGTCCTGCTAGGGCTATTTCATTCTAAATAGGGCTTACGCAAAATACCTTTCAAACCCTCTTTTCTTCGTGTTCTATCTCTTCGAGACGCTCCGCGTGCCTTCGTGGTTTGTTTTTCCGTTGCTTGTGCGTAAGTCTTATAAGTTACATTTTGTGAAAGCGATCGCTCACCAAAACCCCAACCCTTAATCCTCTGTTGTTTATTCTCAATAAAATGAGGTTCTTGTCAATAGGTGGGTAATTTTAAAATCTTGTATTCCTTATACAACAAGGATTTCAAGAATGTTAAGAAAGATGTGGGTAACGCATAGACCTGAAGTCTCTAAATTAAACCACCTCATTCAAAGGTAAAACATCGTGAAAATGAGTATAGTCAAAGTAACGATGTCCATCGGGTGTATGGTGCATAATATCCACAAACTGATAGTTCCACAAAATCTCATTAGCACTATAACTATGACGAGCATGGACAATCTGTGCCACCGTGTCATCAATACCACTAACAGAAATAATGAGTAAAGCTTGAGTCAGTTTGAGTGATTCCGATGTCATTCCATACAGAGGACTAGACTCATCAATAATGTGCATCACTGTCCAAGATAAAGAAAAGCTAGGTGTCTGATTTCTGATCAATTTAAGATCATATATTTTCCGCATCAATTCACCCTCTACGGTGATATCATCTCGCATCAAATACACCCCCATCTGTGCCTCTAGAATCATATTGCGGCGCTGGTTAGCCGTGCGAAACATCAAAGTTGGCATCCCTTGATGTTGTGTAACAACTGCCATACGACTAAATATTACACGGGCAGTTGGACGAGAAAACCGCGCAAATGCTAATCCCGTCATTAAAGCAACTCCCATTACACCAATCATCGCTTCAATCGTCACGATTACATTTGCATAAATTGTTTTGGGATACATTGCCCCGTATCCTATAGATGCCAAAGTTTGTACACTAAAGAAAAAAGCATCTAAAAAAGAACCTGCTTTAGCATTAGCAATACAATCACCACCTAGCCAATAAGCAAAAGCAAATAAAGTATTAATAGCCACATATAAACTACAAATTAGCAAAAAAAAGCCAGTCCAAGGAATAGTTAGCAATAAATGGTAAGGATCACCCCAATAGGAATACCATGCACCCATACCCATAATCTCAAATTGTCCATTACGGATCTGAATATGAACTCGTAGAGGCAAATGTTTTCCTTGCTTCTTGAAAAATCTCTGTAATTTAAATTTCATGAGCAGTAGGTAAAAGTCTAGTAAATGGTAGGATGACTAAAGATAAATATGTTTAATTAACAATGAATCGAATTTTTTGGATTACTGCTTTAATTGCCTTTATTAACTCCCTTAGTTTTACAATTTTAATTCCTATTATCTATCTTTATGGTAAACAATTTGGTTTAAACGATTTCCAAACTAGTTTATTATTTTCTACCTATTCCATTGCTCAGTTTTTTGCCACTCCAGTGATTGGCAAACTTTCTGATAGATTTGGGCGGAAACCATTATTAATAATCAGTTTGGCCGGAACAGTTATTGCTAACACTATAGCGGGAACAGCCACAACAGCAACTTTACTATTTTTAGCCAGATTTTTAGATGGTATCACAGGTGGAAATGCTTCTGTTGCTCAAGCTGTTATTTCTGATGTTACCAGTCAAAAAAATCGCGCTCAGGCATTTGGGATTTATGGTGCAGCAATGGGATTAGGCTTTATCCTTGGACCAGCAATCAGTTTAGTAGCCCAGCAAGTATCCTTGGGAGCGGCATTTTTAGTTTCCGGTGTAGTTGCTTTAATAGCAATGTTCATGACCATATTCTTCTTACCAGAAACTTTAGAAAAAAAATCTCCAAAAGCTACCAATATCTTTGATTTAGGGTTAGAAAATTTAATCAAAGGTTTTGCCATGCCGGGAATTGGCATATTACTATTAATTAACTTTTGTACAGGGACAACATTTACTATGTTTACCTATGCTTTTCAACCCTATTTTATTAAAGTTTTAGATCAAAATAGTAAATCTTTAACACTTTTATTTCTAGTATTTGGCACATTAGGAGTAATTATGCAAACATGGGGAGTATCTGTTCTCAGTCGTAAATTTAATGTCGTCAAAATATTATTTTTAGGTTTATTTGTTCGCAGTTTATCATTTGTGCTGATGCCTGTTTGGCCTAGTATCACTTATTTTGTCACAGTTAGTATATTATTCGCTTTATTTAATGCTCTAGTCCAACCGATGATTAGTACCTTAATTTCTCTCAATGCTCAACCACAAGATCAGGGAACTGTCTTAGGGTCAAACGCATCTTATTTAAGTATTTCTAATGGTATTGGACCTGTAATTGCCGGCATGATAGTTCAACAGTCCAAACCTGTCACTTATGGCTATCCTTTATATCTGGCAGGTATTTTGACGTTTTTAGTTTTAATGTTGGCAATAACTACTCGTCAACAATATACACCAAAAAGATAAGTAGGATTTGCTGAAGTTAGAAGAAACAAGAATAAGCATAAAATTACTATTTTGATCAAAAGTTTTAACTAAACGTAAACTTTTCAGGAGGATGTGTCTACTAACGATATTGAATCTCATATTGATTATCTGGAGCAACGTCTTCAACAACTCAATCAAGAAATTGAGACATTGACCCAAAATAATCAACAATGGATTGATAAAGTCAATTTATTCAAAACTACTCCTGGTATTGGTCAAGTTATTTCTACCACTTTAGTTTCTGACTCCAAGCAAATCTCGCACCTAATCAAGACAGTCGCTACTTATTTATTACTACTGGTGTGCCGATATCAGCCCACTCAAATATCCACTTAGCATGATTAGGTGCGAGATTTACACAGCCATGACTTACAGGTGTACCAAATCTTTTATGCCAATATGCGCCATGAATAGCATATCCACCTTGATAATACATAGTATGGGGGACATTGGGAACGTCATAGCCTCTACCCCGCATTCGAGTTTTTTTGAGTTTGGTTTGGATTTTAAAAGTACCAATGCGAGTAGGTGTGGATTTTTTCCCAGAAGAAATGGTAATTGCATAAACTGGTTTACCACCTTCCCATGCAGTTAGATTTTGCTTGGAGAGATTGATTTGAATCCAACGATTATTAGATTGTTTGAGTGTTTGAATAGCTGTGGCAATTTTTTGTGGTTGAGAATTGGCTGGAACTTGACTAGATACAGGATTAATCATACTCGCAGAGATGACTGCACCCGCGAGAAATATTTTGAGGGGATTTCCCCAGTGAGTATAAATTAAGTTTTGCATGGTAAACACACTCCTCTTCTGTCTGTTGGTATAGCAGCTGAATTTCCTGGTAATAGCGGTCTTCTGTCGAGTGAAGTATCAAAACCCCAACTCCCTCCTAGTAAGTGGGGAGGGAACTATTATATACCTCGATTTGCATCTGCTTTTTTAATTTTAAATTTTATCCAGCGATACTATTGTAACCTCCGTATGAGAGTTTTTGCTTGCTGTGTTATGCTAGTCCAATTTTCCTGTAACACTGATTCTGGCGGGAATAATTCACCACTCAAGCCCACGGCCACTGCACCAACTTGTAAAAAATCTTTAGCATTTTTTAATGTCACTCCGCCTGTAGGTATTAGGGGAATATGTCCAAGAGGCGCTTGTAAACTTTTGATATAATTAGTTCCTCCTAGTGATTGGACAGGAAAAACTTTTACACAACTAGCCCCATAATGCCAAGCTGTAATAATTTCTGTAGGTGTCAACGCACCAGGAATAATGGGGATATTTTTGGCTACTGCGGCTTGAATCATGGCTGGATCTGTATGGGGACTGAAGAGAAATTGCGCCCCACAGGCGATCGCTTCTTGCAATTGTTGGACATTAAATAAGGTCCCTGTACCAATGAGACAGTCAGGTAATTGGGCGCGGAGTTGGGAGATTAATTCGGGTGCGCGATCGCCATTCCAGGTAATTTCAATTAGTCTCATCCCCCCAGATGCTACCGCTAACGCCATTTGCTCACCTAATACCATTTTGGGAGCGCGAATAACAGCGATCGCTCGGTGTTTTTTTAACTGTGATAACCAAACTTGATTAAACATTTTTACTGTGATTTAGGAATAGCAGCATCCCCACGCCTCACTCCAGGGGAAACGCATCTAAATTATCTTGACAAAATACCATGTTATGTCCAATTAAATCAAATTTTAATGATTGTAGTTAATCTTGAAAAAGAGGAGATATTACAATGGATAAACTAGAACAATATCAAATAACAATTAAACAAGTTCTCAAATAGGATTGCTATATATTTGGTATGCTTTGAAAAGTAATTTGCGCGTGTTAATTATGCACGTGCTAAAATACAAATTCCAACCTCAAAATAGATCCAATAGCTGGTTATATACAATCTATGAACATCGTCAAAGAATACAGGAAACGTTTTTAGATAGTCCTAGTTTAAAAAGCTATTATCTGGAAGTTTTGGATAATTGTTATCAACACGCTCGCAAAGAAGCATCTATTGAAACAGGACTTCCTTTGTCTATTTTTCCTCAAGAGAGTCCTTTTTCATCTGATGAAATCTTAGATGCTGATTTCTTTCCTATTTAATTAGGTTTTGCTTTTCTGTTTTACGCGATCGCAAACCACTCAGCAGCGATTACTAGGACGCGCTATCTCTTCGAGTCCCGACAGGGATACGCTATCGCACCCCTTCAACTTCCCGAACAGCGATCAAGTTACAAATTTTTATAAACTTCATCATCATTACGTTTACCAACTCGAAAAACATCAACTAATTTATGATCATCATCAATGGTGTACAAGATTCTATATTCACCCTGATCAATACGATAACCACCTTGATAACCTTTTAAAGCTGCATAGTCTTGAGGACGAGGATTACCCTGAAGTGATAGTATTTTAGAAACAACTTGTTTATATTGTTTTGGTTGCAAATCTAATAAGTCTTTTTCCGCAGTTTTCGCAATCCTCAATGTATATCGTTCACTCATTGGGATGTTTTGCTATTATTTCTTCTATGGTGGTAAATCCTGTATTTTCTTCTATTGCACGTCGCAATTTAGCAGAATCTATTGCATCTTCTATTGCTTCTAATAGTTTTAAATCTTCAATACTAATCATCGCTACAGCAGGTTTACCATGACGCTGAATTAAAATTCTTTCTCCACGATATTCTGCGCGGTTCATAATATCAGGAAAATTAGCACGCGCTTCACTTGCACTGATGACAGACATAGCGCCTCACAAAATTTATAGGGTTACATAAGATTATAGATTATTTGTCTGTTTTTTGCAAATTGTACAAAATTATGGTATGATTATTTAGTAAGTTAAGTAAGTAATACCTATGATGAAAGTCACAATTACTTTAGAAGAAGACATTCTCAGATTTATTGACCAACAGGCAAAAGGTAATCGTAGTGCCTATATTAACGCACTATTAGCAGAACAAAGACGCAAAATTTTAGAAGCAGAAATAATTGCAGCACTCCAAGAAGATGCGAAAGATTTAGAATATCAAAATGAGATTTCTGCTTGGGATAATGTAGCTGGAGATGGTATTAATGCCAGAGGGTAATTTAACTTATAACCGGGGTGAAATTCGTTGGGTAAATCTTGATCCAACTGTGGGAGCAGAAGCACAAAAAATCCGTGCTTGTTTAATAGTTCAAAATGATATTATGAATCAATATGGATTATTAACTATTGTGATGCCATTTCGACCAGGAAGTAAGCAAGCTCCCTATATTATCAATGTCAAAGCAACAGCAACTAATGGATTAGATAAAGATCGTTTTATTGATGTTGCTCAAATTCGTTCTGTAGATTATCGTCGAGTTTTGGGGTTGGTGGGGATTTTAGAAGCTGAATATTGGGAAGAAATTCGTACTGCTTTGGATGTGGTTTTGGGTTTTGGGGTTTAAGTTGAGAGATAGCTACCGCGAACGCGATCGCACCCCTCCAACTTCCCAAAAGCGAACTGACAAGTCAGCGCTTGCGCTATCGCACTTCCTCACTCTCCTAACAGAGATAGCACCCCCTCCAACTTCCCAAACAGTATATAATGACTTATTATAAATTAATATGGCAACAAAATTTGTAGGGTTAGAGTAATGCAATTAGAAGGTTATTTTGACTTTATCTCAGAAAGAGATATTCGACTGAAAGGACACCGTATTGGTATTGATAATGTACTTGATTATTATTTAGAAGGATATACACCCGAAGAAATCGGTGCTAATTTTCCTGATTTGAGTTTGGAGCAAATTTACGCGACTATTACTTATTATTTACATAATCGTCCTCAAGTTGATTCTTATCTTTCTAATTTGGCAAAATATAGAGAACAACGTTATAAAGAATCAATTACTCATCCTTCACCTTTGTTACAAAGATTGAGAAAATTGAAAAGTGCAAAATTTCAACAGCAGGTAAGTGTATTGTGAAGGTGCGTTTTTTACTTGATGAAAATTTGCCACCCCGTCTGAAATTAGCTATTTTAAGGTTAAATTCCGAAATAGATATTTTGCGTGTGGGTGAAGATAATGCACCACCAACAGGTACTTTAGATCCTGACATTTTGCGTTATTTACAATTATCTCAAAGGGTTTTAGTAACAGATAATCGTGCTAGTATGCCAGGACATTTGGAAGCACATTGGGGAGAAGGTGGCCATATTTGGGGTTTATTTTGGTTGCGTCCCCGAACACCAATAGCAAAAATAGCACAGGAGCTTGTGTTTGTCTGGGAAGCTACAGAAGCGGAAGAATGGATTGATAAGTTGGAATGGATTCCATTTTAAGCTATTAGTCGAGATAGTATTTATACCAGAGAAGATGAAATGTTATGAAATATCTGGTAGATACTAATATTTTATTAAGTTTTTGATATACCGAAATAATCAAATCTAGGATTTTATGATTAACAATCACCAATCCATTACATCTAAATCATCAGCAAAACCCCGCAATGATTTATTACTAGAAATTGAACATACTCCAGAAGAATATATACCCGAATTACTACAAATTGTCCGGTTATTTCGTCAAAGTGTCACGCTGAAACAGACATCTTTGAAAAATTGGGAAAATGCCATTAATGAAATTAATGAAAGTGACGCAATTAAAAAAGAACACAGAAAAACTAATATTAAAAGATTGTTCGAGTCATGGAATGAATCAGATGATCAACAAGAACAACAAGAAACTTTGGAAATTATTGAATCCATGAATGGTATTTTAATTTAAAATAAAATGAGTAAGGTTATTGTTTTAGATTCTGCACCTGTGGGACTAATTACTAATCCTAAAGCGAATCCTCTAGCTGTGCAATGTCAAGAATGGTTTTATAGTCTTTTTGAAAGAGGTCATGAAGTCATTTTACCAGAAATTATAGATTATGAAATTAGACGGGAATTATTATTGAGGGCAAATAAGTTATCAGGAATTAGAAAACTTAATCAACTTAAATCAGAAATTATTTATCTTCCTATTACCACAGAAGTAATGTTAAAAGCAGCAGAATTATGGGCTGAAGTGAGAAATCAAGGTAAATCTACTGATCCAATTATTCTGGATAATTTAGGCATTGATGATAGTTTAGAAGAAATGATTAATTGTTAGGAATACAAACTGATAAAATATTTATTAGATAATAATGTTTGTATTCAATATTTGAATCAAAGATCAGAAAAGATTATTCAGCGTCTTTAGATATAAAGATTTTCATAAATTTATGATACAATCAAAAATATTACAAATAAGTAATTCTATGTTAAATCTAGAAAGGATTACATTTGATCCGCAAATCATGGCAGGACAAGCTTGTATTCGGGGGATGCGAATACCTGTTTCTTTAGTGGTAAATTTAGTAGCTAATGGAAAACTACTAGAGGAGATTTTAGAAGAATATCCTGATTTAGAAGCTGATGATATTCGTCAATCTTTGCTTTATGCAGCGTGGTTGACTCAAGAACGGGTTTATTCTTTTAAAACTGCGTAATATTAAAATGAAGTTTTTAGCTGATATGGGAATTTCACTACGAACTGTATCTTGGTTGCGTAGTGGTGGTTATGATGTGGTGCATTTGCGAGAACAGGGGTTGCAAAAACTACCAGATTATGAAATTTTAATCAAGGCTTGTGCCGAAGAGCGAATTATATTAACTATAGATTTAGACTTTGCTCAACTTTTAGCTGTCAGTGGAGATAGCTTACCCAGTGTAATTTTATTTCGATTAGGTAATGAAAATTATCATGTAATTAATCAATGTTTAACAGAAATTTTGAGCCAATGTCAGGAAGATTTGGTAGCGGGAGCAATTATTTCTGTAAATAATGAAACTTTTCGTGTTAAAAGATTACCCATATAGAAGAGCGATCGCACCCTTTCCAACTTCCCAAACAGCGAACTGACAAGTCAGCGCTTGCGCTATCGCACTCCCTCCAACTTCCCAATATCCTTTTTTAACGAACCACGAAGACACGAAGAACACGAAGGAAGAAGAGAGAGCGAATTTTGCATTTTCCAGTCAAGTATCCCTTTTTGCCATTAAATATGTAATACTATTAGGAAATTTATTAAATGTAACAAAACTAGAAAATGAACCAACAAGATAATATTGAATTTGCTATATATATTGATGAATCTGGTAGTGCAAAACCAAATCCTAAAGATGAATGTCCTGTTTTTGCTATGGGTGGAGTTTTAATTAAAAGAAGTGATGAACAAATTATTAATCAATTGGTAATAGATTTTAAAAGTCGTTGGAATATTAGTCAAGAACAACCTTTACATGGTAACGAAATACGCTCTAAGAAAAAAGGATTTGCTTGGTTAGGTAAATTATCTAAAGTTCAACAGGAGCAATTTTTTGAAGATTTGACACAAACTATAATTAATTGTCCTATAGTTGTTCATGCTTGTGTTATTTCTCGTCAAGGATATCTCAATCGTTACTTAGAAAAGTATGGTGAAAATACTTGGGAAATGATGAAAAGTGCCTTTTCTATTTTAATAGAACGTAGTGCTAAATATGCAGCTATTAATAATGGTAGTTTAATGGTTTATTTTGAAGCAGCAGGTAAAAATGAAGATAATCTACTAAAACAATATTTTTACGATTTAAGAGCTAAAGGTCAACCTTTTAATGTTACAACATCTGATAAATATTCACCTTTATCTGCTGATGATTTATCAAAATTATTAAGAGGAATAGACAGCAAAACAAAAGCTAGTTCTGTTATGCAAATTGCTGATTTATGTTTGTATCCAGTTGTGCGTAGTAAAGATAGTCCTGATAATCAAGCGTTTTTAGCTCTTAAAAATGCTAACTTGCTTGTGGATTGTAGGTTACGACAGGATCAAGTTACTACTTTAGGAATTAAGTATTATTGCTTTGATAGCCCCTAAAAACAACAAAACCGCTACGTGAGCGGTTTATGATGCGGCAGTCATACGACTACCCCCAGGCTATGCCTACCTTTATATTATCTTCTGATTTGTTAATTGTCAATGTCTGATTGAGGTTTTTATTGTTTTGGTAAAGCGATCGCACCCCCTCAACTCCCCAAATAGCGAACTGACAAGTCAGCGCTTGCGCTATCGCATCTCTCCAACTCCCCCAAAGTATCGTTATTTGGGTAAGTTACACCTGCTGATTCTGATCTGATATACTGATAATATGTAAAAATAATCAAATCTAATATTTTATGATTAATAATCACCAACTCATCACAGAAACATCCTCAACTACACCCTGGAATGATTTATTATTAGAAATTGCTCAAACTCCCGAAGAATATATACCGGAGATATTGGAAATTGTCCGTTTATTTCGTCAAAACTTGATCAATAAACCAACAACTTTGATAACGACAGAAAAACACAAATTAGAGTGGCAAGAATTTATTAATAAAACAGCAGGAAGTTGTGCAGATGATCCAATTATTCTGGATAATTTAGGTATTGATGATACTTTAGATGATAGCTTAGAAGAAATGATTAATTGTTAGGAATACAAACTGATGAAATATTTATTAGATAGTAATGTTTGTATTCAATATCTTAATCAAAGATCAGAAAAGATTATTCAGCGTCTTCAAGATTTATCCGATATAGATATAGTAGTTTGTTCTATTGTCAAAGCGGAATTATTTTATGGTGCAATGAGAACTCATAATCCTGCGAAAACTCTGCAAAAGCAGCAGGAATTTTTAAATCGTTTTATTTCTTTGAAGTTTGATGATGAATGTGCTGTAATTTATGGTGAAATTCGTAGTAAATTGGCTGCTAAAGGTACTCCTATAGGAAATAATGATTTACATATTGCTGCTATTGCTATAGCTAATAATTTAACTTTAATTACTCACAATACTAGAGAATTTAGTAGAATTGATAATTTAAAATTAGAAGATTGGGAGATTTAGTAAACAGCGATCGCACCCCTTCAACACCCCAAAAGCGATCGCACTCCCTCCAACCCCCCAAAAGCGAACTGACAAGTCAGCGCTTGCGCTATCGCACCCCCTCAACTTCCCAACAGCGATCGCACCCCCTCAACTCCCCAAAAGCGAACTGACAAGTCAGCGCTTGCGCTATCGCACCCCCTCAACTTCCCAACAGCGATCGCACCCCCTCAACTCCCCAACATCTTTTTTAACGAACCACAGAGACACAGAGAACACAGAGTAAGAGCGATCGCACCCTTCAACTTACCCAAAAAGCGATCGCACCCTTCAACCCCCCAAACAGCGATCGCACCCCCTCAACTCCCCAAAAGCGATTATTCATCTTTATTAAACTGGTACGTCTGATTCCCCCTGCGGTAAAATATCCTTAGTTCAAGGAATTGGCTATGAAAATAAAAGCAATTATTTGGGAAGAAGACGGTGTCTGGTGTGGTTCTGTACCAGCTTTACCAGGATGTCATACCTGGGGTGAAAGCTACGAACATTTATTAGAAATGTTGAAAGATGCTGTTCAAGGTTGGTTAGAAGTTGCTAGTCAGCAAGAAGAAGTTGAACCACAAAAACAGTTGATTGAGTTATCTTTATGAAATCGGTTTCTGGTAAGTCTCTGTGTAAGATTGTTGAACGCTATGGATGGAATCTAAAAAGGATTACAGGTAGTCATCATATCTATGTTAAGGAAGGTATGAGTGTGATTCTTTCTATACCTGTTCATGGTAATCGTGATTTACCTACTGGTACACTCAGAAGTATTTTGAAAGATGCTAGTTTGACTGAGGAAGATTTAGATTAATTTCGCAGATCGCACCCCTTCAATTTCCCCAAACAGCGATCGCACCTCCTCAACTCCCAAACAGCGATCGCATCCCCTCAACTCCCAAACAGCGATCGCACTTCCTCACTCCCCAAACAGCGATCGCACTCCCTTCAACTTCCCATCATCTTTTTTTAAACGAACCGCAGAGACGCAGAGAACGCAGAGAAAGAGCGATCGCACTCCTCAACTCCCAAACATCCTTTTTTAACGAACCACAGAGACACAGAGGACACAGAGAAAAAGCGATCGCATCCCTTCACCCTACCAAACAGCGATCGCATCCCTTCCCCAACATCCTTTTTTAACGAATCACGAAGACACGAAGAGAGCGAAGGAAGAAGAGAAGAGAGCGATCGCTTTTTGAAAAACTCTGAACAGCACTTTAAATTCATAACTGTCCATTTAGACTTTGATTTGGATATTATGTAAATAATTTTTAATTATCAACAAGAAATGTACCAAAAAACCCTTACTTTTTCATATAATTAAGTGTTTATCAGGGAAAGTCATGAATTCTGAATACTTCCGTAACCTAATTCTCTCTCGTCTGGCTTCAAGCACAAATGCTTTATTGGTTTTTGGTTGTTTATTAGTAGGAATGTCTAACAAGGCAGAAGCAGCCTCTTTTATATATTGGCCTGTACCAAGTAATACTGGTGTAGAGTGTGGCTATGGATGTTACGATGGACACGTTGGTATTGATATTGGTGTTAATACAGATAATACAACACCAATCTATGCAGCGGCTGATGGTGTAGTTATTAATCTTGATAATAATGAGCCATTTGGGAATCAAAGGGTAATTAATCCAGCAAATGGAAACTATGTCAAGCTCAGACATGATATAAATGGTGAGATATTTTACACTTGGTATTTGCACTTAACAAGTGACGTTAAAGTTGCAATTAATGACTCCATAAGCGTTGGTCAGCTATTAGGATACGGTTCAAATTCTGGCTACACTTGTGGTAATCAAACCGTTTCAACCGGTGGATGCTTAGGTTATCCAGGAGCTTATTCTCACTTGCATTTTCAAGTTTCAACTTCTTGTGGCACAAATGCTTGCTCTAAAAATCCATTTGAACAAGGATGGT
The DNA here is from genome assembly GCF_009711975.1 of Anabaena sp. UHCC 0204. GTDB lineage: Bacteria > Cyanobacteriota > Cyanobacteriia > Cyanobacteriales > Nostocaceae > Dolichospermum. The sequence continues at coordinate 66,575 of NZ_VIKW01000006.1, forward strand.
GGGTTAAAGACAGTGGGGGTAAAATCATCAATGCCACAGATGCTAAAAACTATATTAAGACTTATCCAATAATCTCGTGGTCTAGTGAAGATTTATCTAATGGTAATAGTCAATCCTTTACAGATCCTGAAACATATAATTCAAATAGTACCTCTGTTCCTGAACCGTCATCAGTTTTAGGTCTATTTTCACTAGCTGTTGCTGGTGTACTAGTAAAATTTAGAAAGAAAAACTAGGTTATTAACTTCTGATTCAAACAAATACATTTTTGCTTGCAAAAAACCAGCAAGGGCATAATAATATGCCCCTACCCCCTAAAATTAACCTAAAGTTGCTTCACCTCACTAACCAACTTAGCCACCATATCCTTAGCACTACCAAACAACATCGTCGTTTTAGCCTTATAAAACAACTCATTATCAACACCAGCAAAACCAGCACTCATGCCGCGTTTAATCACAATAGTTTGCTTTGCGCGATCAACCTCCAAAATCGGCATCCCATAAATAGGACTATTCTTATCACTACGCGCCGCCGGATTGACCACATCATTAGCACCAATCACCAACGCCACATCAGCCTGTTCAAACTGGGGATTAATATCCTCCATATCATACAACTGCGTATAAGCCACATTAGCTTCCGCCAATAAAACATTCATGTGTCCCGGCATTCTACCCGCAACCGGATGTATCGCATATTTCACATCCACACCCATGCGTTCTAGTTGATCTGCCAACTCCCGGACGCTATGCTGTGCTTGAGCAACCGCCATACCGTAACCTGGGACAATTACCACAGAACGAGCATATCCCAACATCATCGCCCCTTCTTCAGCATCAATACTGCGAACGGGTTGACTACTTGCACCACCACTAGCCGTAGCAGCAGCAGTAGAAACTGAACCAAAAGCACTAAATAAGACACTGAACAAAGAACGGTTCATAGCCTTACACATAATTTCTGTAAGGATTAAACCAGAAGCGCCCACCAAAGCACCGGCGATGATTAACATATTGTTCATCACCACAAAACCCGCAGCCGCCGCAGCTACACCTGATAAAGAGTTTAACAGCGAAATAACAACGGGCATATCACCGCCACCAATAGGCAGTACAAACATCACACCCAACACCAAGGAAACAGCCACCACTCCCAAAAATACGGGGAGGCTATCTGGTGTAATGATTAAATAGGCACTTCCAGCTAAATAAGAACCCAACAGCAAGAGGTTAAAAGGTTGCTGCAAAGGAAAGGTAATTGGTGTACCGCTGATTAAACCTTGTAATTTGGCAAAAGCCAGAAAACTACCTGTTAAAGTCACACCACCGATTAACACATCCAATAACATGGAAATGTTGACATCGAGGGGGATAGGTTGAGAAGCATCTAATAACCGCCAAAATTCAGCAACAGCGATAAGTGCGGAAGAAGCACCACCCAAACCGTTGAGTAAACCCACCATTTGGGGCATATCAGTCATCTGCACTTTGTAAGCTGCGATCGCTCCAATAATAGAACCAATCACCAAGCCTATCAATATCATCTCGTAATTTAATACGTGCTGATCTAATAAAGTGGCAACAACAGCTAACAACATCCCCACCGCAGCCACAAGATTACCGTTTCTAGCTGTAGCGGGAGAACCGAGTTTTTTCAAACCGAGAATAAATAATGATGCAGCGACTAAATAAGTTAGCTGAATCCCAGTTGGTAAAAAGTCGCTCATGCTTTAACTTCCTTCTTTTTAAACATTTGCAGCATTCTGTCAGTTACTAAAAAACCACCGACAACGTTAACCATTGCCAATATCACCGCAATTAAGCCGAGAATTACCGATAAATTGCTGTTTCTTTCCCCCGCAGCCAGGATTGCACCAATTACGGAAATCCCGGAAATGGCGTTTGAACCCGACATTAAAGGAGTGTGAAGAGTAGGGGGAACTTTGTTAATCACCTCAAAGCCGATGAAAGAGGCTAAAACGAGTACGAATAAGGCTGGAAGTAATGCTTGTGTCATGTGATTTTTGGATTTAAGAATAAGGCTCACGCAAAGGCGCAAAGGAAAGAAAGATAGGACTTACGCAAGAACTCTCTTAAACTCTTCTTCCTTCGTGTTCTTCGCTCCTTCGTGGTTCATTCAATCTATGTTGAATTACACCGCTACTGTCTGCAAAGCGTCTTTTACTCGTTGGTTTCTAATTTCTCCACCATGAGTAACACAAGCAGCATCAACGATATCGTCACCAAAGTTGATTTCTAAGGCTTTATCCTTAATCAACAGTTGCATTAATGAAGTGACATTTTTTGCATACAGTTGGCTGGCGTGTACTGGCATTGATGAGGGTAAATTAATTGGTCCGATAATGGTGACACCGTTCCAAATAATATCTTTACCTGCTTCAGTACAGGCGCAGTTTCCACCTTGTTCTGCGGCTAAATCTACTATGACTGAACCGGGTTTCATCTGCGCTACCATTTCTTCTGTCACCAGTCTGGGGGCTTGTCTTCCTGGTACTTGGGCAGTAGTAATTACAACATCGGAGTTTTTGACGTGGCTGGCTACTAGTTCTTGGGTACGCTTTTTACTGTCTTCAGAGATTTCTTTGGCGTAACCACCCGCAGCAACGGTTTCTTCTTCGAGTTTGACTTCGACGAATTTCGCGCCTAAGCTTTGGACTTCTTCTTTAACGGCTGGGCGGATGTCAAAGGCTTCTACTACTGCTCCTAGCCTTCTAGCAGTGGCGATCGCTTGCAATCCTGCCACACCTGCTCCCATAATAAATACTTTGGCGGGAGGAATTGTCCCCGCAGCGGTGGTTAACATCGGGAAATATTTCGGTAATGCTGCCGCTGCAATTAATACCGCTTTATATCCAGCTAGTGAAGCTTGGGAGGATAAAGCATCCATGCTTTGCGCCCTGGTGGTACGGGGGATTAATTCCATACTCAAAGCTGTAATTTGCCGATTTGCCAATTGTTGAGCGACTACGGGATTACCTAAGGGATTGAGGAAGCTAATTAATACAGATCCTGATTTGAGTAAATCAATTTCTGATTGTCCATCTTCTCTAGTTTGCGGTGGGCTAACTTTGAGCAAAACATCTGCTTCTCCCCATAATTGAGCAGTGTCGCTGATAATTTTAGCCCCTGCTGCTTCATAATCACTATCGCTGAAAAATGCTTTTTCTCCCGCACCCGCTTCTATAAAAACCTCTAAGCCTTGTTTGACTAATCTGGCTACGGTGTCGGGAATTAAGGCTACACGCCGTTCACAAACTTCTATTTCTTTAGCTACTGCTATTTTCATGAAATCTCCTGGAAATAAATACTTAACATCACCCGTTAACTATTAATACTTTCTATGTCAACTTAGTATCATCAAGCTGATGGGATGATCAACCATGAATTACCCTTGTAGATAGAATTTTCAACTTTTGTTTTTACAATCTTCGTTTTCTAATCACAACCTCAACTTGACGGTATGCAGATATCATCTTGACAAAATAGCTACAGCTAAAATTAGATATTGCACATCCTATGCCGATCCCCATATTTTGTATATTATTCTTCAGATTATTTTATATTTTAAAAAAATCTCAGTCTTTGTGAAATTCACTCCAGAATTAGCAACAAAAATTATCTTTTGGGTAATATAATTAACAACATTTACTATAAATAACCATAATTTGACTAGATGAATGGAGTTTTTCGGAAAATGGCACTTTTACTTCTAACTTCCGTCTATTGTCAAGCATATAGTAGTAAAGTTTAGTTACAAATACTAACGCTAAGTTACAAAACTATCAACTAAAGGAAACTTAATTTATGAAACGTGTACTTTCTAGTTTGGCCATGACAGGCTGTTTACTAACTGCTTTCCCCGCTCTTACTTGGGCCGGTGGACAGGGATTTACCCTCTTTAGCGGAGTGAGAACTGAAAACCGCCTCCCCTTTAGCTTAGACTTTAATGGACAAGCTAACGCTACAGACCGTTACAGACTCAAAATTCCTCGTGGAAAGATGCAATTGGCAGTAGCTCAATTTGCGATCAGCTATCCTAATTATTACGATGGTAGCTTTGATACCAAAAAAGTAGAAATCAGAGTTAAGGGCAAAAGTTTACCTGTATCAGAAGTTAAATGGGATAAAGAAGCCCGTGTACTAGAAATTTTTCCCGAAGAACCTGTTCCCGCAGGACAAGAGGTAACATTAGTCTTATCTAACGTTCTGAACCCAGCTTTTGGTGGAATGTACAATTTTAGATGTCTGGTTCTTTCACCTGGTGATGTCCCCATTCTCCGTCCATTAGGTTATTGGATTTTGAGCATTAATTAATCTAGGGAATAGAATTTAAGCTAGTTTAGGACTTACGCAAAATATCTCTGAAACCTTCTTTTCTTCGTGTCCTTCGTTCCTATGCCTTCGGCACGCTTCGCGAACGTGGTTCGTTCTTTCGTGACTTGTGCGTAAGTCCTGTAGTTATCAACCTCCCTAAATTGCTGGAACTACTTTATGCTGAAGCTGAATATTATCGCCTGTAAAGTGATAAGATAGCAGATTGTGACTTTTTATGAAAATCGCCTAAAAGGAGAAAGGTATGAAAAGAACCCTGGGAGGAACTTGTCGGAAGCGGAAAAGAACATCTGGATTTCGTGCCAGAATGCGGACACCAGACGGTAGAAACGTCATTACTGCTAGAAGAAAAAAAGGACGGCATCGTTTGAGCGTGTAGGGTAAATTCAGCGATTAATTACAGTTGTGGCTTTACCAAAAGCATATCGACTTAAATCCCGCCAGGATTTTCAGGCAGTTTTCCGGGAAGGAATTCGGCGACAGAGTTCTCATTTCACATTGAGAGCTTTAAAACCTGCTTTTTCCACAGAACCTTCTTTGGATACTGCCCCCCTTGCTACAAAAATTGGTATTTCCATTAGTACAAAAGTCAGTAAACGCGCCGTAGTTCGCAATAAAATTAAAAGGCAAATTACAGCCGCATTACATCAGTTGTTGCCAGAATTAGTCCCAGGATGGCGATTAGTGTTAATTGTGAAACCAACAACCATAGAATCTGCGTGCGGAAGTCATAAATTTCTGCAAGAATTAGAGCAGTTGTTGGCACAAACTGAGGTATTAAATGGGCATTCGTGAAGAAGTCTATTATGAAGGTGGCCCTCACATTGGGGATTTAATTCTCAATTTGCTGATTGGGTTAACAGTGGTGGGGATACCATTAGCTGTTGGAGCAATTGTTAGGGCTATATGGCTACGCTTCCGGATCACAGATCGGCGGGTTTGTGTAACTGGGGGTTGGATGGGACGCGATCGCTATGATGTCATTTATTCAGAAATCGTGAAAGTTGTCAAAGTTCCCCGTGGTATTGGCCTCTGGGGCGACATGGCCATCACCCTCAAAAATGGAACGCTCATAGAAATGCGGGCTATTCCTAATTTCCGGGAAGTCTATGACTACATTAATGAAAAAGTCGCTGCTAAAAATCCCCAATATAGCAGTGCTAAATAAGTCAATTGTTCTGAGTTTTATAATTTTTTCTACTCAGCACAATTCCTAAAAGATGATTTTATCATTCACCTTTTGAGATAATGTGCGGCTATTCGTAGCTTCCCTAGCTTGTGGATAGTCGCCGCAATGCTTAACAAAAACCTCTACAATATAGAGCAAAAGCTTGGGATAGAACCACCTCCACCATAGCAAGGCAACTTTAACTATGATCAGAGGACAGGATCAACCAAGAATGCCACTCCTAAAAGGGGTGGAAGTGTCAAAGTACCGCAGGTTTAATTCAGAATAATGGATTTTGGTATCGGGTTTCTCTCGAACAACGTGATGTTGCCAATCATAGACCTTTTCTATGGTTTTGTCCCTAGCTATGGATTGGCGATAGTAGCACTAACATTGATTATCCGCTTTGCACTCTATCCCCTGAGTGCTGGCTCTATTCGCAGTATGCGACGGATGCGAGTTGTGCAACCTCTGATGCAAAAGCGCATGGCAGAAGTCAAAGAACGCTTTAAAAACGATCCGCAAAAGCAACAAGAGGAAATGCTCAATGTTCAAAAGGAATTTGGTAATCCCTTAGCAGGATGTTTACCTTTGTTGTTGCAAATGCCAGTATTACTAGCCCTATTTGCAACCTTGCGAGGTTCACCTTTTTCCGGTGTTAACTACTCTGTGAACCTAGAAGTATTCCCCTCTGAACAGATTGAACGCATTCAACCCCAAGCTTTTGCTACTTCCCCGCAAAACATCTACATTGCTGATGGAGAACATACAAAAGTTACCGCTATCCTCCCTGCTGGTAACAAATTAGCGGTGGGAGAAAAGACGAAGATTCAATATCAAACCATAGAAGGGAAACCTTTTGATGCGCTTTTAGTAGAACATCCAGAAACCAAGTTAACACCAGAATGGAAAATCACTAAAGGCGAAGAAAGAATCAAAATTGATGCCCAAGGCAATATAGAAGCCTTAGAGCCTGGAGAAGTAACCATTCAAGGGACAATTCCCGGACTAGCGGCAGACAAAGGATTTCTTTTTATTGATGCCTTGGGAAGAGTAGGTGCTATTGATCCCGATAACACAGTCCATTGGGATATTGTGGCGATGATCGTGTTCTTTGGTATCAGTCTCTATGTCAGTCAAATGCTTTCTGGGCAAAATTCCAGTGGCGGCAACCCTCAACAAGATACGGTAAATAAAATTACTCCTGTCATCTTTTCTGGGATGTTCTTATTCTTTCCCCTACCAGCAGGGGTATTAATGTATATGGTAATTGGTAATATTTTCCAAACCATACAAACCTATATTCTCTCCCGCGAACCTCTACCAGAAGAAATACAAAAAATCGTAGACTCACAGGAGAAAGAAGCGCAAACCGTAGATGTGAAAGCGTTGCCATTTGAACCCAAAAGTTCTAAGAAAAAGGCTACTGGTTGATTATGAGCGACATTTTTATGCAGAGTGGTGAACAATGGCTACAAAATTTGCTACTCCTGACGGGTGTATCTACTCAAGTGCGGGCTAAGGTGCAAACTATCCCATCTTTTGAACAAGATATACCAGCAGGAGAAAGCTACTGGTTGACAATAGATGAAACCAATTTAACGCCGGAACAAATTAGGGTTTTAATTGGTTCTGGTGGTGCGGTGTTAGATGGAATTCAATATCTAGCAAATTCCGTTCTCAACTTGAATCAACCAGAAGAAAATCAGACATCTTACACTATTGAATTAAATGGTTATCGTGTTAAACGAGAAGCCGAAATTCGTACTTTAGCTGAGACTGCTGCCGCCGAAGTGCGATTTTCTGGGAGAGAAGTAGAACTTAAATCTCTCAGTGCGGCTGAACGGCGACAGGTTCATACATTATTGAAGGAATTTCCTGATTTAGAAACCTTCAGTTCTGGGAAAGAACCTCATCGTCATTTAGTGGTTCGTCAAGCAGTTGAACCATCATTAGGGGATAGGGAATAGGTGATGTTTTCATCACCATTTACCACCCATTAATTTCTTCTTGAGGGTATCTCAAAAAATCCTATGGACGCTATTTTGATTCCGCAGCTAACTAAAGCCCCGGAGCGGACAGAGGAAATTCAAGTGCAAGAGTTTCTGCCTGGTTTAGAAACATTGACACCAGTTCGCGGAGTTATCCAAGTTAAACATCAGGGTAATTATCTGGAAGTTTCATGTCAGGCAGAAGCAATTGTTACTTGCACCTGCAACCGCTGTTTGCAGCAATATAACCATCGTGTGGTTCTCAATACTCAGGAAATTATTTGGTTGGATGAAACCGCTAATCAAACTGAAGATTTGCCTTTAGAACGGGAAGTAGCTGTAGAAGATTTGCTGGAAACATTAGTACCGGATGGTTATTTTTATCCGAGTGAATGGCTATATGAGCAGATGTGTTTAACGTTGCCACAGCGTCAATTATGTAATATTAATTGTCCAGGGATTTTAAATACTGCTCCTAGTCTTTCTGACCAACCTATTGATAGCCGTTGGGCTTCATTAGAGGCTTTGAAGAAACAAATCCCGGATAATTAATAGATAGCTGGTGAAAAAATGTAGAGATGTTCCATAGAACGTCTCTACAAGGATTCTAAATAACGCATATTTAAATTTTTTTGATGTCTAAATATAACACCCAGATCCCCGACCTCTTTGAGAAGTAGGGGATCTCATTATTTGTGATTAAATTTTTTAAATGACAGTATCAAAGTTTAACAGTAATAATAGATGGGAGTGAAAAATAACACATTAATTACAAGCAACTATGAAACGTCGTGAGTTTATCAATTGGGTGGGATTGGGTTGTTTAGCTAGTTCTCTACCTGTGGCGATCGCTGCTTGTTCTCCTGAAACCAGTACATCGGCTACTTCTGGATCTAATGATACTAACAAAGGCTGGCAAAAGGTGGGTAGTATTGCAGAATTAGATAAAACTGGTCAATTATTAGCCGAGAATTCGCCAGTTGGTGCAGTGTTAGTAGTGGGAACTTCTCAAGCAACACAAAAATTGATTGCTGTGAATCCTAACTGTACTCATCAAGGTTGTACGATTGAATGGAAAGCAAAACAAAGTAAGTTTGTCTGTCCATGTCATGGTGCAGAATTTGCTCGTGATGGTAAGGTCAAAAAGAGTCCTGCGGAAAAACCTCTGAAAACTTATCAAGCTAAAATTGAAGCTGGTTCTGTTTTTGTGAAGACAGCTTAAGATCCTAAAACTTGGTAGATGTGAGTTAATTCATCCCGTCCTTTTAACTGACAACTGCCGATAAATTTGGTAGGAAACTTATCTTTGATATGTTGATAAGTTTCTTCACTAATGAGAATTCGGCAAAGTCCACTATTGAAAGATTTATCATAACTTTCTAGACGAGAAGCTACGTTGACAGTATCTCCCAAGGCTGTATATTCGGCTCTTTGGGCATTGCCTAACATACCGGTGACGACTGTTCCTGTGGCAATACCAATACGAATAGCGACGGTGGGATTACCTGATAACTGCCATTGTTGATTGAGCGATCGCAATTTATCGGCCATTGCTAAAGCACAAGCAACGGCATTCTGAGCATCAATAGCGATTTCGGCTAATCTTGTCCGTTCAATTGGTACACCAAACAGCGCCATTACGGCATCACCAATAAATTTATTTACCATCCCGTTATATTCCAAAACGATATCAGCCATGGCTTGCATATATTCATTCAGCCAAGACATTAAAGCCGTAGGACTGATAGTTGTGGCAATTGAGGTAAAACCTTCCAAATCTGAAAAGAGTACGGTTGCAGTCATTTCTCGCCCGACAATGGACCCTTTTTGGAGTAAATTATGGCGAGAAGTCCAGATTTCATCGGCGACTTGAGATGTAACCTGCTGTTTGAATAGTGCCATGAGAGTGTATCGGTCTTGACGTTCTAAACTGGTAGTGTAGATAGCAATAGCGATCGCCGATCCTCCTAAACCTAGCAAAGGTGGGACAACAGGAATCCACCAACCTTGCAGAAAAACCCAGTAAGAACCGAACATTAAACTACTTCCAGCCACTATTAAACTTAATATCGTTTCTTTATAAGAAATATTTCTATGAATAAATTTTTGAGAACGCAAAGTCCAACCGAGAATAGCACCAATAAAAGACCATAAAATAATCCATAACCATTGTATTGCTTGGGAACTACCCCGCATCATGGGTCTATTATCTAGTGCAGCACTCAAAATTTGACTAACAACATTAGCATGAATAACTACCCCAGGCATTCTTTCTGGAAAAGCACTAACAGAACTACTATAAGGAGTGAAGAAATCATCATGTAAACTTGCCGCAGTTGCCCCAATTAAAATAATGCGATCGCGTCCCCAATCTTTTGGTACTTTGTCATTGATCACATCCATAATTGAATATGTTGGAAACTGGTCTTCCCTACCACGAAAATTCAATAAAATCTGATAACCTTGATCATCAGTGCGAATATAACCACCATCATTTTTTTCAAACGGAATAAATGTAGCTTTTCCTAATTGATAATGACGTTTATCTGCATCTAATTCTTGTAACTGAATATTCTTATTTTCCAAATACATTAAAGATAGTGTGGTTGCCAAACTCATCACTTGCTCATCCGATTTAGACTCAAGAGAAATTAGACCCCGACGGACTTTCCCATCAGCATCTAGTAATAAATCGGAAGCCGCTATTTGATTAAGTTTATTCAAGATAGGATGAGGATTTACTTCCGGTCCTAATCCATCTCCTACTACCTTTTTTACGCCAATTAGATTTGGTGTAGATTTGAGAATCTCAATTAGTTTGTCATTACCAGGTTGTACAGGTAAATCTCGATATAAATCCAACCCAATTGCTATAGGTTTTTGTTGGCGGATTTTATCCAACATTTTTGCAAGTACAGCATCAGGGATAGGCCATGTTCCAACTTTTCTAATGGTGTCTTCATCAATAGTAACTATCACAATGCGGGAGTCGGGAGGCTCTGGGGGACGCAGTTTAAAAAACTGATCAAGTGCTGCCCAATCTATCATTTGAAACAGCCCCAGAACCCGCATGAGAATGATGAAACCCGCTACTGATGGAGAGATTACCAATACTGCTCGCCAGCTATTGAGGAACTGTTTGAGTTTAATCACATCAGCGGAAGTTTAATTTTTGGGCTGTTGACAACAATCAACTAGAGGAACTTGACTAAGTTCAGTTAGTCCAACCGACTGAAGTAGTTCTTGCCATTCAGCACCAATTTGAGTATTTTGGGGAAGCGATCGCTTTAAATCAGCCATTGTGGCTACAGTGTCATACCATAACCCATTTTGAGCATAGAGTTTAGCTTTTTCTAACGGACTGGCAGTGGCGAGACTACTATTCAGAGTAGAACTGAGTTCGACTCGTTCTAAAGTTCCTTCCAAAACAATATCCCGTTGTCGTTCTTCAGGATCACAAATCAAAGCCAGATTCCATTTATATTGCTTACCAACTGCCAATGGTCCTGCCGCTTTCGGAATTTTAAAGCTAGTAATACCAGGGGTAGAAGCCAAATCAACGACAGTTTGGTAAATGCCGTTTCCTTCTCCATCCCATAAAGTTAACTCAGCCTTGCGAGTTGCTGGTTCAGATATTTTTACTAAAACTGTGGGATAAGCCGCAGTCGTTAATTCCTTATCTGTAGCTGGTATTAATGCCGTTAAAATTGGTTGGGAAGATACCGTTCCCAGTTGCTGACAAATGCCTCTACTTGCTCCCCCTGCGGTTTTATTGGGACTACCTTTAGCGCGAAAAGTCACAGCTTCGGCTGGTGCTAAGGGCAGTAAAACCAGTCCGGTAAAGAGCAGAGATAATAAAGAACGAGATAATTTTTGCATATTCATAATTTAGGAGTGAAAGTTACTAATTATATAAACAAGGTATATCTACGACATTTCCGCCATGATGATTGTTAATTTCTAAGTATTTTTCCATGGACGGATATTATCGGTATTTACTGAGAAAGGATTTATTAGCTAGGCGTAGCAGGAGTTCAGAAACAACTCCTTTTTTAGTTTATACAGCTTACGGAGATAAATTAATTTTCATTTTTATCAGAACTAATGTGATTATACTGAAAACTCAGAGAAAATAAAATACCCTTGTGGAAAATTCATCATAACTTTAAAACTACATTTCACACTACAATCTGTAGCACAAAAAACAATGGAACAGAGTTTCTCCTCATTTGCGTACACATCTGGCGAAAATTATCTGATCTCCTTCTCATTCTTCCTCAGTGACTTCTGAACAATTGACAACTAAGAACTAGGACTTACGCCAAATATCTCTCAAACTCTCTTTCCTATCCCTAACGGGACGCTGCGCGAACGTGTCCTTCGTTCCTATCCCTAACGGGACGCTTCGCGAACGTGGTTCATTCCTTCTTTCCTGTCACCTGTCACCTTCTCCAAGCCCTACTTATGAACAGGTTGCAAACGCTGGCGAATTTTGCCAATAATGATATAAAGAATTGGCACAATAAACAAACTTAGAAAAGTCGCCACAAACATTCCCCCAAACACAGCCGTACCAAGAGATTGACGACTTGCTGCACCTGCACCTGTGGCAGTTGCTAGGGGAAAAATACCCAGCAAAGTGGAAAAAGCCGTCATGAGAATTGGACGTAAACGACCTTGTGCTGCTTCTACCGCTGCTTTCGTAATTGATAAACCTTGTTGTTCTTGTAATTGATTAGCAAACTCTACAATCAAAATTGCGTTTTTACTTGCTAAACCAATTAACATCACTAACCCTACTTGGCAAAACACATCATTACTTAAACCCCGTAATGATTGTGATGCTAAAGCTCCCATAATAGCTAAGGGAACTGACAACAGAATAATCACAGGATCAACATAATTTTCATACTGAGCAGCTAAGACTAAAAAGACGAAAACTAAGCCTAAACCAAAAATGATTGGTGCTTGTCCACCAGATTCTTTTTCCTCAGCAACAATACCTGACCATTCATATCCCATACTTGTGGGTAAAATCTTTTTAGCTAGTTGTTCCATAGCCAAAGTTGCTTGTCCAGAACTAGTTCCAGGAGCAGGAGAACCATTAATTTCAATAGAACGAAACAAGTTATAGTGATTAATAGTTTGCGCTCCAGTTGTTGGAGTTAATTTTACTAAACTACTCAAAGGAATCATTTGATTAGTTTCAGAACGGACATTTAATAAACCGATATCATCAGGATTTGATCGAAATTGAGCATCGGCTTGGATATATACCCGATATGTGCGAGAAAGGAAATTAAAATCATTCACATATCGTGAACCCAAATAAGTTTGGAGGGTTTTAAAAATATCGTCAATGGAAACTTGCAGAGATTTAGCTTTATTGCGGTCAACTTCAATTAAGATTTGCGGTGTATTGGCTTTAAAAGTGCTAAATACAGCTTGCAGTTCTGGGGTTTGATTTCCCTCTCTCATGAACTGACCCACCGTTTGCAGCATAGAATTTAAGCTGTTAGTGCCGGCTATGTCTTGTAACTGAAATTGGAAACCACTAAAACTACCTAAACCGCGAATTGCGGGGGGATTGACTGGAAAAACGTTGGCTTCGGTAATTCCTGAGAAGCTTTGTCTTAATTGACTAATCAGGGCTTGGACTGACTGATTTGGTTTGGTGCGTTCGTCCCAGGATTTGAGAGTAGTGAAAATTATGCCACTGTTAGCCGTATTTCCACTAAAACTAAAGCCACCAACGGCGAAAGTACCTACAACTTCTGGTAATTTGAGGATTTGTGCTTCTACCTCACTCATGACTTTACTGGTGTATTTGAGTGAAGAACCTTCTGGACCTTGGATAATTGTAATGAAATAACCTTGGTCTTCGTCCGGTAAAAATGATGTGGGTACAGTTATGTAAAGCCAAGCTGTGACACCTAATAAACCAATAAATGCGATCGCCACAATGGCTTTGATTTTTGTTAAAAACCTTAAAGATCGCTCATATCCCCGGCGCATGGCTTCTAAAAACCAGTTAATGCGACCGAATACCCAGCCGAAAATGCCTTTGGGTTGGGGTCTAGGTCGCAACAGTAAAGCCGAAAGAGCAGGGGTAAGGGTCAGAGCTAAAAATGTAGAAATGGTGATGGAAAAGGCAATTGTCAGGGCGAATTGTTTGTAAATTTGTCCAGTTGAACCAGGGAAAAAGGCTACTGGGACAAACACAGCCATTAATACTAGCGAAGTCGCAATTACAGCCCCCGTTAATTGGGACATAGCCAAAGAAGCGGCCTTGCGGGGTGGTATTCCTTCTTCTTGAATTAAACGGGAGATATCTTCAACTACGATGATTGCGTCATCAACTACCATTCCCGTGGCGAGAGTTAAACCAAACATGGTTAAGATGTTGATGGAAAAATCAAAAGCTTTAACAAAAGCAAAAGTCCCAATTAAAGCCAGGGGAATAGTGATTACAGGAATTAGAGTAATGCGCCAATCTTGTAAGAAAATAAAGATGACAAGAACAACCAGAGCGATCGCTTCTAATAATGTTTTTATCACTTCTGCTAGTGACTCTTCTATAATCGTAGTGGTATCAAATGCCACTTGATATTTCATCCCCGGTGGAAAGCTTTGGGACAATCGCTCCATTTCTTTTTTGACTGAATTAGCAACGTTCAAGACATTACTTCCCGGTGTCGGAAAAATCCCAATCCCTACACCTTCATTCGCCTTAAAGCGGAGAAATGAGCTATAGTTTTGAGCGCCAAGTTCCGCTCTCCCCACATCTTTCAACTTAATCAAACTACCGTCAGCCGCAGTTTTAATAACTAAATTATCAAATTCCTCTACTTCCGTCAGCCGACTAACTGCCCTCAAGTCAATTTGATACATCTGACCATCTGGGGCTGGCTGCTGTCCAATTTGCCCCGCACCTACCTGTAAGTTTTGTTCATTTAGGGCATTAATCACATCGTCTGTAGTTAAATTCCGCGTAGCCAGTTTATTCGGATTCAGCCACAGACGCATCGCATAGCGGCGTTCACCAAAAATCCGCGCCTCACTGACACCTTTAATACGTTTCAGGGCATCTGTTATATATAAATCAGCATAATTACTTAAAAAGACATTATCTAAGCCTTTATTATCACTGTACAAACCCATCCCTAGCAGAATATTATTAGACTGTTTGCTCACAGTCACTCCTGTTTGCTTCACTGCTTCTGGTAACTGAGGTTCAGCCGAGGTAACACGGTTCTGCACATCAACCGCAGCAATATCTTTATCCCGTGAAGCATCAAATGTCACAGTAATGGTGCTAGTGCCGTCATTACTGCTACTCGAAGTCATATATTTAATGCCTTCGATACCGTTAATCTGCCGTTCTAAAATTGTCGTTACGGTACTTTCAACAATTTCCGCAGTAGCACCGACATAATTAGAACTGACAATAATCTGCGTTGGACTAATATCTGGATATTGGGCGGTGGGTAATGTCGGAATACTGATTGCACCAACCAGCAAAATGATAATAGCGCAGACACTGGTAAATACAGGTCGCTTAATAAAAAAGTCAACAAACATAAATTGGTAATTAGTAATTTGTAATTGTCAATTGTCAATTGTCAATTGTCAATTATTTGTACTCCGTCTCTGAGATTTTGCACACCTGAAATTATCAATTTTTCATCTTGTTGTAATCCTGAAATTACTTGGTAATCATTACCTTTGATATTGCCTAACTTCACCTGTTTTTGTCTGGCTATTAATTGGGAAACACCTTCAGGAGACTTTTGGGTTTCGGCTACAAATACAAAGTTTTCTCCCGCTATTCGAGATATAGCAGTCGTGGGAATTATAACTCCAGAACGCTGATTCCAAATTATTTTAGCCCGAATTAATTGATCTGCTCGCAGTTGTCCATTAGTATTGTTATAAAGGGCTTTAACTAAAATTGATTGAGAATTATTAGTGATATTGGGAGATATAAAAAATACGCGACTATTGCCAATGATTTGACCTTGAGCATTAATTAATTCCACTGGTAATCCTTGACGCAATTGCGGACCTTTTTCTAGGGGGACAGGAATTTTAACTTCTAAAGGTCCGTTTTGGGTGATTGTCGCTAAGGGTGTGGAAGTATTCACAAAATCCCCTACTTTTACGGGAATATCGCCAACAGTACCGGTAAAGGGGGCAGTAATTTTGTAATATTGAAGTTCTACTTGTTGTTGTCTAATATTGGCATCAGCTTGTAATAAAGACTTTTCTACCTGGGATATAGTGGCTATTTGGGCTTGAATGCGGGAATCTATCGCCCCAAGTTGAGCTTTAGCTGTCGCCAGTTTATTTGCATATAAATCTTGCGTTTGGCGAGATACAGCCCCTTGTGCAGCTAATTCAGAATAGCGATTATAATCTAGTTGATTTAAGCGCACATCAGCAACATTAGCTAACCGTTCTGCTTGTAAAGATTTGAGGGTAGCGCGAGCGTTTTCTAGTTGTGCTTGCGAACCCTGACCAGCAGCAGATAAACTACTAACTGCGGCTTGTTGTTGTCTAGAATCTATTTGCAGAATAGCAGTCCCAGCGGAAACTGGATCTCCTGATTTCACGAATATTTGAGCAACTTGTCCTTGAATTCTAGGTTGCAGATTAACTGAACGCCGAGATTCTAGACTGGCTATATATTCTGTACTCTCTTCAACTGTGCCTGTTTGCACTGCTGATAGTTTAACTTTTACCGCTGGAGGTCGGGCATTAGCCGTTGCTGGAGTGGGATTTTCAGGAGTTAGCAATTTCCAAGCAATTCCCATTCCACCCCCAATCAATAATAGTGCAGCTAAAAATAACCGTGGCCAACGGCTTGATTTGGCAGGTGTCTGGGTAATTTCTGGAATATCAGTTTGAGGCTCAGGTAATGTCATAGATAATAGAAAGTTAAAGTAACGAATAGTTAAAACTTGATTTGTATCTGTCTGATGTTGATTTTGAAATTCCTGATTTCAGACAAGAAACTAGCAAAGATAAATTATGTATTAACTTCTTTAAATATACAAGGTTTACAATTTTTTACAATCCATAAGAAATTAATTATAAATCATTATTTTTATAGCGGTTAATATCAAGTTTATACCCACATTTGTTGAGATAAACCTCTTTAACCCACATTTCTCGCCGAAAGCAGAGAGCAACCGTGACAGAGTAATTAATGACTATTGCCAATTTCCTACCAACACAAAAGGAGACCAAAAATAAGGATTTTGGAATTTGCGATTTTTTAAGAGCAATAGTTGAGCATTACGCAGAGCTTCGGCTTTACTAACTTTAGATTTAGCCAATTGCCGATAAAACTCACTCATGAGAATAGATGTAGATTCGTCATTAACTTGCCAGAGAGTCCCCACAGTGCTACGAGCGCCCGAACGAATTGCTATACCTGCCAAACCTAACGCCGCACGTTCATCACCAGAAGCCGTTTCACAGGCGCTGAGAACTAACAACTCAATGGGAAGTTTTTGGTTATCGTTGCGCGATTCTCGCAATAAGTGGTCTAATTCATTGACATTTAGCCGCTGATTCCAAGTCAAAATAAAGGTGTCTGCGGCATTAGAGCTAAATTGACCATGTGTAGCTAAATGCACAATGGGAAAAGATACGGCTTTAATTTGCTTTTGTAGGGACTCAACTATAAACTGCTGATTTAAAAGGGTATTTGTGGGTATCTCCGATGAAATCTGCTGAACTTCAGTAGCCACTTCTGGTAAAGCGGGAAAACCCTGACGTGCTTCTGTGAGTGCTGCAATTAAAGCTTTGAGTTTAACTTGGGTGAGGGGTTTAGGTTCAAGAAGTTGGAGTCCAGAAGTCAGAGCAATGTTATATTTTTCCAAGAGATATTGTTGACCATCATGAAGCGTGGCCATTGGTAAACTCTGCAAAGAACCATCCAAGACAAATACCAAAGTTTTGATACCATTAGCGGTTAAATCAGCATCAGCGGGACGAATTAACCAATTATAGAGTTTTTGAACTATGGGTAATCGCTCTTGGGGAAAAGCCGTCCTTCTCAGAGAAATTCGGGCTTGCTTAATGGTAGTTTTTAATTCTGCTTGGGGTTGATCAGTTGTATATTTACGTAAAGGTTTACCAGGAATAGAGAGAATAACTTCTAGTCTGTCATTTAAAATAATCGGATAAATAACAGCCGCAGTTGGATCAATTTGATCAATTAATTTCGGTTTAGCATCTGCACAAGCATCACGGAAAAAGTTATCTAATTCTGCTAATTGCAAAGATTCAATTATCTGCCGTGCTTGTTGCAATTTAGCCTGACTGGGAGATTCTTCTTTTAATAATAATCCCACTAACTCCCGATAAATTGGTTCGACACTTTCCCGAAAAGAAAATTGGACATCAGGGTTAACTGTCACCAAATCACCGCGCAAAGAACCCAGGATTTTAATAGATTGGGTATATTGAGAAATTGCCCCTTCAGGATTTTTTTGTAATTGTTGAATTCGTCCTAATTGCCAGAATAATTGATAAGCAATATCAGGATATTCAAAAGATGGTACTAAATTCAATGCTTCAGTTGTATAATTTTCGGCTTTTTTCCATTGTTTTTGTAGTTCCGATAATTTTCCTTGGGTGAGTAATATATAAGCTTGAGTACGGGGAGTTCCTAATTTTTGGGATTGTTGATAAGCGCGGTTGAGAATTTCCTCAATTTCTGTAAATGATTCAGAAGAATGTATTGCTAATTTGATTAAACTTTCAACTAGATTAATTTGAGCATAGATTCCAGTTTGATTATTAGAGATTTGGTTAATTTGTGGTTTTATTGTTAACCATAAAGTTTGCGCTTCTTGCCACTTTTGCAAATCTACCAATAAACTGAGACGATTTAATAAAGCTTGAATTTGAGTATTTTGACGAGTTGCTAATTGAGCAGAATTAATATAAGCCGCAATTGCAGTTTCTTGATATTGGCTTTTTTGTTGTTTATTTAAACCGGGTTGATTAGCAAAAGCACGGGCTGTATTCCCAATATTTAAATAAACTTCTGCTGGGATTTGAGGAAGATTTAATTTTTCAGCAGCTTGTAAACCCAAATTTAAAACTTGTTGGGATTCATGCAACTGTCCTAAAACTCGCAGAACATGACCTAAAGCATTTAGAGATTGTATATTCTGTAAAGAGAATGATTGGTTTTTCCAAGTTGCTAATGTTGCAGAATCAACTTCACAGGTTGATGTTTCTAAATTTAAAGATAGTAATAGTATTTGGCAAGCTCTGGGATATAATCCTAATGATTGTAAAGCTAGACTTTGGTTAATTTGATTTTGGATAATTCGGTCTTTTTCTCCTAGCTGTTGATAGATTTTAGCTGATATAATCCAAGTATCTAAAGCATCTTGAATTTTACCCCGTTCTAGTTGTAATTGTCCTTGAATATCGAGAGTTTGGGCAAGTATGCGCTGTTGTTCGGAAGTCGGAGTTTGAGATTTGAGGAGGAAAAGACTAGAATTGATATTTTCTTCTGCTTGTTTCCATTGTCCTAATTGTCCGAAGGTTGCAGCGAGATTACTTAATACCATACCTTGATGTAAGAAGTCTCCCTGATTTTTAAATCTGGTTGCAGCTTGTTGTAATAAAGGGATAACTTCTGGAAATTTTCCCGCATTATAAAGAATCCGAGCTTGTTGAATAATTGTCTGTGGTTGTTGGATTTGAGCCATTACAGGAGTAACGCCAATTATCAACAACAGAGAGAAGAAAAACAATAAAATTGATTTTAAAAGCGATTGAGTAAATTTCATTAATAAATCTAAATTACCATATTTATATTATTTGTAAAATCTGAGAAATAGTTAAGTTCAAATCTGGAAAAAGTGGAGATATGATTTGATCATCACCTCTAAATTGATTAACTTCATATTCTTCATTAATTAAGGAATAAACTGAAATAGTGGGTTGTTTAGGATTACCGATAAATCTTCTCCCACCAAAAGCAGCATAATCAACTATCCAATATTCAGGAATACCCATTGATTCATAATCATTTGTTTTAGTGGAATAATCGGTTTGCCAATTACTGCTAACTATTTCTATGACTAAAGGAACAGAAGCCGCTTGAGTAATGGTTGATTCTTTTTTCCACAAGGGTTCATTAACTAAGTTTTCAGGATTTAGTAATAAAATATCAGGTGAATAAGCAGATTGAGAGTTTGATGGTTTGATAAATGTTGTTTTTGGTATTAGGTAAGGAA
Source organism: Anabaena sp. UHCC 0204 (assembly GCF_009711975.1). GTDB lineage: Bacteria > Cyanobacteriota > Cyanobacteriia > Cyanobacteriales > Nostocaceae > Dolichospermum. The sequence goes on from NZ_VIKW01000006.1 coordinate 86,355, forward strand.
GGTTAAGTTTATCTAATTGTGCTGATAATTTACGGACTAACCAACCAATAACTAATTCATGATCTCCTAGTGGTGGGTTCACTTCAATAATTACTCCGTTGTGTAATTCATAGCGTAATCCTGTTTCTGGATACCATTGGATAAATTCGTCAAAGGTTACTGGTTTAGTTAAGGTTTGAACCATGATTCACCTCTTGAATGATTATGATTATTTTACACTATTTTCAATAAATCATTCTATTTAGTAGGGTGTGTTACTTTATCGCTGTTACACCCTAATTTAAGTTACTTTATTTGTCTTTAGATGTAAGTTGGTTAACGACATTACCAATTAATGGTAATTGTTCAATTACCAGTTTCATCAATTCTAAAAATGATTCATCTGATAAACGTTCATCATTACGCAATTGTAAAGCACTCAGGTATGTAAGATTATGGAGTTGGGCGATCGCATTTGGCAATGTTGTAATTTGGTTGTCGCTTAAACTCAATTCCTCTAACCAAGTCAGCGCAAACACCTCAGCGCAGTAGGGGTAGCGCCCCCGTGCCTACCCCTATCTTTGGGGCAATTTGGGGCAACCACAGGGGGTTTGCCCCTACAATGGATCAGGCTATCGGATCTATTTTGGACAAATCGGATCAAAAATAATAATTTTGCTTTGTGGTGGTGATAAAAGCACCCAAGAACAAAACATATTGACAGCTAAAGAATATTGGAGAGATTATGAAAGAAGTGAAAACAGCAACAGCTAAAAGCAGAAGTTAACATGATTATCTCATGTCCTCTCTTCAAAATGAAGAACACGCTAGAGACTATTTAGCAGTTTTTTTAGAATTAGATGAGGAAGGACGTGAACCAGAATTACTGCGTGCAGGTTTAAAAGATATTATTGATGCCAGAATATTGGCTAATAATCTCTCAGAAATAGCCAAAGAACGTTATGAAAAACTTGATAAATTATTATCAGAAAATGCCGGAAATGAAATTTATACTTTAATTGAATTTTTAGATGCTTTGGGTTATCGTATTGCTTTAGTACCTAAAGAATGATCAAATAGGGTGTAAATAAAATTTCTCTGTCTATTCTCAATTCAATTTACAGAAACTAAATATAGCGGTTATCGCTAGGATGCAATACAATCGAGGGCGCAGACCCTGCGCCCCTACAGGCTTTGCGATTTACTGACTGTATCTCACTCAAGTGCATACTGCTATAATTAATCTGATCCCCCTAAATCCCCCTTAAAAAGGGGGATTTTTACTCTATTTCCTCCCTTAATAAGGGGGGGTTAGGAGCGATCTAGCAATGTCTAAAATAACCAACTAAAACAACTAAAATCAAAGATTAGGCATGAACCATTAAATATTGACCATTACCGTTATATTCACCGTTGCAACTTGCAAAATTAGAGATAAACCAAATCAAATAAAACCGCCAGATACGGCGAAATTTAGCATATTCAATACCGTAGTCTAAATCTTTAACTATTGCCTGAGAATCATCAAAATTTTTCAGCCAATCAGTAATAGTTCGGGAGTAATTAGAGCCATTGAGATACCATTGATTAATAGTTTTTAGGTCTTGATTATGGCTGGGAACTGCATCATATTGCCAGTAACGGCCATGGGGAAAAATGTATTTATGAGTAAAAACACTGGAGATATTATTAGGAGTGCGGACTGTGATAATGTGAATAAAAACCCGTCCGTTATCCTTGAGAAAAGATGCCAGCTTTCGGAAAGCTTTTGTTAAATTACCTACATGACAAAAAACGCCAAGTGAGAGAATTTTATCAAATTTTGTTGCAAATTGGGCATCGTTTAAATCTCCTTCATAGAGAGTAAAACGACCAGAACTAAGGTAACTTTCAGGAGCTTGCATTTTCTGACGCATATATTCACATTGCTCATGACTCAAGTTAATTCCTGTAAACTTGACATTAGGGAATTTGGCAAGAATATAATTTGCTACGCAACCCCAACCACAGCCAAAATCTAAAATATTATCGCCATCTTTTATTTCTAACTTATCAATGACATCATCAATCATGTGCATTTGCGATTCTTCAAGATTAGCTGCTCCTTTTTCCCACAATCCCATACTATATTTAGGATAAATGAGTTTTCCATCACCTAACATGGTATTCAGCATAGCTTGAGGTAAATCATACTGAATTTTCATTAAATCTGGCGCACCTTCAGCAGTATGCTCTGTTTCTGTTAATACCCATTCGTAGGGTACAAGCAGAGATGGAAAATACTTAAAAAAGACAGGCATACAACTATCAAACAGCGATCGCAATACAGAATCAGGTACTTCTAATCCGTTGATATAAGACTCGGCTACTGCCATTTGCATAGTGTTTACTGCACTGACGGAGAGACGAGTTGCTCGGTAAGCCACTGGACTTTTTTTAGAAATATCTCCCACAATGGGAATATGTTTTTCAAAGTTTTGTAAAATTGTTGATGAAGTCATATTATCTTCCAAACTTTATTGAAAAAAATTTCGGACAAGGGAAAAGAATATTTAGTTTAATTTGATTGCTGATTTATTAAGAGATGATTATTAAGCTTAATAGTTCTTTTTCCTCAATAGCAATCTATCCACAGAGTGAGATTCAGGTATGTATTACTCATAGGACAAGTCCTATCAGAGGATAGAAAACTTATGAGAAACTAAAAGCTAGTGTTATGGAATCACTTCTTCAAAAGGTACAAATCCATGACATCGAAGACATCAAAAACATCAAAAACATCAAAGGGATCAAAAACTCCTCCAGATCAGCGAGAAAATCAGGCTCGAAATGAACCACAAGATAACCCAGGAATGGAGACGACTGTACCAACTACAGAAGAGGGTGATACTCCTATGGATGAAAGATATCGCATGACTGGTCAAGAATCGGGTAGTGATGTTCGTCCTGGTGCTGAAGCAGAATCGGCAGGGGCTGCTGTAACAAGACCTGGACTTCCGAACCAAGGAACAGAGTCTCGTTAATGTGGCTGACAATGAGATAAAGGTCGCCAATCACGTTGAGAAAATTGCCCTGTTGGTTCATAAGCTAAAAGCGTTACTTCTCCCTTTTCATTCATTACCCAACCTTTTGCAGGGATTGGTGATTGGTGATTGGTGACTTGCCCTGAGCGTAGCCGAAGGGTTGGTGATTGGTGATTGGTAATCACTCTTGCCTGCCCCCTGCTCCCCCGCTCCCCTGCCTCCACCCACGCAAACTGCTGAAAATTACCGCTGAGAGCGTCATTTGGACTTGGTGGTACTCCTCCGCGTCCAGTGATAGAAAACTCACTTCCTGCGCCTCTTGTGCAGGGATTAGCAGCAATTAAAGTGTTAGGATCAACGACATTTTGGGGTATTTCTACCAAACCCTGGGCGGGATTTACCCCAGAAGTGCTAAAGGTAACAGTCCCTTGTAAAGACGGTCCTGATACTTGGGAAAAAGCGGCGATATCACTGGTAATCAGCAAGGATGTGGGACTTACTTGTAAAGCTGTAAATTCGGCATCTGTCAGCCCTAGACGCTCTCTGACTTGTTCTCGACTAACGGCTGTAAAACCGAAGATATAGGGGACATTGACTGTAACTTTGCCACCTTGGGCTGTCCGCGCATTGGCGGTGATGTCGGTATTTTCTTGGGGAAATGCTAAAAGAATCTCGCTATTGATATTTATGTTACCACCGTCAGAACTACCCGCATCAGTGGTAATTGTACTGGCTCGACGTAACTGTACATCTTTGGCTGTGATATTAATGTTTCCCCCACCACCTGCATCCGTACTACCATTAATACTACCTTTATTATTGAGAGCGATCGCCTCAGCAATAATATTAATACTCCCAGCAGTCCCTGTTCCTAAAGCCTGAACATTGATTGTAGATTCATTTTGGACAAGCAATTGTTGAATATTCAAATTTAATGAACCTGCATTTGCTGTAGCTTGGGGATTAATAAACTCACCCACAATCCCCACAGAAGCTTGAATTCTACTATTTAATCCCTCTCCATTCTCACTCCCTAAAAGTTGTACACGCCCAGCATCAATGGTAATATTTCCGGCATCACCTGTACCGAAAGAAGCCGCCGAAATTATCCCCCCATTCTCCAGAGTCAACATCGGTGTAGAAAGGTAAATATCACCTCCTCTACTGTTGGTGTAAGTATCTGTACTGAGGAAACTAATACTCCGGCCTCCATTAGCCAAAACCCCAGACACACCCGCTAATTCTACTAATTCTGTCGCCCTAATTGTTAAATTACCTCCAGGTCCCCCCGTCGGATTGAGCAGAATATTACCGATAGCCACACCACTACTTAAGGTAATTCCCGCGCCATCAGATACCAGTAATCGTTTAGTATCAATGGTAATATCTCCAGCTTTGCTAGTTGCACCAAAGGAAGTTGTTCCAATCAGGGTTTGTGATACACTTCCAGCCGGAGTACGCAGTATTTCCACTGATTCAGAGGATTGAATATTGATATTTCCTGATGCTCCTTCACCCCGATTTAAGCTGGCCAAACTAGAACCATCACGCACTATTAACTGTTCTGAATTAATGAAAATATCTCCTCCTGTGCCGGTACTTCCCTGAAAAGTACCACTGTTAATTCCTGAACGGACTAATTCGACAACTTTGGCATTGATATTGAGTTTTCCGCCATTTTCAGGTCCATAAGTTCCACCTCCTATGACTGCTCCATTTTCTAAAAATAGATGACCAGTATCAATTGTGATGTCTCCAGCAGTTCCGCTACTAAAAGTATTATTACTTAAAACAACTGGGGAATCAAAAGGGTTTACTGTTCCCGTAATTAGAAACGTAGCTATCAAGGTTTGCAGACTAGAGAAGCCGACACCGCTGAGTTCCACAGCATCTTGAGCGCGGATGTTTACAGCCCCTCCAGCGCCACCAGCAAAGGTTGTAGTGGATATTTGTGATCCTGTCTGGGCGCGGAATTTTTGAGCATTGATATTTATGCCTTTTCCATCTAAATTTCCTAAAGTTAAAGCCAAAAGACGAGAACTATTTAAAAGAATATTATTACTTTTTAAATCTATTTTTCCACCACCAATACCGCTAGTATTAATCAGTGAATTATTGGTTATTTCAATATTGCCAAAATCCTGAATATTGTCATAATTGAAAGTTGAATTTTCTGGGGTTAATGTCAAATTAACTAAACCTGGACTTGTCGCACTACCTAAAATAATTTGTCCGTTATTAGCAGTTAAATTACCATGATCAAGTTGAACATTCCCACCAATTAAAGCCAAAGTTTTACCGTTGTCTACTGCTAAACCGAGATGATCTGATATGGGAATAGGTTGGGATACTGTTGGTAAATTTAATATTCCTGTTGCTTGTGATTGATTGATAATTGTCCCCGGATTTTCTCGAAATCTTAATCCAATAGGAATATTGACAGTTAATAAAGGTAGTTGAGGATTATGACTACTAAATTCAAAACCATTACTAAATACCAGACTATCGGCTGTAGAAGCAAAAAACGAACCACGCAAATCTAATCGAGCATTTTTTCCAAAAACAATTCCGTTGGGATTTAAGAAAAATAAATTTGCATTTCCTAAAACTCCTAATGTTCCAAAAATATTACTAGGATTGCTACCTGTAACGCGGGTAAAGATATTTGTGATATTATTGGGATTTGTGAAATATGCTCCTCTACCTTCACCAATATTAAATTCTTGAAAACTATGAAATAGGCTAGAATCACGAATTGCTCCCCCTTCAATATGATCAGATAGTGAATTATTGATAATCCGGGAATTTTCTGAACCTAGAGTATTATCTGGGATAATTTGTGATAAGGCTGGGAAAGGAATAAGTAAATAAATAGAAATGAGTCTCACGCAAAGGCGCAAAGGCGCAAAGGAAGATTTCCACCTAAACTCTTGAATTCTCTCTGTGTCTCTGCGTCTCTGCGTGAAAAAAAATCTTTTCATAATTTAAAATAGAAAATAATTAATAGTGAAATAAAAACCTTGATCTTGTAAAGATTGATTATTTGCTTTTACGTCAATCAAAGGAATACCATAATCTAAACGAGCATTTAAGGTATCGCTCATTTGCCATATTATCCCTAAACCTGTACCCAGTAAACTATTTGATTGGGAATTTGCTTTTTCTCCAGTATGATTCCACCCGACTCCAAAATCAATAAAAGGAGCTATTTGGAAAATGCTGTTGATTTCTGGTAAACGTAAAATAGGCAAACGTATTTCGGCAGATGCGATCGCACTATTATCTGTTAAAATTAGATCTTGACGATATCCTCGCACACTTTTTGCACCACCAATTCCGATCTGTTCTAAGGATAATAATGAATCTGTAGATAGCTGAATATCAGAACGCAGAATTAACAAGGTTTCTGGTGCTAATAAACGCACATATTGTCCTTGTCCTCTCCAGGCGAAAAAACGACTGTCTGGGGCATTATTATTAACTGTAGCATTGAAAATATCTGTTCCTAGTGAAAATTGCGATCGCGCTGCGAAAACTTGACGCGGATTCCGTTGCACATATTCTTGAAAAAAGCGGAAAGCGGAAATACTGGTTTCTCCCTGATTATTCGCTCCTGGAGATAGGGGAAACCGTTCGTTTAATAGGGAAGTTTGGCTTTTTTGGCGGGAAAAAGTCAACCCTAAAGCTAGTTCTTGATTTGGTTTTTGAACAACAGGTTGACGATATGTAAGTTGGTATGTGCGTGATTTTCCGGTAATATCCAAGCGATTAAATGGCTGTTCAATAATGTTAGTATTGGTCAAATCTGCGGTAAATTCAATTGTGCCATTACGGGCATTGATAGGTAATGTATAACTACCATCAAAGGCATTACTACCATCACTGTTAGTATAAGATAAATTTAATCCATCTCCTAAACCTAGTAAATTGCTTTGATTAATCTTTATCCCTCGGCGTAAACTACCAACGCTGGGTGAACGATTGTTATCAGTAAATATTTCACTACTAAATGTATCCGCTTCTTTAACTCGCACTTGTAAGCGACTTTGCTGGGGACGAGTTCCTGGTTGGAGTTCGGCTGATATATTGGCAATTAAAGGGTTTAGTTGCAGTATTTGTAATGCTGCTAATAATCGGTTACGGTTGAGGGGTTTTTTTGTGGCAATTTCTAAGCGCGATCGCACATAATTGGAATTGAGGCGACGATTGCCAATGATCTGAATTTCGGTTAATTCTCCTTCAATAATCTGAATTTTTACCACTCCTCCAACTTTGGGAAAGGTTTGGTTAGCGGAAATTACCGCACCAGAATTAATGTATCCAGCTTCTATATATTTTTGCGCTATCGCTGTCTCTACCGCTATGAGTTCAGCAAAGGTGATTTCCCGGTCTGTAAAGGGCTTGGTGACTTCTGTAAGTTGGCGATCGCTAAAAGCAGTATTTCCCTGAAATTCAAAGCCTTCTACGCGAATTGTCCCCGGAATTTGTGGTGATATTTCCCCCGGTTGCAGTGTGGGTGGATTTGTATCCAGGGGAGACAGTGGAGACTGTTGGGGATTAACAGGAGTTAATTCTGGTGTTGTGGGAATAATTGGGTTAGGTAGTTGAGCGATATAATCAATAACTGCTGTTTTCGCTGGTTTACCCCATAACGTCAGCAGCGATACCACCGTTACCCCAAATAGTATTTTTACTCCATAGGTCATGTTTAGACGCTCTGCGGAACTTAAAATTAAAGAAAACTCTGAGCAAGTATTTTTGCTAATGTGATGATGTAAATTAAATACTGGATGAAAAATTAAATTAAATTCAAATTATACCGAGAAACCGTTAAATTAATAAAAGTTATAAATTTATACTTAGGCTATATCAAAATGCGTTTAGAGCAGTTGCAAGCCTTTTTGGCGATCGCTCAAAGTGGTAGTTTTCAACAAGCCGCAATAAAATGTGGTGTGACTCAATCTACTATCAGTAGGCAAATTCAGGGATTAGAAGCAGATTTAGGCATAGAACTATTTCATCGCAGCACCCATGCTAAATTAACTTTAGGGGGTGAACGTTTGCTGCCCCGTGTGCGTAAAATTTGCCAAGAATGGGAATCTGCTACACAAGAATTGACAGATTTAATGGGGGGAAAACAACCAGAATTATGTATTGCAGCTATTCATTCTGTCTGTGCTTCCTACTTACCACCAGTGTTACAAAAATTTTGCCATGATTATCCAGAAGTACAATTGAGAGTAACATCATTAGGAAGCGATCGCTCTCTGAAAGTTCTCAAAGATGGATTAGTAGATTTAGCAATTGTTATGCACAATCGCTTCTTAATGTCTGGCAAAGAAATGGCCGTAGAAGTCCTATATGATGAACCCATAGAAGTCCTCACCGCAGCAAATCATCCCCTAGCTGAATATGAATCTATCCCTTGGTTGGAGTTAATTCGTTATCCCCAAGTAGTATTTAAAGATGGCTATGGAATGCAACGTCTGATTCAAGATCGATTTGAACAGATGGAAGCTACCTTAAAAGCAGCCTTAGAAGTCAATACTCTCGATGCTTTTCGGGGAGTAGTTCGTCAAGGAGAACTGATTGCTTTACTCCCCCAGTCAGCATTAATAGAAGCTAGATATGATCCCACCCTTGCAGTTCGTCCCCTAGCCAATAATAGTAATTTAACTGATCATTCCAGTTTAACCCGTCGGGTAGTCATGGTAACAACTCAAGATCGTCTTCAGATTCCTCCTATTCAACATTTTTGGCAACTTGTTAAGGATAATATTCCTGCAATTCAAAATTAAAGAAATACGCGCTATTAACTAAGTAACTAGACAAAAATAAATCAAACTTAGATTAAGTAATGTAAAAAATATTGAGATGATTTGGTAGTAAGGGCTTCAGCCCTTAAATGAGGACTAAAGTCCTCACTACAAAGGAATTATTCAGTCCGTTCTACTTATTGCCTTTTTCCACTGACAACTGACAACTGACAAATGACACATAAATTTAGAGAATTTATTCAAAAAGTAGGTAGTGGTAGTCATACTTCCGAAAATTTAACTCGCGCTGAATCTGGTATTGCTACAAAAATGATGTTATTAGGTGAAGCGACACCCGCCCAAATTGGTGCGTTTTTAATCGCTCATCGTATTAAACGTCCGACTGGGGAAGAGTTAGCGGGGATGTTAGATGCTTATGATGAACTTGGTCCCAAATTGCAACCAATCGCACAACCTGTGATCGTTTTAGGGATACCCTATGATGGCAGAACCCGCACCGCACCAATTAATGTAATTACGTCTTTGTTATTAGCTGCTGCGGGACAACCTGTAATTATGCACGGGAGCGATCGCTTACCAACAAAGTATGGTTTACCTATAATCGAGATTTGGCAAGGTTTAGGAGCAGATTGGACTAGTTTAACACTGACAAAAACTCAACAGGTTTTTGAAGAAACAGGAATTGGCTTTATTTACACACCAAAGCATTTTCCTTTAAATCAAACTTTATGGGAATATCGGGAGCAATTGGGAAAACGTCCACCATTAGCAACAATGGAGTTAATTTGGTGTCCCTATATGGGTGATGCTCATATTATTGCTGGTTTTGTTCACCCCCCAACCGAAGCCATGTTTCAGGAGGCTCTAGGGTTACGTGGGGTTACGAAATTTGCCTTTGTGAAGGGATTAGAAGGCAGTTGTGATTTACCACGCGATCGCACTGCTATTATCGGCTTATCTTCACCAAATCCAGCAGAATTAACTCGGCTACAACTTTCACCCCGTGAATATGGCTTTACAACTAAAAATGTTCCTCTTACTACCACAGAAGAACTTATCAAGGATATGCAAGGGGTTCTCAGGGGAACAGAAAGCGAATTGACGCAAACAGCCCTATGGAATGGTGGTTTTTATCTATGGCGGAGTGGAATCTGTCCCAATATGCAAGCTGGTATCAATCAAGCATCTGCATTAATTAGCAGTGGTTTAATAGCTGCTAAACTCCAACAAATCAAGATGTTGCTGGGTTAAATACATTACCCATTTGTTCTTAATTAAGGATTGCTAATCAATTAACACTTAATATCAGTCCTTCCCGTGCTAGTAATGCTTTGGGAAATACTGACTGAATTTCCGATTGAACATGATCAAGAAAATCATCATCATCATCAGGGTGGTGATGGGAAATTACTAACCGTTTTACTCCAGCCTCTTGAGCCATATTCACGGCTATTTTCCAAAATGATTCAGTAGCTTCATGCTTATTATTTGTAGGCGGAGTATAGTTGGCATTAGTAATCCATAAATCAGCATCTTCAATTATTTGTAAGATTCGTTTTTGCTCGTCTGAATCAATAATTTTGTGCAAATCCGTCGCATAAGCTACGTTGTAATCCCCCCAGTTCACTCGATAGCCAATGGAACGTTGAGTTTTATTAATTAATGCTGTTGTAATCTTGATATCTTTATTTAACTCAACTAATTTACCTGGAGTCAGATTATAAAATTCTAATGCTGACTGCATCACCTGTAAGGGATACGGAAAGTGAGGCTGGAGCATTTGATCACACAGGCATTGTTTAATTGATGCACCATTGGAGGCTGCTGTTCCATAGATATGAAAACAATTGCCGGAGATAAATGCCGGTGCGAAAAAAGGAAATCCCTGGATGCGATTAGATTGAGAATTAGTAAAAAATAAATGTGCTTCTAGAGGTTGCTCTAGTTCCTGCCAAATTCCTCCCAAAATGCGTAACCCAGTCCCGCCATCGAAAATTAAGCGTTTTCCGGCTACAGATATCTCCACACAGGCAGTATTACCACCATAGCGGCTGTTATGGGTGCTAGGAGTAGGAATTAATCCTCGTACACCCCAAAATTGCACCTGAAATGGTTCAGATTGACTGCTGGGCATGGGTCTTAGTTGTTCAGCAACATATATTTGAGAATCGGACAACTCAAAATTTGACATCTTCTTGAAAATTAGAGCTTACTAAGCAGATCATCGTAGTGCCGCACTTCTAATAACTGATTTTTTTCATCAACAATTACTACAGTAGGAGAGTAACATTTTAACTCTTCTATAGTAAACTGCCCGTAAGTCATTATGATCAAGCGATCGCCAATAATACCCAAACGTGCCGCCGCTCCATTCAATTCAATAGCTCCTGAATTAGCGGGAGCAGGGATAGCATAAGTAATAAAACGCTCACCATTGGCAATGTTCACTACTTGTACTTGCTCGTAGGGGAATATACCAGCTTTTTTCAAGAGGATCTCGTCAATGCTGATACTACCCACATAGTTGATATTGGCTGCTGTGAGAGTACAGTTATGAATTTTTGCCAACAAAAGAGTGCGCTGCATTTTGTTTTGTTTTGTTTTGCAACCTGGGAAAGTTTGTGGAATTATAGCAATTGCTAAGAGGGTTATGACATCAACTGATGATTGATTAAACCTAAATATCAAAGGACTGTTATACTTCTGTCGCTGGCTATAAATCCGTAAGTTTCTACTGATTGTTACATAGTAATTAGTTTTATGGGTAATGGTCATGATCCATTACCCATATCTATTATGCTTTAGCAGCAGCTTTGATGAACTTTTCTACTAAGGGTGCTACCTTGTCCACATCTTGCCAACCGAGAATTTGCGTCACCTTTTTTTCCAAATTTTTATAACTACGGAAAAATTCGGCAATTTCCTCTAATCGGTGAGGAGATATGTCTTTGAGCGATTTTACATGAGCATAGCGGGGATCTTTATCGGGAACACAAAGAATTTTTTCGTCGCGATCGCCACCATCAATCATTTCCAGAAAACCAACTGGTCTGGCGGCGATGACGCAACCGGGAAAGGTTGGTTCATCCATTATTACCATACCATCCAACGGATCGCCATCATCTGCTAAGGTATTAGGGATAAAACCATAGTCATAAGGATACTTGACAGAAGAATAGAGTACGCGATCTAGGGCAAATGCTTGTAAATCCTTATCGTATTCATATTTATTTTTACTTCCACCAGCAATTTCAATTAGGACATTAATCACGCCCGGTTTCGGTTGGGCAGGAATCAAAGATAAATCCACAATAAAACTCCTCTACTAAAACTGAATCAGCGGTAGCACACATTTTCGCTCCCAGTCTAAGATTTTAGGACAATTGTGGACTTCTTCCTCAAGAATCCTTTGTCAGATGATGTTGCTTAAACTATGTTAAGTTTTGTTTTTTAATCTATCATAAGTATTATTACTGGTTAAATAGCTAACATCTCAATTTAATCTCTATTGCTAGACAGATTATAGATTAGGGATGGCTGATTGATTTCCACATTGGGCGCAGAATAGTAGGCAATGATAAATACGGGTAAAGTCAGGGTGATAAGAGCGATCGCTGTTCCCACAATGTCTGCCAAGCGTTGGGAATATGTATCGGGAGAATTGGCAGACTGGCTGTTTAAATTCATACAAAGTTGCGGTTAAGTCAAATCACTAGTAGACAGGACTCTCCTAAAAAGAGTCTCTATTCTATTTTAACTATTTTTTGGCTATAAACCGGAATGTCAGTTATCCCTGACATTTTGGATTACTCTTAGCATTCGTAGGGGCGCAGGGTTTGCGCCCAAAATTTCCGCTATGCGGCTACTTTTTCTTCTTTTTCTATTTTTTCTCCTTTTACTTCTTTGCTGGATTCTTCAGGTTTTGGAGTCTCTTGTTTTTCCTGCTCTGAATCCGTACTTTGTTGTACTTGTTGGAGGTGAATATTATTCACGTGATTAATAAATAGTTCGATAGCTTGACTTACCCTTTGTTGCTGTTTACCTTCCTCGGAAATATCATAACAACGATAAGCTGGGCTAATTCCCAAAATAAACTTTTCTTGTTCAGCTTCTAACAATTCCACTGCTTTATTAGCAGCCATCCAATTTTTTTCAAAAGGAAATGATGTCACTATACTAGCAACAATAGAAGCAATGGCTGGGCAAATTACAGGCAGCCATTTTAACCATGTTTGTCCCGCTTCCAACTTATCCACAAGCACTAAAATAGGTGTAATACCCGATAAAATTACTGTGGAAATTTGTAGAACATAGTAAAGAGTTCTAGCCAAGTCTCTAGAGCCTTTATAATCATCAATCAGTTCTTGACAATATTCTAAAGCCTTTGCTCTTGCTGGTAAAACTGTATTGTAATCCAAGGTAGTTCCATTACTTAACAAAGAAGTATAGAGTTCAGCCTTTTTAGATATCTCAGCTTTTTGTCCTTCCTTTTGAGCATTCTTTACTGATTGTCTATTGAAGAGAAACAACCCAATAGAAACAGTTAAAGCAACAGCCGCAGCAATTACATATTGTTGATTACTAGAATCAACATAAATGACCAGAACAGATGTCAGAGCAACTGCCACTAATAAATAATCAATTAATTTGAAAACAGACAACATTTTTCTCCTAGTGTATAACGTGAACTGGACTTGTCAAAAATTGAAAATCAGCGTTCAGATAATTAATTATTACCTGATATAGTCATCTAATTTGAGTCGTGAGAGCTTGCACAAACTCATGACATTGACTGGTGCTAGAAAAGAAGATGATTTTGGACAAATATTTTTTACAAACAACTCCGTATCTTACATGAAACTATGATTACTTACAAGTTGCTTAAATGGCAGTATCGCAGATCACGTAAGTATGTGATTAAATACCAATAATTGTCGGTTAAGCTAAAAACATTAAATTATAGGACTCCTATTTGATTCTTGAACGGAACTCGGTACACCTTTATATTCTCGAATCCTTTTGCTTCTTGCCTTCCTACGTAGGAAAATTCAGGAATCAAACCGGATTCCTAGAGGTAGGTTGGCGTTAAAAATTGTCGTTGGGGCAAGGCGGGGAGCAGGGGGAAAAAGAGTTTCAGTCGTATTTACTTTTCTTCACACATTTTGATTAGAGACTTCCACTTACTTAATTGACAAAATTCAATTCATTTGTGAATTTTCTGGCGATGATAAATCACCACTACACAAACAAGGTTTCCAAACCCACCTGCGTGGGTTTTGTCTGTTTAGCTGCGACTTATAGTCGCCCAAACTTAATTATTAATTTTTAATTCCGCCCTGCTAGATGGTTCAATCCGCATCTTTCTAGTTTCTTCCAGAATTTTATCTATATCCTCTTGAGATAAACGTTGAATGTAGTTAATTTTGATTTCTTCTAAAAGATCATTCAGCAAACTTTGAATTTCTACCAACACTTGTTTTTGCAAAATTTCCGAAGAGAATGCAGTTGTAAATTTTTCTATTAGCTGATTAGAAAGTTTTGCTGCCACAGGATCTTTAATGGTACTAACTAAAGCACTATAAATATTAGTAGTAATTTGTGTAGCTAGTTGTTCACTAATTTGTGTTTGTGCTTTTCCTACACCTGGTAACATGAGAATATTTTTATAGCCTGGTAATTGCTGACAAGCAACTTCAATATTATGGCACAAAATCGCATTTACTTCTGGTTGAATTTTTGGTAATACTTGATTAACAACAGTTTTAATTAACAATCCAGTAATTGCTTCTACTTCATTGATATTATTAATGTCTATATAAGAACGCACATTATCTGACTGTAATAGCCAGCGTGTAATTTCACCTCGTTTAATTGAGCCTTGAACTTGGTTAATTACTTGAACAACGACAATTTCTGTAATTTCTTCTGCAAAATTAGCAAGAATACCCTGATGAATTTGCCGTCTAACTACATAAAGATCAATTAACTTTGCCTGATCAAGTCGTATTGTAACTGGGATGATTCTTAACCATCGCCAAATGGGTATTAGTAAGAATAGATCATACCAACGCCACATAACTGCTTCTAACCAACTTAAGTGACTATATCTACGTTTGATTAAAAACGTCCTTACTAATAATTCTGTAGCGAATAGAAGTACAAATGGTAAATCAATTATCCAAAAATCATCGAACAATTCACCATTTTCACCAATTTTACGATAATAGTTTTTAGCAATTCCTGGGCGAATTTTTTGATTGAAAAAATATTTTTCCTGATCCCAATTGCGTTCAGATAAATATTCCTGACTCCAAAAAGTATTAAATGCACCTTTTGCAGATTCTTCTCCTATGTGTTCCCCCATTCGGTTTTTGATTTTTTCCAGAGTTCCACTCTTTCCCGCACTTGCAAAAGGATTAGTTTCAATCATCTCCGTGCTAAGACGGCGAAGTTCCGCCAACTTAGTTTTGACTTGAGGTGAGGTTAAACCTGTTTGGATTATCTGAGTTTCTAGTTCGTCTACTGCTTCTAGATATTGTTTTGTATCACGATGAGGTTCAATACCTTTAATTGGATCGTACAATTTAGTAATTTCAGGAACTCTGCGGAAGTAAAAATCTCGCCCTGGTATGTAACTTAAATCAAATAAAACTAACACTAGGTTGACGGTAGCAGTAATGGCCATTACTCTTTCAAACCATAGGTTTTTCCCCTGAAAAGTTTTTAATTTACTCATCATTTCTTATAAGTACCTACGTCGAAATATTTAGTTATTTTTGAACAGGAATAAAATTTCTGCGGGATTTATTTTTTGAACAGGTTTATTGATAACTACGATTTGAATCAGCAGCTATAGATTTCTGGTTAATCTCTAATAGAAATCTCCATAAATTAAATATGCGTCATCGAGTAGAGACGTTCCATGGAACGTCTCTACATTCTTTTTTACCAGATGTCTAATATTCCCACAAAGTTGAACATAGAAACCATCAGCACGTTTAACGATTTTAACCCTTTTCATTGATTTAATAGATCAATAAGTAGTCGTGCAAAATAAATTTTATATTTGGGAGAGGGAACAGGGAACACTTCGACAAGCTCAGTGCATCGCAGGGAACAGGGAACAGATAAGGAATACAGAGATTTTTGTTTGTTCCAAAAATGTTAAATTAATTTTGTCCAGGTACTTATGTTTGCCAAATTTAACAAATGGCGCAGGTTTGAATATCTCATTTATGCAAACATCAAAAGCCGCAAATACTTTTTTAAGTGTAAAAGTTATGTGCGGCTTTGTTATGTGTAATATTTACAAATGGGCAGGAGGAGAATCGAACTCCTATGACCTCACGGCCGCCGCATTTTGAGTGCGGTGCGTCTACCAATTCCGCCACCCGCCCTTGGGTGCAACTTTCTTATTATAGCCTATTTTTCTATTTTGGCAATAGGTATTTAGATTATTTTTGCCAAAAACAATATTTCGCTGCACCCTACTCTATTTACTTACCAATTGCGCCATCCACCGTTGGATAAAGTTGCACTCCCAGATTTTAATCCCTGATTTTGTAGTAAATTTTGGTACTCTGTGCTACTTGCCCAACGGTCAATTTCTCGCGCTCTTAGCACGGGGACAGGATGGGTTAGTTGGGCTGTTCGGGCGGATTTGACCATTTCCCCTAATTCTGTTTTGCTAATGTCATCATAGGCATGAGCTTGGGCAACAAAGGCCTCTAAATTAAGTTGGGGTGCTAAGGTGGGAGAACCGCCAGCTAATTTCATTAACACTGACATGACAACTTTAGGGTCTTGGGTAGCTAGTAAAGCGGCGCGATCGCAGGTAAACTCAGCACAACGTACCCATTCTAATAACTGTGACTGGATTGCTTGAGCCAAAATAGTACCGACATTTGGCACAATTGCCGCTGCGAGAATTAATAAATTCACTGGTGTTAAATACACACTATGATCACACTTGAGATGACCCAATTCATGGGCAATCACAGCTTGTATTTCTTCTGGGGTGAGGATATCAATTAAGGATGTGTGTATAACTACAAAAGGCTGTTTACCTCGCATGGCAAAGGTATAAGCGTTAGGGGCTGGATGTTGACGGACATACAACTGAGGCGGATCAACGTCTAAAATTTGACAGGCTTCTAATAATAATTTATGTAAGTGGGGTAGTTGTTTTTCTCCTACCAAAATACTAGAAGCGATATTTTCTACATAAAAAACCTGTTCTGCCATTGGACCTAGTAAATTTCGCACCATCATATCCAAACCAGGAATTTGCTTAAGAGTTTTAGTAGCTTCCAAGTCTAGGGTATGGCGAAATGAGTCAGCTTTTAAACCAATTAGCGGCGTTTTAACTAAAGACATAATTATGGTCATCAATAAAAAATATAATTCCCATAGCTAGTATAGCGATTGCACAAGGCAATAGTGGACAAAGATTATTTGGCGTTGCTGATTAAGAGTATGATTTTGTTTCACGCAGAGGCGCAGAGTCTACAGAGAGTAAGAGTTTGAAATCATTGATTTTTGAATTTCATACCCTAATTCAGCAACGCCGATTATTTAATACCGGGATTACCTTGGAAACTCACTTCTTCAAGATTAGTAAGTTTTGATAGGGGAGTGACATCTGTGATTTTGTTATAGTCAAGTTTCAGCCGAGTCAGGTTAGTTAGGTTTAATAAAGCACTAATATCTGTGATTTCGTTGTCTTCAAGTACAAGCTCAGTTAAATTTGTCAGTTTTGCTAAAGGGCTGACATCTTTGATTTTATTCAAACGCAATACTAGCAACGTCAAATTATTCAGTTTTCCTAAAGGGCTAACATCTGTAATTTGGTTGTAAGTAAGAATCAGACGATTTAAATTTTTTATGTTTCCTAAAGGGTTAACATCTTTAATTTTATTATCTTCTAAAAACAGAAGATTTAAGTTTGTTAATCTTGCCAAAGGACTTATATCCTCAATTTGATTACCTTCCAAATTCAGCCTTTTTAAATTTGTTAGATTTGCCAAAGGGCTTATATCTTTAATTTGATTGTAATTTAGCTGTAACCGAGTTAGTTTTGTCAGTCTCGCTAGAGAAGTAATATTTTTAATTTGGTTATCTTCCAAAAAAACTCCAGTCAAATTAATCAGATTCTGGAGAGAACTAATATCTGTAATTGAATTTTTACTGAGAATCAGCCAATTAAGATTAGTAAGTTTTGCTAGAGGGTTAATATCAATAACTTCATTATTATCTATAGATAAAGATTCTAGAGTTTTCAGTTCAGTTATGGCGCTAATATCTTTGATTTGGTTTCTACCCATAGTCAGAGACTTGAGGTTTTTAAGTTCTGCCAAGGGACTAATATCAATAAGTTTGTTATTGCCAATATTCAGCGATTTGAGCTTTTTTAATCCTGCTAAGGGGCTGAGGTCAAAAATTTCATTACTATTAAGATTTAAAGATTCTAAATTTGTTAATCCTGCTAAAGGACTTAAATCAACAATTTGCTGATTTCTCAGGTCAAGCTGAGTTAGATTTAACAATTTTTTAGCAGCAATATCACAATCATTAGTTGCTGCTTTTGCTAATAATAATTCTACTGTAATTCTGCCATCTGCTGATAAACTCGCTTGTTGACGACACAATTCAGTAAAAGAACTCCCCCGCTGAGGTTCAGAAGCTTGAGTAACGCCCCATGCACTGCATACCCACACACTCATCATCAGACCAACCGCACTGCTTAATTTCATAGTTAATATACTCATCTTTTGTATAGATTTTTTTCAAAATTTACCCTGTGTCTTACATCACCTGTTATGGTACTTATTATAGAACTATTAACTATGGATTTAGTTAATTTTTTAACATTCATTCATTAATTGATTCTCATGCGTAATCTATTCAGCCTCAGTTTTGTGACTCTGCTGTTTTCGGTAACTACTGCTGTTTTAACACATACCTGTAATTTTGCTCCTGTAGTTGCCCAGGAATTTAACAAACAAGATGAAAAAGCTCAAGCTGATAGGCTGTTTAGAGAAGCTTTTTATCTCTTTATTAATGGCAATAGATATAGAAATAATCATCAGAGAATTATCAGTAGTTTTGAAAAGGCTTTATTGGTTTATCAAAAGATAGGTGATCAAGCAGGTATTGCTAAAAGTCTTGACTATATAGCCTGGATTTATTATCTCAAAAAAGAATATCAACAAGCCTTGAATTATTATCAGCAAGTTTTACCAATTCAAAGACAATTAGGAGATGGTGATGGGGAAAAACAAACTCTCACTAAAATCATGAATATTTATAGTGAACAAAGTCGCCAACTTTTTGAACAAGGTGAATATGAAACAGCTTTAAATAAATTCCAAGAAGTTCTCAGTTTGAATAAAAAATTGGAACTGAAAATCGAAGAGGGTTTTACTCTCAACCAAATTGGCATGATTTACCATACCTTGGGAAAATATGAATCTGCTTTAGAATATTATCAAAAATCTTTATCAGTCCTGCAACAAGTTTCATCATACCCAGTAGAAAAAACTCCTTGGGTATGGACAGTTTTTTTCAACATGGGTGATATTTATCAATCATTAGGAGAATATGACCGAGCTTTAAGCACTTATCAACAAGCATTGAAATTAGCTCAAAAACACAGAATTGGCTCAGAAGTAAAAAATATTAATGCTATTGGGAATATTCATTATCGGTTGAAGAAATACGATTTAGCATTGGAATTTTATGAACAAGCTTTGTCAAAAGTCAAAGGAATTAAAAACAAAAAAGATAAAAAATTCCTGGAAGCATGGACTTTTCATAATATGGGGATTGTTTATTTAGATCAAGGTAAGTATGAATTATCTCTAAAATTTTTGCAGCAAGGTTTAACTATTGTCAAATCTTTAGGTGATAAGCTTTCCCAAGGTGTAATGTTAGATAGTGTTGGTAAAGTTTATTTTCAACAAGGCAAATATGAATCAGCATGGAATTCATATCAGCAATCTTTGATTATTGTGCAGGAAATCGGCCATAAAGCAGGTGAAGCTAAGGTACTAAATAATATTGGTTATTTACTAGAGAAACAAAATCAGCCAGAGTTAGCCATTGTGTTTTTTAAACAATCTGTGAATGTAAGAGAAGCAATTAGAAATAATATCAAAGGACTGCCACAAGAACAGCAACAATCATATACTGAAACTATTGCCGAAGATTATCGCCATTTAGCTGATTTATTTTTACAAAATAATCGAGTTTTAGAAGCACAACAGGTTCTAGATTTACTCAAAGTTCAGGAACTAGCAGATTATCTCAAAGACGTGCGGGGAAGTAATAATAATATTCAAGGTATAACAGAACGAACCCAAGAGCAGGAAATTAGAAAAGGTATTGCGGTAAAAATAGATCAAGCCATTTCTCAAGGTAAAGAACTCGCTCTGCTGGAAAATATTACTATCAATAAAAGAACAGAACAACAAAAACAGCGAATCATTGAATTAAGAAAAAGCGAACAAGAAATTACTAAACAGTTCGAGACATTTCTAAAAAGCCCACAAGTTCAAGAATGGATAGCTCAACTTCAGCAAACTTCCCAAGGACAAAGTTTTAATTTAAATGCTGATGCGACTACTTTGCAAGACAACCTCAGAAAAATTCAGCAAGATGCTGTAATTATCTATCCATTAGTGCTGGGCGATCGCTTGGAACTCATTTTAATTTCTCCTTACACTCCTCCACTGCGTCGCACTGTTCCTGTTAAACGAGAAGAATTTAACCGAGTTATTGCTGAATTTCGTTCGACTGTCACAACGCCAACCCGTAATCCTAAAATTCCTGCTCAAAAGCTCTATAATTGGCTGATAAAGCCTTTGGAAGCTGACTTAGCTCAAGCAAAAACCAAAACCATTATTTACGCCCCTGATGGACAATTGCGTTATATTCCTTTAGCAGCACTGCATGATGGTAAGCAATGGCTAGTCGAACGCTTTCGCATCAATAATATAACTGCGATAAGTTTGACTGACCTCAACACTAAACCCCAAAATCAGTTAAATGTGTTAGCGGCTGCTTTTACCAAAGGCAACTATAGTTTTAAGGCAGGAGATCAGGAGTTTAACTTCTCTGGGTTGCCCTTTGCCGGTCGTGAAGTGGAAACTCTGGCTCAAACTATTCCTAACACTACAAAATTACTAGACCAACAATTCACGAAAGATATTGTGTTCCAGATGAATGATTACTCTATCGTCCATCTAGCGACTCACGCAGCATTTACCCTGGGACAGCCGGAAGAATCGTTTATTTTGTTTGGTAATGGCGATCGCATTACCCTCCAAGATATCAAAAATTGGCGGTTGCCGAATGTTGATTTAGTCGTACTTTCAGCTTGTGCAACCGGATTAGGTGAGCGATTAGGAGACGGTAGGGAAATTCTCGGTTTTGGCTATCAGATGCAGCAAACAGGTGCAAGAGCGGCGATCGCCTCTTTATGGTCTGTAGATGATGGGGGTACACAAGTTTTGATGAATGCCTTTTATGCGGTTTTGAAACAGGGAAACATTACTAAAGCCGAAGCTTTGCGTCAAGCTCAAATAGCTCTGATTACTGGAAATTATGCAAATATAGGTCAGCAACGAGGTATCTCTGATAATTTACCGTCACAGATGAGTAATGAGCTAAGTCATCCTTTTTACTGGTCTCCATTTATTTTAGTTGGGAATGGATTGTGAAGCGATCGCACTCACCAAAAAAAGCAAAAAAGTAATTTAATGGCGAAAGTTACCAACTTGATATTTCATTAACTGGTAAAATCCGCCATTACAAAAAAAAGGGAACAGATTATTTCCATCTCATGTTTTTAAACATGAGTTTTTTCTGTTTCCTGTTCCCTCTGAAACAATATCCTAACTCTAGATAGATACAGAAGCTGGTGGATTACTGTTGTTAGCCAGTAAATTTCCATCCTTTGATGCTTCATTTACACGGATAATTTTTGCTCCTAGTTGCTGTAACTTCATATCTAGGCGATCATAGCCCCGATCTAAATGATGTAATCCTTGAATTGTGGTTGTTCCTGATGCAGCTAATCCTGCTAAAACCAAAGCTGCGGACGCTCTTAAATCTGTGCCTATGACTGGCGCACCCGACAACATGGGTACTCCCCGAACAAAAGCAGTGTTACCTTTAACACGGATATCTGCCCCTAAACGGTTTAACTCGGAAGCATGACGCAGGCGATTTTCAAAGACTGATTCATTAATGATGCTATCACCTTCAGCCAATGTCAGTAAAGACATGAAAGGTGCTTGCATATCCGTGGGAAACCCTGGATGAGGTAAGGTATCAATATTAATGGCCTTGAGGGTTTTAGCTGGTAAGATGCGTAAACAGTCTTTTCCTTCCTCAATAATTGATACACCAATCTCTTGCAACTTGGCAATGACTGGGATTAAATGATCTGGTGCAACTGGTGATAGCAGCAGTTCAGAACGGGTAATTGCTCCAGCGATTAAAAATGTTCCTGCTTCTATGCGATCAGGAATAATAGTATAATCAGTAGAGTGTAATTTAGGAACACCGACTATAGTAATTGTACTTGTTCCTGCACCTTGAATTTTTGCTCCCATTGAGTTACAAAAGTTAGCTAAATCTACTACTTCCGGCTCTCTGGCAGAATTTTCCAGGATTGTTTCCCCGTCTGCTAGGGTAGCAGCCATCATTAAGGTTTCCGTCGCGCCGACACTGGGAGTATCTAAGTAGATTTTTGCTCCTTTTAATCTGCCATTGTTTCCGGGAACATAAGCATTACAAATACCATGTTCAATTTGCACTTCTGCGCCCATTGCTTGCAGTCCTCTGACGTGCAAATCTACTGGTCTAGCACCAATGGCACAACCCCCTGGTAAGGGCATCTGCGCTACTCCTAACCGTGCTAAAATTGGACCAATGGCAAAGAAACTTGCTCTTAATTGGGTAACAAGTTCATAAGGAGCTTTAGATGTGGTGATTTCCCTAGCATCAACATCTAATATATCCCCTTCTCTTTTTAGACGTAATCCCAAAGCAGATAAAACTTGTCCCATCCGCTCTACGTCCGCTAATAAGGGAACGTTACGAATCCGACAATCACCGGAACACAGGAAAGTTCCCGCCATGATGACGAGGGCGGAATTTTTAGCCCCGCTAATTTTTACATGACCTCCCAAAGGATGCCCACCATAGATTTGCAAGACTGAGGAGTCTGCTTCTAATGAAGACTTGGCATCTGGTAAGCTGCTAGAAGAATTAATAAGCCTACCTCCAAAAAAATACGTAATTATAAAGTTTGATGTTGGTTTTGATTCTACATTGACGATCATCTAGCTTGACGCTGGACGATTTTTCTCTAAGTTATCAAATCCCATAAAGTCGTTAGATTCTATCATGCAGTATGGCTGCTTGGATGGGAAAAATGGGGATTGTTCAGATGTGAGAAAAATTTAAATCTAGCTTGTGATCTCGGTTGATAAGTTTTCTCTTGACAATTTGAAACAGTTAGGCAATAATGATAAACTGTGAATAGAATTCGATGCCAGCGGAACTGGCGGAATTGGCAGACGCGCTAGATTCAGGTTCTAGTGCCGCAAGGCTTCCGGGTTCAAGTCCCGGGTTCCGCATATCAATATAACAATTTTGGATTAATGTCAAATCCGAAATTTAACATTTAAGATTGTGTTAACAAGTTTACAAAATTCCCTAGTTAAACAAATCCGGAAGTTGCACTCCGCTAAGGAGAGAAATAAGCAACGGCTATTTTTATTGGAAGGAACGCATTTGCTGGAAGAAGCTTGTGCGGTTGGTTATCCTTTAGATACGGTATGTTGTACTCTTCAATGGCAAATAACACATCCTCAATTGTGGGAAGTTGTTTGTAATCAGTGCGATCGCGTAGAAGTTGTTAGTCCAGAAGTTTTAACAGCGATCGCTACAACTGTCAATCCTGATGGTATAGTAGCCATGGCTCAACGAGATGCACAACCAACAACAATTCCTTTTTCTGGTTTAGTTCTGGCTTTAGAAACTGTCCAAGATCCTGGTAACTTGGGAACTATGATTCGCACAGCAGCCGCAGCAGGTGCATCAGGTTTGTGGTTGAGTGAAGATAGTGTAGATTTAGATAATCCTAAAGTTTTACGTGCTTCTGCTGGCCAATGGTTTCGCTTGAATATGGCTGTCAGCGAGGATCTAAAAGCGACTGTTCAACAAAGTCAGCAAGCAGGAATGCAGGTAATAGCTACCTTACCAACCGCCGATTTAACTTATTGGCAAGTGGATTGGCGTAAACCTAGTTTAATATTATTGGGTAATGAAGGGGCGGGATTATCAGCAGATTTAGCCGCTTTAGCAGATATCCAAGTCAAAATTCCCCTGAATCCTGGGGTAGAATCATTAAATGTGGGAATAACTGCTGCTTTGATGTTATATGAAGCTCAAAGACAGAAAATGTCTCAATAATTTAAGTTAGTTATGGCTTTTTGCTTTTATTTGTTTTTTGCTGTAAATACTGTTCAATATCAGCAACTGCATCCTCCCACGCATCCAAATCAATAATATCAGTATGTTTGCTGATGACTTGATGGAGAGAATCACTAGTATTTGATTCTGTCACCTCTTCATTGTTAGCTTGAACAATATCTTTTAACTGATTTAGGGATTGCTGAAAATCTTGATCAGCAAAAGTACGTTGATGGTGCTGAATAGGTTTCATAATCTTTAGAGGAGAATCATGATTTAGATAGCTTGAGAGATTTAATACTATTATACGTATTGGCTGACAATTATTTAATCTGTATCAATTGTAAACATTAATAGGCTAAATTGCAAACTTAGTGAATTATGAATAAATTAATGCAACGAGGGTTAATTTGGCTAGGTATTGCTGCGATTTCTGTGAGTTTAATTGCGTGCGATCGCTTGTTTGCTCCTCAAGGGGATCTAGTTGAACGAATCAGTGATGGTGATACATTAGTATTAAGAAATGCAGATGGTCAAAAATTTACGGTGCGGTTTGCTTGTGTTGATGCACCAGAAATACCTCATTCTCAGAAAGAAAAGAACAGTAAAATTACTAAAGATGTAAATCAGTTTGCTTGGGGTGTGAAAGCACAAACACGGATAGAGCAACTAATTCAAGCCACAAATAATCGTGTAAAATTGAATATTACAGATAGCGATCGCTATGGTAGAAAAGTTGCAGAAGTCCGGTTACCAAATGGTACGTTTTTACAACAAGTTTTGTTAGAAGAAGGATTAGCTAAAGTATATCGTCCCTATTTAAGCAAATGTCCCAGTAAAGATATTGTACAACAAGCCGAAACGCAAGCGAAACAGCAAAAAATTGGGATTTGGAGCGATCGCAAATTTGTTGATCCTTGGGATTATAGAAAAGCAAGTAAACCATAACTTTTCACCTCTATCGGACATAATTTAATTTTCCAAACATTCTCTAATGTAGAGACGTTCCATGGAACGTCTCTACAATGTTTATAAATAACGTTTTTCCTGATTACTTATTTTATATTTTCCCTTTTGCATCTTTTTTACCGATTGGATTCATCCATATTTCTAACCGGCTAAAAAGTTGAGAAGAAATCAGAGTTAAACATAAATAAATTATAGCTACAGCCGCATAAACTTCAAAAGCGCGATAATTTTCTGCAACAATTAATTGTCCTTTTCTAAATAATTCCTCAAACCCGATTACCGCAACCAAGCTAGTATCTTTTAATAAACTAATAAACTCATTTCCTAAAGGTGGAATCATGCGCCGAAATGCTTGAGGAAAAATTACATAAGTCATTGTTTGCAGAGGATTTAAACCTAGTGATTTTGCTGCTTCTGATTGTCCAATTTCAATAGATTGAATGCCCCCACGGACAATTTCGGCAATATAGGCTGCACTATTTAAACTTAAAGCAATTACCCCAGCGAGAAGACGGTTTAAAGTAAAAGTAAAACCTAACTCTTGAGAAATTGCCGGTAAGCCAAAATAAATCATAAATATCTGCACTAATAACGGTGTTCCTCGCCAAAAATCTATATAAGCCCTGGATAAAAAACGCAAAGATTTAATATGAGAAAGGCGAATTATACCAATTAGAGAACCAATTGTTAAACCGAATAAACCTGAGATAAATGCTAATTGCAATGTTCCTAATGCACCCTTTAATAGAGTGGGTAAGGATTGCCAAAATATACTCAGAGAATTTAATCTAGCCGTATTCTTATTTATAAATGGTAATGTTTCTGGTAATGTTGGCGGTGCAGATTTAAACCATTTTTCGTAAATTTGCTGATATTTACCATTTTCTAATATCTTTGTTAAACCTTGATTAATCAAAGATAAATAAGGAGAATTTTTAGCAGTAGCAATTCCGTAAAATTCCTCAGTTAATAGTTGTTCTATGACTTTGATTCCTTGCAAATTACCTGTATTGATAGCGTATAAGGTGACGGGTGCATCATTAATAACTGCATCAACATTACCATTTTGTAATTCTTGCAGGGCTAATGGTGCAGAGTCAAAACTGCGAATTTGCGCCCCAGTTAAACTTTTAGCTTTTTCTGCGCCGGTTGTGCCAATTTGGACGGCAATTTTTTTATTTTGGAGACTGTCAAATCCGGTAATATTTTGATGATCTGCGCGAATAGCGATCGCCAAACCTGCTTTAAAATAAGGACGAGAAAAAGTTACCGTCTTGGATCTTTCTTCAGTTATCGTCATGGAACTAATCGCCGCGTCTATGGTTTTGGCTTGTAGTGCGGGAATAATGCCATCAAAAGGCAAACTCTGAAATTCTACCTGGAAATTTGACCCATCGGCGATCGCCCTCATCAAATCAATAGAAAACCCTACTAATTCCCCACCTTTACCTTGAAACTCAAAAGGTGGAAACGCCGGTTCAGTCGCTACTCGGAGAATTTGATTTCCGCGAGAATTTTCACTACAACCAGCCAATAAGCAACAAATTAAACCAATGATCACCCACAAACGACCAAATCTAAATTTCACCATCTCCCCCTCTTTGTGTATTTTGTGTTCAGAGTAGTTTATTGCCAACACTACAACAAAGTCATGGAGAATGGGAAAAGTGAGATTAACGGCGATACAGAAGAAAACTGTGTCACCTGGTTGTTTTTGTAGCTGTGAGACAGGTGTTAAAGAAACTCACGCAAAAACTCGAAAGGGTTATCTTCCCAACAAGGTTCGGGGACTAACCACACCAACTTACTTTTAATTTCGGCTTCAATTTCATCACTATCATCTCTGTCAAATAGTGAAGTTAAAGCTTCCCAATCGCGTTCTCTCAAGGAGTTCAACGAGGAAAAACTTACCTGTAGATTATTTGAGTAATTCACAAGCACGGTTTTGGTTAGTTTTACAAAAAGTGAGCATGATCAACAACAAACAAACTAATTTTAGTCTGTTTGGTTAAAAACCAAAGTGATGTTGATCATGATCATTATAATAATATTTACGCCATATTATGTAACTTTACTAAGACTACATAATTTTTTCATACTTACAATCCACTATATCTACACCAAATACCTCGGCAAAGCAATGGTTTACGGAGTAACGTACTTGGTTACAAGTAATGCCAGGAATCCATGCGGCTAAACTGCTAACAGGTTTATCAACAATGCCACAGGGAACAATTTGTTTAAATCCTGTCATGTCAGGACAAACATTTAAGGAAAATCCGTGCATTGTAATCCATTTACTAACTTTTATGCCTATAGCAGCAACTTTGTATCCTTCTAGCCAAACACCAGTAAAACCAGGCAGACGTTCTCCCTGCAAATCATAATTTGCTAAAACGCGAATTAATACTTCCTCAAGTTGGCGCAAATACCAATGCAGGTCTTGACGATAACGACGCAAATTTAAAATCGGATAACCGACTAATTGACCAGGACAATGATATGTAACTTCGCCGCCTCTTTCAATGCGATGCACATCATAGTTACTTTTGTCAATATTAAATTTAATAAATTCTGAGTTTGCTCCTGTGCCTAAAGTATAGACGGGGGGGTGTTCTAGTAAAATTAGGACATCATCTAATTCTGGGTTGTTAATGCGTTCTGTTACTAGCGATCGCTGCCACTGATGAGCCGTTAAGTACGGCATCAACTCAACATCATATAGTAAACAACGGTACGGATGAAATAAAGTGTTAGACATCATTCCTTATAAATATTTTCCGCGTCTTTGCGTCTTTAAATAGTTGTAATCTCACAAAATTTTACAAAATGTCACAAAAAAATAGCTAACAAATGTCAAGCTATGCAAAGGATTTTAAAGGAACGTCAAGGGAATATACTTTGGACCGTACAAAGTGCTAGTTTGAATATATAACTCAATGGTGTTGGGAGGAGTTCTCTGTAATAAACATTAAGCCAAGACAATAGAAACCAATACACTGACTGATCACATCTCAAAAATTTGTTTGTATCAATCAGGATCAAACTTCCCAAAAGGGTCGTATCTTCTATACAATAGGGAACAAGACTAGGGAACAACAACAAGAGCAAACACTCCTATTTTTGTAAAGTTCCATAGAAATAGGCAGTTAAAAGAACCATATCTCAAAATTGCCTAATTCCATAGTTTTGCTTTAATAGCCAATTGTTTGGCAACCAGTTGGGAATCATCGTAGAGAATAAAAACTAAAATCGAGACGATGAATAGCACAAACTTTAAGATGCTTAAGATGCAAGAAGCGTTGAGAATACTAAAGAGCAGTGTGTTAAGAATAGGTTACGATTTGTGTTGGCGGCAATTATAGACCTTACCGCAATCTCTATTCCTACCCAAAAACATCATTTATAATATTGAGCGGGAGAGTTTACATGAAGCTTGTCATCCACGGTAAAAATATTGAAATCACTGATGCAATCAGGGAATACGTGCATCAGAAGATTGAAAAAGCAGTTAGTCACTTTCAGAACATCACCAATGAAGTGGATGTCCATTTGAGCGTAGCTCGCAATCCCCGAATAAATACTAAACAAGCGGCGGAAGTAACTATTTATGCTAATGGTAGCATCATCCGTGCCGAGGAAAGCAGCGAAAGCTTATATGCAAGTATTGACTTAGTTGCAGATAAGATTGCTCGGCAATTACGGAAATATAAAGAAAGAAGGCAGGATCACAAAACCCAACCGATAGCAACTAATGAAGTAGTAGCGCCAGAACCTGTAGCAGCAGATTTAATAGGCGATCGCACCCCTGAATTACCCGAAGAGGTTGTTCGCACCAAATACTTCTCCATGCCCCCCATGACATTGGCAGAAGCCCAAGAACAACTACAACTTGTGGGACACGATTTTTATATGTTCCATAACGCAGAAACCGGAGATATTAACGTCATTTATGAACGTAATCACGGTGGTTATGGAGTAATTCAACCCCGCAATAACGGCAACGGCAAAAACGGCAAATCAGCTAACTCCAACGTTGCTGTTCCCGAAAAGTCTAAAGCCTAATTTCAGGGAATAGGTGACAGGTGACAGGTGACAGGTGACAGTAAAGAGTTTAATCTTTCCTACTCCCCCCTGTCCCCTCACTTTTTCAGTCCCCAGTCAAAAATTTACTTTGTTGCTAGTTGTTGCAATGTTTTCAGTGCTTCTTCAACGTGACCTTTAAAGTTCAACATCGAATCAAATACGTATTGAACAACGCCGTTTTGGTCAATCACATAAGTCACCCGGCCGGGGATAAAACCAAAAGCGGTAGTTGCACCATATTGTTTTCGCACTTGGTCGCCTTTATCACTTAAAAGTGTGAAAGGTAAATTGTACTTAGCTGCGAACTTTTGGTGAGAGTCGCTAGAGTCACCACTGACACCAATCACTTCAGCCCCAGCGGATTTAAACACTTCATATTGATCTCGAAAAGCGCAAGATTCCACAGTACATCCCGGTGTATCGTCCTTGGGATAAAAATAGAGGACAACAGATTTTTGACCACGAAATTCCGCCAGGCTGATATTTGCACCATTTTGGGCGGGTAGATTAAAATCAGGTGCGGTATCTCCAACTTTGATAGCCATATTAAAAAATTCCCAATTCAAACATTACTTAATAAAAGTTTACCTTGTAAGTTAGGATATCAATTTTTCTTGAGAAGTTGCCTCAAGCGGGGTAAGGTAAATAGTCATCAAAAAAACTATTCCGTCTATGCGTCTGACTTCGCTTGATGTTTTTCGTGGTATTACTATTGCAGCAATGATTCTTGCTAACATGGCCGGAGTCGTAGATAATGTTTATCCTCCCCTTAGTCATGCTCAATGGCACGGTTGTACACCCACTGACTTAATATTTCCCTTCTTTTTATTCATTGTTGGTGTAGCAATGACTTATTCTCTGTCAAAGTATAGCTCAGAGAATAAACCTACCACAACAGTTTACTTACTGCTGTTACGCCGTGCTGCTATATTATTTGCTTTGGGTTTACTATTAAATGGTTTTTGGAATAAAGGTGTTTGGACTTTTGACTTTAGTAGTTTGCGAATCATGGGAGTATTGCAACGAATTAGTTTAACTTACCTGTTTACATCTTTGATAGTTTTAAAATTACCTCGTAAAAGTCAATGGTTAGTAGCAGGAGGATTACTAATTGGTTATTGGTTGACAATGATGTATATTCCAGTTCCTGATTATGGTGCAGGAGTGCTAACAAGGGAAGGTAATTTTGGCGCATTTATTGATAGATTAATTATTCCCAAAGCACATTTATATAAAGGTGATGGCTTTAATTTGCTGGGAGATCCTGAAGGACTTTTTAGCACCATTCCAGCGATAGTTAACGTTTTAGCTGGTTATTTTACCGGAGAATGGATTAAAGATAAAAAACAGGCTAATTCGCAAACAAGTATGGATTTAGTATTATTTGGTTTGTGTTGCTTAGTAATTGCAATTATTTGGGATGTAGCATTTCCCATGAATAAGAAACTATGGACTAGTTCCTATGTTGTGTTTACCACTGGTTGGGCGTTAATGTTATTAGCAGCTTGTTATGAATTGATAGAAGTGAGGTTAATAAAACGCTGGAGTAAACCATTTGAGATTATGGGCTTAAATGCGATCGCTCTTTTTGTTGCTTCTGTAATGTTAATCAAAATCACAGCCAAAACCCAAATTGGCACAGGTGAAACCGCCATTAGTATCTACAATTGGATTTACCAAAATATCTTTGCCTCTTGGGCGGGAAATTTCAACGGCTCATTTTTGTTTGCACTTGTTACCTTATTCTTGTGGTACGCTGTTGCTGTCTTGATGTATCAGAAACGCTGGTTTCTTAAAGTGTAAATTTAGATAATTAAGGCGTAAAGATACTAATAAAAACTTTGCGCCTTAGCGTCTTGGCGTGAGATTTATTATTTAACTTCAAAATCTACCTTATCATAAATATCTGCAAGCAAAATTTGACAAGCAACAGAAGCTAAATTTAAAGAATCATCACTATCTGAATATTCCGAAAAAATCCATTTGTTATTATCAGCTTTATAATATTGTTCAACGTGCATTGTATATTGGTCAACTAAGTACCTGGACAGAATTAATTACATATTAGTTATTTATCAATCCTTTGCCAATCAAGGATTTTAGTCCAAATGTTTGTGTAATTAATTTTGTCTCATTACTTAATCTAACTTTATCGCCTACTGTGAGTTCATAAGTCTCCGCATAAGCGGAACGATTCATTTTATAACTTATACAATCACCTACTTACTACTTTCTAAGTTTGTCATATTTTTATTTCTCTTAACTCTTTTCTAAAATTTTGGAGATTGTTATAAAAATAAAAAGATTATCATTACTAGCAAGAATTGAAATTTATAAAAATACGTAACATATTGTCCCAATTAGAAAACAAGTATGCTATTTAATAAAATTAGCTAAGTTTAACTTTTTTTACCAAATACACTAAATAATTATGTCTAGTCGCTTTTCCATATTTAGAAGAACCACAAATGCTCAACATCTACAAAAAAGTACTACATCTGAAAACCAGACAGAAGAGATAAGAGATACAGAAACAACGGAGGAAACAAACACTAGGATATCACCCCAAGAACAAGCTGAAATCTTTGAGTTGGAAGGAGTTATCCGAAATTTAGAGACTAGCTTCCAAGAAATTGCTACTATTGAAGATCCAGTCAAACGGGAGTACAAAATACTTCAGGAAGCGAAAAGACTGGATATGCCACATGAAACCTATCGGCGAATGTGGGCAGGTTACTCTTTAGAATTGGAAAAAGAACCGGCAAAAGCAAAACATTCCTGGTTCAACCCCCTGACGTTTTTAGATCAGCGACTGGGAGATTTTGTTAAATGGTGTGAAAATGTTTCTCTGTATAGCTTGGCAACCGTTATTGGTCAATTTACACTGTTAGCAGCAATGGGAGCTTACTTTGTGGAAGCACCGCAGAGAGAGAAAGAGGCTCTTGATAATGCTAGACAAGAAATTAGAAATCAGAAGGAAGTTGAATATTCTGAATCAAGAATTGAGGCTATGGAATATCTGAATCAGTCCTGTGAAAGTCTATTAGGAGAACAAGCTTCCAAGGCCAACTTAGAAGGAATTGAACTAAATAAGTGTTATAAATTTGAATGGAATTGGCGGAGGATTGCCCAGTGGCCACCGCAGTTTTACAGGTATGAGGGATTTGATCTTTCCCGAATGGATTTATCTGGCGTGAATTTAAGCGGAGCAAACCTTGAGGGTGCAAACCTGGAAAAAGCTAATCTAGAGGGTGCAAACCTGGAAAGAGCAAATCTCAAGGGGGCAAATTTGAAGGGTGCGAACCTCAAAGGGGCAATTCTTCGAGCGGCTTATTTAGAAAAAGCCAATTTAGAGCAAGCGAATCTTGATAGTAGTCGCATGAGCCGGATTTATTTAAGAGATGCAAATTTGACGAAAGCATCAGTAATTAACTCCCGGTTGCTATGGGCTGATTTACAAGGGGCAAATCTCAATCAAACCAATTTCCAAGGTTCTAATCTCAGCCGTGCTAATATTCAAAGTGCTGATCTCTACAAAGCTAACTTTAGGGGAGCTTCCCTTCGCTATGTGGATATGCGTAAGGAAACAATTACAATTGGGACTGAATTCGAGCGTGCTAACCTGAAAAGAGGTAAGTTTTGGTCAGTAGATCAACTGAAACGATCTTATAACTGGGAACAAGCCGCTAAAGATAAAGATTGGGAAGCAAAAATTATTAAAGAAACTCCAGAAAAGTATAAAGTTGGGTTTCTTCTTCCTAACGATAACTTAACTTATAAATTATACCAACAAGGTTTAGAAAAACTGGCTAAGGAAAATAAGCAAGTTGAAATTATCCCCATTAAAACCGGAGAAAGTGTTCAGGAGGAGACTCACGGAATCAAACAGCTACTCACCCAAGATGTAGATATAATCATCATGAGACCATTAGATCCTGAGAAATCTGTACCAAGTATTCTCCAGGCTTATGTTGCTGGTGTGGTGGTGGTTAATATCGGTGATTGCTTACCCAAAGAATCCCAGAAAGTAGTATTTGCTTGTTATGAAAGCGATTCTTTAGCTATGGGTTACGACCTTGGCAGATACATGGGGAAAGGGGTATTAAATAGGAGAAATAAACAGATTAAAGAGTTAAATGTAGGTTTAGTAGATGGGGCAGATTCAACTCGTCTTTATCCTTATTTACAGGGATTTATCAAAGGTATAGAAGATTCTGGTGCAAAATGGACCGAAACGGGAACGACAGATGGCAGAACACCGGAAGATGTAGATAAGGTCAAAGCGATGCTCAAGCGTCACCCAAAGATTAATGTTTTGTGGGGTGGTTCAGAAATGACCACAGAAATTGCGCTCCAAGCTGTTAGGGAGTTGGGGTTGAGCAAAAAGGTAAGTGTGTATGGAATTGTTCCTTTAACTCGTAAGTTGGCAAATATGCTGCTCGATCCTAATCAACCTCTGCAATCAATTGTGGATGAAGCACCCAGCTATGCGGCTAATGAAGCTGCTAAACACGCAATTAATGTAATTGAAGGGAAAATTTCTAAGGAATATAAGCACGTAGTATTCCAACATCGGTTATTGACTGTGAGCGATCGCACAAAAGTTAATGCTTTAATTGGTGACGCGCTAGATTTGGAGAAAAACACTCTCAAAAAACCAATTCCCCTGCAAGCTGGAGCTAGTCTGATACCTACTGAAATTCCCTCTAGTTTAGATCCTTCCGTTGCTGATTCTCTCAGAGCTATTACTGATGAGAAAAAGATCCAGAAATTACAAGAAGATTTACAAAAAATCATTGTCAAGAATTGGCAAATATCTAACAACAAAGAAGCTGATGAAACATCTGTTAATTTTGATCGAGATTTGGTTTATCGGGTACTGATAGATTCTGAAGGAGCAGTTGTTTCCTATGAACCAATTGATAAATTAGCGATTGATTTACTGCAAACCACACCTTTACCTAAATTGTTATCTAAACCTGATGACGGTAAAGCAAAAGATGAAACTCTCATCTTACCTACTAAACTAGTAATCAATAATTCTGTGACTGAATTTAAGGTTGTATTTAGTCCTAGCGGTAAAGTTGAAGTCAAATGGGGAGAAAGTTTCTTAGCAGATGAATAAAAGTTAAAACAGATATAATTTCTGCTCTAATTATGCAATTGAAACTTATTTTTTTTACAGTTTTCCATTAATTTTGCCGTTGAATCCATAAATTTGACGGCTATCAACTACAGGAACTAGAGTAACTTCTTTTTCATCTCCCGGTTCAAATTTCACTGCTGTACCTGCGGGGATATCTAATCTCATTCCTCTGGCTTTTTCTCTATCAAATAATAAGGCATTATTAACTTCGTAAAAGTGAAAATGTGAACCAAAGTTATCGCTGGACTTGTAGTTAAAGCGATGATACTCATATCCTCTATTTTTTGGCAGATAAAGTTAAACTTAACCAAAAAAATTAGGTAGATAAAATTTTTCTGGCTGGGATTTTTCAAAAATATCAATAATCTGAGTCACATCTGCGGAATGTGGGATATAAATGCCTTCCTGCTGCTTGTGGAAAAGAATCTTCTGACAAAATCACTTCTTAATTATTGTTTTCAAAAAATTTAAAAAATGCTAAAAATGAGTCCGCAAACGCGGACTTTTACTCAACAAAATCAACCCATCAATTAAACCGCTACCTCCGCAGCTTCCAAAGCTTCCAACGCATTAACTTCATCCAAAATCCGCCAAATTTCTTGCATCATTGGATCTAATCCAGTGCGAGTTACCGCCGAAATTATGAAAACAGGTGCTAAAGCCAGATGATTTAATTGTTTAGCTAAAGCTTCTAAATCTACAGATTCCCTATCAACAGCATCTATTTTATTTAATGCTAAAATTTGTGGACGTTTTGCTAAACCCCTTCCATAGGCTTTTAATTCTTCTTGAATAGTATGGAAATCAGCAATTACATCTTCACTTGTCGCATCAATTAAGTGTAATAAAATCCTTGTGCGTTCAATGTGACGTAAGAAATCATAACCTAAACCTGCACCATGAGAAGCACCTTCAATTAAACCGGGAATATCAGCGAAAACTGTACCATCACCTGTGGGTTTTTTAACTACACCCAAATTAGGAATTAAAGTAGTAAACGGATAATCAGCGATTTTTGGCCGTGCAGCAGATAGAGAAGAAATTAAAGTTGATTTACCTGCATTTGGTAAACCAATAATTCCTACTTCTGCTAACAATTTCAACTCTAAACGTAATACCTTCTTTTCTCCTTCTAAACCAGGAAGTGCATATTCTGGAACACGATTGCGGTTACTCAAAAAATGTTGGTTTCCTAGTCCACCTTTGCCACCTTCAGCAACTCGAAAAACTTGTCCAGGTTCAACTAAATCACAGAGTAAAGCACTCGTTTCTCCATCATAAACAGCAGTACCACAAGGAACTTCGACAATTAAATCTTTTCCACCTGCACCGGTGCAATTATTTGGTCCGCCACGTTCACCATTTTGGGCTTTAAACAAATGCTTGTAGCGAAAATCTAGTAAGGTTTGGAGGTTGCTATCAGCGACAAAAATGATTGAACCACCTTTTCCGCCATTTCCACCAGAGGGACCACCTGCTGGTACATATTTCTCTCTGCGGAAAGCGACAATACCATCGCCTCCGTTACCTGCTTCTACTTCAATTATTGATTGGTCTATAAATTGCATAATTAGTCAGTTGTCAGTAGTTAGTAGTTAGTTGTCATTAGTCATTCTTTTTTTGAAAGATTACCAATATATTTTGCGCTAATGACTCTTCGTTAACGATTTTCCAAATATTAGCAGCCAATTTTTTGATTGCTAATATATTCGTGATTCCGGAAATCTTCTACTTCTTATTATGTCACCTAACTACTGACTACTGGCGAATGACTATATATAAGGTGTAATATCCTCACCACAGTCGTCTGCTAGGTAGGAGAGGGCGCGGAAACGTAAACCTACCATTTGTTCATAGAGGGGGTTAATTTTACATAATGGCGGAATATGAACTATTTTCCTGCCAAATAGGGTGACATCTCTTTCAAAGGGACACTGGGAAGGAATCATCTTACACAAAAATTTGGCAACTCTGGGATCTTGAATATCTAACCCGTCTAACCAGTGACGCAAGGGATTTAAAGCGTCTGGATGTGTAGGTACAAGTTCAGCCGATGGAAAATCTTCAGTTTGTGCGGTATCTTCTAGAGTATGACGCAGGGCTGTGAGTAAATTCTCT
This sequence comes from Anabaena sp. UHCC 0204, assembly GCF_009711975.1. GTDB lineage: Bacteria > Cyanobacteriota > Cyanobacteriia > Cyanobacteriales > Nostocaceae > Dolichospermum. Next base: position 122,936 of record NZ_VIKW01000006.1, read on the forward strand.
TGCAGTTCTAATTTTTGACAGAATTGGTGTAAAACTTCATCTTCACTAGGAGAGTATATACCATCAGCGATCGCTACCATGACCGCTGTCCGCAAGAAATTTTCCGCTACAGGTGTACCTTTACCTAATATAGCCGCTAATTCATCGGGTTCGATGATCTCTAGAGAATCCCAGTCAATGGAAGGAGCTAATTCATCTTTGGTAAGATTAGTAATTACTTCCTGTTCTTGAGCATCAAAGTTACCATCAGCCCAAGCAATAGTCAAAAGTCCTCGTAACCAAGCCGAAATTTGTTCGCTACTGTAAGGAGTTTGAGCAGCACTTGTCATAAAAACTCACGCCTTGTAATTTTTCTTATTTAATATTAAGCTACCTTGAAAAGGACTGAACTTCTGTACATTGAACTGGCAAAAATATATGTTCTGTATAGCTAATAATTACAAATCAGGTATCTATAGTCTGTCCAATGTTTAAATAATTAACTCCTATTTCTCCTCCCATATTATTCACAATAGGATCAATTATGGATATAATTGATTATATTTCTCATTAACTGGGTATTGAGTATGTTTTCATTTGGTGTTGAACATGAAGTTGCTTTTCTCAATCATCAAGGAAAGTTTGCAGATTTTCATAATACAAAATTTGCAGATTTCAATCAAATCATTGATAAATTACCCGTATATCCTGATGATTACCCACAATTAAGAGTTGGTGATGCAGGGATTAAAAAAAAGCGTTGGTATATTGAAGGATTTGAAAGATTTAGTGACTCTGAAGAAGTAATTGATTGTGTAGCTAAAGGTATCGAAATTAGAACAACTATCCACTCTACTATTCAAGGAGCAATTGATGAATTAACAACAAGTTTTGGTTTACTAAGTGATGTTGCTGCTAGTTTTGGTTTTTCACCTGTTTTAGCCAGTTTTAATCCTTATACTTGTGTTTTTAAACCACATCCTCCATTAAATGATTTTGAAATTAAACAATTACAAGTTTATCCAGATGAACAAACTGCTCATATTTATATGGTTTCCTATGGACCAGATTTAAATATTTCTCTGGCAAACTTGTCTACGGAAAAGTTAATTGATATTGGTAAAAAGTTAACTTATTACAGTCCTTATATCATTCCTTTTAGTTATAGTTCTCCTTTTTACAATGGTTGTTTATGGGAAGGTTTATCAGTAAGGACTTTTATTAGAACAGGAAAAAGATCAGCGACATTAGTTTTTGTAAAAACAGCAGCAGAACTAATCCAAAGTGTCCCCTCATTAACAAAAATTGCCCGTATTCCCTCAGAGGTAGGGCGAATAGAATTTAAAGCTTGTGATAGTTGTGATAATTTCGCTATTTATGCAGGCTTATTAGCTTTATTAAAAGGTTTAATCTTAGATGAAACTTTATCAGGTAGAGCTATTATACCTGATGCTAGTTTACACCAAATTTCGGCAAAATCTGGTTTTGAAAATACAGATATTTTTGCTAATACCACCAAAATATTACAAGCTGCTGAAATTGCCCTATTAGATGATCCTGATATTCAATTTTTAACACCACTGAAAGGAATTTTATTAGAGCAAAAAACTAAATCTCATGACTTAATTAAGTTATTCCAAAATTTAGGCTCAATCGAAGCCACTCTCCAGCAAACCTATAATGGATAAGGTCATTGGTCATTGAGAGAATTGTCAATTGTCAATTGTCAATTTACTAGGTGGAATTTGCTCAATCGGAATTAGTGCTTCAATTACATTTTTGACAATTGGTGCAGCTACAGTAGAACCATAGGCATTTTCTCCCTTTGGTTCATCCACAACTGCAAACACGACATAACGGGGAGATTCGACTGGCAAAATAGCGACAAAGCTGGTAATTCTTGCACCTTTAATATATCCACCATTAGGACTAGCTTTTTGGGCTGTTCCCGTTTTTCCACCAATCCGATATCCTGAAATTCTTGAGGCTTTACCACTACCTTGACTAACTACTGTTTCCATCATTTCCACTACTTTTTGAGTAGTTGTGGCTGAGAAAATTTGCCGTGGTTCTGGGAGGGGAATTGAATAGTGTATTCGTTCTTTAGCATCAATCAATCCTCGGACTACATGGGGTGTAACTAATTTGCCCCCATTAGCTAATGCTGCGTGTATTTGTACCAGTTGTAATGGAGTTAGAGAAAAGCCTTGTCCAAAAGATGTAGTAGCTGGTTCAATGTTTGAAGTGATAAATTTTTCTTGACTTTTGAGTTGACCACTTACTTCAAAAGGTAAATCCGTGTCAACTTTTTGTCCTAGTCCTAAACGTTCTAACCAGTTGTAGTATATGGAAGGTTTTAATCGTTGCATGATTCTGACCATACCAATATTACTAGAAGTTTGTAAAATCTCCGCAATAGTCAGTCTTCTATAACCAGTTCTTTCCGCATTTTTGATGGTATGTTTACCGATTTGGATAGAACCAGGATCTTCAAATGAATCATCTGGCTTGATTGCGCCATTTTCGAGAGCGATCGCCACATTCACAGGTTTAAAAGTTGATCCCGGTTCATAAAGATCAGCTACAGTCCAATTTTTAAACAGGGAAATATCGGCTTGGGAATATCTATTTGGGTTGTAAGTAGGTTGAGAAACCAACGCCAGTAAAGAACCATCAACTGCATCCATGACAATCACTGCACCACGTTTAGCACTGAATTTGGTCATCTGTTCTTTCAAAGCTGCGCGAGCTAATCTTTGCAGGCGATTATCAATAGTTAATTGCAGTTTCAAATCATCAGAATTTAGAAATCCTTCTGGAGCATGATCGGGCATTAATGCCCCATTACCAGCCCTACTCATCCGCACCGTTTGTCCAGAACGTTCCAGAAGCTTCTCTTGACTGTATTCCACACCGGCTTGGCCACGACGATCAAGATTAACATAGCCCACCACGTCCGCCACCAAATCATCTTGGGGATAAAATCGAGAGTATTTTTGAATAAACTCGAATCCATTTAAACGCAGTGATATTAACTTATCAGCAATAGCTTCTGATACATTAGAAGCTAATAAAATTCCACTACGTTTACTTTGAAATATGTTAATTAAATCGGCTTTTTCTTTACCGATAATCGGACCAATTTTCTCAGCAATTTCCTCCTGGGATTGATCAAATAATTTGGGGTGAGTATATAAGTTATAAACAGGACGGTCAATGGCTAACATATTATTACCCCGATCCACCACCGGACGACGGGGCATATAAGGACGTACATTGACCATTTGCTGGTTTCGCGCCCGTTCAGCCAGCTTTTTTCCCTGAAGAATTTGGAGATTATATAAGTTGAATGCCAACCCTAGCAAAGAAACCATTAAAACACCCCATACTAACAACAGTCGGGATTTAATGTTGGGTGGGTTTTCTGGTATTTTCGGATCAATATTTCCCGGTTGAGGTTGTTTAGAGAATTTTCGTTCTCTTTTAAATTCTAAATTACGTAAGTTTCTGAATTTTGTTTTACTTAATGGCTTCGGCATTGGAGAAACATAGGTGAAATGTGATAAGTAAGAATTTTATCAATGACCGGAAATTGTAGATTTTAGATTTTAGATTAATTAAAAAATTTGGGATATGTTCCCCGTCCTCTACTGACGGAAAAATACTCGCTGCGCTGCGTACGCTTCGCTAACATAAATCCCAAATCCAAAATTTTCAAGCTCTACACTTGTTTGGTGGAGTCAATCCAAAATCGTAAATCCAAAATCGAGTGACCAATAACTGATGAACAATCACCTATTAGATTTTAATATCCAAGTGGAGAAGAAGATTCTGGTTTTGGTTCTGGTTGAGAAGTTGAAAATGACGAATTAGGATTACTATTAGATGTTGGCGGTAAAAAAATTGCCCCTTCAGAAGTTGGTGATACTAGCCCCATACCAGGATTTTCTGCTTCCTGTGCCATCTTGCTAGTCAGTGTTGCATTGGTAGTGTTTAACTGCCGCTCATGACGTTGTAAGCTTTTTACTTTTCCATAAGATTCGCTCCAAAGCTCCTGGGCATATACAGTCCAACCATAAACTATTAACGTTGATATTACTAATAAAAATGCTAAAACTGACGAGTAGCGATTTACTGTATACAGACGTAGTAACCATGTGGGTATAGTTCCTGTATTGCCCATCTTGTATACACTAGTAGTTGGTTTTTTCCCTGGTTCTGGGGTTGAAGTGCGGATTGCTGTGTTACTTCTCCGAGAACCCAAAAAATTTATCCAAGCGTTCCGGGGACTGGACGATTTGACTGCTATCGGTTCACTACCAAGCCGGGATGACTTCTGTGTTTTTGTATCCAGATTCCGAGAACGTCGCCTATTGAATGACAATGGAGATTTGCGCCAAAACCAAGTATTTTTTGCGAAAACTGCTGATTTACGTTCAAAAACCATAATTTTTCTGATATTAAATACTGTATTTTCGTTCAAGAAGCAATAGAGAAGGGATTATTGTCCATGATTGGATAACTAGCAACTTGGGATAAAGTTACTTTCTTGCCTCCAATCTTATACTACTTCTCACAGTATATTTGATAGTAGATGACTGAAGGTGTTTAAAAACGCTCTTGTCTCTCAGCACGCTTTGTGACTGAACTTTGCAATTGCTGAATATTTATGTAACCGTCAAAAAAGGTTGAATCGCCATTATTTGTATTACATATAGATTACAAAAATGTTTCAAAGAGGGATAGTTGAAAATCTGTAATCAGAAAGCCGTGAAAAAAAATCAATAAATGAGGTATGTTATTCAACAGGTGAAAGATTTTATTGCCACAATTGGTGAAAGAGGAGTTATGAAGACAAAGATTTTTGGTTTGGCTTTAATGTTAAGTTTGGGTACTTTGCTTGGAGCTTGTGATGGTGGCACTCAGCCTCCTGCTGATACTACTAGTTCTCCAGCAGCTACAACAGGTGGAGAACCAGCAGATACAGGTGCTACACCAGCAACGACAGCATCTCCCGCGGCCACTCCCAAAACACCCTAGTATGGGTTAGTACATCAATCTAGATAAGTAGTTGATATCTTTGAATACAAAACTCTGTTGACAAAATTGGCGATTTTGTAGATAAAAACTCAAGATACAACTGCCTTATAATGTCAAGTTGGGTTAAAAGCAGGGAAATTCATCAGGTTAGACTACTGGGCTAGATTCAGTTCTTGCCCAGTTGGAGTTTTTTAATTGATTTTGTCAGTAACCAAAATAATATTGATATATATATGTTGTTACTGCAATTTAGTACATCTCATTATTGTCGTAAAGCCCGGTTAGCATTGGGTTATAAAGGAATTTGTTATCAGACTGAAAATCTAACTCCAGGGCTGCATATCTTCAAGGTAAAGTCACTAACCGGATTAACGACACTACCAGTATTATTACCACAAGTTGTCGGACAACCCCAAGCGATCGCTGACTCTACAGAAATCATCAAATTTCTAGAAAGTTATCAGCCTGAACCTGCTTTATTTTTACCTGATTCAGAACAGCAAATCCAAGCGGCAATGTTAGAAGATTGGTTAGATGAAAGTATCGGGACGGCTACCAGGTTTGTATATTATCAATTCCGGGCTGGTGCAGGGAAAGCAATTGACCCATCACTGTTTAGCCAAATGGTAATTCAGGTAGTTAGACAACAATATGGTATTAATGATACTACCGTTGAATTAGCTCAGAAAAGACTAGCCAATGCTTTATCAGTATTATCTATATATTGGCAAAAAAGTGATTATTTAGTGGGTGGGCGCTTGAGTGTAGCTGATATTGCAGCCGCGGCTTTGTTGAGTCCTCTGGCACTGATTCCTGATTATCGCCAGAAATATCCACAGGTTTTTGCCCGAATTATGAATATTCACCAACTATGTGGAGAACCATTACCACCAGGACTTTAGAAATTAGAAATAAAAAAAATTGATGAAACGCATACTGCTGATTGTTTTAAGCGTTACTACTAGCATTTTAGTGGGGTTAACTGGTCATCATGGTCAAGCAGTGATAGCATTACCGCCACCAGAGGATATACCAGAGGAAATATTGCGGACACAGATTATACTAGAAGCGCGATCGCCTATTAATGGCAATCAGATCACAGCCGCAGAATATAGCCACCTACAAGCAAAATTACAAACAAGCCCTCCATCAAAACTAAATACTAACCTCCGTGAGCAAATATTCTTGTTACAACTACGCAAAGGCTTATTACAACTTTTCCCGTTTTTAAACATTTAGTCAGGCGATCGCCAATCACCTATTTCACTACCGAGAAGAATCAGTACACATTCTGATGTACGATAACGGTGGCGAAAAAAATGCAAATAAATGTAAAGAATATATATAAACCGCGTCTACCTTGAGAACCGTAGTTTTTTGTAATTTAGAGTACATCTGACAACTCAAGCGAGAACAGAACCGAATAATATCCCCTTTGGAAAAACTATAGGTTTTAACTTAGACGGGGTTTAGATTTTAAAAAAGTAGATTTAGTCAATCACCATATTTCACATAGGTAGCTTCATGTCCATAACCACGGTCGCCCCTGAACAGGTTCAAAGTATTGTTGGGAATCAACATCACAATCCGTTTGAAATTCTGGGTTCTCATATCATCGAGCAAAATGGTAAAACTGTTTGGGCTGTGCGAGCATACCTCCCAAATGCGATCGCTGCCTGGGTAGTAGTTCCAGAAGAACGCAAAGAATACCCCATGGACACAGTTCATGATCCTCACTTTTTTGAATGCACCATTGAAACAGCAGAACTGAAAAACTATCAGTTACGCATTAAAGAAGGAGAACATGAGCTAGTCATTTATGATCCTTATGCCTTCCGCTCTGCCCACTTAACAGAATTTGACCTCCATCTATTTAGTGAAGGCAACCACCACCGCATTTATGAGAAACTAGGAGCGCACACCACAGAAGTAGATGGTGTTAAAGGGGTTTATTTTGCCGTTTGGGCCCCCAATGCCCGCAACGTTTCCTTATTGGGAGATTTTAACCTGTGGGATGGACGCAAACACCAAATGCGGAAAGGACATACAGGCATTTGGGAATTGTTTATTCCGGAAATAGGTGTAGGAGAACATTACAAATACGAAATCAAAAATTTTGAAGGACATATTTACGAAAAATCTGATCCCTATGGTTTCCAACAAGAACCACGTCCGAAAACAGCATCTATTGTTACCGACTTAAATTCCTACACCTGGAAAGACGAAAACTGGATGGAAAAGCGGCGACATACGGACCCCTTGACTCAACCCATTTCCGTCTACGAAGTCCATTTAGGCTCTTGGTTACACGCCGCTAGTGCTGAACCTGCCAAATTACCGAATGGAGAAACTGAAGCTGTAGTTGTCGTTTCCGAACTAAAAACCGGCGCACGGTTTCTGACTTATCGAGAATTAGCCGATAAACTCATTCCCTATGTTAAGAGATTAGGATATACCCATCTCGAATTACTACCAATTGCAGAGCATCCCTTTGATGGTTCTTGGGGTTATCAAGTAACTGGTTACTTTGCTCCTACATCCCGCTTTGGTACTCCAGAAGATTTCATGTATTTTGTGGACGAATGTCATAAAAATGGCATTGGTGTAATTGTAGACTGGGTTCCTGGTCACTTCCCCAAAGATGGTCACGGTTTAGCTTTCTTCGATGGTAGTCACTTGTATGAACACGCTGACTCCCGTAAAGGTGAACATAAAGAATGGGGAACTTTAGTATTTAACTACAATCGCCATGAAGTTCGGAATTTCTTGGTGGCTAATGCCCTGTTCTGGTTTGATAAATACCACATTGACGGAATTCGCGTTGATGCTGTCGCTTCTATGCTCTACCTTGACTATTGTCGAGAACCAGGAGAATGGTTGCCTAACGAATACGGTGGGAGAGAAAATTTAGAAGCTGCGGATTTTCTTCGTCAAGTTAATCACCTGCTATTCAGCTATTTTCCCGGTGTGCTTTCTATCGCGGAAGAATCCACCTCTTGGCCAATGGTATCTTGGCCTACTTACACAGGAGGATTGGGTTTTAACTTAAAGTGGAATATGGGCTGGATGCACGATATGCTGGACTACTTCAGCATGGACCCTTGGTTTCGTCAGTTCCATCAAAATAACATCACTTTTAGTATGTGGTATAACCACAGCGAGAATTTCATGTTAGCTCTGTCCCATGATGAAGTGGTGCATGGTAAGAGTAATATGATCGGCAAAATGCCGGGTGATGAATGGCAGAAGTTAGCTAATATCCGTTGTTTGTTTACTTATATGTTCGCTCACCCCGGCAAAAAAACCATGTTTATGAGCATGGAATTTGGACAGTGGAGTGAGTGGAATGTTTGGGCTGATTTGGAATGGCATCTATTACAACATGAACCACACGGAAAGTTAAAAGATTTTTTCCAGTCTCTTAACCATCTTTACCGTTCTGAACCTGCTTTATACACTCAAGATTTTGAGCAAGAAGGGTTTGATTGGATTGACTGTAGCGATAACCGTCATAGTGTCGTTTCTTTTATCCGTCGTGACAAAAATTCTGATAATTTCCTGATTGTTGTTTGTAATTTTACACCCCAACCCCATTCCCACTATCGTATCGGTGTTCCTGAGCAGGGCTTCTATACGGAGTTGTTCAATAGTGATGCCCGTCAATATGGCGGTAGTAATATGGGCAATTTAGGTGGTAAGTGGACTGATGATTGGTCTTTGCACAATCGTCCTTATTCTTTGGATTTATGTTTACCACCTTTGGGAGTATTAATGCTCAAGTTGGATAAACAAAAGTCAGCACAAGTGATGGAATAATACGGTGAGTAACACCTAGACCATAAATGCCCGATTTCTTAGGAACATCGGGTATTTTCGGTTTGGTGTTGAGGTTTAGAAGGATTGAACCACGAAGACACGAAGGACACGAAGGAAGAGAAGAAGAAGAGAGAATTTATTGTTTTCAACTAAAATTAGTATTTTGCATTTCTACAAGCTTTGTCCATCATTTCTTTTGCTAATGGATGATATCCATTATTATTGAAAAATGCTAAAATAGACTCTTTCACTTGATAACTAATTGCTTCATTGGTTGTGACCAATCTAGCAAAGTGTTCACAGTTCCATCCTAATATACCATAGTCCCAATTTTTGAATAATTCATAAGCTATTAAACATCTATCAAGAACTTCTTTTCTGGGTAATAATTTTATATCTCTTGCTCTTTTAGCTTTTCTCGGAATCGGGAAAATAGCAAATCCATTTCCACCAAAGTTAAAGGCGTGAGTATCAGATCTAGTTATGTGATAATGCAGTGTAGGATCTTTGCGATGTTCTCTATGATGTATCAGATATCCTGCATTAGAACTATTATAATTAACATGAATTTGAAATTCACCGACGATATCATCTATTGATTGAGACTGGACTATTTCAAAAGATGACAAATTGATATTTGTAGTTGGAATGCTTGTAATATTCAGAATAGATAACCACTCAATTATTGACTGAGGACGATTTTCCGGCTTGATTTCCATTCCTTTAATTATGGCATGATTCACTCTGTCACTAATCTTTGAATTTATCTCTTTCGCTTCTTCCAATTCTGTACCAATTGCTCTCATTGGTGATATAGTTGGTAATTCTCCAGTTAACAAAGAATACAAAGTTGCAGCTAAAGCATAAACATCTGTAAATGCTCCCCTTTTTGCTCTTTTATCATATTGTTCAATTGGTGCAAAACCATCAGCTAACATTTGCGTATGTGTTTGAATCAAATTATGGGAAAATTCCCTTGCAATCCCAAAATCAATTAATACCGCTGCTGATTTTCCCGAACGTATCATTATATTTTGCGGTTTTACATCTCGATGTAATAAACCATTATTATGAACTACAGTTAACGCTTCTCCTATTTGTTGAATATATTTTAAGGCTATATCTTCAGACAAAACACCATGATTTTCTACTAAAGTTCCTAAATCTTCACCATCAATATATTCCATCACCATACACCAAAGATCATTTTCATTAATGACTTCGTAAATTTGGACAATATGGGGATGAGTGCATTTAGCTAATTTAATCGCTTCGTTAATAAAATCTTGTTGAAATTTAGCAAAATCAGCACGTCGTTGTATTGCATCATTCAACGTTTTGATAACCACGAAATTTCCATTATTATCTCTAGCAAGATATGTGATACCAAAACCACCTTCACCTAATTCTTTTTCTATGGTGTATTTACCATTTTGTAATTGCTGTCCTGATAACCAAGCCATAACCTGTAAATTTATAGATTTATAAGTTAATTTTGGCACAATTTCAGTTGTAAGTGCTAATTACAGATTGTTCTCTGTTTAAAATAGTAGAAAACACTAACTTCTATCAAAAACTCCTATGGCTGCAATCACTATCAATATTCCAGAGGAACAATTACAACAATTGCAAGTAATGGCACAAGCAAACGGTATCTCTCCTGAAGAATTATTACGTGCTACTATAGAAGACTGGCTCAATTATCCAAAAACTGATTTTGAGCAAGCTGCAAATTATGTACTCAAGAAAAATTCTGAATTGTACCGTCGTCTCGCATGATACGTTACCTCACATTACTTGAAGTCCTGTATCTGCACCGTCAAGTAATCAACCAGTCTGGTGGAGCTTTGGGTATCCGCGATTTAGGTTTATTAGAATCTGCTGTAGCTCAACCCAAAATGACTTTTGGGGGACAAGATTTATATCCTACAGTTATTGATAAGGCTTCTGCGTTGGGTTTCTCTCTCATCAAGAATCATGCCTTAGTTGACGGTAACAAGCGCACTGCTCATGCAGCCATGGAAACTTTTCTGGTTTTGAACGGGTTAGAAATCGTTGCTACGCTTGATGAGCAAGAACAAATGGTACTGATGTTAGCAGATAGCCAGTTAGGGCGTGAAGATTGGACTGGTTGGTTGCAGGAAAAAGTTAGACCAATCTAAACCGTACTTTTGATATTTATTATCAAAATAACAATATTTGTGACAATTGAGGTAGAATTATTAAAGGTTCGTTACAGAATGGAAAAATCATCCCCAACTCTGTTAAAAGAGCCAAAAATTAGCTACTAATCTAAAAACACTAAAGTTTACCGAAACCCTCTATGACGCTCCCAATTCGTAACGTCGCCATCATCGCTCACGTTGACCATGGTAAGACCACCTTGGTTGATGCTCTCCTCAAACAGTCCGGCATTTTCCGTGAAGGTGAAGACGTTCCGGATTGTGTCATGGACTCCAACGATTTGGAGAGAGAAAGAGGAATTACGATTCTTTCTAAAAATACAGCAGTTCATTACAAAGAAACGCTGATCAATATTGTTGATACTCCTGGACACGCTGACTTCGGCGGAGAAGTAGAACGGGTACTCGGCATGGTAGACGGTTGTTTGCTGATTGTTGATGCCAATGAAGGACCAATGCCCCAAACCCGCTTTGTACTTAAAAAGGCTTTGGAAAAAGGTCTACGTCCTATCGTTGTTATTAACAAGATTGATCGTGGACAAGCTGACCCCCACATTGCTGTTGATAAGGTGTTGGATCTGTTCTTAGAATTAGGCGCAGATGAAGACCAATGCGACTTTAAGTATCTGTTTGCTTCCGGTATGGCTGGTTTCGCTAAAGAAACTTTGGAAGAAGAAGGGGTAGATATGCAGCCCCTATTTGATGCGATTCTTCGCCATGTCCCTGCACCCGTGGGAGATCCTAACAAACCGCTGCAATTGCAAGTTACCACCCTAGATTATTCTGAATATTTAGGACGGATTATCATTGGTAAAATTCACAATGGAACTATCCGCGCCGGACAACAAGCCGCTCTAGTAGTAGAAGATGGTAGCATTGTCAAGGGCAAAATTACCAAGTTGATGGGTTTTGATGGTTTGAAGCGGATAGAAATGCAAGAAGCTACCGCAGGTTATATTGTGGCTGTGGCTGGTTTTGCTGATGCTTACATTGGCGAAACTATTACAGATCCTAATGAACCACTGGCTCTACCATTAATTAAGGTGGATGAACCAACTTTACAAATGACTTTCTGGGTGAATGATTCGCCTTTTGCTGGTCAAGAAGGTAAATTGGTAACATCTCGCCAAATCCGCGATCGCTTGTACCGCGAATTAGAAACAAACGTAGCATTGCGCGTTGAAGATACCGACTCTCCCGATAAATTCCTGGTTTCTGGTCGTGGTGAATTACACTTAGGCATATTAATCGAAACCATGCGCCGTGAAGGTTTTGAGTTCCAAGTATCTCAACCTCAAGTAATTTACCGCACAGTTAACGGTCAACCTTGCGAACCTTATGAACTCCTAGCTTTAGACGTTCCCGCTGATGCAGTTGGTAGCTGTATTGAACGGTTGGGACAACGGAAAGCGGAAATGCAAGATATGCAGCCTGGTGGCGGCGATCGCACCCAACTAGAGTTTATCGTCGCAGCCCGTGGTTTAATCGGCTTCCGGGGTGAATTCATGCGAATGACTCGTGGTGAAGGCATCATGAACCACAGTTTCCTTGATTATCGTCCCCTTTGCGGTGATATTGAAGCCCGCAACAAAGGCGTTCTCATCTCCTTTGAAGAAGGTGTTTCTACTGCCTACGCGATGAAAAACTGTGAAGATAGAGGCGCATTCTTTATCAGTGAAGGAACTAAGGTTTACAAAGGGATGATTATTGGTGAACATAATCGTCCCCAAGATTTGGAATTGAACGTTTGTAAAACTAAGCAGTTAACTAACCATAGATCCTCTGGTGGTGAAGAACTTACTCAGTTACAAACACCCATAGACATGAATTTGGAACGGGCTTTGGAATACATTGCTCAAGATGAATTGGTGGAAGTTACACCTGAATCTATTCGTCTTCGCAAGATGTCGAAGAAATTGGTGAAACGCTAATCTGTATGGGTGGGGGAAACCCCATCCTTTTTTATTGGTGATTCATAATTAGGGCTTATATCAATTTTAGGAAAATTTGTATTTTTGCAATAAGCAGCCTCTATTCTCGATATTATTGATAATATTTTCAATTATTTGACGAAGTTTGGTTTTTTCAGCGATTGATATTGACACGGAATTTTTTTTCTGGTATTTTTAGTTAAAATCACAAGGCGTTGCTATAGGGTTTAAGATTATTTGTTCTCACGCAGAGACGCAGAGACGCGGAGAGAAACAAGAGAGATTTATACTTCTCCGAGATGTTGAATGTGTAGAATAACTTCATTCACCATTACCGATTTCTCGATACAAGGTATCCCTTTGTTTGTAAGGTCTTTTCAGGGAAGCGATCGCACTTTGTAAAGTTTCCACTTCCATGCAAGTCCCACCTACAGCCCCGGCCATTGTGGTAATGTGTTCTTCCATTAATGTACCACCTATATCATTACAACCCCATTTTAAGGCTTCTGTCGCACCATCTAGCCCTAATTTAACCCAACTTGGTTGATGATTGGGTATGTAATTTCCTAAATAAATTCTGGCTACGGCTGTTAATAACAGGGCATCAGCTAGTACAGGTTGATCTCGTCCTACCCGTCGTCGTAAGGATTTAGGTGCTTCTTGTCCGACAAATGGTAAAACAATAAATTCGGTAATTCTCGCCGGGTATCCTGTTTCTATCGCCCTTTGTTGGAGCGATCGCAATTTTTCTAAATGGCCAATTTGTTGTTCTGGGGTTTCAATATGCCCCGATAACATGGTGCTAGTAGTTGGGACACCTAATTTATGGGCTGTACTCACAATTTCTAGCCAAGTGGCTGTATCAATCTTTTCTGGACATAATACCCGTCGTACCTCATCATCTAACACTTCGGCGGCTGTTCCCGGCATCGAACCGACACCAGCATCTCGCAAAGCGATAATGACATCAGTGTAGGAAATTCCATCTAATCTGGCGATAAATTGGATTTCTTGGGGAGAAAAAGCGTGTAAATGTAGATGAGGAAATTCGCTTTTAATGGTTTCTACTAACTTGAGATAGTAAGGTAATGATTTACCATTGATTTGTGCTTGGGGGTGTAATCCCCCTTGCATACAGATTTCCGTTGCGCCTCGATGCACTGCATCTGTAGATTTTTCTAAAATTTGCGCCCAATTTAACCAATAAGCATCAGCATCACCATCATCCCGGCGGAATGCACAAAAGCTACAATGCTGTTCACAAATGTTGGTAAAATTAATATTGCGATTAATTACGTAAGTAACCGGATTCCCAGCTTGTTTTTGCCGGAGTTTATCTGCTGTAGATTGAATTTGAGCGATCGCTTCTGGGTCACTCTGTTTTAATAATACTACTGCTTCCGATTGTGATATATTAAACCCTAGCAATGAATGATCCAGAATACTATCCAAAGTTATATTAGTCACAGGTCATTAAAATTTTATTAACGTATGAATAAATTAAAAGCCACAGCGCCCTTGTTGATAATTCTATCAGGTGTGATTTTTTCTTTATATCTGGTATGGCAAGTACCAGATGATATTTATTTTAGTGGTGATGGTGGACTCAAAGCATTGTTAGCTAAACAACTTAGTTCTGGTAATCTGCGCTTTGATTTAGACTTACAAGTACCCCAATGGGTGCATAATCTATGGAATGATGGGTTATATCCTTTTGAAGCCCCATTTAGCTATAAAATTAATAACCTTTATTATATCACATTTCCTTTTACATTTCCCCTAGTTACTGCCCCATTTTATGCCATTTTTGGTTATAGAGGATTTTACATAATTCCCTTAGTTTCCACATGGATAATCTGGGTTAATTTTTATCGTCTCTGTCAATCTTTTAAATTTAATCAGCTAATTATATCCATTGGTTTAATTACCCTAATTTTTGCATCTCCCCTAACTATGTATAGTTCCATGTATTGGGAACATACACTTGCAGTATCTCTGGCATTTACTGGCTTAGTTATTATTTTTGCCAACAGAGAAAAAGAATTTACCAACAAAGAAGCTATCCTCAGTGGTATATTCATTGGTTTATCAGTTTGGTTTAGACCAGAATTTTTAGCCTTAGTAGTTATTTTAGTGGTATTAGTAGTTGCTTCCTATTTAACCAAGCTCAATTTTATCACTATTATCCAATATAAAGAAATAATATTTCTTGTTAGTTTAATATCTACTATTTTGTGCTTTTTTGCCATGAACGCAATGATTTATGGTCATCCTTTAGGCGCTCACGCTTTCCAAGTTGTCGAAAATTTTTCTCTACAAAAAAGAATATTGAAATCAATCAAATTTTTTAATATTCTCAAAAACGAACTCCTAAAATATTTCCCTATTACATACTTTGCTGGGGTAATTTTCATCATTTCCTTATTCAGACACGATTTCAAATTAAAACCTGCGGTTAATCAAATATTATTAATATCAGGTTTATTTCTGTTGATAGTTCCTATTCTGATTCCTAGTGATGGCGGTAAACAATGGGGTCCAAGATTTTTATTAATCCTTGTACCACTAATAAATTTTATAGCAATTTCTGGTTTAGATAAAACTTGGAAAATCAAAGATTTGGGAATAAAATATATTAGTTTAGGAATTTTATTTGTCCCATTAATATTGGGATTTAATCTCAATACAATTACAGCAGCTTCTCCTGGAAAATTTAGAAATGACAATATTGAAGTTCTTAATTTTTTGCAAAAAGATAGTAATAAAATCGTAGCTGTAGCCAACCAGTATGTTGGACAAAGTTTTGAAACTGCTTTTAAACAAAAAATATTTTTTCTCACTAAAACACCTGATGATATGCGTAAATTAGGTTTAACATTGCATGAACAAGGTTATAAAAAATTTATCTATATATGTCCTGGTTATGATCAATGCTTTTCCTCTCCCCAAATACCTGAGAAATTAGAATTAGCTGCAAAACCGAACAATCTAACTATTCAGATCAAAAAAATTCAAGAAAATCAAAGATACAGAATAGAAGAAGCTACGATTACTGCACAATAAAGTCAATAAAATCAAATTCAGAAAAATATAAAAATAATGAAGACAAATTTACCAAATAATAACCTGAAACAGTTTTTCTCCATAGAGAAATTAGCCCTAATAGCGATCGCTTTAGGCGTAATTCTACGAATCATTAATCTAGGAAGTAGAGAATTTTGGTATGACGAAGTTTTATCATTACTTCTATCTACCAGTAAAAACAGTCTCTACAAAACCCCAGGGGATTTACCAGTAGTTTTATCACAATACACATCCTTATTAAATTTACCCAATGAAGGAAGTATCCGCGACTTCTTATTAACTATCGTAGATTTAATTAAAAGTTTGTTACGGGGAGAACCTCATCCTCCCATATTCTTTTTGAGTCAACATTTTTGGTTACGTCTTTTTGGTAATAGTGAAGCCGGAATGCGGAGTTTAAACACATTATTTAGCATTGGGGCAATAGCAGGATCTTATGGTTTAGGAAAATTCGTTTTAGGACATCGGGGTGGACTATTATTTACAGCTTTGTTGGCGCTTAATCCATTTTATTTATTTCATTCTCTCAATGTCAGAATGTATGCACCTCTAGTATTATGGGTAATTCTGAGTACATGGGCATTACTCCATCTGATTGCACAACAAAATTCTGACATTAGCCCCAGTCGTCGCAGTCAGTTGTTATGGAACGGACTCCTGATTATTTCTATTGCTGCTGGTTTAATGACTTTTTATTTATATGCCTATTGGATAATAGTTTTAGGAGTATTGGTACTTTATTTAGATAGACGACATTGGTTTCAACATGGTTTACGCTTAGGTGCTGGAGTCTTACTCACCATACCTTGGATACTATGGGGGACAATCAAACAACTTCGTAATGCTGACTTAGATCGTTTTGGTAAAGCCCAATCTACATCACCTCCCTTGTTAAGACATTTACAGGATTTTGCTAACACTTTAGGTACTGATATACTGATAGGAGACTGGGCAACTAGTTTAGATCCTATTGTCATTACTTTAGCTGGTTGTTTAGTAATATTGGCATTTGTTAGTTTTAGTATCCATCTGTGGAAACAAGATGAAAAAAGGAATTTAGGCATAGTTTTAATATTGGGGATTGTGCCGATATTACTGGCTTTATGCGTAGACATAGCTAGTAAAAAGTTTACCTTGGGTTTTGGTTTTGGAAGAACAATGATCATTATTCTCCCTGGCTGTTTATTATTAATAGCTTTGTGGGTAGAAAAGGCAATTGCTAAACAATGGCGTACCCTGATAGCGTCTGGTTTATTGCTGATATATCTAACTATTAGTATCGGCGATTTGAGTTTGCGAAATCGCACAGTTTTTCGTTCAATTGCCGAATTAGTTGCAAAAGACGTAAATCAACCCACTTTAATTGCTATGAACTCTAAAGCTTGGGGTCATGTCAATCGTCTTGCTTATTACATACCCACAGACTCTTCTGTGATGCTTCTATCTCAAACTCCAGCCAAACTAGCTACTTCTTTAGAACAAGTTCTCAAAGAAAAACCAGAAAAATATTTTCGGGTTCTTTGGTTAGATAGTGAATATCCTCTCTGGTCTAAACTGGAAACACAAGCAGAAGTTGAACTTGAACAAAAAAAAATTCAACAAATTTTATCCTCCCAATTTCAGTTAAAAGCAACTCAAAATCTGGCAGGGACGATGAATCTTGACAAATTTACCGCCAAGCTTTATACACGCTCATCTGGAACGTAACAGAGATTACAGGTTAATCAGGCACAAAATTGAAGATTCAAGCCATACACCCAGAAATCTTCAATCCTGTTTCCGGCTGTAAAATTTACCCATTGTTCGTATTATACTAAGAGTATTGTACTCTATTGATAGTTAACCTTTATACAGACGATTTGGCAAGTTAGAATTTACTACTTATTTTATGAATACAAACTCATCTAATTCCCTGTTAGTCGTCCCTACTGGTGCATTAAAAATTTCAGAATTTAAGTCAGAGGATATGAATGGAGATCATCATATTCTTCTATCTTTAGTTATTCCTACTTATAAAGAGCGTGACAATATCGAAAATGTCGTTAATATCTTAAGTGGGTTACTAGATGCGGCTATTCCTGGTAATTATGAACTAATTGTAGTGGATGATGATAGCCCAGATCGGACATGGGAAGTAGCACAATCGCTGATTCCAGATTATCCCCAGTTACGGGTAATGCGTCGTCAAGAGGAACGGGGATTGTCTTCGGCTGTGATTCGTGGTTGGCAAGCGGCTACAGGCAGTATTTTAGGTGTGATTGATGGAGACCTACAGCATCCCCCAGAGGTGTTGACACAACTATTAGAGAAGATAGAACAAGGCGCAGATTTAGCTTTAGCCAGTCGTCACGTAGACGGTGGTGGTGTGAGTAGTTGGAGTATAATTAGGCGCTTTTTATCACGGGGGGCGCAGGTTTTGGGCTTAGTAATTTTACCTGGAGTATTAGGTAGAGTTTCTGACCCAATGAGTGGTTATTTCATGGTAAAACGGAGTGCGATCGCCGGGGCAACACTTAATCCAGTTGGGTATAAAATTCTCTTGGAAGTTATTGGCCGGGGACGAGTAGGAGAAATTGCTGAAGCTGGTTATGTATTCCGGGAACGCACAGAAGGCGAAAGCAAGGTAACATGGAAGCAATATTTAGAATACATCCATCATCTAGTCCGGTTACGGGTATCTACGGGACGCATAGGAAAAATTCGCAGAAAAGT
Source organism: Anabaena sp. UHCC 0204 (assembly GCF_009711975.1). Taxonomy (GTDB): domain Bacteria; phylum Cyanobacteriota; class Cyanobacteriia; order Cyanobacteriales; family Nostocaceae; genus Dolichospermum. The sequence goes on from NZ_VIKW01000006.1 coordinate 141,681, forward strand.
TAACTTTCCCATTGGCAGATTTCTTCGTTTCGGTGCGGTGGGATTTAGTGGGGTATTTGTTGATTTAACAATATTTCACGTCATGCGGACTGTGATTAATTTGGGCTTAACTCGTAGTACAATTGTGTCTGCTGAAATCGCAATTCTCAATAATTTCCTCTGGAATGATTTGTGGACTTTTGGTGATATTTCCCGCAAACAGATAGGAAATCGTCAGCGGTTCAAAAGATTTTTGAAGTTCAATATGGTTTGTTTAGCTGGGATAGTCATTCAAACTTTAGTAGTTAATTTCCTTTTTAATAGCTTGGGTATGAATCAATATTTAGCTAAGTTAATAGCGATCGCAGTTGCCACAATTTGGAATTTCTGGGTTAACCTAAAACTAAGCTGGCGAGTTACTGAAGTGAAATAATTGGCAAGAACCAGAAGTCAGGAGTCACCGAGGAAGAATTAGAAAAAGAGAAGAATAGTTTTGAATCTGGTCAAGTGATAGGTTTTTGCTAGTTTCAACGCTTATTCCTTGCACCTGATTCACCTTTTCAACCTTCAAACTCTTGATATATCTAAGTTTTAGCTTGATTCAGCAAGCCCTCACCAGGATAAATGTGTAATATTTACAATACCAATGTGAATTATCACCGTCAAAAAATTGGTCATTAATTAATCAGGTCTGATTTTCAAGTTTTGGTAAGATAGTTTTGAATTCATCTTGATTTAGAGTCGCTAAATAAAGTTCGATATCAATATGAGGATAACGGTTGCGAATTAACCAATAAGCTCGATTTAAATAATCTGTATGTACTTGTAACTCTCTTTCTGGATCTTTGCTTAAATTAGAATCAATCATGATTGCATAAGCCCCACAATCTTGATGATCTATGATAATTACTTTGTTAATATGATGGAGTCTATAGGATAGATCTAACTGATCCCAAAATGCTTCAGCATCAGCTGGGTGGGGAAAACCTGTTATAGCTAAAGAAGCACCTGCTAAAGCTGTCCAATCATACTCACCCAGTAAATGTTTATTTCTTAAAAAATAGCGTTCTGCTGTCAAAAATCGAAAGTCTATACAACTCAGAATTAAAGCTTTTGCTTGATATGTTACGGCTCTAGCAGGTGCTGCTGATTGTAGAACAGAAAAAGCTACTGCTCCGGGAAGGAGCGATTTGAGAAAATAACGACGACTAGCCAAGGGATGACAACAAGGACATGGATGATTATGCAATTGATTGATGATATTCTTCATTTTTGATAAGTAGATTTTTTGATGATCATTGAAGTTTAAACCTAGCACTAAAATTATTGTCAATAATTTGCCAGTTGTTTTTAGAAATAAAAACTCTCATACATAATTTGTTGATGCACACAGTATGTGTTATTCCATCTTTTCCAATGCCTCACGCACATTAACAAGATGGTTGTTAAACACTTCCAGTGCAGCATCTAGCACTTTGAAAATAGCTGGATCACGAATCGAGTAAAAGACGTAGTTGCCTTGTTTGCGACTCGTTACCAGAAAAATTTCTAGTTTTTAAGTCATCCAAGTGGATGTGTTTGCCGATACTGGGGGTATATTCACTTTGGTTGAGGATAAAAATCTCTACAAATGCTAAGACTATTAAGTAGGCAGGCAAAATTAATTATATAAAAGATTTGGATTTAATGTAGGGGTAGCGCCCCCGTGCCTACCCCGGTATTTGGGGCAACCACAGGGGGTTTGCCCCTACAAAATTGATTGATTTAGGGATTTTTAAAATGTTCAATTTATTTTGCATTACTACTTAAAACACCAATCCAATAACACCATTGAATCTAAGTTGAAGGAAACTTTTTTGGTAATCTGATTGGTGTGAGTATTTACACTCTCATTGATTTACCAGTAGATGGGGCTGAATTTCTGCCAAATCCCAGTCATTTTGTTTTTTGGGCGATTTCTAAAAAATTAACTTTTTTTAGTGGTTTGCATATAACGGTAAATAGCAGCAATATTCCGAGCATCATCAATTCCTCGATGATGTGTACCTTGTAATTCTATGCCTAAATGTTTAAGGGCTTGTGCCATACCAAATTTATGAGATACACCTAAATATTCAGAAAATTCCTGTTTAATATTTCTGTGTTCTGCACCAAAAGGATAAGCAATATGATGGAATTTACAATCTTGTAAAAATTGCGATTTATCGTAATTACCCCAAGAACAGAATATATGATGAGGAAATAAATTCATCCAATCTGTTAATTTTGACATCGCTTCTGGGAAATTTGGTGCTGTGTCAACTTGTGGTTGAGAAATACTGGTTAGTTCTGTACAAAAAGGTGTAAGTTGGGGATTTCTGACAGGTTTAATAAACTGTTGAAACTCAGAATCAATTTCCCATGTTTGACGATTTAGCATTACCGCACCAATTTCGATGATTTCCATCTCATGACGGGGAACAGTTCTTTTGTCACAACAAGTAGCTTCAAGATCAATGATTAGAAAATAGTGATTCATAAATAACCTTACAATTAAAATTTCGGTATTTCGGTATTGTGCTGACTATTTAGATGGTTTTTATGAAGTTTTGAACAATATAACAGGCATATTATTTTTTGACCAAAAAACTAACCAGCTTTTAACTTTTGGGATCTTTGTTTTCTAATTAATTCAATTGGCTCAGATACATATTTTATGAGAAAATAAGAAATTCCAAATGATAAAATTGCTACTAATACTCCTTTTGAATTTTCTAGACCTAATCTACGGACGTAAGGAGAAATGATTAATATTACTAGCATATGAACTATATAAACAGGATAAGAATATTCGCCTAATTTTGCATCTTGTCGAGAGTTTTTAGAGATTTTAAACAAAGAAGGAATTGAGAGAGTTGCAAGAAGAAATAACAACCAATTTTTCCAATCAAAAGCCGGGATAAATTGGTAAAACAATATAGAAGCTAGAAAAGTTACTGATATTATCCAATCCTTTTTTTGAATTTGTTTATCTTTTATGAAGGAATAAATCCTATAAGAGATTGTACCCAACAAAAAAAGAGCAATTTCAGTGGGGAAAAATCTATAAGTCCAAGGGTCTTTATTCCAGCCAATGTAAAAATAAATAAAGAACTTTAGTAAAATACTGCACAGAATTAAACATAAAATTATCCAAGTTTTTTTACGAACTATAAAAGGGGCTATCAGGTAAAATGTGAGTTCTACACTTAAAGTCCATGCTTGAGGAATAAGTAAAAATTTCCAAAATTGTGGTTCTGTAGCTAAAAAATTATGTGTAAAAAATAATGTACCATTATTAGGATTAAATCCCAAAAACATAACAATGTCTTGTCCAAACAAAAATATATTAGTTAGTAATTGAAAAAGAAAAATTCCAATACCCATACTCTGAAAATATTGAAAATAATATTCCAGATTCCACCAATTACCAACTATCACCCCGGAACAAGTTAAAGTAGTGATTGTTAATCCTAGTACCACCCAATAAATAGGATAAATTCTTAAAAACCTATTTGAGATGAATAAACTATAACTGCCTTTGCCAGTATATTTATTTTCTAAAATCATGGTCATATAAAATCCAGAGATAATAAAAAACAATTCTACAGATATAGCACCTCCTGTTAACTTTAATCCAAATAAATCTTTAGTATGTGCAGCTACAACAGCTAAAGCTAAAAGTATTCTAAGTAGTCCCATAATTTACCTTCAATTGGATGAAAACGGTTTTAGCCAACTAAGTAAAATAGCTTTATCTAGAGCAAAAGCTGCTAAAGCAAACCATAATATACTTTCGCCTGCTAAGATCAAAAAAGGCAAAACCGAATTATTTATATTCCAGCCAACTTCTATTTGCGTTAAACCCCGCACCAACCCAAAAGCCCAAACTCCACCAGTTTTGAGGTGAGGATTTGAATCTACACGGATAATATAGCGGTAGGTAACACCAAATAAAAAACCAGAAAACCCGGCTATTACACCACTTAGTAACACCTGTAAATTTACTATATCAATTTTATCATAAGTAAGTATGGGAAAATACTTTGCCAGCCACCAAACATTAATAAAGCCAGTGGTCAGGAACGCCAAACCTAACGATATACTGCCAATAACTCCCGCTTTCAAGGATTCTAACCGTTCTGGCATTAATTCCATAATTTTCCTAAACCTTCTATCAATACAGTTAATGAATCAGCCGCGTTTTCCCGGTATTATAAATATTAGAGACCTTTTGCAATTATTTGAAAAGTAAAACTATGATTTTGACACTGGGTTGGGTATCACTGTTAGTTGTGTTTACATGGTCGATTTCTATGGTAGTTTGGGGACGCAACGGACTATAGAGGAATCGTGGAAAGTCCATTTTTGAGTATTTTGGCTTTATTTGCCATAGTGCTGCTAGTAGGAGTCACTGGTGGTGTTGTTTATTTAACATTAGCAGATTGGCGCGATCGCCGTCGTCTCGAAGACGAAACCCGCGAAGCCAGACGCAGCACTAGCAAGCGAAAATGATTCAATTACAGCACATATTGGGCTGTATTTTGCGTAAAACACTGTTTATGTAGGGGCAAGAATAGCTTGTTTCCCTACATAATCTATATTTATCACCTCACCAATACCAAGATTTATTGCTACATTAAAATAAGACCAACAATATAAAAATCCGCTTGGGAACGGAGAATAATTTTCATATGGAACTCAAACAACCAACTTCCCAACCAATATATCAAACAAATATGACATTTTCTCTAGATCGTAGAGAAAGACAAAAAGCTTTGTCTAGAGTAATTGCTCGAATTCGGGAGTCTCTAGATATAGATATTATTTTTACAGTCACAGTAACTGAAGTTCGTCAGTTACTAAATACTGACAGAGTGGGAGTATTTCGGTTTGACAAGGAATTAGATTGTCAAGGTGAATTTATATATGAAGACGTAGATCAAAAATGGGTTTCTGCATTATCAACTAAACTGCATGAACACTATTGTGCAGAAGATTTTACCCAACTCTATCAAGAAGGCAGAATTAAAGTTATATCTGATATTTATCAAGACATTAATTGTGATTGTCAGGTTAAAAGTTTAGAAAAATTTCAAGTCCGTGCCAATATAGCTGTCCCCCTCATAAAAGGCAAAGATTTATGGGGATTATTGTGTATTCATCAATGTAGTCAACCCCGGCAATGGGAAGAATCAGAAATTGAATTTGTACAATTAATTTCTGAACATTTGGGAGTAGCTTTACAACAAGCTGATTATATAGAACAAGTTAAATTACAATCAGCCCAACTTGCACAAGCAAAAGCTAGAGAAAAATCGGCAGAACATCAAAAAACCATTGCCAAAACGATTGAAAAAATTCGTCAATCATTAGACTTAGAGAGTATTTTTCGCACAACTACGGACGAACTCAGACATTTACTAAATGTTGATCGTGCAGCCATTTATCGTTTTAATCCTGATTGGAGTGGTGAATTTGTCTTTGAATCTGTAGCTGAAGGTTGGGTAAAGCTGATGGACGAACAGCTACAGCGTCCAGAGATAGGTGATAATATTAGTGAATGTAAATTAAAAGATTTAGTAGAACCACCAACTGACACCTACTTACAAGATACAGGTGGTGGTCGGTTTGCTAAAGGTGAAGTATATCGTGTTTGTGATGATATTTACAATTGCGGATTTAACAATTGTTACATCCAAGTTTTAGAAAGCTATCAAGCAAAAGCTTATGTAATTATTGCTATTCTCTATAATCACAAAATTTGGGGATTATTAGCAGTTTACCAAAATACACAATCCCGTGATTGGCAACAAGATGAAGTCTACTTACTCACACAAGTTAGTTCACAATTGGGTGTAGCTTTACAGCAAGCTGAATATTTACAAACATTGCGGAAACAAGCATCCGAAATTAGCAAAGCAGCCGAAAGACAAAGAGCATTAGTAAATACTGTTGATAAAATTAGGCAGTCTTTAGATATTGATATTATCTTTAAAACTACTACTCAAGAAGTCGGGAGATTATTGGAAGTAGAACGAGTAGCAATTTATCGTTTTCATGCTGATTGGAGTGGTGAATTTGTCGCTGATTCTATTTTGGATAATTGGACAACAGTTGCTAAACCTCAACCTATAACTGAACTGGTGCTTCTACAAGAAACAAAAGCGGGAAAATATGCCAGAAATGAAGTTTTTGTTCCCATTTCTCAAGGTGAAAAGCTATGGGGATTGTTAGTAGCTTATCAAAATTCCCAACCTCGTTATTGGCAAGAGGAAGAAATCAATTTATTAGCACAAGTTGGTGTGCAATTGGGTGTAGCAATACAACAAGCTGAATCTTTAAAACAGATGCAGATACAAAAGGAAGAAATTGCCCAAACTTTGAAAGAATTACAGCGCACTCAAAGCAAGTTAATTCAAAGTGAAAAAATGGCGGGTTTAGGTCAGTTAATTGCTGGGTTAGCACACGAAATTAATAACCCGATTAGTTTCATTTACGGTAATATTCCTTATGTGACTGACCATGTAAAAGATTTATTAAATTTAGTGCGTCTTTACCAGAATAACTATCCCCAAGCAATAGGAGAAATTCAAGATCAGTTAGCAGAAATAGATTTAGACTTCATTAATGATGATTTGCCCAAAATGCTCAATTCTATGATGGGTGGAGCAGATCGTATTCGTCAATTGGTGATTTCATTAAGAACTTTTTCTCGTCTTGATGAAGCTGAAATGAAGCCTGTTAATTTACATGAAGGAATTGATAGCACTCTCTCAATTTTACAACATCGGTTTCAACAACATAATAATACCCTAAAAATTGCAGTCATTAAAGAATATGGTGAATTACCGCCGATAGTTTGTTATGCTGCTCAAATGAATCAGGTATTTATGAATCTTCTCACTAATGCCCTTGATGGTTTAAAAGAATCATTTACAGAAAGTCCAAAAATTTGGATTCGGACAAAAGTTATAGATAATATTCATCTGCAAATTTGTATTGCTGATAATGGTTGTGGGATTGCGGAAAATGTACGCGATCGCATTTTTGAACCTTTCTTTACGACGAAAGAACCTGGACAAGGTAGCGGTTTAGGATTATCTGTGAGTTATCAAATCATTGTCGAAAAACACGGTGGACAAATTAAGTGCATTTCTGAATTAGGGAAAGGATGTGAGTTTATAATTGAAATGCCAATTCAGCAGAATTTAGTCTAACTATTGAAGAAGAAATTACCAATCACCTAATTGAGTGCTAAGAAAATAGCGGACATGATCAACAAAAGTTAGTCCCCATTCTCTTGTCCCATGTCCCATTCCCGGAACTACATAACATTCACCATCAGGGAATTGTTGAGCGCATTTTTTAGCATCTTGAGAACCAACTACAGGATCATTACCCCCTACCAAAAATCTTACCTGACGCGGTAATTTAACCTGATTTACATAAGTCATCGGGTTACAAGCTAAAGCAAACTCATCAGGATCTTTAATATTTTTTACAAGTTGCAAAAGATTAATAATTGTTTTTGTTTCTGGTTGTAGTTTTCCAGCTAGATTTCCTGCCATTTTCCCTAGCGGTGAAGCGGCTAAATTTGGTAAAATACAACCACCCCAAGTTTTAGCAAAATACTCAAGGTCTGCATGGCCGATTACTCCCAATAATCTTTCTCCAATCCCATGAGCAGTAAAACAATATGCTGTTTCTAATACTCCCATGCTGACCCCAAATAATGCCAATTTAGTATTACCTATTCCATACCGTTGACGACAAAATTCATGAACTTTATTGACATCATCTACATTTTTGCGAAATAGGTGTAAAAGTAGTTTTGTATCAAAGGGAATACCTCTTTCTATTAATGGTTGAATTTCTTTTTCTACCTTCGCTGTAAATGTTCTAATTAAACTCCTCTCCCCAGCAAAAGGAGTATCAAATAAAGCTACAGCAATACCCATCTGTGTCAGTGTGGGGATGATAAAAGCATTTAAGCCATAGGGCGCACACATCCCTTGTAAACCAATAACTAGAGGTACATCTTGTCCAGTACGATGGGGGGGCAAAAAAACCACTACTGGAAAGCCACTGAGTCTTTCATCAATATCAGCTACTCCAATGTAAGGGTAAGGTTCATAGAACCAATAGCGATCGCCATTTACACCTTCTAAATTAATCGTTTCGGGACCGTAGATAGGCATATTTAGTTAGATAAATAATAATTACTGTATTTTATACACAAAACGCAGTTTTTAGATCCCCGATTTTTCAAAAAATCGGGGGATCTTGTTTTTCAAAATATTCAAATTTATTTCGTTTCCATCCAATTATCCCCTGCGTGAATATCAACAACTAAAGGCACAGATAAAGAAACAGCATTTTCCATTACTGACTTAATTTGTGGTTTTAATTCTTCCCACTCTTGAGGAGGAACTTCAAACACTAATTCATCATGAACTTGCAACAATAAACGCGCTTGATATTTCTTTAAAACCTCATGTAATTGAATCATGGCAATTTTGATAATATCCGCACTAGAACCTTGAATGGGTGCATTTGCAGCGGAACGGAGTAATCCGGCATCGTAAGCACCTAAATTCTTTAATTTCTGTAAATTAATATCTTCTAAATTGCTACCTTTTAGCTGACGTAAACTATTACTTGTAAATTCAAAATAACGTCGTCTACCGAGAATTGTTTCCACATAACCAAGAGCGATCGCTTGTTTTTTAACTTCCTCTAAATATTTAAACACTTGAGGATATCGTTCATTAAATCGCTTAATAAACTCATTCGCATTAGCTTTATCTATACCAGTTGAGCGGGCAAATTTAAGAGAACCCATGCCATAAATTACACCAAAATTAATCGTCTTCGCAAAACGCCGTTCATCTGATGTTACTTCTTCTTTCTCAAAAACTAATTTTGCAGTCACAGTATGAATATCTTCATTTTGTTGATATGCTTGAATTAATATCGGTTCTTGACTCAAATGTGCCAAAATCCTTAACTCAATTTGCGAGTAATCAGCAGCTACCATTAACCAACCAGATTCCGGTAAAAACGCCTTTCTAATTTGCCGACTAAAAGCAGTACGAATAGGGATATTTTGTAAATTTGGATTAGAAGAAGATAACCTACCTGTAGAAGTTGCAGTTTGGTTAAAATCAGTATGTAATCTTTGGCTTTTGGGATGTACTAAAACTGGTAGCGCATCTACATAGGTAGACTTTAATTTTGATAAAGTCCGATATTCAATAATCGCTTCCACAAATCCAGTATTATCAACTTCTTGGAGTTTTTCTAAAGTTGCTGCATCTGTAGAATAACCAGTTTGAATTTTACGAGAATATTTGGTACTTAAACCTAATTTATCAAAAAGAATTTGACTTAATTGCTTAGGAGAACCTAAATTAAATTTCTCTCCCACAATTTCAGTAGCTGTTATTTCTAATTTTGCTAATTCTGTTTCTAACTGCTGTGAAAGTTCTTTGAGATAATCTGAATTAATACGAACTCCTGTATATTCAACTTCTGCTAAAACTGCTTCTAACGGTAGTTCAACTTCATTCAAAAGTTTATATAAAGCTGGAGTTCCTGCTAACTTCTCCCGTAATTTTGGTACTAATCCAAATGTAGAATAAACGTCCATTCCGCAATAATCAGCAACCGCAGAAATACTAATATCAGCGATAGTTTGCCCTTTAGGAACTAAATCTCCATAACTTTTGCCACTGAATCCCAAATATCGCAGAGATAAATCACTTAAATTATGGCTACTATCTGGATTAATCAAATAACTAGCCAGCATCGTATCAAATACCACTCCAGTTAAATTAATACCTTGACACCGCAGAATTAACCGATCAAATTTAGCATTTTGTAAGGATTTGGGATAATCAGCAATTTCCAAAATTGGCCGCAGTGTTTCTAATACCAAATCTCGACTTAAATTATCACCATTTTTATGTCCAATGGGAATATAAGCAACTTGATCAGGTTCTATTCCCCAACAGCAACCAATCCCGACTAAATCTGCATCTCGTGGTTCTAATGCAGTAGTTTCTGTATCCCAAGCAACGGGTATTTCTGGATTTGTGAATTTTCTTAAACCTGCGACTAATTCCGTTAATTTAGCTGTTGTATTAATGATGCGTGGTTGAATAGGTGAAGCATTTTGTTTGATTTCTTTGGCTGTATCTTCTGCACTAAAAAACCACAGATCATCATCTGTTTCTGTAGAAGGTGTTTCTATAGTTTTAGATACTGGAGTTTCTACAATCTCTCCGCCAAATTTTTGCTGTATTTCATTGATTTTATCTAAAAATCTTTTAAATTCTAATTTCTCTAAAATCGGGATTAGTTGAGTATTATCAAAACCTTTTAATTGACAATCTTCTAAATCAATTTCTAAAGGCACATCACAAACTATCTTTGCTAAATAGCGCGATTTTTCAGCGTCTTCTTTACCCGTAGCTAGTTTTTTCTGAGTTGCACCTTTAATTTCATCTAAAGCAGCATATATTTGTTCAATAGAATTATAAGTATTTAAGAGTTGAACTGCTGTTTTTTCGCCAATTCCTTTGACTCCGGGAATATTATCTGATTTATCACCACAGAGGGCTTTAAAATCAACAATTTGTGTAGGTAATACGCCTAATTTTTCTTTTACTTCTTCAGCTTTGAATTCAGCAATACTATTTGTAGAACGTTTTAATGCTTCTGGTGTGAAATTTAAAACTGTAATTTCTTTATCAGCATCAATTAGTTGAAATAAATCTCTATCACCGGAAAGTATCTTAACCCGATACCCAGCCGCAGCGGCTTTTTGTGCTAATGTTCCCAATACGTCATCTGCTTCATATCCAGGTGCAGTTATGATGGGTAGATTCAGACTGGTGAGTAACTCATAGAGGTTTTCTAAGTCGGGAATAAAGTCTTCTGGTGTTTCTGCACGTCCAGCTTTATATGTATCATCAGCTTCATGACGGAAAGTGGGTAAAGCCAAATCAAAAGCTACAGCTATTGCTTGCGGCTGTTGTGTGGCTATTACCTCTAGCAAACATTTAAGAAAACCAAAACACACACTAGTAGGAATACCAGTGTGTGTGCGAAGTCCTCCATCTCTACCTTTAGCAAAAGCGAAGTAGGAACGAAAAGCTAGGGAGTGTCCATCAACGAGGATGAATGTAGGCTTGTTTATAAATGGAGAATTAAAAGTCAATTGATTAACCGAATTAGGGAACTATTCTATTGTAAACAGACACTCCCATTAACTATTAGTTAGCAGCTTGATTTTGTTGACGACGACGCAAGAAAGCGAGTGTAGCCACTGCACCTAAGCCCATCATTGCACCAGGTTCAGGAGTAGTTTTTCTAGCAACAACTTTGAAGTCAGGACCATCAAAGCTGTCATTTGCTGTTAATTTCAAACCGCTTAATTGGGTTACTCCTAACTGCGCTAGGCTAACTCCCCATGAACCAACATTTTGAGAACCGCCAATTTCTTTTGTGTTAATTTGATATCCAGCGTCTGATTGATCCCCTCTTAATAATTTCAAAGCATTACCAATCGCATTTCCAGACGCATCTAAAGCTCGAATTCGCAAGTCACTATTTTTACCCCGTTCCCAAAAGAACAGACTATCTAATCCAGAATCATCTGCTTTAATCAGGCTATCGAAGAATATTTTAATGTTAAAAGCACCATTATCTTCGGTGTCAATGATATTGTTTAAGTTCTTGTTACCCAAGTATGCAGCAATTTCAGCGTTTGTTGGATTTTCATTGGTAGCATAACTACCAGTACCGAAAAGCTTAATAGCATTAGATGCGTTATCTCCTTTGTCTGTACTTGCTGCACCAGTATTATTATGCGTCCATGTGTCATTGCTAATGATATTAGCACTATTAACTAAGGAAAAGTTGCTGATTGTCTTGCCATTCTGTGTCACAGAATTTAACCAAGTATCACCCTTAGCACCATTGTTTTGGGTGAACTGGGTTGTAAATGTTGCAGCTTGAGCAGATGCTGACATTGCCAATACTGAGCTAATTACTAAAGCAGCGGGTACTAATAAGTTCTTGACTTTCATGATGTTTGTCCTTGATCTATGATTTGCTTGAACTGTATAGTTAGTTTTGTTTTGGAAAACATCACTTAACTTATTTAGTAATAGATCGGTATGCCTATTGATGTCTATAAGTGAATCCACTAATTCACAAACTCTTTAAACAAGTAAGTTATTGGTAATATCTACAGAATACTCATGGAAAAACCTAACCGTATAGGTTCTAGTTGTATCTTGACCAACAATCCCTCTTTGGCAAATATATTGTTTTAGTAAAGTATAAACAAACAACTTAGTTGATTAGTTTTGACATTTCATCAGGTAAAGTTATTCAAAAAGAATAAACTGTGTAACGTTCTTATGGCTCTGGAATCGAGAAAACTTATGACACCATTAGAGAATTTTTTAACATCAACCGCTCATCTGACTAAAAATGGCAAAGAGATTAAATTGTTGGTTTTAGATATAGATGGGACTATTGCTGGTGATTCCAATACTGTCAGTGTCACTGTCAAACAAGCTATTGCTGCGGTACAAGCCCAAGGAATTCAAGTAGCGATCGCCACAGGAAGAATGTATCGTTCTGCTGTGCGGTTTCATCGGGAAATCGGCTCTACTCTGCCTTTAGTCGCTTATCAAGGTGCTTGGATTCAAGATCCAAATACGCAGAAAATTCACCGTCATTTACCTGTATCTAGGGAAATTTCCCACCAACTACTAGAATATTTTGAACAGTCACAATGGCGATCGCTCCTCTCGGTCCATTTTTATATCAACGATCAACTGTATGTCCGAGAAATCACTAAAGAAACGGCAATTTATGCAGAACGCTCTGGTGTTACTCCGATTCCTGTCGGTGATTTACGTAAAGTATTAAATGATGAACCTACAAAAGTTTTAGCTTTGTGTAACGACGCAAATTTAATTCAACAACTTTTAGGTAATTTACGTCGTCAATATACACCGGCAGAATTATATATGACAACATCTGTGGCTACCTTTTTAGAAGCAGCTAATACCTGTGTTAATAAAGGCAATGCTGTCCGTTACCTAGCAGAAGAGATGCTAGGACTAGAAAGCCATAACGTCATGACTATTGGTGATAATTTCAATGATGTAGAAATGCTAGATTATGCGGGAATTGGTGTAGCAATGGGTGACGCACCAGCAGAAGTTCAAGCGATCGCTCATTGGGTAGCACCCAGTGTAGAAGCAGATGGAGCAGCAGTAGCAATGGAAAAATTCTTACTTTCCTAGCTAAATTTTACCATACACATCAAAAAAGACACCGACGACTGGCCGTGTTTCGTCTCGGTGTCTTTTTTGGTTCGCTCCTCACACATTTGCACAGTTTAGCCAGAGATATTTATTTTGTCAATAGTGGTTAGTCAGACAAAATTAAATTCATAACTGGGAAAGAGGACGACAGCCGATGTTATCAATACTGCTTGTTTCACAACTGAGATCAATAGATGCTTCTTTACAAGCGTTCAATAGTAAGAATATATGTCTATGCGATGCTTGGCGTAAGTTCAAAAAGCAATAGTTGAGATTCCCAAAGAGCTAAAAACATAAATTTTGTATAATTTGCATAAAATAGACAAAAAATCTATAATTATAATCTCAACCTATAAATCTTTTAAACCAGATGTCTGTAATAAGATAGTAAACAGACTTGATATACATTACTAATTAAGCGTAATTCCTAATGACCACTAACCGCCATTACCACATCATTACCTTCGGCTGTCAAATGAACAAGGCCGACTCTGAGCGCATGGCTGGTATTTTAGAAGACATGGGCTTTGAGTGGACAGAAGACCCAAACCAAGCAGATGTAATCCTTTACAATACTTGCACCATTCGGGATAATGCAGAACAGAAAGTATATTCTTATTTAGGTAGGCAAGCTAAACGCAAGCATGAACAACCTGATTTAACACTGATTGTTGCTGGTTGTGTTGCCCAACAAGAAGGAGAAGCTTTACTGCGGCGTGTACCAGAATTGGATTTGGTGATGGGTCCTCAACACGCTAACCGTCTCAAGGACTTACTAGAGTCTGTTTTTGAGGGTAATCAAGTTGTTGCTACTGAAGAAGTTCACATTTTTGAAGATATCACCCAACCCCGTCGAGATAGTCAAGTCACAGCGTGGGTAAATATCATTTATGGCTGCAACGAACGTTGTACTTATTGCGTAGTTCCTAACGTCCGTGGTGTGGAACAGTCCCGCACACCAGAGTCTATTCGTGCGGAAATCGAACAACTAGGAAAACAAGGCTATAAAGAAATTACGCTTCTGGGTCAAAATATTGATGCTTACGGGCGAGATTTACCTGGTTCTACCCCAGAAGGTCGTCACCTGCACACCTTGACAGATTTACTGTATTATGTTCATGATGTGCCAGGGATTGAAAGAATTAGATTTGCTACCAGTCATCCCCGTTATTTTACGGAAAGATTAATTAAAGCTTGTGCCGAGTTACCAAAGGTTTGTGAACATTTCCATATTCCCTTTCAATCTGGGGATAATGAGCTTTTAAAGGCCATGTCACGAGGTTATACTCACGAAAAATATCGCCGGATTATTGATACTATTAGGCGATATATGCCAGATGCTTCCATTAGTGCGGATGCAATTGTGGGGTTTCCTGGTGAGACAGAGGCACAATTTGAAAATACTTTGAAATTAGTAGAAGATATCGGTTTTGATTTGTTGAATACTGCTGCTTATTCACCTCGTCCCGGCACACCTGCGGCTTTGTGGGATCATCAATTAAGTGAAGAAGTCAAAAGCGACAGATTGCAAAGATTAAATCATTTAGTTAATATCAAAGCAGCCGAGCGATCGCAGCGTTACTTGGGACGCACTGAAAAAGTATTAGTAGAAGATCAAAACAGCAAAGATAAAACTCAGGTCATGGGACGCACTGGTGGTAATCGTCTCACTTTCTTTACTGGTGATATTCATCAACTAAAAGGGCAAATAGTCGAAGTGAAAATTACCGAAGTTCGTGCTTTTAGCTTAACTGGAGAAGCAGTGGAAGTTCGTCAACCAGTGACTGTTTAATGACTCCTAGCTGGGCGCAGACCCTGCGCCCCTACTGCTGTGACTCCTTCTTAATTTTTCTTAATTGGATCGGTGTTTTGAGAAGCTTGTTTACCTAACAATTCCACAGCTTTGGCAAATTGGGGATCTTCAAGAGTACCTAGCTTATCCCGTTCACGCAGCCATAAATCTTGTCGTTGGGCATCAGTCAATTCCACTTTTATATCTGGGTCAATACCATGTTTATTAATATCTTTACCACTAGGAGTATGATATTTAGCGATCGTTACAGCCAAACCGGCACCAGATTTTAGAGGTTGCACCGATTGTACTAAACCTTTACCAAAAGTCTGATCTCCAATTAAAGTCGCACGTTTATTATCTTGTAACGCACCCGAAAGAATTTCACTAGCACTAGCTGAACCTTTATCCACTAAGATCATCAACGGTTTATTAGTCAAAGCTGAACCATTGGCAACTTGTTTATCTTGACTACCTTGACGATCAATCGTAAAGACAATCGTTCCTTTATCCATCCACATTTGGGCAATTTCTATACTTGAGTATAGTAGTCCGCCAGGATTACCACGCAAATCTAAAACATATCCAGAAACCTTCTTAGCTTCTAACTTTTTAATAGCATCTTTCATTTCCTTACTAGCATTAGCACTGAATTGATTTAAACGAATATAGCCAATATTACCCGCTGGGGTGTTCTTTTCCGAATAGCGGACAGGATGGATTTCAATTCGCGCTCGTTGGATATTAAAGAGTTTTTTCTGCCCATTCCGCAGAATTGTCAGCTTCACCCGACTTCCTGCTTCACCACGAATGAGGGATACTGCATCATTAGTATCCATGCCTTTGGTACTTTTTCCATCAATTTCGATAATGGCATCTTTAGCTAAAATACCTGCTTTAAATGCAGGTGTATCTTCAATGGGGGCAATAACAACCAATTGTTTGGTTTTTTCATCCTGACTGATAGTGATACCAATACCTGTAAGTTCTCCAGAAGTATCAACTTGCATATTCTTGAATTCATCTGGGTCCATGAAGCGGGTGTAAGGATCTTCCAGCTTTTTGAGCATTTCCCGAATGGACGTATAAGCTTCTTTTTTATCAGTATAAGACTTGCTTAAATATTCTTTACGAACAGCTTGCCAATCTACTTGATTAAAAGTGCCATCTACATATCGGTAGTAAATAATTTGCCAAACTTCATCAACTAAATCCTTGTGACTATCTTGAAATAAAGCTTGACCACTTGAGTGAATACCAAGACTAGTAACAGCGATCGTCGAAAGCGTTACTACCGTAGCACTTAAAACCAGCTTACTTTTTGTAATTACCATAATGACGGTTATGTTAATGAAAAAAATATATATCAAGTATGCTCAATCTAACACAGGGATTGGTGATTGGTAATGGGTAATTAGTAATGGGTAATTTGTCAGTTGTCAGTTGTTAGTCGTCAGTTGTCCGTTGTCAGTCGTCAGTTGTCCGTTGTCATTAGGAAATTCTTTCCCCTACTCCCTGTCACCTGTCACCTATCACCAATCACCTGATTTATGGATCAACCCAACGTCCGTCGGCTTTAATGAGGTTGATTAATTCCTCTACACCTTGTGTTTCTGGGACTTTTTTAATTTCTTCCCGTCCACGATACAAGGAAATATAACCAGGGGTTTTACCAACATAGCCATAGTCAGCATCTGCCATTTCTCCTGGACCATTGACAATACAACCCATGACAGCGATATCTAAACCAGTCAAGTGTTTAGTGGCTTCTCGGACTACGTGCAGCACTTCCTCTAGATTAAATAAAGTCCGTCCACAAGAAGGACAAGCAACATACTCAACCATTGTTTTCCGCAAACCCAAAGCTTGGAGAATGCTGTAACAAACCGGAATTTCCTTTTCTGGTGCTTCTGTCAAAGATACGCGGATTGTATCACCAATGCCGTCAGCTAGTAATGTGGCAATACCGGCAGTAGATTTGATTCTGCCATATTCACCATCACCTGCTTCTGTTACGCCTAAATGTAGGGGATAATCCATACCCAAATCATCCATGCGTTTGGCCATGAGACGATATGCAGCCACCATAACCGGAACTCGTGAAGCTTTCATGGAAATTACCACATTGTGAAAATCCAAAGATTCACAAATACGAATAAATTCTATAGCTGATTCCACCATTCCTTCTGGAGTATCACCATAGGTAAATAGCATTCTTTCGGCTAAAGAACCATGATTTACGCCAATTCGCATGGCTTTACCTTGATCACGCAAGGAAATTACCAGCGGTGCTAAGGTTTCGCGGATTTTTTCGCCAATTTCATCAAATTCAGCTTTTGTATATTCGGTGCGGCTGGTATTTGGTTTTTCAAATACATACAATCCTGGATTAATTCGGACTTTTTCGATATGTTTGGCAACTTCTAAGGCAATTTTCATCCCGTTGTGATGGACATCGGCGACAATTGGCACATCACGGTAAGTTTTGATTAATTTTTGTTTGATTTCCGCTAAAGCTTTAGCGTGTCCAAGACTGGGGACTGTAACGCGGACAATTTCGCAGCCTATTTCATGGAGACGACGAATACCCGCAACTGAACCATCTATATCTAGGGTGTCTTCATTAATCATTGACTGTACCACTACTGGGTATCCTCCCCCAATGGTGACATCTCCGATTTTTACAGGACGGGTTTTGCGACGTTTGATGGTGGTGTCAAAGGCTGGTTGACTAGATGTGGTCTTATGAGTTTCAAGAGTTGGCAGAGTTTGCATAATCTAAACTGGTAGATTTTCTGTAGCTAAAATATCAAATTGCAAGGGTTCTGCTTCTCAGATTGCCACAATTGAGATGTTTTTGGTCAATAAAATCGAAAATTAATAAAATCGGAGCGGCGGGATTCGAACCCACGACCTCCACTACCCCAAAGTGGCGCGCTACCAAGCTGCGCTACGCCCCGTAAATGCAAACTGGGAACTTTAGAATTTTGGAGTTGGGGATTTTCCAAATTTGTGCATCTAAAATTAATTCAGTCACTCTTACAAAGATATCACAAGTTTCGGGAAAATAGCAAGGGGTTTTTCAAAAAACTTTGAGCATTCTTGTTGCTTGCAATAACTCAGTTACAGCAGCGGCTGGCCATGCACCTTCTGTTCCACGTCCTGTATTGAGAATGAAGCGTAGATTGTAGGCATGGGGATAACCTTCTACTTCCATCCATAGTAAGTTGCTTTCGGCTTCACAGGCAATTTTTTCCTCTGCCATTAATTCTGTCGCTAGGTGCTTCATTGTATCTGCAAGCTGATAAAGGAGGCGACAAAATTCGTTTAATTCAGCTTCTGTCAATTCTATTGCCCAATCTTCTGTACCAATTAGTCCTTTAAATTCTGGTGCGTCTGGATTCCAACCTATTCGCCAGCCAATTCCACTTTTGATCACTCGTTCCATAGTTAGTAACTAGACAAAAATAAATCAACTTAGATTAAGTAATGTAAAAAATATTGAGATAATTTGGTAGTAAGGGCTTCAGCCTTTAAATGAGGACTAAAGTCCTCACTACAAACCTGTTTAGGGTTAAATAATAAAAGATAGGGACACATCAAAAGTTTGACAGTATCCCTATTCTGATTATTTAAAAGTAGCTTAAGTTTTACGAAGTCAATACCTACCAAGCTGCTCTACCTCTTTTATATAGATTACCTGTAAAAGGTTGCACCCCAATCACAGGATAGGCATCATTAGTAGGGGTGAAAATCCGCATAAAGCCTTCAGAAATAAATTGAGCCATATTAGCAACCATTCTGTAGATAGCCATGATCTTAAAGCCCCTTTTTTCAGGTTTTTAATCGGTGATATCTATACTTTAATACGATGATTAGCTATCTGCTCATATTCTCCATATATCTATACTCAACACAATATTTTTTTAGATAACTTTGCAATACTTTATAATCAAGATTTTTCTAACTTTTCTCTTTAATTCTAATTGTAACTGAAAATTTATAATCGGGTTTTTTGAGAACAAAATTATAGTTTGTACTATTAAGAAATGTAAAATAATTGGAAAAAAGAGCTTAATACCCTTGCCAATACAGGCTTTTGGGAAATTTACCACTATTGATTAACTAAGACTTGACATTATTTATGGTAAGATTTACCATAAATAAAGAAGCATTTTTGGTAGGGGGAATCTCAGATGACAACTTTCCCAGATATAAACTATAAAAAGAAAAGCTCTCAAGATCCCGAACTAAATCTCAGTTCTGAGGACTATAGCTTACTAACGGATTTGTATCAACTCACAATGACAGCTTGTTATGTGGGTGAAGGTATAGAACACAAGCCATCCAGTTTTGAGTTATTTGTCAGACGCTTACCTGATGGTTTTGGCTATTTAATAGCTATGGGTTTAGCGCAAGCTTTGGAATATTTGACTAAATTCAGATTTAATGATTCCCAAATTGTAGCTTTACAAAAAACGGGCATTTTTTCCCATGCAAATCCGGGTTTTTGGCAACTTTTGCGGGAAGGTTGTTTTACTGGAGATGTATGGGCTATTCCTGAAGGAACAGCGGTATTTGCAAATGAACCCCTGTTGAGAATAGAAGCACCATTATGGCAAGCGCAGATAGTAGAAACATATCTTTTAAATACTCTTAATTATCAAACATTAATTGCCACTAGAGCCGCAAGATTACGGGATATAGCGGGTGAAAAAGCTACTCTTTTAGAATTTGGGACGCGAAGAGCTTTTAGCCCCCAAGCCTCTCTTTGGGCGGCACGGGCGGCTTTAGCTGGTGGTTTAGATGCCACCTCTAATGTGTTAGCTGCGCTACAGCTAGGACAAAAACCAAGTGGTACAATGGCACACGCTTTAGTCATGGCTTTATCAGCTTTAGAAGGGAGCGAAGAACAAGCTTTTACAGCATTTCATCAATATTTTCCCGGTGCGCCCTTATTAATTGATACTTATGACACGGTTGCGGCTGCGGAGAAATTAGCAGAAAAGGTGAATTCTGGCAAAATGGAATTATCTGGAGTCAGGTTAGATTCTGGAGATTTAGTCAGTTTATCAAAACAAGTGCGATCGCTTTTACCGAATATTTCAATATTTGCTAGTGGCGATTTAGATGAATGGGAAATTAGTAGACTTAGAAGAGAAGGAGCAGAAATTGATAGTTATGGATTAGGAACAAAATTAGTGACAGGTTCACCAGTAAATGGAGTTTATAAACTTGTTGATATTGATGGAATTCCCGTCATAAAAGAATCAAGTGGTAAATTCACTTATCCAGGTAAAAAACAAATTTTTCGCTCATTTACAGCAGGTAAATTAGAGAAAGATAGATTGGGCTTAATAGCTGAAAATTCTGAAAATGAAAAACCATTATTACAGTTAGTAATGAAAGATGGTAAACAATTACAATCTCCAGAAACTTTAACAATGATTCGTCAACGCACTAAGGCTTCAGTTGCTAGTTTATCTGAAGAAACACGCAGATTAGAAAATCCCATTTCTGTCAAAATTGAAATTTCCGAATCATTACAGAAATTGACAGAAAAAACGAAAAGAAAATAAACCACGTTCGCGAAGCGTGCCGAAGGCATAGGAACGAAGTAAACGTTCGCGAAGCGTCCCGTTAGGGATAGATAAGAGAGTTTTAAAGATATTTTGCGTTAGTTATGTAAATCAAATTAATGAGCAAATAAGCCTCAAAAATCATGAAAATTGCTTTGTTTGGGACAAGTGCAGATCCTCCAACTGCTGGACATTTAATAATTCTCAAGTGGTTATCTAAACATTATGATTGGGTGGCTGTGTGGGCTGCGGATAATCCTTTAAAATCCCAACAAACGCCTTTACCACATCGGGCAGCAATGTTAGAACTGTTAATTAAAGATATCAATGTCGCCAACCAAAATATAGCTTTAGAACAGGATTTAAGTAGTTGGAAAACTCTAGAAACTGTAGGTAAAGCCAAATTTAAATGGGGTGAAAATATTGAATATACTTTAGTAATTGGTGCTGATTTAGTCAATCAATTACCGCGTTGGTATCACGTTCAAGATTTATTACAACAAGTGCAATTACTGGTCATTCCCAGACCAGGATATGTAATAGATAATGCTAGTTTAGAAAAAGTTAAACAAATAGGAGGAAAAATTGCCATTGCTAATTTAATTGGTTTAGATGTTTCCTCGACCGCTTTTCGTGAACAAGGAGATATTAATACTCTCACACCTCCTGTACTTGATTATATTCATCAACAGCATTTGTACGAATGCCAATACGTAACCCAAAAAAGATTCTAAACTCCATAAATCAACAACCTTTAGCTGACTTTAAAGTTGGTGTTGATAATGTGATTTTTTCTGTAGATACTGCCCAAAATCGGCTGTTAGTTCTCTTAGTCATGCGACAGCAAGAACCATTTTTAAATTATTGGAGTCTTCCCGGTACTTTAGTCCGTCAAGGAGAATCTTTAGAAGATGCTGCTTATCGGATTATGGCTGAGAAAATAAAGGTAAATAATCTTTATTTAGAACAACTTTATACTTTTGGTGGTCCAAATCGTGATCCTAGAGAAGAAATTGATAGTTATGGAGTCCGTTATTTATCAGTTAGTTATTTTGCTTTAGTCAGGTTTGAAGAAGCAGAATTAATTGCTGATAAAGTCGCTGGTATTGCTTGGTATCCTGTTAAACAATTACCCCAATTAGCATTTGACCACAATGAGATTATTACCTATGGACATAGAAGATTAAAAAACAAATTAGAGTATAGTCCTGTAGCTTTTGAAGTCTTGCCAGAAACTTTTACCTTAAACGATTTGTATCAACTATACACAACAGTTTTAGGGGAAAATTTTGCAGATTATTCTAATTTTCGAGCGCGGTTACTCAAGTTAGGTTTTCTGTCAGATACCGGAATTAAAGTATCACGAGGTGCAGGTCGTCCTGCGAGTTTGTATAAGTTTGATAAAGCAGCTTTTGCACCATTTAAAGATAAGCCGTTGGTGTTTATTTAAGGAAAAATAATTAAACGCAGATGAACGCAAATAAACGCAGATAAATTATGAAAATCGCGATCGCTCAAATTAATCCTATTATTGGTGATTTAACAGGAAATGCCCAAAAAATCCTGGAAATGGCACAAGCAGCAGCGTCAACGGGTGTGCGTTTATTATTAACACCTGAGTTATCTATTTGTGGTTATCCACCCAGAGATTTATTACTAAATCCTAGTTTTATAAATGCAATGGATCAGACATTGCAAAAATTAGCCAAAGATTTACCAGAAGATTTAGCTGTATTAGTGGGAACGGTTGCTAAAAATTCCCAAGCACATATTACTGGAGAGAAAAATTTATTTAATAGTATTGCTTTATTAACATCAGGAAACATTCAACAAATTTTCCATAAAAGGTTATTACCAACTTACGATGTTTTTGATGAAAAACGCTATTTTGAACCAGGACTAGAAGCCAATTATTTTAAATTAGATGATCTCAATATTGGTGTGACAATTTGCGAAGATTTATGGAATGATGAGGAATTTTGGGGTAAGCGGAGTTACGCAGTTAATCCTATTGCTGATTTAGCAAATTTGGGTGTAGATTTAATTGTGAATTTATCCGCTTCACCCTATACCGTTGGTAAGCAACATCTGCGAGAAGCGATGTTAAAACATACTGCTGCTAATTTCCAACAGCCTCTTATTTATACTAATCAAGTTGGTGGAAATGATGATTTGATTTTTGATGGACGGAGTTTTGCTTTAAATAAACAAGGTGAAATTGTTTGTCGGGCTAAGGGTTTTGTTTCTGATTTTCTGACTGTTGAATTTAATACCGATAAACAAGATTTAGAATTAGCTGATATTTCTCCTGCTAATGAATCTGAAGATGAGGAAATTTGGAATGCTTTAGTTTTGGGAGTAAAAGATTATGTTGGTAAATGTCGCTTTTCTAAAGTATTGTTGGGTTTAAGTGGGGGAGTAGATTCTGCTTTGGTTGCGGCTATTGCGACTGCCGCATTAGGGAAAGAAAATGTGATTGGTGTGTTAATGCCTTCTCCCTATAGTTCTGAACATTCTATTAGTGATGCTTTAGCATTAGCAGCAAATTTAGATATTCAAACCCAGATTTTACCAATTGGGGAATTAATGCAAAGTTTTGATAACTCTCTTGGTGAGTTATTTGCAGGCACAGAATTTGGGATTGCGGAAGAAAATCTGCAATCTCGCATTCGTGGTAATTTATTAATGGCAATTTCTAATAAGTTCGGTTATTTGCTTTTATCTACTGGTAATAAATCAGAAGTTGCTGTTGGTTATTGTACTCTTTATGGTGATATGAATGGTGGTTTAGCGGTTATTGCTGATGTTCCGAAAACCCGCGTTTATTCTATCTGTAAATGGTTAAATTCTCATCAACAAAAAGAAGTTATTCCCGAAAATATTCTCACTAAAGCACCTAGTGCGGAACTTAAACCTGGTCAAGTTGACCAAGATTCTCTTCCACCTTATGAAATTTTAGATGATATTCTCGACCGTTTGATTCATCAACATCAATCAGCAGCACAAATTATTAGCGCAGGTCATGAACCGGCAATTGTGGATAGGGTATTACAATTATTATCTCGTGCGGAATTTAAACGCAGACAAGCTGCACCGGGATTAAAAATTACTGACCGCGCTTTTGGGACTGGTTGGAGAATGCCTATTGCTAGTAGTTGGTCTGCGTTGAGGAATATAGGTAGCTAGTAGAGAGGGGTGAAAATCCCCTATTTGGCTAAATGAGAAAAATGATTTGGTTTAGCCAAAGCTAGGAGATCAAATTGCTATAAAATAAATAGGATATATCCTTGTCCAAAATACTCTTATGTGATAATATCCGTACAAAATAATCAACCTGGTGAACTGCAAAGCAGGATTCTTGATGACAACCACCAGTTTCAAATCGAGACAATTAAACTAATAAAATTAGCAATTTTAAGTTAACATTAATACTCCGCGCTGATTCATACAACTGCTATGCTAAATCCCAATCTGGATGAAATCCAGTTGACAAAAGACGACTACGAACGTTATTCCCGCCACTTAATTTTACCAGAAGTGGGAGTGGAAGGACAAAAACGCCTAAAAGCCGCCAGTGTATTGTGTATTGGTACAGGTGGACTAGGTTCACCATTACTGTTATATCTTGCAGCCGCAGGTATAGGCAGAATTGGTATTGTTGATTTTGATATTGTGGATACCTCCAACCTGCAACGTCAAGTTATTCATGGAACATCTTGGGTAGGTAAACCGAAAATTGAATCAGCAAAAAACCGGATTCATGAGATTAACCCTCATTGTCAGGTTGATTTGCATGAAACTCGTCTGAGTTCAGAAAACGCCCTCGATATTATTCGTCCTTACGATATCGTTGTTGATGGAACTGATAACTTCCCAACTCGGTATTTAGTCAATGACGCTTGCGTATTGTTAGATAAACCTAACGTTTACGGTTCTATCTTCCGTTTTGAAGGACAAGCAACCGTCTTTAATTATGAAGGTGGTCCCAACTATCGGGATTTATATCCAGAACCACCACCACCAGGAATGGTTCCTTCTTGTGCAGAAGGTGGTGTGCTGGGAATTTTACCAGGGATGATTGGGATTATTCAAGCCACAGAAACCGTGAAAATTATCCTGGGTAATGGTACTACCCTGAGTGGTAGACTGGTACTTTACAATGCCTTGGATATGAAATTCCGGGAGTTGAAACTGCGTCCTAACCCTATCCGTCCAGTTATTGACAAGCTCATAGATTACGAACAATTCTGTGGTATTCCCCAAGCTCAAGCAGAAGAAGCGAAACAGCAGATGGAAATTCAAGAAATGACCGTGAAGGAATTGAAGACATTATTAGATAGTGGTGCAAAGGACTTTGTGCTGCTAGATGTGCGTAATCCTCATGAGTATGAAATTGCTAAAATTCCGGGTTCAGTGTTAGTACCATTGCCAGATATTGAAAATGGTGATGGTGTGGCTAAGGTAAAAGAATTACTCAACGGAAACCGTTTAATTGCTCATTGTAAAATGGGTGGACGTTCTGCAAAAGCCTTGGGTATTCTCAAGGAAGCGGGAATTACTGGCACAAATGTGAAAGGGGGAATTAATGCTTGGAGTCAAGAAGTAGATGCTTCTGTTCCTCAGTATTAATACTTATATGTAGGATTGTTGTAGCAATCCTCAATTTAATTTACACAACAACATACCCGATTTTTTAGAGAAGTCGGGTATTTCCTGATATTAGAAACATATCAACCCCTGAGAAACTCCGAACGCAGAAAAAGCCAAAAAATTCTTCTTTCTCAATCATCACATTCCAGAGTAAGGTAATTAATTGTCAATTGTCAATTATCCATTGTCAATTATTGAAATTCTACTGGTAGTGTAGTGCCAAGAAGAACACAAAAAACCTTTTTACCTTATTTTCGGTTATATATCTGAATTTATACTAAAAAATCTTGAAAAAATACCAAAATTGTACATTACTTATACTCTTTTTAAAGAGTAAAATATCTAAAGTTTGCATAAACTTCATGGAAAATTTAGTGTACATACATACGACACATATCTTCAAAACGAGTCAGGGTCATAGTCAATCTCAGTGGATACAGTTAATTAGTTTATTTTCTTTAAATCACACAAGTAAATACACTACAAGTACCTTTTTTCCTACATTCTGCCTGAAATAGCTAATTGACAAGGAATGGAGAGTAAATTCACCTTTAAGAACCTAACTTAACCAGCATCTATCGCTACAGCAAATTGCCAAAATAACAATAGATTGCATTATGGATAACCTGCCTACAACTAATCCCAAGATTCTGGTTGTTGATGACGATTTCAGTGTCCGCAACCTCATTCAGCGTTTTTTAAGTCGGAAATATCAAATAGAATCAGCAGCGGATGGTAAAAACGCCATGGTATTATTTGATAAAATGAATCCTGCGTTAGTGATTCTAGACTGGAATTTACCAGATGCAAATGGTTATAAGCTTTGCCAGGAAATGCAGAGTCGTACCAATGTTTTAGTAATGATGCTCACGAGTCGCAATGATGAAGCGGATAAAATTAAAGTCCTGGCGGCTGGTGCGGATGATTTTTTAACTAAACCATTTAGTCTAGCTGAGGTGGAAGTCAGGGTAGAAGCCCTGTTAAGGCGTGTCCGCTATATTCAGCCCCATTCTTCTCAAAGACTCACTTTTAACCAGTTAGCGATTAACTCAGAGGCGCGAGAGGTGACGCTCAATGATAAACCTTTAGCCTTAACAGCCTTAGAGTTTAATATCTTACATTTTTTGGCTAACCATCCTGGACAAGCCTGGAGTCGCGCTCAACTTATCCAAAAGATTTGGGGTTGTGACTATGTGGGAGATGGACGAGTTGTGGATGTCCATATTGGTCAGTTGCGGAAGAAAATGGAAGTTGATTCTAGTATGCCGGAGTTTATTAAAACGGTGCGGGGTTATGGTTATAAATTTGATCCACCAGAAAACACCAAAGTTTAAACTTTTGCAAACAGGATTGTGGCGATCGCTACGCCCACCGCAGGTATCGCTGCAAAAATTGGTTTAATACGTGCATTACCTAAGTGTTTATATTGGGGCTTGATTAGATGATCAGTGTGATTAATTCAGAGATGGTGAAGCTAAAGCCAGTCAGGGATTGATGTCTATTCAAGCCTCAGATAAAGGCTTTAATTTTTCTCCTTTACAAGATATTCTCAAAATATTTCCCCATCTTCAGCTTAAAACAATATCAATGCAAATTACTGTAATGACCTTTAATCTCCGCTATGACAAACCAGATTCAGGGGTGCGTCAGTGGACAAAGCGTGTAGGTGCGATCGCTTCTTTAATCCAGCACTACCAACCGGATTTAATGGGTACGCAGGAGGGAAAAACCCATCAACTGAGAGATTTACAAGCACTTTTACCAGAATATAAAATTATTGGGGGCGATCGCACGGGGACAGGACAAAGCGAACATTGTGCAATTTTCTACAAGCCTCAACGCCTGAAGCTTCAGCAAACACAAGATTTTTACCTCAGTGATACTCCAGAAATTCCTGGTAGTATTACTTGGGGAACTCGTTTACCACGTATGGCAACTTGGGGTAATTTTGAAGTTAGTAATCTTGGTATTTTTCTAACTCTTGTAAATACCCATCTAGATCATGAAAATGCCAAATCTAGAGAATTAAGTGCAGCTTTAATTAGTCAACGTTTAGCCCAATTTCCACCAGAAGATTATTTACTGTTATCAGGAGATTTTAACGCCAATCCTCACACCCCAGAACGACAAATTTTCCTATCACCTTTAGCTAATGGTAAACAATTACAAGATCCTTTAGCTACTCTTCCTCTAGAACAACAAAAAACCTTTCACGATTTTACAGGTGCTGCTTGGGATGCTATTGATACTATATATTGCGATCGCTCTTTCCAAACAGAACAAGTTATTATTGACAGTCAACAGTGGGAAGGAGTTTGGCCTTCTGACCATTTTTCGGTGATTGTAAAATTAACAATAGTTTCATGATTTGAATAATTCAAGCTGACTTCACTGTTACTGCTAACTGCAATCCCAAAGCATTAAGTACATTAGTCAAAGCATAAAACTCAATTTCTCCTTTTTCAGCAAGAATTTGTGCAAATTTATTATAGGATTGCTGTACTGTCTCTGAAAATCTATCAATTCCACCTTGAGCCTCAATTACATTTTTGAGTGCTTTATTTAACATATTAGGATCACCTTCTTCTATAACGACTTCAATATAAGCTGCTGCTTCTAGAGGATCTTGTAAGTCTTTAATTAGTTTGACGTGATAACTTGTACTTCTAGGCATTGTCTCGACTCCGATAATCTTCCCAATATTCTTTGGCTTTACGAATATCTTGGATCTGTGTGTTTTTGTCACCACCACACAAGAGCAAAATAATTTTTGATCCTTCCTGTCCAAAGTATATCCGGTAGCCTGGTCCATAGTCTATTCTCAGTTCAAATACACCTTCTCCAACGGACTTACAGTCTCCTAGATTACCATCTTCAACTCTGTCAAGTCTGGCTCTAATTTTAGCTTTTGCTCTTCTATCTCGTAGAAAATCAAACCAATTATCAAAAGGATTTGTCCCATCTACTTTTAGGTATTTTTGAATTTCTCTAGGTTGGATATTCATGTGCTTGTCTTATAAGCGACTACACTCCTAACCTATATCTTTCTGGGTTTGATTTTCAGGGGGGTATAGCCAAAATTGCCTAATCGTTTTAGGACTTACGCAAAATATCTCTGAAACCCTCTTGTCTTCGTGTCCTTCGTTCCTTCGTGGTTCGTTCTTTCGTGACTTGTGCGTAAGTCCTACGTTTAATTCTATAGGTAAGAGTTGCGCTTTTTTTACCCCTATACATTTAAACTATACTTTCTGCTTCACCAACTCTACCGCTAATTGAATCGCTGCTTTCATACTTGTCGCATCAGCAATCCCTTTTCCCGCAATATCAAACGCTGTTCCATGATCTGGGGAAGTTCTCACAAACGGTAAACCAATGGTAGTATTTACAGCCCGATCAAAAGCCATTAACTTCACCGGAATTAAACCTTGGTCGTGATAAAGTGCTAAATAAGCATCAGCCGGATTTTTGATCACAGAATTACCATACCAAGCAATACCCGGTTTAACCCACATTGTATCAGGGGGTATAGGTCCTTCTAGCTTTAAATGGGGACGTTTTTGGCGTTCTGACTCCAACCAGGGAATTAGCCAATCAATTTCTTCTGTTCCCAATTGTCCCATTTCTCCACTATGGGGATTTAATCCAGCGATCGCAATTCTCCCATTTTTAATCCCAAAATTATTTTCTAAACACTCCACCAGCAAATCTAATTTCAAAGTTAATAATTGCGGTGTTAAAGTATCAGCTACTTGACGTAAAGGAATATGTGTGGTAGCAAGTAGAGCGCGGAGTGTCCAGCCAGTAAAAGGCGATCGCCCCACAAACAACATCCCAAAACGGTCAACACCAGCCTTTTGGGCTAAAAGTTCTGTTTGTCCTGGATAATTGTAACCCGCTGCCTTCCAAGCCGATTTAGCAATAGGTGCTGTCACAATCCCATCAAACTCACCCGCTAAGGTTTGAGCGATCGCATATTCCATATAAGCAAAACTAGCTGCACCACTAGCCGCATTCCCTACACCATTAATAATTTCCCCAGCAGTAGGAATATCAATCATAGACAAATCAGCAGGATTCACCAAAGCTAGAGAATTGTCAGTATTTTTACTAATATATTCATAATTTTTAGTTAATAAAGTTCTACTACCCACCACTACCAGATCACAGTTTTGAGTAACTTCTGGATCTGCTAAAGCTTTTAAAATTACTTCAGAGCCAATACCCGCCGGATCTCCAAGCGTCAATGCCAACCGTATACGTTTATTTTGA
The DNA here is from genome assembly GCF_009711975.1 of Anabaena sp. UHCC 0204. Lineage (GTDB taxonomy): Bacteria > Cyanobacteriota > Cyanobacteriia > Cyanobacteriales > Nostocaceae > Dolichospermum. The sequence continues at coordinate 171,317 of NZ_VIKW01000006.1, forward strand.
TTATTCATTGGTCATTAGTCATGTTATGGGGGCGGGATTTCCCAGCCTATCCTCAATTATCACCCCTGAATTGGTTTAGAATTATTGACGAAGGTCTAACTCAATCATGCGAATAGACCAAGTTTACCTGAGTCCTCAAAGTTGAAAATGAGATTTGAGCCTTCAAATCAAGTTCAGCATTAGAGACAAGACACATAAATCAACAATCCATAAGGGAGAATTACAGCAAATGGGTGGCGAAATCTTAAATGCAGCGATGCTATCTTTCGGTCTAATCTTTGTAGGTTGGGCAATTGGTGCTTTCTTACTCAAAATTCAAGGCGCAGAAGAATAGAGGGCAGGGGCGCAGGGGAAAAAATTTCTTTCTTGTTTCGTCTGACTCCTGTAAGGGCGAAGCATTCGGAAAATAGCCTTGACAAAAATGGATAATTTATCGCCCGAATGCTTCGCCCCTACGACTTCTTTCTCCTTAAAAATATGTAAAGTTTTATTTAGATAACTAATTCTGTTAAGATTCTTTTCATAAACATTAAAATATATAACCAACCCCATGACATTATTAATAGTCGGTGCAACTGGCACCTTGGGAAGACAAGTGGCTCGTCGCGCAATTGATGAAGGTTACAAAGTCCGCTGTCTCGTTCGGAGTCCTAAAAAAGCTGCTTTTTTGAAAGAATGGGGTGCAGAACTGGTAAGGGGAGATTTATGTAATCCTCAAACCTTGCCAGAGGCCTTAGTAGGTGTAACCGCAGTCATTGATGCTGCTACATCCCGTGCTACAGATTCACTGACTATTAAACAGGTTGACTGGGATGGGAAAGTAGCATTAATTCAAGCAGCTAAAACTGCTGGTGTAGAAAGATTTATTTTCTTTTCAATTCTCGATGCCGATAAATACCCGAATGTACCGCTGATGGAAATTAAGCGATGTACAGAAGCATTCTTAGCAGAATCAGGTTTAAATTATACCATTTTACGGTTAGCCGGCTTTATGCAAGGGTTAATTGGTCAGTATGGTATACCTATTCTTGAAAAACAGCCTGTGTGGGTAACAGGTACATCTTCGCCTATTGCGTATATGGACACCCAAGACATTGCTAAATTCGCTGTTCGGGCTTTGAGTGTGCCAGAAACAGAAAAACAAGCCTTCCCTGTCGTGGGAACTCGCGCTTGGAGTGCAGAGGAAATTATTAATCTTTGTGAACGGTTATCTGATAGAGATGCAAAAGTAACACGGATGCCCATAGGCTTACTGCGGACTGTGCAGAACTGTTTACGTTTCTTTCAGTGGGGATGGAACGTGGCTGATAGATTAGCTTTTACCGAAGTTTTAGCCAGTGGGAAAGCTCTAAATTCAGAAACAATGGACGAAGTATATACTGTCTTTGGGTTAGATAAAGAACAAACTACCACCCTGGAAGTTTACCTCCAAGAATACTTCAGCCGGATTATGAAGAAGCTGAAAGAGTTAGATTATGAGAAAGCTAAAACCAAAAAGCAGAAAAGTAAAAAAACTCCCTTTAAACAATCTTCCAAAATCAATAGCTAGAAAGATAGACATAGACAATAGATTTCTCACAAATGATTGAGGAATGCTATATAGTAGTCCAAAATGTGTTAAAAACATTCAATATTTGGGTATGGAATTGTAAACTGTGCCGAAAGCAGGCATCATCTATAACGACGTTAAACCGGTAGCGAGTCATGTCGCTATCGAACTGAAAGACAAACTCACCGCGGCTGGTTGGGATGTCTGTGTCACCGCGAGTATCGGTGGTATATTAGGCTATCCTCAACCAGACAGTCCTGTTTGTCACACCCCTATTGAAGGTCTTACGCCCCCTGGCTTTGACTCAGATATGAAATTTGCAGTGGTGTTAGGGGGAGATGGAACTGTGTTAGCAGCATCACGCCTAGTCGCCCCCTGTGGTATACCCATGCTGACAGTTAATACTGGTCACATGGGATTTTTGACGGAAACTTATCTCAACCAATTGCCCCAAGCCATAGAACAAGTAATGGCGGGTGAATACGAAATTGAAGATAGAGTCATGCTCACTGTCAAAGTTCTCCGGGGAGATGCAGTGACATGGGAAGCCCTTTGTTTAAATGAAATGGTGCTACATCGAGAACCTTTAACTTGTATGTGCCATTTTGAAATTGCAGTGGGGCGACATTCACCAGTGGATATTGCGGCTGATGGGATTATTGTTTCCACCCCTACGGGTTCTACAGCTTATTCATTAAGCGCAGGTGGACCAGTAATTACTCCTGGTGTCCCTGTATTACAGTTAGTACCCATTTGTCCCCATTCCCTAGCTTCTAGGGCTTTGGTGTTTCCCGATAATGAACCAGTTAATATCTATCCTGTTAACATTCCGCGATTAGTGATGGTAGTAGATGGAAATGGTGGATGTTATATTTTGCCAGAAGATCGGGTATATATGGAGCGATCGCCCTATAGCGCCCGGTTTATTCGTCTCCAATCACCAGAGTTTTTCCGTGTTCTCCGAGAAAAATTAGGTTGGGGTTTACCGCATATTGCTAAACCCAATTCAGTAGAATTGCCTTAGTTGTCAGTAATTATTGGTAAAAACTTCTGTTTTGAGTATTTTTCCAGAATTACTTGTCAGGTGATGGTATTGGGAATAATTCAACACGAGTCAAACAATTTTAAATTTTAGCTTGGCTCCATTCTTTAATTCTGGCGCTTCGGCAAGAGAATTGGGATTTTCCCATACTTAAAACCAGCGGATGAATTGGAGATTTTGCATCATTCAAGCCAGAATTCTCAATTGGAAATCTAAAATTCGGTCAGAAGTCAAGAGTTAGAATCTAGTAATTACTGCATATTGCAGGTACATGAAGTACAAACTGACAATTAAAACATGACTCTAGCGTTAAACATCAACTGACTGTTCATCCTGACTCGTTGAATTCTACTGTATATCATTTGAGATTCTTGATTGTCAAAGGCAGACTGCATCAGCTTTGTGTCTTTTCATTAGTTGCAATCATGATGCAAATTGGTATAAAAATTTCAAATTCCCAATCCAATCACCCAGACTGCTATGATAGCTGCTCAAAATTCCTCTGTTTTTGTGTTGGTAATTGAACCCGATGAAACTTTAGCTAATCAGTTAGCTTTTGACTTACAAGAAGCTGGCTATGATGCAATTGTGACTCATGATACAGCCCATGGACTAGAATACTGTCGTGATGACGATGGTGGTTCTAACCATCGTCAACCCGCTCTTATTGTTGTAGATAGAATGCTAGTCGGAGAATCAGGACTATCTCTATGTAAAAATCTCAGAAACATGGGTAATCGTTCTCCTGTACTGGTTTTAATGGCTAGAGATACAGTAGATGATCGTGTAGCTTGTCTAGATGCTGGTGCTGACGATTACATCCTAAAACCTTATCGTTCGGAAGATTTTTTAAAGCTAATTCGTCTCTATCTCAAACCTGACATTGATACCACCGAACAATTACGATTTGGCGATTTAGTATTGGATATAGGAACACGTCGCGCTATTTACAGCAGTAAAGCCATTGACTTAACCATGAAAGAATTTGAACTCTTAAAATTCTTAATGGAACATCCCCGTGAAGTATTAACCCGCGAACAAATCTTAGAAAATGTTTGGGGTTATGACTTTATGGGTGAGTCTAATGTCATTGAAGTATATATTCGTTATCTTCGCCTCAAAATTGAGGAAGAAGGCCAAAAACGCCTGATTCAAACAGTGCGTGGTGTAGGTTATGTATTAAGAGACTCTTAAAATCGAGAAACGAGAAATAAAATCTAAATTTGTGGGCAATTTTGCAGAAATTAAGTAGAATAATCAAAATCTAAATTCCAGTACATAAGCTCGTGGCGATTAGGGAAGAGGTGATTTAGGAAAATTATCACTTTTTCCCTAATTCTTGCACCCTATTTCCTGTTCTCGGTATTACTTATGATTTCTTGGCTCAGTTTTTGTTCAATATTACTCAGTATTCTACTCATGGGCTGTTCACCACCCACAACAGCTAAATCTCCCTCTATGACAATAGAATCACCAACCCAATCACCAGTAAATGCAGGTCAAAATTTACCAATTTCGGCTGAAGCTACTCTTCCTCAAGGGACAAAAATTCAGTTAGAAGTAGCGAAAACACAAGCACAACAAATGATGGGTTTGATGTATAGACCGGCTTTACCAGATAACCGAGGAATGCTGTTTGTTTTTCCTTCAGCACAACCCGTGCAGTTTTGGATGAAAAATGTACCTGTTGCTTTAGATATGGTATTTCTCCAGAAAGGTGTAGTTAAGTATATACAAATAGCTGCTCCTGCTTGCGATAGAGAACCTTGTCCTACCTATGGTCCGAATGTCCCTATAGATCAAGTTATTGAACTCAGATCAGGACGAGCAGGAGAATTAGGTTTACAGATAGGAGATAGGGTCAAAATTGATTTTTTAACCCTTCGGTAAACAGGGTATGATTATCCACTATATGAAGAGCGAAAAAAGTCCTCTGCAAGTAAAAATCCCCGAAGTCGCCGAGTCAGAACTTTTGTCAAATCAAGCATTGGATTATCTAACCATGATCTGATTTGGAGATAGCATGAGTCTTGATTCAGAATCTTTAACTGATAAATAATTATTCTGACCAAAAAAATATTACATAACCTAGCATAAATAGCAGTGAAGAGGTTAATATTTATCAGTAGTGTGAATAACATCGAATTTTAGGTTTTTTTCAGTTAAAATCACGACTTCAGAGTGAAGTAGCAAAAATCTCCCTTTTGGCGCAAGTGTAAATAGGCGCGAATAGCGGAGTATAGGCTATGAAATCTTTGTCACTTAAAAAAAAGTAAACAAGCGGATGTTAAAGCTAACGCTAACATCACAGGTGAAGTATTTCCTAATTCTTATCCTGACTAGATATAGGAGATACTGTATTAAGGGTTTTCCCCTATTGTTATCAGTAGGGTGGCGTAGTATTACCTTCAGTAAGGTTAATGCTTTACAAAAGGGTTATTGGGAAAAATACATATTTTTCTATACAACTTTTAACTCTTGAATTACTTGCAAGAGCGTAACAAATAAGATACAGGCTATAACAATACCGAGAAATGGATAAGCAAGCCCTAACTATACACTCTACCCAAGGAGGTGAGAGACAAATGACACCATCAAGATATTCACGGCTGATTAATTTTCTCCAGGAAGATTTGGCAATTTCTACGGCTTCTCTGGCTGTAGCATTACGTAATCGGGATCAAGATCCCGGTTCTTTAACAATGACTCTTTGGCAGTATGGGCTAATTACTCTAGAACAGTTAGAACAAATTTATGATTGGTTAGAAACGGCATAAGGTGAAAATTGACAATTGACAATTGACAATTATCAATTATCAATTATCAATTACCCATGACCAGTTTAATGACTATTGGGCAAAAACTTTTGCTGCTGCTGCGATACCAGCACCGGAGGTGAAGCTTTCATGACCCACTTCTGGAAGGACAACTTCTAGGGAGGCGATACAGCTCAGAATATCGCGATCGCTCACAAAACCCAAGTGACCTATGCGGAAAATTTTATTACTCAAATGGTCTTGACCACCTGCTAAAGCAATATCAAACCGTTTTTTCATCAAAGACCGAATTTTATCTGCTTCGATTCCTGGGGTCGCTACAGCGGTAATGGCAGGACTGGCACAATTATCACCAGCAAATAATGATAAATTTAACGCTTTCATTGCTGCACGAGTAGCATTTTTTTGGCGTTCATGACGGGTAAAGATGCCTTCCAATCCTTCCTTCTTCATCATTCCCAAGGTGGTGTGTAGTGCCACCATTAAGTTAACAGGAGGAGTAAAAGGAGTGGTATTTTTAGCGGTAGCTTTGCGATATTTACCTAAATCTAAGTAATACTTGGGCAATTTCGCGGTTTTGTAGGCTTCCCAGGCTTTGGCACTGACGGAGACAAATCCTAAACCGGGAGGAATCATATAGCCTTTTTGAGAACCGGACGCGACTACATCTAGTCCCCAAGCGTCTACAGGGACGTTGTAAGCCCCTAGACTGGTGACAGCATCAACTATGATCAAAGCCTCACCATGTTCTTTAACGTGGCGGTTGATAGTTTCTAGGTCATTAATCACACCAGTTGAGGTTTCGCTGTGGGTGATAATGACAGCTTTGATTTCTTTGTTGGTATCAGCTTGGAGTTTGGCTGCAAATTGGGCTGGATCTAAGGGTTGTCCCCATTCTGCGGTGACAGTTTCCACATTTAAGCCAAAAGCTTGACCGACTTCTACCCAACGTTCACCAAATTTACCATTAGAACCGACTAATATGCGATCGCCTGGAGAAAGAAAATTAATTATTCCCGCTTCTACAGCACCAGTACCGCTGACGTTTAACATCAATACATCACTTGCTGTTTGATGTAACCATTTGAGGTTTTCTGTCACCTCTCCCATCATGCTACTAAATTCACCAGTCCGGTGGCCAATGGGGTGCTTGGCCAATGCTAGTAAAGCTGCTTCTGGTACTGGGGTAGGACCAGGAATCATCAGCATCAATTTATTATCCATTTGTATTTCCTAAAATTTCAATACAATACAAAGTAACCCCTACAGGGGATAAAAACACAAAAAACAACCCACAAAATCTATTGTGGGTTTCGCTACACCGTATTTTTGGCGCTGCGCGTCGTCAATAAGCTTTCATTGTATATTACCAGGTTGAGCTTATTGAAAGTTGGATTGGGAATTTTAGATTTATGATTGATTTTTCTGGTAAGTTTGGCACAAAATCCATGGTTTTTACGACATGGTTTTGTGTTGTTGAAATATATATTCATCACGAACAATCAACTTTATTCCCAACATGATTAATAGACCAACGGTGATCAATAATTAGCGAGGAAGATTGAAAAGTTTCTTCTAGTCGCTTTTGTTGAGATGCGGCTTTTCGCAGGGTAATAATCAGTTGATTGACTTGATTGCGGAGGTCTTGGTTTTGACCTATGGAAGTCATTGTTTGCTTTTCTAAAAGTTGAAGTATAAGTTCGTAATGGATAGGAGAGGGTAAAGGAATTGGCTCCATGTAGTTTATTGTAAAATTACAACTTGGGGATTTTTAATTTACTTTTAGTTAAAGTTTAGCTAATCCCAAATTAATTGTTACACAGGAAACAAATAATTGCTGTTAGGCAAGAAACAAAAGGCAATAGTTTGTGATTAAGCAAATAGATTGGCGATCGCTAATTGAGGATCTGGTTGTTTCACTAATGATTCACCAATCAGTACAGCGGCTGCACCTGCTGTTTTAACTACACTTAAATCCTCCGGGTGATGCAATCCTGATTCACTAACTACAAGGATGTTCTTTGCTTGCAATTGTTCACTTCTGGCTGTCATTAACTGACAAGTAGTTTGCAAATCAACAGAAAAATCTTCCAAGTTGCGATTATTAATCCCGACTAAAGAAACTCCATCTAAAGCTAACACGCGATCTAGTTCTTCTAAGTTATGAACTTCTATTAAAGCCGCCATTTTCAAGTTTTTAGCGATTTTAATAAAGTATTGCAAATCTTGATCATTGAGAATTGCTGCTATTAATAAAACTGCATCTGCACCATGAATTCGCGCCCAATACATTTGGTAAGGATAGATAATAAAATCCTTACATAGTAAAGGTAAATCCACAGCAGAACGGACTAAAGATAGATTTTCAAAACTACCTTGAAAAAATTTGACATCTGTGAGGACAGAGAGACAACTAGCGCCACCTGCTTGATAAGATTGAGCGATCGCTACTGGATCGAAATCTGCCCTCAATACCCCTTTACTAGGAGAAGCTTTTTTCACTTCAGCAATTAAAGCCGGACTAGTTTTACCTTGACGCAAAGCAGCGACAAAATCCCGAATCGGTGGGGCTGTGAGGGCTTTTTTCTGCAATTCCCGCAAAGGTAGCTTTTCCCGCATTTGCTCAACTTCTGTTTCTTTGTGCCAAACAATTTCTTCTAAAATATTATTTGGTGCTGCCCCTTCTATAGCGGAATGATATTGAATTATAGAAACATTAATAACCGGGCTAGGTGAACGACGACGGATTTGCATATTTGTTAGTTGTCAGTTGTCAGTTGTCAGTTGTCAGTTGTCAGTTGTTAGTTGTCAGTTGTTAGTTGTCAGTTGTTAGTTGTCAGTTGTCAGAGTTTTTTTCTGAAATATTGCCAATGGAGTTAAGATAAGCGTTTAACTTAGGAGAAAGTTCATCAATGATTGGTTTGAGCCTATTTACTTCTTCATTTGTTAACAGATTTCGTCTATAAGCTCGTCGCAACCAATGTCTAGTTTCATTTAAAGAACCTCTCGCTATTCTAACGAAACGGCGATTATCCTGAAAGTTATACCTACCACAACCTTCTGCAATATTTGCGCCAATACTATCAACAGAACGGACTATTTGCTTACCAATTGTTGCTTTAGGAAATTCATCCCAATGAAGAACAATGTTCCAAATCTCATCAGCTAATTTCTCTGCTAATTGGTAAACTAGCAAATTCTCGAAGTTAGATTTCGCCATTTTTTCAACTGACCACTGACCACTGACCACTGACAATTGACTACTAACTTACCAAAGCTCGTTTATAAGCTTCATCGATAACTTCTGAAAGCGTTGGATGAGCGTGAACCAAGTAAGCGAGACTGTGGATAGATTGACGGTTAGCAACAGCGGCTGCGGCTTCATGAATTAAATCGGAAGCATGGGGTCCAAAAATATGTACTCCTAGAACTTCGCCCGTATCTTTGCGGTAAATAACCTTTGTCATCCCATCAGTATCTTTTTCCGCTAAGGCTTTGGAATTACCTTTAAAGTAACTCTTACTGGTGGCAATTTCAAAACCTTCAGTTAATCCTAAAGTTTCGGCGGCGGCTTCTGTCAAGCCCACATAACTAACTTCTGGGTGGGTAAAAGCAGCGGCAGGAATGCTGCGATAGTCAACTATTCTTTGACGACCCATAATATTTTCTACAGCAATGATACCTTGAGCAGATGCAGCATGAGCTAACATCATTTTCCCGGTAGCATCACCAATAGCCCAGAGATAGGGGATAACTTCTCCGGCTGATAATACCGCCATATTGTCATTAACTGGAATGAAATTGCGGCGGTCAAGTTCGACATTAACAGATTCTAAACCAAGATTTTGAGTAGCGGGAACACGACCTGTAGCGACTAAACAAGCATCAACTTCCAGAACTTCTAAATCTTCTTTAGTCTCAAAGTCAGCCAACTCAATGATTACTGGTGAACCAGGAATAACTTTTTTGGCATAGATACCGACTTTAGTTTCAATATCACGGGGGTTAATTAATACCCGTTCTGCCAATTTAGCAATATCCCGGTCAAATCCTGGCATTAACTCGTCTAGGGCTTCAATCAAAGTGATTTCACAACCTAAAGCCGAGTAAACATCAGAAAATTCTAACCCGATGTAACCGCTACCAATAATTGCCACCCATTGAGGGAGAGTTTCTAATTTAACGCCTTGGTCACTGGTAAACACAGTTTTGCCGTCTACTTCAATTCCTGGGGGAACGAAGGGGACAGAACCGGGAGAAAGGATGATATTTTGGGCTGTGATGGTTTTCTCACTTTGATCTGTGACAATGGTAACTTTTTGTGTACCTGCTACCTTACCCCAACCCTGGATAATATCAACTCCCAAGCGTTTGAGACTATTGGTTAAATCTCCTTGGATTTTGGAGACGAGATTGTTAGCATGATCAGCGATCGCTTGCCGCTCAAACTCGACATTACCAATTTGAATGCCCAAAGACTTGAGGTGATGGGCATTGCGTAATTCCCTCACTTTTCCCGAAGCTGCCAGTAATGCTTTAGAAGGAATACAGCCCCTGTTTACACAAGTTCCTCCCATATCCGCAGCTTCAATAATCGCTGTTTTTAGACCGCAGCTGATAGCGTGTAAGGCCGCACCATGTCCACCTACACCAGCGCCAATAATCACTAAATCGTAATCAAATCCAGCACTCACTTTTGTTTCCCCGTTTTCTTCGCCTATTGTCAATTTAACTTTTTTTTGTGAAACTTTCTGGAAGTTATCAGCCACAAGCCTAACCCATAAATAGGGATATTTTTGATAAATTCGCCATAATTATCAACATTTTCTGTAAGGATTTTACATTGTCAACTCTTCTATGATCAGTCTCTACAGATAACTGGAATTTTGCTAAATCTCACCAGGCTCGGTATGCTTACATTTATTTTGAACGCACCCTGCTTTATATAGCTATAGGGGATTACAGCATTATAAGCTAAAATTTAGCACTAAGAAAACTTTGATTTTTCCCGGAATTACGAGTATAATTTCGTATGATTTAATAGTGTATAAGTGTGAGGAGCAATACTTTGACTAAACACAAATTTTCCCAAGTAATTTCAACTAATTGGGTTCGGTTCATTAGCACACCCCTCTTGAGTTGCCTTTTATTATCTACAACCATCTCTCTTAAGCCAGCCTCTGCTGCTGAGAGCTTATTTCCTAAAAACAGCAGCTATGAATTAACTACTAATAATAAACAAACAGTCCTCACTGATTTGAACCTGAAGCCAGAAGCATTTGCTGTTGAATTTAGCAAACCACTCAAGCTAGAAAAACCAAAAATTATCGCCCAAACAGATTCCTCTAGCAGTATAGGTGATACATTTGTTCCAGCAAATAAACTGTCGGATATTCAGCAGCAAAAACCAAAAACTATCGCCCAAACAGATTCCTCTGGTAGTGTTGGTGATACTTTTGGTGAATCCAACAAACTACGTCAGGAACTACTAATTGAGCCTATTGTTGAAGGCGGCAAACCACCATTAGTTGCTGCACCTTCTTCCAGTGCTGGTACTCCCACTGCTTATGGTGCAAATTGGGGACAAGCTTTTATCGGTGGTGGACTATACTTTCCTTTTGATGGTGATGTAGATGGTTCTTTGTCCGTTGGTTTCGGGTTAGGAAATTCAGTTCAATCCGTAGGTTTGGAAGTTGCCACTAATATTATCAGTGTAGGTGGTCAAGAACCTAACTTTGGTGACTTTGGTGATAGCGGAACTATTGGATTAAAGTTACACAAATACCTGCCTAATAGTGGAACAGGAGTAGCTATCGGCTGGTCAAATGCCATTAAATGGGGAGAAGCAGATATTCCTCAAGAGACTATCTATGGAGTAGTTACCCAACAGTTTCAACAGTTAACAGCTTCTGTAGGTGTTGGTACTGGTAGCTATAGATCCAAGGGTGCAAGAAACAGCGGTGATAATGATCTTAATTTATTTGGCAGTTTAGGTTATAGACTTTCTCCAGCGGCCTCTTTGATTAGTAGTTGGACTGGAAGTAGTTTGAACTTGGGTGCGTCCTTTGTTCCCCTGAAACAAACACCTTTAGTCGTTAATGCTATTTTCACTGATGTGAGTGACAACATCAATAGTGCAGGTTTTAGTCTCAGTGCAGGTTATAGTTTCCAGTTCTAATATCCGAGTTTTTTCACTAAAATTTAAGGCAGAAGCATGATTAAGCAAAAATTGACCTTGAGCGTGGGTCTTGTTTCCTTATTATTAGGTTCTTTAGTAGCTTTTCCTCACAGAGCAAATGCCGGTCAAGTTGTTGTTCCTGGTACAACTCCAGATTCATCTACAACTTCTGGTGATACTTTCTCTATTACTACAATCACCACAACTGTAATTCAAGGATTATCTGGGGTTATTAGTTCACCCGGTCCTGTCCGGGGTTCTTTTGTTTTAACAGTTACACAGACTATTCAGATTGCGTTGAATAGTTTTGCTACTAATCTATTTAGCCAAACTACAGTTACCACTACTACCATTAGAGGTCAGGTGCGCGAACTGTTTACTCGCAGGGGAGAAAATACTCCTGCGTTGGCTAGTAGAACAACAACAAATTTACTAGGTTATGGTGTTAGCTCAATACGGGTAAGTACCTTATTTGTTGCACTATCAAATGTTTGTGTACTTACACAAGCATCTACTCCAGGTACTCCTGTAGCTCAGTTAACACCTGAATTAGTAGCAAGCACTAAGGGACTAAAAGCAGATTCTCAAGTTGCTCAAGCTGGTGATTTAGCAACTGTAGATATCAATAAGCTAAATGAAGCGATTGAGGCATACAATGCCATTGTCAAGGAAAGTGATCCTGTTACTCTTCAAAAACTCTCACAAGATGAGACTTTCGTAGAAATTGGTAGAATTCTCAAAGAATTTAGAGCAAGTTTGGTATAAATTTTTAATTGGATTAGATAGAGACTTTAATTACCATGTTTTTCTACAAAAGACATGGTAATTTTTTAATAAATAGCTGGTAAAAATTAAATATGCGTTTTCCATGGCAAATCTCTCCCAATAAATAAAAAATAATGTTTAAATAAGCGCAAGACAAGCTTGTGGCGAGGTTCACTAGATGAAATTGCGGGAATTATTAGCGGCTGTAGATGGGATTGAGTCTGTAAATATACCGGATATTGATATTCAAGGACTGAAAACGAATTCCCATGCTTGTACTATGGGAGATTTGTTTTTGGGAATGCCAGGAACTAGAGTAGATGGTGGGGAGTTTTGGCCTGGTGCTTTGGCTGCTGGTGCAGTTGCAGCCATTGTTTCCTCAGAAGCATTTGGGAAAAATCCGCCTACACCAAACTCTGTGGTAATTAGCGCCGATAATATGACAAGAGTCTGCGCTCAAATAGCCGCAACGTTTTATGGTTATCCTGGACAAAAACTGAAAATGGTGGGTGTGACAGGGACAAATGGTAAAACTACCACTACTCACTTAATTGAATATTTCTTAACTCAATCTAATTTACCAACGGCTTTAATAGGCACACTTTACACGCGCTGGCCTGGTTTTGAAGAAGTTGCTGTTAATACCACTCCTTTTGCTGTGGATTTGCAGCAGCAATTAGCTAAAGCCATAAATGCTGGTTGTGAAACTGGGGTAATGGAAGTTAGTTCTCATGCTTTAGCCCAGGGTAGGGTTTTAAGTTGTGCTTTTGAAGTGGGGGTATTTACTAATCTTACTCAAGATCATTTGGACTATCACACAGATATGGAGGACTATTTTGCAGCGAAGGCGTTGTTATTTAGTGCTGATTATCTGCAAGGACAGGCAATAATTAACCTTGATGATGCTTATGGTAAAAGATTAATTGCGTCTTTAAATCCAGAACAGGTTTGGAGTTATAGCGTTAACGATCATACTGCTGATTTTTGGATGAGTGATTTAAATTACCAACCCAATGGTGTGAGTGGAATTTTACATACTCCCAAAGGAAATGTCGATTTTAGTTCGCCTTTAGTTGGTCAATATAACTTAGAAAATCTTTTAGCTGCGGTGGGGACGGTTGTCCATTTGGGGTTAGATTTGCAATTGGTAGCAAATGCTATTCCTGCATTTCCCGGCGTTCCTGGACGCATGGAACGGGTGCAAATTAACTCTGTGCAAGATATTAGCGTCATTGTGGATTATGCCCATACTCCCGACAGTTTGGAGAATTTGTTGAAAGCTGCTCGGCCGTTTATTCCTGGTAAGATGATTTGTGTATTTGGTTGTGGGGGCGATCGCGATCGCACTAAACGTCCGAAAATGGGTAAGATTGCGGCGGAACTTGCAGATGTAGCTGTGGTAACATCTGATAATCCCCGCACGGAAGATCCAGAAAAGATATTACAGGATGTATTGGCAGGTATTCCTGATATGGTACAACCATTAGTTATCAGCGATCGCTCTACTGCAATTCGGACTGCTATTTTACAAGCTCAACCCGGAGACGGTGTATTATTAGCTGGTAAAGGTCACGAAGATTATCAAATTCTCGGTACTGAGAAAATCCATTTTGACGACAGGGAACAAGCGCGGGAAGCTTTAGCGCAAAGAATCAACAACCAGAATTAGATCATTAATTTTGTAGGGGTGGGGTTTCCCCGCCCTTCTGAATTAGTTGTTGTATAATTTCCCTTTTTGAAAGTATAAAATCTCTATAAATTCTTACAGCAGATTGCAGATTTTGGTAGGTTGGGTTGAACAAAATACGGGCGAAGCATTCGGAAAATAAAGTTGGGAAAAACCGATAATTTATCGTCCGAATGCTTCGCCCCTACTATTCCTGCTGTATGAAATTATAAAATTATTAATTGTAGTTAACTCATGAAATATTCTCTTGTTGACGATTTATCTGTTTATAATTTGACACTGAATGTCTCAAAATCTACTACACCAATATTTTTTACTCCTGTTACACTCTTATCAATAATTAGAGCCAAAATTGATTTACTAATTGAACAGCAAATTGCTGCCACAATATTAGTCAAATTACCACCGGGAAAACTTTGGTATTCCGAAATAGAACGCTATCAAAAATGCGAGCATCTTTCTAAAAATATTTATAATTATCAAACTAATAAACAAGAATTTTCTGATCTTTATATTAATATAGAATTACTAGCAGATAATCAATTGAAAAATGAATATTTTTTATTGATTTTATCACCAGAATTTTGGAGTTTAATGGTAGCTGCAAGACAAATTCCAGAAAATCAAAGTCGGGAAAAAATTAAGTCTCAGAAAAAATCACCATTATTAACTATTAATACTTTTGAATGTGAGATTATTCAGGAAGTTGTTAATGAGATTAAACGAGTAAATCCGCCTGATGTACCTCCCATATTTACTGATTTTATTTGTCCATATCCGCCACAAGTCAGGCTGATCAATCAGTTATGGATTAAACAAATACAACGACAAGAAGAAATAAACCAGCAAACCATAAATAAACAAATAATAAAAGTTCGACAAAATCATCAAAATATAGATAACAAAGAATATCTTCAAGATGAATACTTAATTAATATTTGTCAGGAATTGCGGACACCATTAACACATATAAAAACAGCATTATCATTATTGAATTCACCGCAGATAAAACCACCACAACGACAACGTTATTTACAGATGCTTAATCAAGAATGCGATCGCCAGAGTTCTCTAATTACTGGCTTATTGCATTTATTGGAATTAGAACGTAATTTAGCCGAAACCAAATTAGAAGCGGTTAATTTATCGGATATTATTCCTGGTGTAGTTAGTACATATCAATCATTAGCACAGGAAAAAGGAATTATGATTAGTTCCACAATTCCTAACGATATACCATCTGTTTATTGTGTTAACGGTGGCTTGAGAGAAATTATGATTAATCTACTACATAATAGTTTGAAATTTACTCCCACCGGTGGTCAAGTATTAGTATCTGCAAAATTACAAGGAGACTATATTCTTTTAGAAATTCGTGATACAGGAATGGGGATTCCTGAAAACGAAATTCCTAAGATTTTTGATCGTTTCTATCGAGTGAGAACAGGAATATCTGAAGATTTCAATGGTGCTGGATTAGGGTTAACAATTGTTAAACAGTTACTCCGTCATTCTCGCGGTTCAATATCTGTAAAAAGTAAGTTATATGCAGGTTCTAATTTTATAATTAAATTGGCAATTGTTAATCCAAAAACAGAATAAACAGGCTGCTTATAAATGGCAAATGTCATGCGATCGCCATTTATAAACAGCCTAGTACCGCAGGGCGGAATTAAAAATTAAAAATTAAAAAAGCAGATAACACAAGCTTTTTGAGAATTCTTAATGGTTAATTGATTTACGCCGTTGTGTACTAGTGACTGGGCGCAGACCCTGCGCCCCTACGACTATGAACCTTCTCGTAATTTATCCAAAACACTGCGGTCTTCCAAGGTTGAAGTATCTCCTGATACCTCTTGACCAGCAGCTAGATTCCGCAACAACCGCCGCATAATCTTACCAGAACGGGTTTTTGGTAAAGCATCAGTAAACCTGATTTCACCAGGACGGGCGATCGCGCCAATTTCACTAACAACGTGCTTTTTCAGTTCCTTACTCAACTCCTCACTGGCTTGATAAGTCCCTTCCAAGGTTACAAAAGCTACAACTTCTTCCCCTTTCAAATCATCCGGTTTACCGACCACCGCAGCTTCTGCCACCGCAGGATGAGATACTAACGCAGATTCTACTTCCATTGTTCCTAAGCGATGTCCAGAGACATTCAGGACATCATCTACGCGCCCCATTACCCAGAAATAGCCATCCTCATCTTTTCTTGCACCATCACCAGCAAAGTACGTATAATTACCATCTTTGGGTGGAATATGTTCCCAGTAAGTCCGCCGAAAACGATCAGGATCACCGTATACAGTCCGCATCATTCCTGGCCAAGGATGACGAATGGCTAAATAACCACCTTCATTTTCGGGAACAGAATTGCCGTCTAAATCCACCACATCCGCAATAATACCAGGGAAAGGACGAGTTGCAGAACCTGGTTTAGTGGGAATTGCCCCAGGTAGGGGTGTAATCATAATCCCACCGGTTTCAGTTTGCCACCAAGTATCCACAATCGGACAGCGTTCCCCACCAATGATTTTGTGATACCACATCCAAGCTTCGGGGTTAATGGGTTCACCGACAGTTCCCAGCAATCGCAGAGACGAAAGATTGCGGGATTTGGGATGATGTTCACCCATTTTGATAAAGGCGCGAATTGCTGTAGGTGCAGTATAAAAAGTAGTTACGCCGTATTTTTCAATTACATCCCAGAAACATCCAAGATTAGAAGCACGGGGCGCACCTTCATACATGATTGTGGTTGCACCGTTGGAAAGGGGACCATAAACTATATAGCTGTGTCCCGTAATCCAACCTACATCGGCAGTACACCAGTATACATCAGTTTCTTGGAGATCGAAAATCCATTTCGTGGTGATATGGCTGTATAAGTTATAACCGCCTGTGGTATGAACAACGCCTTTCGGTTTGCCGGTACTACCAGAAGTATAAAGGACAAACAGCATATCTTCGCTGTCCATTGGTTCAGCGGGACAATCAGCGGAAACGCCTTGTTGTAAATCGTGCCACCAATGGTCACGTCCTGCTGACATCTGGGTTTTTTGATTTGTGCGTTTGACAACGAGGACATCTGTCACGCTGGGAACTGCATCATGCTCTAAAGCTTTATCTACCTGTTCTTTAAGAGGAACAATTGCATCTTTGCGCCAACCACCATCGGCAGTGATCACTAACTTGGCTTCGGCATCATTCAAGCGATCGCGTAAAGCTTCAGCACTAAATCCACCAAAAACAACGCTATGAGGTGCGCCAATTCTCGCACAGGCTAACATAGCTATGGCAGCTTCGGGAATCATCGGCATATAAATACCAATGCGATCGCCTTTTTTTGCTCCCAACTGTTTTAATACATTCGCAAACTGGCAAACTTCCCGATGCAATTGGGCATAAGTCAGCGTCCGTGAATCTCCCGGTTCTCCTTCCCAAATCAATGCTGCTTTATTTTTGCGCCAAGTAGTGAGATGTCTGTCAAGACAGTTGTAAGAAATATTAATCTTACCGTTTACAAACCACTTAGCAAAAGGTGGTTGCCAATCTAGTACAGTGTCCCATTTTTTAAACCACTCTAACTCAGTTTCTGCCAATTTTGACCAAAATAGCTGAGGATCAGCTTTGGCTTCATCATAAAGACGCTGATAGTCTTCTAGGCTTTTAATATTTGACTGTTGCGAAAAATCACTAGAAGGATAAAATAGCCGTTTTTCCTGTAGTATAGATTCTATAGTCGGTTGAGACATGGTGATTTATGCCAATGAGATTGTGACTGAAAACTATTTTTAACTGAGTTGTGGTAAATAATCTTTAGATTTTTATGAAGTTACATCCACTGTAAAGATTATTTACTGATATGCTGATCTAGTATTACTCTAGTACGAGAATTAATTAACGCTGAATTTCTCAATGCAGCCGTCACATAAAATAATGATGATGTTTTTAACAATCCTGTTTACTGACCAATTTCAATATAAATTTTTAGCAACTGAGTTAGTAGTGTTCTACAATAGGGTATAGTTTGCAAGCAAAACAAATTAAGGATAAACTAAATCTACTGATCGAGCAAGCTTCTGGAATAGATCCCAATCTCACCGTAAAATTAAGAGAGATCAACCGTTGGATCAGACATATCAAGCTTGGTTCACTGACATCTAAACCAATCGTCGTAGCTTTTTTGCTAGAAGTAATTACGGACTCTAAGGTTTGGTTGGCTATTAAATCCTTACCTTCTGAGGAAGACCAAAAATTACAGTTTGAGCAAATGACAGCCAATGAGCGATATTGGTATGGTTGTCTATTTCCCAAATGGATAAATGCCACAGATACCAAATTTTACATTTGGAAGAAAAAAATGATGGCAGGGGAGTTTAATCAGGCTGATAGTGATATTATTAAATATATAGCTCAGGATATTGTCCATCATGAAGGGGATTTTTGGCGGCGTTATATAGCCGACCTTTCTATGGCAACAGACCTAATTGTTAGCAATCATCAAAATAAACCACTTTGTATTCAAGTCACAAGTGTTAGCGAAGAATTCCATAGCAAAAAATATCAAAATTGGCAAAATGCACTGCAATTGTGGGAAATCGAAAGAGGATTGTTTCTCAGTTACAATCCCAAAGAACATGATTTTATCAATCAGTTAGTTAATGTCGCGCTGTATAACAGTGATCATCTCGCGGCAGGGAAGTATGTGAATTTCTCCTGATTCCCAAGTATTGAAATCGAAGTCTGTGTCCTAGCCAACATCATTAATCCGCGGAAAATACCATTTATGGTTAACCAACAACAAACTAATAATAGCGCCCAACTCGAAGATTTGACCGAAGCTTTAGCAGCAGCCCGGAGAATGCAGCAAGATTGGCTAAATTATGGATTAAATTTTGTTCATATTTATGTAGAAGATGTTGAAGGTGATTGGCTAGAAACCTGGGGAGATGATGAAATATCTAATTCTTTGTTCGATGCTCTGAAAGATTTTTTAGTAAGTGATGATGATGTAGCTATCAAGATTAGAAAATATATAGGAGATACATCACTGTTCGATTTGGCAGTTAATTTAGAGGAATGTTTGAGAATTTCTAGAGAACATGACAAAACATCTGCTGTCAAAAATGTGTTAGCTAATGATCTTGATCTAATGGATGATCTAGAGTTATTAGATTTAGCTAATAATTTGGTAGATAAATTACTGTAAAAAATAATTCTTATAGGACTTACGCACCATAATAATGAGATTGGAGCGATCGCTCGTCCTGGTGAAATCAGGTTTACTGATGCTTTACTGAAAACCAGTTCTGGTAAGATTATGCGGCGTTTGTTGCGGAATTTGGCAGCAGGACAGGAAATATCGCAGTGTTTTGGATAAGTTGCAGGAAGGGTTAATTTATAATTTAGGTTAGTTTCGCGCAAAGACGCTAAGAAGCAAAGACGCAAAGTGTTTTTTGTGTCTTTGCTTTTTTTTGCTCTAAAGTAACTTAGAATTAATGAGTGTTAAGATACACTGTATAAAAGCAAGTTACTTAATAGACCCCAACTGAATTTATTTTTATGGTTAATGCAAAACAAGAGGCGATAACAATATTAAATGAGGCTTTAAAAGAGTTAGAATCACCAAAGGGTAGTGTTACATCAGGTGTTCAAAAACTCTTGCGTGTTGCTCAAATACTGGATGAAGAGTCAATCGTAGTTTGGTGTGAAATCCATCTTGGTAAGCAAGATTATATATTTCCTTTAAAGGATTACTCTAATTTTGTGATACGTCAGTACAGAAATGAAAATGATCAAGATAAAAAAGAAGAAAATATAATTCAAGCCACAGAATTTCTTCAGCAAAGATATAGAATCAAAATTAACCAGGATATCGACAGAGAAGATATTGGTTTTATGGTGGATCATTATGGAGAATTTGGATGCCAAAGTATAGGTTTTTTAGAATCTAAATATGGAGAAATGGTAACAAATAAAAAAGAGAAAGATGATATTGACCACAAGTATAATTTATTAGAACGAATATCTCATGTAAAAAGAAAAGCTCATGAAAAGGCTTTGAATCTTTTTAAAAAATATGTATCTACAGATATAATTAAAACCAATTTTGATTTTCTCAAAGAGGAAGTTGATGATAAACTTCTAGATTTAAATCCTGAACTTTCCGAAAAGCTGATGATTGCTTTTAAATCTGTTTCTAGTGAGAATCCAGAAGAATGGTCACACGCTTTAACTTCTTGTAGACGACTTATTGAAGGGCTTGCAGATGAACTTTTTCCACCAATTGATAATAATGTAAATGGCAGAAAACTAGGTCAAGAGCAATATATAAACAGACTTTGGACTTTTATGGATAAAGCTATAGAAAGCGAAGCTAACAGAGAATTAGCTAAAACTCATATTGATTTTTTAGGTAGCTATTTACAAAAAACACATAAACTAATTAATAAAGGTGTTCATACTTCAATTACTAAAGTAGAAGCAGTTAAAACTGTTTTTAATACTTATTTATTAATTGCTGATCTTTTAGGTTATTTAGATAAAAGTTTTGTTAGCAGAGAAATTAAACCTAATATCTATAAAGCAACACAGCATGAATTAGAAAGTATACTAAATATTCAACGAACAACAGCAAAACAAATTATCAAATTGCGAGTAGAACATGGTACATTTACACCCGAATTACTAGGAACTATTCAGGGTATAGGGTCGAAAACAGTTGCGAAAGCTCAGGAATTATTTTCATTTGATTTAATTGAATAATTATGAACAATAAAGAACCCTGGTATATTGGCTTACGTTCAGAAGCTTTGTCAGTTGTATACTTAACTCGTCGTGATGACTTAATTGTTTCTAAAGATAAACAAAATCAAGGCTTAGATATTTTGGTTTCAATTACCAAAAATACTAAGAATGTAGATTCTATTGATAAATATTTTGGGGTGATAGTAAGAGGTACACAATCTAGTGCAAACCCTATACAAGATGATGAGATTTGTAATGTAGATTCTAAGGAATTGATATCAATAGCTAAAAAATTTAATTTTCCAATATGTCTATTTTTCTTCACCTTAGATAAAGATAATGATCATGGTTACTATAAATGGATATTAGCACCAATCATTGATAGGCAAAACAGAAAAAAATTAAACTTGAATCCAAATCTCAAATTTAGAAAATTAACGAAACAAGCAATAAATGATATTGTTTTTCTAGTTAATCAATGGTATGCAAATCAACCAAATAGTTATATAATTAATGATATTACTAGCCAAATTCCTCAAACAGAATGGGAAAAGCTACCATCTGATATGTCAAAAAATTTAGATTAGAGTATTCCAAGTAAAAAAATGCCCAATTGTCATTGCGAATGGAGCGGAGCGGAATGAAGCAATCTCTGGTTTTGGATCATTTATTGTTTGGAAC
This sequence comes from Anabaena sp. UHCC 0204, assembly GCF_009711975.1. Lineage (GTDB taxonomy): Bacteria > Cyanobacteriota > Cyanobacteriia > Cyanobacteriales > Nostocaceae > Dolichospermum. The sequence continues at coordinate 192,749 of NZ_VIKW01000006.1, forward strand.
ACTCTTACTATTTATATGGTTCACCCAAAAGTGAAGAATGAAAAAAGTATTTAGGGATATTTTAGATATGGGTAAAAATAATAATGTTAATAATAGAAAATCTTACTATATATGCGCGGACAGATTACCACTCATAACATGAATATAGCGTATATTTTTCGTCTTGTCAAGTCTTTAACTATAAAATCCCTTAAGTTTCTTGCTCATAATAGCAAAGATAAACCCCTGGTTATACCAATTGTCAATAAACATTTATGCAGTCTGATGCACCCTACAACTATTAACTTTATTGTGAAGATACCGCCTGTACTCGCCGATTAATTTCCGTCCAGTTCACCACATTCCACCAATTATTGAGATACTCAGCACGACGATTTTGATATCTGAGGTAGTATGCGTGTTCCCACACATCATTACCCATAATAGGATACAAACCATCCATGATAGGACTATCCTGATTTGGTGTAGTCACAATTTGTAGTTGATTTTGGGGATTACGCACCAACCAAACCCAACCACTCCCAAATCTGTTTCCACCGGCTTCATTAAACTGTTTTTTAAAAGCATCAAAACTACCAAAAGTTTGATTTATCTCTTGGGCTATTTTTCCCGTTGGTTCTCCACCACCATTGGGACTCATGATTTGCCAGAAAATTGTGTGGTTAAGATGACCACCACCGTGGTTCCGTACCGTCTGCCGAATATCCTCTGGTACATTATTTAAGTCACGCAGTATTGCTTCTACACTTCTACTTTTCAACTCAGGATGCTTTTGCAATGCTTCATTTAATTTATTAACGTATGCACTATGGTGTTTGTCATGATGCAGCTTCATCGTTTGGGCATCAATAGCCCTTTCTAGAGCATTATCAGCGTAAGGTAATTTTGGTAACTCTGCGGGAGAAGCACTTAGTTCTCTGTCAGGATACGCTACAGCGACAAATTGAGTAGTAGCAACAACGTCTTGTACAGGTGTTGTTATGGAAGTTGATAATTCTGTTATGGGTTCAACTTGACAAGCAAATAGTAAAGATACTAGACAAACTCCTGTTATAAACAACATAACTTGTTGTTGTAAAAATTTCATGATCATATACTTCATATTTACTAGCAATGACAATGGAACACTCGCTTTTTTCTTAGGTAAGTGGTGCTATGAGTCTCAAGAGAATTGAGTTAATGATTGCTAAAGCAAGTGAGCCAAGAAAGGCACTCCAAAAACCGTATCTTAGGCGAAATCCAGGTACTAAAGCAGCGGATAAACCAAAGATAATGGAATTGATCACAAAGAAAAATAAGCCCAAAGTAATAATAATAAATGGTAAGGTGAATAAAGTTAAAATAGGCAGTAACAGTGCATTCAAAACCCCAAAAACTGCGGCGGTAATTAATGCCTTACCAAAGCCGTCTATTTCTACTCCTATCGGTAGTCGAGAAATAATTAAAAAACTGATAGATGTGACTAACCAAGTAATTATTAAACTAACCATAAGAAAGATTCCTTTGATAATTTATAATTGACAATTGACAGATAACTCCTTCCTTCTTCCTCCTTTCTCCTGACTGGGCGCAGGCCCTGTCGCCCCTACCTCCTGACTCCTGACTTCTATATCAGGACTTACGCACAAGTCACGAAGGAACGAACCACGAAGGAACGAAGGACACGAAGGAAAGAGGGTTTCAGAGATATTTTGCGTAAGTCCTATATATTTAGAATCGAAGAATTGTTGTAGGTAATCATCTATCAAAAAGATGAGTTTTTAATCTGCCTTTAACTCATCTATTTCAAATAGACTAATAATTACTCCAGCAATGGGAACAGCGAGAAAAACTCCTAGTAAACCTGCGATTCTAGCACCTATTAATAATGCGAAAAACATCACAACTGGATTAATATTTAATGAACCTTGCATAATGCGTGGCATTAGCAAATTCTCTTCTACTTGTTGAATTAAAATACAACCTATTAATACTTTTATACTGATCCAAATTCCTTGAGGTAAAACAATTAAAGCTACAATGCTAATTCCTAATGTCGCTCCAATGCCTGGAATTAAGTCAAAAATTCCAGCAATAGCTGATAAAATTAATGGATAGGGAATTTGCAAAATCAAAAAGACAATAAAGGCAGAAACTCCAAAAAATACAGATAAAATTAACCGTCCCCAAAAAAAGCCTAAAAAGTTTCGCTGAATAGAAATCGTCAAATTATTACGCAGATGTTCGGGGAAAAGTTTGAGAACAAAATACCAAAGACGTTCACCATTTAGCAACATAAAGAAAGCTACCACAGCAATCAAAATTATGTCAATGAGACTGGAAAATAATCTTTGAACTGTAGCGAAACCAATACCAATTCCTTCTAAAGCTTGAGTTCGGATTTGTTCTTCAACAGCCGTTAAATTTACTTGTAAATTCCACCGAGCTAGGAAAGTTTCTAGTCTTTTTAATAAAGATATCAGAAAATCTACAAAGTCTGGAAATTGACCGAGTAAGTCTTGTCCTTGAGATAAAGCAGTAAAACCGATTGTGAATGTAAAAATAACCAGAATTGACAGACTTATTAAAAATACTAAAATAACGGCGAAACTGTGGGGCAAAAAACGCTGTATCCACTGCACAGGATAATTAAGCAAAAATGCTACAATTGCTGCTAAGATAAAAACGATAATTACTGTGGAAAAATAAGCTAAAACTTGGACTATTACCCATCCAAGGGCAAAGAGCAATAGGTAGTGAACTAATTTATTAGTACCTATTTGTTCTAATGAATTCTTTACTGAGTTGCTCATTTGTATTTGACATCTACCATAGGTTATACTAATTTATAATTTTCGTTTTTTAGGAGAAGTTGGATATATTATCTATAATTAATATACTAATCCAAAAAATGTTTAATTAAATAAATTTTTATCATCTTAGTTAATTAACGTGATGGTTATCAATAAATGGTGGTAAACCTCGTAACCTGACAGTATAAATATCTGTTGGCATTTCCACTCCTGCTTGCATTAATGCTTCTTTAATTGATTGTGCTACATGAGAAGTCATTTCTAGAAATGGCAACCGACGAGAATCAACCCAAAATCGTACTTCAATATTTACTGTACTTGCAGCAAGTTCACGCACTAAAATATCCGGTGTTGGTTCTGATTCAACTCCTTCGACTCTCAAAACTGCATCATTAATAATTTGTTTTGCTCTACTAATATCTGAGTCATAGTCAATCCCCACCATAATTGAGCTACGGCGATGAGTACAAGCAGTATTATTAGTAATAATAGCTCTAAACACTTCCTGATTGGGAATAGAAACTACACGGCCATCATAGGTTTTTAATGTTGTTGCTCGCAACTGAATTTGAGTAACTGTACCTTCAAATTCTTTAATCACAATTTGGTCACCTAAACGAAAGGGGCGAGATGTTAATAAAACAATTCCCGAAAAATAGTTACTTAATATATCTCGTAAACTAAAACCAATTGCTACACTTGTTAATCCTAGAGTTCCTACTAAGGTAGCAAAATCAAGCCCCAAAACCCCCAAAGCAACAATTGTACCCATTACCCAAACGCTACCGTATACCAAACGACTCACAAGAATTTTAGAATTGCGGTCAACTTCCCACTGCTGGGAAGCAAATAGTGTAAAACGACGGACACTAGCAGCCATTATCCAAGTAGCAATTAAGGCTAAAAATGCACCTAAAAAGGAAGGTAGATTATCAATACTATCTCGCTGAAATTGGCGTGCAGTCCTGTATAATCTTCGCCCTATGTCAATTACTAAAGGTGGTTGTTCAAATGCTTTAGATAGTTGATTTGCCCACTTTTGTGCCAGAATTTCTACTGGTAAATTAAAGTCTTGTCCATCCTGTTTGGTAACAGTTATTAAAACCCGGTTGCCTATTTGTATGGTAGCAATACCCCGTGATTTATCAAAAACAACAGTAACATCTCTGCCTGATTGAGGTTGTGTCAAAATACCTGCAATGCGACGGTTAACTATTTGTGCGCGTTGTCTAGCACTCACATTTCCCACACTACCAATTTGGAAGATAGGCTGTCCTCTCACAATAATATCAGCGAAAAATAACCCATCAATTGAAGTTGTTTTTGTTTTGTTTGGTTGAGGTATTGCCGGATTCAGGGGAATTTCCTGTGTTAGTCCTTTGCCAAAATTTATGAGGAGTAAACAGGAAACAATAAATACGGTTGTTTTTGCAGGTAATTTGGGTTTACCAAAATTAAAGGTGTGATTCATTATGTTTTTTTTAATAACGTAAAACTGCTATAACAGGTGTGTTGTTTTTGTCTGGGAATTTATGTGTGATTAGGTTCTTACCGTTTTAGATAAATTAACTTGACACTTAGTAATTACTCAATTACCTAAAGACATATTTTATAAATTAACAATTGATTAATTTGATTTTAATCATTGTAGAGACGTTTTTCATACAGGGATTCTTTGAAGATGTTTCATAAGTATAGGGGATTTATTCATAGGTAGAAGCGGGAAAAAATGGGAAACTCTTGTGCAAATAATTTTTATAAATACATTCCAAATTCAGCAGCATATATTTTTAAATAAGGTAAAAAAATGTGTCTTTTGTAACAAAAATCCCTAAATTGTGAGGGGATCAAGACATTAATGGTTCGGTATTCATAAAAACTTATATAAATTCAGATTGCGATATATATACTTAACGAAAACGACTGTTCAGAAATCCTGATTAAAAAATATTGCAATAACTTGATTTAGTTGCTAATGTGTGTAGGTACGACAGCACTGGTGAATGCTCGGATCATTAGAGAGGTAAAATCAATGAGCTTTATCCATCCTGCCAAAAGTCTTTTATGTTGATTGTTCCCATTATGAGGACAAATAATTTCTGCTTTCGAGAAGCAATAAAGGGGTATTGCAGATGAGCAGAAAAAGGATCTTCGATCGCAACTCGTTGAGAGTTGATTTTAGTTTACCGTTCATCCATCGTCTGACCTTGTGATTGCAAAGAACGCAAAAGGAAGACGAAGAATTTGGAGGTGAAAACCAATGAATATTCAAGGAAAAGTTGCACTAATTACCGGGGCTTCTCGTGGAATTGGCCGAGCGATCGCTTTAGAATTAGCCAAACAAGGAATGAAAAGGTTAATATTGGTAGCACGCGATCGGCAAAAGTTAGCCGAAGTAGCCCAAGAAATCGAAGCTTTGGGCGTAGAAACTACAATCATGGCCTTAGACTTAACTCACTCAATCAACGTTAACATAGCCGTAGCCCAACTTTGGCGCAGTTATGGACCAATTCATCTACTCGTAAATTGTGCCGGAGTCGCACACCAAAATTCATTTCTGCAATCAAAACTTCCCCAACTTCAAGAAGAACTATCCGTCAATTTGATGGGAATGTACACCCTCACCAGCTTGATAGCCAAACGCATGGTTAGTCAAAAAAAGGGGATCATTGTCAATGTCTCCAGTTTAATGGGGAAAGTTGCCGCCCCGACAATGGCCACATATTCCGCCACTAAGTTTGCAATTGTCGGATTTACCCAAGCACTACGTCAAGAACTTGCTCAACACAATGTCCGCGTTATTGCTTTACTCCCTTCCCTCACGGAAACAGACATGGTGCGTGACTTGAATTTATTTCATGGAGTAATTCCTATGACACCGGAACAAGTTGCCCAAGCTCTCGTCATTGGTTTACAAAAAGATACACCAGAGATCTTAGTAGGATGGCAATCTCACCTAGCTGTATTATGCCAACGTCTCGCCCCTTGGTTACTAGAGATCATCATGCAACTAGCAACACCGAAAAAACCATTACCTGACGCTGCGGGATAAAGTTCAACCTATTTGAGTTTTGTTTCGCACAATCTCTCCTAGAGATACTAAACTCCAGTAATAAGCAAAGACACAAAAAACACTTTGCGTCTTTGCTCCCTTCCAAGTTAAAAAATGGTAGATTGGGTGAAGCGACAACGCAACCCAACTAAAAATTTGATAATGTTGATTTTTAGGCTTAACTAAACTTTATTAGCCCATAAATGATGATGAGAAGCAAAGAGAACAATATATGCAAGTAAGACAAGAAATTTTTGATACTTACTGGCGATTTGCTGCTATGCGTCAAGAAGTATTTTTTTGAAATTGATGCAGGTTTAATAACATATTAAATAGGGTTTGCTGAAAAAGTTATCTGTGAGGGGAGGGAACAGGGAACAGGGAACAGGGAACAGTTTCAACTATCTGGATATCCTCAATTTCCCATATCCGACAAGGAAAAATGCAACTGTTTTGAGACACCATAAGCTAAAACCTTGCACTTGCTTGTTCTTGAAATCCGCGAAACCCCTATTAATAGACGGTTACAGCTTTATTCAGCAAGCCCTAAATATGAGTAAGCTAACATCAATGGTAAAGCAATAAAAGGATCTAGATATCATGACTATTGCACAAACAACACGCTACTACTCACCTGAAGAATACCTAGAATTTGAGGTAAATTCAGAACTACGTCACGAATATATTGATGGATTAATTATCCATAAGACAGGCGAAACACCAAATCATAATAAAATAGCTGGTAATTTATATGTTGCCATACATTTTGCCCTCAAATGCCAACCTTATGAAGTCTATGATACTGATCAACGGCTTTGGATTCCTAAACGACAGATTCATATTTATCCTGATGTAATGGTTGTCCAAACTCCCCTAGTGTTTGCAGAAGGAAGAAATGACACTATTACTAATCCAGTGATGATTGCTGAAGTCTTATCAAAATCTACCAAAGGTTATGATAGAGATGAAAAGTTTGCAGCTTATCGGACTATTGCTAGTTTTCAAGAATATATTTTAATTGACCAATACACAATTCACGTTGAACAATATGTAAAAACTGATAATAGAAAATGGATGTTTTTAGAATATGAAAATATTAACGATACTTTAAATTTAACTTCTATTCCAGGTCAAATTTCTCTGGCTGATATTTATGAAAAAATAGCCTTTACCAGTGCAGAATCTTAATTATTTGTCTGAATCAGGATATCCAGGATTTGAGGATTTACAGGATATTATTTGAAAGGATCATATTTTGAATTTTGATTGTCCATCTTTATCTGTGTTTATCTGCGTTTATCTGCGTTCAACTAATTTGGTATTACTGTTACATTAGCATTATTTATTTAACTATTGATTTATTTGAATTAGCAAGATTATAGATAGTCTAATAATTCTAGGAACTCTTCTGTTCTTTCAATCAGTAGTTTTGCATCTTCAGCAGTTAAACGTTCAGAGCGATCATAATCTCCCTTTAAACGGATCTGTTCTGCATCAATTAGATAACGGTGAAATTTGGGATCAATTTTACCAGTTCTAGCAAAAAGTTCGCCAAATTTACTAATTACAGCGGAGTGTTTGCTAAAACTGAGATTTTCACTTACCAGGAATGCTTCAGCTATATAAAACATGGCATAATAAGCACGAGAAGCAGCAAAGTCAGGTAGATTTTCACCAGCTAAAATTTTAGCTGCACGCAGACTATCTTGAGCTTTTTGCACTAGAAATTCTTGTTCTTTGTTCATAAAAATAAATACCTTCTTTTTTGATATTTTGGATTAGCATTGTTTGTTCTTTTTCAAAACGACTGAGGGAGTAAAACAGGTTAGAAATTACTACAGTATATTTTAAACAAAGGGGACTAAGAAAAAAGCCAATTTTTTCAATTTCTTTGGTTGCTTGCACTAAATCCTTCAGTATAACTAATACATCAAAATCTGAATCAGGAGTAGCATCACCACGCGCTTGAGAACCAAAAAGAATCACTGCAATTAGTTGCTCCTGGTATGTTTCAAGCAAGTTATTACACAATTCCTGCATAATTTCTTCTAGTTTTGGGTGTCTCATCGTTTAGTAATATTTTCTACTTGGAGATATAGCATTTTTTGTCAGAATCAGGATTTTAGGGATGTTGATTTTATTTGTGCTGTACTAATATTTTAATTTGTCTGAATCAGGATGTCCAGGATTTTAGGATTTACAGGATGTTGTTTGAAAAAGTATCATGTTTTGAATTTTGATTGTCCATCTTTATCTGTGTTTATCTGCGTTTATCTGCGTTCAATTATTCTTGATATTACTGTTAGATTACTAATTTTTTTAACCGAACCACAGAGGACACAGAGAAAAAATATCAGTTATCTTTGTGTGAGAAGGGAGTAATTTTCTCGTTCATCTAATTAATTATCTCAGAATTGGGGGAGCTTTCATCAGAAAATAAAATCCTGTAAATCCTTTAATCCTGGATATTCTGATTCTGATTTAATAATTTTCTGAAAGCTTTAGATGTTAGAGTTTACAAGTCTCGACGCGAGAGAAGAGATACATTTATTCCCCACCTTTACCCAACCAAAAAAACCCCACATTGCTTTAGGTAGGTGTCCTTCTGGTGCTTTTTTGTCAAAAGTAATATCTCTGTAGTACAACCAACTTCCTCCTTTTCGCCATCCTACCTTGTCCCCGAACTTCTCCCAGATGTCTGAGTTATATTTTCTTGTTCCACCTAAACTTTGATAAATGCGTTTCTGAACAGCAAT
>NZ_VIKW01000070.1 GCF_009711975.1 Anabaena sp. UHCC 0204
AACGTTTAATTTGTTATCTTTACCAATAATCTCGGCAATGCGTCTGTGTTCAGCTTTAATTTCAATAACTTTAATGCGAGTTGGGGTTTCTTTGATATGCAGAATGTTCTGTGATTCTGGTAATTTGGGCGAAAATTCCAAGGTGAGACGACCCTGTTTTTCTTTTTTCACCAGTAGTTCTGGTTCTCCTTTGACGATTTCTACCCGGATATTAGGCGTATCTTCCCAAAAAACTGTGGGGTGTCCAATTAAAGCTAAGATGGCTTTTTCGTTAAACATATAGTCAACTTTGCCATAATAGCCCTCACTATATGCCTCAATACAACCACAGACTCGCATATCTTGGGGTGTAACGTAATCAAAGTCCGCTAATCCACTACTAAGACGTTTAAGGGCTATGGGACGACCTTTACTCCATTCTCCTTTGGCATTAACTTTTTGTTCTTTGGGTTGTAAACTACATTGAACAGAATGGAAGGTAATGAACCATGCTAACCGCAGTTCTGACTCTGGTTTAACCGGGGTTTGTGGTTGTTTCTGGATGTTTGCGAGGGCATTGAGGCACATTTCCCAAGCTTCTTGGGGTTGAATTACATCAACTATGGTTTGGATACCGCTATCTTCTCTTAATGCTTCTGCTTGTTTTTTATAGTTGGTGCTGGGTTTGAGTCGAGATAGAAGTTCTGCGCTTTCAATTGCTATCCAGTGATGACCGGATGCGATCGCTCTCCGATATAATGGTTCTAATAAATCAGGTAATCTTTTCTTTGCACTCTCAACATCCATCCAGTAAAGGCACAGAGAACAAAACAATGTTTGTAAGCTATTTTCTTCTTCCACCGAAGCAATATAGGCACTTACTACAAGTTCTTTTTGGGTAATATCACCTCGCTGGACTTGCAGTACCATTTTTAGTCGGGCATAAACAAATGTAAGCCAATGATCTGATTCACGGGACATTAATGTGGCATACTCTTCTGCTTCTTTGAGGCGTTCTGCTGAACCATCTTTTAATAATGCTAGGATAAAAAACAAGCCGCCCATTGTATTAAAATATATTGAGCGTTTGCCTGTGGCTTTTTTTATAGCTTTGAGGGCATCTGTATAATATTTAATGGCTTGGTCATTTTCACCCCGGACAAAATTCAACCAACCCCAATAAATAGCAGCGTTATTTTGATTTTCTTCTGATACACTTTCTAAAATTTCTTGTGCATCTTCAGTATCACCCCTTAACAGTAATTGTTCTGTCAAAATCAGATGTAGATAATCTGAAGCATATTTTCCATTTTCATAACATTCTTCGTCTAGCATCATAAACGCATCTTCGCAGTCAACCAATTTTAAGGTTGAATTGAAGAGGATGCTAGATATACCACGTTCATATAATTCTTGTGGTAAAGTCTTAAACCAATTTTCGTCAAATGGGTTATTGCATATCTGCTCAAAAATATTTTCTATGACTATTTTTTCTGTATGATTACTGTGATTTTGGTAATCTTCAATTTGCTTATTAATAAAATTAAGGTCTTGGCGGTAAAGACCAATGCGGATTTCTCTGATACACTGGACCAGACTGCGGAACATCCGCGAATTCTTGTTCCAGTGATTACTTACAGGTAGTTTTTCCTCTACGGCTTTAACTAATATATCGAATGTTCCCGTTTCTATTGCATGACGAGTAGCAATTTCTGTGAGTAATGGATGACATTCAAGACCTAACTTGTTTTCCTTAACTAGCAAAAGTGCTATTACCAATTTCTCAATTTGGTAATTGAGGGTATTAGTAGTCCAAGGTCTATTCTTTTCGTCTAAGGCAGCCGTTTGCGAAAGACAACTGAGGAATGAATTTTTGTCTATCGGTGCATAAATTACCGAAAACAATTGGATAATCTTTTGGATAGCAGGGGATAAATCGAAGTATTTTTTAGCGAGTTGTGTTTGGAGTTGGGTGGAATTAGGGTTAAAATCGGACATGGTACTAATAATTGATACCGTTGTTGGGTATCTGGTGTAGATGTGCAAAAGCTGTAGAGCTTTTTGCTGGAATATTACCTTTTAGGTTATCAGATACATTGCTAGATTTTTTCAAAGTTTGGATCATTAAACATTTAATAACCTGCAATTCTGATTCAACCTGGAATAGTGCGTTAAGTTTTGCTCTAGCGCAGCTATATCCGTAATCTACCAGGCACTTAACACATATTCTAATAGTGTAACAGTGTTAGTTGGTTATTTTTATCGGAGGTTTCAACTGCATTTTGTGATCCATGGATCACATTTGTTGATCCAGGAATATTTGGGGATTGTGGTCTTCGGTGCTATTTTTATGGTGTAGCTGACAAGTAGCTTTGGCGATACTTCTTTTTCTTCAAGGAAGCTGCTTCTCTTCTTGACCATTGCTTAACAGGAGTCAGTTGTGGAACATCTGCAAAGTGGTAACTCAACGATTCATTTCCGCTTAACTTTGCTACTACATTAGCAATAAAGCGACAACAGCGTTGTGGCTGACTAACTACTTGTTCCTCTGCAAACCTAATTATTACCCATCCAGCATCCACAAAACACTTATTCCTATAATCATCATCGCCAATAAAATGTGTTGGTTCTCCTGTATAAAAACAATGGCTTTCATCCACTTCAATATCAAGATATAGCTCACTTGTTGGCTCTACAATTACAAAGTCTGCGGTGTAAGGACGATCATGACCATTTGGTAGCATTTCTTGTTGCGATCGCACCCAATCACCAAAATAATATTTTAGCACTTGTCCAAACCGCTCTTCAGAAGCACCCACAGTCACGCTACCACTACCATGCGGTTTAATACAAGGAGAAAGATTTTTAGTATCAGCGAAGGTGGGAATTAAAATAATAGGATAAACTGGAACTGATTTAGTCACCATTGTTGCATACAAGTAACAACACTTCCAATACCTTTTGATTAAAGGGGAAAAGTTATAATTCCTTTACCCAGACGACAAAGTAAATTGTGGACTAATCAGAAAAGTATTGATTATACTCCTATTTTAAAGACAATCTTCTTACTCTAAATCTGTAATTTAATCTATTTTTATTTACATTCTGCATCTATCATTTGATAGAAAGAAATTACGTAATTTAATCCTAGCTAAAACCTCAAATTATCATTAGAATTTGGCTATACAAATCAAATTTAAATCTTGTTATATATGTTGAACCTCTCATCAATGTCAGCGAAAGTTTTGGCTAATCTGGATTTTCAAAGATTCAATAATCATACAGAATTGGTATAAATATAGTACAGTACGGCACAAGTGAACCCACCATTATAATTGGTAAAAACTTTGTATTTAGAATCCTTGTAAAAGGTAGACGTATTTACGCCAAGAGGTACTATTAGTCTATTAGAAATAAGTAATTGACGGATATAAATTTGCCAAAAACTATAAAATTTAAAGCTTCTTGATTTTCATAACCTGTCAAATTTATTTTGACAGACTACTAGCAACTTTTTCAGATATCTGAAAAGCTCAATGCAGTATTCATTTTGACTTTCGTACTGCGGTACTAATCCTATAAAAAGCTTCTGGATATAATAATATGGCATCCTTATTCTTAGAAAAACTGACTAACTTCATCACCACAGGAGAGCCTGTGATTATTTGTGAATCTCCTGTACAAGAAAGATATCGAATGCTCCGCTCTCTTTGCCAGTATTGCTCAAAAATAGGCATTAAGTGCTATCTATGGAATTTGGGACAAGAGATAATTAAGGAAATTGAATGCGTAAATAATATAGATCTAAGTTTCAAATATTTTTATGGTTATACTCTAAATCCGACACAAGAGCTTAAAGACCACTTTAGAATTTTGAATTTTTGGGAATGTTTTCAGGGAGGAGGAGTATTAATCATCGAGAATCTATATCCTTGGATTAGTGCTAATTTAGCCCAAGAAACGCAGTTTTTCTTAATATCTGAATGGGTGAAATCAAAGTTGGTCAATCTTTCCTTCTCCCAATCTACTGTTGGTAAAATCAAATGCGCTATTCTTTTAGGTTCTCAAGCTAACTTACACCCAGAACTTGCTGCTCAAATCCCTGTAGTTACTCAAGAATTACCTGATATCTCAGAAATTACTGCAAGTCTTAATGAGGAAGCAGAGGGAATTTTACCATCAATGTTGAGCGAAATGGACAAAATCACAATTGTCCGTAGTGGGATTGGATTATACATTTCCGATTTAATAAAAGGGCTAAAATCAATTCATTCTCATGATAAAAGTGCAGAAACAATAGCTAAACAAATACTCCAATATAAAATCAATTTGCTTAACAGACTTTATGGAATTGAGTTTATTCCTACTCCCCAAGTTCCCTTGGGAGGATTAGATTTGATGCAGGAGGCTTTTAAGAAATTCAAAAGATTATTTAGTCCCCTTGCTAAAGCCTATAAACTCAGAGTTCCTAAAGGTATAATGCTGGTAGGTCCTCCAGGTACGGGTAAATCACATTCTGCTAAAGTATGCTCTCAAATTTTAGGTGTTCCCCTGATTTTAGTAGATTGGGGGAATTTGAGAAGCTATGGTAATGAAGCTCAAAGAAGACTGAAGCAATTACTAAATTTAGTAGACTGTTTGAATGAAGTTGTTATTTATTTTGATGACTTTGACAAGGGATTTGCTGGAGATGATGATATAGCTAGAAGGTTAGCAGGACAGTTACTCACTTGGATGCAAGAACGTACCAGTGATGTAATTGTAATCGGCAGTGTCAACCGCTTAGAATGGCTACCACCAGAATTAACTAGGGCAGGAAGATTTGACTACATTTATAAAGTAGACTTGCCTAATTATGGAGAAAGACACAGTATTTTTAAGCTCCACTGTGCTAGATTTGATGATAGATTTAGTGGTGATGTTTCTGGTAAAATCGACCCTTACAGTCAGGAAGAATGGCGACGACTGTTGAAAGAAACTAATCGTTGTGTAGGTGCAGAAATCCAAACTATTGTGGAGAGGGCTGCGGCTACTACTTTCTGTCAAATGTTTCCAGAAGATGTACCTGTTTCTCGCAATGGTAAATTACCACCATTAGAAATTTCTGTAGCGACGCTGTTAGCAGAACGTCAGCAAATTAATCCATTAGCTATTAGAGAAGCAGATAAGGTGGAAAGTATGCGGAATAAAGCTGAACTTCAGGGTTTACCATCTTCGACCGTAGATTCATCGGAGTATGCAATTGGTAATATAGATATATTTGGTGGTTAACCGAATAATTACTAATTTGTAATAGCCTGCGGCAAAGCTAAGGCCTACGTCATTAAGATAGTGCAAGCCACCGCTAAATTTTAACCTCAATACGGTATTGAGCCGAGATATGGATACCGTTGGCGAAAGATTACTTAACATAAAAATGGCAAATTTACTTTATCGTTTGGGCTGAATAATCTCTTCAGTCGAGAATCTTGGCTTAGATTATCAAGGGATTGAAATAAGGTCACGTTAATATCGTTGTAAGGTAATATGAGAGAATGATTTAATAAATTGATTCGTATTTTACCCTTGATCATTCATATTTTACAAGAACCTGCAACACCTAACCAAATCAACGAGATGCTTCAAGCTAATCGTTTCTATATTAAAACAGCCGTAGATATACGTCATCAAATTTTGGCAGGTGGAGGTGAAATGCACTGTGACTGTGAAACTATTTTACTTGAGAATGGAAGTCAACAGCAGGATGTTTGGGGCGCGAGTTGGAATCCTCTTTCTCAAGAAATTTTCTATGAATCAATGGTAAATATCCGTCCACGTCAAAATAGAGCGATGGAAATTTTAGATCCAGCGATTCGTGAACAGGTTAAACAAATCATCCACAGGTTATTAGGAGGCGTGTCGTATGAATAACTGGACTGTAGAACAAATTGCGTTTCGGTGCGATCGCCTTTCTGTCCGTCTTGAACGATTGGCACAGAACTTTCTGCAAATGGCATCTCTCAGTTTGGATGGAGTTAATGGGGAAGCGGTACTTGGAATTGTTAGGGAAAGTAAAGTATTTTTAGAACTGACAGCGATTGATTTAGATGTGGACAGTGCCTTTGAATTAGCTCAAATGCAACGTCAATTGTCTCGATGGCATACCCATTGGTTGGAGATTTGGGCAAGTGATTCTAGTCGTCTCCAAATTTCAACCTTGTCTCAAACCTGGGCAAATCGAATTAGGAAGATGGCAGGAGTTCTGGTGTGAACGGGGTACAGCCGGCGTTGCCTATATAACACAGGCTGCTTAAATTAAGGGAATTACTTCAGTGAAGACACCTCAAACATTATTTTTAGCTTGGCAAGACTTTAATAGTCGCTCTTGGTTTCCCATTGGTCGGTTGACCTTTGATGGTACAAGGTACAAGTTTGTTTACACCCAAGGCGTAAAAGCGGCAGAACGGATGTGTAGTTTTGCGCCTTTATCTTCTTTTCCGCACTTAAATGAAGAATATACATCAACCCAATTATTTCCTGTTTTCTCTAATCGGTTATTGCCTCGTTCCCGTCCTGATTATGCAAGTTTCCGGCAATGGCTGAATATTCCAGAACATGAAGATGATCCAATTGCAGTACTAGCCCGTAGTGGTGGACAACGAGAAACAGACACACTCACCGTCTTTCCCTGCCCAGAGCCAGATGCAGCAGGACAATATCAGCTGCACTTTTTCGTACATGGGCTGCGACACCTGCCACAATGTGCAATTGAGCGGATTAATCGCTTGGAACCTGGAGAAAAATTATGGTTAGCTCATGAATTTCAAAACTCCTACGATTCCCAAGCATTAACTCTTCATAGTGAGGATCACCACATCGTAGGCTATTGCCCACGTTACTTAAGAAATGAAGTTTTTGAACTTCTTGAACGCGACCCCAGTTCAGTAATACTGAAAGTAGAACGTGTAAATTTACCACCGACACCGCTCCAATTTCGGCTACTGTGTCAGATAACTGCTTTGTGTAAAGACGACTTGGG
>NZ_VIKW01000071.1 GCF_009711975.1 Anabaena sp. UHCC 0204
CTTCTTCAATTGTCAATTGTCAATTATCAATTGTTAATTGTTCCGTTGATTTAATTATCTGCATTCCAGCTTTGGCAAATCTAGCAAATATTGTATTAGCTTGTTCTGTATAGTCAACTACACCAGGAACAACAACAGGAGAAGTACAATCTTCTAATAAATAAATCTTATTTGTTAGGGTACTATCTACCTGTTGAATTTCTGTTAATAAATCGTCAATAGTCCAAGCAACACAATGACTTTTAGCCTGTCCACCAATAATTACCGCATCATATTCTAAAAGTTGTTTTATTAAACTTGTATTTTTTTGTCCAATTGGCTTGTCATCAAATCCTCTTAAAACTTCTGGACGTAAAATAGAATAATTTTCTGTTAAAGGATTTTCACCTTTTAATTCAAATTGAGTTTGACTTTGACGAGCAATACTATGAAAAAATATTGCTTCTTCTACCGATGAAACCAAAGCATGACCAATTCCTCCTAACATGGAATGATAAGGCCAAACAGTCAATGGGTATTTACCATCTTGACTAAGTTGTTTAACATAATGAAAAGCTTGTTTTTTTAATAATTCATAATCACTATTAGTCACACTATTAGCAACTGCTGGATTAACTTGCCAAATACCTTGCTCAATATCTGCGGGTGTAATGTTTGTTGCAGCTGGTGTCGGGTGTTCTCCTTGACTATTTACCCAAAATATGGGATGAAATATTTGCATTGCTGTGTGAGTATCCAGCGTAGGCACAATTTTGGTAATAACTCCCAAATTACGATAAATAAATTCGCACAATCTTTGATTATCATCAACTGCACCAGTTCCAGTTTGTCCACCCACAAATAATTCAAAATCAGGAATACAAAAGGTATTTTGTACATCTATTAATAATAGACAAACGCGAGTTTTATCTAAGGCTGCTGGTTGGATATTCTGTTGTTTTGACCATGCTTCTGCTTCAATGGCACGTTGTTGGTAAGGTACACGCCATACCTCACCAATTTTTGCAGGGTTGAAATGCGGAGGAAGGGGTAATTGGGTTGTCATATTTGTATTGAGTTGTAGTAAATTGTACTAATTAAATTGAATACCAAAATTAATTTTTTCAATGCAGTGACGGTAGGCGATAATGGTTATATAGTTGGAGCTAATCCCGCCTCTTTACCATAATTCCACCTGAGTAGCTATGGCAATAAAAATCAAACTAATGGCTGATTATGGGTGCGACCCTTTATGGTGGGCAGATGTTGATAAAGTTGGTAACATCGCCCCGGCAAGACTGCCCCTCAGCAAAGAAACCATTAACCGCCTAATAAAGTGGGCGATCGCTTATAATACAACATTAAATTGGCAAGACCCTGCTAATTCACCAGATTTGAGTCCAGAAGCAGAAGCAGCTTTTGAACAAGAAGGTATTAGTTTGTGGAAACAATTGCAAAAAGAACTAGCACCTAATTATGAAGTTGTATATTTTAGTGAGACTTTAGGTAAAGTTGTAACTAATATCAATGAATTAGAATCTTTACTGGCTATCAATGCTTAATGGATAGTCAACGAAAAAAGTAAAAAAACAACTGTATTACACATATAAGCTATATCGGAAAAACGTTGAGAGTTGATAACCCTGCCGCACTGTCAGGGTTTTATACTTAAATAAAAAAACTAAAATATAGTTATAATTTACACATTTAGAACCATAGCGCAAAGTGGTAAATTTTTCAATCTTTAATCCTAAATCTACTTGGCGTATAGTCATAGTTTGTCCACAAGCAATCATACTTTATTATGGTTCGAGAACTTGAACGTCAACGTCAGGGTGCAACATTTCCAGAATCTGCGCCAGCAGCCAATCCGGTGTTTTTTAGAACCTACAGCCGTCGGACAGAGGTGGGGTTAAGAGAAACATGGGACCAAGTATGCGATCGCACTTTACGCGGTTTAGTGGAACTGGGAAAACTCACCCGTGAAGAAGCTGCAATTTTAGACAAGATGCAGCGCAACATGAAAGCTTTGCCCAGTGGCCGATGGATGTGGGTTGGGGGTACAGATTGGTTAACCAAATCCAAAAACTTCTCCGGTGCTTATAACTGTACTTCTACCAACCTTGTAGACTGGAAAGCCTTCGGGTTAATGATGGACTTAGCCATGATGGGCTGCGGTACAGGTGCTATCATCGAACCCCAGTATATTAATCAACTTCCTTCTATCCGTAATCGCCTAAATATTACCATCACGGGTGAAATTGGCAGCACTCCTAAAGAACAACGTCGTGAATTTACACAAACCGATATAGAAGGTAACACCGCTACTATCCACGTTGGAGACAGTCGAGAAGGTTGGGTAAAATCCTATCAAACCCTTTTAGAACTCTCCACCGATGAACGCTTTACAGGTGACATTCAGGTAATTGTAGATATTAGCGACGTGCGCCAATCTGGGGAAACCCTCAAAGGCTTTGGCGGTATGGCTAATCCTGTAAAATTACCTGGATTGTATCAGCGTTGCGCCTCTATTCTCAATAAGGCAATAGGCAGACAATTAAATTCAGTTGAATGCTGTTTGTTAATTGATGAAGCTGCTGTCACGATTGTTGCCGGCAATATTCGTAGAAGCGCGGGTATGCGTCAATTCGTTGCAGAAGATAAACAAGGCGCAACTGCTAAAGACAACTTATGGCAACAAGACGCAGAAGGTAATTGGCGTATTGATCCAGAACGCGATTCTTTGCGTATGGCGAACCATACCAGAGTATTTCACCGCAAACCAACCTTAGAAGAATCTATTGCAGCCGTTCAAAAGCAATATTATAGCGGTGAAGGAGCAATTCAATGGGCTGGTGAAGCCGTCGCTAGAGCTAACATTGATTTACTCACTACAGCAGGACTAAAGACAGACTTCTTGCAAGCTTACGAGCAAGGAAAAGCCAAAGAATGGATACAAGAACGTCACCCAGATATTAATTCTCAAGAATTAGAGCATCGTTTAGGCCGCTACGGCTTGAATCCGTGTGGTATTTTTTAATACTTGCCTCACGTAAAAAACCCCGCAAATACGGGGAAAGCTGAGAAGCTAATCCCGTGGTAATCAATAGAACTAAAAAGCTATTGACACCGTAGAGCGTAGAGGGTGAACTTTTGTAAAATGGTGTTATGGAAACAACAGGTAGCATTTACATTATCAAGAACATAATAAATGCCAAAGTCTACATTGGTCAGACTTTACAACCTGTTGTAGAAAGGTTCAAGCAGCATTTAAAGCTGTTAAAAACTAACCGCTCTCAAACAATTAGTAAGGCGATCGCTAAGTACGGCAAAGATAAGTTCTATTATGAGGTGCTGGAAGAGTCTATACCTCTTGATCAGTTAGACCAACGTGAAGAGTTTTACATACAAAAGTATGATTCTATTTCCAATGGTTACAACTTGTGTCCCGGAGGTCAAAAATGGAGAAAGAAACCTCTCAATTTACCTGAAGATGAAATTGCTAATCTGTATATTAGAGGTTACTCCAGTAGGCATTTAGGCCAAATGTATAAAGTTTCTGCACCTCTTATACAAAAGATTGTTCGTAAACAAGGGCTTTCCAGAGCTAAACAACACAATTTGCCTGATAGAAGCAGTAAAGTCACCAAAGATATTCTTTTGGAACTTTACGTAGTTCAGCGACTTTCTCAACGAACAATTGCACGTCGTCTTGGTGTTCACGAAGAAACTGTTAGAAGAGCGGTTAAAAGACACAATTTACAAAAAATATAATCCGAGGAAATTTTTCCTTCTATACCTTTTGGTATAGCTCCAAGAGTGTGGGGCATCTATATTATTTTATGTAGATGAATATGTACGCCGAGCTACAGGGAATATAGAACCTGTAGAACTAGAGGATAAAAAGCCTCTAGGGTAACAATACTGGAGATCATTGGCGCTAACTTCCACTGTAATCTGTCTGAGGTACACTTAAACCAAGTTGATCCCGACAACTACAAAGAACAAGAAGAAGCATTTACAGCAGGTGCTTTGTCAGTGGCCGCACTGTTAAACCACCAATTCCTTGAACCCCGCTATCAATACAGCCGGGAACTTGATCCTATTGTTGGTGTTTCCTTCACCGGTTTATTCGATTTCTTTGTTCATGCTTTTGGTACAGATTGGTTACGTTGGTGGGAAGCAGGAAGACCAGAAACCTCCCAAGGACTGATATTCAAACGTGGTGAGCAACAATATCTCAGCAAATGGAGAGAGATTGTTCATAGAGTCGTTTGGGAATATTGCGATCGCCATCACATCAAACACCCCAACCGTTGTACTACGGTCCAGCCAGCCGGGACCAAATCCCTGTTAACAGGAGCATCTCCCGGTTGGCATCCCCCCAAAGCCCAAAGATTCATCCGTCGGATTACCTTCCGTAAAAATGACCCCGTAGCCCTAGCTTGTATAGACTATGGTTACAACGTCATTCCCTCCCAATCTGACAAAGATGAAAACGGCAACTTACTCAACGATCCTTTTGATCCTCGTTGTACCGAATGGTTGGTAGAAATACCCGTCGCTGTATCTTGGGCAGATTTACCCGGTGCTGATGTCATTGATGTGTCTAAGTTTTCCGCATTAGCGCAATTAGACTTTATCATGCAAGTGCAGAATCACTATGTCACCCATAATACATCTGCTACCTTAGAACTCCGTTCTGAAGAAGTAGAAATCCTGGGGACACGCATTTATGAAGCAATTCAAAATGATGAAGGCTACATTTCTGCTGCATTATTAGCGCGGTTTGATGATTTGCAATCTTTCCCCCGTTTACCCTTTGAACCAATAGACAAAGCCACATATCAGGAGTTGTCTCAAGAAGTCAAAGTCAGACGGAAAACCGATGATTTCTGTGGCGCACTAAGTCGTTATGATTTGGGAGAACTAACAGAAGCAGGTCCTAGCGGTTGTGACTCTGATAAGTGTATGTTCCCAGAACAACCACCCACTTCATAGTTTATGTACCTAGTTGGGCTTTAACCCTGATCAGATTCCTCGTTCCCATACTCTGTATGGGAATGAATTCCAGAAGGCTCTGCCTTAAACTAAATTTTAGATTCAATAACATGAGTTGAGCTAATCCATTCACCTTTTTCACTGTAGTTGCGAATTAAACGTTGACGTTCATTTTCTTTAACTAGCCAACCTGCTTCTACAAAAAAAGGTTTTCTCAATTGCAGTTGCAAAGGAACATTGCTAGAATTTCCATCAGGTAATAACAAAATTTGTCGCGTAGTTCCTTCCTTTTCAAAAATGATTTTATTACCTTCTATTTTTGCTGTTGAAGTAATCACTTGGGATGAAAAAGATAATTTTTGTTCTAAATATCCATTACCCATATCTTGAATTTCTAAAGAAGTAGAACATACTGTTGATGGTCTTAAATCTGAGTAACTTGTATGAGCCTTACCTTGCCAATTACCAATTAACTGTTCTACAGTCAGTTGTGGGCGTTCGTAAGCATCTGTAGAAGTGCGGAATTCTCTAATCAGGGTTAAACTAATAAAGTTACCTTGTTTGTCATATAATTGTACTAAACGCGATCGCCTATCATTATCTACAAAGCCGTATTCTGCTCCAAATTCTGTAAAAGGTGCTAGTTGCAATGTTCCTTTAGAAAACGCTCCTGTGGCAAAAAAGATGTTCTCTTTTCCTAAAGAACGGTATTCCTGTTGATAATCTTGAATGGGCGGACTATCATAACCACTAGCATCGAAACGACGTAATCTAAAAATTACAGCTTGATGATTATCATCAGCTTCTAAATTTAAAATACTAGGAGTAGAATCTAATATTTCACCGTCGGGTGATATTTTAGTAAATGAACCACGCCATTCTCCTAAATTTTTGAGAAAATTTTCCCAGTTGCTTGCCATAATTTAATTATTATTTAAATAGCTGACTTTAGTTGAGTATTGGCGACAAATTACAGTTAATGCTGTTGGTGATAATTTGACCAATGATAACCATCATATAGCCAAATATTATCAAATTTGTTGCTAGTTGCTTATTAGGCAGTATCTGTTAAGATTAATGAGGAATTAATAATTTTTAACAGCAATCCTGGAGAGTCTAATGTTTATTACTGAATTATCGCCCTTATTTCAAGAACTTACCCAACACCCGATCTCATTTCTTGGTGGTTTTGTTTCTGGTATCCTCCGACTTAATCTAACTGAAGATCCCGTAAAAAGTTGGCTAGATAAAAAGGGTTGTGGAGATAGTTCTAGTAACTCTAGCACAGATGCACAAACTAGTAAAGCTAATGGACCTCAGCAGATTACTATTGATTAGCCCAAGTAGCTAAATAGGTTTGTGAAGACAAGACTTACGCAAAACAGTAGGGGTAATTCATGAATTACCCCTAAGTAG
>NZ_VIKW01000072.1 GCF_009711975.1 Anabaena sp. UHCC 0204
TGCAATTTTCCGGTGCGAACCGCCAAAAATTATTGGATGGGTTACAACCATTGGATATGTTGGTATGTAGCTATGGGCTATTGCAGCAAGAGGAAGTAGCTCAAATGCTCTCTCAATTGCAGTGGCAAACGATTGTATTGGATGAAGCCCAATCAATTAAAAATATGGCTACTAAACGTTCCCAAGCAGCCATGAACCTGAAAGCTAATTTTAAACTGCTGACTACGGGGACTCCTATTGAAAATCATTTAGGTGAATTGTGGAATTTATTTCGGTTTATTAATCCTGGCTTATTAGGTTCTTTTGAAAGCTTTAATCAACGCTTTGCAAATCCCATTGAGAGATATCAAGATAAACAAGCACGTAATAAACTGAAAAAACTAATTCAACCATTTTTGTTGCGACGAACAAAAAATCAGGTGTTGTCAGAATTGCCTTCTCGAACTGAAATTCTGCTTCATGTGGAGTTGAGTAAAGAGGAAAAGGCATTTTATGAAGCGTTGCGTCGTCAAGCTATATCTAAATTAACTGAAAGTAATGCAGATGCAGGACAGAAACATTTGCAAGTTTTAGCAGAAATTATGAAACTGCGTCGCGCTTGCTGTAATCCTAGTTTGGTGATGCCTGATACTGAGTTATCCAGTTCTAAGTTACAGCTTTTTGGTGAGGTGCTGGGTGAACTTCTGGAAAATCGCCATAAGGCTTTGGTATTTAGTCAGTTTGTTGATCATTTACATATCATCCGCGATTATCTGGAGAAGCAAAGTATTAAATATCAATATTTAGATGGTAGTACCCCAATGGCGGAACGGAAAAGAAGCGTGGATGCCTTTCAAGCTGGGGATGGGGATGTTTTTCTCATTAGTCTCAAAGCCGGGGGTACAGGACTGAATTTGACTGCTGCTGATTACGTGATCCATACAGACCCTTGGTGGAATCCTGCTGTGGAAGATCAAGCATCTGACCGCGCCCACCGGATTGGACAACAACGCCCGGTAACAATTTATCGCTTGGTGGCTAAGGATACTATTGAAGATAAAATTGTGGAGTTGCATCACCATAAGCGGGATTTGGCGGATAGTCTCTTGGAAGGTACGGATATGAGTGGTAAGATATCAACTGAGGCTTTGCTGCAATTGATTCATGAAGGTTAGCTTTTTAGGTATTAGGCGATGGTAGTGTGGAAGGCGATCGCCTATTGAGAACATTTTTGGAGAAAAGTTTATACAATCCTAAATCTTTCGTAGTAATTATTCAGAATTAGATTTTATCTGCGGAATGTGGGTTTAATTAAACACAAAATCTTAAGAGGAAGTTATGGATCTTAAAGTATTCGCTCTTACAATATCTAATATGTATTTATCAAGTATAATTTTGTTGGTTCCAAAAATTATGTAAATGAAAATAGACTCAAT
Organism: Anabaena sp. UHCC 0204; assembly: GCF_009711975.1. Lineage (GTDB taxonomy): Bacteria > Cyanobacteriota > Cyanobacteriia > Cyanobacteriales > Nostocaceae > Dolichospermum. The sequence goes on from NZ_VIKW01000072.1 coordinate 1,416, forward strand.
TACTATTAAAGGGTTTCGATGTTTTGGTGATATACCCAAAACTATAAAATTATCAGATGGTATCACGGCATTTGTGGGAGCAAATGGTTCGGGTAAAACAGCCGTACTAGAAGCTCTTTTGCGGGTTTTTGGCATAACAGCTAAAGAGCGGACTATTCTGCGGACAGATTTCCATACATCTTCTGGTATAGCAGATGAAGATAGTAGTACCCGTGAGTTGTATATTGAAATTCGTATTGTTTTTCCAGGATTGTCAAAAGATACACCAGAACAAGATCCAGGAGTACCAGTGTGTTTCAATCACATGGTAGTATTTGAACCAAATGGGATACCTATTGTACGTGTGCGTCTGGAAGCAAAGTGGATTGACGATGGAACAGTTGATGGAGATATTGAACAAAAGCTTTTTTGGATTCCTACTCCTAATGAATTACCAACAGAACAAGAAAAAATAATCTGTCTCCCAACTGACCGTGCTAGGATTCAAGTTCACTACATTCCAGCTATACGTGATCCTTCATCACAACTTACATCTAGTAGTGGTGCAATGATAGGACGTTTACTTAAAGCTATAGAATGGTCTTCAGCGACACAAGAATCTATCAAATCTACATCTAAGCAGATTCGAGAGGTGTTCGGAAAAGAATCAGCAATAAATACTATCAATCAGACAATAGAAAGTAGGTGGAAAGAACTTCATAGTGATAACTTTGATGCAAAACCAGAGTTAAATATTGCCAGCAGAAAATTTGAAGATATAGTTAGCAAATTAAATATTGTATTTAGTCCAACTGAATTTAATGGTGAACGTGATTTAGACGCATTAAGTGATGGACAAAGATCACTTTTTTACTTCTCATTAGTAGCTTCTATTTTTGAGATAGAAAGGAAGTTGATTGATAAGACAAATAAACCCGCGAAAAACGGAATAGATGATCGTGCAAATCTTGATATTAATGAAGATAAATTTACAGGTTTTCATACTAATCGAATCCCAACACAAGCTTTAACAATTTTTGCTTTTGAAGAACCAGAAAATCACCTTGCTCCTTATTTTTTGTCTCGTATTATCAAACAAGTTCAGTCTATAGTTAATAAATATCCTGCTCAAGCAGTTATAACAAGTCATTCTCCTGCAATTTTAGGAAGGATTGAACCAGAAGAAATCCGGCATTTCAGGCTTGATATTCAATCAAGAACTGCAATTATCAAAGAAATCAAACTTCCTAGTAATGCAGAACAAGAAGCTAAATATGTACGTGAAGCAGTAAAAGCATACCCAGAATTGTATTTTGCTAAATTTGTGATTCTTGGAGAAGGAGATTCCGAACAAATACTGCTGCCAAAATTAGCTTCAGCAATGGAATTAGATGTAGATCCCGCGTTTGTTGCTATTGTTCCATTAGGAGGCCGACACGTTAATCATTTCTGGAAATTACTAAATGATTTGAAAATACCATACGCTACACTCTTGGATTTAGATATTGAAAGAGAAGGAGGTGGATGGGGTAGAATCAAATACGCTTTAAAACAACTTCTTGAGCTAGATAAATATCCAATATCTGTTCTTAAATATAATGATGAGCAGGAAATAACTGATGAAGAATTAGAAAAATTTCATGAAAAGAATGAGTCAATTGACAAAAATTTACTTAAACACCTGGAAGAAAATTTTGGTGTATTCTACTCTCAACCACTTGATATAGATATGATGATGTTATCACTTTTTCTTGATTTCTATAAAAGTGATTCTGGTCTCAGGATTCCTGATAAAGATAAAGATGAAGACAAATACAATTCCTATATAGATGGTGCTAAAAAGACTGTTCTTAGAGATAAAGCTGATTTGTCAAAATATCCAGAATTAAAAGAACTAGAAGAATTACTTCCTTGGTACAGATATTTATTTCTTGGTAAAAGTAAACCATCAACACATATTCAAGCATTATGCAAAATTGAAAGTTCTGACAAAGAAAATTTACTCAGAGATAAAATGCCTCCTGTATTAAAAAGACTCCTAAAGTACACCAATGACAAAATTAGTGCAGATAAAACAATATGACTTTTAACAACCAGACTAAAAATTGGCTTCCAGTTGGAGGTATTACACTTGAACCTAATGCTGATAAAGTAGTGCGTTCAAATACCAACTACTCTGTAATTGCTGGACCAGGAGCAGGAAAAACGGAACTACTGGCTCAACGAGCTTGCTATCTTTTTCAAACTGGTTTATGTCCAGATCCTTATCGTATCCTTGCAATTAGCTTCAAAAATGATTCTGCAAACAATTTAAAAGAAAGAGTGGCTGAGAGATGTTCTAAGCAAGATGCTATGAGGTTTGATTCTCTAACCTTTGCTGCATTTGCAAAAAGTATGTTAGATAGATTCATTGGATCGGTACCTAAAAATTGGCGACCAAAACAAGATTATGAGTTATACACCAAAGAATATGAATATGAAAATGAATTGAGAAATTTTCTAATAAGATTATCAAAAGAATCTTGCCAATTCATTAAATTAAAAGATTATCGTGTTGAAAATTTTAAAAAATCTTGGGTTTTTGGTTCACCTCTTCTGTTAGAAGGAATACCACAGACATCTATTGAATCTATAGCTGTACAAAAGTGGTGGAATACCTGCCTACATATTGGAGGAAAATCTAAAATTACTTTCCAAATGATTGAAAGATTAGTAGAACTTCTCATCAAAAGTAACCCTCAAATTATGAATGCTTTGAGATTAACTTATTCTTATGTTTTTATGGATGAATTTCAAGACACGACTCATATTCAATATGACATCATTAAAACAGGTTTCCTAAATTCACAAACTATATTGACTGCTGTGGGAGACAACAAGCAGCAAATTATGAAGTGGGCTATGGCTATGGATAATGCTTTTGAATTTTTTGAAAAAGATTTTCAAGCCAAATCTATTTCTTTAATTCTTAACTATCGTTCTTCTCCAGAATTAGTAGAAATACAACATCAAATAGCTTTAACAGTAGATTCTAATTATAAAAATGTAGAATCAAAAAAGCAAAAAAATATAACCGAAGAATCTTGTGTGATTTGGGATTTTACAACACCAGCATCAGAAGCAAAATATTTAGCAAAAACCATATCTGATTCTATAAATATTTATCAATTAATACCTAATGATTTTGTATTACTTGTTAAGAAAGAAGCGAAAAATTATATAAATCATTTAGAACAATCTTTCAGCGAATATGATTTAAAAATTCGTTTAACAGAAGCAAATGATATACTTGATAAGCCATTGACAAAAATCATAATTAAATTTCTTCGATTTGTTTCTAAAGAAGGTTCACCTAATCCATACTGGTCTGATTGTTTACAAACTTTAATAAATATTCATGGTATAGATCCAACAGATGATAGAAATGTAAGAGAGTTGCAAGATAAACTAGAAAATTTTCGGTTATCTTTAATAAATAAAATGAGCAATTTCGATTCTTCTTATACCTATAAGTATATAAACACTATCTTGGCAGAAATTGAAGGATTCCTTCAACAAGATTATATCAAACTTGCTTATCCAGAATATAGACAAGGTAATGAATACAATGATATTTTAAAAGAAATTAAGCGGCAAATCACTTTAAGTTATAGAAGAACTCAAAATAAAAGTTGTAAGTCAATATTAGATGATTTTGAAGGTTTAGATTCTGTACCATTAATGACTATTCACAAAAGTAAAGGATTAGAATATCACACAGTAATTTTTCTTGGACTTGATGACTCAGCATGGAAGTATTTTGAAGATGATCCTCAAGCATCACGTTCTACATTTTTTGTAGCCTTTTCCCGCGCAAAGCAACGTGTTATATTTACGTACTGTAAACAACGTGGTGCTAGAAATAAGATATCGTCTCTTTATGAACTATTAGAGGAAGCAGGAGTAAAAACAATTGAACCGATTGCAGTCGAAGAAGGGGGTAAAGTAGCGAAGTTGCCATGAGAAAATATGATAGGCGATCGCTCTCATAATTAACATTAAAAAAATTTACAGGATATGATTATTAACAATTACCTTCTAAAATCTCTATAATAATGTTCAAACCAATAAATGATCCAAAACTACTCATAGAGATCGCAACATCTGTTAAAGTGATTCATTCAGATCCGTTTCATTCCCAATTAAAATTAGGCATTTTTTTTACTTGGAACACTCTAAATGAACCCAGCAATTACAGTCACCCAAAAACAACTCTCAGAATTTCTGCTGAATGTAGCAGTAGTACGCCCCGTATTTATTTGGGGAGCGCCAGGAATCGGTAAATCATCCTTAGTAGAAGCATTTGCGGCGGAAGTGGGAATACCCTGCGTTTCACTCCTTGGTAGTCAACTAGCGCCAGAAGACTTAATTGGTGTACCGCAGATTATAGATGGAACAAGTCGCTTTTGTCCACCCAGAATGATTGCCCGAGAAGAACCCTATTGTCTGTTTTTAGATGAACTTAACGCTTGTTCTCACGAAGTACAGAAGGCATTTTACAGCCTGATTCATGAGCGACGAATTGGTGAATATCATCTCCCTAAAGATTCAATTGTCATTGGTGCAGGGAATCGCGCTCAAGATAGTGCCATCGTTAAACCCATGTCTTCACCTTTACTCAACCGCATGGTTCATGTCCATTTAAAAGTTTCCCATCGAGATTGGTTAGATTGGGCAAAAAATCATGATATTCATCCTTGGGTAATTGAATATATTCAAACTCGCCCAGATCATCTATGGAGTCAACCACCTAAACATGAAGAACCTTTTTCCACTCCCCGTTCTTGGCATATGTTAAGTGATACC
>NZ_VIKW01000073.1 GCF_009711975.1 Anabaena sp. UHCC 0204
TGTATAATAGTAAAGTTATGCAGCAAACTCTCGGCTATAAAAGTTGTCCAAACTTATTTCAAGACCAATGGCTAGATTGGCTGATTGATGAAGCACATAAACAAGGAATGGAAGTTCACGCTTATTTTGAAAAAGGAATTAAAATAGATAAAAATAGCCCAGTTTTTGATTTAGCTATTGCTAATAAATGGATTGTCCCTGGTGTAGATAAAACTTATTCTGGTATAGATCATTATGTTCTTGATGTAGAAATTCCTGAAGTTGCTAATTTCTTTAAGAATATCTTAGTAGAGTTTGTGCAAAGGTATCCAAAAATTGATGCTGTGCAATGGGATGATTATCTAGGCTATCATGCTGACTTACCAGGTAAAGTAGATCGCACTGCTAAATTGACTACTTTTGTTCAGCAAATGATCACTGGGATGAAACAAGCTAACCCAACTGTTAGTTTTGATATTTGTCATCATAATCCCTATTGGGCTAAACGATATTTTGCGGCTGATTGGCAAAAATGGAATGTTGATAGAGTATTTATTCAGGTTTATAATGATGCTAATTTTCAAGAAGAACTAAATTATGTAAAAAATTCGGCAGGAATTGCTATTAGCGATAAACAATTTCACAGGTTAAAAGAAGTAGTAAATAACCCTGTAATCAAGAGTGTTTTAGTTTTTCCTGAATCTGGAAAGCCAGAAGAAACAGCTTCTAACTTAAACAAGTTGATGATGAAATCAGTTGGCTTACCCTAACTAAGGCTTGCTGATAGCGTAGTGACTCATGATTGGGCGCAAGGCCTGCGTCCCTAATAGCAAACCCTATCTCATGATTTGGTTTGCGTAAATAGTCAAAATCTAGGCAAAATTTTGATTAAATTTCCGAAACGTATGCCAGGAACGAGACTTGAACTCGTGACACGAGGATTTTCAGTCCTCTGCTCTACCAACTGAGCTATCCCGGCGCGGGCTTTTTTTATGTGCGCCACGATTACTTAATTTAGCGTAAGAGAAAGGATTTGTCAAGGGGTCTACAAAAAAAACTTTAGTTAATCTTGGTTGTCAATTTTATCCAGATAAAAACAGCCACGAATACCAAAAACTGTACAAAAACAATACTTGGTCCAGAAGATAGGTTAAACAAACCAGAAACAATCATGCCGGCGATACTGCTACTAGAGCCGACAACTACCGATAGAATCAAAAAGCGGCTGAAATGGTGACTCATGAGTTTGGCTGTAGCAGCAGGAATCACTAAAAAGGCATTCACAAGTAAAACACCAACAGCTTTAATCGCTACAGCAACGGCAAGAGATAGCAAGATCACAAACCCATAGCGATATAATTGTACAGGTACGCCTTGTACTTGAGCAACATCGGGGTTAAGGGTTAACAAAATCTGTTGATGCAGAGTAGATAATAAAAAAACGCTACTACCGATAAGTAACAACAAAGTCAAAATTAAATCTGTGTTATCTATTGCTAAAATATCGCCAAACAGCACGCCCATTAAGTTACCGCGATATCCCTTAATAAAGCTGGTAAGAATTACACCGATCGCTAATGCCCCAGATAGGACTATACTCAAAACGCTATCACTAGCTAAATCTGTTTTATCAATTAAGTAAAGAACAACAACCCCAAAAACTAAAGTGAAAGGTAGTAACATCCAAGTAGGATTGGTGTTGAGTAACACGCCTAACGCTACACCTACTAAGGCTGCATGGCCAACCGCATGACTAAAAAAAGATAACTGACGCAAAGTGACAAAACTGCCTAATAAACCGCCTAATATACCCATTAATACAGCACCCATAATGGCACGCTGCATAAAAGGAAATTGTAATAAATTCACCAAGTCATGATAATTAATGGTCATAGAGGAGGAGTCAGGAGGTAGGGGCGCAGGGACTACGCCCAGTCAGTAGTGAGAAAGAAGGAATAAGAATTAAAACCCACTTAATACTTGATGTTGGGTTTATTTCATCAATTGTCAATTGTCAATTGTCAATTATCAATTATTTAATGATGATGTTCATAGCGACTAAAACCTGGTCCATAAGTAGCTAGAAGATTTTGCGGTGAAAGGGCTATTTCTGGTTTACCAGTACAGACAAGAGTTTGATTTAGACAAATTACGCGATCGCAATGACGACTTACCATATCAATATCATGGGAAACTTGCAACACAGTCCAATTTTCTTCTCGTTTTAATTCATTTAACAAAGCATAAAAATCCGTTGTTCCTTGGACATCCACTCCAGCAAAAGCTTCATCTAATACTAACAATTTTCGCGGTGTTACTAAACAATAAGCTAATAATACCCGTTTGAGTTGACCACCACTAAGAGTCCCAATAGCTTGATTTCGTAAGCGATAAGCATCAGTCCGGTGTAAAGCTGCTGTGACTGCTGCTAATGTTTCCCGTTTTTGTTGCCAAAATTTGGAGAAAGATGAATATTTCTGATTACCTATTCCCAAAGCCACTAATTCACTAACCGAAATTGGAAAACTGCGATCAAAAATAAAGTTTTGTGGCATATAACCCAACTGGTTACGCACATTTCCTAATCTGGAAATTGGGCGACCAAAAACTTCAATTGTTCCTGCACTCCGGGGAATTAAATCTAAAATAGCTTTGATTAAGGTACTTTTTCCTGCACCATTAGGACCGACTATAGCTGTATCTGTTCCTGGTAATAATTCAAAGGAAACATCTCGCACAGCTAGATATCTACCTTGATAGACTGTTAACCCTGCGACTTTTAATATTGGTAATGTAATTTGTGATTGATCGTCAGTCATGTAAGTTAGTATTTGATATGCCGCTAATTTGCAGTTATAGATTTGGAGTAATCAGGTTTCAATTTTTCTGCTTCTTGCATCCAGAGCTTAAACTCTCCAAATTAGCTCTCATTGCCTTAAAATAATACTGTGGATTGGTATCGCCAGTTTCTAAAGAATCCAAAGTCTGCACACTTATCTGCAAATCCTGGGAAATACTTGTTAGTAATTTGTTATCTACCCCCGGTTCGCTAAATAGAGCTTTAACCTGATATTTTTTCACTGTATTTATCACTTTTTGGACATCTGTTGGTGAAAGTTGCTTTTCAGGAATTTCTACTACTGCTACTTGTTTGAGGTTATAGCGTTGTGCTAGGTAGGGAAAAGCATCATGAAAAGTGATAAAAGTACAGCCTGGTGTTTGTTTCAGAGTTTGTGCAAATTCATTATTTAAATTGTCTAATTCCTGGATATATGCCGCTGCATTAGCTTGATAATTGGCTTGATTAGCTGGATCTGCTGTAATTAAACCATCACGAATATTTACGATTTGTTGTTTTGCTAAAATCGGATCTAGCCAAACATGAGGATTACCTGATGAATGTTCATGACTATGATCATGAACATCTTCTCCTGCTGCGGTTTTATCTATCGGGGAGATTTTATTAATAGCTTTAATACCTTTACTAGCATCAATTTCTACTAATTTAGAATTGGCAGCGTTTTTAATTGTATCTGCCAGAAATTCCTCCAACCCTAAACCATTTTTTATGACTACATTAGCTGTAGCGATCGCTTTTACATTAGCAGGTGTCCCTTGATATTCATGTACCTCCGTACCAGGTTGGACTAATATCTCTACATCTGCTACATCTCCAGCTACTGCTTTAGTAAACAAATAAACAGGTAAAAATGTTGTAACTACTTTAGTTTTTGGTGATTTTTGTGCTGCTGTTGGCTCTATAGTTACAACTTCAGCATTATTAGGATTATTACATCCATAAACTGCTGATAACATTACCAACGCCATCAGCGGTAAAAATTTGATATCTCTATAACAACTCTTCATAACTCTATCTCCAGGTTCGTACTTGACTATGAAACTTAATTGGGATTATCTTATCATAATGAGATTCATTCTCATGGAATCTGTAAAAAAATAATACTGTATTGAAAATTACAAACTATTTTGGGATTTCAGGCAATACTGCCGTATACTATAATTTTTCCAGTTCATAAAGATTTCTTAACTTTTTTGTGTTAAAAGACCTACCTGGAAATGTTAGTATACTGAGATGAATTATGGATAGCCATACTACTTTTAGATCAAGTATGGCATCATCAACTTCAAAAATGGGTGTGAGGAAAAATGCAAAAATTCTGGACATATTTACTTGCTAGTCCAACGGTTATCAGTGCCATACTATGTATTAGTCCCGGTGCAAGAGCAGAACAAGCACCAGCAAATAATGAACCACTAGTTGTTACGAACTCAGAACAACAAGTTAATCAAAATAATCAGCACGAGGTAATCTCACAAGTTACCTCAGTATCTCAGCTATCTGACGTACAACCCAACGATTGGGCATTTCAGGCTTTACAATCACTGGTAGAACGCTATGGATGTATTGCAGGTTATCCTAATGGTACTTATCGTGGTAATCGGGCATTGTCACGATATGAGTTTGCAGCCGGCTTAAATGCCTGTTTAGATCGAGTTAACGAACTAATTGCTACCGCTATAGGTGATGGAGCAACCAAAGAAGATTTAGCAACAATCCAAAAACTGCAAGAAGAATTTTCCGCAGAACTGGCAACCTTACGAGGGCGTGTAGATGCAGTAGAAGCCAGAACTACTGAGTTAGAAGCTAATCAATTTTCTACTACCACCAAACTGCAAGGGCAAGTTGTCGGAGTTGTCAGTGATGTGTTCTCAAACAACACAGTCAATGGTGCGGAAATTCCTGGTAAAAATACCACATTAGGCGCGAGGGCGCGGATTGAGTTAGTAAGCAGTTTTACAGGTAAAGACACACTTTTTACCAGAATTCAAAGTAATAATATTAACACCCCAGGCATTAATACCCCTGAGGGAAATTTGTTTTTTGCTGGTGATGGTACTAACAATGCTGCTATAGATGCCTTGTGGTACAAATTCCGTTTAGGGGAAAAGACAGAGGTAATCGCTATTGCTAATGCTGGTGCTGCCGATGACCTCACCAGTACAGTGAATCTTTTTGATGGTGATGGTGGATTTGGGGCTTTATCTACCTTTGGTACACGCAATCCTATCTATGCTCAAATAAGTGGCGCAGGTGTAGGTGTAAACCAACAGTTCAGTAAAAACTTGACTCTCAGTTTAGGGTATTTGGCAAGTACAGCTAATAATCCTACCCCTGGAAATGGTTTATTTGATGGTAACTATGGTGCATTGGCACAGTTAACTCTCAAACCGAGCGATCGCATTACTCTTGGTCTAACTTACATCAATTCCTATAACCAGCCACTACTTACAGGTAGCACTGAAGCTACATCTAAAATCACAACTGAAGCATTTTCCAGTAATTCCTACGGACTCCAAGCATCACTAGGCATTAGTGAAAAATTTGTTTTAGGTGGTTGGGCTGGATATACCAATAGTCAAGTCTTGACAGGAGCAAAAGGAGACATTGACATTTGGAACTATGCTGTTACTCTCGGCTTCCCTGACTTGGGTAAAAAAGGTAATTTGGCTGGTGTCATAGTTGGTATGGAACCAAAAGTAACAAGTTCAAATTTTGCTGGAGTTCCTAAAAATACAGATACCTCCTATCATATTGAGGCATTTTATCAGTACAAAGTCAACGACAATATCACCATTACCCCTGGAATTATTTGGCTAACTGCGCCAGATCATAAAAATACTAACGATGATGTCATAATTGGTGCTTTAAGAACTACCTTCAGTTTCTAAGCTTTCAGATCATCATCTGAAATTTTGATTTCCGTCTTCTAAATAAAACCTAACAGAAATGTTGGGCTTTATTTTCTTAGTCACGTAGGTTAAGTAGGTTAAACCCATATTCCGCACAATGTGGGGTTAAAGCCCCAAAAACAAAACCCCCTGTAGTTAACTACAGGGGGTTTTGTTAAAGAATA
>NZ_VIKW01000074.1 GCF_009711975.1 Anabaena sp. UHCC 0204
CCCGCCAAGGAGTTAGGCAAAATCCAAGGGGATTACCCTGTATCTTTCCGTGATAACGCCGCAGTACCCGCCGGTAAATATGGACCAGAAACTTATGCCCAAGATAAACCTGCTGGAGTCCCTTTTGTCTCTGCTGAACAAGCTTATCAACACTACAAAACAACAGTACCTTTGGGAGAACCACGAATACAGCTAATGGCAGAAATCATCCAAGGTAAGTTAGAACAACACCCTAAGTTGTTTGCAGCTATCACCCAAAGGGGAGGTGTGGAATGGCTGGAAAACTGTACTCACTATGTCACTTCTGCCAGAGATAACTACTGGGAAGGGAAGGGTAAAGAATCTCCGTTTATTCGCGCTTTGATTGAGGGATATTCTAAAGTGTTGGAAAATTCTCAGACTATAACTCAAGTATCCTCAAAATTACTACGAAATGAAGATGTAAAAACAGTTAATACACCGCAACCTAAAGATTCTGTCCAAGAAATTGCTACTTCTCCCAAAACTTGCAACCCACTTGCTAATCTCCAACCCCTGAATACTGCTGTAGCAACGCATATGCAAAAGGATGTGGCAATGGCTGACGTAGCTACTCAATTCATTGGTATGTCATCTGCACCACCTGAAACACCCTCTAGCACCCGTAATTATCAACAAGCTTGGGGGGAAAGGGCAAATACAGGTGTGTACTCAGCCAATGACACGATTATGGTTTCAGGTTCTGGTCTTTGGAGGGGTGTTACTCAACAACAAATTTTGGAAACTTTTAATAAACATTATGTACCACTGATTGATCAGGCGATCGCTTCCAAAAGTTCTTTTGTAGTGGGTAATGCTGCTGGTACTGACCAACTGGTAAAACAATATTTAGAGACACAGGGATATAAGTTGGAAGCTGTAAATGATGGGTACACACGCGCAGTTAAGCTAGAACAAGATACTACGCTTACCAATCAACAACCACAATCTATTACACCAACGGCTTTAGAAGTATCTTCCCCAGTACCTACACAACCATTGTCTGTGGTGTCATCTAATGGGATAAAGTTGCCTAACTCTACACCAATTTCCTCATCCAACATTGTTCAAAAGGAGGTAGTTACTGATAAAACTATTCAGAATCAAGAAACAACATTAGAAAAATTAAGAACTTGGTATTTGACTGCACAAAAGTTAGGTAAGTCAGCAGAATATATTCAGCGAATTGCAGAGGTTGGTAGTGAATTTAAATCAGGTGCAGAATTAACAGAAAAAGCAGTCTTAGCAATGAATAATGATTTTCAAGAATTACATTCTATCAATCGAATCACACAAATTGCTCAACGAATGGGGGATGTATTTGGCATTCCTCAAGATAATGGAGACGTTATAGTACAAGGTAAAGAATACTTGATTTCAATCAATAACTCTCATAAAGATTTAACGATTATAAAAAAAGATGGAACTGTTTTACTGGATATTAAATTAGGACAGATTAATCAGAGTCGAATATCGGCTGAAGTTATTGATATATTTGAGGAAATCAACAATAATATCAATCAATCTTTGGCATCAGTCAAAAATCAGTATCTTCAAGTTTAATATTTAATCAACTTAGTCTTTATTCAATTCATTGGCATAAATTTATGACAACTAATCCTTTAACTATGCTCACTGAAGAATCAACTAAAATATCACCCGATATTTCCCCTGCTAAAGCTGCTTATATGTTCAGCCGACTTCTCGAATATTTTGATTACAATGAATTAGAATCAATTCCGGTAACAGAAACTGTAAGCGTCGAAGAACAAAGTGATGCTATTAAAACACTGGCATCTATTATTGCTAGTCTCAATTCTGGAAGAACTATGGAAGAATCTGTTATAATAGCATTTGAACCAGAGGAGATTCAGGTAGAAAATCCAGAGTTTATTCCTGAATTACCAGTTATATTGGCAAATGATTTAACTGTAACTACAATAGAAAAGGAGAAACACAATCTGGATCAAATTAATCATGATTCAATTATAGTTTTGGTAGATGAACAGGAAGAAAACCAAACAGAAATATATGAAGAAGACATTATGTTGTACGTCATTCCTTTGATGATAGCAAGGTTAATGAGTGAAGGAAGTTTGGTAGAAGATAGTGAAGATGGAGAGATTAGAGTTTATCAATCAGATGAATTTACTGCTTCACTACAAGTTACAGCGACAGAGGAGCAAATTTTAATCTTGAAAAGAAAGCAAAATTTGTATTCTGAAACCGAGGTTGCTTTAAATGCTGTTAGAAAAACAAATTATGCCCAGTTTCAAGTTACTACAAATCAATTAACAGAGACAGAAATAGAAAAGTTTAAACTGATAGCGTTAATGGAGTATAATCAAAGTAATCAATTACTTAAAAAGGAACAAGAGTTAGGAGAGTGATAGAATTTTTTTATAAAGATATGGTTGATTCCTGGATATAGAGACGTTACATAGGACTCCTATTTGATTTTTGAACATCTTTTTTTATGCCAGGAACTTTAAACGTCTTTTAAGCAGTAAAATAAAAATGTAGAGTTGGGAGATTGTCAAATTATGCAAATCACAATTGATTTACCAGATAATTTAACAGATAAAATCCAGGATAAATTAGAGGATTTATCCCAAAAAGTTCTCAATACATTAGCTATAGAAGCTTTTTTGGAAGGATTTATTAATTTTAATGAATTTAGACAGATGATAGATTTTCAGGATGATACAGCTTTTAAAGCTTTTTTATCTGCAAGTCTTCCCGTTCATTCTTTAGGATTATTGACTTTGATGGAAAGTCGTGCAGATATAGATTTTAAAATTAATGAACAAGGGATTTTGGAAGAAATTAATAATGATGGCTCTACCTTTCCCTTTATGTAAAACAAAATTTAATGTAGCGACTGTCTGGATTATCACTTGACAATCAAGACAGTCGCTACATTAATTAAATTAATATTCTTTTCTATAAGGGGAGCGGTAGAAGCAATAATTTTACAAAAATAATATTGTTATTGAAATCAAAGATATTATCTTGAATGTATTTAAATAATTTTCACCCCTGAACCCCTTGACACAAAATGCCCAAAATCTTGTTTAACTCCTTAATATAATAATTATTTAAATCAATAAATACATCAGTTCCTTCCAACTTCAAAAACTTCCAAATATCTCCGGTAGTAACAGCACCATAAATAGTTTTAATTTCATTACCTTCCTGCTCATTAAACAATTGCGCTGCTAACATTGCTACCATACATTGTCCTAAACCACCTTTAATGTTTTCGTTCTTTGCTTCTCCAATAATCATTACAGGTGCATTAATTGTTAACTGTCCCTTAGAACCACTGATTACAAAATCACAATAACCATTTAAACCTTTTTCAACATCAACATTAAAATCACTTCCTGAAAATAAACTTATTTGAGAATTAGCCCTACGTCTTACCTCTAATAAAATAGGCGTAATAATCATTTCAGAACGGGCTTTTTCAGTATTAATTGCTAATGCCAATTCCGTAGTTTCTTCTAAACTATTTTTAAGTTTTTCACTTATTTGGATAGGTTCAATATTAGCAAATAAATCCATTTCTTCATTAATATGAATATGGAAATCCTTTTTAAATTTACTCAATGTAAAATCACTATAAGCCATTTGTATTACCTTATTATTTTCGGTTCTATCCTACTTGATATGCTATTTAAATCACTTATTTTCCCAATTGGTTTAAATTTCGTTTTCTTCTAGCGTCTCTCTTTTGCTGTGCTTTATTCAGTTTCTCAAGTTGTTTAAATCTAGGAGAAGTGGTAAAATTTAAGGATATGGGGTTCTCTGTACCAGTCGCTTTTATAGTTTTAGGAGAGATATCTGTGATATCCTTTAAACCAAGTTTGACAAGCACTTCATCATAATCTCCTATCACATCCTCATCAACACACCCTGCTTGAAAAGCTCGCTCAATTAAAGGTAAACAATCTATTGCATTCATATCAGAAAGCACCCAGACAATATGACCGTTAAACTCAGGATCATTGTCTCTAAAAGATTCTAGCTGTTGACATAAAGAAGTAACACAATACTGGTAATACTCTGGATAGATAGAGGCAATGGTTTTAATAGTTAAAATAGCTATAATCCGGGAAAATTGCCCATGAGAATCATCGGCAATATAAGTAGAAAGTGCTGGAATTACAGGTAAACCAATCGTAACCGTTCAGGGGGGTAGAAGAGAGATAAGCAAAAATTACCCCCAAAATCTGATAAATTGAGTGACATGGAACAGAAGTGCGTCAATCACTTAGAACAGATACCCCCAGAAGATTGGGGAAAGACTCCAACCAGCGTCAAAAAACTGGTGGAGGAAATGGCGCAGCAAATAGAACAGCAATCAAAAAAACTAACGGAAGTCCTGACAGTTCAAGAACAATTATTAGAAAAAAT
>NZ_VIKW01000075.1 GCF_009711975.1 Anabaena sp. UHCC 0204
GGTAAAGGGTGGGTTTCACTGTTAAGAGTTCCCTGTTACCTCTGACTTCTTTACAGACTACTAACTTTGTAATTCTTTTACTTGAGATATGCTGTAATTTTTTTGTGTTGCGCCCCGTTATCCTTATAATTACTAAAAAGAAAAATCAACCATGCCAAAAAACTGGATTATTAAAGTAGACAATTATTTCCATGCTAAACCTGATTGCATTATCGCTACTGCCCATGTAGATACATTCCCTACAGACTTACCTCTAGAACCAAACATCAGAGAACCAAACCGCAAAAGTTCAACATACAGGCAAATCTTTGACTCTCTCACTACCGAACCAGAGAAATTCTTTGAGCGTCACAGTGGTATAGTTCTGTGTGCCAATAAAGTCAAAGCTAGTAGAGACCAAAAACAACTGGAACTAGAGGTTTTAGAAGCTGCTGAGGGTGGAAGCGATGGCGTTATCAATGGTGGTCACACAGTTTTAGCTTTTGATAGTGCTAAAAATTATAAATATGACGTTAGCGAAGCACGGGTCAAAATTACTATTCACATTGGACTAGAAGAAACTGAAGCCAAAGATATAGCTTTAGCCTCTAATACCACATCACCTGTTGATTCTCGCTCTAAGGTCAATGCTAGGGGAGATTATGACTTTATCAAAAGTTATTTAGCCCAGTTAGAACTCAAAGAAAGTAGAAAATTTAGAGTAGCTTATTACCAGAACCAAAGCGGTGTTCCTAAAAATACCCATTGTAATGTTACCCATTTGTTCAAATTACTAAACTGCTTGGATAGAAATAGATACAATCCGGAAGGTAATACGAGAAGTAAGCACCCGGCTGTTAGCAATAGTCCTAGTCAACTTTCTGATGGTGAGAGGGAAAGATTAACCAAACTAATGCCTCTGCTTACTAAAGCTATGTGGATAGAACAAAGGCTGTATGAAATTATTCAAGAATATATCAGCAAACCAAAAAGAAAAGGGATCAATGATTTAGCATCTATTGATATGCGGAAAAATACTCTATTAGCTGACAGTAAATATTCTTTTGGGTTTGGTGCGCCAGGAGATTTAGCGTTACCAATAGTTGCATCTTACAGGGTATTTCTAGATAAAGAATATAACTGGATTGTGCCTTTTGAGGACTTCTCTGAAGATTTTCTTCAACAGTTGTGGGGTACTTATTTTCGGAAGTATTTAATTTCCGAGAAAATTGCTGGTAATACGGTGGGGGCGAAAATCTGTCGTAATCAAGAAATTTGGGATAGTCTGTATATTTTTGCCCAAAGTTATTTGAATCAGCTTTTAGTGAAGATGGTTAATTCTGCTAAACGTGATGAGTTGACGTTAAAATAGTTAGGAGAAAAACTCAGCATTCATTATCATTATCTCCTTGGGAGTAATTTGGATTTTAACACAAACAGCAGAAGTCCCCCATCTCACTCTTAGGAGTGTGGGATGAATGCGCGTGAATGAGGAATTGATGTATAGTGCTGATAATTTTAGGGGAGTGTAGCCTATCATTAGGCATATTCTTACAATTTTTTTGGCTCTTCGGTACTTGTTATGCTAAACTATTAAACAAAATGCCAATTTAATAAGCATCTAATTCGGAAATTTTCAAAGTTTTTAAATCCATATCCTGAACGTTTTATTAGTTTAAGCTTGTTATTAATTCCTTCCACAGTACCACTGGTTGTCCTATGATCAAAGTAAGCTATAATTTCCTGATACCAACGAATAATAGTATTATTGCTATTTGGAAAGTATTTTTTAGCTCTCGATAACCACATACCTAATTTAAAAACTCCCGTATACCAATCCTGTGTAGTATTAAATATTTTCCTAATCTTTTCTTTAAATTCGTGCATTTCCTTCAAAATAGGGGAGACATTTTTAACTTGAATAAGTTTCTCTAATTGCTCTTGCGTTAACTTATCTTCATTCTTAAGTAAGGGATATTTACTATTCTTCAATCCAACTAATATTTCTTCATATTTAGATTTGTCTGTTGTATTTGCTTTCTTGATTAAATCTTCAACTTTCCGTTTTTCTCTTTTTCTTTGTGTATCTAGTTCTTTATTTATCTGTGTCATTACATGAAATCTATCGGCTACAACCTGAGCATTTGGCATTAATTCTGTTACTAAAGTTTTATAGCCACTCCATAAATCTATACTGACTTCTTCTATATTTTCTAAAATCTCTGTTCCCCATTCCATAAGGGTTTCTCGGATTATTTCTTGTGTTCGTCCGCTTAAAATTGCAATTAGTTTGCTCTGCTCTAAATCTACTAATACTGCACAATAATTCCCATGTCCTTTCTTCACAGCTATTTCATCAATTCCCAGCCTTTTCATATTTATAGGTTTTAAGTTTGGTAATTCTGATGATGCGTCTTTTAACATTCTTTCTATTTCATCTTTTGTTACTATACCTTTTGCTGCTACACTATGAATATCATTCTCTAAAACTTCTTGTATTGTCTTATGTGCCAGGCGATTTGTAAAAGTTCTTTTCTTTTTTACAAAATCTAAATCTTCACTAAACGGTTTTTTACATTGTTCACATTTAAACTGTCGGCGATTAATTTCTAAAAATATTTCTTTTTCTCCAAAGGGGAGGTCTTTAATAATATGTCTATGATTTTGATGTAATTTATGGCTGGTTGTGCCACATTTAGGGCAGATAGCAAACGACTTTTCTTGAACAAGAAAGTAAAATCATTCCAATTCCGGTGTGAAGGCGATGTGATACAACTTTTACACCGCTTAAATCCAGAATCTCTGTTAGAATTTTAATACCTCTTTTGCCAGTCATAACTTTAAGTTTATCTAAAAATAATTTGGATTGTATTTATAGTTAATAATAAATGCTATTTATATGTCAACCCCTACAAGATCTTTAGTCATTTATTGATGCATATTTTAAAATTATTTAGTGAGTATAGCTAATAGTTTCGCATAACAAGTACCGAAGAGCCGTTTAATGTGAATATGACTATTAGCGCAGGGCGGAATTAACAATTAAAAAATTAGATTTCACATTCATTCACAAAATAACTCAGCGATGCTGAGTTGAAAAATATCAAAGAGAAATTCATGCTAAATTCCGAATCACATCACGGAAATTTTTTAAAATCATAGAAACATTATCCCTTTGCCAAACAGCAACGATTTCTAACATCGGAGATTTTTCTTGTATAGAACGATAAACTACACCATTTCGTTGAAGATTTTGTACATTAGCTGGAAGTAGTGAAATTCCCATTCCACCTGCTACTAAACTAAGAACAGTTGATATCCATGCAGCTTCTTGTCTAACTTTTGGCTTAAAACCTGCATCAATACAAAGACAATTAATTTGCTCGCGCAAATTATATAACAGGTTATGTGGTGGAAGGATAAATTGCTCATTTGCCAGTGCTGCAAGTGAAATACTAGTTCGTCTTGCAAAACGATGGTTTTCAGGTAAAACAATGACCAGTGATTCTTGAAGAACGGGCATAAAAGTCAAGACATCATCATTATTGTTCTGGATATTATGGAGGTGAAAGAAACCTAAATCAAGTTGTTGGTTTCGCAACTTCTCAATTTGCTCATAAGAAGGTAGTTCCTGTAACACCAGTTCTACTTCTGGAAATTTCTCATGAAATGCTCTGAGAATGTCGGGTAGTTTACTGTTAGCGATGGAAGTATTGATTCCTATAATTAATCGTCCTTTCTCACCACGACTTAATCTTTGACCTAATTCAATTGCTCGTTCAACCTGATTCAGAATTTGACTAGCTTCTTGCAAAAACTGATTTCCAGCATCTGTTAATTTTAACGGGCGCTGGTTGCGATCAAATAGTTGAAATCCAATTTTTTTCTCCAGCCATTTTATTTGCTTACTCAGAAATCCCTGATCTATTTCCAGATATGCAGCAGCGTTGGTAAATCCCTGCTTCTGGTTTACAGCGATCGCATACTTGAGATGACGCAGTTCGAGTTCATCCCAATTCGACCATTTGTGATAGGGCAGTTTGGCGTTAGTCATAGGGCTAAAGATTCTTGTTTTATCAGCATTATGACGTTTTAGTCATGGAATGTTGCATAAACAAGGTGATTGTATCATAGTTTTCCAAGATATCTTCAGGACAACACAACCATTTGCCACTGGAGAGCCAAAAATGAAACCTGAGAATAAACTGCGCCGGGTGTTGATTGTAGGTGGAACTCACGGGAATGAGTTCACTGGAGCATACTTGATCAAAAAGTTTGAGCAATTCTCTGAACTAATTCACCGAT
>NZ_VIKW01000076.1 GCF_009711975.1 Anabaena sp. UHCC 0204
GAGGAATAATTATGTTTGTTTATTTAATTAGGGATGGAGAAACTCCTGTATATAAAATTGGTATAACTCACAATCTTGCAAATCGGCTAAAACAATTAAATGGAAATCAATCACCCAATGAAAAACATATAGTTTTTTATATAGAAGTAATTGATGCTGAACCTATAGAAGCAATTTTACATAATAAATATAAAAAATATAACCATAGACGTGAATGGTTTCGTCTGAACAATAAGCAAGTAGAAAATGTTATACAAGATATGGATTTTATGAAAAATAATGAGCAAATTCTCTACAGTAATAATCATGAAGAGGAAGACAACGACGATGAAATGAGCGATCGCGTCCTGGAACTTTTAGCCCACATTGAAAGCCTGGATTTGGGAGTAATTGACATCTTGGAGTTAATTAATAGGCTAACAGCGATCGCAATAGAGAAACGAAACACAGAACTAGCAGAACAAGAGGAAGAACCCGACGACGATGATGAGGATGATTATTTTGTAGCTCCCAGTGACGATGAGGATGATTATTTTATACCTGCCAGTGACGATGAGGATGATTTTGTAGTCGCAGATGATTAACAACCTATCTATGGCAAAATATCCCCACCGTGGGGAATTGGAGACGGTTGGGATTATTCGACAAGGAAAGTTTTAATAATATCCATATACAATCCCTCTTGACATTCTTACTATCCTTGGTTACTATCTAATTATGAATTCTATTAATTAAGGATATCAAGGATATGTCTAGAGAACTTTTAGAAGCTGATGAACTGACTAACTCTTATATAGATGACAGAGTAGAAATTCTCCTGCCACAATTTGAAGCTTTAGCACCATATAAAATCACTCAACGTAAGAAGGGAGTAGGGGATTTAACAGGCTGGCATAAATTAGCTATTCAAGAGGCCAGATTACTTAAACTCACCTATCCAGATGATGACAAGCCAGAAGATAGTAAGGAATATGGCACGGCTTTAAGACAAATTACCGCACTGAAAAAATATTTAAAACTTGCATCTAAAACAGAATTAAAAGATGCCGCACTACTTAACCCCGTCAATACCATCATTACCAATTTCGGGAATGAACTATCAAATCAATTTGCAATCTACAAGGAAAATCAAAATACCCGTTATCGGGAAACTGTCACCGAACGCCGCAAAGTAGAAAACCGTATAGAAATTGATTTAACCAACTCCCTAAAATATGCCTACAACATCCTTACAGACGTTAAAAATGGTGAGGATAAGATTAACTGGCTTGATGTTTCTTGTGCCGTAGCTTTGGCAACTGGACGGCGTATGGCAGAAGTCCATCTATCAGCAAGCTTTGAGTTAATTGATAGCCATACCGTAGCGTTTAAGGGTCAATTGAAAGGCAAGGATAGGAAAATTCGAGTAGTTGATAAAGCTGTTAAATTACGCGATGTAACTTTTACAATCCCTACTCTACTCCCTGCTGATTTAATTATTAATGCTATTAACTGGCTTAACAGCAATGGTAAACGATTTGATAAGGATGAAGACCCCGAACGGGTAAACAGACGGTTCTCGAAAACCTTAAACCAAAAGTGTAAGGATTGGGATATTTTCCCAGCCGATGAAAGAACCTACCACAAATTTAGAGCCGCATATTTAAGAGCCGCAATTATCAATGATGGTAACGTTGACCCCTACGATTTTACAGACTTTGCTAAGGAAGTGTTAGGCGATGACGATGAAAGCACTATTAACGCCTATAAACGTTATGGAATCAAGGAAGGAACACTTACCAAAATCTAAAATAAATCCCTATACAAAACCTCTTGACATATTCAACCAAGAGAGTTAGTATAGGGATAACAAATTAAATCTACTTCCATTATGAACCACGCAGAATTTATTAAAAAGCTGAAAACTCTCACCCATGAGAAAGACATCAGAACCGTCTCTACTAAATATTTTGATGACAACCTTTCCACACTAGAGGGACGACAACTAAATGAAACTAGAAAGGCATTAAGAGCCGCGATTATAGAAGCCTTTCCCGACAAAAACAAACCTACAGACGGTTATTATTTTACTAAGTCTGGTAAGGGCAGTGTAGAGCGTTATGAGCATCTTTCTCTGTGGTATTTGTCCACGAATACTCAATTAAGATGTTTGTCATCGGAAGAACTTAGACAACACTATTCTAATTTTTGCGCTGGCTTATCTGAAGACAATGAAACTAATAAAGAAGCCATTGCTGAATACTTGCAAAAAGTAAATGAATTGGACGCGATACCTGCTACAGAGTTACGGGTAATTGGTAACAAAAAGTATGGTGTTAAAAATACCGGAAAATTAACTAAACCTGAACTGATTTATAAAATCTTACAGTCTAACCCAGCCACAAAAACTGCTAAAGAAGTTAAACCAGAAACCATTACAGAAGAAAATACCGTAACAGAAATAACTGCAAATATCCCCGCAGAAACTAAACCAGAAACCGCTACAGAATTAACTTTAGAATCTATGAAAATTGAAACTTTAAAACTGGATGCTGACACTCAACAGAAGGTACAAGATGCACTAGATTATTCTGGTATGTCGTTAGCTGATTTCATTCAAAAAGCCTGTACTATTTATGCGACTACTTTAACTGGTAAAGCTAAACAATTTGATTCTGATTTATCAGAAGTTGAGACACAAGAATTACTCAGTGCAAAATATAAAACTCATCCTGGACGTGCTAGAGAAATGGTTAAACGTGCCATACAGGCAATTAAAATACATAATTCGGAAATGGTATCAGAGACGGGGGATAGGTGGCATATTAACCAAACTGCTATCCAATCCCTAACAGGGTCAAAACCTCAGACTGTGAAGGAAATCTTAGCAGACTACCAGGATGATATTAATAGCCATAACGAAAATTACGAACTTACAGCATATCTAAACCGCAAAGCAGATAAACGGAAAATAGAAGATGTGATTGATGTTGTGGCTTTAGTTCCTAACGGAATTGAATAGATAAAATAAAGCCTCTAGTAACAGTTCTTAGAGGCTTTCTTATGGCTTATTTAAAATGGTATATCATCGGGATCACCGCTTTTGCTATTCTGCCACAAGTAGGAGAAATCAGAATTATAGTACATAAGTATCTTTGGATAAACTAACGCTATCGTAATGCTATCCCCTACTAATTTATGACCTGTTCTGATCGTGAAAGTGAATGAGATTAAATGCTCCCAGATAAGATGATATTTGTACTCGCAAAGGTTAAACAGTTGCATTTTTTTTCTACTCCTAAACACTAAAAGACTTCCCACAGGAATTGCAGGAATAACGTTGTTTATCATTGCTTTTGCCGTTCTTTTTAATGTCCAGACTACCACAATGAACACAGGCTATATTTTGCCCTTCCTTTATGGCTTTTGACTGCCAAGGGCTTGAAACTAACCATGATTTATTATTAGTCAGTTCTCCCTCAAGTGCTGGGGGAATTTCCACAAAATCATACTTCATACCGTCAACTAACAAAGCCAGTCGGTAATGATTCTTAGTGGGAA
>NZ_VIKW01000077.1 GCF_009711975.1 Anabaena sp. UHCC 0204
CTTTGACAGATGGATAGATAAAAACACCAACGAATCCAGACAAAAACCCATCATTCGTGTCAGCAATCTAGAACTGATCAGTTCTGCTCAACGTAAAGACTCGAATGAAACCAGTGAAGACCAAGATTCCATAATTAACGCCAATTTCTAGAAAACTAACCACATCCCGCAGCATAACTTTTGTCTGTGGGATGTTGTGGTTGAAAAGCGCAAAGCGCAATTTTAATGAACAATTGACAATTTCATCACAAGGAATAGACCATGATTAACTCAACCCAAACCATTCGATTGCTCAGTATTGATGAAGCTTTTGACAGTCAAGGTGTAAAGATTGTCTATGGTGAATGTGTTTTCTCATACTATTCAAAAGATGGCGTAGTGGAAGACACAATTCCCTACAGAACCAAAGGAGCAGCCGCAGTTTCCATTGCTGAATCAGGAATTAATGCTACTGGTATCGCTATGGGCTATTTGGATATTAACGTAGTGGATAGCGGTAAGGGATATAAAGAAAAGAAAACAGCCTTGGTTATCCGCACTTTCATCTGCACTACCACTGGTAATCGGAATCCTATACCAACTGCTACACCTGTTGTTCAAGCAACTCCACAGGAAAATACTCAACAGCTAGTTGGTGCTGGTGTAGCTACAGCATCTAACAACGGACATTCTCCAAATACTAATATTTCTCACATTCCCTTTTAATGATCTTACTTCTGGCTACTTTGCCAGAGGTATTTTTTTCCTGTCGGCAGATAATTTTTTTCACTTATCAGTGCTAGGCTATGACTTCAATGATAGATGTAGGAACTGTTATTTTTTTAACCCATAATTTGAGCAATAGTCTACAGGTTACAGCAACAGAGAAAATTTCTGTTTCAAGATTCGGTTAATTCTCATATATTGATATATGATGCAAATAGAATAAATATTAGACTTGTTAGAAAATAGATAGTGAAAATCGCTGAAATGCTTTCCGGGAAAGGAATTAAAGGATTTTAAGGGTTATTGCCCAACGACTCTAATATATTCTTAAATCATATATCAATATATGATGTAAAAAATCCGATATATGATACTCACATAAAATCAAAAAAATAGTCATGCAAATTAGATTAGCTGTAATAAGTAATGCTGGAGGAAGTGGTAAGACAACCCTTTCTGTCCATCTAGCTCATGCTCTGGCAAAACGCAAGTATAACGTAGCACTATTTGACCTTGACCCGCAAGGATCACTGACACTGTTTTGTGGTTTAAATCAACCAGAACCAGAACATACTTTAGCTGCTGTCCTCAAAGAGAATTTTGATGGTAACTGGCCGTTGACACCCTGCTGGAGTGAACACACCGATAAAGTAGTTATTTGTCAGGGTGGTATGGTTCTCACCCAAACAGCAGATGAATTAGTTTTACACAAACGAGGAGCTTACTTATTAGGCGATCGCTTAACTGACTATCCTCTAGAACATGATTTGATGATCTTTGATTGTCCAGCTACCCTGGGTCCCTTACCTTTAATGGCACTAGCAGCCAGTACACACATAATTATCCCTGTCCAGCTAGAGCCAAAATCCATTCAAGGAGCGGCTCATTTACTGGAATGGTATTACTACCATTGCAAGCATTTACGCTTAAAACCCACACCAGAAATTCTCGGCTTTGTTCCCAACCAATACGATGCTCGACGTGCAGCCCATAGACAAATGTTGGCTGCATTACCATCTCAGTTAGAGCAGATGAATATCCATGCTTTTTCAGAAATTCGGGATAGTGCTGAATTTGTTAACGCCAGTGGACAAGGATTACCATTAGCTATTCACCGCCCCAGTCATCAAGCAAAGGATGACTTTAAAGAAATTGCTTCAAAATTAGCCACTTTAATTGGCAACAAAAGTAAAGAAAGCGTCAAAGTTTAACTAATCTGTCACACCCAAAAGTTGTACCTTTTTGATTTTGGCTACAAGTTTTAAATCCTCTCCCCTGTTCAATCATCGTCTCAATGTACAACTTAAATCTGTGCTAACTTATGACCACCCGCAAATCTCCTGACCTCACGAACTATTTTTCAGGCGCAAAGCAATCCCAACAATTATCAGAAGCTGAGGCAGAAATTCAACGCCTAAAAGCCGAAATAGAAGAACTTCGCTCTCAAGGATCAAGTGAGTTAGAAACTCAGCTACAAACTCTCAGGGAGCAACTTCAGTCACAATCAGGCATCCAATCTATTTCTTTAGAAAAAATTCAAGCCAACCCAGAGCAACCGAGACAAACATTTTTATCAGAAAGTATTGAGTCTATGTCTCGTTCTCTGGTATCAGATGGACAACTAGAACCAATTATTTTAATTCAACGGGAACACTTAGTTATCTTTGATGGTGAACGACGTTGGCGCAGTGCTAAAAATTTGGGTTGGGAAAATCTGCAAGCTGTGATTATTCCTGAACCTGATGCTTTGCACCGTAAAGCTTTAATTACTTCTTTACATCGGGAAGACCTCAATCCTCTGGATAAAGCTGAAGCTATTGTGCGGGAGTTGGCAATAAATACTGGTTTAGAACCTCAAGATATTCCCCGGATTCTCTCAACAGTAGTGCGACGGTTGAATGCACAAAAACGAATGAATTCTGTTGTTGGACTGATTACGGTAACACCGGAAGAACAACAACAAGGTTTAGCTATTTTGGACTTAGATGAACGCGAAGCGGCAATTTTCACTGTACTTTTAGATTTACAACTCAATCCCGCTTCTATTGATGCCAATATTTTTCCGATGCTTTCTTTAGCGGAAGACTTGAAAGCTGCAATTAGGTCTTCTGGTCTTAAAGGTGTTCATTCCATAGCGTTACAAAAACTGTCAGCGAAAAATTTGGGACTACCAGAATCAGAGGCAGAAGAAATTAGAATCAACATCACCCAAAAGGTGTTAGCAGAAAAATTATCTGTGCAAAAAACACGGCAATTAGTAACTGAGGCGATCGCCTTACAAAGTACCGACGCTGAAAAAATCGAAAACCAAGTTAAACCAATGACTAAGGCAACACGCTCTTTGTATAAAGTTTCTGGGGACGCGCTGAAGAAAGTTGAGGTGTCTCAATTAATTGAGTTTCAGGACGTTCTCCGCAAGAAACTGGCAGAGATTGAAGAAGTGATACAGGAAAAAGCTGTCAACGATAATAAGGTTTAAAATGTTGACTTGAATTTGAAATTAAGACTACAAATGTCAGCTGATGGCTTGCGTTTAAAACTGGCAGTAGATACTGCTTGTAAAATTGCAGAAGCTCAAGAATTGCAGGTTGAAAGAGCGATCGCTTCACAAAATACGGATATTCAAAAAAAAACGAAAACCACGCTAAACCAGTAATACAAATTTTCCAAATATAAAAATTTTA
>NZ_VIKW01000078.1 GCF_009711975.1 Anabaena sp. UHCC 0204
CCTTTACAATCAAACGGCACATATTTCACTTCATCTGGGCATTGTTGTCGAAATCGGCTAAGAAGAGACGTTTTCCCCATGCCTGATTCTCCTTCAATGAGCATAATGCGGCAATAATGGTCGCCCTGTGCCATTTTTAGAAATGTTTCAAGTTCCTTTGTCCGGTTCGCTAATTTACGCAGTTTTGCCATTGATCCAGCGGTTACGAGTTATCTTTGTCGGTGGAATCCTTCAATGGTTCATCATAACCCAATTCCGCTTTCTGCTTACCGTCAACATCGTTTTCCAAAAAATCAGCGTCTCGCATTCGATATTCACCCTCACCCCGGAGTTTATTGCCCTTAAACACGACATTTACTGGTGGATCATCCTGTACTGGCTCATTTGCCTTGGCTTTAACCTTCATCGTGCCTTTTCTTCCATTCACAGAAAGGTCTGTTAGGCGATCGCGGAGAAGATAAACGATCACAATTAAAAAGACTGCAATAATTATTGCGATGATGACAGTTGCATCCATACTTAACTTCCACCTCACTCTTGCTGAAAAACTATCAATAAGTCATTAAGATTATCATATTTTTCAGGCGTTAGAAT
Source organism: Anabaena sp. UHCC 0204 (assembly GCF_009711975.1). GTDB lineage: Bacteria > Cyanobacteriota > Cyanobacteriia > Cyanobacteriales > Nostocaceae > Dolichospermum. The sequence goes on from NZ_VIKW01000078.1 coordinate 595, forward strand.
GAATACTAAATATAAAGATTCGTCTATCTGCCAAAGATAAAAAATTATTGAGAATCCTTGTTTGCAGTTGAAATAGCGATCGCCTACGCTGGGGCATAAGCCCGGCGGCTAGATGGCTTATTTTTACCTAACCCAGAGTACCCACAAGACCCGATTTATTTTGTGGAAGCATGAAGAAAACTATTTTAGTGTCTAGATAGCGAGTAAGATGACTGGATTACGACAGTGATTTTACGTAAAAAATACCCATCTAGATCAATAACTAGGCGGGTATTTTTAATGATAATTAATTTGTTGTCTGAATGTTTTTAGCGCAAAACTTTAACTTTTGACCAAACACCATTTTCATCTTCATCAAATTGCTTATGAACTTCATCCCATGCCATTTGTTCAGATGTGAGTTCGTCCATATTTTCATTCAGTGCAGTATTATAACGCTGAATAAATATGCGTTGCGCTTCTTCTGATAAATGAGTCCGAACTTCCGGGGCTAAATCTTCAGGACTGTTGCATCTTCCAGGACAAGGGTGAGGTAGTGTTTTTTCAATTGTGTTAATTTCTTCACCACCTGAACTTTCCAGGATTAAGTGGAATTCCCCAGAGCGATCGCTCGGTACTTCTACCATCACTAAGAATTCACCAGCTTCTAAGCGGGTTTGATAGAGTGTAGCTTTGTCCTCTGGCATTCCTAAAGCAGTGAAAACTGATACCAAACCTGCACCAGCACTACCAGCGATCGCTCCACTTGCAGCCCCTAATAATATAGCTCCAATCGGACCTGCTGCCACAATTGGACCAACAAAAGGAATAAACAATACACCTACACCAGTGAGCAAACTGAGGAATGAACCAAACAAAGAACCAAAAATTGCTCCTGTTCTCAAACCTCCGAGAATTACATCTCGCTTCGTAATAAAACCAGAAATTCGCGTTTCTGACTGGAAATTTCTTCCCATTACCGAAATATGATCTTTCGGTACACCTCTATCTAATAAACGCCGAATTACATTATCAATTTGCTTCTGTTCTTTAAATACAGCCGAGATGGTACGCTCTGCTTGATATCCTTCTGGCACTTGTTTACTCCTAATATTTTATGTTGACAATTTTTTAACTAAACACCCACGGGGACTTTAGTTTCTGCTGATTGTTTTTGACCATTTGGTTCTAATGCTTCTCCTTCAATAAATGAGCGCAGCATCCAAGCCATTTCTTCATGTTTTTCCATCAATTCAGTTAAGAAATCCGCAGAACCTTGATCATGAAACTCTTCACTACACTGATCTAAGTGCGCTCTTAAATTGCGAATAATCTGCTCATGATCTTCCACTAATTGAATTACCATCCCCGTTGCTGTGGGAATTTCTCCGCTATGTTCTTGGAGAGTAGCCAGACTCAGAAATCCTTCCATTGTGCCAGTGGGATAACACCCCAAAGTCCGAATTCTTTCAGCTATTTTATCAATATTTTCTGTCAGTTCTTCATAGTGTTCTTCCCAAAGTTCATGCAAACTACGGAACTGAGGACCAACAACATCCCAGTGATATTTTTTCGTTTTTACTAGCAGCACATAGGAATCTGCTAAATCTTGATTTAACAAATTGATTACACCGTGACGCTGTTCTTCTGTCAAACCAATGTTTATTTTATGTATTGTCATGATTCTTTCATCTCAATTAGCACGTAAATACCTTAAATCTACGTTCTCAAAATATCAGCATGATCCACATCAGTTAAAAGTAAGATTAACGTTTCATGATTTCTCCATCTTTAGGAAGATGTATTGATAATTAATGATTTAATTCAGATCCCCAAATTCTTAAATAATTCGGGGATATTGTAGTTATAGTTTATAAAGGATATTTACTTCTTGTTCCCTGTAATTTTTTCCAAAAAGCCTTCTACTTCCTCTGGCACTGAAGTTGCATTTTGGGAATTTTCGGGAGTCTTCATTTTTTCAATGTCAGCATCTCCCTGAACTTCATTAAGTCCTCTTTTTGTTTTTTCTTGAGTTTCTTTCAGTCCCAATGGTGGAACTTGAGCCGCTTCATCAGTTAGGCGTTGAGTCTCTGATAGTTTTGCCGTTCCCTCTGTAGGTTTACTTTGATAACTACTGATAGCTAAAGCCGGAAAAGCATTAAATAAAAATATGAAAGCACAGGCAAAAGCCACTATTATGAATCTGGATGCTAACTGCAATCTAGACTTAATAAAATCAAGAATGTTCATTTTATATTTTTAGGGTTGTTTCGTGTTTCCATAATAAATATTAATTAAATAAAATATTTTTTTAATCAATCTTATGGGAGAATTAAACTTAATCTACTTAATCTAAAACTAAACTCAAAATACTTCTCTAGATAGATAACAA
>NZ_VIKW01000079.1 GCF_009711975.1 Anabaena sp. UHCC 0204
CCCTCCTCACTCCCCACAGCGTTTCCAGTTTCAAATTCAGGGTGAAATTTATCAGAAGTCACGCTATCCCTTCTGTTAAATTATACAACCGCATAATCCGTATATTGCCGCATTTCCGGAGCTTGAAACCCTAACACAATATCTTCCTTTGCCACCCCCAGATCCACAAGTTCTTGGGCTACTCTCATTTCCGTCATATTTTGCTCAATCCAAATCTTTCCCTGCTTAATATCCAAATGTAAAACACAACCATATACCCGCCGATGGCCATCCCATCCCACATTCATGACCTGGTAATGGTCTTGTTTCGGATCAAAAACAGTGTAGCAATCTATCGACCCATTAGCGATGGGGATAGCAGCGTAATCTGTCAACAACGACTGAATTATATGCCGATAAGACTCTATGGTATCCATTGTACAATTACCTCTTGAATCGGGTCATAAATAATTTGTTTAATTTGATATCTTTCTAATGAAATTTGTGCAAATTCCCGCTTAAAAAAAGTTTCATAGGCAACCACAGGCACAGCTAAATAGAGAATACGAGTTGGATCACTGATTTCTAAGGCCAGCCGATAATTCAAAAACTGTCCTAACGCAGCATGGTAATCGGTCAGTGGTGAATCACTCAAAAAAGTTTTAATCTCAACTGCAATTTTTTCTTGGTCTCGCTCTGCTGCTAATAGTTGCTGGGCACCTAAATCAATTTCAAACTTTGTTCCGCCTACTTCCAGTCGCAGGGGGTCATCGGTTATCTGCCACTGCTCCTTTTCCAAAGCAATTCTAACCACAGCATGAAATCTATCTTTAGCTGCCATCGTTATCTTTCTCTAATTTACTTGCAATTATAGAACAATTGAAATAAAGAGTGCGCCATCGCACGGCGGGCGTAAACCAACTATGCAATCACTGTGATCACCAGAAGAAGCAGAGGGGCAGGGAGCAAGCCCTTCCTCTCTGCGCGGAGCGGAGCATGGGTAAGAAGCCCCGCCCTTCCAGGGCGCTCGGCTGGGGCGGGGTACAAGCTTTGTCCCAGTCTCTCCCCCCTGCTAGAAAGCTCCCTGCTCCCCTGCTTCTTTTGACTGTAACCGCACGCACCAAAAGCCATCTAGTGCGTTAACCAAATATTCCCAACCAGAGACCGCCAAGTTAGACATGAAGTTCCCTGCACATCTACTTAAAGGATAGAATAAAATAAAAGCTTCCTGAAAGCTCCCTTCCAGGAAGCTAGATGTCAGTTGTCATGTGATGGTTATTTCCCAGATGGATATCACTAATGTTGAGGTTAGCCCAGTAGAAATTCTCCCTCCCTCCGCCAGTCAAGTTGTATCTCGTGATACTTCTGCATCTGTTACCGCCGAATTAGTAGAGGAGGTGATTCGCCAATATTATTACCGCACACCTGCTGTAGCAAATGATGAGGAGTTGATTTTGGCTTGGGCAGGGTCACAGAACCGGGAACAAACTAAGCGAAAATACTATCGCTTTGGTCAAAAATTACTCGCTTGGTTGGAAAATCAAGGTGTACGGGATTTACGGCTGGTTCAGCCACCAAAGTTACTGGAATTTATTGCTAGTTGGGGTGAGGTTTCCCCTTATACTAAATCTAACCAGGTGCTAATGTTGCGATCGCTTTGGAGTTATGGTCATGGGGAGAATGTTGGCTATTTTTTACGGAATATTGCCAGTACCATAAATTACGATAATTTCAGTGACTTACCGAAGGCAGAGCGTTATTTAGAAGATTGGGAGATGGCGCAGTTGGCTGATGTTGCCCAGCGATTGGGGGAGCAGTACTGGCTGGTTTTTTCTTTGCTTTTTTATAGTGGGATGCGGGTGGGTGAGGTTGGTCGGGTGACGGTTCCTGGTGATAAACCGGGTCAGCCGAAGGAAGATTATCCGGGTTTATATTGGCACAACTTTAAATGGCAACCCGACCCGATACCGTCAGATAGGTATCGGGGGTATTACACAATTAAGTTTCGGGGCAAGGGGGGGAAGTACCGGGAGATAGGTTTGGACCACCAGACTTCGCTGATATTTAAGAAGTACCGGGGGATGGCAGGTGAGAAGATGCCAGTGTTTCCGAATCTGTCACCTGACCCGAAGAAGCGGGGTTTGCCATTGAGTGACCGAGCGATTAAAAAGTTGATTCAGGATATATCTGAGGTGGCCAAGGTGAAGTTTTCTTGCCACTGGTTGCGCCATTCTCATGCGTCGCGGGCGGTGGATAGTAAATCACTGTTTGAGGTGCAAGACCAGTTGGGGCATAGTAAGAGTGATACGACTAAGACCTATGTTCGTTCTAAAAAGGATGCGGGAACGGGGACTGTGTTGCCGAGGTTTTGAGGAGAAAGGGAGCAACGCGATTTTGTGAAGTCATGGTTTAATTCTCAATTACCACGGGTTATTCTCAATAAATAGGTCTTGATTTTCCCATTTTCATCTCTTTTAGGTAGCGATTCCTACGGAGCGCCTCGCTATCGCTAAAAAATCCTGTAAATTATATTACCAATTTTTTGCACCTCACAAAATCGCGTTGCTCCCAGGAGAAATGTGATCCATTAAGTA
>NZ_VIKW01000007.1 GCF_009711975.1 Anabaena sp. UHCC 0204
ACTTTTTCTATTTTATAGAATTAAAAATAAAAGAAATTTTATCAGTCGCTCAATGGTGTGAACGTTTAAAATTTTCATTAAAAAATATTTCAGAATCTAGCGAAATATTAGTTGATAATCAAAAATATACCTATATTGCTAATTTATTTATTAAGAATATAGTTGTCTTTGTCAAGAATCCTAAGAATAAAGGTTATGTTTTGTATGATTCATCTAATGATCAGAAAAAAATCAAAGAAATGGATGAAGTTTTGTCATTTTTTGCAGGTATATTTAGACGAAATTTACCAGTCATAACAGCAAATGTCTCAAACTGGTATGAAGATTATCCTGATGTGCTGGTTAAATATATTATTTGTAAATTATTAATTATGACTGACTTAGAGACAGGTAGAGAGTTGATAGAGTCTAAAATTTTTTCAGGGTCAGCAAGGTGTAGAAAATCTGAATTTATTAATTGCAGCATTGTCTATAACTATTGTACCTTTGACTGTAGAACAGGCACAATTAGCAAGTGCAGCATTTTTGAAATTTGGTAAAGGCCGTCATCCAGCAAAACTGAATATGGGAGATTGCTTTTCTTATGCTTTAGCAAAATCTACAAATCAACCTTTATTATTCAAAGGTAATGATTTTATTCACACCGATATTGATCAAGTGAATTATTAATTGATGCTATATTTGATGTAGAGAATAAAATCTTGTAAATCCTCTAATCCTGGTTATCCTGATTCAGACAGTTTAGGGTTTATAATTGAAATACAGTAAAATATTGCTTATAACCTAGTAAATGACATAGATAATTATGAATGTACAACTTGTTGACTCCCTTGTAGAAATTGTTTCCAAATTAACTCCCGAAGATCAGAAACTTTTTTTATCTAAACTTTCTCATAGAAATATAATTCCGTCAGCAGAACCGCAAAATTTAACATCAGCAGAAAAAGCCTCAAAATTTCAAGAATGGTTATCTCAATTTCCTCAAAGTAGTATTACCCTATCAGATGAAGCACTGCGTCGAGAAAATATTTATGATGATAGAGGGATATGAAAAGCTATTTACTTGATACCAATATTATTCTTAGATTTGCAAATTCTCAATCTCTGGAATATAACCTGATACGGAATACTATTTCTGAAATTTTATTACGAGGTGGTCAATGTTTTATTACCTCTCAAGTAATTATTGAATTTTGGGTTGTTGCTACTCATCCTGTCAATGGATTAGGATGGAATATAGAACAAACAACTCAAGCAGTACAAATGCTAATAAATCGATTTGATTTACTAGAAGAAACACCAGATATATTTTCTATTTGGCTGAACTTGGTAACAACATATAATATTTCTGGTAAACGCACTCACGATATACACATATTAGCAGTGATGCTTGCTCATAATATCAGCCATATTTTAACTTTAAATCCCAAAGATTTTATCGCTGTTCCCGAAATTACAATTATTCATCCTGAGAATATTAATAGTTAAGAATATAGCATATTATTGTCAGAATCAGGATGTCCAGGATTTAAGGATTTACAGGATGTGATTGGATGATTTTTTGTTGTGTGGTGAAAGTTGTGGTTGTCTGATTCAGACAATTTTATAATGTGTAATATCGTCATTATGTTACAATCTGAATTGAGAGAAACAGGAGCATAAAACTATGCCATTAATCAAAATACCAAGACATTATCTTGTATCTCAAGATGAAGATTCAATTACGGTAGATGTACCAGAATCAATGCTATTAAATTGGAAAAAGGACTATGAAAAAATTATTCAAGCTAAAGGAATTTTAAAGCATAAAAAAGCAGCAATGTTAGCTCATTTAGATACTCTGCGTCAGGAATGGGAAGAATGAGATATCTTTATGATACCAATATTTTTATTTACTATCTTGTACTCCTTTTTTCCTGCTTTTTTGTTTAACTTTCACTATTTTCTTATAAACTTGGATCTTAAAACTTCAATGAGGGAAGGGAGAAATGGGAGAAAATGTTTTCCTATCACCCGTTACTAATTATGAGAATTGCCATTGTTAATGATTTACTTATCGCTGTGGAAGCACTGCGGCGGTTGCTGGACAACATTCCCGAATATGATTTAGCATGGGTCGCTTATGACGGTATAGAAGCTGTAGCTAAGTGTGCAGAGGATACCCCCGACTTGATTTTGATGGATGTATTGATGCCAAAAATGGATGGGGTAGAAGCTACAAAGCAGATTATGAGCCAATCTCCTTGCGCTATTCTGATGGTAACGGCCAGTGTTAATCGCTATGCAGCTAAGGTATTTGAAGCAATGGGTTATGGAGCTTTAGATGCAGTCAATACTCCAGCTATTAGTTTTGATCAACAGACAGAGGGTAGCACAAGATTACTCAATAAAATCGCTACTATTGCCAGATTAATTGGTAAATCTTCTCGTGGGCGATCGCTCTTGAATATCCCCCCATTACCTAAAAGTCCATCACAACTACATCCACCCCTCATAGTTATCGGCTCTTCTACTGGTGGTCCCCAGGCATTAGTTTCTATTCTTTCTCAGTTTCCTCAGAATTTCCATGCCTCTGTGGTCATTGTGCAACATCTTGATGTGCAGTTTTCTCAAGGCTTTGCAACTTGGTTAAATGGACAAATTTCTCTACCAGTAAAGTTAGCAATTCCCGGTGATCTCCCACAGCCAGGAAAGGTTTTAATAGCCGGGACAAATCATCATTTGGTGATGCGTTGTGATCAAACTCTCGATTATCAAGAAGAACCTCTTCAGAGTTTTTACCATCCCTCAGTTGATGTCTTTTTTGAAAGTGTGGCTAAATATTGGCATCAACCAGGTGTGGGAGTTTTGCTGACGGGTATGGGACGAGATGGCGCTCAGGGTTTAAAACTCCTGCGGGACAATGCTTGGCACACTATCGCCCAAGATCAAAAGACTTGCGTCGTCTATGGTATGCCAAAAGTAGCCGTGGAATTAGGTGCAGCGGTTCAAGTTCTAGCTATAGATGCGATCGCCTTTGCTTGTAAACAGCACATAGGACAAAAAGTTTGAAATCACTTTTCCGTACTGAAGTATAATATCCACATTAGTCTTCCTCCGGCTAAATACCGTAGACTGCATAACTTGTGGATTACTCAGGGAATTTTATGTCTTTTAAATACAAAGTTTTATCAATTGATGGTGGTGGTATTCGCGGAATGATCCCAGCGAAAATTCTCGCTGAAATTGAAAAGCGCACCGGAAAACCAATATGTCAATTATTTGATTTAATAGCTGGTACTTCCACTGGAGGTATTCTTGGTTTAGCTTTAAGTAAACCACATCCCAAAAACAAAACTCAACCTCATTATACAGCCAATGATATCGTAGATTTATATGTAAATAATGGCTCTGAAATCTTTTATGAGTCAATTATCAACAGATACGTAAAATCCGATGATTTTTTATATCCTAAGTTCCCATCGAAAGGTAGAGACAGGGTTTTAGAAGAATATTTACAAGACACTCTGCTTAAAAATGCACTCACCAATATCTTTGTTACTAGCTACGATATTGAATTACGAAGACCAGTTTTTTTCATCAATAATCCGCACCGTCAAAAGTTAGGTGAAAACTTTCGACAACTATGTGATGGTTATACAATGAAACAAGCAGGAATGGCCACTTCTGCTGCACCGACTTATTTTGAACCTTACAAAATTGACACCATAGATAAAACTGATAACGGCTACTATGCACTAATTGATGGTGGAGTTTTCGCCAATAATCCCACTAATTTAGCAATAATGGAAGCTCTAATTGCTTCTAAACAATCAGGAGAAGTACCACTTCAACTTAACGAAATTCTTGTAGTTTCTTTGGGGACAGGTTCACTGATTCGTAAGTATTTATATGAAGACGCAAAAAATTGGGGATTAATTAAATGGGTTGCACCACTAATTAATGTTGTCTTAGATAGTGGTAGTGAATCAGTAGCTTGTCAGCTTGAGCAGTTACTACCAGTAGTTGATGGTTATCCTCAACAGTATTATCGGTTTCAAGCACCATTGAGTGAAGCTAATGATGATATGGATGATGCTACTCCTAGAAACATTCAAGAGCTAAAAAATCTAGGAGATTTAATTATTAGACACGAAGATACAGCATTAGATAAACTCTGCCATTTGCTCACAAATTAAACTCCGATCCAAAAATTACAAAAAAAGGGAACAGGCGATTACAAATCGCGTCTACACAGACAAAACCTGCCTACGCAGGTTATAAATCCTTGTTTTTTATTAGTCCACGCAGGTGGACTTTCCTTGTGTAGCAGTGATTTCTAATCGCCCAATACTTTCTGATTTTCAATGTCTGCAAAATTCTGGGTATTGCAACGATTCATGGCCTTTTCTACTCCTTGTTTAAAACTGAATTCCACACAATCAACTACAAAGTCTAAAACTTGAGACATGACTTTATTTTCAGTAGTGGAAAATCGTCCTAAAACATGAGAGACAGTATGAGAATTATCTCCATCTATTGCACCTTTTGGTTTCCCTATCCCAATTCTTAACCGAGGAAAATTTTGGCTATTCAAATGGGAAATAATACTTTTCATCCCGTTATGTCCACCCGCAGAACCAGACAAACGTAAACGAGTTTTTCCCAAGGGTAAATCCAAATCATCGTAAATTACTAATACTGATTCTGGCTGTATTTTATACCAACTGGTGACAGCTTGTATCGCTTGTCCTGAGCGATTCATATAAGTTAAGGGTTTAATTAAGCGGATTTTACCGTTACCTGGTGCAATACCCTCCCCAAACTCTCCTTGAAATTTGCGATTTTCAGCTAGAGAAATTTGCCAAACACGGGCGAGGGTATCTATCGCTGCAAAGCCAATATTGTGGCGAGTTTGGTCATATTTAGGCTCTGGGTTTCCCAATCCGACGATTAGCTGGGGAATTACCAAAGCCTTCTGTTTTACTTCTTCATCCTTCATCCTGCTCTATGTTCCTGCTGAGGATTTCCAGCTTCAATATGTTTAGGTTCTAGTTCAGCGGTTGTTTGTACAGTTTCTTTCAATTGTTCAGTTTCTCGTTTGAACTCATTTTGAAATTCATTAGAAGCTTCTTGAAAACTGCGAATGGTTTTCCCTAGACTGCGCCCAATTTCTGGTAACTTCTTTGGTCCAAATATCAACAATGCTACTACCATAATTACACCCATTTCTGGTAAGCCGATACCAAATATATTCATGCTTTTTCTCCTGTAGATTTATAAACCACCACAATAACTCGATGTTTAACAATTATTTTTGATTGGGATTGTGAACCCTATTACTTTCTCAATACCTTATCCAAATTAAAAAAAGTCTGGATTTGTAGGTTGGGTTGTTCGCGTTAGCGTTGCGGAGCAATCGGTACAAAACCCAACAAATGCGTCGGGTTTCACTTCGTTCTACCCAACCTACAAAAAATGGACAAGGTATTGTTTCTCTAGGCTAATTTTATCGCTCTTTTCAGATTTCTACAAAAAAACCCGGTCAAGCCGGGTATATGTAATTTTAATGCCAACTTGATGGCTGGATAGCTATTAGCCTCCTAAACTGCGCCAATCAACAAGCACATCTTGAATTAACAGAGACTTGTTGTAAACTTGGAGGATAATTAACAGAAATACGAAAAATAAACCCATAAACACACCCATTAAAGGTGTTGTTCCCCAACCTGGAGATACTTTACCATACTCAGCATTTAAGGGTCTGAGAATATCTCCTAACTTAGTCCGTTGTGCCATAGTTCACCTAAGATCAGTTGCCAAAGCTTTTTTAAATTTTTTTAGACATTCCTAAGCCTGTGGAGACTGAGGATTATTGGATTGAACCTACCTATTTTAGATTACTCTAATTACAGGTTTAATAGTTCGTACTTAATCGTGTTATTTTCACGAATAATTAACCCAGCTTGTACCCTACCCGGTGGCGGATATTTTCGGAGTTTGTCTCACAGTACGCGGATTACTCCAAAAGCTTTTCTTAAATTATCGCAGTTTGTGATATTTATTTAGCTATGTTGATATAGGTTTTTGCTACATTTACAAAACTACATCATTTTTGGTGATATTGTCCGACAATATTACCCTATGGTTGAGAGCCGGATCTTCACCATAATACCACTAGTACCGCAGAGCAGAATTAAAAATTAAAAATTAAAAAGGCAGATGGCACAAGCTTTCTGGGAATTCTTAATGGTTGGTTGATTTACGCCATGTTGTACTACGCGGGTATTTTATCTGAGTTTTGTAGATGTTCGGATGTTAATTAAGTTAAATTTTGTAATATTCTATAACTATGGCTCTCATAATATGTGTCTAAATTTATGGACTTAGAACCCGCTACGGTGCTTGGAATTTCCTTTTGTGCGGCGCTAGTTGCTATTACTGGTATGGCAATTTACACATCATTTGGACCTCCAAGTCAGGAATTAGATGATCCGTTTGATGATCACGACGATTAATCAGGTTATTAATTTAACATAATGGTGGGCAATGCCCACCAGGTATTCTCAGGTTACGTCTTTTAACAAAGGTTCAGTTAAATCAATAATCTGCTCAAATTCAAATTGACGAGCAAGTTTAGATAAAGCTTGTAATAGACGAGTTTCTGTTTCGGGAAGTTCTTTCACCAGTTGTAAAACTAAATTAGTATTAGCCTCAAGTGCAGCTTCGTATAATTGAGTCATCCATTGTTGAGACATACAGGTTAAATTTACTGATGTCAATGGGCTTTCTAGGTGGTTATCTAAATCCAGTACCGGGATTTCTGCAAATATATATTTTACACCCAGATGTTTAGCTAGTGCATCAAAAATCGTATGTTCTGCAAAGGGTTTACGGATAAAATCATCACAACCAGCAGAGAGAACGATCGCTTTTTCTTCTTCTAAAACACTTGCAGTTAGAGCAATCACAGCCGTAGCATTACCTTTAGTAGTAGATTTAATATACTTAGTGGCTTCGTAACCATCCATCACAGGCATCCGCATATCCATCCAAATTAAATGGGGTTCCCATTCATCCCAAATAGCGATCGCTTCTTGACCATTACCAGCTTCTTTGATCTCAAATCCTAAAGGACTCAGCAGCTTAAACAACAGTTGTCTATTAATAGGTTTATCATCTACAGTCAAAATTTTGTAAGTAGGCTGTCCAGGTGCAAGTCCTAATACTCGCTGTCTATCTTCTACACTATTGCTGATAGTTTCTTGTCCTAATTTTGCTTGAATAGAGAATTGGAAAGTTGTCCCTTTTCCTAATTCACTTTCAACGGTAATATCCCCATCCATTAATTGGACAAATTTACGACAAATTGCTAAACCTAAACCTGTTCCTTCTTGCATTTCTCTCCCTGCTTTTGCTTGGATAAAGGCATCAAAAAGTTTTGGCAATTCAGCTTCGGCAATTCCCACACCTGTATCACGAAGTATGAAATGTAGGTTCAAAACATCTTCTGTTGTTTCATTTTCTTGATCCACACTCAAAACAATTGAGCCATGAGGAGTGAATTTGATCGCATTACTGAGTAAATTAATTAAAACCTGACGGAGTTTTACTTCATCAGTGCAGATATAATTAGAGACATTTTGACTTCTCTCAAATATTAGTTCTAAGCCAGCATCACTTGCCCGCAGATGTAACATATCTTCTAAATCATCCAGTAACCGATAGAAATTAAAGTTATTGATATTCAGAGTTGCTTTACCAGCTTCGATTTTTGATAAATCAAGAATATGATTAATTAGAGTTAGTAAATAGTCACCGCTACGATAAATAATCCCAGCATTTTCATATTGTTCAGGGGGAAGGTTGTTAGCGCGTAACATCAACTGCGAAAACCCAATCACTGCATTGAGAGGCGATCGCAATTCATGACTCATATTCGCAATAAATGCGCTTTTGGCTTGGTTAGCAGCTTCGGCTTTAGTCGCTAGTTTCTGCGCTTTAGATTCACTATCTTGTAAATCCCTAGTCCGTTCATCAACCCGTTGCTCTAATTCAGTATTAGCTTTTTGTAAATTCAGATTTACTTGCCGATTTTCTGCAACAATAGCTAACATCACTATGACAGTTACAGCAATCACACCAATAAACAATTGTAATAATAAAAGAGAATGAGTCTTCAAAGTAACTTCATGGAAAACTCCTATTTTATAACTAGTCGCAATAGCCGATACCATCGCCACAATTGCCACTAATAAAGTAGTTATTTTTCCCCCAAAGCGAAAAGCAGACCAAAGCAAAGGCAGTAAAAGTAAATATTCTACAGGTTGAGATTTGATAAAAGTAAAATAGCCAACAATAATTAAACTAACAACTGTAAATAATAGTTCCCAATCTAGGTGATATCTAACTTGAAAATCTCTGTTTTTCCTAGACCAAATTAAGATCAAAGGAGCAAACACTAAAATTCCGATAGCATCACCAATCCACCAACCCCAAAAAACTTCTAAATACTTACTCCAGGGTTCATAACCACCCAAACAAACTGTCATTACACCTATCAAAGATTGGAAAATAGTTCCAGTAAACAAACTACAAAATGCGAAAATAACAACATGATTAACTTGGGTAAGAAAATAATTTGTCCTAGTTAATCTGAGAATCAGCGTTACTGATAGGAGCGAGCCAAAAGTAGTCCCAATCCCTCCAATAATAGCCAAAAACAAAGGTTTGATCCCGATATAATTGGTCAATGTTGCTCCTAAAAATACACCGAACCAGCGCGATCGCCCCCACAATAGCAACAACCCAATCACAAACCCCGTACCAGGCCAAACAGGTGTACCATAGGGAGAAACAGGCATTCTTTTTAACACCAGCCAAGAAACAATATAGTAACTTAACGCAATAATTAATACATCAAACCACCAGCGGGGATTTTGGTAGTCAACACCGAGACGATCTGTAATTTTCATAGATAGGGAATAGGTGATAGGGAATTAGAAAATAATTTTATAAGCAATCAAGCCCCAATTTCTTGACAAAATATCAAAAATCGGTTAACAATTATAGTTTGTGGAAACTCTACCCTTTAATATAATCTCTTGGCTAACGTCATTGTCATAGGCGCTCAATGGGGCGATGAAGGAAAAGGTAAAATAACTGACTTACTCAGCCGCTCCGCAGATGTGGTTGTACGTTACCAAGGGGGAGTAAACGCTGGACATACAATAGTAGTCCAAGGTCAGACGTTTAAGCTGCACTTAATCCCCTCTGGTATTTTGTATCCAAATACTGAGTGTATTATCGGCTGTGGAACAGTAATAGATCCACAGGTTTTGATAAAAGAACTCGAACAACTCGAACAATTAAATATCTCCACCGCGAACCTGCTGATATCGGAGACAGCCCATGTGACTATGCCATATCATCGCTTGATTGATAAGGCATCAGAAGAGCGGCGGGGAAGTCATAAAATCGGTACGACTGGGAGAGGAATTGGACCCACCTATGCCGATAAATCAGAACGTACAGGCATCAGAATTTTGGATCTGATGGATTCTGATGGTTTACGTGAGCAATTAAAGTGGGCAATTACTCATAAAAACACTATTTTAGAAAAACTGTATAATTTACCACCCCTTGATCCAGAAGCTGTGATTGAGGAGTATATAGGATATGCAGAACGCTTGCGCCCCTTTGTGGTTGATACTTCGTTGAAGATATATGATGCGATTCTTCGACGACGGAATATTTTATTTGAGGGCGCACAAGGCACACTTCTCGATTTAGATCATGGGACTTATCCCTATGTTACCTCATCTAACCCCGTAGCAGGTGGGGCTTGCGTTGGTACAGGTTTGGGTCCAACAATGATAGACCGAGTAATTGGGGTATCTAAAGCTTATACAACGCGAGTAGGAGAAGGACCATTTCCTACAGAATTGGCAGGAGAAGTAGGGGAATTACTGTGCGATCGCGGTGCAGAATTTGGGACAACAACCGGACGGAAACGCCGCTGCGGTTGGTTTGATGCTGTCATTGGTCGCTATGCAGTCCGCATTAATGGCATGGATTGTATGGCAATTACCAAACTCGATGTCCTCGATGAATTAGCGGAAATCAGCGTTTGTGTTGCTTATGATATAGATGGTGAAAGGTGTGAACACTTTCCCACTAGCGCCCGTCAATTCGCCCGTTGTCGTCCCATCTATAAAACTGTACCAGGATGGCAAGTATCAACCACTGAGTGCCGTACCTTAGAAGACTTGCCAAAGCAAGCCCTAAACTATCTGAAATTCCTAGCAGAATTAATGGAAGTGCCGATCGCGATCGTTTCCTTGGGAGCAAGTCGTGATCAAACTATCATTGTTGAAGACCCAATTCATGGTCCAAAACGCGCTCTGTTACAACCAGATGGTACACCAGTTTAATAATTGACAATTGACAATTGACAATTGACAACTAACAACCAACAACTCACAACTAAACAAATTATATGGCGATCGCAGTCGAATCTCAAAAACGTCCAGAAGGCGTTAAACCCAAAGCTTTACGTCGTTCTGGATTAATTCCCGCTAATTTGTATGGCCACAACGGGATTGAATCAATTTCTCTCGCAGTTGATGCTAAAGTCGTTGAACGTTTACTCAAACAAGCTGCACCTAATAAAACAGAAGTAGAACTCAGTATCCCTGAATTACAATGGACTGGTAAAACCGTACTTCGTGAAGTTCAAATTCACCCAGCCAAAGGTACACCCTACCACATCAGTTTTTTTGCTGGTAATAAAGACTAAAATTCAGGCGATAATAACTAAGAGAACCAGGGTTAAACCTGGTTTTTTTATTGACAAGAGACAACAGGTAAGAGTAAGAGTATCAACATCTCTCTTACCAATGACAATTGACAATTGACAATTGACAACGAATAACTGACAACTAACAACTGACAACCAACCAATGACAGAAACAAATTTTCCCGCCTTTATTGAACAAATGTTACAACCAGGATTTTATCCTCATTCCGTAACAGAACCAATTCAACTGATTCAAACTCATGTTTCTTATGTTCTCCTGACAGGTGATTATGCTTACAAGCTCAAAAAACCAGTCAACTTTGGTTTTTTAGACTTTTCCACCTTAGAAAAACGACAACATTTTTGTCAGGAAGAATTGCGGTTAAATCAAAGAGGTGCAGGTGAATTATATTTAGAAGTTGTCCCTTTAACTTTAGTAGATGAACAATACCATTTAGGTGGAACAGGCCAAGCTGTAGAATATGCCGTAAAAATGCGTCAATTTCCCCAAGAATCCCTGTTTAGTGAACTCTTTGCTAGTGGAAATTTACAGGAAAGTTACTTAGAAGAATTGGGAAAAGTTGTAGCCCAATACCATGCAAACGCCCAGACTAATGATTACATTCGCAGCTTTGGGGAAGTCTCACAAGTACGTTTAGCAATTGATGAGAATTATCAGCAAGCTCAAAACTATATTGGTGGACCCCAGACAAAAGAACAGTTTGAGGAAACAAAACAATATACAGATAACTTCTTTATCCAACATCCAGAATTATTTAAAAGTAGAATTGACAATAACTATATTTGTGAATGTCACGGCGATTTACATCTGCGAAATATTGCTCTATGGCATGACAAAATTATGCTATTTGACTGCATAGAATTCAATGAGCCATTTCGTTTCGTTGATGTCATGTATGATGTAGCTTTTACAGTCATGGATATTGAAGCCAGAGGACGTAAAGATTTAGGAAATGCCTTCTTAAATGCCTATGTGGAACAAACTGGAGATTGGGAAGGTTTGCAAGTATTACCTTTATATTTAAGTCGTCAAGCTTATGTACGGGCTAAGGTAAATTCCTTTTTATTAGATGATCCTAATATCCCGGCGGCGGTAAAAGAAGAGGCAGCAAAAACAGCATCGGCATATTATCATCAAGCTTGGGAATATACTAAACCTCAACAGGGAAAACTGATTTTGATGTCAGGGTTGTCTGGTACGGGGAAAAGTACCACAGCTAAATATTTGGCGCGGAAACTCAACGCCATTCATCTGCGTTCTGATGCTGTACGTAAGCATTTAGCAGGAATTCCCCTCTTAGAAAGAGGTGGGAATGAAATCTACACACCGGAAATGACACAAAAAACCTATAGCCGTTTATTGGATTTGGGAATTATACTGGCTAATCAAGGTTGGTCTGTGATTTTAGATGCTAAATATGATCGTCAGGATTTACGGAAAGATGCGATATCTCAAGCGACACAGCATCAATTACCTGTACATATTATCAATTGCACTGCACCCTTAGAAGTTGTCAAAGAACGACTGCTGAACCGGACTGGTGATATTGCTGATGCTACTGCTGATTTATTAGCATCCCAAATCAAGCAATCTGAACCATTTACAGATCAAGAACAACCTTATATAACAGTTGTAGATACAACTCAACCACTAGAGGCACAATTACCAGGATTAATTTAAATATCTGGTAAGAAGTAGAGACGTTCCATGGAATGTCTCTACAAGGATTCTAGGAGACGCATATTTAATTTGTGTAATTTGATTTTTTAATTCCTAATGTTATGGCACCAAAAAATAATCTTCTAGGCGATATTTTCTCTTCTTCACCTAACTTTTTGTCTCAATTGCTATTTGGGTTATTTCTATTCATTATTGCCAGAAGTGCTGGGGCTTCATTCCCTGTCAGTCTCTTTGTAGGTGTTATGGGTGGTGTTTCCTTGGGGTTATTTACAGCCGCAAATGAAAACAATCCCGAATCTACTACAGTAGCCTCTAATGATGGTATTGACGCTGGACTAAAATATTGGTTGGTGTTTATGCTGGGTTGTCTTTTCTTGGGCTATTCAGCACCCATAAGTATTTTGTTTGGTGGTATTGCTGGTGTGGGTGGTGGCTGGATAATTGCTTGGTGGCGGTGTCAGGAAACGTTACAAACACAATTACCAGAGGAAATCTTAGAAGAAGAGATACCTAGCGATAGAAGTGCTAAAAGACGCAAAAGAAAACCTACCAAACGTTTCCGTCGAGAGTCTTCAACTTTCAATTTTCGATTTTGGAATAAGTAAGTGAAATACCCACACTGACTGTTGTCTGATAGCGTAGCGTGGTGCAAGCCATATCAGGATTTCTGGTTACTGAGCGATCGCCTGCGTGGCGTAGCCATAGTCGAAGTACAGGATTAGAGGATTTACAGGATTGTGATAGTTTTCTGGCTTCTTATAGGGCTTAATTGGAGCATGAGGAATAATCGCACCCTGTTGATCAACAGGATTGAAAATCATCCATAAGCCGTCTCTTGTTAAGGATGTTGCTTTACAGACGTTAATGATTTCGCCTATTCGTGCATTGTTATGAATCATGCAGTATGGAAAAAGTGCGGCGTTGCTGAATCAGAGTATGAAATTTAAAAATTAGATATCTTTAACTCTTAATTCTTTGCGTCTTTGCGCCTTTGCGTGAGGCTAATTCGTATCCCAAGCCTTAGTACCTTCTAAAGGTAGAGTAGCATTATTTGATTTTTCAGATGTTGCTTATTTGGTAACTTGGTTAAATCAAAAAGTTAGCAATTAGCAAGATAATATTTTTAAAAGAGACGTTATTTACAACGTCTCTAAAGTCATTAAAACTCCGCATTTTCTGGTGTACGTGGGAATGGAATTACATCCCGAATATTTCCCATACCCGTCATAAATTGCACCAATCTTTCAAACCCCAAACCGAAACCAGCATGGGGAACAGTACCATAACGACGCAAATCTAAATACCACCACAAATCTTCCGGGTTCATACCTTGTGCTAATACCCGTTTTTCTAAAACATCTAGCCTTTCTTCCCGTTGTGAACCACCAATAATTTCCCCTATTTTTGGAGCGAGAATATCCATAGCGCGGACGGTTTTTTCATCGTCACTCAACCGCATATAAAAAGCTTTGATTTGGGCGGGATAATCTGTAACAATGACAGGCTTTTTAAACAGGTTTTCGGCTAAATAGCGTTCATGTTCTGATTGTAAATCTGCACCCCAACTTACAGGATAATCAAATTTAACATCAGCTTTTTCTAAAAGTTTGACTGCTTCAGTATAAGTCAATCTTGCAAATTGATTGTTAATAATATTATTGGCTGTTACTAAAACAGTATTATCAATGCGTGCATTGAAAAATTCCATGTCTTCGGGACAGGTTTCCATCACATATTTAAAAATGTGTTTGAGAAACTCCTCAGCCAAATCCATATCACCTTCTAAATCACAAAAGGCCATTTCTGGTTCAACCATCCAAAATTCTGCTAAGTGACGCGAAGTATTAGAATTTTCTGCGCGGAATGTAGGACCGAAAGTATAGACATTAGTAAAAGCCATTGCCATAATTTCGGCTTCTAATTGGCCACTAACTGTTAAATATGCAGGTTTATTAAAGAAGTCTTGACTATAATCAATTTCTTGATTTTCGGTTCTGGGAACATCCTTTAAATTGAAATTAGTCACACTAAATAATTCCCCAGCCCCTTCACAATCACTTGCGGTAATAATGGGAGTATGCACCCATAAAAAGCCCCGTTCGTGAAAAAATTGGTGAATAGCTGTCGCGCAAGCATTTCTCACTCGAAATACTGCACCAAAGGAGTTAGTTCTGCCGCGCAAATGAGCAATGGTTCGCAGAAATTCAAAGGAATGACGTTTTTTTTGCAGAGGATAGGTATCAGGATCAGCATCTCCGTATACTTTGACTGTATCAGCTTTTAATTCTATCCTTTGTCCTTTTCCTTGAGAAGCTACTAATACTCCTGTTACTTCTACAGAAGCACCTGTATTGATTTGTTTTAATATTCCTTGATAGTCTGGTAAATCTTGATTAATAACTATTTGCAAATTACCTAAAGATGAACCATCATTAACTTCTAAAAATGCAAATCCTTTTAATTCGCGTTTGGTTCTTACCCAACCTTGAACTACCAAACTTTCTTCGGGTTTACCACTTCTTAATATTTCTGCAATTCGGTGTTTAATCATTTTAGGCAATTTGTATTTTTTTTCATGATCAAGATCCCCAAAGATCCCCGACTTCTTTAAGAAGTCAGATATCTAAAAATCACCCAACCCAAGATTTTAATAACCAACCTATAATAACGCCCAAACCACCAAAACGGATAGCTTGCCAAAAAGGTCTTTTCAGGCTACTCCAAGAAAATAACTGGCTTTCTAGGTTTATTTCTAAAGTTTCTAACTGTTTTTGAAGGCGGGTTAACTCTGCTCTAATTTCTGGAGTCTGCTTTCTATTTTGCTTTAAATTATTTAATTCTTGTTGCCATTGTGCCTTTTGTTGTTGATCTTGTTGCACTTGGGCATATCTATCTTTCAAGAATCGCAGTGAAGTTTCTACTTCCTCTAGTTCTTGTTCAAAATCTGGTTGGGGGTTTTCCTCTAAATTAGTCATTAGTCATTGGTCATTGGCTATGATAATTAAATAATAACTTTTGTCTATTAACTCAGCAGTTAGTCTTATGTCTCCAACTACTCAACTTAATCTAAATGAAGTTAGCACTCTAGAATTAGCCCAAGCCCTCATGGAAAGGCTAAAAATCTCTCCTGATGATTGGCATCGTCTCAAATCTAACCGCAATTCCCGCGCTAGTGAACAAGCCGCCGCCGCCATGGTATTTTTGGTAAAAAATGAACCCCAAGAGGCACAAGCTAGGCTGGAACAGGCTGTGGGCTGGCTAGATAAGTCAATCTCTGCCCCTCCCTGCCCCACTCACGGACATAATCGTGATCGAGTGCAGAAGGAATAGGGAAAAAGAGTTTTCTCCTATTACTTTCTTTCTTCCCTGTCACCTGTCACCTGTAAACTGTCACCTTCTTGCCTATCACCTTCGCAAAGATAATAAACGACGGCTTTCTAATTGCTTACAAAGCCTGAGTTCTGTGCCTTTGCGATTCCATTCTACTTGATCAAAAATTTGATGGAGTAAGGACATACCCCGTCCACTTTCGGCTTCGTCTGGTGGTAAATAGTCATCGGGATCACTATCGCTACTGTGGGAAGGAGTGAAACCGCTACCCTGATCTGAGATAATCCACCAATACTGATTATCTATTAATGAAAAACGGACTACTACTAATTTGCCAGGATCAAGATTATTGCCATGTTTAGCGGCATTTACTAGGGCTTCTTGAAGTCCTAATCGTAGTTCTGATTGTAATTTTGCCGGAATATCTTTCAAGAGTAAATCTAATATTGGACACAGATAAAGGGTGGAGGCAAAACTAATTGTCCCCCAATAACGTCCAACTGGACGAAGAGAAATGGTAATCACAAGAGAAACCCCGTAGCTTTTAGTTAGCTAGACATTTGTTTGCTTTAACAGATATCCTGATCAAAATTTAGGTAGTCGTACTGCCTGCAAACTTGCGTCTGTAAAACTAAATTTATAAAAATGCTAGGACATAGCAACTCTAAAGGTAAATTATATTGATTAGTTACAATTTGCAAAAGTTAACCTGTTGATTTAGCGATTTTATGAAAAATTGCTATTTTCGGACAGGAGTAGAAAGTTACTCTTTTTAACTGCTGATTTGTAATTAACACAATTGTATTGACCTTTTTAAGAATCTATGCAACTCTGATTTCTTTAAAAGAAAATGAATTTCTATTTTTATCGTAATTTCATTCTAGCATTATGGGTATGGACTAGACTACAAATTTCTAATTTTGATTTTTGTAAAGAATTAGCTGCTCTAATCATTGGCTGATAAGGCTAGAAAAGCGGCTGCTTCGACATGAGCGGTTTGAGGAAAGAAGTCAGCAGGCTGCACCCTTGTGAGTTGGTATAATCCATCTTCACAAAGTAATTTGAGGTCACGGGCGAGGGTAGATACTTTACAACTGACGTAAACTATTCGGGATGGTTTCAGTTTCCTTAATGTTTTGATAACATTATCTTCACATCCTTTTCGAGGCGGATCAAGTAATACAACATCTGGTATAATTTCCAAATTCTGAAGGATTTTTTCTACTGCGCCTACCTGAAATGTCACGTTGTTAATTCCATTTTCTTGGGCATTGATAATCGCCTGTTCTACTGCTGTAGATTGCAATTCTAAACCTGTAATGTGTCGTACTTGTTTAGCTAGGGGCAACGTTAACGTCCCTATACCACAATAGGCATCAACTAGGATTTCATGGCCTTGTAAATTCAGTTCTGCCTGAATCACCTCTAAAAGTGCCTCGGCTGTTTCTGTGTACACTTGGAAAAAGGTATCTGGGCGGATTTGAAAGTTAAGTCCGGCAAATTTTTCTCGCAGGTAAGGAACTCCAGCTAGACAACGGGTTTCTGATCCAAATATAGCATTTGTGCGATCGCTATTGCGGTTAAGAGACACACCCACTAACTGAGGATATCGCTTTAACCATTGCTGTGCTTGAGTTTCAACTCCTGGTAAATTCCAATCATTGACTACCAAAGTCAACAGCATTTCCCCTGTATAGCGACCAATGCGTAAACCCAAATGGCGAATTAATCCTTTGTGGAGATTTTCGTCATAAATTGGCCACCCCTGCTTTTGAATATCTAATTTCACCTCCGCTAACAAAGGATTTAAGCGAGGATCTTGAACGGGGCATTGGTTCAAGTTAATTAATTTATGGCTACCTTCATGGTAGTAACCTGCTTGGACTTGACCTGTCGCCGATACACCAACAGGATAAGTAGCTTTGTTGCGATAACCAAAAGATGAATCAGCTACTAAGATGGGATCTATAGGTGGATTAGTAAAACCACCAATCCGTTCTAAAGCTTGAAGCACTTGATTTTGTTTGGCTTTTAATTGGTAATCATAATTAATATGTTGCCACTGACAACCACCACATTTATCAGCGACAATGCAATGAGGTCTAATTCGATCATCCGAAATTTCCAATAAATCAGTGAGTTTACCATGAGCATATTTTGGCTTAACGTGGATGAGTCTGACAAGAGCGCGATCGCCCACCACCGTATCAGGAACAAACACCACACGCTGATCAAAGCGTCCTACACCATCACCAGTGTCGCTTAAATCAGTAATCTCCAGTTCTATGACTTCACCTTGTCGCCACATTGTATTAGTCATTGGTCAATTTTTAGGGAATGGGAACAGGGAAGCGGAAGTTCCCTAATGTTGAATTGTGAATTCATTTATATCTATCTTCCCACACACTTCACTTCTGTACCTCTAAGTCGCTAAACTAGCAAATAATAAATATTTCAGGTCATTTAGATAATCATGACTGTAATTAGCCAAGTTATTCTCCAAGCTGACGACGAACTGCGTTACCCTAGCAGTGGCGAACTCAAAAACATCAAAGCCTTTTTAGAAACAGGAGTACAGCGCACTAGAATCGCTGCTACCCTCTCCGAAAACGAGAAAAAGATTGTTCAAGAAGCCACCAAAAAACTTTGGCAAAAACGCCCTGACTTTATCGCCCCTGGTGGTAATGCTTACGGTGAAAAACAGCGGGCTTTGTGTATTCGGGACTTTGGCTGGTATTTACGCCTAATTACCTACGGTGTACTTGCAGGTGACAAAGAACCCATTGAAAAAATTGGTTTGATTGGTGTAAGGGAAATGTATAACTCTCTAGGTGTTCCTGTTCCAGGAATGGTAGAAGCTATTGCTTCTCTCAAACAAGCATCCTTGGATTTATTGAATTCAGAAGACGCTATGGAAGCCGCACCTTACTTTGATTACATCATTCAAGCGATGTCCTAAGCAAACGCCTGTGCTAAGTCTAATTCAACATCTTAGCACTTGTTAGCAATCACTTCCCCACAGTTGGTAGTGACTATGGCAAAATATTTGTCAGGTTATTAACCAGTTGTGGGGATATTTTGATCTTGGTTAAGACTTTATTAATCAATAGTTAATTGATAAGTTAGTGTTATACTTAGTACAAATGAAGAAATATTTAAGGCGGTTAAAACCGTGGTCAGTGAGCTTGTCGAACTGCTCGTGTCGTTTTCCTCTCAGCACTAAAGTGACTGAGTTTCCCACTTACCGCAAGGTCTTATGACAAAAAACCGACAAACTTATGGTAAGCTGTCGGCAATTAGTGTGTTCCCTATTAATGACTCGGCTAGAGTTCAGTTGCTTTTAATTATGCCAACATGGCAATATTTATGAGAGGATCTAAGTCATACATAAATGTGATTTACGTCACTCCAGAATCGCAACTGAACTCAAAGTTGGGTTTTTAATCTAGGAGAGATAAATAATGTGTATAATATTATATTCATACGTATTGTCAACAACTTGACAAAACCCTGCTAATTTTAAAACTAGAGAGGAATTGGGTTATACGTATTTTTACATTTAATGGTTCATCAATAATATAGAAAATACTAATATGAATATCTTTTAATCAATGTAAAAGAAGATCAATCTTGTGAAAACTGATACTATATTTTATCAACTGTTTCAGACATTACCTAGTATACTTTTTGAGTTACTTGGCAAACCAGCCACAGAAGCAGAAGGATATCAATTTACTTCTGTAGAAATCAAAGAACTAGCATTTCGCTTTGATGGTTTATTTGTACCTGATTCGGAGATACCTGAACAGCCAATTTACTTTGTAGAAGTTCAATTTCAGCCGAAAGCGGATTTTTATTGGCGGTTTTTTACCGAAATCTTTGTTTATCTCAATCAATATCAACCCAAGAATGATTTTCACGCAGTAGCGATTTTCGCTAAACGTAGTTTAGATCCTGGTGTACCAATGCAGTATCGGGGTTTGCTAATGAGTCAGCAAGTCACATTTATTTATTTGGATGAGTTAGAGGTTACAACCGATAATTCAATAGGACTAGGAATGGTACAGCTAGTTGTGGAAAAACAGGAAACTGCGATCGATCATACCAAACAGTTAATCCAAAAATCTCGACAACAATTAACTGATGCTAGTAAAAGGCAAAAAGTTCTAGAATTGTTAGAGACGATCTTAGTTTATAAATTAAGTAATTTAACTCGTCAGGAGATTGAAGCAATGTTTACTCTAGATGAATTAAAGCAAACACGATATTTTCGAGAAGTTGCGGAGGAAGCAAAAGTAGAAGGTAAATTAGAAGGTAAGTTAGAAGGTAAGTTAGAAGGTAAGTTAGAAGGTAAGTTAGAAGGTAAGTTGGAAACAGTACCGCTGTTATTACAGTTAGGTTTGACTGTGGAACAAATAGCCGCAAATTTAGCTGTTGATATTGAAGCAGTGAGGAAGGTTGCGGAAAAATCTGTTGATCAAAATCCTTCAGAGTAATTAGAATAAATGGAAAGTGATTAGTTTGACTGATCACTTTTTTCAACATTTTCAAAAGTTGATTATTGATCCAATACTTGTCGGTTAAGCTAAAAACATTAAATTAGGTAGGTTGGTTTGACGCTAGGAAACCCAACATTTACTAACTTTTGTTGGGTTGCGCTTTGCTTAACCCAATCTACAAAAACTCTAGAGAGTTAATTAAGGCATTATAACCTTGTTTGATAATTTCATTTTGGGTTTTCATCATTGCTTTCCTCTGTTACATTCTACCTTAGTTAGTGTGAAAAATCATTAAAAAGTAGCTTTTTCAATGATATAATTTAGAGCCTGTTTAACTGTCGTAATTCTTTCAGCAACTTGATCAGGTATTTCAATATCAAACTCTTCTTCTATAGCCATAACTAATTCAACAGCATCAAGAGAATCCGCCCCTAAATCTTGAATAAAGTTTGTATTCAAGTTAATTTTGTTGTCATTAACATCTAATTGTTCGGCAATAATTATTTTCAACTTTCTAAATATTTTTTCAGTGGTATTACTATTATTAGCAGTAATCATTGGTTGAGGTGCTAAGTTTTCAACCTTTGATTGTTCTTCTACTTCTTCCTGTGATTCATCTCTAATATTAAAATAGTGAAAAAGATTAGCAACAGTTAAATCTGATGCTTGTTGTAAATTAGATGTAACTAATGTTCTATATCCAGAAATTGCAGCTTGTTGACTGACATAATTTTCATATTCCCGGCGTAATTCTGGCGCAAACATAAATAATAATTGATCACGTAATGAATAAAAATGAGATTTTTCGGCTATGTTTTCGTAGCTGATTTGTTCTGGTGGTATTTCTGAATTAGTTATAGTTTGGGTAGTTTCTGAATTATTAAAATCAGCACTATTTAAAAGTTTTAATTCTGCTGGAGGAAGGGATTTTACCCAATTTACATGATTTTGCCATGATTCGATGATTACTAAATCATGATTATGAATACGGGTAAGTTCAGGAAAGAGAAAATCAAGTTCATCGTGGGATTCACATTGATTAATTACAGTATGGGCATCTTCACATATTTTAGTTTGTAATTGGTTCAGGCGATCGCTCACTGCGGAAACTTCATTTTGTACTTGATAAGTTGTAATAATTGCTTGTTCAATAGCCCAAGAACATTCTAAACGGCGCAGTTGTCCAGGCGCACAAGTATCTTCTAATAAATACGGATTAGTATAATCTGCTAACGCTTCAAATAACATTCCTTTAACAGCGTCAATTTCTGCATTTCTGCGGCTAATATCTTGTAATTGCATGGCTGAACGTAAACGGTTTATAGCTTGCACAAATAAACCATAAGCCCTAATTAAAACCGTGCGATGTTGTTCAAATTTGATATCTTGGGCTACCTGTTCAATTAGTTGTCTAATTTCTGCTCCTTGGTCTTTTAAGGCTTGTTTCAAGTCAATAAAGCCATTTTTGACCTCTAACCGCATTTGCTCAACTTCTTTCCTCAATTTCAGGGTTTGGTGTAAGTTCACTGCTGTTAATGCTACACCTGCAATTGTTCCTACACCGATGAGGGCGGTTGTTGCTTGTAATACTCCTAAGCTGTTTTGGATTGTTTGTAAGCTACCCATGACTGCTGTAAAGTTTTGCTGATTTTGATACATCTGCAACCCAGTCATGAGAAAATTAGGAGCAGCTACCAGTGGTGATAAGGGAATATTGCTGACTGTAGCACCAATAGCATGAGACACAAACTGACCTGTAATAGCATCTCTAGCAATGCTTAAGGGTACTCCATTACTAAAGACGGGGATATATTTACCAGCTTCAATACCAGCTTGAATGAGAGATGGAAATTGATACATCATATCTTTGTAGAGTTTATTGAATCAATATGTACTTTTATAGCTTAACTGATAAATTTCAATACTAAGAACCGTGATTGTGCGGTAAATGGGTTAAATTTGATTAAATTAGGGAATAATAATTTTTACACACTCTATCCACTGGGGATTTTTATGGATACTTCACGAGTTACTTCTGAGACTGTTGATTTATTATCACGCATCACAGGACAAAAACTGAGCCAACGGGATATCACACCACAGGTATTATTTTTAGCTAGTTTAGTGACGCTACTACTAGGAGTAATGCTTGTAGATGGGACAGTTTCAGAAGAAGAAAAACAACGTTTACAGAAAATTTTATCTCGATTTAGTCAATCAAATAGTGATATACAGAAATTAACAAACTTGATGATTAAAGGAGTTAAAGAAAATCAAACTTATAAAAAAATTCAGGATTTGTTAAAGTTAACATCTCCACTTTCAGAATCAGAAAAAATATTATTAATTGGTTTTGGTTATGAAATGTCAGCGGCAGATGGTGAAATTGATTTACGGGAAAAGCAATATTTAGAAATAGTTGCTAAAAATCTGGGTGTTAAATCACAACATTTATCAATTTTTGAAATTGCATTTACTCAAGAAGGAAATATTGAAGCAAATGCTTTAAATGAACTACATTTTTTACTAGATTCTTCTCGGTTTCAAGAACTTGATACAGTCTTTGTAAAAGCTGCAAGTGATATGTTGGCAATTTTACCTGCTAAACCAGAAATTAAAACTACTCAAAAGCATACAACTTTATCTTATGATGAGTTGAAAAAGTTCCAAGTCTATCGTCAGGAATTAGATAATTATTGTAACTTAGTCTCCCAAATAATTCACGAATGTAAAGATCATAGTTTCTTACCTTCTACTTTGATAGATGATATTACAGAAGTATATAATAAAATTAAAAATCAGCGATTTAGGTTAGCTGTTATTGGTGAATTTAGTCAAGGTAAATCAACGTTATTAAATGCTTTATTAGGTGAAGAAATTCAACCAGCAAGAGAAATTCCTTGTAGTGGTACAATTACTATTCTCAAACATGGTAGTAATAAGCGAGTAATCTGTCGTTATAAAAATGGTCAAGAAGAAGAAATTTCTTTAGAAGATTATCACCTGAAAGCAACTATTTCTGAAGAAGCAGCAATTGAATGTCTTGGTGATGAACTAGCGCATTCTGAAATTGAAGAAATTATTTTTGAACATCCTGATTTAAATTTATGTAGTAGTGGTGTAGAAATTATAGATTCACCAGGATTAAATGAACATCCTGACAGAACTTTAATTACTCATAAAATTCTTCAAAATACTGATGCTGCTATTTTCTTAACTAATGTATCTCGTTCTTTAACTCAGGGAGAACGTGAACTACTTCAAGACTTGAGAACCAAACTAAATTATGGTAAAGAAAATGAACCTGCTAATAATCTTTTTGTAGTAGGTAATTTTATGGATTTAGTGCGAACAGAAAAAGGTCGTGAACAAGTAAAACAGAGAATTGAAAGGTTTGTAAGTGGTCAAAATCCTATAGTTATAGGTGAAAATCGTGTTCATTTTATTTCTGCTCAAGCTGCATTAGATGCAATGTTACAGGGAATTGAAGATGAGTATTTACAATCTTTTCAAAATTTTACTCAGTCTCTTGAGAGATTTCTAACTCTTGAAAGTGGAAAAGTAAAAATTCACCAATCTGTTGAACAAATAAATAGAGTAATTAACAAATCCTTAAATAGTCTATCTCAATCTGAACAAACTTTAGAAGGTAAAATTGAAATTTCCGAAGCTCAAAAACTAGAAATATTAGAAAAAATAGGAGAAGCAAGTGCGAGAGATGTCAGAATCCGTGTATTAGTATCTAGCGTAATAGATGAAGTTTATGAAAAAGCTAGTGAATCTTATGACGAATGGCGTGCAGAATTAGGTGATAGAATTGCAGAAAAAAGTGCATATTGGGTTTCTGAACATAACCCAGTTCTTAGCCAAGATAAACTAATTAGAGATTATACGAATCAATTTATTGCAGACTTATCACAAGAAATAGATGAATGGGGTACTAAAATACTAAGAGATATTATTATCAAAGAAGGTATAGAATATTTAGATTCTAATATCGCTTATGAATTAGACGCGATTCAAGCTGATTTTCAACGTTTAGACCAACAAATTCAAACTAATTTTAGTCAGCAAATGAAGTTATCTATTGGAGGGATAAGTGATGATTTTATGGGTTTAGGTGGAATTGGAGGTGGAGTTGGAGTAGGTGGTGCGTTAGCTGTGGGATTAATAGCATTTACAGGACTAGGATTTATTGCAATTGTTGTAGCAGCAATAGCAGCTACAATTGCTAGTTCTTTTGGTTTTGGATTACTAGATTTTGATGGACTCAGTACCCAAATAAAGCAGAAAGTTTATGACATAGGCTTTGAAAAGTTTGAAGAATCAGTAGAGAAAATTTCAGAGAAGCTAGACGAAATTATTAATACAGTTTTTAATAGCAGAATTGAAGGTTCTAGTCGAGTAATTGCAGAAGCAATTTCATTATATGAAAACTTGATAGAACAACAAGAAAAAGCTCATCAAGAAAACCTAGAACAACGGGAAATTGAAAAAGCATTTATTAAGCAAAAACGCCAAGAACTTGAACAAGTGCAGAAAGAATTACAAACTATAATCAATAAATCTACAACCCTGTAATTACACAATCAAACCCACCCCAAAAATTAACCAACATGAAAACATCAACCGACAGACAACGCACCCTAGAAATGGCTTGTATTTCTCAACTCGCTTACGTCGCCTATAAACAAGGAAATGATATAGTTAGCGATATCCTAAAAACAGGTACTTCATCATTTTTCCCACCATATCAAACCATAGAATTTATCTCAGCACCACGTCCTTTAAGTGATACCGATGAATTAGTTTGTTGTGGTTTACTCCTATCCACAGAAAATGATATTGTCATTGCTATTAGAGGTACAGAAAGATTAGATGATTACTTCTTTAACTTACTAGCATTCCCCAATTCAGAAGCAATTCACTCCGGTTTTAATCTTTATGTTAAGAGTTTTTGGCAACAATTACAAGACTTTATCCAAAGAGAAGAAAACGCCAACAAAAATATTTTTGTAACCGGACATAGTTTAGGCGGTGCTGCGGCTACATTAATTACTAAACGAATTAGTGAAAGCGAATTAAAACCTGTTGCACCTTATACATTAGAAACTTATACATTTGGCGCACCACCAGTTAGCACAATAGAATTAATTCTGGATACTCCCATATATAGATTTAGAAATATCGGTGATTTCATTCCTAACTTACCAAAAATCATTGCTGTTTTATTAAATAAAATTCCAGGAATAAAACAAGTAATTATCAATTGGAAACCAGAATTATTAAAAACACTGGCTGATTATTCTCATGTAGGTAATGAATATTGTGTTAATAAAAAATATGAAATCATTGAACAAACGGACACTAATTTACCTAATATTAAATTAATTTTGCAAATTTCCAGTTTATTAGCTGCACAATTAAAATCACCATCTCAAGCAGATGTTAATAAATTTCGGTTGTTAATAAATACCCTGATTCAAACATCATTGGAAGAACATCGCGCCATTAAATATGTAGAAAGAATTAGTTTTGGGAAACTTCCACCTTATATTTCTAATTTGCATGATGATGAGGAGTAAAATAGAGATGAAGATTTTAATACAGTTATTATCCCACCGCAAAACCTGTAAATTGCCGCTTATAAGGAGCATGAAATCCTAAAACAATATCTTCTTTAGGTACACCAGCAGCGATTAATTCATTAGCAATACCAATTTCTGTACCATCTCTTTGTATCCAGATTTTATCATCTTTAATATCAACATGAATAATCACTCCATAGGTTCTGATTTGTTGCTTCCAACCAATATTTAATACTTGATAATGATGACGTTGCGTATCAAAAAGTAGTTGAATTTCTGTACCATTGGCGATATCATTGGTAGAATGATTGCTTAAAATATCTTGAATAATTTGCGAGTAATTTATTCTTTCCATAAAACAATCTCCTGGGTTAAAGAATCAAAAATTAAAACCTTAATTTGATATTCTTTTAAAGAGTCTTGGATAAATTGACGAGAGAAAAAATCTCGATATGTGTCTTCGCTAATGGCTAAATATAAAATCCGTTCAGGTTGTTCTTTTTTTAATGCTAACCGATAATTGAGAGTTTGACCTAAAGCAAGATGAAATTCAGTTACTTCAGATGCACCTACAAAAGATTTTACTTCTACAGCTATTTGTTGACCTTGTTTTTGCGCTGCTAATAGTCTTTCTGCTCCTAAGTCTACAAAAAATTCGATATCATCAACTTTAATATACAGTGGATCATGGGTAATGTTCCAACCATCTTTTTCTAAAGCATTACGTACAGATTCATGAAATATATCTTTAGATGGCATAAGCAAACAATTAATTAACATCAATAATTATATCTAAAATCTCTTTCAATCTCATAAAACAGCAGTATCTATAACTAGCTTTATGAAATTATCTCAGAAATTTCCTCATCTGTGTAAACTGTTTCATTCTTTTGCATCAAATAAGAACGCAATGCACGGAATTTGTGGGTAAAGATGTAGTCCTCAATAGCTTTACCGACTAAACTATCAGCAGATATACCTTCAGTTTGGGTAATTTCTAAAAGTGCTGCTTTCAGTTCTGGGGTAATAGTAATGGTTAGGGTATCTTGCATATTTTATCAGCAAGTAACATAATTAATTATACAATAAATCAAACTATTGATTACAGATAGATGTTAATATGAAAGTAAGAATAGTGATTCAGCGACTAGAAGCTGATGGTTAGTATTTAGCCAGAACTAGAGGAAGTCACCGACAGTTTAAATATCCTGATAAACTTGGTACAGTTACAGTTTCCGGTAAACCTAATATTAATGTACCCATTGGTACAATAAAAAGTATTTGGAGGCAAGCACAATTGGAGAAAGAATAATGCGTTATACAGTAGTAATTGAAAAAGGAAATACCAGTTATGGTGCTTATGTTCCCGATTTACCCGGTTGTATAGCTGTAGCTGAAACATTAGCAGAAGTTCAACAACTAATTGTAGAGTCCATAGAATTTCATATAGAAGGTTTAATAGAGTCAGGTTTACCAATTCCCCAACCTACAAGTATCGCTCAGGAAGTTGAAGTTTTAATTTAAGTAGTAAATCTATAAAATATTGGAGAGATTATGACAGAAGTTAAAACAGCAACCACTAAAATCTTGAGGATATGAAATATGATTGCTTCTCCTAATATTTACATCACACCAGAAGAATATTTAGCAATGGAAGAGAAAAGCACAGTTAAACATGAATATATTGATGGATATATTTATGCAATGGCTGGCGCACTTGATTCTCATGTTACTATAGCTGGTAATATATTCTCGTTACTTCGTAATCACGTCCGGGGTTCTGGTTGTCGGGTGTACATTGCTGACATGAAAGCGAGAATAGAATCTTTAAATAGATTTTACTATCCTGATGTGATGGTAACTTGTGATGAAAGAGATCAAGAAACTCCAGGTTATAAAAGATTTCCTTGTTTAATAATTGAAGTTTTATCTAATTCTACCGAAGGATTTGATAGAGGTGATAAATTTGCTGATTATCAAATGTTGGAAACTTTGCAAGAATATGTTTTAATTAATACGAAAAAACCAAGAGTTGAATGTTTTAGGCGCAATGATGATGGACTTTGGATTTTACAGTCTTATGTGGGAGAAAAAGCATCATTTCAATTGAAAAATATTAATTTTGCAGGGACAATGACAGAACTTTATGAAGATGTGAATTTTCAGTCTCTTGAATCAGAAAAACCTGAGAACAACATGGCATAAATAACAATCTAGCCAAAAAATGTGACAAAATTTAAAAAAAGTCGGGAGTCTTAATCTCTTTGATATCTCTAAGATCCCCGACTTCTGACATCAATTCATAATTTATTGACAAGATTAAAAAAAAGAAGTCGGGAATCTCAGATAGAATATTTCTCTGTCCTCTTGGTGCATAACTTCCATGACCACATTTGGTGAAAATCCCTTTTCTCCCCAAGAAATAGCCTCAGAAGGCATAAAACCAGAAGAATATACCGAAATCGTCCGCCGCTTAGGCCGTCATCCCAACAAAGCCGAACTAGGTATGTTTGGGGTGATGTGGTCAGAACATTGCTGTTATAAAAATTCCCGCCCTTTACTCAAACAGTTTCCCACCACGGGACCCCGCATACTTGTTGGACCCGGTGAAAATGCCGGAGTTGTGGATATCGGCGACGGACTACAATTAGCGTTTAAAATAGAATCCCATAACCACCCTTCCGCCGTTGAACCCTTCCAAGGTGCTGCAACCGGAGTAGGTGGGATATTAAGAGATATCTTCACAATGGGGGCGCGTCCCATAGCCTTATTAAACTCCTTGCGGTTTGGAGATTTGAATGATCCGAAAACTCAAAGATTGTTTGCTGGTGTAGTATCTGGTATTTCCCATTATGGTAACTGCGTTGGGGTCCCCACAGTTGGGGGTGAAGTGTATTTTGACCCCGCCTACTCTGGAAATCCCCTTGTCAACGTCATGGCATTGGGATTGATGGAAACGTCGGAAATTGTCAAATCAGGGGCTTCCGGCTTAGGAAATCCCGTGCTGTATGTAGGTTCAACCACCGGACGGGATGGCATGGGCGGCGCAAGTTTTGCCAGTGCGGAATTAACTGAGGAATCAATGGATAACCGTCCTGCGGTGCAAGTAGGAGATCCATTTTTAGAAAAGTCCTTAATTGAAGCTTGTTTGGAGGCATTCAAAACCGGGGCTGTAGTTGCGGCACAGGATATGGGCGCTGCGGGTATCACCTGTTCAACTTCGGAAATGGCTGCTAAAGGTGGTGTGGGGATTGATTTCGATTTAGATAAAATTCCGGTGCGGGAATCGGGAATGATTCCTTATGAATACCTGCTTTCGGAATCTCAAGAACGAATGTTGTTTGTGTCCGAAAAAGGACGGGAACAGGAATTAATTGATATTTTCCACCGTTGGGGACTGCAAGCTGTGGTTGCGGGTACGGTAATTGAAGAACCTATTGTTAGAATTTGGTTTGAGGGGAAAATTGCCGCTGAAATTCCCGCTGATGCTTTGGCGGAAAATACGCCTTTGTATGAAAGAGAATTATTGACAGAAGCCCCCGAATATGCACAAAAAGCTTGGCAATGGACAAGTGATAATTTACCTGTTTGCAATGTTGAGGGAATTGAAATTGAGGGAAGTCTGCAAAGTTGGAATGATATTTTATTGACTTTGCTAGATACTCCTAGCATTGCTTCTAAAAGCTGGGTTTATCGTCAATATGACCATCAAGTTCAGAATAATACGGTATTGTTACCGGGTGGTGCTGATGCTGCTGTGGTGCGGTTACGTCCTTTGGAAGCAACCCCCAATCTGACATCCAAAATCGAAAATCTCAAATCGGGCGTTGCGGCTACAGTAGATTGTAATTCTCGTTATGTCTATCTTGATCCCTATGAAGGGGCTAAGGCAGTGGTGGCGGAAGCTGCCCGGAATCTTAGCTGTGTGGGCGCTGAACCCATCGCTGTGACAGATAACCTCAATTTTGGTAGTCCAGAAAAACCCATTGGTTATTGGCAATTATCGTGGGCTTGTCGGGGTTTGAGTGAAGGTTGTCGTGAGTTGGGTACGCCGGTAACTGGGGGGAATGTCTCTCTTTACAATGAAACTTTCGACGCGGAAGGTAATCCTCAACCAATTTACCCGACTCCGGTTGTGGGTATGGTGGGGTTGATTCCTGATTTAACGAAAATTTGCGGACAAGGTTGGCAAAATGCAGGTGATATAATTTATCTTCTGGGTTTATCAATTCAATCAAAAATCGAATTGGGTGCTTCTGAATATTTGGCAGCTATTCATAATACGATCGCAGGTAAACCCCCTAGAATTGATTTTGATTTAGAACGTCTGGTACAAAAAGCTTGTCGTCATGGTATTCGCGCTGGTTGGGTAAATTCTGCCCATGATTCGGCTGAGGGTGGTGTGGCTGTAGCTATAGCGGAATCTTGTCTTTCTGGAAATTTAGGGGCGGAAATTAATTTCCCAATAAGTGCAAATCATGATTCACGATTTGATGAAGTGCTATTTGGTGAAGGTGGGGCGAGAATTTTAGTTTCTGTAAGTGGAGAAAACCAAGAAAAATGGGAATCCTATTTAAAGGAACATCTCACAGAGAATTGGCAAAAACTGGGAACAGTTGCTAATTCAGGGAATTTGGAGATTTTAACCGCAGATAAACATCAGTTACTCCAGGTTAGTCTCGAAGATATGAGCGATCGCTATTCTCAAGCCATCTCTAAACGTCTTGCTATCTACACCAATACCTAATCAACATCAAAAATCAAGGTTTGAACATGAAAATTTACAATTCATACTTCATCCTTGACCAATTTACGGTACTGTTTTAATGGATGGTTAAAGATTTGTTAAGAAGAAGGTGACAGGTGACAGGTGACAGGTGACAGGTAACAGGTAACAGGTAACAGGTAACAGGTAACAGGTAACAGGTAACAGGTAACAGGTAAGATTAAGTGTTTTTCTCCCCTGCTCCCCTACTCCCCTGCTCCCTTGCTCCCCTGCTCCCCTACTCCCCTGCTCCCCTGCTCCCCTGCTCCCCTGCTCCCCTGCTCCCCTGCTCCCCTTCCCAGTTTTCAGTTCCCAGTTCCCACTGACTCGACACCCCACCAGGAGCAAAACCAGCATGATTCCCCTTAATTCCGTTACCTTGGATGAACACCATCCTGACAAGCCAGAAGAAGCTTGTGGTGTTTTTGGCATTTACGCCCCAGAACAAGACGTTGCTAAATTGACTTACTTTGGATTGTATGCTCTTCAGCATCGAGGTCAAGAATCTGCTGGTATTGCTACCTTTGAGGGTTCGCACGTTCACCAGCACAAAGATATGGGCTTGGTATCGCAAGTATTCAATGAAACCATTTTAGATGAGTTACCTGGAAATCTGGCAGTTGGACATACTCGCTATTCCACTACCGGTTCTAGTCGTAGAGTTAACGCCCAACCAGCGGTTGTGGAAACTCGCTTAGGTTTATTAGCCCTAGCACATAATGGTAATTTAGTCAATACAGTAAAATTGCGAGAAGAGTTAAAAGATCAGTTTAACCTAGTAACGACAACCGACTCAGAAATGATTGCTTATGCGATCGCTCAGGAAGTCAACACTGGTGCAGATTGGTTAACAGGGGCAATTAATGCCTTTCACCGTTGCGAAGGCGCATTTAGCCTAGTTATTGGCACACCAGAAGGTATCATGGGAGTTCGTGATCCTAACGGTATCCGTCCCTTAGTAATTGGCACATTAGATAGTGATCCTGTCCGTTACGTTCTCGCTTCTGAAACTTGCGGTTTAGATATTATCGGTGCTGAATATCTGCGTGATGTTCAACCAGGAGAATTAGTTTGGATCACTGAAAGCGGCTTAGAATCATTTCAATGGCATCAACAGCCAGAACGCAAACTTTGTATCTTTGAAATGATCTATTTTGCCCGTCCGGATAGCCTCATGCACGACGAAACTTTATACAGTTATCGAATGCGGTTAGGACGGAGAATAGCGGCTGAATCCCCCGTAGAAGCTGATTTAGTCTTTGGTGTTCCTGATTCTGGTATCCCTGCGGCTATTGGCTTTTCCCAAGCTTCTGGGATAGCTTATGGTGAGGGATTGATTAAAAATCGCTATGTTGGCCGCACTTTTATTCAGCCTACTCAAGCCATGCGTGAGTCAGGTATCCGCATGAAACTTAACCCCCTCAAAGATGTATTATACGGTAAGCGGGTAGTAATTATTGATGATTCGATTGTTCGGGGAACTACTAGCCGTAAACTAGTTCAAGCTTTGCGTGATGCTGGTGTAGCCGAAGTCCACATGAGAATTTCTTCTCCTCCTGTCACTCATCCTTGTTTCTATGGTATTGATACTGATACCCAAGATCAATTAATTGCTGCTACGAAGTCAGTCGAAGAAATAGCCAAACAATTACAAGTTGATAGTTTAGCTTATTTGAGTTGGGAAGGAATGTTAGAAACAACCAGAGAAGATACTAATAGTTTCTGTTCGGCTTGTTTTACTGGTGATTATCCCGTCGCTATTCCTGAACAAATGAAGCGTTCTAAATTGATTTTAGAAAAGGTTGTAGTCTAGAAAATAAAGCAGATCACACAAGCTTTTGTCCAATTTTTAATGGTTGGTTGATTTATGTCATGCTTTACTAGTTAAGTTGGTTTGAACAATACGCCAAATTGAAAAAAGCCTTGATTTGTAGCGACAAAAGTATTGTTTAGGGAAAGTTTTTTTCTTTCCCTTTCCATTAACTAATCAGGATGGTGATGCCCCTTTTTATGATATTTTAATTAATTGTTGCTAAATCATCCGAGTTATGAGAATTTATGCTAATTGATAAGATTCAAAAACAAATTCAAAAGTCACCTATATTATTTTTAATAACCTTATCTATATCTGTCCGATTGTACAATATTAATTCACCAATTATAGGCATTCATTCCTGGCGACAAGCAGATACAGCAGCAATGGCTAGGAATTTTTATGAAAATGGATTTAATTTATTTTATCCACAAATTGATTGGGGTGGTAATTCCCTTGGTTATTGTGAAACAGAATTTCCAATTTATTCATTTATTGTAGCTATATTCTATAAATTTTTTGGTGTACATGAATTATTTGGTAGATTGACATCTATTCTTTTTTCATTATTAACAATATTTTTCTTATATAAACTTATTAGCAAATATCTTGATCATAAAACCGCTTTTTGGTCATGCTTATTATTTGCTATTTTACCATTAACTGTATATTATAGTCGAACTTTTCAACCAGAATCCATGCTTTTAACGTGTTCGATTATAGGAGTATATTATTTTACTAATTGGTTAGAATCAGAAAAATTATATTTTTTATTCATATCAGCAATTTTTGTCTCTCTAGCTTGTCTTATTAAAGTTTTACCAATAATATATATTGGCATACCGTTGGTTTATTTAGCTGTAAACAAATTTCATCTGAAGATTTTCAGCCAAATATCTCTTTGGTTTTATAGCTTATTTATTATTTTCACATTAGCTCTATGGTATTATCATGCTCATCAAATATATTTAGAATATGGTAATACTTTTGGATTTTGGGGCGGTTCAACAAACAGATATCAATATAATATCATATTCACTTTTAATTTTTGGTTAGAAATAATATCGAGAACGGCTATCAGACACTTTGCTATTTTCATGTTTCCCATCTTTATAGCAGGGTTATTTATACCAAGAAAAAGCCAAGAAGAGTATTTATTTGATGTTTGGTTATTGTCAGTAATATTAACTTGGGTTTTAGTTCCTACTACTAGCTTAGTGCATGAATATTATCAACTACCAATGATGCTTCCTGGTGTTGTCTTTATCGGGAAGGTTTTTAGCAAATACCTAAATAGTGATCATCAGCGTCTTAATATATCAAAAATTTTGGTAACTTCTCTATGTTTATGTATAACAACAGGTTCTATCATATATTCTGTAGATTATATGTTTAAAGAAAGCACAGATAAATCAGAAGTTATCAAATTAGCTCAGTTAGTTAAACAAAATACAGAACCACGTTCATTAATAATTTCTACTACAGGTGGTGATCCAACTTTACTTTACTTATCTCATCAAAAAGGATGGCTGATTAATCATAGTGATATAACAGAGGAATACATTATTTCTAGAATAAAATTAGGTGCTAATTATTTAGTAGGAAGTTTTAAATTTGTTGAAAGCTATAACTTATTTGTAAATGATGATCAGAAACAAAAAATTACTTCCATTCTCAAAAAATATCCCAATACTGTAGAGAATGAAAATTCATTTATTTCTAAACTATGATTAACTATTTATTTATATTCAGAGGGAACAGGAAAAACTTATGTTTTTAAACATGAGATTGAAATAATGACACTGTTTTTTTGACTGAGCTTTAAACTCACCAACTAAAGTTTCTTATCTGTTCCCTGTTCCCTTTTTTGTAAATATGCTTGTATCAAATTTAAATAAAGTTGTATAGAAGTAAGATTTTAAGAATAATTGACCGCAGATAAACGCAGATAAACGCAGATAAATACGGAGGATTATTTTTTTGTGCAGTTTCCTATAAAGTTGGAGGATAGGTATAAATTGTTGTCTGTTTGCGGAGGGTGGTGAATGACTTCTAGATTCTTGGATTTTTCAAACATTCTCTTAGTCATACAACAAAATATTTGACTCTTGTAAAAGATACACAAATCAAATAGAATTGCTATAATAGCCCAGCATAACAAGTAAGTGAAAAATAGGTTAAAATTATTTTTCCAAAATTTGCCCTGACACTATATTATTATTGAACAGATTTTAGATGTTGAATAGTTACCAAAATTGACATATTTATGAATAACAAACCCAAAATAATTGTCCTCGATGATGATCCTACTGGTTCACAAACCGTTCATAGTTGTTTACTATTGATGCGCTGGGATGTGGAAACATTACGTTTAGGATTAAAAGATGATGCTCCTATTTTCTTTATTTTAACTAATACTCGTTCCCTAACTCCAGAAGCAGCCGCATCTGTGACTAGAGAAGTTTGTCACAATCTTAAACTAGCATTAGCAGCCGAAAAAATTGACGATTTTCTCGTAGTTAGTCGTTCTGACTCCACCTTACGTGGACATTATCCCATCGAAACTGATGTCATTGCCGAAGAACTCGGTCCATTTGATGCTCATTTTCTTGTACCTGCATTTTTTGAGGGGGGAAGAATTACCTGCGATAGTATTCATTATCTAATTATTGATGGTGTTCCTACTCCAGTCCATGAAACAGAATTTGCCCGTGATTCTGTCTTCAGCTACAATTACAGCTATCTTCCCAAATATGTAGAAGAAAAAACCCAAAAACGAATTAAAGAAGATAGTGTTACCAGATTTTTGCTTGCAGATATCCGTGCTGGTAGTTTAGAACGCTTATTGCAACTTCATGACAATCAGTGTGGTGTTGTAGATGGAGAAAATCAAGATGATCTTAATACCTTCGCTGTTGATATTTTAACAGCCGCAAGCCAAGGAAAACGCTTTTTATTCCGTTCTGCTGCTAGTATTTTAACAGCTTTGGCTGCCTTACCACCTCAACCCATTGCTGCTGAAAATATGGCAAAATACGTGCGCGGTGGTAAACCTGGTGCGGTAATTGTGGGTTCTCATGTCAAAAAGACAACTCAACAGTTAGAATCATTATTACAAGTTGAGGGAACAGTAGGGATAGAAGTTAATGTTGGCAGATTACTTGATCATGGTATAAATGAATCTGCTAAACTGCTGGCTGAGATCCTTGAAAAGATCCAAGTAGTACATAACTCTGGAAAAACACCAGTAGTTTATACTAGCCGTCAGGAATTGTCTTTTAAAGATGTCAAAACCAGGTTAGATTTTGGAGCAAAAGTTTCGGCTTTACTCATGGATATTGTGCAAGGTTTACCATCTGATATAGGCTTTCTCATTAGTAAGGGGGGTATTACTTCTAATGATGTCTTGAGTACGGGACTGAGTTTAACTTCCGCTCGGTTACTTGGCCAAATTTTAGCCGGTTGTTCAATGGTAATTACACCATCTGATCATCCTCTTTTTCCTAACTTACCTGTAGTGTTGTTTCCCGGTAATGTCGGTAATGCTGATGCTTTGGGGACAATTTATCAAAGATTGATATGTGAATTAACAACTGATAATTGATAATTATCAATTTAAAATCTCAATGTTAGTATATTTTGGCTAGTGTTGCATGAATTCTGATGCTGCTAAACCTGATGAGAATCAGGTTGATCAAGAGGTAAATAATTCTAATTCTGGCGAGATAAATACAGATTCTGCTGATTCGGGGAAACCTGATCAGATCAACTCAGAATTTTCTCCGTCAGAGTCAATTTCTCATCAGTTTGATCAAGAGGTAAATAATTCTAACTCTAGCGAGATAAATGCGGATCTTACTGATCATAAAGTAGAATCTAGTTCTGTTATCCCGAATGCAGAGTTAAAATCTGTGCTTGCCTATTTAAAAGATAATTCTAATGCTGAAAATGCAGAATCTAATGTTTCTCAGGATGGGGAATCTAGTTCTGTTTTATCTGATTTACCAAATGCTGATTTAGAATTACAACAGCAGACGGGAGATCATAATATTCAAGTTCAGTTAAAAACTGAGGAGGGACGACTTTTATTAATTCTACCTACAGAATCTCAAATACCGCCATCAGAATTCAGTTGGTGGGATATTTGGCAACAAATGAAACAGCGTCTCAATGCAGGCGATCGCTTACGTAAACCAAATACAGCCCTGCATCTAGTAGCTAAAGATCGGTTGTTAGATAACAGACAACTGCAAGATTTAGCAGAAACCTTAAATACATACCAGCTACAACTAAAATCAGTAGCTACCAGTCGTAGACAAACGGCGATCGCTGCTTGTACTCTGGGTTATTCTGTAGAACAAATCCAACTCCAAACATCCCTCTCTACTGATATCCAATCTGCCCCCACCGCACTAGCAGATGCCCTCTATCTACAAATGACAGTCAGATCAGGTGTAGAAATTCGTCATCCCGGTACGGTAATTATTTTGGGAGATATCAATCCTAGTGGTATTGTAATTGCAGACGGAGATATTCTCGTGTGGGGGCGATTGCGAGGAGTTGCCCATGCTGGTGCGGGGGGTAATCGTGAATCTTTAATTATGGCCTTGCAAAT
This sequence comes from Anabaena sp. UHCC 0204, assembly GCF_009711975.1. GTDB lineage: Bacteria > Cyanobacteriota > Cyanobacteriia > Cyanobacteriales > Nostocaceae > Dolichospermum. The sequence goes on from NZ_VIKW01000007.1 coordinate 37,090, forward strand.
GGAACCAACCCAATTGCGAATCGCTGATGCTGTCGCTAGAGCGCCAGAAAAGTCCCTGACAAACTTCTTTCCGGAAGTTGCACATATTACACCCGAAGGAATTCGCATTGCTAAAGCCGCTGATTTTTCTCGTAACCAATTAATTAGAATTAATCAATAGCTTTAAATATTTTATATTGTTCCCTGAACTCTCATACAGCATTATCATGGCTCGCATTATTGTCATTACCTCCGGTAAAGGGGGAGTGGGTAAAACCACAGTTTCAGCTAATTTGGGTATGGCCTTAGCAAAAATCGGCAAGCAAGTTGCCTTAATTGATGCAGATTTTGGCTTGAGAAATTTAGATTTACTACTAGGGCTAGAAAATCGCATCGTTTATACAGCGGTGGAAGTCTTGGCTAGAGAGTGTCGTTTAGAACAAGCCCTTGTCAAAGACAAGCGACAACCTAATTTGGTACTGCTTCCAGCCGCTCAAAATCGTAATAAAGAAGCGGTGACACCAGATCAAATGAAATTACTGGTAAATGCACTGGCGCAAAAGTATCAGTATGTGATGATTGACTGTCCAGCCGGGATCGAAATGGGGTTTAAAAATGCTACAGCCCCAGCCAAAGAAGCCCTGATTGTCACTACCCCCGAAATTTCCGCAGTCCGCGATGCTGATCGTGTAGTAGGATTGCTGGAAGCACAAGGTGTAAAAAAGATTAACTTAATAGTTAACAGAATTAGACCGGCAATGGTACAGGCAAATGATATGATGTCTGTGCAAGATGTTCAGGAACTTCTCGCCATCCCCATAATTGGAGTGATCCCCGACGATGAGCGGGTGATTGTCTCTACTAATCGTGGTGAACCTTTAGTATTATCAGAAACTCCATCTTTAGCTGCTACAGCTTTTGAAAACATTGCTCGGAGATTGGAAGGCGAAACTGTCGAATTTCTTGAGCTTGACTCATCTAATAAAAGCATCTTCTCCCGCTTAAGAAAGATGTTGTGGTCAAAGATTGTTTAATTCACTTGCCAGTGTTTCTGCCTTACACATACCCGCAATGATTCTTGAAATTTTAGAAAAACTTTTTGTTCGTAGTCCCGATAACAGCCGCAATGACGTTAAACGTCGCCTGCAATTGGTAATCTCCCATGATCGGGCTGACTTAGATCCCCAAACCTTAGAAAAAATGCGTCAGGAAATCCTGGACATTGTTTGTCGCTATGTGGAAATAGAAACCGAGGGTTTGGAGTTTTCCCTAGAAAGCAACCAACGCACAACGGCTTTAATCGCTAATTTACCTATCCGCAGGGTTAAGGAAAATTCAGATGAAACTGAATTAGAAAGTAGTGATACTTTACTTTAGTTTTTTATATTAGGAGTCATACTTTATTTTTTCAGCAAGTCCTAATTATGTTTCGCGCCAAGGAGCAAAGTTTAAATTATAAAATGATTAATGGCGACAATTATCACAATGTCCACAACGCCAATTTACAGTTGGTGTTGCAAACCCAAAGGCATTTAATAAAAACTGCCAACGACATTTTTTAGTAGTTAAATATTCTCTCATTTGTTTAGCCGCTGGCAATTGCGTGGCTGGTGCATTTTTCGGCTGCGAAGAAATAGAATAATGAAAAGGATCAAGCCATTCTAATTGTCCATTACTATGGAGGAGAGAAAGCGCCACAGCAGCATTTGGAAATTCTTTAACTACAGCATTTATTTCACCACGAGGAGGCAAATTTTTGACTAATTGTTGGGCTTTTTGTTGTTGCGATCGCCATTGTTCCTGAAAAAATTGCTGTCTTTGCTTATCCTCCGTATCTAATAACCCCGTTGGTTCACTTACTAAAGTAAGGACATCAGCAGGTTTTCCATCTCTTCCCGCTCGTCCTATTTCTTGCACATATTCAGATAATAAATAAGGCGCATGAAAATGAATTACCCAACGGACATCTGACTTATTTATTCCCATACCAAAAGCGCAAGTACAAACCACAAATGGGATTTTTCCACCTAACCAACTAGCTTCCACATTTCGCCGTTCTCCGGCACTTAATCCGGCATGATAACTAGCTGTATTATAACCCTTTTCTGTTAACCATTGGGTTAAATTTTCACTATCTCGCCGTGTGCGGACATAAATTAATCCAGCTTGATTTGGTCGTGTTTGAATAAAGTTTAATAATTGTTGTTTTCTGCCTTGAGGAGTCCAGGCAATTCGTACTGTAGGATTTAAATTTTCCCGATAGGGATTAATCCGAAAAGTCTCAGGTTGCTGTAATTTTAAAACGGTAGAAATAGTTTGTTGGGCTAAAGGATCGGCAGTTGCCGTAAAAGCCGCTATACTAATCTTTGTTCCCGGTGATTTGGATTTTAGCAACGCCTCACGCACAGTCCCTAATCGCCGATAAGCTGGACGAAAAGTATCACCCCACTGCACTAAACAATGGGCTTCATCCAAAATTAAACCATTAATTTGTAGTTGAGGATCACATAACCTTTTCCAAACTGCTGGACTTAGTAAAGTTTCTGGTGATAAATACAATAATCTCAATTGCTGTTTTTCTAAAGCTTGCAAAGTTGCATTGCGTTGAAATGTCGTTAACTCACTATGTAAAAGTGCTGCTTTTTGCTTTCTTTGAAGTAATTCCTCAACTTGGTTTTCCATTAGTGCTACTAAAGGAGAAACTATTAAAGTCAATCCTGTTTGGAGTAGGGCGGGAAGTTGAAAACAAATTGACTTTCCCCCACCTGTAGGCATAATAATTAGCGCATCTTTTTGTGATATCAAACAGTTAACAATTTCTTTTTGGGGTGGACGAAAATCGTCATATCCCCAAATTGCTTTTAATGCTGTGCGAATATCATGCCAAGATTGTGCTGTTGGAAGATTCATTATCAAATTAACAATTGCTAATTTTAATTGTCAATTGTCAATTGTTAATTGTCAATTACCCCTTCCCAATCAGTTCTTGATCATTCCATTCCAAAGTGTCGCCAATGTTGTCTCCGTTATGGTAAGCAGCTAGTAAAACTTCGCAGGTTTTACCATAGGATATTGCACCAGTAGCATCAAGAGCGATCGCTCCAAAATCTCTTTGATTCTTGCTGGCTTCTGTAAATGATCGCTGCATCGCTTCTGACAAAGACATTCCATCAGTGACACGCACTACTACTTTAGCAGCTAAACACTCATCAATAATATCTTCTCCAATGCCCGTACAACTAACTGCTGCATGACTAGTCGCATAATTACCTGCTGGCATCGCTGAATCACTAACTCGGCCAATTCGCTCAAAACCTTTACCACCAGTGGAAGTACCCGCCGCTAATTTACCATAGCCATCTAAAGCGACGACACCAATAGTTCCCCTCCCAGCATTTTCCGCCATTTCCGGTTCTGCTACTACCCCAGCCATGGTTCTTTTAAAGTTATCCTGGCGTTCTAGTGTCCACTCTTTCAAGCGCAAATCAGTTAAACCATTGTAACTAGGAATTTGCAACTCCCGCGCCAACTCAGCCGCACCATAATCAGACAAAACCCGATCATCCGAATTTTGCAAAAATAGCGCCATTTCAATAGGGTTTTTCACCCGTGACACATTAATTACACCACTGAAGCGCCCAGTTGTCCCATCCATAATGGAAGCACTCATCCGAATTTGTCCATCAGATTGGAGTACAGAACCAGTACCAGCATTAAAGCGGGGTTCATCTTCCAACATTTGACAACCCCGAACTACTGCTTCAGCCGCAGTCGCACCAGTAAGCAAAAGAGCATAAACTTCTTCAACAATTTTAGAAAGAGAGTTGCGTACTGCTATCAATCCGCCTTTACCTTGAAGAGAACTACCAGCCCCCCCATGAATAATTAACTTCGGTTGTATTTGTAATGTCATTTATTTTGTCAGTTGTCAGTTGTCAGTTGTCAGTTGTCAGTTGTCAGTTGTCAGTTGTCAGTTGTCAATTTTCAGTTGTCAATTGTCAGTTGTCAATTATCAATTGTCAATTGTCAATTGTTATTTTTAGCGTTAGAACGGCGACGACGGCAACGTTCTGAGCAATATTTTACTTCATCCCAACAATCTTGCCATTTTTTCCGCCAAGTAAACGGACGTTGACAAACTACACAGATTTTTTCAGGTAAATTAGATTTAGAAAGAGAACGCCCCATAATTAAGGTGCTGTGATTATAGTTTGCAGATTGAGAAAACAGGAGAAATAATTCTTACCAATTACCAATTACCAATTACCAACCCTTCGGCTACGCTCAGGGCAAGTCACCAATCACCAATTACCAATCACCAATTACCCATTTCCCAAAAATGATGAAGTGCTTCCCAATGTACTACCTTCATGATTTTGAGATGCTAAAGGCAACAATAAACGACTAACGACCCTTTTATCTGGTAATTGATATAGCTGTAATTCTCCACCCAATTGTTGCATCATTTTTTTGCAAATCACTAGATGTAAACCAGGTGGTTTACTAACGTGAGAAGTAGAAAATGTATTTGAGAATTGAGCTTGATTAAACTCTGCTAATAACTGTGGTTCAATACTGCCATTATCTGTAATTGAAATTTCTAGCGATTTTTCATCTAAAGGACGACACCAAATATCAACTCTGTCACCAATAGGAGAACGTTGACAAGCTGCAACTAACAATTCATGTAAAACTAATTCTATTTTTACAATGTCGCCAGTTGTAGCTAATGTAGAACCTGTCATAGTTTGTTCTCCAGCTAAGGACGATGTTGGGGATAACTCCCGATTATCATTAGACTGTCCTAAGCCATGTATACCTATCCAAAGTTGTTGCTGTTTAGACAAATTATCAACTCTTTCCACGGCTCGCTTCAATAGGCTAGAAATGGACATAGTTTCCACACTAGTATGCAAATCCCACTGCTCTTGTTTAATCATGCTAGTCATGGAACTAGTTATGTAGTCTAGTTGACGTAACAGCAATTTGTAACGCATTTGCGTTAATTCATTAGCAGGTATTCCTAAATCACGGATTTGTCCAAGTACGAGTGTAGACATTCTATGAATTTCTTCTAGACGACTATGTTTGTACCAATTGAGTTTATGTAAGTTTTCATTATGAGATTCTAGATTTTGAATAATTTGCTGTTGATTTTGCCACCATGCTAATTGATGAATCAGAGTTACTGTGGCATTGATGCTAATTTCTCTCCAGTTTTGTTCTTCATAATCTGCTAAAACTACAATGCTTGTCGGTTGATTTTCAGCACTTGTGCGTAATGCCATCACAAAAACTTTACTATTGTTGGGAATCGTCAACCATTGCCTCGTTTCTGCTGGTAAATCCTCAGCTTTGAGGATTAAATAACTATTATGTGCTATTGCTAACTCTGCTATTACATCCTTCTCTAAAGAAACATGAAAATCTAGAACTACGCCAAATTGATGATTAGAAATTACCCCCGGTAAAATTTTTGCCCAATTCTGACTAGGATTAGAGGAGAGAATAATTGCTAGGGGAACTTCTAAAACAGATGCTATTTGTTTAAGGGCAGCTAATTCCGTTTCGTTTGTGCTGCTTTGAGTGTGAGTGAGAATATTTAAGTATTCTTTAAACCCTTGGGATATTTTTTGTTGATCTTTGGTGTTGTCACGTAGTCGCCAATGGTGAACGACAACACCTATATTTTGACTAAATACCCATAGTAATTCTTTTTCTAGAGTTTTCCAAGATCGGTTGGTTTCGTGGGTAATCAGCAAAAGTAGTTCAGGTGTTTGACCTTGAGCGCAGTTACATATTAACAGCGATCGCACACCATTATCTAATAGCTGCCGTCGCCAATTCAAAAACCGCAAATCTGCCTCAAAGTTTTCAATTTCTAAGGCTTGTTTGGCATTTTGTAAAAGTTGAATATCAATTTCTGTTAGTTCCTTCAGATCAAATGCCCAAAGTCGGCGATGATGTCTTATGCTCTGGAAAATAACTTGATAAATATTTTTAGTGGGATTGTACTGTAACAATACAAATCGCGTCGCAGTCAGCCGTTCTAAAATCCTACCTGCACAAATATGTAAAGCTGAATCTAAACCTTGTTCTTTATAAATTGCTTGAGCGACTTGATTAGTTAATTGAGTATCTTGTTGAATTTGTCTGATTGTTCCTTCAATAATTTCACTAGGAGCAACTAAAGATACTAATCCTGCTGCACCTTGGACAAAATGTTTTTCTTCTTCTAACCAATTTCGCAATTCATGACTTTCTACCGATAAAAAACCTAATAAGTCTTTTTGCCAAATGATAGGCGCTGCTAATATAGATTTAACTCCCAATCGTTGTAATAGTTTACCTTTGACATTGGTTTTTAAAGAACTAGCAGTTTCATTAATCCATACTACTTGGTTAACAGATAAAGCATAATAAACATCGCTCAATTCTTGGACTGTTATGCCGATTGCTCCTGGTTTATGACTGTCTACACTACTAATATTGACAAGATTATTGCTCATCCGACACCAAAAATAATTTCCCTCTCTTTCCAACCAATAAATATTTGTACGACTTGGGGAAATAAATTTATGAGTAGCATCTACTACTGCTTCTAGTCTTTTATTTAGATTATTAGCAGAGCGGACATTTTCTAATAGTTGTAATAATGCTTGAGTTGGCGGATTCTCTGGTTTATTATGTGTATTATTATGGCTATTCTTATACAGTAATATTCCCAACTCACCGATGACTATTAACAGCTTGGCTCTGGCTTCTCCACTCAGCAAATAGCCCCAACGTTGTGAACCTAATAATACTAGTCCTAAACAGTTTTCTTTATAGCGAATTGGTAAAAGAATAGTTCCTTGAATGTTATATCTATTGGCAACTTCCTGCCATTCAGAAGCGCGAGATTCTCCCCGTAAATTAGCTATACCCAAAGGGCATAATTGAGTTACGACTCTCTCTAAGAAATTTCCAGGTTTGATGACAATCGATCTTCTTAAATAACTTGTTTCTCCATCGGGAGTCAATCCCCCTTTTCCATATAAAGTTTTATTGCTCTCATCATAAAGAGCAATCCACAGAAATGGGTAGTCAAACCCTTCTTGAAGATAAGCAATAGTAGTTTTAATCAGAGCATCAACACTATCATCTTCTCTCATGTTCTGGAGAAGTTGCCCCAAGGATAGTATTTGTTGTTCGGCGGCTCTAGGTTTCTTTTGCTGCCCATTCTGATTATCGTTTGACATAAGTTGTAGTAATATGTTTTAAGATGCCTCGCAAACCTTCCTAATGGATTTTGTTCCTGGTATCTGTTAATAATTGGTAGATGTTACCTTAAATTGGATATTTATAAAGCAGTAGTTAGTCATTTTTTATTTACTCTGGTGAAAACCGAACCGGAGTGGGTACACAAACAAACCATTGGTAGTTTAAACTGGCTTGTAAAAAGCAGTTATTATCCTTCTACTAACTGGTTAAACAATCTCCTTCAGCAATATTTGTGTCTCAATGATCCACGATTAGAACAGGTGATATTAGGGCTAAAATTTCCCAATCCCCTGGGCTTGGCTGCCGGATTCGACAAAGATGGAATTGCTGCGAGTATCTGGCATAATTTTGGCTTTGGGTTTGCCGAATTGGGTACTGTCACTTATCATCCCCAACCGGGAAATCCCCCACCCCGTTTATTTCGTTTGCCTTTAGATCAAGCTGCACTTAACAGGATGGGTTTTAATAATTCTGGTGCGATCGCTATGGCGGCAAAATTAACAGACGGCAAAAAACACTTAACTAACCCATTACCGATACCTATAGGAATAAATTTAGGTAAATCCAAGATAACACCCTTGGAACTAGCAGCGCAGGATTATTTAGAGAGTTTTCGATTACTGAAAGATTTGGGTAATTATTTTGTAGTAAATGTTTCTTCGCCCAATACACCAGGATTGCGATCGCTCCAAGATGCAGCCATGCTCAGTCAGATATTAGCTGGATTACAACAAGAAAACACAGCGCAAAAACCCATATTTGTGAAAATAGCCCCCGATTTAGAATGGGAGGCCATATCTGACATTATAGCGATCGCTCAAACCTACCAAATCGCCGGTTTAATCGCCACCAACACCACCATCAGCCGGGAAGGACTTCAAACCCAAATCATTGAACAAACGGGTAAATCCCCCCAAGAAGAAGCCGGAGGAATTAGTGGCAAACCAGTGCGCGATCGCTCCACCGAAGTAATTCGCTTTATATACCAACAAACCCAAGGACAAATGCCCATCATTGGCGTAGGAGGCATCTTTACTGCTGATGATGCTTGGGAAAAAATCACAGCCGGCGCTTGCCTCATTCAAACATACACAGGCTGGATTTACGAAGGACCAATGATGGTACGCCGCATCCTCTCCGGTTTATTAACCAAACTAGAAGAAAACGGACTAACATCCATCAATCAAGCGATCGGCATTGGTAATAGGTAATTGATAACTGACAATTAATAGTTAGTTGTCAATTGTCAATTGTCAATTGTTCCCTATTTCTCAACGGGGAAAAACTCCTTAGACCTCCGAGAATAAGACCAAGCAATACCATCAGGATCACGGCTACGACTCCACTCAGCAAAATCTGGGTCATTGCGTCGTTTATAAACCGTACTCGAATAGACATTGAGCCGTTTAGCTAACTCAGATTGAATCAATGAACCAAAAACTAACTGTTCTTCTAGAGGTTTTTTAACTTCCTCATGGGTAGGTTCAGGTAGAGATTCAGATTCAAGCTCAGATTTAGATTCAGGTTCTGTTTTCTCCTCCTGGGGAATTGAAGGAGGAGGAGCTAAAAATGAACGGGCAACTTTCGTAACTGGTTGAGCCGGAAGTTTTTCTACTGATTCACTACTATCAAGAATATCGCCGAGAATACTGGCAGTAATAAAGTAGTACGATTGATCCTCTGTTTCCGAGTCCAGTACACTAGCACCAAATTCCTTAGCCTTACCATCTAAATAGCGTTTTGCCACCTGTCCCGAAAAATTACCCTTGATTGCCAAATCCATCGGAGTAATTTTTCCCTGGTTTTCCTGAATCAACTGATAAAAAAGCGGGTTAACTTGGTTACACCACTTTTCCCATCTGTATTGTTGCCAAAGATTGAAAACCATTAACAGCAATAAGATTACCAGTAAAATTTTCCAGGTATTCACCAGGAAAACAATCAAAAACGATATCGGCAAAATTAGAACGAGAAAAGCTTTCCCGTAATTTTCTATGGTTTTTTCACTCATGCTGATTTTTTGCTAAGTGAATTTTTACAAAATAATATTTATATCTTGGCAAAAATTTGGACATTTGTTTGTATTTTTTTGGCAAAAATGTCGCCAATTATTTGGCAAAAGCTACTGACATAAGTAAAAAGTGACAGCTTACACCAAAATAAAGAAAAATTTTCCTTACCCTCTTGACAACCAGAAATATACATACTACATTAATACTACAAGCGACATTCCCAAAGGAGTTAGCTTTTACCGTAGCGGATAGCTCAAATACCAGAGCGCCCACCTTGCCTTTTCGAGGGTTATCGTAATCTTCCAAATTAAAATACCCTTGCTTAAAATCCCGGAGATGCAGACCAAATTTCTGCTCCGCTACACCCAAAACGATTTGATATTTTGGATTTGAAATTATTTGTTTATGTGGTGGGTAGCCAAGTGGTAAGGCGCTTAACATCCTTATTCATACCTTGCCTGCAAAGGCCGACGAATTGAGGGTTATCGTTTAAAGAACGAGCATTCGCAGGTTCGACTCCTGCTCCACCACCCAAAATAATTTTAGATTTTTGACTTTTTACGTGCGGGAATAGCTCAGTTGGTAGAGCAGTGAAAGGGGTAAAACCCATATTCCTTGGTTAACAAACTTGCCTGTAAAGGCCGACTTACTGAGGATTATCGTTAATTCATCGGTCGCAGGTTCAACTCCTGCTTCCCGCGCCAAAACTCTAACTTTTGACTTTCCATGTGGTGGGTAGCCAAGCGGTAAGGCATTTCATTTTATATCCTTATTCACAACCTTGCCTGCAAAGGCCGATGAATTGAGGGTTATCGAGACATTCGCAGGTTCAAATCCTGCTCCACCACCCAAAACAATTTTAGATTTTGAATTTTTCTGTAGTGGGTGGCGAAATTGGTAAACGCACCAGAGTAAATCCTTAATTTACTTTCCTTGCCTAAACAGGCCGAAAAGTTGAGGGTTATCGGGTTCTGGTGATGAAAATTTTGCAGGTATGCCTTCGGCACGCTACGCGAACAACTCCTGTCTCACTACACCAAACCTCTATTCAATCTAAAATCCAAAATCCATTATGTGGCAGGTAGTTCAGCGGCCTAGAACACCTAAAACATCCTTTTTCATACCTTGCCTGAAAAGGCCGACGAAAGAGGGTTATCGCCTTCTAAGCGGGAGATCGCAGGTTCAAATCCTGCCCTGCCACCTTCCACTTTGTGGAATCTCAAAATTGCCTGAAAAGGCCGGGAGAAGCAGCCATGAATTATAACTTCTTTACTAAAAACAAAAATACTACACCCCAAAATCAGCCTATTCCTGGAAGGGAAAAAGAGATGATCAAAGGGCGTAGTGGCGGCTATATGTTCGATGCTGGTATTTGGAAAATGCTGCGTCGGTGTCTGTTGATAGGAACAGCAAAAAGCACGTACTACGCTGGTAAACAGGAATTAACAGAAGATTTTGCTAATATTCTCAACCAAGCCGTGGCGGAAAATCCTGGACGGGTAGCCGAAGAAATTCTCTATGCTAGTGATGGCCGCGCCATAAATAACAGTGCGCCAATTCTCGCTTTGGTATTGCTGTCTATGGGTGAAACACCAGAAGCTAAAAAAGCATTTGGTGAAATTTTCCCCCAAGTTGTCCGCACAGGTAGCCATTTTTATGAATGGTTGAATTACACCAAATCTTTGCGGGGTTTCGGTAAAGTTATCCGCGAAGCTGGTAAAACGTGGCTATCACGGGAAGATGTCAAAGGTTTGGCTTATCAACTTTTGAAATATCAACAACGTCAAGGTTTTACTCACCGTGATGCTTTGCGGTTGTTTCACGTCAACCCACCTACAGAAAATCACCGTCAATTATTTGAGTGGGTTGTGAAAGGTTGGGAAGAGTTACCCGCAGATATACCCTCAGATGCTTTAGCGCAGATTTGGTGGTATGAATGGCTCAAGCGTAACCCTAGCGAAACTCATACCGCTATTTCTCAAGGACGCTTAACCCATGAAATGGCTGCACCTGTGGGTAACATGGATAAGCAAGCTTGGAATTTGCTCTTTCAAGAAATGCCTATAGGGGCAATGTTACGGAATTTAGGTTCTTTGACTCAATTAGAGGTTTTGCGGGCTGATGAAGGCGCAAATTTGCAGCGTGTGGAAGCAGTTCTTAATAACCGTGAACATTTGAGAAAAGGTCGAATTCATCCCATTGATGTTTTAAAAGCTCTCAAAACCTATCAATCTGGAGGAAGTTTAGGACGCAGTAAGAAGACTTGGAAACCAGTTTCCCGCATTGTGGATATTTTGGAAAAAGCGGTCGAACTGTCTTTTGAGGTGGTAGAACCGACTGGTAAAGTCTTTATGCACGCTGTAGATATTTCTGGTTCTATGGGTAGCTTGGTTGCAGATATGGGTTTAAGTTGCTGTGAAATCGCCACAACAATGGCGTTAGTAACAGCAAAAGCTGAAAAAAACTATGCAATTCGCGGTTTTTCAACTCAGTTTAAAGATTTGGATATTACTGCGAAGGATAGTTTTAGTTCTGCGGTTCGCAAAGCTAGTAACCAAAACTTTGGCGGAACTGATGCGAGTGTAGCTTATGACTGGATGATCAAGAATAAGTTTAAGGCTGATGTTGTCTGCTTTTGGACTGACTCGGAAAGCTGGGCGGGTAATAAACATCCTAGTCAAGCTTTGCAGGAATACCGGAAAAAGATCAATCCTCATGTTAAGGCTGTTTATGTGACTTTAACTCCTTACCGTATTTCTTTGGTAGATCCAAAAGATCCTTTATCTTGGGATTTGGCGGGGTTTGATCCGAGTATTCCGCGCATTATCCAAATGTTAGCTAATGACGATTTGTAAAGTTGTGCTGTATATTGTTTGATAAGGGATAAATACAACTTTATCCCTGATCTTTCCTGGCGGGTTTCCCTTGTTCGTAACTTGCCTTTTTAGGCCGATGAATTTAGGGTTATCATTGGTTAAAGTCTCCACCATTTTCGGGGATGAGTGGGTTCGATCCCCACACCCGCCATTTAGTCTTAATCCTGTACATCCTTAAATCCTGGAAATTATCTCGACTCCGCTCAACTACCGCGGAGTCGAAACTCGATAACCACCTGATTCTGACAATTTCTCTAACTAATACTAAAAGAAAAATCAAGATAGTAGTAGCTGACACTGAATCTAACAGATTTCTTATTTGATATGAATTTATTGTCCCTCTTCAGTGATGACCACCTTACCTCGAAAGACAAAGTAATTGTAGATGTTGTAAAACAACATAATTGGAATCAAAAACCCAATGAACGTAATCATAAAAACCATTGAAGTAGCAGAAGAAGCTGCTTGATAAATGGTAATAGTGGGGGGAATAATGTAGGGAAAAGCAATAAATCCTAAACCAATAAATGTCAGCAAAAAGATTAAAGCTGTATAGACAAATGAGGCAACTTCCTGTTTATGGTTTAGGCTTTGTAGCAGCAACCAAACCAACAACACACCCAACAAAGGAATCAGGGCAAAAATATAAACTTCTGGTTGATGAAACAACCTGGCTCTAGCATTTTCATAGACAATTGGTGTCGTTATGGTAATTAAACTTGCCCCGATGAAAGTTGTCCAAGCGGCTAATTTGGCAGTGCTAAAATGAGTTTCCTGTAATTTACCTTCGGTTTTCAGAATTAGGTAAGTTGAACCAATCAATACATAACCTTGTACAAGTGTCAATGCTGTTAATAATGATTGCCAACTTAACCAATCCCATATCCCACCAATAAAATGCCCAGCCGCATCAACTTTGATTCCTGCTAATACACCACCCAAAGCAAATCCTTGAAATAAAGCAGCAATAAAACTGCCGATTCCAAAGGCAAAATTCCAGAAACTTTTATTATCAGAATGTTCTCGAAATTCAAAAGCAACAGCCCGCAAAATTAACCCTACAACCATCACCATCAGAGGCAGATAAAGCGCACTTAAAATTGTTCCATAAGCTAAAGGAAAAGCTCCAAATAATGCCCCTGCCATCAAAACTAACCAGGTTTCGTTAGCATCCCAAACGTTGCCTAAACTGGTCATTAATAAACTACGGCGTTTCTCATCAGAAGAAGTCAAAGAGAGGATACCAACGCCTAAATCAAAGCCATCTAAAAGCACGTAAAGAAACAGAAATAACCCCAGAATTACAAACCAAACTTGTGGTAAAAAGTGCAGTAAAGCTTCCATGTAATTGTTCCTATTGCGGTGTTTCCAAAGGACGACTATCGGGAATATGACTCACAGATTCAGTAGCAATTACTGTTTTGATCTCACTTCCTGGTATTGGTAAAGTTAAATCTGGTCCCTTGCGAATAATGCGGCTACCAAAAAACATGGCTGAGACAAATAAAACACTGTAAAGAAGGGCAATAACTGTGAGTGAAAATAATACTTCACCGGGTGGTAAATGAGAAGCTGCATCAGTAGTACGAATTTGTCCATATACTGTCCAAGGTTGTCTTCCTACACAGCGCACAATCCAGCCTGATTCAATCGCCAGATAGCCTAAAGGTGCAGCTAAAATCCAAGCTCGTAATAACCATTTTTGTTGAGTTATGTTGTTATTGCTCAATTTACCTCTGAGCCATTGAATAATACTCCACAGCATTAATCCAACTAAGAAAAAGCCAATTCCTACCATTAAACGGAAAGAATAAAATATCAAAGGAATCATTGGGGGACGATCTTCTGGTTTCCATTCTTTGAGTCCCAATACAGGTTGAGACAGTTGAGGTTTGAGTTCTAAAATGTAACTTAAACCATTAGGAACAGAAATTTCCCAATCATTTTTTTCGGCTTTTCTATTAGGAATTGCTAATATATTCCATTTGGCAGATTCACCAGCAGGTACAGTTTCCCATTGGGCTTCAATTGCTGCTAGTTTGGTGGGTTGATATTGATAAACTTGATCGCCACTAGCGTGACCAATTAACACTTGTAAAGGAGCGACAAAAATGGCGATCGCTAAAACTATTTTAAATGATTTGCTGAAAAATTCTTGCTGGCGATTATTGAGAATATACCAAGCACTAATGCCGCCAATCACAAATAAAGAAGTCTCCAAAGTTGCTAAGAACATATGGAGAACACTATTCACCATGAAGGGATTTAAAATTGCCTGAAAATAGTCATTGACAATAAACTTCCCATTCACCATTTCTCCACCACTAGGAGTCTGAAACCATGAATTAGCAACCAAAATCCAGAATGTGGAAAGATTCGCCCCAAAAGCCACGAGAATAGTTGCTAAGTAATGAATTACGGGAGGAACTCGCTCCCAACCAAACATCATAATTCCCAGAAAAGAAGCCTCTAACATAAATGCCATTGAGCCTTCAAATCCCAGAATACTACCTAAGAAATCTCCTACCGCTTCTGATAATGGGGCCCAGTTAGTTCCAAACTGAAAACCCATTGGTAAACCTGATGCAACACCAATTCCAAAGTTGAGTAAATACAGTTTTGACCAAAAACGAGCATGATGATAATAAGTAGGGTTTTTGGTTTTTAACCATAGTCCTTCAACAACAATTAGGTAGATAGACATACCTGTAGTTAGCACAGGCCAGATCATGTGGAAAATCGCTGTAAATGCAAATTGCATCCGCGATAACGCCACGGTATTAGATAAAATTTCCATACTCTTGGAGGGAGTTATACAAAGAGGATAAATACGTAATCAGAATATACAGTAATATTTGTTTACATGGTATTACTTCCAAAAGTTTTAATCTTTGTAAGGTTTGACAATAGGTCGTTTGATACTTTTTTCATTTTTTCGTAATTACGTTCGCCCTGGCGACTAGAAGTCGCGCCTACACAGGCAAAACCCACCTCCGTGGGTTTCAAACCCTTGATTTTTTGTTAGTCCACGCAGGTGGTCACTGAGCTTGTCGAAGTGTGGAGTTGGCTTGTGTAGTAGTGAATTATATTCGCCCAAAACTTTTCAAACATCCTCTTAAACTAACCTAAAGCCCAGTCACTTTTGTGTTGATAATTAAGAAGCAAAGGAATTTAATATCCCCGTCACTGCATCAATAAATTTTTCTCCCCAAATACTTGATAGCAAACCAGATAATAGAATCAGGAATAATGCAATAACTAGATGAAATAAATTCAAATCATCTATAGACGATAATGAAATAGGAATAGTTACCACCAAGACACCAAATGCAGTACCTCCAAGAAATCTGTAAATAACTTTAGCAGTGGAACATTGCTTAATATCAGTATTTTCTGAAGTCATAAAAGTTTCCTGAGAAATCGTAAACAACAGAATATTTAGCGACTACCAATAATTATTACATAAAGTTGACTTCCCCCTTACGTCCAATGGCTGCACCCCATTATTAGCGTTTTCCAGTCTAATGAAGTACAAAATTATCTGCGTTTATCTGCGTCCATCTGCGTTTAATTATTACTGCTTGTACCTCACTTGAATGGGAATTGCTATAGAATTGATTGGATAACTATAGCACTATAGTAATACAACCTAAATTATTGCGGTGCGATCGCTGCGGGATTTTGATTTTTACAGCAATTTTCGGCATTGCATAATGGTGGTATAAGTTTTGTTTCGGTGTTAGCGATCGCGTAACGCACCAAATTCTTGATCATAGTGCATTACCGATTTTATACTATTTATAAATCAAAAACTCGCCTTTATTTGCACACCGTACATTGCCGGATCACCAAATCCTGCGGTTACATTAGGCGGTGGGAAAAAGAAACCAGAGTTAATATAACGAGTGTCAAACAAATTGTTAGCAAATAAATAAATACCGTACTTTTTCCACTCATAACCAATCCTAGCATTCACTAATACAAAAGGATCTTGTTTAATCTCATTCGCATCATCAAAATAATTTGTGCCATAACCGCGCAATTCTCCACGGGCAAAAATACCCCCTGCACTGCGATATTGAATCGCTAAATTGTAAGTCAATTCTGGTGCAAGAGGAACACGATTATTACTATAATTTATGCCTGTAAATGGATTGGTGTAGTTTTGAAATTTGCTATCTACATAACCCACACCAGCAATTAAATCTAGCCCCTTGACAGGTTGGGCTTTTAGTTCAAACTCTAATCCAGTGATATCCACATCAGCGTTGGCAATATCGCGGAAAAATCCATCATTATCGGTTAGCAAAACTTGATAGTCATTCACATTAGTCCGAAACACCGATAAATTTGCAGTCAAGCGGTTATCCAGCCATGAAGACTTTAAACCCGCTTCATAAGTCCAAGATTTTTCTTCTCGATATTGACGGGTTGCGTCGTCGTCAGCGCGGTAATTGAGTCCGCTGGGGCGATAGCCTTGGGCAATTGTCCCGTAAGCCATTAAATTTGGCGTAATTTGATACTGCAACCCAAAACGAGGAATTAAGGCACTACTACTTATTTCTGCACCTTTTAATTCAGCACTCAATGGGATAACTCCACCACCAGGCGTTTCCAAGACACGACGACGGCTAAGGGTGCTATCCGCAGTTTCATAACGCAAACCAGCAAATAAAGTTAAGGGTTCAATAGGTTTGTAGTCTAATTGACCGAATACTGCATAAGTTTGGCGAGATTGTTCTGCTGAAACACGATTACGTCCCTCTGGTAAACCAAATATGGCGGCGGCTGTTGCTGTTCGTTCTATAGTATCATTAACAACATTAAAATCACGCCCTTCATAATATCCACCAAGTAACCAGCGCAAACGGTCTGCACTTTCAGGGGACTGAAAACGTAACTCCTGTGACCAAACGGTGGAATTAATATCTATAATCTGCCTGAGTAGATCAAGTTCAGCAAAGTTATCTCCCAGGAAATTGGATTGATTGGTAAAACGCCGGGCTGTAATTGACGTAGCCCGAAATTTAGCACCATCATAGCCGATTTTCAAGGCTTGGGTATTACTGCTTAACCGCGCAAAACCATCCACACTTTGATCGATCTGAAATGGATCAGGGGCATTACGGAGATTATAGGTAGGGTTGCCACCATCGCTATCACTAGCATAGGTATTGAAAGACACGCTCCATTCTGGTGTGGGTGTCCAAAGAATTTGCGCCCGTCCTGCTACTTTTGATACTTCGCCAACGGTGCGATTCAGTGTCGTATTATCAATAAATCCATCCCGTGCGTTGTATGCACCAGCTAGTCGAAATGATAGCTGATCAGGAATTACCGCATCGCTGAGGGAAAGTTGCAATTCACGGCTGTTGTAGCTGCCATAACTAGCTGAAACTCCAAATTCCGGCTTTTGAGTCGGTTGACGAGAAATCACGTTCACTACCCCAGCCGGACTGCTTCTCCCGTAGAGGGTACTTTGGGGACCGCGTAGGACTTCGACTCGTTCCAAATCAATCAAGCCCAGGTCTAAAAAGCCACCGTAATCAAAAGGGACATCATCAATATAGAAAGCTACAGTATCTTGGTTGGTAAAAGCATTGAAATTACTTAAACCCCGCATACTATAGTAATTGTATTCAGCACTACCGGATGAAGAGGAAGAAAAGGTAAAGTTGGGTGTGTTGTTGGCGATACCAGAGAAAGAACTAACTTGACCGTCTTCGAGTTGCTGACGTGGAATTACTGTCAGACTAAGTGGTATATCCTGAGCGTCTTCTGTCCGCTTTTGGGCTGTGACGGTTATTTCTATATCTGGTTCTGATGTAGCGGCAGATATATTTAAAGTTAAACCGCCGTTATTTGCACCTATCTGTAGTGTTGGTGCGTCTTCAATTCCAGTTACTAAAACTCGGACTTGGTTATTTTCTTGTTGTGTAACCGTAATTGCCGCAATTCCCGCTGCTGGATTTTTTGTTGTAAACTCTTTTTGATCTGGTAAAGCTAGTACCGCATTTGGTATATCTGCAATTAAAACATTACCATCAATTAAACTTTCTGGTGCGGATAATTCTCCAATTGGGGTTTCTAAAACAACTTCCAAACCGGCTTCTGTTTCTTGCAGTCGTACACCAGTTATTTGCAAAACTTGAGATGTTTGAGATTCCTGTGCTAACCAATCTTTAATACTTGTTTTCGGACGTTCAACATCATTTAGTCGCGGAATATCTGTAATAACTCCACTGGGAACAGTTTCTGCATTTGCTTTTTGAGTTATCAACAAACAAATCGTACTTGCCACACTTATAAACACACACTGTTTTAATTTCAAAGCTACCCCCCACATTCCACGAAAAAATAACTAGAGATATTACGTCCCAAGTCTCCAGGTAGGATTATTTACTTTACCGAGTCAGTTTGTCAAAAGACAAGCCGTCAAATAAGATGTTTACCTAGCATGGACTATAGTTAAAGCCGAACTTACCCCAGAGTTAGACAGAAAAACCAACTACTAACAACAATACAATTCAACATTTATGGAACAGAGTAAAAGTATTATTGCTAACAAAATAACTGACAATTAAGATATTTGATATACCAAAAATTATAATTAATCTATTTATTTTTACTCTGACAAATTGTCTTTTGACGAAATCATAAAAAAAGTCATAAATAGAAATATGGGCTATATCTACAACTCATCGCCCTAAATTTTGTTTATTCACGAGAAGGTAGTTATGGGATTTTTGTCAGACCCCATTATATTGTCACGCATACAATTTGCCGTGACTAGCATATTTCATATGTTATGGCCTGTCTTAACCATCGGCATGGCGGGTTATTTGGTAGTAGTAGAAATTCTCTGGTTGCTCACAAAAAACCCTGATTACTACCGTCATGCGCGTTTCTGGTCAAAAATCTACATTCTTAATTTTGGGTGTGGAGTCGCATCAGGAGTTGCTTTAGAATTTGAATTTGGTGCTAATTGGTCTCCATTTTCTGTAGCTGTTGGTGACTTTTTCGGCACAATTTTAGGCTTTGAAGGCACAATGGCATTCATGCTAGAAGCTGCCTTTTTAGGCATCATGATTTCTGGTTGGAATCGTGTACCTAGTTGGTTACATTTGCTATCAACAATCATGGTTTTTGTCGGTGCAAGTCTATCTTCTTTTTGGATTATTGTCGCTAATTCTTGGATGCAAACACCTGCTGGTGGCGAAATGGTGAATGGTAAATTCATCGTCCATGATTTTATCCAAGCCATTTTTAATCCAGCAGCATTAAGTAGTTGGTTTCACATGGTTTTGGCGATTTTAGAAACTGCACTATTTGTAATTGGTGGTATTAGTGCATGGTATATTCTCAAGAATCGCCATCATGCTTTCTTCAGTAAATCTTTCAAATTGGCTTTAGCTCTAGCTATTTTTGTCACTCCTCTACAACTATTTGTTGGTCATATCAGTGGTGAACAAGTTTATCACAACCAACCCACAAAATTAGCTGCAATAGAAGCAATTTGGGATACTATTCCCGCCGGAGAATCTGCACCTTGGACAGCGTTAGTTGCACCTGATATAGCTGGAGATAAAAATCATTGGGAACTGAATATTCCTCACGCATTAGGTTACATCTTAGAAATGAAACCTACTCTTTCTGAACCAGTGAAAGGTTTAAAAGAATGGCAACCACAAGATAGACCTCATGCTATCAGTCTTATTTTCTATTCTTTCCGGATCATGGTAGGAATTGGCTTCTTTTTATGTGGGTTAATGTTGTTCAGTGTTATTCAATGGTTACGCGGTAAACTTGCCATAGAAAATATCACTAAACAACGTTGGTTGATGCGAGGTTGGGTATTTGCCGCGCCTTTAGGATATCTGGCTGTGGAGTTTGGTTGGATAGTGCGAGAAGTGGGAAGACAACCTTGGACTGTCTACGGAAAAATTAGAACAGCAGATGCAGTTTCTCATCTCCCAGCAAATACGGTTCTCACTTCATTGATAGCTTATATAGTTATCTATTTGCTGTTATTTAGTTCTGCTTTGTACTTTGGTAGTCGCATTGTTCGCCAAGGTCCAAATTTGGAATTACCACTACCAACAGGTAGTAATAAAAGAGAATTTGTGGGTGAAATTGTAGGAACTAAAATTCAGGAAGGAGAGGTTTAATGGACACATTGGAACGAATATTACCGATAGTTTGGTTTGGTATTATTGCTTTATTTCTCTCCATTTATTTGATTACTGATGGTTTTGATTTAGGAGTGGGAATTTTAACTTTAAGACGCAAGAATGAGGAAGAAAAAGGCATCTTGATTAACACTTTAAGCAGTGTTTGGGATGCTAATGAAACTTGGTTAGTGTGTACTGGAGGGGCTTTATTTGGGGCTTTCCCTCTGGCTTATGCCACAATTGTTAATGCTCTGTATATTCCAATCACCTGCATGGTAATTGGATTTATTTTGCGGGCGGTTGCATTTGAATTTCGAGAACATTCCCACAATAAAACTTTTTGGAGTTTTGCCTTTGGCGGTGGTAGTTTACTAGCTACTTTATCCCAAGGATTAATTTTGGGCGGGGTTTTAGCTGGAATCAAAGTTGATAGTACAGGTGCGTTTATTGGTGGGATTTGGGATTGGTTAAATTTACCATCAATTCTCGTAGCTTTAACTGTCATGCAAGGCTATGTGATGATTGGTGCAACCTATCTAATTATCAAAACAGAAGGTGAACTACAAAAAACCTACTATCGCACAGCTTTATTATCAACTTGGGCGACAGTTATTGGGGCAATTGTGATTACTGCTGCTGTTCCCGTGTACTATGAAAATATACGCGATCGCTTGTTTCATCAACCAGAAGTATTTATCTTTGCGTTAATTCCTATACTGGCTCTTTTAGCAGTTAGCCGATTAATTTACAGCATCAATGCTCGTCTGGAGATGACACCTTTTATTTGGGCAGTTGTGGTATTCTTAATTACAACTGTGGGTTTAGCTTTTGTCATCTTTCCTTACATTATTCCCACCCAAATCACCATTTTTGAGGCAGCTTCTTCCTTTAGTTCTCAAGTTTTAATGATTACCTTCATTGGCTTTTTTGTACCGATTATGCTGTTCTATAATGCCTATCTATATAGGGTATTTCGAGGCAAAGTAGTTAGTAGTCATTACGGCGAATAATATCGCATTCTAACCGAACTTGATTATACGGTATACCGAACGATATTTAGTACGGCTTACCGTATTTTTTTTATCATGTCAAGCCCTTGCAAAAAATATTTACGAAATGTTATATTTATTTACATAAGAAAACAAAAAGGAAAAAAACATGACAGTTAAAGGCTTTACTACCAACGAACTCGGTCAACTCAACAGCTTTGCAATTGAACCCAAAGTATATGTAGACCAAACCCCAAGAACAGGTTTCACAGAATACGCAGAAAAGCTGAATGGACGTTTAGCAATGATTGGCTTCGTTTCACTCATAGCTGTAGAAGCGATTACTGGAAATGGCTTGATTGCATGGTTAACAAACCTGTAAATCAGATTTTGAATCAATAAAAAAAGCATTAATTAAATTAGGAAAATATTAAATAATCTCACATGAAGTCTTAGTTTTTTAAACTAGGGCTTTTTTTGATTTAAATATGTAGCGATTTCTCCAAACCCACAAAATCGAAAATCAAGTTTGACAGCTTGTCTTTTGACTTAGTGATTTATTTAACTGAAAATTGAATACATTAGAGATACACCTACTTTCAGACTAAATTCATGTATTCATACAAATAACCATGAAACGGCAATTATTATTAACATCTACCACAATGGTAGGAATTATTCTGGCGGGAAATTTTTGGGGCGTTACCAAAACTGTAGCTCAAACTACTAACACCCAAGAAGTAACAATTAATTTTCAAGCAAGAGTGGGTAAACAACCTTTTGAATGCGGTAAAACCTATACTTTAGGTAAACCAGCCACAAAAGTTACTCCTGATGACTTCCGTTTTTATGTATCTGATATTGCCTTAATTGATAATAATGGTAAATCTATACCTGTGAATTTAACACAGGATGGAAAATGGCAATATCAAAATGTCGCTCTCTTAGACTTTGAAAATAAATCTGGTGGCTGCATTAATGGTACAGTCGAAACACGCAATCAAATTATGGGGACAATACCCAAAGGTAATTATCAAGGGTTACAATTTACTTTAGGTGTTCCTGTCAATCTTAATCATGCTGATTCTGTCACCGCACCTTCACCATTAAATCTGACTTCTTTATGGTGGAATTGGCTTTTTGGTTATAAATTTGCTCGTTTGGATTGGAAAACACAAACTCATAATTCTCAGGTAAAGCATGGTGAAAAAAGTGAAAAAGCTCAGGGTTTCCCAATTCATTTGGGTAGCACTGGTTGTCAAGCAAATGAAGGAAGTCAAAAACCATCAACTTGTAGTAATTTGAATACCTCAAAAGTCATTTTTACCAAGTTTGATATTAATAAAAATGTCGTAATTGCTGATATTGCATCCTTAATACGAAGCACAAATTTAACAATTAATCAAAAAAATACTCCCCCCGGTTGTATGTCATCTCCAGATGATAGTGACTGCAATGTGATTATGACTAATTTCGGTCTACCTTTTAATGGTAAACCTGCTGCTAAACAGAAATTTTTTAGAGTTGAATGAAATTATCTCGCTGGTTCACCTTGCTGACAATTTGTTTGTTCTCAGTTTGTTTATCAATTGGACTGAGTACAGCCATTTCTGCATCTCCAACTTCAGCATATAACTGGAATCTTCCAGTTTGGATGCCTAAACCAATAGTACCAGCCGATAACCCCATGAATTCCCAAAAAGTGGACTTGGGAAGACATCTTTTTTATGAGCAACGTTTATCAATTACAGGTGAATTTTCCTGTGCTGCTTGTCATCTCCAAAAATTGGCTTTTACTGATGGTAAAACAGTAGCTGTGGGAGCAACTGGGGAAAAACACCCTCGTAACTCTATGAGTCTTGCTAATATTGCCTATAACCCTGTATTAACTTGGGCTAACCCTTTAATTACAAAGCTGGAAAATCAAGCTTTAGTGCCAATATTTGGGGAACATCCAGTGGAAATGGGGATGGTAGGAAGGGAGAAACAAATATTAGCAATGTTGCGAGATGACGCGAAATATCGGCAGATGTTTACAGATGCTTTTAGAAATGAGAAAAATCCTCTTAATCTCAATAATATTACTAAAGCTTTAGCAGCTTTTGAACGCACTTTAATTTCCGTGAATTCTCCCTATGATAAATATCGCTTTGGTGGTGATACTAATGCCATTTCTCCAGCAGCAAAACGGGGTGAAAAACTATTTAATAGCGAAAATTTAGAATGTTTTCACTGTCATGGTGGAATTAATTTTACAGATTCAGTCATGCACGAAAAATTAGCCTTTCAAGAAATTGCTTTTCACAATACTGGGCTTTATAACATTGATGGTAAAGGTTCTTATCCAGCAGATAACACTGGTGTTTATGAAATTACCTCTAAACCAACAGATATGGGTCGTTTTAAAGCTCCTACTTTGCGTAATATTGCCCTCACTGCTCCCTATATGCACGATGGGAGTATAGCGACTTTAGAAGAAGTAATTGACCATTATCAAGCAGGTGGAAGAACTATTAAAACAGGGGAGTTTGCCGGAATCGGCAATACAAATCCTTTCAAAAGTGAGTTTATTAGTGGTTTTAAATTAAGTGACACTGAAAAACAGGATTTACTGGCATTTTTGCGAAGTCTGACTGATGAAGAGTTTGTTAAAAACCCTGCTTTTAGTAATCCCTACCCAGAGAAAGTAAAATAAAAATAATCGCAGGTAACTTAAATCCTACCTTCCGCACCCTAAATTGTCACACAACGGAAATTGGTCGTTTGGAGATATGGGATTGGCGAACTGCTTGCAGCAGCGCTTCCCTATCGCCTACGAATATTAGTTGGGTTTTGTCAAAAATCAAACATTAAATGTGGAGAAAAATCAGAAAAAACCGATTGTGACACCAGGGGGTGCGGAAGATGGGATATAATCTTTTGATGACATCAAAAGTCTGATATTAGAAATTTTATGCTACCAGCCATTTCCCTTGTCATTACAGCTTATAACCGCGATCGCTATCTAGCTGCTACTATTGAGAGTATTTTAACTCAGACTAGGGGTGATTTTGAACTCCTAATTTGGGATGATGGTTCAACAGATAGTTCCGTAGAAATAGCCCGTGAGTATGCAAAACGAGATCAGCGGGTACGGGTAATAGTTGCAAAACATTTGGGACGAGGATTAGCTTTAAAATTAGCAATTTCCCAAACTACAGCCCCTTATATTGCTTGGGTAGACAGCGACGATTTACTAGCACCAACAGCACTGAGTGAAACTGCGGCAGTTTTAGATAAAAAACCAGATATTGGTTGGGTTTACACCGATTATTTAGATATTAACGAAAAAGACACAATTCTTAGCTATGGTTATCGTTGTCTTTTTCCCTACAATCGGGAAGAACTATTAAATAAGTTTATGACATTCCACTTTCGGCTAATCCGTCGAGAAGTATTTGAATTAGCGGGTGGAATTGATGAATCTTTAGAAGTAGAAGATTACGATTTATGTATGCGACTTTCCGAAATAGCAAAAGTTGAGCATATATTTAAACCACTTTATTATTATCGTAGCCATCCAAATAGCCTATCTTGGCAACGGAGTTATCAGCAAATTAAAGACTCCTACAAAGCTGTAGTTAAAGCCCAAAAACGCCGCAAATCTTGGAGAAGTTCTTTAGCTGCCAGTTTTATCCCTTTATTATTGGGGCTATTTCCCAACTTTGCCCAAGCACAATCAATTACACCAGCTAATGATAGTACAGGCACAATTATTAATAATCAGGACAATAATATTAATATTAGTGGAGGAAGTTTAAGCAGTGATAATACTAATTTATTCCACAGTTTCTCCCAATTTGGATTAGATGCCAATCAAACTGCTAATTTTCTTGCTAACCCACAAATTCAAAATATTTTAGGACGGGTAACAGGTGGCAATGCTTCTGTAATTAATGGCTTAATTCAGGTAACAGGTGGTAATGCCAATTTATATTTAATGAATCCAGCCGGAATTATTTTTGGTGGAAATTCTAGTTTAAATGTTCCTGCTGCCTTTACCGCAACTACAGCTAATGGCATTGAATTTGCTAACAATCAATGGTTTAATGCTATTGGTACAAATAATTATAGTAATTTACTTGGTAATCCTACAGGTTTTGGTTTTACAACTAATCAACCAGGTAGTATTTTTAATGCCGGAAATTTAGCAGTTGGGGAAGGGCAAAGTCTCACCTTATTAGGTGGTACTGTTATGAATACAGGGACAATAACTGCTCCTGGTGGTAACATCAAAATTATGGCAGTCCCTGGAGAGAAAATTGTCAGAATTACTCCAGAAAATAGTTTATTGAGTGTAGATTTACCACTAGATACACAATCTCAAATTAATCCTCAAGTATTCTCACCTCTTTCTTTACCACAACTGCTTACGGGTGGAAATCTTGCTGCTGCAACAGGATTTGCTGTAGAAAATGGGGAAATTAAGCTGACGAGTACAAATACAGTTATTCCTACTAATCCTGGTACAACTATTGTTAGTGGAGAAATATCAGTTGCTAACTCTAATAATACTAATAATACTAATAATACTACACCAGAAATTCAGATTTTAGGCGATCGCATAGCCCTATTCAATGCCAACATCAATGCTAATGGTGTCAACAGTGGTACGGTTCTGATAGGGGGAGATGATCAAGGACAGGGAACAGTCCCCACAGCAACCAGTACCTTTGTTAGCAGTGACTCTATTATTACTGCTAACGGCTTACAAAACGGTGGTAAAGTCATAGTTTGGGCGGATGATGCTACCCGCTTTTTTGGTACTATTAGCGCCAAAGGTGTTAATGGTGGTTTCGTAGAAACTTCTGGTAAAAACTTCTTAGATGTCAATGGTGCAACAGTTGATGCTAGTGGTAGCAATGGACAAGCAGGAACTTGGTTACTAGATCCGACTAATATCAATATTGTCACTGCTGGTACAGGAACTTTAACTGGTGGTATTTTTGATCCAGCCACTAATAGTACCATTGCTCCCACTACCATCGAATCGGCTTTAAATAGTGGTACAAATGTCACTATCACGACTGCTGGTGGTACAGGTGGTAGTGGTGATATTACGTTGACTAATTCCATTGGTCAAACATTAGGAGGAAGTGCATCTCTAACACTGACGGGACGGCGATTTTTTCGGGGTCCCTATGGCACAATTAATATGAATAGCACGGGTGCATTGACGTTTAACATAAATCAGGTTAATCCAGAAACAATAGCACCTAATAGTTCAATTCAGAATGCCATTAATGCTATTGGTACTGTAGCAGGAGGTACAACAATTAACCTGGGTGCAGGTACTTATACAGGGAATACAGTCTTTATTAATCAACCCTTGACTATAAATGGGGCTGGTTTAACTAATACAATACTGGATGCTCAGAACAATAACTCTGTGTTTCAGATATCTAGTTCTGATACAGTTACTCTCAATAACTTTTCTATTCTTAATGGCAATGCAAGTTCTTTCTATGGTAGTGCTATTTATAACACAACCTCAAATACACTAAATATTAATAACCTTGCCTTCAATAATAATTCTGCTCCTTCTAACGGTGGTGCTATCTACAATTCAGGTGGTACTATAAATATTATTAATAGTACCTTTAATAATAATAATTCTGCTTTTTCTGACGGTGGCGCTATTTACAATTCAAGTGGAACTGTAAATATTACTAATAGCATCTTTAGTAATAACACTGCAATCAACAATGGTGGTGCTATTTATAATTCTTCTGGCACAGTAACTATCAACAATAGTACCTTGAGTGGAAATTCATCCACATCTGATGGTGGTGCTATTTATAATTCTTTTGGTACAGTAACCATTAACAATAGTACCTTGAGTGGAAATTCATCCACATCTGATGGCGGTGCTATTTATAACCAAGGTGGTGACGGTGGTATAGTATTTGTTCGTAATAGTACCTTTAGTGGTAATCAAGCAACTGACGGTGGAGCTATCTATAATCTTGCTGGAACTATAAGTGTTATCAGCGGTACTTTAAGTAGTAATACTGCAACTAATCTTGGTGGAGGTATTTACAACTCAAGTGATGGAAACATCTTACTTAAAAATACTATTGTAGCAGGTAATACAAGCTCTACAAGTCCTGATATTTTTGGAAGTGTTGATTCTCCGAGTAACTACAATCTCATTGGTAATGGTACTGGGATTGGTATCAACAACGGCGACAATGGTAATTTAGTAGGCTCTAATATTGCACCAATTGATCCTAAATTAGCAGTATTAGGAGATTATGGTGGTACAACTCAAACCATGGCTTTATTACCAGATAGTCCTGCTATTAATACCGCTATTTTAGATAATGATTTTACTACAGATCAACGTGGTATTAGTCGTTTTCAAGGTGCAGCACCGGATATTGGGGCATTTGAGGTAGTGGGTTATACCCTTACGCCTATTGCTGGTTCGGGACAAAGTACCACTGTAAATACTACTTTTGGCACGAATTTACAGGCAGAAGTAACAGAAGATGGTTTTAATAAAGCAATTCCTAATGTAAGTGTGACTTTTAATGCTCCCGGTAGTGGTGCAAGTGCAAGTTTTACTGGTAGTAATACTTTAATTACTGATAATAGCGGAATTGTATCTATTCCTGTGACAGCAAATTCTATTGCTGGGAGTTACAGCATTAGTGCTAATAATGGGATTTTAACTCCGGCAAATTTTAGTTTAACGAATCAAAGTCAAGAGGATAATTCTTTTGAACCCACGACAATTATTGACACAAACTTAGGTAAAACTTCCATATATAAAGAAAATCAAACCAATTTCCCTGGAGAAATTGATGAAAAATTTACGGCTGAGTTTAAACAATATTTATCAATTGAAGAAAATATTGAAGTTGTATCTGTGAATGAATCCCGTGGAATCCTGTCGAAAATTAATAATGCAACTGGTGTTCAGCCAGCACTTATATATGTCAATTTTGTACCGACAACTATCTCAGGTGAAGCATCACAAATTCTCAAATCTGATAGCGATCGCTTAGAATTATTAATTATCACTAGCAAGGGTGAACCAATTCGCAAAGTCATCAATGTGACTCGTTCTCAAGTTATAGAAGTCGCCAGAAGCTTTAGAAGCGCCGTTACAGATAACACCTTCCGTCGTAACTATAAGCAGCCAGGAAAACAACTGTACGACTGGCTAATTCAACCCATAGAGTCAGAACTGCAACAGCAAAAAATAGATAATTTAGTATTTATCATGGATGGGGGATTGCGATCGCTTCCCATTGCTGCCTTGTATGATGGTGAAAAACATCTTGTAGAACGTTACAGTGTTGGTTTAATGCCGAGTCTGAGCCTCACTGATACCAACTATGTTGATATTAAAAAAGCTCAAGTTCTAGGTATGGGTGCTTCCACATTCATTGATCAAGATCCCTTACCCGCCGTACCTACAGAATTATTAGCTATTACCAACCAACTATGGACAGGAAAATCATTCTTAAATGAAAGCTTTACCCTCAAAAATCTCCAAAACCAGAGAAAAGAAATCCCTTATGGCATTATTCACCTAGCTACTCATGGTGAATTTCAAAGCGGGTCCGCAAGTAACTCCTATATCCAGTTGTGGGATACTCGGTTAAAAATGAATCAATTACGACAATTGGGTTGGAATAATCCCCCCGTGGAATTAGTCGTATTAAGTGCTTGTCGGACAGCCATAGGAGATGAACAAGCTGAATTAGGTTTTGCCGGTTTTGCAGTCCAGGCTGGTGCTAAGTCTGCATTGGCGAGTTTGTGGTATGTTTCTGATGAAGGTACTTTAGGATTAATGAGTGAGTTCTATAAACAGTTAAAAACATCACCAATTAAAGCCGAAGCATTAAGGCAAGCTCAAATTGCTATGTTAACAGGAGAAGTCCGCATCCAAGATGGTAAATTACGGATTTCTCGCGGTGATGTGAATTTACCACCCCTATTGAAGAGAATTGGCAATAAAGATTTACAACATCCCTACTTCTGGTCTGCTTTCACTATGATTGGGAATCCTTGGTAAAGTAGGTAATAAGAAAATAGGCTGAAAATAAAAAAATGTCTAACAACCGTTCTGGAATTTTTATTGGTGGTTTGATGTTAGGAGCAGCTATCGGCACTCTAGCCGGTTTGCTAGTTGCTCCACGAGCAGGACGCGAAACCCGTAAACTTATTAAAAAATCCGCCAATGCTATCCCCGAATTAGCCGAAGATATCTCTACTAGCGTGCAAATTCAAGCAGATCGTCTTTCTAGCAGCACCTTGCGAAATTTTGATGATACTGTAGATAGATTTCGGGAAGCGATCGCTATAGGTATAGATGCTACCCAGCGCGAGAGCCAAAATTTCAACAAGCAAAATACTGTTGATATCAGCAGTACCGCCGACATTGCCGATACTCTGACTCAAAACTAGAACGTTTATAAAATGGCATAACCGTGATTGATCCTTTATTTTGGCTGGGACTATCCATCCTCTTCGTTGCTACAAGCCTTACAGCCGTTTTGGTAGCAGCCATACCCGCCTTGCAGGAATTAGCCCGCGCTGCTCGCAGTGCTGAAAAATTCTTTGATACCCTTTCACGCGAGTTGCCACCTACTCTCAATGCTATCCGCAACACCAGCTTAGAAATAACAGACTTAACAGATGATGTCAGCGAAGGTGTCAAAAGCGCCAGTCAAGTTGTTAAACAATTTGATCAAAGTTTAGATAGCGCCAAAAAACAAGCAGAAAATATTCAAATTAGCACCCGGAGCGTCCTAGTTGGCTTTAAAGCAGCTTGGAAAAGCTTTACTCGCAAAAAACCCGTCAGAAGAAATCCTGAACGCTTATCAAGTAATGATAAACCATCTCTAACATTACGAGAACGGGAATCAAAAAGGCATGAAGGATGAATCAAAAATATTGACCATTCCCCAATTTCCAAATCAGATTTTGTTGAGATATCAATTATTAGAGTAAAGTAAAGAAGTGTAAAGAAGTATCACTTTTACCTTACTCTTTGAAAAGCACTTGTTCCATTTTACTCTTGACAATAGTATAAAAACGTTCATGCACCTGTGTTTTTGGCGACGAATTTTAGTATCAATTGCCGTATTCTGCTTTGCTGGCTCAATTTGGGCAATTAATTCTCCATCAGCCCTAGCTTATGAAAATCCCGATTTACTACCCGGCTTTGTAACACCAGTAGTAGATTTAGCAAAAACTCTCCCTGACCCCCAAGAAGAAAAGCTAGTTAAAGAATTGGAGCAATTTGAAACTGATACTGGTTGGAAATTGCGCGTATTAACTCAATATGACCGCACTCCAGGCCGAGCAGTAATTAAATATTGGGGTTTAGATGACAAAAGCATTCTCTTAGTAGCAGATGCTCGTGGTGGTAACATCCTCAGCTTTAGCGTTGGTGATGCAGTTTATGAATTCTTACCCCGCACCTTCTGGATTGAACTCCAAACCCGCTTTGGTAACTTATACTTTGTCCGCGAAGAAGGAGAAGACCAAGCCATTCTTCAAGCTTTAGATTCAGTTAAAGGTTGTTTACTCAAAGGGGGTTGTAATGTAGTTCCTGGACTACCTAGAGAACAATGGATACTTACCCTTGTTACCTCCGCTGTCGGTGGCATTATTTGTGGTTTTGCGGCTCAACCCCGGAACGACAAACAAATAGTAGCTTGGCAATGGGCGTTAATTTTCTCACCTTTATGGGGAATGTTGTTTATTGCCTTTGGTATTGCCCCAGTTATTACCCGTACAAGCGACTGGTTGCCTCTCGTTCGTAATATTTCCGCTTTTGCTATTGGTGCTTTAGTAGCTTATTTATCACCTGCGTTCAGTCGTCCTTCTTCTAGTGCAGAATCCTGAAATGTCATAGCGATTATGGGGATTGGGAATTGGGGACTAGGGATTGGAGATTGGGAATAAATTCTTTTTGATGACCAATTACTCATGACTACGCACGGAAACTGATAAGCTAAAAGCTAATATATGAGAAGCTAAATAGCAATGGAATGGCACGTAACTGATGCTCAAAGCTTGGCAATTATTGATAGTGAAATTGGTGATCATGTTTTTTCACCAGCAGAGTATGAAATCGTCCGGCGAGTAGTATACGCCACCTCTGATTTTGAGTATAAATCCTTAATACGTTTTTCAGAACAAGCCTTACAAGCTGGAGCAGCAGCCCTAGCAGCACGAACTACTATTGTGGTAGACGCGCCCATGGTGCAAGTTGGTATAGCTTATGACATTCAAAATACTTTTTCTAATCCAGTGTATTGCAGTATGGAAGCACTAACACGACCCCAAAAGGAAAAAACTCGCTCTGCTTGGGGTATTGAAACCCTAGCTAGGCGTTATCCAGAAGGGATTTTTGTAGTTGGTCAAGCACAAACAGCATTAACTGCACTGGTTGAATTAATTGAAGCTGAGGAAATCAGACCGGCTTTAATAATTGCTACTCCCGCAGGGTTTATTAATTTAGAAACTGCTAAGGAACGATTGCAAGAATCACTAGTTCCTTATATCACTATTGAAGGCCGCAAGGGCAATGCCGTCGTAGCTGCGGCTATTGTTGATGGCTTAGTTGATTTAGCCTGGCAAGCCTATGGACAAGATAGAACTGGTGGTGGGTGAGGCTCTGGGAGGCAGGGGAGCAGGGGAGCAGGGGAGCAGGGGAGCAGGGGAGCAGGGGAGCAGGGGAGCAGAGGAGCAGAGGGGCAGAGGGGCAGAGGGGCAGAGGGGCAGAGGGGCAGGGGAGCAGAGGGGCAGGGAGAATATATTTTCAACGGACAACGGACAACTGACAACTGACAACTGACTCCTATTCCCTATTTCCCTGTCGTCCTGAACGGCGGCGGGGTTTTCTTTCTTGTCCTTCACGTAAGCGCATACTGACTTCGTTAAAAAAGTCTTTGCGGACATAGGGATAATCACTAACCCATAGGTCACGACTAGGAATGTATATATCGCTGAATTCTTCTATTGTGCTTAAATCAGGGCGATTTGACATGACCACCATTTCGGCTATTTGACCACGTGCGATCGCTTTGTGGGCAGGACGTAGTGGTGCTTCAAAATCAACACTAAATCCTGTGTCGTCGCCTATTTCTAAGTTAATCCGCTTTTCGCGGTTTTCGATAATTACTAACTCACCTTTGCTGTTAACGGTTTCCTGTTTGCCCATTAACCGATCTGTGATCCACCAATCTAGCACTCGTCCCCGGAAAAACCCACTATATTTGTAACTGCGACATTTTTTATTGCGGATACTCGCTTGGAATATGGGATACCAGAGCCAAAAAAAAGCACCAAATACACCAAAACCGAATATTAACCCAAATTCTACTCTGAACAAGAATTGTATTAGCAAAAGCACAGCTACGGTAACTACGGAAATTAGTATCCGCTGCAAAGAATTACTGAACTTCCCCCAATAGTATTTATATTGTGGACCAGACGCAATGAGGGGAATGATTTGTTCAAATTTTTGGCGAGTTAGGGGGACGAGCATATTTTTGGCTTTTAGATAGGAAAATCGTAGTTCTAAAGAATTTTTTCTAATCCATATACTAATGACTTTAGCTGGTTGACTTTGCGAATGGCTAGTAATACTCCTGGCATATAACAGGCGCGATCGCTTGTATCATGACGTAAGGTATAAATTTGCCCGGCTGCACCAAAAATTACTTCTTGGTGGGCAATTAATCCTGGTAAGCGCACACTATGAATTCTAATCCCTTCGTCTGCTAAACTGCCTCTAGCCCCGGCTATTTTCTCAGTTTCTTCCACAATGGCGGTGTTAAAAGTTTTACCCATTTCCGCTAGGAGTTGGGCGGTTTGAATTGCTGTGCCGCTGGGAGCGTCGGCTTTTTGGTTATGATGAAGTTCGATGATTTCTACATGATCAAAATACTGGGAAGCTCTAACTGCGGCTTCTTGTAGTAGTACCATGCCAATGGAAAAGTTAGGAATAATTAGACAACCGGTACTAGCTTTTTCGGCAAAATCGGCTAATTGTTGGAGTTGTGCTGGACTTAAACCTGTAGTACCGACAACTGGACGAATTCCATAGGCGATCGCACTCCGAATATTGTCATATACTGCGTCAGGATGGGTAAAATCAACTAATACCCCCGGTTGCATCTGTCTTTCCCCAGCTACATACCCCAACATCGGTTCTAATTGATTGGTAATTGGAACTTCTAAGGGTTCACTTAAACCCGCTAGTTCCCCAGCGTCTTTACCTTGATGTTCAGGAGTCGTGTCAATTGCACCCAGTAAAATCAAATCAGATGCTTGGGCTACTGCTTTAATTACCTCACGTCCCATTTTACCAGCAGCACCATTGACAATAACGGGAATAGAAGTTTGATTGCTCATAAGACCTCGCGGTAAGTGGGAAACTCAGTCACTTTAGTGCTGAGAGGGATGGTTCGACGCAGCTCACCAGCCGCGACTCAAGCGGGTTTAACCGCTTTGAATATTTCTTCATTACCGCCTTGGAATCGGAAAATTTGGGGTACTTTTGTGATGTACTTTCAACGGGACAATTACCGATTCAAATTTTCCAACTCTGTACGCATAATGTATTGCTCCGAAGTGCCTCCCATTTCTGGGGTAATGTTAGCTTTGACCAGTTATCAGAGCTTGTTAGGCTTGCAACACTGTTCCAGTGACCTTAGAACTGTTTAATCACAAGCGACAGAGCAGGGGACTAGCTACGCATCCACAGGGTGTCGTGACTCAAATAACGGCTACCGTGAGAGTAAACTCAGGGTGGTCTGGTCAGCACGGCTTACTTGATTACTCTTGCAAGCCCAGTCCCTTTAGGGCTGGGTTACTGACAGATTAAATAATTATTTTTAATTCAACACAGAAATTGTCTCACAAATGCCACTCATATATGCCTAAACTGGCAGTACGCCGGGAATTATTATTTCTTGTATACGAATAAACTAATCTGTGTCAGATGTAAACATACAATAGTTGTTGATCTTGTCAAAAAAGTTAACTAACAATATAATCGAATTATTCTATTATATCAGAATTCTCATATTGCCTGTATATCTAAAGTTAAATTTACAGTAATACACAACCGCATAATTTCGACTCAGGAGTTCAAACTGTGGATATACTCATTGATTCGACAAAAGACTTTGAAAAAGATTTAGAACAATTTAATGATACGGAAAAATTTAAAGTTATTAAAGAGATGAATCGGTATTTTGAAACATTATCATTGGATAAGATGTTATTTTATCAAAGTAGCGAACAACTCAGAAATATCAAACTCAATCACTCCTATGATTCAACTATATATGCCTTGAAAATCAATGATATTCAAAGAGTAATTTTAACTATTGACGATGATCCAATCTTTGATTGTACAGTGATTACTTTATTCAGATTAGTTAAATTAGAAGATGCTCAAAAAGCATATAACGCTGTAGCTGAGTTAATTTATCAAGATTTTACAGTAGAAGAAAATCAAGAATTAGAAGCTGTTATTCTTGCCAATGGCACAAATTAAACCGCTGTTAGATGAATATGGCGTTATTTATGAAGCAATGAAGGTTTTACCAACAGAGTTGAAAGTTCATTTTCTTCAAGCTTTGGCAGAATTAGAAGACAATGAATGTCACAGAACTAGAAATTTTCCTAAAACTAGATTGCATAAAGTCACAGGTATTAAACAAGCTATCTATCGGGCTGATATTGATAAAATATCTGGTTGGCGAATTCATTTACAGTATATTGAAGGCAAAATTCATTTAAAAGATATTATTGGTGGTCAAGATCATGATAATGTCATTGAAGTGATTAAATCTAAAAAAGATAGATATGATTAAATCCCCTCGCAACTGAGAATCAAAATATGCTACATTCTGCTATCAAATATCAGGCTAGTTTTCCATCTGACTCAGTGAATTCTGCTATATCAGGGAAGAAGATTTGATAATTTGTATGGATTTATGTATTTGAGCGAACATTTAATTAAGTATAATCAACACTTGTGTTAATCTCAGTCTATGTAATATGATTTGAGGTTTATTTGAAATGGAGAAAAATATAAGCAACGAAAATAGACGTTAGAGTTAATAAATCATCTCAAGTCGGCTGTACATCATCTGTGATGGTACAATATACAGCTTTAGCGAACTTGACTATCAGTGGATTTAAGTTAGGCTGAAAACGAAACGTCTTAATTTTATTAAGTACGATTTTGTATAGATAGCAGTGGCAAAAATGTAAATTTTAGTAACTCTGTCTACTCTAAGTGCTTGTAAAATTGCATGGTTTGATACCGCTTAAAAAATCGTTATCTACTAACCTGAACAAGGTCATTAACGAACTCACAAGCAAATAAAAATTGTGTTTTACATTATACAATACAAGTTTGTGAGAGAATCTAAAGAAAATATAAAATAAACTCAAATGACTGTGGTGTCTGGAGGACAAAAGTGTTTTTGAGATTGGCAAATGAACACAGACAATTCGTACAAGATTTGGTAATGAACCTACAAGCCTTGGCGATTGTACTAGAACGGCATGGTTATCTTGCTTCCTGCTATACTTGCGGCAATCAGATGAATAGCGCATCTTTTATGGTGAGTTTAGGAGACAATCATCTAATTCGCTTTCTGGTATCGGATTATGGAATTACGTGGACAGAAATGCGTGATGATCGGGAATTAATGAAATTAGAGGGTGCAGAAGCAATTAATCAGTTAGAAGAACTAGCTACTCTTGTCAAGCAGTCTATGCAAACTTCTAAAGATACTGAGTATTCATCTACAAAAGGTAAACGCGTTTTACAGAATCATCCAGGAAATCTGAAAGCCCATAGGTAACAACCTGAAACTATGACGGAACTTCAGATTGGTGTTTTTGATCTAAGAATGTTCAAAATTGTTGACATTTCTTATTATCATCCTCTAGGAACACCTTTGGTAAACATTCTGGAAACAGCGATACTATTCACTTCAGAGGCTGACAAATCAATTTGTTGGCCTTCTATAATTTTTGTAGCAAATTGGGAAGTTGTTGGTAGATTACACCCTAAAAAATCGTTCTCTTTCAGGATTTGATACAAGTTTACATCTGTCTCTAACAAACAAGCATGACCGCTATTTGGTAAGATAAACGTTTTCGTATTTGGTAGAATCTCCGCTAATCTGGCGATTTCACTAACAGAAGGTAATAAGCGATCGCTACCACTACCAATCAATAGAACCGGTTGTGTGAGGCTTTGTAATTGCTTTTTATCAATTTGGAAATCTCGTAATAATGATAACCGCCAGTTGATAGTTTCTGGTGGTATAGAACGCATTGTTGTGAGCAGGATCAGGCGATCGCTCTTAGAAATTCGTTCTAGTGATGCTAGGAATGGTAATAAACCTAATGCACCAACATTAAATAATAATGATGGGACAAAGTGAGTAACTTGAGATATCCAATTAAACCAAGGGTGATGCTGAAAAGCCGAAGCAGGATTAATGAGGATAATGCGTTTAAATAAATGCGGTGATTGGGTTGCTACTTTCATCGCTAAACAACCACCAAAAGATTCACCACATAGGTAGATTTGGCGTTGACAGCTTTGTTCCAATTCGGCATGAATCAAGTCTAAAACATTCTTGGCTAAAACATCCCAAGTAGCAAGATAGTTCTTAGGTATAGCCAAACAACGAATATCTAAATCCATTGCTAATTCAGGCATTTGAGATTGCAATAATTTACCAGTCCCATCCATTCCTGGTAAATATATAAATAAGGGAGAATCTGATTGTACAGGGTTTGGAATTAAAAAACAAGGCTTAGAGTCAACTACTGGCATTTTGCTTATTTTTATTGATCTATTCTATCTTTAACTTTACCGTTTCCGTTATCCAGATGGGAATTAGGGGATAATTTTGGACTTTTTCCTCTTTCCTAAAATCAACCTTTCCAGATAAAAAATAACCGACTCTGAAACCATGATTACAGAATTTATGGCGATTTGTATTCATCATATATAAGTATGTGAAAGCGTCAAATCCTCCTAGCTGGCAATAGTGTCACATTGGCATTGCAAATAATATAGCATTCCGCAACGATTTATGAACTTAAATTAAAGAGGATTGCCATATATAAAGCATTGATAAATTTCCTGTTCATACAGAACTTAATTCTGAATTCTTTCTTGATAAGTTCGGAAAATACTCAAGATTGAAACGAACACCATCCGGCTCGTTTAAGAATTGGTAATTATGAAGTCGGTTTAGGAAGAAGTTAAAGAGTCAAGGTTTTCCCTCCTCTTTTTCCCTTCATCTTTCCCCCTTAACCGACAAGTATTGGGAACGAAAAGTCTTGTTAATTATGAATTGGAGAATTTTAGATGTTGAATCATATCCATATAAATAGGGATATTTATAGAGTTTGGGTTAGTGTATTCTCTGAGACTATCAATGAAAGAAACAGGTTTTACCATGATTATTAGCAACAAATTTCTCTGATTTGACAATAAATCAGGTGGATTTATAGAAGTCATCAAAAAAATCTTGCCTCTATAAATTTGTTACCATCAAGGTGTAATTTGAAAAAAACAGTAGCAATGTTATATAATTGCGTAGTTTTGTCTAGATAATCTAGATTATTAACAGAGAAAACTAATTAATAATTTGCTTTTATTGTCCATGAATCTAGTGAATAAAACAGAAAAGACTTTTGCACTGACGACACCATTATACTATGTCAATGATGTCCCCCATATTGGCAGTGCTTATACAACTATAGCGGCAGATGTAGTAGCTCGGTTCAAACGCTTACAGGGAGATCAAGTGCTACTAATTACAGGTACAGATGAACACGGTCAAAAAATCGAGCGTTCAGCAGCCAGTTTAGGTAAAGCACCACAAGATTTTTGTGATGGAATTGTCCCTAGTTTTATCCACTTGTGGGATGTACTAGATATTCAATACGATCGCTTTAGTCGGACTACTGCAACCCGTCACCAAGCGATCGTCAAAGAATTTTTTCAGCGCGTTTGGGAAACTGGTGACATCTACCAAGGACAACAACAGGGTTGGTACTGCGTTTCCTGTGAAGAATTTAAGGAAGAACGGGATTTACTCGCAGATAAACATTGTCCCATTCATACTACCAAACAAGTAGAGTGGCGAGATGAGCAGAACTATTTCTTCCGCTTATCTAAGTATCAAACCCAGCTAGAGGAATTTTACCAAACCCACCCAGATTTTATCCAACCGATTAGCCGCCGGAATGAAGTTTTCAATTTTGTTGCTCAAGGTTTACAGGATTTCTCAATTTCGCGGGTAAATCTGGATTGGGGTTTTCCCGTACCCGTTGATCCTAAACATACATTATATGTATGGTTTGATGCTTTGCTGGGTTATGTGACAGCACTGCTAGAACCAGATGTAGAACCAACTTTAGCCAATGCTTTACAGACATGGTGGCCGATTAACCTGCACTTGATTGGTAAAGATATTTTACGATTTCATGCGGTTTACTGGCCAGCAATGTTGATGTCAGCGGGTTTACCTTTACCAGACAGAGTATTTGGACATGGTTTTTTAACTAAAGACGGTCAAAAAATGGGGAAAACTTCAGGTAATACTCTAGATCCTATCGCTTTAGTGGAAAATTATGGTAGTGATGCCGTTCGTTATTACTTCCTTAAGGAAATCGAATTTGGCAAAGATGGCGATTTTAATGAAATTAGGTTCATTAATGTTTTGAATGCAGATTTAGCGAATGATTTAGGTAATTTGTTAAACCGCACTTTAAACATGGTGAAGAAATACTGCGCTAGTCAAGTACCGTCAATTACCCAGTCAGCTATTCCGGCTGAAAATCCTTTAAAGGTGATGGGGTTACAGTTGGGGGAAAAGGTGAAACAAGCATATACAGTATTAGCTTTCAATGAAGCCTGCCACTATGTTTTATCGCTGGTACAAGCTAGTAATAAATTTATTGATGATCAAGCTCCTTGGTCATTATATAAACAAGGAAAGCAGGAAGAAGTGGAAGAAGTGTTATATGCAGTTCTTGAATCCGTCAGATTAGCAGCTTATCTTCTATCACCTATTATTCCTAATATCAGCAGTGATATTTATCAGCAATTAGGCTGGGGAATAAACTTTAATGAACAAAAAGAAAGTGCAATTTCCGCACCTTTTTGTACTCATGCAACATGGGGGATATTATCCGATAAACAACAGTTGGGGACACCTAAACCGGTTTTCAAGCGGATAGAAATAACCCAATCATGATTAATTCTGGGAACTGCTAATTCCTGCAAGGAAAACGATTCGGGGCTTTATTTACGACTTATTGCCAGTAAAGGGAGTAGAAAAATCAATGCTGTTGGGCTGCTGATGTATAACTCAGGAGTCTATTAGCCCCGGAGACTTATCATAAGCAATTCTAACAAGTTTGTAGTTAGAGATTTCTATCATAACAGGGATAACAACACAAGGTATGACAACAATGTTGAATAATTTGGAAAACGACTCAATATTTACGCCAGAACAGGTTTTGGAAAATCGGGGTCGAGTGGCTATCTTTATTGATGGCTCAAACTTATTTTATGCGGCACTACAACTAGGAATCGAAATTGATTATACTAAGTTATTGTGCCGATTGACTGGAGGATCAAGACTATTACGATCTTTTTTCTACACAGGAGTAGATCGAACAAACGAGAAGCAACAGGGCTTTTTGTTATGGATGCGTCGGAATGGTTATCGAGTGATTGCTAAGGATTTGGTGCAACTACCAGATGGTTCTAAAAAAGCTAACTTAGATGTAGAAATCGCTGTTGATATGATGGCTTTAGTTGATTCCTATGATACCGCAGTTTTAGTCAGCGGTGATGGTGATTTAGCTTATGCGGTCAATTCTGTGAGCTATCGTGGTGTGAGAGTAGAAGTAGTAAGTTTACGTTCTATGACTAGTGATAGTTTAATTAACGTGAGCGATCGCTATATTGATTTAGAAGCTATTAAAGAGGATATCCAAAAAACTCCTCGTCAAAGTTATCCATATCGGCCATTTTCTAGTATGGGTTTTTTAGAAGATCCCAGAGATAGCAATAGACATCTAGAAATTCCTGAATAATGCAATATTCACAAGACAGGGAGAATGGAAGACAAAGTTCAAAATGTCAGAGGGGAAGTAAAAATTATTCTCCCTATTTCTATTCATCGTTACAATTTAAATTACCAAAAAGTTGGGTTTACCTACCATTGATATTGTGCTTAAGTTTAAGTTTGTTCTCTTGCGGTAATCCATCCCCTACCGAATCAAAAACTGATGTTTCATCTCCAGAAGATGATGAAACTAAGTTAACTTTTTTTGGTGTGGCTTTAGAACAATTTGATGAAGTAGGTAGGCCAATTTGGAAAGTTAAAGCCAAACAAGCAAAATACACTACAGATAAACAAATAGGTGAAGCAGAAAGTCCTGAAGGAGAACTCTATCAAGATGGCAAGGTTGTTTACCAAATTAAAGCAGAAAAAGCTGACATTAGACAAGATGGTAAGCAACTGTTTCTTCAAGGTAAGATTATTGCTACTGATCCCAGTAATGGTATTGTCTTGAAGGGTAATGAGTTAGAATGGCGACCTCAAGAAGATTTATTGATTGTTCGCAATCAGTTAAATGGTAGCCACAAACAATTACAAGCAGTAGCCCAAGAAGCTAAGGTAAAAACTCGTGAACAAAGAGTAGAATTTTCAGGAGGAGTAGTAGCAAAATCCACAGAACCACAGTTGCAAATGCGGACTGAGCGTTTAATGTGGCAAATTAAAGAGGAGAAATTATTTAGCGATCGCCCGATTCAAATAGATAAATACGAAAATAATAAAATCACTGGACGCAGTAAAGGCAATGCCGCCGAAATTAACTTAAAAACTCAAATTGCAACTCTTCAACCACAGGCACAATTAGAGTTAATAGCTCAAAAAATGCAAATTACTAGTAACTCAATAACCTGGAATCTTAACAAAGAAATTATCACCACAAATTCTCCCATTCGTATATTTCAAAGTGCTGAAAATGTCACTGTTACTGCTAATCAAGGAAGGATGCAAATACCAACAAACACTGTATATCTAACTGGTAATGTTAATGCAATTGGGCAACGTCGTCAGTCTTTAAAATCAAATCAAATCACTTGGTATTTAGATAAAAAATTGTTAGAAGCCCAGGGAAATGTAGTCTATCGTCAAATTGAACCAAAATTAACTTTTAAAGGGGAAACAGCCGTTGGTAATTTAGAAACAGAAAATATAGTCGTTAAAGGTGGTAATTCTACTGGACGCAGAGTAGTAACGGAAATTATCCCCCAGGAAGGTAGATAAGAGGCAGGGGGCAGGGGGGCAGGGGAGCAGGGGAGCAGGGGAGCAGGGGAAATAATTCTTACCAATCACCAATCACCAATCACCAATGACTGGGCGCAGGCCCTGCGCCCCTACTTTTTACCTTAACTTTTATACAAAATCTTATTGCGATTACCTGTACCAAATTTTGGTGAGGAGTTATCTAAATGAGGTGTGAGGGTGGCAGGAATTTCCGTAGAAACTGCTAATTCTTTTTCTAAAAGTCGTAAAAGTTTATCTTGTTCAGCCCGGAAAGCCGAGATATTTCCGCCACGATTGATGATAGTAAACCAGACCAAACCGCGATCGCGTGTAGGTACAACTCCAGCCAAAGCACTTACATCACTGAGGGTCCCAGTTTTCATCACAGTTGCTTTTGGCATTTGTCGAGAATGTATTGTGCCTCGGTGATCAAACCCAGAGGTAGGAAAAAAATCAGCTAAAGTCAACTCATAGGCATTTGCTTCTCGTTGCAATGCCATAAACATGGCACTAACTGCTCTGGGAGAAATGCGGTTTTCCCTACCCAAACCAGAACCATTAATCAGGAGAATTTCTGACTTCGAGACTCTAGCTAGTTGAGCGGCTGTGCTACTAACGACATTTGCTCCTCCTACAGAATCAGCTAACATTTCCGCAATATCATTATTGCTGAAAATATTCATTTCCTTAATCAGTTTTTGCACAGGTAAAGAAAGATGACGTACCAGTAAAGTCTTTCCTACTTGCGGTTGAGCTTCTACTTTAATATTACCAGCAATCTTCACCTGGGGTTTAGCCGTTCCTTTGGGCATCAGCGAGTATTGGAAAACCACAGAACGAGACCAAGTTTGATGATTTAGTGCTTGTTTAAATAATTGACCAGCAAGCAGGGGATGACGTTGGAAATTCATCGCAAAAGCCCCAGTAATCACCAAATTGCCCTTTACCTGTTTAATACCCATTTGATTGAGAGTATTTCCCAGGGCGATCGCCTCTTCCCAAACAAACATCGGATCACCACTTCCCGTGATCACCAAATCACCCTGCACAACACCATTTACTAAAGGTCCTGTGCTACTAACTAAAGTCTCAAATTGGTGATTTGGACCCCAAGCTTTCAAAGCTACTAACGAAGTAGCAACCTTAGTTAAAGAAGCAGCCGGTAAAGGTATAGTACCTTGATGATTAGCTATCAGCATTGGACCAGACTGCAACCAAATACCTTGATGGGAAATCAGACTTTGGTCAATTAATTTTGATGTAATTAAACCTTTAAGATATTCTTGAACTGTTAGAGCGCCTGCTGGACTAGGATCAGGGACAAGAATCAAGCTGGTGCTACCTTCCCAAGCCAATACACCCAAGGCATCTAAAGGCTTGACCTGCACCTTAGCTATTTCCAGCCATAGAGACAAAAAACCTGATCCTAACAATTCCAACATATTTAAATTCCTCTATCTTGTTTCTTGTATTCATCACCCAAGTTGCTCATTAGTAGTTTGTAATTTGTAATTACTTGATCTTCTATCTCCTGTAATTTATGCGCGATCGCTCAATTAGCAACTTCTACTAATATACGAGCCTGATTATATTTATCAGTATTGAGTCATAATAACTAGTATTTTACTAATTTATGAGTAGAGTAGATCACATTATTCACATCTAGAATCTTGTTCATATAATTGTAAAAAAACGTGATATTCACACTGATGATCATCAGAAATTCTAGGTACAAGTACCGCAGTAAAATTAATTCAACATTTTTGGAAAAACAACAATCTCTGTATTCCCTGTTCCCTATTCCCTGTTCCCTACTATATTTTGGATACTAAACAGATTGCTATCATCTATTTTCTTTCTGGATGTGCGGCTTCCTCCGGTGTGGGAATTCCTACTTGATTAATTATCCCAATCATTTGATATAAACGTCCCAAATCGCGTTGATTGAAATATAAAACTAAGCGAGGTAAATCAGATGTTTCATCTTGCCCTTCTTCAGGTAATACTTGACTCTTAGTAATTTTGCCAGTCACTAGAATATCACTGAAGTTATGATTAAGTTCTTCAACTTGAGCATCAGATAAATCTTCTCTCAATCTAATAACTAACCGATCACCGACATAACGGCTAGAATGATAAACTTGGTAAAAACCAGTAATGGCATTACAGGCAACTTGGAGATTATCTGTAATAGTGTATAAACTAGGATCATCTGGACTAACCAGCCC
The DNA here is from genome assembly GCF_009711975.1 of Anabaena sp. UHCC 0204. Taxonomy (GTDB): domain Bacteria; phylum Cyanobacteriota; class Cyanobacteriia; order Cyanobacteriales; family Nostocaceae; genus Dolichospermum. The sequence goes on from NZ_VIKW01000007.1 coordinate 81,013, forward strand.
AGTTTTTACCAATTGCTCATCAATATATTTACTCCAAGAACGCCAATAATCACCACCAGGGTGATCAATTAACACTAAAGGAACTGGACCAAATTTACCTGTTTGGCTTAATGTCATACATTCAAAAGCCTCATCTTGAGTCCCAAAACCACCAGGAAATAAAGCCACAGCATCACTTTCTTTAAGGAGAAATAACTTACGGGTGAAGAAATATTTGAAGTTAATTAGTTTAGAATCACCTTCAATAATCGGATTAGCTTGTTGCTCAAAAGGTAACTGAATATTTAAACCAAAAGAATTTTCTCTACCTGCACCTTCTTGACCAGCTTGCATAATACCACCACCACCACCGGTCATAATCATAAATCCTAGTTCAGAAACAGCGCGACTAAATTCAACCGCCATTTGGTATGCTGGTGTATCTGGTGCTAAACGCGCAGAACCAAAAATAGTAATTTTACGAACATGACGGTAGTCATAAAATAACTGGAAACCACGCTCCATATCTGCTAAAGCAGCAGATAATATTTTCCAATCAAGACGTTCGATTTCACTATCAGCAAGACGCAAAATTGTGGACAGAGACTGCTGAATAAATTGCCGATGTTTTAGTGTCGGTAAACGATCTATTAATTCAGCAATATCCGCTTGGAGAGAATCTAATGAAGGAGAATACGCTTCAGAGTTCATAAGTGCTGCCCTAATAATGGCACTATATTTTAACCTATAGAACTCCTATTTGATTTTTGAACTATACGTAGGGTGCGATCGCTAACTTACCCTACAAATACTGAGATTTTTTCAAAATTCAAACTCAATGAAGTCGAAATCTCGATCATATTCGCCTCATAGTTATTTTACGTGATATAATTTTTACTGTTAGCTTGTGGGTAATTGTAGCTGTATTTTGCTCATTGAGTATAAACTCCAGTCATAAAATATATTTAATAAATGGATACGCCACAATTAGTAGCAAAAGTTAATCCCCCAACGTGGTTAAAAATCTTAGTAATAGTCCTCATAGGATTCGGTATTTTCTTCCGTTTTGCTCATCTAGACCAGAAAATATACTGCTGTGATGAATCTTGGACATCCGTAGCCATTTCTGGTTATACAGTAGCTGAACTAAAACAGGAAGTTTCTCATCACCAAGGCATAATTCCTATTACCAATTTCAACAAATATCAGCACATTAACCCAAATCATAGTGTAGCTGACACGATTAATTACTTAATCACTTCAGATCCGCAGCACCCCCCCTTGTATTATGTGATGGTGAGATTGTGGGCGCAAGTATTTGGAGATTCACCTACTGGAGTTAGAAGTTTATCAGCACTAATTAGTCTGTTAATATTTCCTAGCGTGTATTGGCTGTGTTTAGAGTTATTTGATTCTGCTCTAGTGGGGTGGATTGCAATGGCATTAGTTGCGGTTTCTCCTTTGCAATTATTCTTTGCTCAAGAAGCACGTCAATACAGTTTATGGATGGTAGAAATTTTAGGATCGAGTGCTGTTTTGTTGCGTGCAATCAGCAAAGAAAATAAAGTAAATTGGGGGGTGTATACTCTCACCTTAGTTATGGGATTATACACTCATTTATTCACAGTTTTGGTAATAATATCTCATGGTATTTATGTAATTATTCAACAAAAGTTTCGACTTACTAAAACCTTGTTTAATTATCTATTAGTTACTATTGCGGCTTTCTTAATGTTTTCACCTTGGTTGATGGTGATCATCAATCATATTAGTATAGCTATCGAGCTAACTTCAAGTTCGGCAGAAAAATTCATAAATAATCCTTTTGAACTAATTGCTATTTTTTTGATTCGAGTTACTCGCATATTTTTCGATCTTAATTTAACTTCAGACATACTCATTTTTAATAGTTTTACTCTGGAAGGATCTTTATTTTATAGTATTTCTGCATTAATATTTAGTTTAAGTTTAATTATTTACTTAGGGTTTTTTCTCGTGAAATTTCCCAGTAATCAAACAAGTTTATTGATTTTTTTATTAGGAGGATTTACTAGTTCATTTTTATTGATATATGATTTACTTTCAGGAGGAATTCGCTCTATTCAATTTCGCTACCAATTGCCTTTATATCTTAGTGTTGAAATTATAGTAGCCTATATTTTAGCTGTTCATATTTGCCAAGACAAGACCTACCAGACAAAAGTCTTTCAATTTATCATAGTCGGATTACTCGTCGCTGGGTTGATTTCAGATGTGAGATTTTTCCAAGCCCAGAATTGGTGGATACAATCGGACGGTAAATTTATCATAGAGACAGGTCAAGTTCTCAAACAATTAGAGAAACCTTTGTTAGTAATTAATGACTCTTCTATTAATTTGGGGGGAATTCTCACCTTAAGTGGCTATTTACCAGAAGTTAATTTACTCCCGGTGGCAAATGATAGTTTAATAGATATTTCTTCAGAATATAATCATATTTTATTTATGCAAAACAATAGTAGTTTATTTCATAAATTAGAGCAGGATCAAACCTATTTTTTGAAGGTAATAAAAATACTTAATGTACCTCCTGGAGGTTTATGGAAATTTGAGAAAATTTAAGCGATTTTAAGTTTAAATTAGATTTTGAATTACCTTCCAAAAAGGGCTTCATTTTGAGTTAACGTTTTAATGAAAACTTCTACTTTAAAGGAGAAAAAAGCCAAAAAATTCTTCTTTCTCAATCCTCCCACTTCCAGAGCAAGGTAATTGTCAATTGTTGGACTTATTAGTTGCTCTACAAAAATGGTACTATCCCTAGACTTTTTAGATTTTGTAAAAAAGGTAGGGGAAGTACCATTTTCGCCCAATAATTTATCTTGTAATTGAATAACTCAAGAGGGGTTTGTTGCCTATTGAGGAGGGGAAAGATACTTTTCCAAAGTGTTAGATAAAGTGGTTTTAGGTACAGCACCGACAACCATATCTACTTTTTGTCCATCTTTGAAAATCATTAATGTGGGAATACTACGAATACCATACTGACTAGCAATCTGAGGATTTTCATCAGTATTGACTTTCACAACCTTGATTTGTCCTTCGTACTGAGCTGCAATTTCTTCGACAATAGGGGCTACCATTCGGCATGGACCACACCAGGGAGCCCAAAAGTCTACTAATACGGGAACTTCGCTGTCGAGTACATCTTCCTTAAAGCTTGAATCTGTAACGTTTGTCGCTGCTGACATACCTAAAAACCTTTGCCTATGATATTTCTGATCTTGGTGAAAATTCTACCATAGCAAAAACATCCTCTTAGGAGTAAAGGATATACATTTACAAATACTAGAGAATTTAGACTACATAAGGAACCGCCCGAACAATAGTCCGGGCGGAGTGTGGTGTGAGGAGTGAACGGAAACATTTGTCTCCGCTATCTCTATTGTAGGCTAGATATATGATTTTTCCAGTGATTCTTTCAGACCACTAGAAAAGTTTTTGAAGTTGTCAGTTGTCCGTTGTCAGTTGTCCGTTGTCAGCCGAAAACCCTTAACGATGACTACTAACCATTGACCATTGACCATTGACCACTGACCACTGACCACTGACTATTGACCACTGACCACTGACCACTGACCATTGACCCGTTGAGTTATTTGCCCATACCTAACTGTTGGGCTTTTTGGTAAACCTTACCTTCAGTTAGCAGGGAAGGGGCAATGACAACTTCAACTTGCTGCATTTCCTTGATATTTTTAGCACCTAAAGTCCCCATACTGGTCTTTAAAGCGCCTAAAAGATTATGAGTACCGTCATCTAAACCTGCAGGACCTGTGAGTATTTGTTCTAGAGTTCCAGTAGTACCAACACGAATGCGAGTACCACGGGGTAATACTGGGCTGGGAGTTGCCATACCCCAGTGATAACCACGCCCTGGAGCTTCAGCGGCTCTGGCAAATGGAGAACCAATCATCACGCCATCAGCGCCACAGGCGATACATTTACAGATGTCTCCACCGGTGATAAGACCGCCGTCAGCGATGATAGGGACATATTGACCAGTTTCCCGGTAATAATCGTCTCTAGCGGCTGTACAATCGGCGATCGCTGTAGCTTGAGGTACGCCTACACCCAGCACTCCACGGGAAGTACAAGCAGCACCGGGTCCAATACCCACTAATACTGCTGCTGCACCAGCTTTCATTAAATCCAAGGTGACTTCATAAGTTACACAATTTCCTAATGCCACAGGGATGGGCATAGAACGGCAAAATTCTGCTAAATCAAGTGGAGTAATAGACTCTGGAGATAGGTGAGCAGTAGAAACTACTGTAGCTTGGATAAAAAATAAATCTGCTCCTGCTTTAGCTACAAATTCACCATATTTGCTTGCACCTGCTGGAGTTGCGCTAACTGCCGCAATACCGCCTTGTTGTTTAATTTCCTGAATACGTTTTTCAATTAATTCCGGCTTTATTGGTTCGGCATAAAGTTCTTGCATGAGGCTAACAAATTCATCTTTACCGACAGAGGCAATCCGATCTAAAATCGGTTCGGGGTCAGCATAGCGAGTTTGAATACCCTCTAAGTTAATCACGCCTAATGCTCCCAATTGGGACAGGCGAACAGCCATATTTACATCAACAACACCATCCATTGCACTGGCAATAATGGGGATGTTTCGCTCGATATTGCCAATTTTCCACTGAGTATCAGCTAAACTCGGATCGAGCGTTCTTTTACCAGGGACTAAAGCAATTTCATCAATTCCATAGGCTCGACGAGCCATTTTTCCCCGCCCAAGTTGAATTTCCACGCTTTAACTTTTCTCAAAACTGTTTAAGCTAGGGTATCAAATTGTGGAGATATTGGGAAATGGGGATATCCAAAATTAAAAATTTAAATTGTTGCTTGAGATAAGGGAATAGGGAATAGGGAACAGGGAACAGGGAACAGAGAATAGGGAATAGGGAATAGGGAACAGGGAACAGATAAGAGTTTGATGGCTTATTTTCTCACTGCACTATCAGCACCTGTATAGCCTGTAGCTAACCAAATCACTGCCCTGACTCCATCCCGGATAGATTTTTCAATCGGTTCTGGTGAACTTTGGGAAGGAACTGGTACGGGTTTGAAGTTCATTCCCCGACTACCTAAAACAATTTCACCAACTACACAAGCACGGCGCATATGAAAGTCAGATGTAATTAAATAGACACTTTTAATTCCACGCGATCGCAATTCATCCACTAAGGTCGTAAAGTTAGTAACTGTGTCTACAGCTTCATAATCTAAGTTTAAACGTCGGGGATCAATGCCGGCATTAGCAAATATTTTTTTAGTATACTGAGGTGGACTGCCTCCAGAAATCCAAATGGGTATATTTGGATGTTGGTGAGCTAATTTTGCTGTAAACTTTTCCCTTTCTAATAGGCGAGTAGAACCACCTAAAACTAATATTGCTTGTGGTTGTACAAAGTGGCTTTGTACTGCTTTGCATCCCCACCAGATGAATAAGGGCAGCATACAGGCCATAACCCTCACAGATTTACCTCTCAAAAGTAGCTTATTCAAGGCTCTATAGGTATGTCTATTTGGACTGGAATTTTCTTTAAAAATCAGCACAATGAAGGTTGAGAATGGTAGTTAGTATAAATTTTTGCGAAGTATGCCTAAAGGATTGGGTAACTTTGCAATTATCGTCACTGAATCTACATTATTGTAATTTCTGCCATATCCTAAACCATATTAGGAAATTAATCAAAGGTGTCTCACCACTCATTTACAAAATTATTTTTTAGATGTACATAAAAGAGGTAACATAACCAAAAAATTGAGTTAGTGTAATTTTTTGCTAAATAAACCCCTTCCAAGTTGAAATCCATAGTTTTTTCTATGGCGAAAACTCAAGTTTTCAAGATGGATGAGGTTTAAGTTGATGATTTATTGATTTTCATAAATAAAGTTTTCATTTCTTAATTAATACAATCAGGGAATAATACACATATCGTTATATTTACTTCATTATTGAGTTTTAATAATAACCAGTAAAAATTCAGTTGACTATTCGCCGTAAGTCCCCCACTGAATTTGGTACTTGTGAATCAGTGGCGGGATATAAGGCGGAAAAAACTTCCCAATGAATTGGGAAGCCCACGCTGTACCGAAAGTCAGTGTGTGGTAGTTCACACTAACAAAGTTTGCATCAAAGGTTTGTCATTTTCCAACTGACCAGTTCTCAGCCATTCTGTGAGTTCTGCTGGTGCTTGAGCTTGAGTAATACGTTCCCGGAGATAGCCACCTTCAAGAATTTCTTTTTGTAACAATTCCTGGGCAATTTCTTCTAGTAAATCGCGGTTAAAGTGGAGAATAGTTAAGGCAATGTGATGAGCATTATCCACTATCTGCTTAACTTCGTGGTCAATGTCTTCTGCTACTTGGGGACTAATCGCTCGACGAGGATTTCCATAGCCTTCAATAAACTGCTGTTGAATTTTCTCGAAAGCTACTGGACCGAGTTTGTTACTCATACCATAAATGGTAACAGTCCGTTCTGCTAAGTCAGTGGCTTTTTGGATATCGTCAGCAGCGCCGGTAGATACTTTTCCAAAAACAATTTCTTCAGCCGAACGTCCACCTAATAACGTAGCAATCCGTCCGCGAATTTCATCTTCTATCATTAAAAAGCGGTCTTCTTCTGGCATTTGGATTGTATAACCCAATGCACCGACACCACGAGGAACAACGGAAATTTTCTCAACTTTACCAGCACCGGGCATTAATGAGCCAATAATAGCGTGTCCAACTTCGTGATAAGCGACGGTTTTTTTCTCGATTTCATTTAAGACACGAGAACGTTTTTCTAACCCTGCAACTAACCGTTCAATGGCTTCATTAAAATCTACCATAATTACGGCTTGGCGGTTGTTTCTAGCTGCTAATAAAGCGGCTTCATTGACCAGGTTAGCTAAATCTGCACCAGCAAAGCCGGGAGTCCGGGTAGCAATAATTCCTAAATCCACATCTTCGGCTAATTTTACATTTCTAGCGTGGACTTTGAGAATGGCTTCCCGACCGATTTTATCAGGTCTATCCACGACTACTTGACGGTCAAAACGACCAGGACGACGTAAGGCGGGATCAAGGATTTCGGGACGGTTGGTAGCAGCGATAATAATGACACCAGTGTTAGCATCAAAACCATCCATTTCCGTGAGTAATTGGTTGAGGGTTTGTTCCCGTTCATCGTTCCCACCAACAAAACCACCGGGACCACCGCGCGATTTACCCAGTGCGTCTAATTCGTCAATAAAGACAATACAGGGTGCTTGTTGTTTGGCTTGTTCAAATAAATCGCGGACTCGTGCTGCACCAACACCAACGAATAATTCGATAAATTCCGAACCGGAGATACTGAAAAAAGGAACACTGGCTTCCCCAGCGATCGCTTTTGCTAGTAATGTTTTTCCAGTACCAGGAGGTCCAACTAATAATACACCTTTGGGAATCTTTGCCCCTAAAGTTGTGTATTTGGTGGCATTTTTGAGAAAATCAATGATTTCTTCTAATTCGGCTTTGGCTTCATCTACACCTGCTACATCCGGGAATTTTACACCGGTACTGCCTTCAGAATAAATCCGGGCTTTGCTTTTTCCCACTGTGAGTGCAGCCGGTCCTCCACCTTGACGACTCATTAAAAATGCCCAAATCCCAAAGAAAATTAAGGGAGGAGCTAACCAACTTAATAAAGTTCCAATCCAAGCGTTTTCGGCTGGTGGTGGCGCGGTAAATTCGACATTATGCTGTCTGAGAATTTTGGGTAAATCTAAGTCAATGGCGACTGGTGTAGTCCGAAAGACTTGTTCAACTGTTTTTCCTTCTGGAGTTTGGGTTTTGATTGCATATTCAATGCGATCGCTGCCGACAATGGCTTTATCTACTTTACCTGCTTGCACCTGAGCGATAAAATCACTATAGGGAACTTGTTGTAACCGAGTTCCAAATATACTGGGAACTATCAAATTCAGCAATAACAAAAAAGTCAATAAAATTAGCAAACTACCGCCAAATTGCCTAATTATCGGCGTTTTCATCTGGTTCTTATTATTAGTTTCTACAGGCATTTCATTTACCTCAATCAAATTTTTTCATGAATCCAGTGATCAGTGCTTAATAAATTAAAAACCTGGATAAATCAATAACAATTGATAATTGACGGGTGAAGAAAGTGACAGGTGACAGGGAGGAGAAGAGAAAATTAATTATCCATTTTTTTCCCAAGTAGGGGCGAAGCATTCGGGCGACAAATTATCGGTTTTTCCCAAGTTTATTTTCCGAATGCTTCGCCCTTACACCGAATGCTGATGCTTCTTTTCGCCTCGCTTTAATTATTAGCAACTGACAAATATCAACTTAATAACAATGCAAATAGTCCACATAAAGCAATCCCATCAAATACACCAGCACCGCCAATGCTCAACACACCTGAACTCATGGCTTGAATGTCCTTGAGATGTAGCAAATCAGCGCCAATCAAAGTACCCAGTACACCACCCGCAAAAGCTACAGGTGCAGCATGAGATGAGGCTATAAGCATTGCAGAAACAGCCGCACTCAACGGTGCAAGCAAGGGATTCATTTGAATACCAATTCCTGGTACTACCCTGGCTGCAAAGTAGCTGACAACAGTCACAATTGCTGTAACTAAAAGAATTGCCAGTGTATTTCCCTGGGAAAACTGATATAATGCCAAAACCACTGGTATCAATCCACCACCTACATTCAGAGCTATCACGGTAGAACGTTGCATTTTCCTTAAGGGAATCCCCCAAAATTCTCTTACCCACAGTGCTGCAAATTCATCCGTTAATTGAACTGGAGCTTCTAAGCGGTAGATGGGAATGTTGATTGTGCTGGTAACTATGACTAGTACCAATAATAAAAAAGCAATGTTAGGAGAAAACCCCAACTTAGCTACCGCAATTTCCACCACGTCTACTGCTACCGCAAACCAAATAAATGGCAGCAACAGCAATAACCCAATAAATAGCAGGAATGAAATCGGTAGATATATCATGGCAATGGGAGAATAGAATAACTTTGGAAATCAAAGCATCAAATCTAGCCGATAAGTAAGTAGACGAAAATAAATCAAAGTAGATTAAGTAATGTAAAAATATTGAGATGATTTGGTAGTAAGGGCTTCAGCCCTTAAATGAGGACTAAAGTCCTCACTACAAACTTTGAATTATTCAGTCTATTCTGCTTACAAAAATTCTAACAATTACTAAACTATCTGTTGCTGTAAAGTCTAAATTAGTATATGCCCCATAAAATTATGTGTATTACCGTACTATCATGGAAAATCAACTAGGATTTTTGCTGAAGCTATTATTGTTTTCGGCTTTGCTATCAGTATTAATTAAATATGCTGCGCCGTTTTTATGGATTCCAGCCACAGTGACGAATGTGCTAATTATAGTTTTATTACCAACTGTGATTATGGCAACAACTTTACTGTTGAGAATACCAAAACAAAAAGAAAATTAACACAAAAAATGTCAGTAGTGTAGCTAAAATCAGCTAATCTAACTGCATTGTCATAAAAAGTATCTTATCAAGCTGGGAGTCTCGCTTGTGAATCTTGGTCAATGGATAGGTTTAATGGCCTTAATTATATCTTTATATATATTATGGCAACTTCGTGAAGTTTTGCTGCTGATATTTGCTGCTGTTGTTTTAGCGACGACTTTAAATCGTTTAGCTCAACGTTTGCAAAGTTTAGGAATAAAACGAGGATTAGCAGTTTTATTATCTGTAGGAATTTTCTTTGCTGGTGTGATCTGTTTTTTCTGGTTAATTGTACCACCTTTTATCCAGCAATTTAATGAACTCACCTATAGAGTTCCCCAAGGATTTGAGCGGTTTAATAGTTGGATTGATGAACAAAGAACTCATATTCCTCAACAATTATTACCCTACATACCGGATTTGAATAGTTTGATTGAACAAGCACAACCGCTATTTAATCGCCTATTAGGTAACTCTTTTGCTTTTGTTTCTGGATCTTTAGAAGTAGTCCTGAAAATTCTCTTAGTTCTGGTTTTAACCGGAATGTTTCTAGTTGATCCTGATGCTTATCAGAAAGTATTTATCCGCATATTTCCCTCCTTTTATCGGCGACGGGTAGGAGGAATTGTAGAACAGTGCGAAGTTTCTTTAGGAGGATGGGTTACAGGTGCAGCAATTGGTGTTTTTGTAGTCGGGTTGATGAGTTTGGTGGGTTTATCAATTTTACACATTAAAGCCGCATTAGCTTTGTCGGTGTTAGCAGGATTTATGAATTTAATTCCTAATTTGGGTCCAACTATGAGTGTAGTTCCTGCTATGGCGATCGCTCTTTTGGATAGTCCCTGGAAAGCTGTTGCTGTTTTTATTCTCTTCTTTTTTATTCAACAAGCAGAGAGCAATTTCATTACACCTGTAGTTATGGCACATCAAGTATCTTTACTACCTGCTGTCACTCTAATTTCTCAGTTATTTTTTGTGACTTTCTTTGGATTTTTAGGATTATTTTTAGCACTTCCTCTCACCGTTGTTGCAAAAATTTGGGTGCAAGAAGTGTTGATTAAAGATGTGTTAGATCAATGGGGTAAGTATGAGGAAGATAATACAGAGTTAGTGATCGTTAAGGAATATCCTGCTCTCCATGACGCTGATATTGAGGAGTAGGAGTCAGTTGTCCGTTGTCCGTTGTCAGTTGTCCGTTGTCCGTTGCAAAAGAATATTTTTCTCCGACCCCCTGCTCCCTGCTCCCCTGCTCCCTTCTCCCTTCTGCCTTCTCCCTGCTCCTCTGCTCCCTGCTCCCCTGCTCCCCTACTCCCTGCTATATCAACCAAAACCAGGAATTAATCGCTTTAAAGCACGACCGGCGACATCACCATAGCGCAGTTCGCCACAGAGGATTTTACCCATGATTTGAGCGCCAGAGGGGCGTTTAACACCGACTTTGTAGCCAATACCAGGGAAGCGGTAAAATGCTCCTGCTAGTTTTTGCGCCCAAGCCATATCGCTTCCCCATTGTTCGTTAATGGCATCGGTATAATTAGCTAGGGCATTAATATCACCACTTAAAGCATCGTTAATAAATCCTGCGGCTAGAACACCGCTAAAAATAGAAGGACGAATGCCTTCGGCTGTAAAGGGATCAACTACACAAGCTGCTTCTCCAGCTAAAACTGCGTTTTGGGTGTGCAGTTTTTGGTTTCCATCCCAAATACACAGGGGATGACCATATTGTTTACTATTTTTGACATCTACATTAAAAGATTTGGCATATTCATCTAAAATTTTCTTAAAGTCTTGGGGTTCACCACCAATAAATGTTCCCACGCCGATGGAATAAGAGTCAGCTTTGGGGAAGTTCCAAATATAGCCATTTTTGACTAAGCCAAATTCAAAGTGAATTGTGGTTTTTTTCTCGACAGTTGCGGGAATTTCGGCTTCTAATGCTCCTGCTAATCGGCGTTTGCGTTCTTTAAAACCTAGCCATTTAGCCATTGAACCTTTTGCACCATCGGCAGCAATCAGATAGCGGCCTGTAACTGGTCCATTAGCTGTATTAACTTGCCAATGATCGGTTTTAAATTCGATCCCTGTGACTTCTGTATTGTCCCGTAGTTCAGCCCCTTGGTTTTGGGCTTGTTGAACTAGAAAATGATCGAAAATATCTCGCCGTACCATCCAAACTGGATCTTTGGTATCAATTTTTGCTTCTACAGGGTCGCCTAATTTCCAAGTGAAGCTCAAAGAGTCGGCTTTTACGGAAATGGCGGGGCTAAAGTCAAAATCGAACCATTGAGCGATCGCTGGTGACACACCACCGCCACAAGGCTTATATCTGGGCAAGGATTCTTTTTCTAAAACTAAAACTGAGCGACCTTTTTTGGCTAGATGATATGCTGCTGTTCCACCTGCTGGTCCAGCACCGACGATGATACAGTCGTACATAATGGCTAATTTTTGCTTTTTATTTTAGTTAGTTGATTTTCTAGTATATATAAGGGTTTATGATTTTTTATAAATTTTTAGTGAATATGGGAACAGGGAACAGGGAACAGGGAACAGGCAAGAGGCAGAAATTCTTGAATTTTGACTTTTAACTTGTTTTGTCTCCCCATCACCCTGTCACCCCATGAAAGAGTCCCCAGATTAGACAGTGGTGATGTCTTTTTCCTTTTCTGCCAACAAGTGGTCAATTTTTTCTGTGTGCTTGTTAGTCAGCTTTTGGAGTTTGTCTTGTTGATCCCGTGATTCATCTTCTGAGATTTCGGCATTTTTTTCCTGTTTGCGGATAGAGTCTATAGCATCTCGGCGGATATTGCGAATTGCTACACGACCTTCCTCTGCATACTTAGCCGCAAGTTTAACAAATTCTTTCCGGCGATCGCTGGTTAATGGCGGAATATTCAACCGAATCACAGTCCCGTCGTTATTGGTTGTTAAACCCACGTCGGATAAAGAGATGGCTTTTTCAATAATATTCAAGCTGCTCTTATCGTAAGGCTGAATCAGGATGGTTGAAGAATCTGGTGTGCTAATGTTTGCTAGTGATTTTAAGGATGTGGGTGTACCGTAATACTCCACTTGTACCTTATCTAATAAACTCGCATTAGCGCGACCAGTGCGAATGGTATTAAAAGCTCGTTGAGTGGACTCAACGGTTTTCTGCATTGTCTCTTGAGCTTCAGCTAATTTCACAAGAACCTCCCACAAGGGTGCCAATGGATTCTCCCATGACTGCCCGGTGGATGTTACCTCGCACCGTTAGGTCAAATACTAGAATGGGGAGATTATTTTCTTTACATAAGGCAATTGCGGTACTATCCATGACTCGCAAATCTTTAGCCAAAACGTGGGCGTAGGTAAGAGTCGTAAACCGTTTGGCATCAGGATGAAGTTTGGGATCAGCATCGTAGATACCGTCTACTTTGGTAGCTTTAAAAATCACTTCTGCTTCAATTTCTGCGGCTCTTAAGGCCGCAGTCGTATCTGTGGTAAAGAAGGGATTGCCTGAACCAGCCCCAAAAATTACCACCCGCCCTTTTTCTAGATGACGGATGGCTCGACGGCGAATATATGGTTCTGCTAGTTCTTGCATAGCGATCGCCGTTTGTACCCTTGTCTGTATTCCCATCCGTTCTAGAGAATCTTGCAAGGTCATGGCGTTCATTACCGTAGCAATCATCCCGATATAATCAGCAGTTGCCCGATCCATACCCGCCGATGCTGCTTTCACGCCTCGAAAAATATTCCCACCGCCAACAACGATGGCTATCTGCACACCAGTGGCTATCACCTCTCCTATTTCCTTGGCTATTCCCTCGACCACTTCTGGATCAATGCCATAGCCCAGGTTGCCCATTAAGGCTTCACCGCTCAGTTTAAGTAAAACCCGTCGGTAATTCGTTCCCATGAAGTTCCGCTTTATCAAAAAAGTTGCAATTGCCTCCAATTTAAGATAGCAGTACAGTGACTATCTGTGTCTAGTTAGGTTGTACGCCATCTGAATACAGTACCTATTTGTTCGGTTTGGGCTGGCTGTATTTCTTGTTCTTGAAATAAACACGCGATCGCATTTCTTAAATAATCCACTCCCGCTGCTGATGCTTGATCGGGGTGATCATCTATCTGCCCTTTATAGCGGACAATCCCATGATGATCTATTAAAAAAGCTGTAGGTGTCGTCATTACACCAAAGCTGCGAGTTACATCTTGAGTTGAGTCCCATATATAGGGAAAATTTAGTTGATGACGCTCGGCAAAAGCTTTCATCTGTTCAAAATGGTCTCCCATCTCATTTTCGCCACTACAACCATTTAAACCAATCAGTGTAAACCCACTATCTGCAAATTCCGCTTGAATATTTTTGAGTCTATCTATGTACATCTCTACATAGGGACAATCATTGTTTAATGAAATCACACAGATTAAATGGAATTTTTCCAGATAGCGACTTAAATGGTGTACTTGTTTGTCAATTCCGGGCAGTTCAAAATCTGGGGCATAACTCCCAATTGGAGTATCACTTGTTTCTAGTATATTCATCTGCTCTGACTCGAAAGAACTAGTACAACTTGGCGGAATCCAAAATTTAACATTCAAACTAAATACAATTTGAGCTTTTTGTAAAGTTGGGAATAGTAGTTTATTTCCGCTGTGGTTAACTAGGCACAAAAAATTTGTGTTAACTTCGGCATTCGGTTTTAAGTCTAAATTGAAAAGGTGCAGAATGTAAAATAATTGACTCTAGTAATGGTAATTATTTTATCATCATTAACTATATCATTGTTGGGAATTCTCCAGCTAACTTTCATAGATTTTTGTAAATAAATTCACCAACTCAGAATATTTTACAATTAAACACAACACATCATGGAAATGCTGTACAAAATATCTCTAAAGCGGTTTTAAATTTCCTTATAAGTTTTAATTACAGGGAAATGACTGTAGTCACTTTAGTATAATCATAATACTGACTGTATTCAATTTATCTCCTAGTAAAATTTACCGAACTTTTTTAAAACATAGTAATTTTTTATTGAAAACTTTAGGATTAAATTTACCAAAAATTGATATGTAAACCTCAGCCAATTTTACAGAAGTAGTACAAGTCACTAAGTAAGAGGCTCGGAAAAAGTTCTTTCATCAGAGCGAGGAATCCACATCAATAAATGGGTGCGTACTACCTATTAGGGAGCGATTTTACGCCATTTGAGGCTTGTTCTTGAACGATTTACCCCAGATTATTGAGCAGTTACAAAGCAAGGAATCACAAGGTAGGGGCGCAAGGCCTGCGCCCAGTCAATTATCAATTGTCATTGATTGATCTAGGTTTTCACTTTATTAAGCATTGTCAATTGTCAATTATCAATTGTTAATTGTTAATATAGTCTCGAATTTGGGAAAATGAGCGATTTTTGATGATTGATTGACAACTGCCATACTGAACAAAGTAATCTTCGATCATATTTCCTATGACCACCTCTACAAAAATCTGGCTTTGGCAAGGTTTCCCAATTTGTTACCAAACCCAAGGGACTACAGGCCCTGCTGTAATCCTCATCCATGGATTTGGGGCATCATGGCAGCACTGGCGCAAAAATATCCCAGTTTTAGCAGAAAGTTGTCGAGTTTATGCCATTGATTTAATAGGCTTTGGCGGTTCAGCCAAACCGACACCAGGAGAAAAAATTACCTACACACTAGAAACCTGGGGACAGCAAATAGTTGATTTTTGTCGGGAAGTAGTGGGTGAACCAGCGTTTTTAGTGGGAAATTCCATTGGTTGTATTGTCGCCATGCAAGCTGCGGTAATTAACCCGGATATGACTTTGGGAACTGCTTTACTTAATTGTTCTTTGCGATTATTGCACGATCGCAAACGCATTACTTTACCTTGGATAAAGCGGGTTGGTGCGCCAATTTTGCAAAACTTTTTATCTATTAAACAAGTAGGTGATTTCTTTTTCAATCGCCTCGCTCAACCGAAAACAGTCAAAAATATTCTTTTACAAGCCTATGCTAACGGGGAAACAGTCACAGATGAATTAGTAGAGATTTTGATGACACCAGCGAAAGATTCAGGTGCTGCTGCTGTATTCTTGGCTTTTACTGCTTATTCCAGCGGACCTTTACCAGAAGACTTATTACCTATATTATCTTGTCCAGCGATTATTTTATGGGGAACGGCTGACCCTTGGGAACCCATTAATTTAGGTAGAGAGTTAGCCAATTTTCCCCAAGTCCAAAAATTTATTTCTTTGGAAGGAGTAGGTCATTGTCCTCAAGATGAAGCACCTGAGTTAGTAAATCCGATTTTACTAAATTGGATTGGTGAGTTGGTTTTAGATATTGCCGAAAAATAAGATAGAGACGTTCCACAGAACGTCTCTATATAAAATTAGATTGAATCAAGATCGTACAGTATTCAAAGTTGAGTCCATTAGATTACCAACGACGATAGCCACCACCCCAGCGTGGACGACCCCAGCCACCACCCCAGCGTGGACGACCCCAGCCACCACCCCAGCGTGGACGACCCCAGCCACCACCCCAGTAGTGACCACCGGAGAGTAGTTCCTGATCTTCTGCGGATAATTCAGTCAATAACTCAGATGAAATGTTTTGATCTGACATAATTGTTCACCTCAATTAATAGTTTAGAGTTTACTCACTTAAATTAAGTAAGTGTTAAGTTTGTAATCCTCTCTTCTATTTGTAAATATGTTTGTTGAAAATTCACTTCTCCTAGAGTTAGAATTAAAAAAGATAAAAATATAGCTTTTGATTAGGCTAAATACATTTTCGATTATAGTGATTTATCTCCCAAGTAATACAGCTATTAAATCAGCATAGAATCTTAGAATTAGGATTAGTAAAAACCAGAAGATATTCTGATATTTGCTGATTTAATAACATTTGATATAATTCAAAGATTACAGATTGCATATTCTAAATTACAATATATCCGTTACATAAGTCAAACGTAAAAGTTATATCCCGCAAGAAACTGAATTTCCTGACGGGATATAACAAAGATCATCTTTAGACAACTAAATCACCTAAAAATCTATGGCTTCAGCCTGGTTATGTTATCAGTTGTTGAAGGACAGAGGTTAGGCATTCTTAGTTACCTTATTCATCCTAATAGCGACCTCTGTCATCATCATAGCCACCTCTGTCATCATCATAGCCACCTCTGTCATCATAGCCATTTCTGTCATCATAGCCACCTTTTTGTCCACCGTAGGATTTTTTGGGATAGCAATCCCAGTAACATTTGCGGACACATCTTCTTCTTCCCCCAGATAAAAGTTCCTGGTCTTCGGTGGATAATTCTACAAGCAAATTTGATGTAGTGATTTGAGAAGTCATGATTGTTAGCCTCACTAATTTACTATAGATGTGTGGCATCTATTAATTTATTTATAACTATTTTTTTTATGATAGTAATTCGCCCATAGTTATAAATACGAAAGATTTCTTTTATTTCTTATGGACTATTATAGTAGTTATTAATTTATAACTGTATTTATTGAATAAGATAAATTACATGTAAATAATTTCAACTAACTATTTTGATCAATAAAATACACCCATAATATTTACATATCTTGATGGGTGCAAAATTATAACTACGACCTTGATATATTCTTCAAATTGGTGGGTTTCCAGTAGTCAAACTTATTTCCAAATCATGGAAATAAAAGAGATGACTAATTAGGCTTTGATATAAAATTTGGGGTTATAGATAGTGGGACGGTAAACTAAAAAGTTATATTTAGATTTACCATCTTTCTTTTGACATTCATCATCATCATCATCATCAGAGGAAGAAGAACCGTTAAATCTACCCCCATTAAATTTACCGTTTTCTTCTTCATGAGAAGGACTATAGCGCCCTCCAGTTAATATCTCTTGTTCATCTGTTGATAAGTCAACAATTAAATCCGATTGCATGACTTGATGTGACATGATCATTAACCTCATTATTGATTTATAAAGGTGAAAAACACCTTTAACTTTATTTATAAATATAAAGTCTAAATATTTAATTCACCTAAAGACATAATATCTTATGCCAAAAAATCAACCTGATTTACTACTCCATGAATATCCTCATATTTTCTACCATGCTCAATAATTCTCAATTGGGCATTAACTACAACCTAAAACAACGGTTCTAGCGACCAAAATACATAGAAATGGTGAAAATATGATAAGTAGGTAGATGCTAATCAACCCAACTATGTAACGAACTGTAAATTACCCAAAACTCTTGGGATTGCTGCGTTCCACTCCGTTCCACTCGCAATGACATAGTTATAAGTTTTCCCACCTACCTACTTACTTTACATCGAGAGGGAGTTAAAAAACAACTAACTAAGAGAATAAATATTTAAATAAAAGCATTAAATTATTATTCTGTTTGTTAGTATCAATATTATTTAATTGTCCCATTCCCAAGTTCATAGGAATAATCATGGTGATTTGGGAAAGTTTATATTTAGTATTTTCTGAACTAGAATCACCTGCTGCAAGATTTAAATTATTGTTACCTTCGGTTTCGATATCAGTTTTCTGGAAAAATAAATTTCCCTCATCTAATCCTTCCCCGAACATAGAGGATATTTGTCCACCAACGAGAGATTCTTGTTCTGCTTCAGACAGAGATATGAATAATTGAGGTTGATTGAGTTGAGTATTGTAAAACATATTGTTATGGGTTGAAATAATCAGTAAATAAAGAACTTAATAACTATTGATTTATACAGTTAAAAACTGTAGATGTTCTCCCGGTTTTGATAAAAATGTATCAGGAGTTCCTTGAATTTGTACTTGACCTTTTTCTATCAATACAATCCAATTAGCGCGATGGATAACACTCGGACGATGGGTAATTAAAATTGTGGTTTTTCCTGCACGATATTCCAAAAGACGATCTAGAACATGAGCCTCACTCATAGGATCTAGTCCGGCTGTAGCTTCATCTAAAATGAGTATAGGTGGATTTGTGAGAATTCCGCGAGCGATCGCTAATCTTTGTCTTTGTCCACCAGAAAGATTTGCGCCAAATTCTCCTAATACAGTTTGATATTTATTAGGTAATTGACTAATAAAGCCATCTGCGTCAGCAATATCACAAGCTCGCACAACTTCTTCAAAAGAAATAGAAGGTGTTCCTAATTGGAAGTTTTCTAAAATTGAACGACTCCAAAAATGAGGTTCTTGGGGAACATAAACTACTTGTTGTCGTAAACAATCTAAAGCGATATCTTGCATATTAAAAAAACCGATGCGGATATTACCAGAATCTGGTTGATATAACCCAGCCAATAATTTAGCTAAAGTGCTTTTACCACAGCCTGATTTACCAATTAAAGCAATTACTTTTCCCCCAGGAAGCTGAAGAGAAAAATCATCTAGTAAATCCACTCTTCCGGGGTGATGAAACTTGATATGGGAACAACTAATATCTGCATGACTAGAAATTTGGGCGATGGGTTTTTGACTACCTCCTACTACTTCTGGTGTCGCATCAATCACTTCTAATAATCGAGAAACTGCGGTTTGAGAGCGAAAATATTCATCAACAAAGCCAACTAATGAGCTAATTAAAACTAAAACATTAACTTGTAAAGCATTAAAAGCTAACATTTGTCCAATACTTAAATTACCTCGAATAACTAAAATACTGCCAAATCCTAGTAAGACTACACCACCAACTGTAGATAAAAGTTTAGCCACAGTCCCGTTAATAATTGCTAATTGAATTGTACTAAAAGTCAGATTCGCTAGACGACCAAAACGACTTTGAAATTCATCCCAAAATTGAGGAGCGGCATTTGTAGTTTTGATTACCTGTGCGCCTTTAAATGTTTCTACTAAAACCCCTTGATTTTCTGCTCCTAACACTAAAAGACTGCGAGTTTTTTGTTGGAGAATGGGTAAAAAAGGTAAAGTAGATAAAGTCATTAAAGCAGCAATTAATAGAACTGCTATTGTTAATTGCCAGCTATAAAATAACATTAAACCTAAAGAGATAACAGCAATAAAAAACTGGCTGGGTAACACAATCACAATTTGTGATACTAATTGATTAATTTCACTAATATCTCTCAATCGGCTAGTGATTTCCCCACTTCGTCGAGATTCATAATAATTTAGTGGTAATTGGAGAAGTTTCCGCCCAAATTCTAGAACTAAACCTAATTGTAATCTTTGTCCAAAGTGAGAAATCATTAAAGATTGAAATACTTGTAAACCTCCACTAAATAAACTCATGATGATAACGGCAGAAACCACAACTGTCAGTAATTGTACATCTCCCCGAACGAGAACATCATCTGTTAATAATTGAATCAAAACAGGAGTTCCTAAAGCTAGTATGCCAAGAACAATATTGATCATTAAAACCTGAGTTAGTAAGCCACGATAGGGTAGAATGCGGCGAAAAAATCGCATTATTCCACCTTTCGATTCTTCTTGAGGTTGATCAAAAAATCGCTCTGGATCTGGCTCTACTAAGAGCATGACTCCATTCCAAGCCGTAGTTAATTCTTCTTTGGTGAGATAACGAATGCCGACAGCAGGATCGGCAATTACGTATTTTCTGCCTTTTTTACCATATAAAACTACCCAATGATAGCCTTGCCAATGGATAATTGCAGGTAATGTAATTTCTGTGATTCTGTCTATAATTTCTGGGGAAGCTTTGACGGCTCTAGCATTAAAACCAAGATTTTCTGAGCCTCGTTTTAATCCTAATAAAGTTGTTCCTAGTTGTCCAGTTCCCACGGCATCACGGCTTTTATTCATACTTAAAAAGCGCCCATAATGCTTGGTAATGGAAACTAGACAAGCTGCTCCACAGTCTTCTTCACTTAACTGTAAAGTACACTTGTATTTTTGAGGACTTTTGAAGATATTGAACATAAACGTTAAAGATTTAACATTAATAAAACTGGTGAGAATATGGAATTGTGCTGTTGCTTAATTTCTATAAGTCCGTGATTAGTCTGCCTTTTCTGAGAATAAATTTCATGACAGTTTCCCTCCGGGAAATAATATCAGCGCGTCCTTCCATACCAGATTTAAGATGACACAAGCGATCGCCTTTCCCTAGATATATATTTTCTGGTTCAATATTGACTTCGTAAGTAGATGCTTGGGGTGTACTTGGAACTAAATTGTTTTGTACTATGGCTACAGCATCTGGTGCAACTGCTTTCACAGTTCCATTGAGAGTTCCATACTCTGGATAGGGACAAGCGGAAACTTGCATTTTTACGGCTTGATTGACTTCCACTTTGTCAATATCTTTTGCAGAAACACGAGCTTTGATTACTAAAGGAGCATCAAGAGGAGCAATTTGAGCGATCGCTTCACTGATTTGCACTACCTGTTCAGAGTTGCGGAGTTTCAGTTGCATTAGTGTCCCAGTTGTGGGAGAACGAATTACACTTTTATTCAAGTCATTTTCTAGTTGTTGTAATTCTTGACGAGCGCGAATTTGTTGTTTTTGTAGTTCTAATCTTTGCTGAAATAATGTCTCTCCTTCTTTTTGTAAAGCAGCTAAAGTAGCTCTACCCCTAGACTGTTCTTGTTTAATTCTTTCCGATGCTACTGTGACATTGGCATTACTAGGATTAATCGCAATTTTGGCTTTTTGTAGGTTTATTTTAGCTAATTTTACAGCTTGTTCTTTTTCTTCTTGGAGATTTTTAGAACTAGATTTAGCTTGTTCTAATTTGGCTTCAGCCGTTTTTACAGCTTGTTCTTTTTCTTCCAGTAAATTCTGAGATATTGCTCCTGATTTCACTATCTCCTGCAAGCGATCGCGCTGTAATTTAGCCAAATTTAAGCTTGATTCTGCCTCTTTTATAGTTGTTTCTAAAACCTTCTCTGTTTGTAATCTTTTGAGTTGTTCCTGCGCTAATTTCAAAGCTACTTCCGCTTGTCTCATTTCCGCATTCGCTTGAATTCCCTGATCTTTATAGTTGCGTTCACTACCAGTTAACTCAGCTTGTGCAGCTATAATACTGCGTTCATTTAAATTAGTTTGAGCAAGTATTTGAGCATTGACTTGATTGATTTGAGCATTAACTTGATTGATTTGTAATTGATTTTTCTCAATAGTATTTTGCAGTTGTTTTTTCTGAGATTGTAATTGGGAATCATCAAGATAAGCAATTATTTCTCCCTTATTGACAAACTGATTTTCCTTGACTGCAATCTTTCTCACCGTTCCCGTCATTGCAGATTCAACTAACCGTAACTCTCCCAATGGTCGAATAGTTGCAGGAACTTTAACTGTGACATTGTAATTGAGGACAGATGTGAGACTGACAGCAATTACAAAGATACTAATCATCACCCCCCCACCAATATTGAGCCATTTACCAATATGGGGAAGAAACTCATTAGCTTGTAGTATGGGCAGATCCTCTGGAATCGTCTCATTTAAACGATTCCAAGAATTGTTGTCTTCACGCTGTAACGAGTTCACGACATCGCACCTTATATTAGGACTAGAATATGCTGTTCTGAGATTTAAGTGGCAAATATTATGGAATAAAAAAGTAACTATCCCAGGTAGTAAATTATCAGAAATAAAAATCAGGAAATACCTGTATTCAGATTATTCACATTGTGGAAACTACTTTGATAATGGTTTATAATTAAGGAAGGGGTAGAGAAAGTTTTGCCAGGAAAATGCAAATTAACTTTCTCAAATCTTTAACGCCTAAAAAGCGTAAAGAAAATAGAGGAGAACGCTCAAACTCTCTCAAAGTCCTCACTTACGTTGAGCGAGTTATTATCATCTCCTCTAACCCCTTTTTTATATTTCCAAAAAGTTAGCCCAAAATTTACAGCTATTTTCAGGAATATGAACCACATCTTGATTAAAATTTCATAGCAAGGAGGAAAGAAGGCAAGAGATTAATTTTGAGTGTGGTCTAAATACATAAAAATTGCTGTCATCAAAACTTTGAGCCGAGAGGTTATCTTGTCTAGGAAATGATGATTTGAGTAGACATGATCTTGAAATTGGTTTTCATTTGCATAAATAAAGATTCCAGAGACTGATTCAATCATGCAGTCATCCCATACGCATCCAGTTAGATGAATCGGGTTTTGCATTTATTGAACATGGCAGGAAAACTCTGGAATCTATCTTTTGCCTAATTACACTAGTCAGCGCGGCAAAAATAACTAACCATTAAAAATTAATAAACAGCTTGGGAAATCTGCTTTTTTAATTTCTAATTTCGCCCTACGGTACTAGTTTAATCCTGCATTGAAATAGGGCAACTTCTAGCCTGAGAAGTCTATATCTAGATCACCAGTCCAGACTGAGTTGCATCTCCTTGATCTATACCTACAGCAGGTGGTGTAACGACTCCTCCAGATCCTTCGGTTGGTAACACTGCTGATCCTAAAGGTCCTACACCAAGAGGAATGTCTCCACCCAAACCTAAGAAATCTTGTGCCGCAGTCAATATGGTATTAGCACGACCGGCGGAGGTTGCAGTGCTACCTTGTGGACCAGAGGTGCTTGTTCCTAATAAAGCTGATCCTCTATTCCCGTAATTACTAGCAGCTAGTTCAAAATCAGCCCCACCAGTGACTATCTCTTGTTGTTCATCAGATAATGCAATCAACAAACTGGAAGTATTCATTTGATTTGACATAATTATTAGCCTCACTTACGTAAATAGGTGTTTGACCACCTAATAATTCAACTATAAGCATTGTTGCTTAGGAATTCATAAACCTACAGGTAGAAAGTAGAGTTTACAAATTTACCTCTATAAGTAGAGACAAAATAGTTTATGCTTACTAAAATAGGAGTATTATAAAAATAATTTTATTCTAGAAAATCTGCCTAATATTTATTTTTATAGAGAAGTCGGATTATATTGATTGATAAAAATTCTCCACTCCCTAAAAAATATAGACATCTCTAATTTTCCAAGCATATTCAGTAACTAGAAAGTAGCTGCGTTAACATATAAGCACAGACAGCACTACCGATAGGAACTGTTAAATTATCTACACCTAAAAAAGAAAATGCTTCTAAAATCGTAGCTATTAAGGCGATAATTAACGAGATTATCCAAGTTTGCCAAATATTTCCTTGGGTAAGGAGTAAAATAGTTACACAAATCAAATAACTAACTAAAGTGACGGTGAAAGAACCTTCCCAGCTTTTTTGAGAACCAAAAATTATATATTTATGTTTGCCAAAGCGTTTACCAATTAAAGCCGCTAATCCATCACCCCAAGCCATAATCATAATTCCTAAAACAGCATATTGTGGTTGGTGTAAATGCCAAAAACCAGCAACTAAAACACCAATACTCACAGCATAGAAAAATGTTCCCAAACTGTGACGACCAACGCTATTAATCCCAGGAAGAATGGGGAATTTATAAGATAATAAAGTGACAATACTGGCGAAAATCGAAGCTGTAATTCCCACAAATGGGGGAATATCTAACCACCAAGCGATAACAATAACGTTACCTGTGCCAATATGCACGATTTTACGAATAATTTCTGGTTCGCTATGAGGAAAACGACTAACCACCCACGCAACGCAAATAATAAATCCTACCCAAGCCGCCGCGGGGGCAATTTGCAGCGACAATGGGTAAAGTGTTTCTAAATTGAGGAATATATTAGACAATGATCCAACAGAGGTATTTTCAAGGTTTGATACTACTTTATTAGATTTGAGTATGAAAATATTATTGATTTGGCTAATTAAAGGTTATCGCTTATTCATTTCTCCCCTATTTTCCCCCACTTGTCGCTTTCAACCAACCTGTTCTATGTATGCTATTCAAGCTATTGAACGGTTTGGGGTGTTTCGTGGTAGCTGGATGGGTATAATGAGGATTTTACGCTGTCATCCTTTTCATCCAGGTGGTTATGATCCTGTTCCAGATGTAGAAAAAAAGTCTTGTTGTGAACATGAACACTGAACACAGATTAAAGAGATTAAAGGATTGCACAGATATTTTGTAGCGGTGCAGTTTTCTTGACTAGAAGAAGTTTGATTTTGATACAAATTTATCTGCGGTTAATTCCCTCTTCGGTGTACCTCACTTTAACTTATATCTTGCAGCAGTCCCAAACAGCGGAGATGAAGCATTAGCCGCAACGAGAGAATCTATTTATTAATGAAAAGTGAGTAATGTTAACTATAAAAATCGTATCTTAGTTGTATAATAATTTATAGCCATTGAGAATAAATTCAAGATAATGCAACCTTTTAAAAATAGCTGGATTGCAGTTACGTTGGGGTTAATTGTTGTCACCATACCATCGGTAGCAAAAGCTAATGATCCTGGACTTTGTTTCATGGTGACATCTTCCGGTAAAAAGATCAATTTAGGTCAACTGTGCCAAGTCACACAACCAACTGAAACTGTTTTGCGAATACCAATTAAACGCCGTCAGGCTAAAACCCCAATTATAGATGTTAACTTTAACGGTAATCAATTTTTTGAGATGGTTTTTGATACTGGTGCAAGTGGTATCTTAATTACTCAAGAAATGGCAAAAGCTTTAAAAATTAAATCAGCAGGAACAATCAAAGTCAGCATTGCTGATGGTAGTATAATAGAATTGCAAACTGGGACAATCCCATCTGTTGGTGTCGGTAGTTTGGTTGTGAATAATCCCAAAGTTGCAGTTGCTCCTAAAGCTCAAATTGGTCTACTAGGTCAGGCTTTTTTTGAGAATTATGATATTAAAATCTTAGATAAATACATAGAATTTCATCAGCGTTGAGAAGTTAAACATTATCAATTAAAATGCGACCATATCACCAAATCCCGATTATTGAATGTGGTGAACCTTTAGTTAAGATTCCTCTGGAATTGTTTGCGGTGGAATCTCCTCACCCGTATGAAAAATTAGGTGCTGATTATGAGGGACATTCACCTTATTATCTGCGCCAAAGTGTGATTGAAAACTTGATTCAGGCGCAAAATTATTTACAATTACTACATCCTGATTGGTATATTCAGATATTCGATGCTTATCGTCCTGTAGCTGTCCAGCAGTTTATGGTAGATTACAGCTTTGGGGAAGCATTGCGAGAAAGGGGTTGGAAAGAAGAGGAATTGTTACCCCAACAACGGGAAGAAGTATGGAAAGCGGTTTATGAAATTTGGGCTGTACCCAGTTTGGATCTGAATACCCCTCCCCCTCATAGTACAGGGGCTGCGGTGGATATTACACTGGTAAATGATCTTGGGGAAGTTGTGGATATGGGTTCACCAATTGATGAAATGTGCGATCGCTCACTTCCCGAATACTATATTAATAGTCATCAACTGTACAATAGCAATCGGCAATTATTACTAGATGTCATGCTAAAAGCCGGATTTCAACGCAATCCTAAAGAATGGTGGCATTTTTCCTTTGGTGATCAAATGTGGGCTTGGTTATATAATCAATCTCATCCTGAAACTATAATGACAGCACGTTATGGCAGGTTAACAGGTTCAAAACTGATATCTTCATAGACATCTGCAACCGCAAGTTGAAAATCTACACTGGTTAGATGTATATTTTCTCCT
Source organism: Anabaena sp. UHCC 0204 (assembly GCF_009711975.1). Classification (GTDB taxonomy): domain Bacteria; phylum Cyanobacteriota; class Cyanobacteriia; order Cyanobacteriales; family Nostocaceae; genus Dolichospermum. The sequence goes on from NZ_VIKW01000007.1 coordinate 107,127, forward strand.
TGTCCATAACTATAAAACACCCATTGACCTTCTGCATTACGGCGGAAAACTTCTACATTTGTCCTATTTTGACTGACTAACACATATTCTTGTAGTGATTCTAATTGTCTATAATCTGCAAATTTATCACCTCTATCAAACGCTTCTGTCGTAGGAGATAAAACTTCGATAATTAAACAGGGATAACGCAAAAAGTTATTAAAGGCCTTATCTCTCTGATCACAACTAACTATCACATCAGGATAGTAATAGGTATCAATTAATTCAATATGTGCCTTAGTATCAGCAACGTAAGCTTGACATCCACTACCACGCAGATGATTTCGCAATAGTGAAGCAATATTAAGAGTAATAACTACATGAGTATTACTTGCTCCTGCCATTGCATAAACCTGTCCCTGTCTGTATTCATGTTTGATAGGGCTGGTTTCTTCCCCTTCGAGATATTCTGTAGGGGAAATATAGTCGTAACTGGGAGTTGCAATCATGAGTATGACCTAATGTAATTTATATGTGGGTAAATATCTACAGTTGTGCTATAATTATAAATGCTACTTGTGAATTAAAAAATTCATAATCTGTTTTGGAGAGGTGTCCGAGTGGTTGATGGTGACGCACTCGAAATGCGTTTTGGGGAAACCCAACGGGGGTTCAAATCCCCCCCTCTCCGTTAAATTCAATCAAAACCTCAATTATTCTGGCGGCTTTTCTTCCTTTTGCTGCTTAATTTCTGGTGCTGGATTTTGATTTGTTTCTATGGTGGGAACTACCACAGAAGAAGAATTCACTGGCTGAGATTCCTTGGCTGGAATAACTACAGGATTAGATTCTTGGGAAGGTGGAGGTAACACCTGATTTTGATTAGAATCTGGTACAGTTTTTTCTGGGGGAGGGGAAGCCTTCTGAGATTCTTTAGCATCACGCAAGGTATCCATTAAAGATGGTGAAGGAGTAACAATCGGTGTTGATTTCTTGACTGTGGGATTACGAGGTAGAATAGGTTGAGAATTATTTTTAGGTGCTTGTTCTTCAGAACTACCATTACTAGTAGGAGTTGGTTCGGGAGAAACAGGAGTATTTTTCCGGATTCTTCTCAAACTAGGGACTGGTGCAGATTCGTTCAAAGAGGATTTTTGAATCTTTGGAGTTGCAGATGATGGTGATATTTCCACAACAGGTTTAGGCGGATTAGATTCGTAAATAGGTTGTTCAACAACTGGTGTCGGTAATGATTGTAAATTAGATTTTGATAATATCCGCGTCATACTAAATCCGCCCGTAGCTGCAACCAAGGCGATACTAATACTAATAGCTGCCTTCGATACACCTGCTTTTTTTCCTATGTCGGCGGCTTTCTCTCTTCGTGAAGGTGTAGAAATGGGGTGAAGAAAAGCTTTTTTATGTAAATCTTCTGCTTTTAAATCTGATAAATTAATAGTAGGTACAGCTTGAGTCGGTACAACTGGTGATGTAAACTTGAGCGCATTTCCCGGTAGTAGTTGCAACCATTCGGCTACTGTCGTGGGACGAAACTGCTGTTCTACAGCCATTCCTTTCATAACTGCTTGATTAACAGCTTCACTCAGATGGGGTTGTAGTTCACGGGGAGAAGGCATTTGTTCCCGATTCCTCCGCAACGCTTCGCTATCGCGCAATAATGCTGGCATAGGAACTTGTCCTGTTAGGAGTGCATATAACGTTGCTGCTAAACCATAAACATCTGTAGCTGTTGTTCGTGCAGCTTGAGTTAAATACTGTTCAATAGGTGCATAACCCTCGCTGACTAAACCTGTGTGTGTCTGTTTTGCCCCGTTATTAAATTCTCTAGCAATGCCAAAATCAATTAGCACAACTTCCTGAGTTCCTTGGCGCAAAATAATATTATCTGGTTTTATATCTCGGTGCAGCAAACCATTATGATGTACCACCTGCAATGCCGCGCCTATTTGACGAATATAATGGATAGCCGTAGCTTCAGGTAGGGGTATTCCTGGTAAGACAAATGCAGCGCCTAAAGTGTCTCCAGGAACGTATTCCATCACCATATAAGGTAGATTATCCTCCTCGAAAAAGTCGCTTACTCGGACAATATGAGGATGAACGCAAGCAGCTAATCTTTTGGCTTCATCTTGAAATTGGCGCTGGAACTTAGGAAAATCGGGATGTTGCCGCAACCTCTCATTAATAGTTTTCATCACTACTTCTTGTCCTAAATAGTGATGTATGGCTTTAAAGGTAACACCAAATCCGCCCCGCCCTATTTCCTGGAGGATGGTATATTTTCCATTCTGCAAAATTGTGCCTGCTAACATAGGGTTTTTTGAGTCTTAGAATGAGCAGATAATTGACTTGGTTGTAACACTCTTACCTATTATGACAACGGTTTTTGATTCTGAATAAATATTAATTGTGAAATATCACCTATAAAGTTACAGCAGATTGCAGATACATGATGTACATGATTTAAGAACAAAGCCATATACCAAGAGACATTCAAACCAGTTGAGAGTTCCCTATTCCCTGTTCTCTGCTGTAATTAGTCATCATCATAATTGATCAGGGAAAAATTCTCGCATCAGTCTGAAAACAAATATTGATGTCAAGATCAATAGTATCTTCTAATACTAATGACATGGAAATAAAGAGGAATATTACTGAATATTCTGTTCACAAATCACAAATACAAGGTGATACAAATCACGCAATTTCAGTATTTTCATCACTGTACAATTTCTAGAAATCACTGAATATAAATCTTGTAAGTTTATTTTTATAAAACTTATATAAATCCTGTATAAAGTTGCACCACATAAATACTATAGAGCCAAAAATCCCTACATAAGAGACTTTTTGAGTAAGCCTTATTTATACAACTTGATATGAACATCCAAACCATCACCCACAACGAAAATTCTCACCAGGAGCTTTCAACTCCTACACTTTATTTTGTTACGTACCGTCAAAAATTTGGCAGTTGTTTTATTTATAGAAATGAAATAATGATAGGTATTTCTTTAAATGCAGTCCGTAAACTAGCTGAATTATTACTACAACCCAATGAAATAATTAGCCATATTAAAGATATTTATCCATTACTACCAGCAGGTTTCAATTTAATAGACTTCTGATCAATAATTGAAAATATAAAAACCTCAGAAGTGATAACTTCTGAGGCATAAAGAGTTTTAGGAACGATTGAGGACAATAGCCATCTTGCGATTAATTGGAGTAGGCAATTTTAAAATTAATAACAAGATAGCCAAATTTGTCAGTGTCTCAAATTAAGAACCTAAAAGCCCACAGGTCAACTACTAAAATAGTGTAGCAGGAACATTTCTATCTCAGTAGCCAAATTGGCGTTTTTTTTGGATCTGATTTAGACATCTACCTTTTGAGAGATATTCACTAATTCGTAAAGCTTATCTTCAAACTTTTGCGTACAAGCTGACCAATCAAATTCCAGAATAGAAGGACGAGCTTGCTCAGTCATTTTGGCTTTGAGTTCAGGATTTTTAAGAATTGTAATCACATTTTCAGCAAAATCTTGAGGGTTATTCGGTTTAGATAAAAAGCCATTCACACCAGAAGATACTTGTTCAGTTGTGGAAGGTGCAAAAGCCGCTACTACAGGAGTTCCAGAAGCAAGAGCTTCGTTAGTTGTGGTACAGAAGTTTTCTGTAACTGAAGGGTTAACAAATATATCTGCTCTCGCAAACCAACCTAATAGTTCTTTACCATGAGATTCACCCCAAATAGTCACACCATGAGGGAACTTCTCAGCACGACGGCGAATTTCTGCATCTAAAGGACCACTACCAACAATTACTAAGTGAACATCAGGAATTTGAGCAGCAATTAGGGGATAGATATCTAAAAGTTGGGTAACATTTTTTTCGGCGGTAATGCGTCCTACAAAGAGAATAGTTGGCCGTTTATCATCAGGAATTGGATCATAACAAATATTGCGGGGATGGAATTTCTCGCAATCAATTCCTTGATAGGGTACATATTCGCAGCGTTGACATTGTAACTTTTTGTATTTCGCTAATTGTTCACGTGATGGAAATAAATTTACATCATAGGTTTCGCTAAATTGTTTAATAACAAATGGCAATATAGGACTGATTAAATTGAAGAAAATATCTCCCAGATAATATCGGATATAGGCGATAATATCAGTATGGAAAACTGATATAATTGGTGTTTTTGTTTGCTTTGCATATTCAGATCCAACAGAACGCCCATAACCTTGTAAGAAAAAAGCATACAAACCTTTCATTTGTGCTGCTTCTTCGACAATAATTACATCAGGTTGGAATTCCTTCAGTAATTTAGTATCATTCCAATGACGATGGTTTAATGGTTGGGGTAAAGATTTATATAAAATGAGTGGTTCTGTAGGAAATGCAAAAGCAGAAAAATTAGGAAAAGGTTGTAGTTCACTAAGTCCCGACATGGGACGATTACCAACTTGTGGAGGATATTGATTATTAATTTCTGGGTGAACTAAAAAAACTTCGTGTCCTTGTTTTAATAACCAGTGAACTCGCTGATGAACTGCAACAGAAACTCCTGTCAAAAATGGAGCATACAATCCAGTAAATAAGGCAATACGGAGAGGTTTATTTTTCATGGTAATCTGGCTGAAGCTATGGTTTTTAATAATTGTTTGCATGGGAACTGGGAGGTTTTTGCGGCTGAATCTAAAATTTTCCCATTCCATTAAAGAGAAGCTTTTGGATCAATTGGTTGATCTAACCATTGATAAGGACGATATTCTACTAGACGGATATTTTCACGCCCTTGAACTCGATAAGTAAGTCCACGCCATGTAATGGTTGATGTCCACAAAGAAGATAGCATTACTAACCCATAAACCCACTGTGTTAAAGGGATAGCAATTAACATTTTGATAATTGTAAAAGGTGATAGTTTTGGGAGTTGTTCACCTTGATGAGAAAGGACTTTATGTACTCCTAATTCCATCAATAACATCAACAATAGTAAGCCCATTGTGTAGGAAACATAGGAAGCCAATAATAAAGCAGCAGCATACCATTGAGCCTGAAATAATAGCTGAAAAATGACGATGATCACTACATTGGGAATGAGGATGCTAGAAAATGCTTCACTAACTATAGCTAACCATTGGGGATGATAAAGTCTAGAACCAAGAATTAAGCGTTTGAGAGATTCTAGTAAATTTTGTAAATTACTTTCTTCCCGATTTAGCATTAATAAAGAAGGAACAAACTTAATCTGTAACTTATGTTGTTTGAGGAGTTTATGGAGGAGCATATCATCTGTTAAAACTTCTCCCCATTTATCCAAAAGTTCTATGCGGTTTAATACTTCTGTTTTGATAGCTAAAGTTCCACCCCAGGGAATTTGGAATAGAAACATTTGCACTACAGTAGAAACATTACCGGAGTAGCGAACTAATGAACCCCAATAATTACCTGTGGGAAGATACCAACGATTTCCTGTTGTGAGTCCAACTTTAGCATCCATGAGAGGAGTAACTAATTCTCGCAACCAATGAGGATGAACTATGGTATCAGCATCAATAAAAGCTATGACTTGATAAGCATTATCCAAATCGGAGACAGCTTGTAATAAAGCACTGCATTTGAGACTACAATTATGACGAACTGCTCTTAATGTGCTAATTTGGACGTTAGTTGCACCCAGTTCATTAATTGTTTCTGTGACAATTTTAAAAGCTGGATCTTCTTTACTATCAATAATCAGCTTTAAATCATATTGGGGGTAGTTTTGTTTTAAAAGCGATCGCACACAATTAGGTAAAAATGGATCAGCACCCCGTAAACAAAGAATCACCGCAGTTTTAGGTAACTGTTCATCTGGTAATAACTTTGGTTTATGTGAATGCAAATACCATAGAAATACTAGCGTTAAACACGCCTGAATAATCAACCAACTCAGCAAAGACTGAGATAGAAATATCATTAAATCTGGCATTATCTCTGAATTGCTATAAGTCGGTAATTTGTAATTACTACCCAATTCCTAATCCCCTAACTAAAATTAGGGATCAAGAGAATACTTCATGAAGATATTAATGCTAGTATTCTTGTTCACCTTAAAACTAACATTTTTGAAAGGAGGTGTACCAGTGCTAATGGAAACAGTAGGATTTTTAGAAAGTCCAAAACCCTCTTTAGGAATGCCAAAAAAATCTTTATTGAGTTTGCGATCGCCATTTTGATCATCAACTACAGCTACAGCATAAGTACCAGGTTTTAATCCAGTAAATACTTTCTTCACAGAACTACCTGTAATCTTAGTACAGCCACTTTTAACTTCACTTTTATCACTGTTAGGAAATCCTTTTTCAGAGTTAAAAACTCTCATACAAATTTCTCCAGTTTTGTTACGAATGCCGTTAACAACAACACTTAAAGATGTTGTCTGTTCAGCATTTGCTACATTAGTAAAGCTGAGACTTAATAAAGTAGCCATGAACAAATTTACAACTTTCACCATTAGTAAATACTTCCTTATTGTGAATGGAATTTGATTTATTTCATCAATTTCTGAATGTCAGTTTTTTGCAACCATTCATGAGTTCGACGCATTCCTTCTTGCAAATCAACCTTGGCTTGATAATTTAAAACACTTTCCGCTTTGGCGATAGAATAAGCATAAGGACGACTCATAAAATCAACTGATTCTGGGAGAATATCAGCTTTTTTCCGAAATAGTTTTTGTCCTTGTAATCGTACCCGCAGAAACAATTTCATTTCCTCTTTAGGTAAAGACATTGGTGCTGGTAAACCTTCCAACGAGGCTAAATGAATAAAATACTCCTTCCAGGAAGTTTCTTTACCATCGGTAATATTGAAAATCTCCCCATAAGCTGATTTTCCTATAGCTAAAAAGATGGCATCAATTAAATTATCTACATATAAATGATTCATCACACCTTTACCATCATTAGCATAGGCAAATAATTTCTGTCGCATCATGTGAACTGGGCGCACTATCCAAGGAATACTTCCCGGACCATAAACATCTCCAGCCCGAAGCACTATTACTCCAAAATCTGGGGCATTATTAAGTTTTAAAACCTCGATTTCTGCCTCAATTTTTGTTTGACAATAGGCATTATTTTCGCCAGAAAGTACACCTGATTCTGTAACCTTTTCCGGGTAATCAAACCCATATACTAAAGCAGTAGAAAGATGTACAAATGTTTTTACACCAGCTTGTTTAGCAGCCTTAGCAATATTAACAGTACCACCAACATTTATTTCCCGGAAATGTTTAATATCCCCAGCTTCTTCGGCAATTTGAGCATTGTGTAAAACTATATCTACTCCCTGACAAGCTTTCGAGCAAATTACAGGATCAGTAATATTACCAACGATAATTTCAATACCTAAATTCTGCGCTGTTTTATCCTTAACTTGGGAACTTTGTAGTCCTCTAACCTTCATTCCTTGAGCGATCGCTAACTCGGCTGCACGCAAACCAACAAATTCATCAATTCCAGTAATTAGCAGAGTTTTGTTTTGGAAGTTCATGTTGCGAAATAAATAAGTATTTTCTGGAAAATGCCAACAATCACACAAGTTGGTAAGATAATTGTAGTGTTGTTGATTACACTAAACTTCTATCTTTAGTTAGTGTTAATTTTCAAGGATATCTTGAAAATTCAGCAGTCTTAATCATAATAGAAATCACGAAATTGTCATTCTAGATGTTGCTTATCTGGTGCATCAAATATCGAAAATCTATTAATTGCATTGGTTTTACCTAAATTGCTAGAAAATATCAGCCGGATCAGCAGAACGCAATTTATTAATAGCTAGAGATCCCGAAGTGATGCAAATTAAAACAGTAGATGTCAAGACAATTAAAGCATTGTTGCTAGTCATAATTATTGGTAATTTAGTTACTTTCATAGCAAAATCATATAAAATTAAGGAAATTATAAAGCCTGGTATATAAGCGAATATTGCTAATACTATGGCTTGCTGAAAAACTACATTTAATAAATATCCATTGGCATAACCAATAGCTTTTAAAGTTGCATAGGCAATAAATTGAGTAGCAATATTGCTATACAAAATCTGGTAAACAATGACCACACCAACAACAGAAGCCATAATTAACATCAAATTGAGGATAAAACCAATTGGTGTTCTTGCTGACCAATATTGTTTTTCAAAATCAATAAAACCCTGACGAGTAAATATCTCTACATCTTCTGGTAAATTTGCTTTTAAGTTGGCTAGAATCTGTTTTGTATCAACGCCTGGTTTGAGTTTAATGACACCAATATCTATCTTGTCAACTGGGCGACTATTAGGATTAATTCTGAGAAAAGTTGAGTCACTCACAATTAAATTACCATCAACACCAAAGGAAGGTCCTAAACTAAATAAACCACCAATTCTTACCCGATAACCCTTAACAGCATCAAAGGGAAAAATTTCAATAGTCTGTGCAGTATTTCCTTGATTAAATAATTCTGCTATTGGACCAAATTCTGGACGGGAATCCCGATCAAATATCATGACATCAGGGATTTTGAGTTTATCTAAATTTTGCTTAACTTCGGGAATATCCAACACTGATTTTGCTGGATCAAAACCAATGACATATATAGAATATTTCTCACCACTGATGGGATTTTTCAATTTTGCAAATTGCATATAAATTGCACTGACTGAATCCACACCATCAAAACCTAGAGTCTGGTATAAACGAGTGCGAGAAAAACTTTGAATTGCTGTCAAAGATTTATATTGAGAACTAACTAAAAATAAATCACCGTGTAATCTTTGATGTACTGCTGTTGCACTAGAATAAAGTGCATCTTGAAAACCAAGTTGAATAAACATGAGCAGGACAATAAAACCAATTCCGGCTACAGCAATAACAAACCTCAGCTTTTGTTGGACAAGCTGTAGCCATGCTAAAGGAATTTTGATATTCATATATTTTTAGGTGTTAGTTGTCAGTGGTCAGTTGTTTAAAATAACTAATAACTAATCACTAAATTTGAATGGCAACATCTACTTGTAAATTAGTTAATCGAGATACTTTTTGACTATCGCTAGGACTATCAATAGATATTTTCACCGCAATTACTTTCCGGTCGGTATCAGAATTGGGATTAACACTAAAGATATTTTGTTTGTCAACTTGCCAACCAATTTCACGCACAGTTCCTTGCAATTTACCAGGAAATGTTGTGCTAGTAATGATAGCTTTTTGACCAATTTTGACTTTTTGAATATCAGTTTGATAGACTTCTGCCAGCACTTGCATTTGTGATGTATTACCAATTTCGGCAAAGCCAGAAGTAGCAATTACTTCTCCATTTCTGGCATGAATTCGCAAAATTGTCCCATCTATAGTAGATGTAATGTAAGTTAAATCATGGTCGGCTTTGGCTTGTTGAATTGCGGTTTCTGCACTTTTAACTTCACTTTTTGCTAACTCCACATCAACAACTCGTACTTCTTTAATGCTGTTAAGTTTGGATTTGCCTTCTTTAAGTTGATCCTGGAGAGTATCTTGAGTCCTTTTGAGAGTAGCCTCAGCCTCTTGGAGTTGCTGTTGTGTCGTTTTTAATGCTAAAGCTTTAGTATCAACAACAGAGGCAGAAACAGCACCATCTTTAAATAATTGCTGATACCGATTGCTCTCTTTCTGGGCATTTTCCACTTCAGCCCGAATGCGATTAATTGATGCTAATTGAACCGCAATTTCGCCTTTTAATTGGGAATTCAACCGAGTAATTGCGGCTTTTTGAGCATTGATATCGCCAATTTTAGCTCCAGCTTGTACCTGTGCAAGTTTAGATTTAGCAACTAACAATTTATCAAATGCTTGCTGAATAGCTGCTTTAGAACGATCATGGTCTTCTAGATAAGCTAATACTTGTCCTTTTTTGACATTATCTCCTTCTTTCACTAACAGGTTTTCTACTCGGACACCATTGATAGAATTAGGAGCAGATAAATAAGTAATTTTGTCTTTTGGTTGTAACCTTCCTAAAGCAGTGATAGCGACTTTAACAGGAGTGGGTTGAGAGGTACTCACTGGAGAAATAGAACGAGATTGAGTATGAGAATTTATCCTCAATTGATAAAAACTGTATAAAGATACTAATCCTGCCGCTAAAGTTAGAGAAGTTGCTAAAATTATCTTCCACTTTAGTCCAGAGAGTTTGAATAATTGGCGTTCTTTGTTTACTGCCATATTTTTATTCCAATGGTGTTATGCCAGAAAATACTCGTAATGGTTATATTAGTTGCAAGAATTCAGCCCTTAGCTGATGTCTAACCGCAGACTATACCAACAGCTATTAGCTCAGAATTTCTTTGTTGTTTTTTTACTCAATACCAGAAATTTTTACTGTGAATGGGTATTGGTTTACCGCTGAATACTTCCAAAAAAAGGGAACAGATAAGAAAAAGAAACTCAGTCAAAAAAAAGATGTTTTTTGAGATGTGTAGCACGAAAAAAACAGTGTCATTATTTCAATCTCATGTTTGAGTTAAACATGAGTCTTTTCTGTTCCCTCTGAATATCCGTAAACTTATCCTTTGTTGCTTTCATAGAAGGATAGGTTTCATTATTTATGTATGAATTGTTGCCAGCCTTTGAGCCGTTATAAATACCCACATTAGTGCTAGAATTAATAGGGCTTTTACTTTTGAGCATCTATGATTAACGCCACGCCATGCTATCAGTTCTATCTTGAATTGGCATTTAATTAAGTAGCCTAAAATACGATACCCCTATAGAGAAATAGAAATCTCAAATCCCCAATCAATGATGATAATAAATTAGGTAGAATTGCTAAACTCACTCTCAATTATCTCAAATAAATCCTATCTTGTCAACTCATTTTGAGTTATTAAACTAAGGTGAGACTTGATTTACTAATCTAGTAGCGCCAAGCGAAATTAAAAATTAATAATTAAAAACTTAAAAAGCAGATAATACAAGCTGCTTGCAAATTTTTAATGGTTGATTGACTGACGCTATTGTGTACTAGTTAATCACTCCTTTATTTTCAATACTTATACTCATAAATCAATTTTAAAATCTGTAATTGCTTTAGCAAAACCACGGACAATCAAGGACAAGTGTCCATATTTCATCACAATTGATATAGATACAGGTTAGTGATCAACATTGAAAAAATTAATGTTTGGTTTATAAATAACTAATTGCCTATAAAAGGTGAGTTATCTTATAAATTCATCAAAAATATAGGCTTGATTATGATAGTTTGCTGAAAAAAGACATGATTATGTTCAAATACTTCCTGTGTGTATTTATTGATTAGTAACTTAGGAGACAATTTATAGAGAAAGCTGATATCCTCAAGCTATTATTGATATCTCAACCGTAAATATCAGGTAGGTTTGATAGAGAAATCTAGTTTTAGATGATACTTGTCTACTTGGTTTATATTAAAAAAGGAGATAATTGCAGCTAGATTTTTCCTCAAAAATTACTAGAAATGAACTATTCCATTTTCATAAGTTGTGCTAGTCTTTTTATTAATTCAATATTTCTAAATCAAAAGGAAACTATTGATTTGATTGCAGGTAAAAAGAAGAAATACTAAAATCAACCAATTTATAACAGCAGAATTGCTGAAAAAAACAAAATCCATAGCTTGAGAAACTTAGGTTTTTGATCTTTATCAGTTACAAGCTGCTATACAATTCCCAAAAAGGTTAAGTATTTTTTCATTGTTCATAAATTCTGAAATGGATTGATGATATTTCTGTAACGGGTTTTGCAGCTTTTCTGGGTTAAATCAGCTAGAATAGATAAGCCTAGTACATAGCCACATCACTAAAATACCCATTACACAAATCGTCAAAAACTTGACTCAACCAAATTATTTCAGAATTCAAACTTCAGCCTGTATGGACTAGGATTTTAAACTAGCTAAGTAGAAAAGACAGAACAATTCAAAGTTTGTAGTGAGGACTTTAGTCCTAATTTAAGGGCTGTTCGCGTAGCGTTCCCGCAGGGTAGCCCTTACTACCAAATTATCTCAAGATTTTTACATTAGTTAATCTACTTTGATTTATTCTCGTCTACTTACTTATGGCATTTATCAACATACAAAATGTTGTCATTAATACTAATTACATTGCCATAAAGCAAATAGAGTATTTAACTGGTAAAGGGAAAGTAAAGATTGTATCTTCAGTTCAAGTAGATAATTTTACCAGTTAGGACAACAATGTAATCAACAAATTTGCAATATCAAGAGTCTAGTATTTATTCACAAACACAAGGTTCTAAAATTGCTTCAAAACAGTCAAAACACCAACAATTTAGAGACAAAAATCAGGCAGTATATATCCTGTGGTGTTGATTTAGAGTCAAGCATTGAGTTTTACCTGCTTGCGAGTAAACAGTCAGACAACAAAAGTCAGAATTTTTAGTTATAGCAACAGAAAAGGTGGTTAGGACATCAACTAATCCTCAAATTTAGACAATAAAAGGCTTCTAGCACTGTCACCTGTCACCTGTTCCCTGTCACCTGCTATAGATTCTGGACTCAATTTATCTGCAATATGTTGTAGCTTTGATTATTCAGAAGTGAGAAAAATTACTGTAGCTGCACCCACCATTCACGGTACTCACAATTAATCTATGTCCTATGTCTGCTAATTCAATTAATCCTGCCTTGGCGGAATTAGAAGCCCAAATTAATAGTTGTGAACAGGCTTTGCTTAGGTTTATAGAGGAAAAAAAAATGAACATAACTAACGCCACACCATCAGAAAATTCCATGTCAACTAACACAATTAACAGAAAACTGCACACTACCCCTATAGCAATTATTGGTATGGCATCCTTAATGCCTCAATCCAGAACTTTACGGGATTACTGGCGCAATATCGTTAATAAAATTGACTGTATTACTGATGTTCCTTCTACTCATTGGAGTGTAGAAGACTATTACGATCCTAATCCCCGCACACCAGAAGATAAAACATATTGTAAACGTGGTGGTTTTATTCCCGAAGTTGATTTTAACCCCATGGAATTTGGGATTCCTCCCAGCATTTTAGAAGTTACAGATGTTTCTCAACTATTAAGTTTAGTAGTTGCTAAAGAAGCAATGGAAGATGCTGGTTATGGTGATTCTCGTGAATTTAGCCGTGAGAATATCGGGGTAATTTTGGGTGTAGCAATGGGCAAACAATTGGGAATGCCATTAGCTGCCAGATTAGAATATCCAATTTGGGAAAAAGTTCTGAAAAGTAGTGGTTTATCTGACGAAGACACCAAAAAAATCGTTGATAAAATCAAATCTGCTTATGTGAAATGGGATGAAAATGCCTTCCCTGGGATGTTAGCAAATGTGGTTGCTGGCAGAATTGCTAACCGCTTCAATTTTGGGGGAACAAACTGTGTAGTTGACGCAGCTTGTGCTAGTTCATTCGGGGCATTAAAAATGGCCATTAGTGAATTAGTTGAACATCGTAGTGATATGATGCTAACTGGTGGAGTTGATACCGACAACACCATCATGGCTTATATTTCCTTCAGTAAAACTCCAGCGGTTACTCCCAGCGAGAACGTGAAACCATTTGATGCTAAATCTGATGGAATGATGTTAGGTGAAGGCATTGGCATGATTCTCCTGAAACGCTTAGAAGATGCCCAAAAAGATGGGGATAAAATCTATGCAGTAATTAAGGGAATTGGTACTTCTAGCGATGGGCGTTACAAGAGTATTTATGCACCCAGAAAAGAAGGACAAGTTAAAGCTTTAGCAAGGGCTTATGATGATGCTGGATTTTCTCCTGCAACTGTGGGTTTAATGGAAGCACATGGTACAGGAACAATGGCAGGAGATCCGATAGAATTTAGTTCTTTAAGGGATTTCTTTGGTCAATATGATACCCAAAAACAACATATTGCTTTGGGTAGTGTAAAATCTCAAATTGGACATACAAAAGCCGCAGCAGGTACAGCTAGTTTAATTAAAACTGCCCTGGCATTGCATCACAAAATATTACCAGCAACCATCAATATTAACGAACCAAATCCCAAATTAGATATTGAAAATTCATCCTTTTATCTCAACACACAAACCAGACCTTGGATAAAGGCAGAAGGTGAAACTCCTAGACGTGCGGGTGTAAGTGCTTTTGGTTTTGGTGGCACAAATTACCACGTTGTTTTAGAAGAATACGAACCAGAACAACAAAGTTCTTATCGGTTACATGGTGCTGCGGGTGAATTGTTGTTATTTGGTGCTACTCACGCTGAATTAATTAGTAAGTTAGAAGCAACTTTTCATAATTTGCAAGCTAACGACGGGGAAAGATATTATTCTCAATTACTGTTAGAGTGTCAATCTTTAGCTATTCCTAAAACTGCTGCCAGAATTGGGTTTGTAGCGGAAAGTTTACAAGAAGCTTGTAAATTACTGCAAGTTAGTATTGATTTACTAAAAAGTAAGCCTTCAGTCACAGCTTGGGAACATCCTCAAGGGATTTATTACCGTTCTTGCGGGATAGATTTAGGTGGAAAAGTTGTGGCTTTATTCTCTGGACAAGGTTCTCAATACTTGGAAATGGGCAGAGAAGCGGTGATGAATTTCCCTAGCTTGCGATCGCTCTATGGGAAAATGGACAAGTTGTTCAAGCAAGATAATTTGCAACCAGTTTCGGAAATTGTTTTCCCTCATTCCAGCTTTGATGACGCTGAGAAAAAGGCACAAATTGCTGCTTTGCAAAGAACCGAATATGCACAACCAGGAATTGGAGTATTTAGTGCTGGGTTGTATGCTATTTTGCAGCAAGCTGGGTTTAAAGCAGATTTTACTGCGGGACATAGTTTTGGTGAATTAACCGCGTTGTGGGCGGCTGGAGTATTGAGTGAAGATGATTATTTGTTCCTAGTGAAAGCTAGAGGACAGGCCATGGCTGCACCAAAAGATCCAGATCATGATGCTGGAACGATGTTAGCGGTGAAGGAAGATATCAGCAAAATTGAGCCGGTGCTGAAGCTATTTCCCAAGGTGAGTATTGCTAACTTTAATTCTCCCACGCAGATTGTTTTAGCAGGTCCGACGGCAGAAATTCACAAAATCCGCGATCGCTTTCAACAACTAGGATATGGTGCGGTTTTATTACCCGTGTCTGCGGCGTTCCATACACCATTAATAGCATTTGCACAGAAATCCTTTGCGATCGCTACCAAATCTGTAACTTTCCAAAATCCCCAAATTCCCGTTTTCAGCAACGTCACCGGCAAGCATTATCCCCAAGATACAGCAGCGATTCAAAAGAACTTAGAAAGCCATTTAGCTAGTTCCGTGCTGTTTAAGCAAGAAATTGAAAACATCTATGCCGCTGGTGGTTACTGCTTTGTAGAATTTGGACCCAAACGGGTGTTGAGTAACTTAGTCAAAGATATCTTAGGCGATCGCCCCCATCTTACCGTATCTTTAAATCCCAGTAGCTCAAAAAATAGCGATCGCTCACTCCGAGAAGCCGTAGTTCAGTTGCGTGTCATCGGCATGAATCTTAGCAACCTTGACCCCTACCAACTCCAGCCCGTAATACCACCCATTGCCACCAAAAAGACCCTCAGCGTCAAATTAACCGGCATCAACTACATTTCCGAAAAAACCAAAAACGCCTTTACTCAAAGCTTGCAAAACGGACATCAAGTAGCCAGTAGGGGCGCGGGGTCCGCGCCCAATATTCCAGAACTCGCGCAGGAGTCCCCAAATCTAGAAATAGAAACTCCTGTAATTGCCAAAATTCCCACAACTAACGGACATAACGGTAACGGCAACGGACATAAAAAAACCACCTCATTACAGCCCCAGATGACTCCTGTAACCATTACAAAACAAGCCCCAGAATTTTTAGGGCAGCAACCCGGAGGGAAGATGCAAACACCAGATAAACTTGTAGATTGCCAACAAATTCTCACCAGCTTAGAACAACTCCTCAACCAGTTCCAGCAAAACCAAAGCGAGAATTTACAAATTCACGGCACATATCTCAACCATCAGATGGAATATGCAAAAACCTTCTTCCAACTGATGCAACAGCAAAACGCCTTATTTGCTAATGCTAAATCTTCCGTAGATGCTGCTCAAATTAAGCAAATAGTAATGGAAACATTAGAGCGGAGCATGATGCAGTTTCATTCCCAACAAGGTGATACTCTCCGCATTCATGAACAATATCTGCGGGAACAGGTGGAATATAGCAAAAACTTTTTCCAACTCATCCAACAAGAATATTCTCAACTGATCTCTGATACCCAAGAAGCAACAACTTCTATCCCTGTACCTGCTCCTGAAGAAGCACCAGTAGCTCCTACAGTTAACATTATCGCCCCCCAGCCATTACCAGTAATTGAGCCAACCGTTCAATTCCTAGAAGCACCTGTTCCCACTGTAGTTAAAGTTGCAGAACCTGTAATTACTGCACCAGTACCAGTTCCCACTCCCCAGCCCTTAGTTGCATTCACACCAGAACCCGCACCCGTAAGCAGCAGCGTTAATCTGGATGACTTAGCTAACAACCTATTAAGCATCACCAGCGAAAAAACTGGTTATCCTATCGAAATGCTAGAACTCGATATGGATATGGAAGCCGACTTAGGCATTGATTCCATCAAACGAGTCGAAATTCTAGGAGGATTGCAAGAGTTATACCCTAACTTACCCAAACCCAACCTCGAAGAACTGGCAGAAAAACGCACCATTGGTCAAGTTGTCGAATATCTGCAAAAGCAGGTAACAGGTGACAGTGTAGAAGGTGACAGGTTACAGGTGACAGGTGACAGTGTAGAAGGTTACAGGTTACAGGTTACAGGTGACAGTGTAGAAGGTGACAGGTTACAGGTTACAGGTGACAGTGTAAAGGTTACAGAGGAAGTAATACCAGAACCGGTTACAGAAGCAGTCCCCAGTAACGAATATGCTGATTTAGCCCAAACCCTGTTAAACATCACCAGTGAAAAAACAGGTTATCCAGTCGAAATGCTGGAACTGGACATGGACATGGAAGCCGACTTAGGCATAGATTCCATCAAACGGGTAGAAATACTGGGAGGAATGCAGGAAGCATATCCCGACTTACCCAAACCAAATATAGAAGAATTAGGCGACCTCCGCACAATTGGACAAATCGTTAACTACCTCCAAACACTGGTGGGAGGTGAAAAAAAAAAGCCGTACTTTGATGTTGACTCGGTAACAACCACCGTAGGGGCGCAGGGCCTGCGCCCTCTTACTCCCCTCCCAGAACTGGTTGATTTAACCCCACCACCAATAGTAGACTCCAATTTTCCCCGTCGTCCAGTTAAGCTAAAAACCTTACCCAGACCGGATTTCTGGGAAGCACAACTACCAGAAGGACACATTGGTTTAATTACTGATGATGGTTCTTTAACTACCACCAAACTAGCCCACACGCTGATTGAACAAGGTTGGAAAGTTGTAGTTTTGAGTTTTCCCCAATCATTAGTTCCCGAAAAATTGCCATTACCAGTAGGTGTTACCCGCATTACCTTGGCAAACATGAGTGAACAACATCTGCAATTATTATTGCAAAGTATCATTACTCAACATGGACCAATTGGGGCATTCATTCACCTACATCCTCAATTTACTTCTGAAAAACCTGGAGATATTTCCTATCCAGAAGCAGAAAAGGCGATCATTAAACAAGTGTTTTTAATGGCTAAACATCTGAAAACAACTTTGAATAATGCCGCATCTTTAGCAGGAAGAACCAGCTTTTGTACAGTCGCACATCTTGATGGTGCATTTGGGTTAGAAGGTAAACAAAACTTTAGTGCGATCGCTGCTGGTTTATTTGGTTTAACAAAGAGTTTACGCTGGGAATGGCCACAGGTATTTTTCCGAGCAATTGACCTCAATCCCACATTAGATCCTCATCAATCCGCACAATATATTCTGGCTGAATTGCACGATTCTAATAGATATATTGGTGAAGTTGGTTATGGTGATCAAGGACGAGTAACACTGGTTGCTAAAGCTGAGTAATTTATATAGTGATAATTGGCAATTATTAATTGTCAATTGTCAATTATCAATTGTCAATTTTTAGGTGAGGTTTTATGACTGCAACAGTTCAAGTTAGTCCATCATCTGTTTTTGTAGTCAGTGGTGGCGGCAAGGGAATCACTGCTCAATGTACTATTAAATTAGCTCAACATCAACCTTGTAAATTTATTCTTTTAGGTCGTTCTGAAATTACTCCAGAACCAGAATATACTCGTGATTGTTTAGAAGATGCAGCCTTGAAAAAACGCATCATGGAAAAATTGATTTCTCAAGGAGAGAAACCAACACCCATGATGGTACAAAAGATATTTAATCAAATTAATTCTAGTCGAGAAATTCAGAAGACATTAGCCGCTATTGAAGCCGCCGGAGGAACAGCAGAATATATCAGTGTTGATGTTACTGATCCTGTGAAATTGAAAACAAAACTCCAGGAAATTTCTCAAAAACTTGGTCACATTACCGGGATTATTCATGGTGCTGGTAACTTAGCAGATAAGTTAATTGAAAAGAAAACATCCGAAGATTTTGAAAAAGTTTACACAGCAAAAGTTCAGGGTTTAGAAAATATTTTAAGTTGTGTAAATCCCCAGCAATTGCAACATTTAGTATTGTTTTCCTCAGTGACTGGTTTTTATGGAAATATTGGTCAAAGTGATTATGCGATCGCTAATGAAATTCTTACCAAATCAGCCCACTTAATCAAACAACATCACCCCCATTGTCACGTAGTGGCAATTAACTGGGGAGGTTGGGATAGTGGCATGGTGACACCACAATTAAAAAAAGCATTTGCCGAAAGAGGAATTGATATTATTCCCGTCGAAGTTGGCACACAAATGTTAGTTAATGAACTGCATCCAGCCTATCAAAATCATTCACAAGTAGTGATTGGTAGCCCCATGAAACTATCACCTCCGCCTTTAGGTACAGAACTACGGAGCTATCGGATTCGCCGCCGCATGACATTAGCAGAAAATCCCTTTTTGCATGATCATACAATTGCCGGTTCACCCGTATTACCAGCTACCTGTGCTAAATCTTGGATGGTAAATGGTTGTGAAGAAATCTATCCAGGTTATAGATATTTAAGTTGTAAAGAATTCAAAGTTTTGAAAGGAATTACCTTTAACTCAACTTTGGCTAATGAACATATTTTAGAAATCCAAGAAATTACCAAAAATGATGGTGATTTTGTAGAATTTCAAACCAAAATCTTGAGTAAAACTCCCGAAGGTAGAACCCATTATCATTTTAGTTCTCTGATTAAACTGGTAAAAAATATGCCAGAAGCACCCATTTATGAAGCAATGGATCTCAGAGAAGATCATATCGTCACCAAAACAGGTAAAGATTTTTATCAAAATGGCGATTTATCCTTATTTCACGGACCAGCTTTCCAAGAAATAACCAGAGTTTTAAATATTAGCCCAGAAAAACTGACAGCCGAATGTTGTTGGCAAGAAATCACCGCCCAACAACAAGGACAATTTCCCGTCAAATGGCACAATCCTTATATAATTGATTTGAGTACCCAAACACTTTGGTTATGGTTAAATCACTTCCATCAAGAAGTTTGTTTACCAGGACAATTAACATACTCAGAACAATTTTTAGCAGTTCCATTCAACGTCCCATTTTATGTTTCCTGTGAAATCAACTCCAAAACAGATACTGGTGCAAACGTCAACTTCATCATTCACAATTGTGAAGGAAAAATCTACTCACGTATCTTAGGAGCAAAAGCCGTAATTTGGCCAATGAAAATGTTAAATAAGAAGTAAAAATCTAAATTTAAAAACCTTGTTGGGATTCCTTACCTCAACCCAACCTACAATTTTCTTTCTTCCTTCTTCCTTCTTCCTTCTTCCTTCGTGTCCTTCGCTCCTTCGTGGTTAATTTCTCTTAATTATCTTCCTGCGTCATAAATCCGTAAACATTGGGGAATCGCGTAAATCCTAAATAACATAGGGAACAGAGCAAATTATATCTCTTTCCCTCATCCCCCAATGAGGATTTCAAAAGTGGAAAAAATAGCTATCATCGGGATATCTTGCCTATTTCCCGATGCTAATAATCCTGAAGAATTTTGGCAGAATCTCACCGAAGAAAAAGATTCAACATCATCTATAACCGTAGCGGATTTGGGAATAGATCCCGCTATATTCTACGATGCTAACAAAGGTAAACCGGAAAAATTCTACTTTCTCAAAGGTGGATTCATCCGTAACTTTAAATTTGATGCCAATGAGTATAACTTACCTCCGGCATTTGTCCAAAGCTTAGATAATACCTTTAAATGGTCATTATATGCTGCGAAACAAGCCATTCTTCAAAGTGGTTATTGGGGAAATAAAACTGCACTTGCAAAATGTGGAGTAATTTTAGGAACACTGGGATTTCCCACAAAAGCTTCCAATCAATTATTTGCTCCTATTTATCAGCAAAATATTGAGCCTGCCATTGGTGAACTTTTGCAGGAAAAAGACTTTCATTTAGGTGGTTCATTAACCTCCCAGAAAGTATCTCCATACAATGCGATGGTTTCCGGTTTACCCGCTGCCATAGTTTCCCGTGCATTCTCCCTTTCTGCAACTCATTTCTGTATAGATGCTGCTTGTTCCTCATCTTTTTACGCCATTAAATTAGCATCCCATTATCTGCAATCAGGTAAAGCTGATTTGATGTTAGCTGGTGCTATTAGTTGCTCAGATCCGTTATTTGTGAGAATGTTATTTTCTGGTATTCAAGGATATCCAGACAATGGTATTAGTCGCCCTCTTGATCAATCATCACGCGGGTTAATTACCTCCGAAGGCATAGGAATGGTAATGCTCAAAAGATACAGTGATGCTGTTAGAGATGGAGACAAAATTCTCGCAACAATCTGTGGTAACGGTCTATCTAATGATGGCAAAGGCAAGCATCTTCTTAGTCCTAATCCTCAAGGTCAAACTATCGCATATCAAAGAGCTTATTCTGAAGCTGAACTAAACCCCAAAACAATTGATTATTTAGAGTGTCATGCTACCGGCACTCTATTGGGAGATACCACTGAATGCAACTCCATTGAAAGCTTTTTTAGTCCATATCAAGCCACTCCTTTAGTAGGTTCAACTAAAGCAAATGTTGGTCATTTACTCGTTGCTGCGGGCATGGTGGGAATAACCAAGACAATTTTAAGTATGTCTCATGACGTTATTCCTCCCACTTTAAATGTGACTCAACCAATCGGTTCTGAAAATAATGTTGTCTCTCCTCAAAACATTGTCAGAACTCCTACTAAATGGCCGAATCAAGAAACTAAAAAAGTAGCTTTAAGTGCATTTGGTTTTGGTGGAACAAACTCTCACATCATTTTAGAACAGGGGAAGTAAGCAAATGAATATTAAGCAAAATTTGACCGCAAAGATGGCAATTGTGGGCATGGATGCCTTTTTTGGTGGATGTGAAGAATTAGATGCTTTCGAGAGCAGCATTTATGACGGAAAACAGCATTTTATCCCCCTACCTGAATCAAGATGGCATGGCATTAATGAACAGGAAACTTTACTGCGAGAGTATGGTTTAGAAGCGGGAAAAGCACCACAAGGAGCTTATATTCATAATTTTGATGTTGATACTTTAGCCTACAAAATTCCCCCCAACGAAGTTGAAAAAATCAATCCTCAACAACTCTTATTATTAAAAGTTGCTGACCGCGCCCTCAAAGATGCCAACATTCCACCGAATAGCAATGTAGCTGTAATTATCGCTGCGGAAACTGAGTTATCTGTACACCAGCTACAACAAAGATGGAATTCATCTTGGCAAATTAGAGATGGTTTGAATGGGGCTGAAATTGCTTTATTACCAGCAAAAATTACCCAATTAGAAAGCGTTGTCCAAGATAGTATTCATCATCAAGTTGAACTTAGTGAATATCTCAGTTATGTTGGCAACATTATGGCCAGCCGGATTTCTTCTATTTGGAATTTCTCTGGCCCATCTTTTACCATTAGTGCCGTCGAAACTGCCGCTTTTAAAGCTTTAGAATTAGCGCAAATGCTACTATCTACCAATGAAGTAGATGCTGTAGTTGTTGGTGCTGTTGACTTAGCAGGAGGTGTAGAAAATGTATTACTGCGAAGTCAATTTGGAAAAATTAATACAGGCATTAATACCTTAAGTTTTGATGAAAATGCCAATGGTTGGAATGTGGGAGAAGGAGCAGGTGCAGTTGTCCTCAAACGCCATGATATAGCGTTAGCAAATAACCAGCGTATCTATGCAGTAATTGATGGTATTAGCATCGGTCAAGCTCCTTCTATGGCTGTAGATAGTGATACTATTACCCAAGTATGTCAACAAGCTTTTCAACAAGCAGGTATTGAACCCACAAAAGTCAACTATTTAGAAGTCTGCGCTAGTGGTATTCCCACAGAAGACGAAGCCGAAATTAACGGTATCCTCCAAGCTTATCCCCCAGTTGGAGACGGTTTACACTGTGCTATAGGCAGCGTCAAAGCTAATATTGGTCATGCCTTTGTGGCTTCAGGAATTGCCAGTTTAATTAAAACTGCACTGAGTATTTACCACAGATATATTCCCGGAACTCCCAATTGGTCTGGTGTCAAAACACCGCAAGTATGGGAAGGTAGTCCCTTCTACGTCGCTACTGAGTCTAGACCTTGGTTTTTGCAAAAAGAGGCCAAATCTCGAATTTCCGCGATTAATAGTATTGGTTGTGACGGGTCTTTTGCCCATGTGATCTTATCAGAAGAAACCCAACAACCAGAACGCATTAGCAAATATTTAGAATCAAGACCTTTGCATTTAGTACCCATTGCCGCAGATGATCAATCTAGCTTATTAGCAGCATTGGATAATTTGCAACAAACTGTTGAAAATACTGATTCTCTCAAAGATATTGCTAGTCAAACCTTTGTGAAATTTCAGCAGAATTCTCAGACCAAATATACACTCTCTCTCATTGGCCGCAACCAAAAAGAATTACTCAAAGAAATTAATTCAGCTAAAAAAGGTGTAACTAATGCCTTTACAAATGGTAAAGATTGGCAAACTCCTATAGGTAGTTATTTCACACCTAAACCGCTGGGTAAAGATGGAGAAATCGCCTATATTTATCCCGCGGCTGTTAATACTTATTTGGGTATTGGTCGGACTCTTTTTCGACTATTTCCTAAAGTCTTAGATGATGTCATTATCAAAAGTCTTGACGAACGAGCAGCAGATG
This sequence comes from Anabaena sp. UHCC 0204, assembly GCF_009711975.1. Classification (GTDB taxonomy): domain Bacteria; phylum Cyanobacteriota; class Cyanobacteriia; order Cyanobacteriales; family Nostocaceae; genus Dolichospermum. The sequence continues at coordinate 130,442 of NZ_VIKW01000007.1, forward strand.
TTGAAAAATTGGTATTTCCTAGAAGTTTGAGTAAATTGTCAACTCGACAATTAGAAACTCTAGAAAAAAAATTATTGTCTGATTCTCTGGCAATGTTTGAAGCAGAAGTGCTTTTCACAAGATTAATCTCGACAATTATCACCGATGATTTTCAAATTAAACCTAAATATATCTTTGGATATAGCTTAGGTGAAACTAGCATGATGGTTGCTCAAGGAGTATGGAGCAATTTTTATGAAGTCAGTCACACCTTTAATTCATCAGCTTTATTTGGAGATAGGTTATCTGGTCAAAAAAATGCTGTCCGTGAGTATTGGGGACTACCAAAGACTTCTACAACTCCAGAAAATAATTTGTGGAGTAACTACGTTCTCATGGCTAGTCCAGCCCAGGTAAGAGAATGCTTAAAAGCTGAAAATCATGTCTACTTAACCCAGATTAATACACCAGAAGAAGTATTAATTGCTGGTGAGCCAGCAGCTTGTGAGCGAGTAATTAAAACCCTTGGTTGCAATGCTTTTCCTGCTCCTTTTGATCATGTGATTCATTGTCCAGCAATGCAATCAGAGTCTCAAGAATTGGAAAAATTATACACTTTACCAGCACAAAACATCCCCGGCATTAAATTTTACTCGGCGGCGGAATATCAATCAATTGCACTTGATAGTCAAGTAATTGCTCACAATATTGCCAAAGGTTTATGTCAACAACTCGACTTTCCCCGCTTACTTAATCGTGTCTACGCTGACGGAGCAAAAATATTTATCGAAGCTGGTGCTGGTGGTATTTGTTCTCGCTGGATAGATAAAAATCTTGGTAATCAAGAACATCTAACTGTATCCCTAAACCGACGCGGTACAGATGATCATAGTTCCCTAATTAAAGCATTAGCAAAACTCTTGAGTCATCAGGTAAATTTAAATCTAGCTCCTTTGTATAACTTATCCTCAGAAAATACACAACGCAAACAAGCTGCACTGAGGAAAGTTACTTTAGGTGGTAATTCTATGACTTCTGCAATTTTGAGTGCAGAAAATCGGCAGCTTTTCACTAATAATAAGCAGCAAACTATCCCTAACTATCAAGAGTATAGAATTATCAATTCTCTACAGACAGCAGACAAAATAGCACCTAGTGAAATTTTTTCCCAGCCCCAACCAGAAAAAAATCCTATGAAAACTATCATGGAGAACGGTTTGAAACTTCCAGAAAAACTAAAATCTTCTGAGTCAACTGGGACTTCTGAGCCAATTCTACCCCTCACCTATAATCAATCGGTTATAGCAGAGAACAGCACTAGTATAAATCAAGAATCTGGTGAAATAATTAGCATGAATGATTTAAAAATTCCTCAGTATCAAAAATTGAGTGTCAATAATGCCCAATTAACTAAAGCACACTCAAGTTTTTTAGAAGCTAGACAGGAATTTAGTCAACAAATGAGCGAAATTATGCAATTGCAATTAGCTTGCGCTCAAAATTTACTAAACGAAGAAAAATAAGTAAAAATCACATAGAGATGTAGGCATATCAACCCTCTTTTTCTATATCTCTATGTGAGGTAAATTCTTCATTTCACATCCTTTGCTTATAATTTGAGGAATAACTACCTTGACAACTATCGAGACGGTACTAAATAAACATGATAATGAACTTGGTTTTTGTACATTAATTAATCATCAAAACCAAGTTTGGAAAGGTTCATTAGATTGTGTTAGTTTTGATAAAAGTACCATCAAAGATAAATTACTAACATTAGATCAACCTTGCCATATTATTAGAGTCGGTGGAAAAATTGGTGTAACTAATGATGGTTACTTAACACCTACTGTTCATAGTTCATCAGCACAAGCTGAACTTTTGATATCAGTTCCACCTATTCACTTACAACAACTTGGGGACTTTAATTTTCTCACTACTCATGGTGTGAAATATGCCTATATGACAGGGGCAATGGCTGGTGGTATTGCTTCCGAAGAAATGGTAATTGCACTAGGAAAAGAGAAAATTCTCAGTTCTTTTGGTGCTGGTGGTTTACTTCCAGACCGTTTAGAAACAGCCATTAATACCATTCAACAAGCTTTACCTAATAGTCCCTATGCTTTCAATTTAATTCACAGTCCCAATGAACCAGCCATTGAACGCCGTGCTGTAGATTTATACCTCAAATATGGAGTCAGAACGGTTGAAGCATCTGCATTTTTAGACTTAACACCTAACATTGTTTATTATCGTGTTGCTGGTTTAAGTTTAAATTCAGCTAACCAAATTGAAATCAAAAATAAGGTCATTGCCAAAATTTCTCGTCGGGAAGTTGCAACTAAATTTTTGCAACCAGCACCCGCTAGAATTCTCAAAGAATTAATTCAGCAAGGATTAATTACGGAATTACAAGCTAATTTGGCTAGTAAAGTTCCTATGGCTGATGATATCACCGTTGAAGCTGATTCTGGTGGACATACAGATAATCGTCCTTTAGTATGTTTATTACCTTCAATTATTGCGCTCAGAGATGAAATTCAAGCACAATATAATTATTCTATTCCGATTAGAATAGGAGTAGCTGGAGGAATTGGCACTCCAGAATCAGCTTTAGCTGGTTTTATGATGGGTGCTGCTTATATAGTTACTGGTTCAATTAATCAATCTTGTGTTGAATCTGGTGCTTGTGAACATACTAAAAAATTGTTAGCGCAAGCAGAAATGGCGGATATGATTATGGCTCCTGCTGCGGATATGTTTGAAATGGGAGTCAAATTACAGGTTCTCAAACGGGGGACAATGTTCCCTATGCGAGCGCAAAAACTGTATGAATTATACCGCACTTACGACTCTATTGAAGACATTCCAGTCGCGGAAAAAGAAAAATTAGAAAGACAAATTTTCCGCAAAAGTATTGCCGAAGTTTGGGAAGGAACAGCCACTTATTTATCCCAGAAAAATCCGGAGAAATTGGGTAAAGCTGTTAATAATCCAAAACTAAAAATGGCTTTAATTTTCCGATGGTATTTAGGATTATCTTCTCGCTGGTCTAGCACTGGTGAAAAAGGTCGGGAAGTTGATTATCAAATTTGGTGTGGTCCTGCTATGGGTGGCTTCAATGACTGGGTGCGTGGTTCTTATTTAGCTGAACCGCATCATCGTCATGTGGTGGATGTCGCCGATCAAATTATGAATGGTACGGTGTTTTTATACCGCATTCAAAGTTTAAAAATTCAGGGTTTGCAAATGCCTACTAATTACGGTCAATATCACCCAGTTCCTTCTGCATTGGAGATGTAAAAATGAATTTAAAACAGTCTTATACTGCTGAAGATATTAAAGCTTTTTTAGTATCTAACTTGGCAGAAGTTATTGATGTTTTACCATCAGAAATTGATGTTGATGAAAATTTAGAAAATTATGGTTTGGATTCTGCCCAAGCCATGATTATCATCAGTAAATTAGAGCAGTTACTAGGATTTAAACCATCTCCGATTCTGCTATGGCATTATCCCAGTATTTCTGCACTTTCTCAGCGGTTAGCAGACGAATTCACTGAAGATGGTCAAGTTAAAGATGCTCATATCAACACAGGTTCTAGTGTTAATATTGCTCCTCCTTTTCTCGATTTAGCTGCTGAAGCTGTTCTTGACCCCACTATTCAACCTATTGGTGGTTCTACTGCTTTTGTAACTGACCCCAAAAATATATTTTTAACTGGGGGGACAGGTTATTTAGGTGCTTTTATTATCAAGGAATTACTAGCAGCAACTCAGGCAAATATTTATTGTTTAGTGCGTGCTGCTGATGTGGTAGAAGGTAAGAGCAAATTAGAAAAGAATTTGCAACAATATGCACTTTGGGACGAAAAATATAGCGATCGCCTTATTCCCATTGTTGGTGATTTAGCACAGCCTTTTTTGGGTATTAATTCAGGACAATTCCAAAATTTAGCGGCTAATATTGATACTATTTATCATAGTGCTGCTCTACTGAACTATGTGTATCCTTACTCAGCTTTAAAAACAGCCAATGTTTTAGGGACACAAGAGGTTTTGCGTTTAGCTTGTCAAACTAAAGTTAAGCCAGTTCATTATGTTTCTAGCGTTGCTGTTTTTGAGTCAACTGCCTATGCTGGTCAGTTAGTTAAAGAACAGGATGATTTTAATGATTGGCAAGGAATTTTTCTCGGTTACTCTCAAACTAAATGGGTATCGGAAAAGTTAGTAAAAATTGCTGGTAGTAGAGGTTTACCTATCAGTATTTATCGGCCTCCTTTAATTTCTGGAGATAGCACCACAGGAATTTGTAATACCCACGATTTTATCAATTTAATGATTAAGGGTTGTCTACAAATGGGATCTTTCCCTGATGTAGATTATATGCTAGATATGTCTCCTGTTGATTACGTCAGCAAATCTGTTGTTTATCTTTCTCTACAAGAAAAATCTGTAGGTAAAGCTTTTCACTTACAACATCCTCAACCTGCTTCTTTAAAATCTTTAGTTGATTGGGTGAGTTCTTTCGGATTTTCACTGAAGATGATTCCTTATGAGGAATGGCAAGCAGAGTTAATTAATAATGTCACTTCTCAAGATAATCCTTTATATACTCTGCGGCCATTTTTGCTAGAACGTTGGTCTGATGAACAAATCACTATTCCTGATTTGTATTTGCAAGCAAGAAGACCAATTATTAGTTGTGAAGAAACCCTAGAAGCACTCAAAGGCAGTTCAATTGTTTGTCCTCCTATTGATTCTCAATTGTTGATGACTTACACATCTTATTTAGTGCAAACTGGTTTTTTAAGTCTTGTCTAATGGTTTTGGCACGGTATTTCCGTGCCGATTCCTGTTAACTCACTTTTTCTAAAATGAACATAAAATGTCAAGGGACTGCACTAATTACGGGTTCAGCTAGTGGGATAGGTTATCAATTAGCTCGGATTTTCGCTGCTGAAAATTATAATCTTGTTTTAGTAGATAGGGACGGAATTAAACTCTTAGATATAGCTGCTGATTTTCAAAAAGAGTTCGGTATTTCTGTTATCAATATTATCAAAGATTTATCTATACCTACATCTCCTCAAGAAATTTTTACGGAGTTACAGCAAGCTGGAGTTAAGGTTGATATTTTAGTTAATAATGCAGGTTTTGGCAATCATGGATTATTTCATGAAACCGATTTAAATAATGAGCTAGAAATGCTACAAGTTAATTTAGTTTGTCTGACTCATTTAACTAAGTTATTTTTGAGAGAAATGGTTAAAGAAGGTAATGGAAAAATATTAAATGTTTCCTCTACTGCTGCTTTTCAACCTGGTCCTTTAATGGCGGTTTATTTTGCAACTAAGGCTTATGTGTTATCTTTTTCAGAAGCGATCGCTAATGAATTGGAAGGTACAGGTGTGACTGTAACTGTTCTTTGTCCAGGTTCAACTACATCTGCATTTCATGAAAGAACAGGAATGGCATATTCTAAGCTGCTTAAAGATAAAAAGATGATGGATGCGGAAACTGTAGCACAGATTGGTTATGATGCTTTGATGCGAAAAAAGACTATTGTTATTCCTGGTTTTATTAATAAACTAATGTCTAAATGTATTAGATTTATACCTAGAAAAATAGTTACAAAAATTGTCAGAAATATGCAGGAAGATAAGTAATTGGAAAGTCAGGAAGCTAGAGAAAAATATACTGGATTTTTAAGTTAAATTGTGTAATTTTTTTCCAGATAATTTCCTGTTTGTAATTTGGATTACTTACCAACTACATCCTCCACAATCTAGAAAACTACAATCAGCAGCACCACAATCTAAAGAACTACAATCAGGAGCGTTACAATCGGCAATAGAAAAATCAGAAGCTATATCTAATAATTCACCACAATCACAACTCAAATCGGCACAATCAAGACAGTAAATACTATTATTGTTGAAAAATGAGAAGTTTTGAGGAGTTTTTATTGGTGCTTTTTTAATATTTTCTGTTTCTTCATTTTCTTCAGGTAATTCTGGGTTTTCAATTTGCGATCGCCAAATTTGATTTGCCTGTTTGCAAGCTTGAAATCTTGCTTGGGACTTGACAAAAGCCGCTTTTAACCCATCATCAGCTATTACCCGCTTCACATATTGGGAACAGGATTCTCCACCATGTAACACACGATGGGCGCACCTAAAGCCTTTGTGGGGAGAAATGTATCTTTGATATCCTGTAATTGCTTTAATACTTATCTTTCGAGCAAAACTATCAAATTCAGAAGTTTGCATATTTAATAATTACTTATTCTTCTAGTTATCATTGATTAATCTTTACTCATAAAACCCAAAATATGTAGTTTTTATGTCAAAATGTTAAGGAATATTGCATTTCTATCAAAACCTGAAGCTAAAGAGGGATTTCAGCTAAAAGTCCGTGATAGGATGCTTTGGGAAAATATTGATAATTGGGAGAAAACCTTTGACACTACGGGTTGCTGTTGTTGGTTCTGGCCCAGCGGGTTCATGCGCTGCTGAAACACTAGCTAAAGCTGGGATTGAAACGTATTTGTTTGAGCGGAAGTTAGACAACGCCAAACCTTGTGGGGGTGCTATTCCCCTATGTATGGTGAATGAATTTGACTTACCTCCAGAAATTATTGACCGTCGTGTACGGAAGATGAAAATGATTTCTCCCTCAAATCGTGAGGTTGATATCAATTTAATAAATGAAGATGAATATATAGGAATGTGCCGCCGAGAAGTTCTGGATGGTTTCTTGAGAGACCGGGCGGCAAAATTAGGTGCAAATTTAATTAACGCCACTGTTCATAAAGTTGATATTCCCTCCAGCAATACCGACCCCTACACAATCCATTATGTTGACCATAGCGGAGAAGGGGTGCAGGGAGTTACTAAAACCCTCAAGGTAGATTTGATTGTTGGTGCAGATGGGGCAAATTCCCGGATTGCTAAGGATATGGATGCTGGGGATTACAATTATGCGATCGCTTTCCAAGAACGCATTCGTCTTCCCCAAGACAAAATGGACTATTACAACGACTTGGCCGAAATGTACGTTGGTGATGACGTTTCTACCGACTTCTACGCTTGGGTATTCCCCAAATACGATCACGTAGCAGTAGGTACTGGCACAATGCACATTAATAAAGCCAGTATTAAACAATTACAAGCAGGCATTCGCAACCGTGCTTCTGAAAAACTAGCCGGTGGTGAAATTATCAAAGTAGAAGCCCACCCCATTCCTGAACATCCCCGTCCTCGTCGCGTTGTCGGACGTATCGCCTTGGTCGGAGATGCTGCTGGTTATGTTACTAAGTCCTCTGGTGAAGGTATTTACTTTGCTGCGAAGTCCGGACGGATGTGTGCAGAAACCATTGTGGAAACTTCTAACAATGGAGCGCGTATTCCTACTGAAGCCGATCTAAAAGTTTACCTGAAGCGTTGGGATAAGAAATACGGACTCACCTACAAGGTATTAGATATTCTTCAAAATGTCTTCTATCGTTCCGATGCTACCCGTGAAGCATTTGTAGAAATGTGTGATGACATGGATGTACAGAAATTAACTTTTGATAGTTACCTGTATAAAACTGTAGTTCCAGCTAACCCCTTTACCCAACTCAAAATTACTGCCAAAACCATTGGTAGCTTAATTCGTGGTAACGCTCTAGCACCCTAATTCAATGTAACAAAGAGACGTTCTGGACGAACGTCTCTACAATTTTTTGCCGCTTCGAGATTTACCTTCAGCACTGATAAAGCTGAAAATTATATCACAAAAACGTAAAAATTTTTCCCTTACAAAATAAACTTCATCGAAAATTTATTTTTCGGTCATACATAAATACCCTGATAACCAAGAGAAATGCTTGTCAAATAGGACTTACGCACAGTAAATACCCTAGCCCAGGAATGGCTAGTAGGAATTAAATTTATTTTTTTAGTGAAAATACCGATAAATTAATTCAGTCAACCGCTATCTATGTCATGATTAAGTAAGATTAGTATAGAGAAAGTTTTATAAAGCAGATAGCTATACAGTATTACTCCGTACAGACGAAATATGTATAGTTTCAGGAATTTTTAGATTCCCCTAGTCTTTCGGAAGTAGCCAAATGACTCAAGACCTCGCTACCCAAACTTTGCCAATGACAAACATCTCCACCTTAGTCGAACTACTACGCTGGCGAGCTACCCAGGACATGGAAAAGCTTGCTTATATGTTTCTCGTGGATGGGAAAAAAGCAGGAGCAAGTCTAACATATCAAGAACTTGACCGCCAAGCCCGTGCCATAGGTGCTGTGTTACAGAAACATAACGCCAAAGGACAGCGGACATTATTGCTTTACCCGCAAGGATTGGATGTGATCGCCGCTTTTTTGGGTAGTCTTTATGGTGGAGCGATCGCCATACCAGTACCACCACCTGATGCTGGCAGGTTAAAACGGGCATTACCAAGGCTAAGAGCAATTGTGAAAGATGCAAATGCTGCCTTTGCTTTGACAACTCAACGTTTTTTAACAATTCTGCAAGAAGCGGAATTAGATTTTCCAGAGTTCCAACAGATAAAGTGGATCACTACTGAAGATATTGACTTGGAACTAGCAGATCAGTGGCAAGATCCGCAAATTACACCAGATACACTCGCGTATTTACAATATACATCGGGTTCGACTTCCACACCGAAAGGGGTGATGATCAGCCACCACAACATCATGCACCATTGTCACTACTTACAAAAAGCCTGTGGTTATGATGAGCAGAGTGTTTCCATCACTTGGATGCCTTACTTCCATGATTATGGACTAGTAGAAGGATTGACTGTACCACTCTACAACGGTCATCCTTGTTACGTCATGTCCCCCCTAGCCTTTATTAAACAGCCAGTACGCTGGCTTCAGGCTATCTCTCGCTATCGCGGCACGCATAGTCAAGCACCTAACTTTGCTTATGAGCAGTGTGTCGGACGTATTACCGAATTGCAAATGCAAAGTCTGGATCTCAGTAGTTGGGTAGCAGCAGGTAACGCCGCAGAACCCATCAATCCCAGAGTGTTAGAGGAATTCTTTGAGAAATTTGTAACTTGTGGATTCCGCTGGGAAACCTTCGCGCCGGCTTATGGATTGGCCGAAAATACGTTACTGGTGTCAACTAGTCCGAAAGAAGAACCACCGGTACTCTGTTTAGTCAAAACATCGGAAATTGAGAAAAACAAAATTGTTGAAGCCACCGCTTGGGGTGATGGTGTCAGGGCTATTCCGGGATGTGGTCAACTGGTGTGTGACACCAAAGTAGCGATCGTTAATCCTGACACCTTAACTCGTTGTCTTCCTGATGAAGTGGGTGAGATTTGGGTAGCTGACCCCAGTGTGGCTGATGGTTACTGGAATCGTCCAGAAGAAAGTGAAAGTACCTTCCGCGCTTGTATAGCCAATACCAACGAGGGTCCATTCTTACGAACAGGAGACTTAGGTTTCATCAAGGATGGGGAGTTGTTCATTACTGGCCGGATCAAAGATTTGATCATTATTAGAGGCACTAATCACTATCCTCAAGACCTAGAATGGACAGTGCAGGAAATACATCCTTGTTTACGCCCTGACTATGGTGCAGCCTTTTCCATCGTGGTGGATGCAGTGGAGCGACTAGTGATCGTCCAGGAAGTCAAACGCAATCCGGAAGAGTTTGTAGCCGATGAGGTAATTAACAGAATTCGGCAAGCGATCGCCGAAATTCATGAACTCCAAGCCTATGCGATCGTCTTAGTCAAGCCAGGTAACGTCCTCAAAACATCCAGTGGCAAGATTCAGCGCCGGGCTTGTAAAGCCAGTTTCCTTGCAGGTGAATTGGGCGTTTTAGCCGATTGGAGCGAAAACCCTAAATTTTGTGCCAGTTACCAAAAGTTATCAGAGGAAGTTGATTCCTTGCTGGATCAAGTGCAAGTTACCCACTAAGGAGAAAACCATGCAGCCACTCAAACAATTTTGGGTCGCCGAAGCACTAGAACGGGAATTAGGCGACCCTGGTAATCCAGACAATATCATGTCCTTCAAACAGGTAATAGACCTGGATGAAAAGGAAGAATTTCCTCACGAAATCATTAACTGGCTATACAACTGGAAACTCCAACACTACTACATCCCCACAGAATGCGGTGGTGAATTTACCAGCTTTGACGAGTTTATCTCCTTTGTGCGGGTACTTTCACGGCGAGATCAAACCGCAGCGATCGCCTTCACTACTATGTTTTGGTCATACTTAGTATGGATGGCAGGAACAGACGAACAAAAGCAAACCCTATCCAGCTTCATGAAAGATGCTAACGGGGCTATGTGCCTAGCCTATTCAGAAAAAGCACATGGTAGTGACTTACTCGCTGGTGATATGCAAGCCAGAAAAGTTCCCGGAGGCTACATCCTCAACGGAGAGAAATGGCCAATTAACCGCGCCACCATCTCAGGAGTTGCTTTCGTACTAGCCAGAACCGACGAAGCAGGAGGGGCTAGAAGCCTGTCCCTATTCATGGTAGAAAAGAGCAAAATTGACCCAGATCACTTTAGCAACCTCCCTAAAATCCTGACTCACGGGGTGCGTGGTTCGGATATGAGTGGCATTTGCTTCGAGAACTGCTTTATCCCCGAATCCATGCGCTTAGGAACAGAAGGACTGGGACTAGAACTAGCCCTCAAAGGCTTCCAAATTACCAGAGCCTTATGTGCCGCCTTTTCCCAAGGAGCAGCAGATACAGCCCTGCGTACTACCCTCAAATTTGCCATAGAACGTAAACTATATGGCAAAACAGTCTTCGATATGCCCCAACCTCAACGCACTCTCACCGATGGGTTTCTGGATATCCTTATTTGTGACTGTGCCACAATTGGGGTCGCTCGTGGATTTAACACCATGCCAGAGCAAATAAGCGTTTGGTCAGCAGTGGTGAAATATTTTGTCACCACCACCCTGGAAACAGTAGTCAACAATGTATCCGTTGTTCTAGGTTCACGCTTTTATATGCGGGACGCACACGACTGGGGCATTTTCCAGAAAGTGCTGCGGGATAACTCCATCATCAGTATGTTTGATGGCAGCAGCGTTGTTAATCTTCATGCGCTATTACTGCAACTACGGCAGTTAACCAAATCTCGCATTAGAAACGCTGGTAAAAGTCTAGAACACTTGGAAGCACGTCTAGCCACAACTTTTGACCTCACACAAACTTTACCCCCCTTCGACGGCAAAAAGCTGGAATTGGTCAATCGGGGTGGAGATGATGTTTTGCAAGGGCTAGAACTGGCATTGACATCGCTGCAAGACTTAAAAGCAGACTCTCACCTCGACCCAGATATTTTGTACCAAATCATCACCCTAAGTGAGATAGTACGGGAGGAGCTAAACAGTTTTGATGAGCAGATTACAGCTTCTACCTTCCAGTTTGGTCATGAGCAATCGCCAGAAGTATTTGATCTAGCGAAACAATACTGCGTCATGCACGTAGCGGCAGCTTGTGTGCATACGTGGCTTCATAACCGCAATCATCTGGGAGACTTCTTTGCTAATGGAGAGTGGTTAGCACTTAGTTTGCGGAAGCTAATGCTGACATTTCGCCCCGCTAAAGCATTGCCTGGACGGATTGATGATCGGGCTGTTACCCAAGAGTTAATCCGCTTGTACAACCAAGACAAGATGTTTTCCATAGTTCCTTTCCAACTAGCAAAATCTACACAACAGGAAACTACTAATGATGCAAGTCCAAAACTCCAACTCCAATCCTAATGCTATGAATGCTGTTGATACTATCCAAGGGTGGTTGGTTAACCAGATTGCTACACAACTGGGAATCAAAGCTCAAACAATCAAAGTCACTGAACCTTTAACCCGCTATGGTTTAGACTCCATTGATTCAGTCACAATCGTTGGTGATATGGAAGATTGGTTAGAGGCAGAACTTCCTTCCACATTACTTTGGGACTATCCAACTATTGAAAAGGCTGCTCAATACTTAGTAAATGAACTGAGTGTATTACCTTCAGAAACTACTGTCGCTGAACCAGTAGCCGCTACTAGCAAACCAAAAGAAGAAGCAGCAGCAGCTACCCAAGGTAAAGGCTGGGGCGGTCTTTGGAATAAAATTAGTGGTAGTTAATGTTGGGGATTGGGTAATAGATTCTTCCCAATTATCTATTACCCATTACCAATAGTTTTGCCATCATTTCACAGATTAGAGGAGTGGTGAATTGAATTTTTCGGAGTTTTCGTTTTGGTGGGTGCTACTCCTATTTTGCATCCCTTATTTTACAGTCCGCTATGTTGCCAAGTCCTTAAACCTGTGGAGAGATATTTTCGATACGGTTGGCTTGGTATCAATGTCGTTGTTCTTGTTTCTGAACGCTTCCAAATCTAGTTTTGTCATATTTATTTGCGAAATTATCTTCAACTACATGATGGTGTGGTTGATGTTAAGACAGGAAAAATGGCAAGCTAAGGCGATCGCTACAGTTGTCGTAGTAATTGATATCGCTATTCTGGCCTATTTCAAATATCTCAACTTCTTTGTTGAAGATGTTTTAGGTTTAATCATCCCAGGATTGGCAGAAAATTGGCAATCAAAGTCTATTCCTGGTATGGGTTCAATTCCACCAGGATTGTCATTTTATACCTTCCAAATGGTAGCCTTTGTGGTTGACTCCTACAAAAGCCCCAAAAAACAACCAATTGCAGCTTTAGATTATGCCAACTTTGTAGCTTTTTTCCCCCAAGTAGTAGCCGGACCAATTGAACGGAGAGCAGACTTGTTTCCGCAGATTGAAAAATTTAGATTTAAGTTGACTTATGATAACTTTGAATCTGGTTTTCGCTGGTTATCTCTAGGACTATTTATGAAATTTGTCCTCGCAGATAATATTTCTCCCTACATTAAAGTAGATCAAGTTGATAATCCTTGGTTAGTTTGGTTTTTTGCCTTTCTGTTTACATTACAAATTTATTTTGATTTTGGTGGATATAGTTTTATTGCTCTAGGGTTAGCAAAATTTTTAGGTATTAACTTAAGTCTTAACTTTCTTGCTCCCTATACATCCCAGAGTATTAACGAGTTTTGGCGGAGGTGGCACGTCACCCTCAGCACTTGGTTTCGGGACTATGTTTTTCTGCCTCTCATGGGTAAAAACATGAAATTAGCCCCATTTTATCTTTTTATTACATTTACCCTATCTGGTTTTTGGCACGGAGCAGCCTGGAATTTCATTCTTTGGGGAGCTTATCACGGGTTACTACTCCTCGTATTGCGCTATGCTGGACGACCTTTTTATAAATTTTTGGGACAGCAAAAGTTGCTGATGCCGCAGTTTATTTCCTGGGCTTTGACTTTTGGATCGATAATTTTGGGATGTCTGTTTTTTATGGAAACAAATACAGGACGTTTGCTAGAAAAGCTGAAAGTTCTGATCATTCCTTGGAATTATTCTCTATCTAATTTGGGTGAAGCTTTGACTTTCTTCAAGGGCAGTGAATCAGCAGCTTTGGCATTAACTTTGGTATTAGCAATAGGACTATTATTTATGGAACAAATTGGAGTTTGGCGACAAGGAGAAACTGAATATGATTTATTGATTTCTCCTTGGATGTCACGGATTTTGTTAGTGCTAACTATTTTGTTTGCTGCTAATACTCCCTCTCCATTTATTTACTTTGAATTTTAGAGTTATTAGTGAGTTGTCACCTGTCACCTAATTATGAACAAATTTTTCAGACTTTCTAGTTGGTTTGCGATCGCTGGTTTAACTTGGAGTGTTGGTTACTTCTACAATGCTCGTTATGGTGGTGAACTTAGTTGGTTGCGGATGATGTATGAACAGAAAATGGCCGTAGCTAAAGAAGTCCAAGCACCCCAACGGATTCTCATTGTCGGTGGTTCAGGCGCTCATTACACCGTTGATGCGAAATTGATGCAAGAGACATTAGGCATCCCTACCATCAACATAGCTACAGATGGACCAATTGGTTTAGATGTGATTTTGCCTAGTGTTGCTGATGTCATTAAAAAAGGCGATATCGTCTTACTTATTCCCGAATATTTATTATTACTAGATAAAGATGGTTTTGGCGATCGCTCTGGTCAATTTGGTGTGTCTATTGGTAAACCCGGTTTAGGAAATATACCCCCCAAACAATTCGCTCAAGACTTAATGTTATTAGGTATACCCACCCTAAAAGCTGCAACTAAATCATCCTTAGATGTGGTGGAAAAAGGCCGTTTAACAGGTTATTATTCTGACCCCATCACAGCTAATGGCGATCCGACAGTCATGAAAAAACGCACTAACAGCGAATGGTGGTCATTGACAATTAAAGAGAGCGTTTCTCCCCACTCTCTGCGGCGAATTCAGCAATTTAAACAAGAAGTTGAAGCCAAAGAAGCAACTTTGATATTAGGGCTTTCTTGGATTTATGGTAGCACAGATGATAAAACTCTTGATAATATCCGTAAAACAGCAACAGAATTAGGCAAAATTGCCCCGGTACTTTATGACAAAGAAACCTTAAATGTGAAGACTGATTCTAGTTTATTTGCTGATACTCATTATCATCTTAATCCTGATGGCCGTCGTACTCGCACAAGTGAACTTATTGAGCAGTTTAAAGCTGCAAATATCAAATAATAGCTGATTTTTATTTCGCGCCAAGTCGCAAAGGAGCAAAGTCGCAAAGGAAGAAAGGAGGAAGGGAGTAAAATATTAATTATAAATTATGTATGAGATCAAGGATAAGTTTTTTAGACAAGGGAAACTGAGAAAAAATACAATTACTGATTTTCCGGTGCGGATTTGTATTTTGGGTGGTGGTTTTGGTGGGTTATATACGGCTTTGGAATTGAGCAAAATTAATCAACTTCGTCAACCTGATTATGAAATTACACTGGTAGAAAAAAGGGATCATTTCTTATTTACTCCTTTGCTCTATGAGGTGGTGACTGGAGAATTACGTAATGGGGAAATTGCACCTACTTATAAAAAGTTGTTAGCTGATAGTGAAGTTAAATTTTGTCAAGCGGAAATTCAAGGTGTTGATTTAGAAAACAATAGCGTAAAATTACAAAATGGCGACATAATAAATTACGATTATTTAGTGTTGGCTGTTGGTAAAGAAACAAGATTAGATATAGTCCCAGGAGCAGCAGAATATGCCCAAACTTTTCGGAGTTTAGAAGATGCTGAATATTTAAAGGAAAAGTTGCGGGTTTTAGAAGCATCTGATATTCCTGTGATTAGAATAGCGATCGCCGGAGCTGGTCCTAATGGTGTGGAAATAGCTTGTAAATTGGCAGATAAACTGAAAAAACGCGGGGAAATTCGTCTAATTGATCGCAGTGATGAAATTCTGAAAACTTTCCCCCCAGGTTGTCGAACTGCATCATACAGAGCTTTACTAAAACTGGGTGTGCAGATAAATTTACGTACTAATATTGAAGCGATCAAATCTGATCAAATTATTCTCAATTACGAAGGAAAAACTCAGCAATTCCACACAGATTTAGTTTTGTGGACAGGTGGAAATAAATCAATTCAATGGATAAAAGAGCTAAATTGTCAACATAATCAACAAGGACAATTAATTGCTACTCCAACTTTGCAACTAGCTGGATATCCCCATATTTTTGTATTAGGAGATTTAGCAGAAATTCGAGACATTAAAGGTAACGAATCTCCAACTACAGCCCAAGCAGCATTTCAACAAGCTCCCTGTACGGCTCGTAATATCTGGGCAAAAATTACAGGACAGAAATTAAAGTCATTTAGCTATTTATATTTGGGAGAAATGCTAACATTAGGTATTAAGAATGCTGTAATTTATAGCTTTGGTATCACCCTAGATGGTAATCTAGCCCGCATCATTCGCAGAGGAGTGTATATTCAACGTTTACCAACCCTGAAACACAAACTTCAAGTAGCCAAAAGATGGATATTTGGAAGAATGAGAAAATAGGAATCAGAAGTAAAAACCGCTTAACTTTTGAAATTTAGTCCTCCAACATTTTATAAATCCAAAATTTATTGATATTCTTCCTTCCTTCTTCCTTCTTCCTTCTTCCTTCGTGTACTTCGTGCCTTCGTGGTTCATTAAATAAAAAATTATGATTACTCAACAAAAAACATCCTGGAAAAAAAAATTAGAAACAGTTTTAGGACTAGATTTGCGATCGCTTGCAGCCTTTCGCATCGGTATTTCCTTAATCATTCTCACAGACTTATTGACTCGGTATAGTGATCTCACCCCTCACTATACAGATATCGGTGTACTTCCCCGTACCTTACTCCAAGAAATCACTAAAACGGGACATTGGTCTTTACATACTATCAGTGGTGAACCGATTTTTCAGATTTTATTATTTATCATTGCCGCTTTTTTTGCGGTTTTGATGTTAGTAGGTTATCGGACTAGAATTGCTACTATTGCATCTTGGGTATTATTAATATCCATGCACAATCGCAATCCAGCTTTGATTTTTGCCGCAGATGATGTTTTACGCGCTCTCATGTTTTGGGCAATGTTTCTACCTTGGGGCGCTTGTTATTCACTTGATAGGGCTTTGAATACTTCCCAACGTCAGTTACCAGAAAAAGTGTTTTCCGGTGCTACTTTGGCGTTGATGTGTCAGCAGTGTTTTATTTATATATTCTCAGCCGCTATCAAAACAAAAAGCCCGACTTGGACTGATGGAACTGCGGTTTATTATGCTTTGAGTTATGACCAATATGTAACTTATTTTGGTTATTTTCTCCTAAATTTTCAGCCAGTTTTAAACATCTTCACTAAAATTACTTTGGTGCTGGAATGGATAGGTCCATTAGCAATATTCGTTCCTGTTCGGAATAGTTTATTTCGCTTGGTTGCAGTTCTGACTTTTATCGGACTTCATGTAGGATTTGGCTTAACTTTAAATATCGGGATTTTCCCATTTTTGAGTTCGTTTAGTTGGTTGGCTTTTCTCCCTAGTGAGTTTTGGAATGGTTTGGAAAAACGTCTACAAACTCCAGCCCGTCAAGGATTAAAAATTTACTTTGATGCTGATTGTGGTTTCTGCAAAAAGGTAGTGCATATATTACGAACGCTGTTAATTTTGCCGGGAACACCTTTATTAATGGCGCAAGAAGACCCTGATATTTATGCTGATATGCAAACTCATAATTCTTGGGTAATTGAAGATTATCAAGGAAACCGATATTTTAAGTTTAAAGGTATTGTTTATGTGGTGAGTTTGTCGCCGATATTTAGATTTTTAGTACCTTTGCTAAATTGGAAACCAATCATGGCAGGGGGAACAAGGTTTTATGAAGCGATCGCCATTAATCGTAAATTAGCTGGTAATTTCACCAAACCTTTGAAATTTCGTCCTCTGGAAGTTCGTAATTCTCGCTTTTTGAATATTCTGGCTGTGATGTTGTTAATTTACGCTTTTATTTGGAATATCCAAAGTTACGCTCCTGATTTATTCAAACGCAAAATCTGGAAAAACACTGAAGTTCTTGGCAGAGTGACAAGACTTGATCAATCATGGAGTATTTTTGCACCTGGACCACCTCAAGATGATGGTTGGCATATTATTCCCGGCCGTCTTCAAGATGGAACGGAGGTAGATATTTTCCGCAGTGGAAATCCTGTGAATTGGGATAAACCTAGTCTGGCTGTCAGAAGTTCTATTTATCGTAATATGCAATGGCGTACTTACTTTATTAATCTTAATCGAGCGATCGGTAAAAAGCTTTATCCTTTCTATGGAAAATATCTCTGTTACGCTTGGAATAGTCAACATCAAGGTAATCAAAAATTAGAGAATCTGGATATTTATTTTATGGATGAGCGTACTGTTCCTCCTGGTGAAAAACAAACTGTTGAAAAAAAGCTAACTTGGCAGCAATCTTGTACTGATCTTCCTATGTAAAAACATAAATTGGCACTCTCTGAATTACTTCAGAATAGAGTGCCAATTCATTAAATCAAAAAACTATGTAGCGTTAGTTTATTCAACTACTGTAGCGATAGTTCCCTCAATACCAGGAGGTACACTAGGTAACTCTAGACAATATCCCGCACCATAAACAGTTTTAATGTAGCGTGGATGACGAGGATCGGGTTCGAGTTTAGTCCTCAAGTGGCGAATATGTACCCGAATAGTCTCAATATCATCATCTGGATCATAACCCCAAACTTCTCTGAGGATTTCGCTAGGGGAAACAGTTTGTCCATGACGTTGTAGTAGACAGTGCAGTAACTCAAATTCCAAATGAGTCAGTTTCACTGTTGCTTTGAACCATATCGCCTCAAACCTTTCGGGAACGAGGGTAAGCGGTCCATAGTTGAGAATTTCACTATGTTTTGCAGCTTGGGGTATCCGGTCAGTGCGTCGCAGCAAAGCCCGCACTCGTGCCAACAATTCTTCTACCTCAAATGGTTTGGTAAGGTAGTCATCTGCACCAGCATTAAACCCTTCTACCTTATCCTGAGTTTGGCTTAAAGCAGTCAACATCAACACGGGAATCTCGGCAGTGCGTTCATCCCGACGAAGGCGTTGGCAAACTGTAAACCCATCTACTCTAGGTAACATAAGATCGAGCATGATTAAGTCGGGTTGTAGCTGGAGAGCCAGTGCCTGACCTTTGATGCCGTCTTCGGCTTGACTAACATCATAGCCCGCCATTTCCAAGTTGACGGCAACAAGTTCTGAAATCGCTGGGTCGTCGTCTATGACAAGAATCCTCGGCATTCTTAAAAAATTATGACTACTTTATTTAGGGATAAATAGAACCTTTGATATATACAAAGATTACCACCTCAATTATAAAAAATATTTTAAATCTAATATAAATATTAAAATTAAATGATTGTGAAGTTCGTTATACTATAATTATGTATAAATACGAGTATTTACCGCCCTATTTCTTGCAAAATGGCGTGACCATGACGGCTTATACAGCCTTATGGGCTAATCGTGATTGGGAGAGCAAAATTACTCACCTAGAACCAAAATATCACGAAGTCATCTTCACAGGTGGTCAAGGTGTGCCAATTTTTGGGAAGGTCGCTATCCCTGCAAATGCTCATAGCACCATTGTTGGCACTTATGGCATTACCGGAGAATTAGATCAGCAATGGTTTTTGCGAATTTTGGGATGTAAAGCTTACGCCCAAGGCTATGCGGTGGTGTTATTTGATTGGCGGGCCCATGGTAAAACCGCAGAATTATCACCAACATTAACTTCCGACGGTTTATATGAAGGGGAAGATTTTGTCAAAATAGCCGCAGCAGCCGCCAAAATGGGTTGTCCGCCACAATTTTGGTTTACAGGTTATTCTTTAGGGGGACAATTGGCACTTTGGGGAGTGAAAGCCGCAGCAGATTTAGCACCCAAAGATATTGATATTGCTGGTGGGGCGGTGATTTGTCCGAGTTTGGATTCACTGCGATCGCTCACCTATTTAGTAACACATCCTTTTGGCAAATATATCGAATCTCGCATTGCGAAGGAATTAAAAAAACTCGCCTGGAAAATTCATGCTGCTTATCCTGAATCCCTTAATCCCGAAGCCATTGCCAGGGCTAATAGCATTTGGGGATTTGACGAAGAACTCGTTATTGAACGCTTGGGGTTCGCCACCGTCGCCGATTATTATCAAGCCAGCAGTGGTTTAGAATTGTTACCGAAGCTATCTAAACCAACCTTAATTTTATACGCTGCTGATGATCCATTGTTTGATCCAGCAATTATTCCTGATTTAGAAACAGCCGCTTCCCAAAATCCCGTCATAGATTTATTACTCACACGCTACGGCGGCCATGTTGGTTACCTAAGTAGCAAAAAATGTCAAAATCAATATCAAGATCCTGATCAATGGTGGGCTTGGAATCGCGTTTTAGAGTGGATAGAAGTCAGTCGTAGCCAAAAAATAGCAAAAGTTTCCATTCAAAAAACTAAAGTTTAAATTCCTACTCGCCCAAAACCTCTTCTGGAGTTCCCTATTCCCTTGTCATAACGACAATTGTTAACGCCTACCTACTTAACTGTGTTTGATTATAACTGGCTACCTGCACCAAAAACATTAAATTTATTATCTGATGATGTGCATATTTGGCGGATTAATCTTCAGCAATCAGAATCACAATTACAATCTTTGCGGGAAACCTTATCTAGTGATGAAATTGCTCGCGCCGAACGGTTTTATTTTCCTGAACATAGTCAGAGATTTATTGCTGGACGTGGCACTCTCCGCGCCATCTTGGGGCAGTATTTAGGAATTGAACCCAAACAAGTAGAATTTGAATATCAGCCCCGTGGTAAACCTCTATTAGCGGCTAAATTTGCTGATCAAGGATTATTATTTAATTTATCTCACTCTCAAGATTTAGCTTTGTGTGGAGTAAGTTATCAACATCAAATTGGTGTAGATTTAGAATATTTTCGCACTATGTCCGATTTAGAAAGTCTGGCTAAAAGATTCTTTTCACCTAGAGAATATGAACATCTGCGACTAATTTCTCCAGCGGAAAAACAACAAACATTTTTCCGTTATTGGACTTGCAAAGAAGCATATTTAAAAGCCACAGGAGATGGGATAGTACAGTTGGAAGAAATTGAAATATCTTTGACAGCTAATCAACCAAGTCAATTACTTGTATCAGGAAATTGGAGTTTAAGAGAATTAACACCAGCCGATCATTTTGCCGCAGCGGTTGTAGTTGCAAGTAGCAATATGAATTTGCATTGTTGGGAATTTTGATAAAATCAAGCGATTTCTTGGTGTTTCTCCTTCCCTCTCTCTACTAGTGATGCTGGCTACGCTTGCATTCAGGGATACACGAATTAAATCAGATGACTATAGAGAATATACAGCTAGAGAAAGAGATTCTTCTTGATAAATTATGTAAGAATAAGAATAGGAATAAGAATAAGAATGTATGTTAACAAAACTTAAAAATATTTTCAATTCTGAATTCTTAAATTCTAAACTCCTATCCGGAATTAGGGGGTGAAACTATCATGAATAACAATATAAAAATTGTCTCTTTAGTTCCTAGTGCGACGGAAATAGTTGCTAGTCTAGGTTTAGCTGATGCTATTGTCGGGCGATCGCACGAATGTGACTATCCTCCAGAAATACAAGACCGTCCTGTTTGTACAAAACCTCGCTTTAATGCCTACGCTTCCAGTAGCGGTATTCATGATCAAATTAATGACCTCTTACAATCAGCCTTGAGTGTCTATGAAATCAAAGTTGATGTTTTAGAGAAATTACAGCCTACACATATAATCACCCAAGACCAATGTGATATTTGTGCAGTTAGTTTACCTGAAGTGGAACAGGCTGTTAGCAAACTCATTAACTCTTCACCCCGGATTATTTCCTTACAACCGAACACACTAGAAGACGTTTGGGCTGATATTGAACGAGTCAGTCACACCTTTAATGTAGACTCACTCAAAGTGCTGGATAATTTAGAAGCCCGTGTCAAAATTTGTCAAAGCAAAGTTCAAGGACTATCCGTAGCAGAAACACCCAAAGTCCTTTGTATTGGATGGACTGAACCTTTAATGACAGCCGCTAACTGGATTCCCGAATTAATCAATTTAGCCGGAGGACAAATATTATTTAGTCTTGTAGATAGGCCGCCTTCTTATATACAATGGGAATCACTAGTAGCAAATAATCCTGATGTGATTATTTTTATGCCCTGTGGTTTCGATTTGCAAAGAACTCAGCAAGAAGCTAAATTATTAACTCAACATCCACAATGGGAAAAACTTCATGCTGTCCAAACCGGTAGAGTCTTTATTACCAATGGTAGTGCCTATTTTAACCGTCCTGGACCCCGATTAGTTGATTCTGTGGAAATCTTAGCAGAAATCCTACATCCAGATATCTTCGACTATGGTTATGAAGGTAGTGGTTGGCAAGTTTTGTAAATAGGGCTAGAAGTAGGGGCGCAGGGCCTGCGCCCAGTCACGAGTCACGAGTCAGAAGGAAGAAGGAAGAAAAATTAACGTAAGTTGCTAGTTAGAGAAATTTTCAGAATCAGGTGGTTATCGAGCGATCGCCTGCGTGGCGTAGCCATAGTCGAGATAATGTTCAGGATTGAAGGATGTACAGGATGAAAAATGGAATTTTATCACCTTGTTTGTGTAGTAGTGATTTATAATCGCCAGAAACTTCTCTTCTTCTGCTTCTTTCTCCTTTCTCCCTATTCCTGAATGGGCGCAGGCCCTGCGCCCCTACCTCCTGACAACTGACTTATTTAATGGTATATCTGTGTTTCACACCCACAGGAAAATATTCAACATCACCAGTAGATTTTAATTCTACTAGAGGGGTTTGATATTGTGGTGGAACATAATTAGCAAATTCACTATTCAGACGCAACAATTGAGTAAGAATAGCAGCAGTAATAGATAATCTTTTCTCTTCTTGCACTTCTATTCCTGGTGCTAACTCTACTACCACAGATAAAAAACGGTTTTTGTCTATATCCTCTTTTACCTGTAAGACAAATTTACCCGTTACCCATTCTCTAATAATAGGTTGTTCTAATCCTACCGTCACATTTTCTGGATAAATATTTGCGCCAAAATAGGAAACTGTAAAGTTAGAACGTCCAAAAACATAGACAAAAGGTAATTGATGAATTCCGCGATGATTTCCTAATTCTTTTAGGGGATCAAAATTCCAATCTGCTAAAAACTTTAGCATTTCTTCGTAAGTAATTAAGCCACCATTATCCAAAATATTATATCTAATTAAAGGAATACCATTATTTCCCGAAAATAGTAAATTTCCCTCTTCAACTTCAAAGAACCGACTGCAAGGATCATATTGGACTAAAGTAGGTAAACGCGACTCTCCAAATAATGCTTTCGCTGCTTCAGGTGTTGCTGCTAAAAACCGACGAATACAAATACTTAAAGGTGTTTCATTTCCTAAAACTCCCGCGTCTGCTGTTCCATACATAGAAGCAAAATCATGACAGGGATTTTGAGAACCTATCCTTTGGGCTACTAAATTTCGCCATTCTTCACTAAATACTTCTCCTGCCATAACTAACTTAATTTGATATTGTCCCCACTGCATACCATTGGCAATACCTGTATCAATGACATCTTTGAGAAATGGTGGATATCCTAATAAAACAACTTGCTCAAAATTACTGCCTAATTCTTGCAC
The DNA here is from genome assembly GCF_009711975.1 of Anabaena sp. UHCC 0204. Taxonomy (GTDB): domain Bacteria; phylum Cyanobacteriota; class Cyanobacteriia; order Cyanobacteriales; family Nostocaceae; genus Dolichospermum. The sequence goes on from NZ_VIKW01000007.1 coordinate 153,633, forward strand.
AATTCGCAAAATTTCGGCTTTATTGTTGCCTGGTGTAATGACGGTAATCGGATAACCTTTAACGGCTAAATGACGACAACAATTAGTAGTGAAAATTCCTCCTACCCAAGTTCCCAAACTAAAACAAACTACTGCTAAGGTTGTTTTATTATCTGCATGAAAACTATCATGAAAAATCTGCTCAAACCGGGTGGCTATTTGTAGTTCGTCGGTGAAAAAACGTGGCCAAAATGTGGGTTTACCTGTTGAGCCAGAGGAAGCTGCGATCATATCACAGCCTCCTATTTTTCCATAATAACACAATTCATGTAGAAAATAACGAGATATATAATTTTCTTTATTAATTTTTGGTAAGTTCTGGAAATCCTCTAAAGTTTGAATAGTATCAGGTTGAATTCCTGCTGCTGCTAGAAATTTTTTATATGCGGGTACATTAGTGGCTACATTCTGAAATAGATTAAGAATTGTTAATGCTATTTGATCATCGGGATACTGTTGAAGTTGCTGTTCTAGAGGTATGGATACAAACTCTATGAGTTCTTGAATTGCTTTTTGAGTTTGTGATTGCGGTTTCATGATATTATATATGACGACAAAATGAGTTAAGATAAAAATATGTGACAAGTGCAGCTTTTGACATTAATTATTATATCTTCAATTTGTGTAATCGGTAATTCCTATTTTTAGCAGAATACCCACTTAATAATATGGATTTTGAATCTTCTTCTGTGCCAGCGAATCGTCTTCTAACTATCCTTTTAGCTGAAGATAATATCATTAACCAAAAAGTTGCTTTAATGAATTTGAAAAAACTAGGCTATAAAGCTGAGGTTGCTACTAATGGTTTAGAGGTAATTGCCGCAGTACAAAGTCAAAGTTATGATGTAATTCTGATGGATGTGCAAATGCCGGAAATGGATGGTTTAGAAGCTACTCGTTGGATTTGTCAACATTTTTCTAATCAGCAAAAACCCCGAATTATTGCTATGACTGCAAATGAAATGGAGGGTGATAAGCAAATTTGTTTAGATGCAGGAATGGATGATTATTTAACTAAACCGTTAAATTTAGAATCTTTAAAACAGGCTTTAAGTTGGGTTAAGTAAAGTTTGTATATCAGTTGATAAAAATTTGCGTAAATAGTTTTGCTGTTATTGTATAACTTGATTAGCCCTATTTTATCTCCCAGCATCATGCAAGTATATTGCAGTCAACAACATATAAATAATGGTAGTCATCGTTTTTGTACTCATTGCGGTGAAGCATTACCTTTGACTTTGGGGCAAGTTATTGATAATCGTTATGAAATTGCGCGGATACTTGGGCAAGGTGGTTTTGGACGGAGTTATTTAGCGATTGATAGGCAACAATCTCGGAAAACCTGTGTTTTAAAGGAATTTGCGCCCCAAGTTGTCAAACCGCAGGATTTACAAAAAGCTAAGGAATTGTTTGAACGAGAAGCAAGTGTCCTCAAAAAAATCCAACATTCCCAAATTCCGCATTTTCACTCTTCTTTTCAAGCCAAAATAGGCACTAAAGATTTTTTCTTTTTGGTGCAAGATTATATTGAAGGTGATAATTATTACCAATTATTTGAACAGCGTCAGAGTCAGGGAAAGTCTTTTAGTGAAGAAGAGGTAATTAATTTACTGCACAATATTCTCCCAGTTTTGACTTATATTCATTCTCTAGATATAGTTCACCGCGATATTTCGCCGGATAATTTGATTTTACGCCAAAGTGATAATTTACCCGTATTGATTGATTTTGGTGGTGTAAAACAATTACCTGCTTCTCAGGGTTTTTGGCGGACGCAATTGGCTGTAAATGGGACTTTATTAGGTAAAAAGGGATATGCACCAGAGGAACAGTTAATTCAGGGGCAAGTATATAAAAGTAGTGATTTATACTCTTTGGCAGTAACAGCTTTAGTCTTGATTACAGGGAAAGAACCACATTTGCTTTATGATAGCTATAACGGCGTTTGGTTTTGGGGTAAGGAAATTAAAGTTAGTCCGAAATTAGAGACTGTCTTAAAAAAGATGTTGGCATATAGACCGAGCGATCGCTATCAAAAAGCCGAACAAGTTATTAAAGATTTACCTTCACCATCTACTTCGTCAATACCACAGACTATGCAAAGTCCTAATCATAGCCCTCATCCTTATATTACTAAGTTGAAAACGCAAGTAGTCGCACCAGGGATAAAACACGCCCGCAACCTTGGTGGTGGTGTCCACAATAAGACTACATTATTTGTGCAACAGATTCCTATGCCGATATGGTTGCGGCCTTTGGCTGTGAGCTTTATTATGACTACGGGGGTGGCTTTAACGGTTGCGGGTGTATTGGCCTTGGGAAATTTTGCGGTAGCTGGTATAAAAGGAATTAATTTACCTATTGGCGAAATTCCGAAAATTCCTTCTCTGAATAATCCTCTAGGTGGGAATAATAGTAAACGTAGTATTCAACAAGTTTTTAGTCGTGTACAACAGCTAGAAATTTCTTCGGTAGTTTTTACTAATACAGTTAATGAAATTTTCTATGCTGGAAAACCAGAGTTAAATAGACGCAAATTAACTGAAAAACCGGAAGATGCAGCTTTACGGGAACAATGGCATAATACAGCAGATCAGTTATTAAATAATATAGAAAAGGCTAATTTAAGTGAAACGGCTAGAAGGAAAATAGGTAGTTATAGTCAACAAGATTCCCGACGGTGGGATCAACTTGCTAAAGCTGGAAGATTGGGTAAATATGAATCTTTTCAGGATTTACGTACAGACACATATCAGAAATTTGAACCGTTGTTTCCTGGTCAAGAACGTGGGAAACTAAATCAACAAACTTTTCTCCAAATTTGGTATGCGATCGCATCTGATAAAGTAGGGAATAAATAATTGACAATTGATAATTGACAATTGATAATTGAATCAATGACTAATCTTTATTGTTCTCAAGGGCATCAAAATCCGCCTAATAGTAAATCGCATCTGATAAAGTAGGGAATAAATAATTGACAATTGATAATTGACAATTGATAACTAACAACTGATTAATGACTAATGACTAATCTTTATTGTTCTCAAGGGCATCAAAATCCGCATAATAGTAAATTCTGTCTTCAGTGTGGGGAAAAGATTGTTGAGAATCCTGTAATTTCGGGGATTCAACCGGGACAAACTTTAGGCGATCGCTATGTTATTATTCGTCAAATTGGCCAAGGTGGATTTGGACGAACTTATTTAGCTGAAGATATTAACCGTTTTCGAGAAGCTTGTGTTCTCAAAGAATTTTCTCCTCAAGTTCAAACTCCCTACGTTGTCCAAAAAGCAGAAGAACTTTTTCAAAGAGAAGCAAGCGTTCTTTATAAATTACAACATCCCCAAATTCCGCGATTTCGGGAACTATTACGCCTAAATTTACAAGGGAAAGAAAGTCTGTTTTTAGTTCAAGATCATGTAGATGGAGAAACTTATAATTCTTTATTAAATATTCGTCAACAACAGGGATTAAAATTTACAGAAACAGAAGTGCGTCAGCTATTACAGCAAATTTTACCAGTTTTAGAATATATTCACTCCGTTGGTGTGATTCATCGTGATATTTCTCCTGATAATTTAATGCTTCGCAGTGGTGATCAATTACCTGTTCTTATTGATTTTGGTGGTGTTAAACAAGTAGCCGCAACTGTCGCTTCTCAATATTATCAAACAGGAGCAATCACATCTCCTCCTAGTGGAACTTTGTTAGGGAAAATAGGATTTGCACCTCCAGAACAAATGCAAACTGGTGTGGTGTCTACCCACAGCGACTTATATGCTTTAGCTGTCACCATGTTAGTTTTACTGACAGGTAAACAACCCCAGGAATTAATTGATACTTATAATCTGAGTTGGCAATGGCGACGGGAAGTTACACTAAGTCCAGCATTAGGACAAATTATAGATAAAATGTTATCACCACTTGCGGGCGATCGCTATCAAACAGCCCGGCAACTTCTCCAAGCCCTAAATCCCCAACCTGTAAGCTATCCGCAAACTCAACCCCCTGTCTCTATTCCCACTCCACCCCCCACATCTGCAACTGTCGCGTTTTCTCCTCCCAAAACCCCGGTTTCCGCACCTGTGGTTACTCCCACTCCTAGTAACCCAAGTGTTTGGACAGGAACGAATGTCTTTATTGTCACCTTGGCTGTATTTGCAAGTATGGGCTTATTGGCTTGGGGATTCAAAAATCGCAGCGGGGATATCCAGGGGAGTAATCCAACTATTACATCTAGTCCCAATCCTACGGAAACCGCAACACCCGAAGTTAATTTTTCACCAGCAGAAACACAACGTAAACAAAAATTGCGCGATCGCCGTGAACAATTAAGTATAAATTCTAACTTTTATGTAAATTTAGTAAATCAAATATTTTGGGATACAAACCCTAGCCTAAAAGGGCGTACCTTGAGTAATAATCCAGAAGATGAAAGTTTACGGGCAGAATGGGATAAAACCGCCGCCCAAGTCCTAGAAAAGCTATCAGTAATCAGTTTTGCTTCCCGTCGGCAACTAGGAACTTACACTTCATCGGAACGCGATCGCTGGAAAGTCGAAGTTAATAAAATCAATGTTGGTAGTCGTTCTTTATTTGATTTAGGTGATGCTGCTTTCTTCAGTGTATTCCCTGAACAAAAAAGTAAAGATTTTATAAATCAACCTATTGGACAAGTTTGGTACGCATTTGTTAATGATCAACTTAACGCCCTTCTTTCTAAACGCACATTTGAAAAAATAGTTTTTCCTCAAGGTGCTACTGGTACAACAGTGCGGGGTATACTCCAACCAGGAAGAGGTAAAGTTTTTATCGCTGGACTAGCTACAGATCAAAATATGGAAGTTAAGCTAGAAGGAAGTTCAAAACTTTTACTATCCATTTATTCTCCTTCTGGGAAAATCGTATTTCTAGAAGATTCTCCACAGCGGAATTTATCAAAAGCATTACCAGAAACCGGATTTTATGAATTTGTGGTTGTGTCTACATCCTCAGCAGAACCAGCAGATTATAGACTCACTGTCACCGCAGAAAATCCCCCAGAACTAGATCCCATACCCACAGAAACACCAACAGAACCACCAGAACCAACACTTACAGAAACACCAGAACCCACACCGACACCGACAGAAACAGCAAACCCTAATTAGCGAGGTAGGGGCGCAGGGACTGCGCCCAGTTAGAAGTCGTAGGGGCGAAGCATTCGGAAAATAACCTTGAACAAAAATGGATAATTTGTCGCCCGAATGCTTCGCCCTTAATGAAGAATGAAAAACATTCTTCCCTGTCACCTGTCACCTGTCACCTGTCACCTGTCACCTGTCACCTGTCACCTGTCACCTGTCAATTGTATTTAACCTAGAGAAACAGTTAAACTACCAGGTTTAGCTAAATCACCAGTTAACACCACACCGCGATTATTAGCGTGTAAATGACGGAGAATTTTGTAAATTGCTTCAACTTCATCAGCAACGCCGGCAATATTTGCAACTTCAGCAATAGAAAGTGGTTTCTTCTCTTTTGCCAAAACTTCCAAAACTCGTTTTTGTAAATCGAGAATCACAGCAGCGGCTTTTTTACCAGCTTCTACACCTGGTTGGTGATAAGCATTGACATTTACTAAACTGGCATATAAACCCACAGCCCGTTCATACAATGCAATTAACGCGCCGACAGTACGAGCATTAACTTGAGGAATGCTGACTGTAATCGAATCACGGTTATTTTCATACAGTGCTTGACGAGTTCCTAGCAAGAAACCAGAGAGATAATCTCCAGAAGTCACACCAGGATCAACTTCTGTGGATTTTCCTTGACGATCTTCCAAAACTTCAATCAAGGTTGCAAAGAAATTAGGTACACCTTCCCGCAACTGCTGCACATAGGCGTGTTGGTCGGTAGAACCTTTGTTACCATAAACTGCAATTCCTTGAAATACAGTTTTCCCGTCTAAATCTTTTTCCTTACCCAAAGATTCCATGACCAATTGTTGCAAATAGCGGCTAAATAGCAACAAACTGTCTTTGTAAGGGAGAACCACCATATCTTTTTCACCTTTGCCATTTCCAGAGAAATACCAAGCAAGGGCTAATAAAGCGGCTGGGTTATTTTTGAAATCGGCGATGCGAGTGGCATCATCCATCTCTTTTGCACCATCTAGCATGGCACGGACATCAATGCCTTGTAATGCCGCAGGAACTAGCCCTACAGCGGACATTTCCGAGGTACGTCCACCCACCCAGTCATACATGGTAAACCGGGCTAACCAATTTTCTGATTTTGCGACTTTATCCAGGTTGCTATCTACGCCGGTAATCGCAACTGCATATTTAGAAAAATCTAAATTTTGGGCATTGTAGGCTTTTTTTACCTCTATCATGCCGTTGCGAGGTTCGGGAGTTCCCCCAGATTTGGAAATTACCAATACTAAAGTGCTGGCTAGTTTATTTCCTAATTGAGAGAGAACCCGATCAATTCCTGCGGGATCGGAATTGTCTATAAAGTGAATTTGTAGGGGGGGAGAGTCTGGGGAAAGGGCTTCAGCAACAAACTGAGGTCCCAAAGCTGAACCACCAATACCGATGGAAATGATATCTGTAAAGCGGCTTTCCTTGGGGGGATGAATTGCACCAGTGTGTACCTGGTCAGCAAAAGCTTCGATTTGTTCTAAAGTTTGAACTATTTCTTGAGTTAGTTCAGGTGTGGGGGCTAAATCTGGATTCCGCAACCAGTAATGTCCTACCATGCGGTTTTCGTCGGGATTGGCGATCGCACCTTTTTCTAATTCTGCCATATCCGTAAACGCTTTGTCGAACTTAGGCTGCAACGATGCCACAAACGCATCATCAAACCGCATCCGACTGACATCTAGATATAGTCCTAATCCTGGATGGAAATATAACCAGTCCTGGTATCGTTGCCAAAGTACCCTAGCATCCATAGGGAAATCTCAAATAAAGTGTTGGTCAAACACAAGTTTAATGTATGGTTTTGCTGATCCCTGCTTTGTCTTATACAGTTTTTAACTAGTTCCCGGAATTTCCCTTCCTCTGCCTATATTGGATTACACATCGGGCATGGGAACGACACGGAGGAATTTCACAATTTCTCCCCTAATTTCTATACCTATCAGGTAATTATCTAAACTAAAGCGAAAGAAAATCCCCTCCTCATCAAGCTGTCGCAGTTCTGGGAGATGATGGGGTTGTAATTTTTCCGCTAAGGTCACAAAAACAAAATTATACACCCGCTCATAGGCAGCCGGTTCTAAACTTTTGAGGTCTATTAAAAAAGATTTAGCGTAACGCACTTCCAGATTCACTAACCATTACCTAGATTTAAAGGGTTGAGAAAATAGTCATAAAAACATTAATTGCTTGGTAGCCTCTTCTATAGTAAGCATATCCCACGGTTGCTGAAGTTCTTTTACCTCTTCTATGGCACTAAGCATATAAAAATCATAATGCAACGCTTGAACAACAGTCCAGACTGTATACAACTCCTCATCTGCTAATTGTTCGATCATGTGGTGCATCCTAATCCGCAGTAAATTCATATAGCTATAACCAATTAACTTTATACATTAAAACAGTATTCCTCAATTATCCTCAAGGTACACTACAATTTATTCCACCAAGGCGCAGCTAATAAATAATTACCCACTAAATTATGATTGAATATTTAATTTTTCTGGCTATTTCTACCGCGACGTTTGCGCTGTTTGCATTAGGACTCAATTTACAATGGGGGTTTACGGGTTTAATTAACTTTGGTCATATTGCTTTTATGACCTTGGGTGCATATACAACGGTTTTATTGAGTTTCCAAGGTGTGCCATTGCTATTGTCAGCAGGAATTGGAGCATTTGTCGCCGCTTTGTTGGGTTTGATCATTGGTTTTGCAACTCTGCGCTTACGGGAAGATTATCTGTCAATTGTCACAATTGGTACAGGTGAATTAATTCGGTTGATGGTGAATAATCAGGAGTTACCTGTCGGTAATACTTGGATATCTGGGTCTTTTGGTGTGCAAAGTTATGTTGTCCCTTTATCAACAACTCCGAATTTATTTTTCCGATTGTTAATGATTGCTGTCCTCACTTTATTGACAGGGATAACATTATTTTCTCTATGGCGTTGGGTGCGAACTGCTCAAATTTCTGCCCGTAGAAATATGGCTAAAAATGGCAGTCTTCAACAAGAATTTACTTCCCGGTTGATAGTAGGAATTACTTTAGGGTTATTGGCTGGGGCAATTTATATTTCTGGTGTCATCGGACTGTATAATTATAATCCCAAAGCCGGTTTAATGCTCTTAGCGTTGTTATTTTTGGCTTTTGTATTTTGGCGGTTAGAAATTTTAGTGCGATCGCCTTGGGGAAGAGTGTTAAAATCTATCCGTGAAGATGAAGAAGTTCCCAAAGCATTAGGTAAAAATGTCTTTTCCTATAAGCTACAATCATTAATGTTAGGCGGAGCGATCGCTGGGATAGCTGGGGCGTTCTTTGCTTGGCAATTAGGAGCAATTTATCCCGATAATTTCCAACCCCAACTCACCTTTGATGCCTGGATTATGGTGATTTTAGGCGGCTCTGGTAATAATCTGGGAAGTATCTTAGGTGCAGTAATATACTTCGCTTACGATGGACTAACTAGGGAATTTTTACCGAAAATTGTTCCCCTAGATGTTGAACGGATTGGGGCTTTTCGGGTCATGTTTATTGGTTTAATTTTGATGGTGCTAATGATTTGGCGGCCTCAAGGTATTTTAGGGAAAAAGGAGGAACTGACTCTTGGTAAATAATTGGGCATTTGTGATTAAGAATACCAGCAGCTTTTAAGAGGTAAATGAAATGGCTTATAGCGATTTTAAATTACAGGAAGTAGTGAGAAAATTTGGATTAACTATTAACGAAAAAGTGGATTTATTTGCTGACACACCAGAAAAGGAAGCCAGTTCAATTTTAGATACTGTTCTGAAAACTAATGTTTCTTTAGCATTAGCAATTAACACTGAAAAAGCTCGCTCAGAAATGATAATTGCTCCAGTTTTAATTGAAATCAAGAATATTTTTACTGAAGAAATTAGTTTATTCTCAGGTGTTGATTTTAACGTTGATCCAGAACAGGGTTTAAATGGAGTTTGTGACTTTATAATTAGTAAATCACCAGAACAATTATTTATTACTTCTCCTATTATCACTATCGTTGAAGCAAAAAATGAAAATATTAAAGTTGGATTAGGTCAATGTATCGCAGAAATGATAGCGTAAGCGCTGCTGCAAGCAGATCGCTGCACAATTATTTAATCAAAAGGAAGGTAATTATCTAGATTTGATTTATGGTATTGTGACAACAGGAAATATGTGGAAATTTTTGAAATTGCAAGATCAAGTAGTTTACATTGATTTTAATGAATATTATATTAAAGATATCAAAAAAATATTAGGTATCTTATCTGAATCAATTCATGGTAATAATTAAAAGCTCATAAAAACCTAAAAATAAGTTGAGAAGAAGATTATAATGATAAATCTCGAACCACCCCAACTACCTCTTTTAGCTGCAAGTGGACTTTGTAAAAGTTTTGGTGGGATTAAAGCAGTTGAGGAAGCTAATATTGAAGTTACCAAAGGTAGTATTACTGGGTTAATTGGTCCTAATGGTGCTGGTAAAACTACTTTATTTAATTTACTCTCTAATTTCATCCATCCCGATAAAGGCAGAGTCATTTTTGATGGTGAACCTATTCATCAATTGCCATCATACAAAATCGCTCAACAAGGATTAGTTAGAACCTTTCAAGTAGCGCGGGCTTTATCGAAGTTATCAGTATTAGAAAATATGCTTTTGGGGGCGCAAAAACAAACTGGTGAAAACTTTTGGCAAGTTCAATTTCAACCCCACATTGTCGCTAAAGAAGAAAAGCAATTAAAAGAACGAGCAATGTTTTTGTTAGAGTCTGTAGGCTTAGAAAAAAAAGCCGCTGATTATGCCGGTGGTTTATCTGGGGGACAACGGAAACTTTTAGAAATTGGCCGAGCATTAATGACTAATCCTAAGTTAATATTGTTAGATGAACCAGCCGCTGGTGTCAATCCTCGGTTAATTGATGACATCAGCGATCGCATTTTATCTTGGAATCGTAACGACGGCATGACATTTTTGATTATTGAACATAACATGGATGTAGTTATGTCTTTATGTGATAGAGTTTGGGTATTAGCTGAAGGCAAAAACTTAGCTGTTGGTACACCTACAGAAATCCAAAATAATACCAAAGTTTTAGAAGCATATTTGGGACAATGATATTATATGAGATATGCCCAAGAAAATTAGAGAACTGAAAAATTTATTACTGCAATCAGGTTTTACTTGTCGTACTGGAAAAGGTAGTCACACTAACTGGTATCATCCTTTGTTATCTGGGAGAGTTACTATATCAGGTAAAGACGGAAAAGATGCGAAAGAATACCAGGAGAAAGACGTTAATAACGCCATCAAAAGAATAGAAGAAATTAAAAAAGCTCAAGAGGAAGCAGAAAATGAATAATCATTACACAATCATTATTCAATGGTCAGAAGAAGATAACTGCTTTGTGGTAAGTCTTCCTGAATGGGGAGAATTTTGTCATACTCATGGAGACACTTATGAAGAGGCTTTAAAAAATGCTCAGGAAGTTTTAGAAATGCTGATTTCATCTTATTTAGAAGATGGACAACCTTTACCCGAACCTCAAATTTTAGGTAAGTCATTAACAGCAGCTTAATTGTAATAATTAGGAAAGAGTGATTTTTGATCGTGAACTACGAGAAATATGTAAGTACCTGAGCAAAATTAATTCAACATTTTTAATCTCTGTATTCCTTATCTGTCCCCTGTCCCCTATTCCCTGTAACTTGTTCCCTGTCACCTGTCACCTGTCACCTGTCACCTGTCCCCTGTTCCCTATTCCCTATTCCCTATTCCCTATTCCCTGTGAGTAACCGTAACCTGCAAGAAACACATTTAAACCGCGCCCGTGCTAGTCTCAGACAAGCATTATCTTGGTATGGATATCTCCGTAAATCGGGACAACTAGCCGCAAATCCAGAATTAGCAGGATTGCTAAAACCAGAAATAGAAGCCTTAAATGCCACACTCAGTAAATTAGATGCAAATGTAGTAAGAATTGCCGCTTTTGGTTTAGTAAGTCGGGGAAAATCAGCAGTATTAAATTCTCTATTAGGGGAAAAAATTCTGCAAACAGGACCTTTAAATGGTGTCACTCAATGGCCTCGTTCTGTGCGGTGGAAACCAGGAGATAAGGTATTAGTCGAATTAATTGATACTCCTGGTTTAGATGAAATTGAAGGAGATTCACGGGCGCAAATGGCGCGAGATGTAGCACGTCAAGCTGATTTAATCTTATTTGTTGTTTCTGGCGATATTACCAGAACTGAATATCAAGGATTGTTGGAATTACGTCAAGCCCAAAAACCCTTAATTTTGGTATTTAATAAAATTGATTTATACCCAGATACAGATAGAAATGCAATTTACAAAAATCTCCAACAATTAGGCGCAGGAAATTTACAAAATAAGCCCTTATTACCAGACGAAATTGTGATGATATCGGCTGAACCTGCACCAATGGAAGTGAGGGTAGAATATCCAGATGGAACGATTAATTATGAATGGGAAACACCACCACCCCAGGTAGAGGAATTAAAGCAAACAATATTGAATATTTTAAATAGAGAAGGGCGATCGCTTTTAGCTTTAAATGCACTCCTTCAAGCTAGAGAATCTGAAGAAAATATAGCCGCAAAAACCGTTGATATCCGCGAAAAAGAAGCAGAAGATATTATTTGGCAATTTAGCAAATATAAAGCCCTAGCTATCGGTTTAAATCCCATTGCTTTTTTCGATATGGTTGGAGGTTTAATTACCGATTTAGCCTTAATTCGGGCTTTAGCTAAACTGTATGGTTTACCCATGACTAGCTATGAGGCTAGTAAATTATTAAAAACAATTTTATTCAGTTCCGGTGGTTTATTATTAAGTGAAATTGGTAGTAGTTTTATATTAGGTTTAGGTAAAAGTACCGCAGCGATCGCTAGTGGTGATAATCCTCTCAATATTACTACTTTTGTGGGTAGTGCGATCGCTCAAGGTGGAATTGCCGGTTATGGTGCTTATACAGTCGGTAAAGCCGCACAACTATATCTAGAAAAAGGCTGTACTTGGGGACAACTAGGCGCTAATACCGTCATTCAGGAAATTTTATCACAAGTAGATAAAAATACTATTTTGTATCGCCTACAGCAAGAATTAGGCGGTAATTTTGGTGAATTTTGAGAAATTGAATCTAAGTAGTCATCACAAACTTTATAGCTTTGGATTTTTGCCTCTTTCCCATGCTTTTGATGCTGGAGATGGAGGTTCAGAAGGTTTTTGTAAGATTTCGACAATTGTAGCAATAACTTGATTTATTTTTTCATCCTTCAATTTTCCGATATTCCGAATAACATTACTTTTGTCTATGGTGGTAATAATATTAGGACGAATATAACAAGGACTTAAATTTAGTTTACCAACCCTAAAATCTTGGTCTTCTAACTTAATTTCATGATCTCTACCTGGTTTACTCGTAATAGGACAGACGATAATATTATTACTATCCTATTCTGCTATAATTAAAGCAGGTCTTCTCTTAGTAGCAGATGCGTCGGAAAAGGGAAAAGGCACAGAGATAACATCACCTTTCACAAAATTTTCTATAAATCCTTCCAAGCTTCATCTTCCTCTGCTTCAAGCCAAACTTTATTTAATGATGATTCACTCAACTGCAAAAAATCTTTTACCAATGTTTGAGAATCATCGACATCACTAACTTGTAGATTTTGAATCCTTTCAAGTGGTAGATTAGTTAATTTGGCTACTAGAGATAAATCAATACCTTCCCGCAGCATATTGAGTGCAACTTGAGTTAAACCCTGTTGTAAACCTTGTTCCCAGGCTTCGCGTAAATATTGATCTTGAATTGCTAATTCACCCATAATCATAAGTTACAGATACTCTATTCAAATTATAACTAAAATATTTGGATTATTTATTACTTTACAATTCCTAACTTCTGACGTATCACGTCATGATTATATCACCAGAGAATAAAAAAGTATATAAATTAACTAAAAATAATTATTTGAATTGTTACTCTTAAAAAGAGTTAATCAACCATGAATAATTATCTTCATTCCCCGTGAGTAAAAATTATTCATTAGCACTCCTTAAAATTCCTAATTAACCTTGATCTCCCTCAACAAAGGTAACATTATCATGACATCCCTAAACGAAGTTATAAATGGTAAAAAACCCATTGAAGAAGCAATTCTTGAAGCCATTACAGAAGCCCGTGCAACTTGCGAAGAAAATGGTAATAATTCCGCTAATTGTGCAGTAGCTTGGGATATTGTCGAAGAACTGCAAGCAGAAAAAGCCCATCAAAAACAAGCAAAACACCGCAAAACAGCCCTGGAAACCTATTGTGAAATGTATCCAGATGCTTTGGAGTGTTTGATTTACGATCTTTAATTTAGATCAGGGTTTAGCAATACTAAACCCCAAAATTATATAGAAATCATATTCATAAAAATCAATAAATATTGACATGAAAGTGTCCCTAACTAATCATTTTTTCCCAAACTCCTGAATTACTTGTTTAGTAATTTCTTGAATTGCGGCTAAAGTTGGTGGTTGCATTTCATTTTCCATTCCCAACCATAAGAGATATTCAATATTTCCCGCCGGTCCAGTTATTGGCGACCAAGTTAAACCTTTATATTTCCATCCTAACTCTAATGCCCCTTTCATAACATTAAAAATTGCATCAGCTTGGTCAAGAGGATCGCGGACAACCCCTTTCTTACCGACGCGAGACTTGCCAACCTCAAATTGTGGTTTTACCAGCAATATAGCCTCTCTGGGAGCTTGTGTTAGTCGCCATACCGCCGGCAATATTTTAGTTAAAGAAATAAACGACACATCCACAACTACCAAATCAGCAAATATAGCATTTTCAGCATATAATTCCTCTGGTTGTAATTGACGTAAATTCGTGCGTTCTTTTAAAATTACCCGTTCATCATTTCTAATTTTCCAGTCAACTTGTCCATAACCAACATCAACACCATAAACTTGTTTTGCGCCGGCTTGTAATAAACAATCTGTAAAGCCACCGGTAGAAATTCCTCCGTCTAAACAAATTCGTTCAGCTACAGAAATCGCAAAGAATTCTAAAGCTTTAGCGAGTTTTTCACCACCACGAGAAACAAAAGGAGGACGTTCTTTAACTTGAATATTGGCTGTAATATCCACTTCAGTTCCGACTTTATCAATCTTATTTTGATTTACAGTTACTTCCCCAGCTTGAATTAGCCTTTGTGCTTGCTGACGAGAGGGACATAATCCCAAATCTACTAATAATGTATCCAATCGTTGTTTAACCATATTTTACCTTTTATAGCTATTTATGCTTACATTCTGATTCTAAATCCTGAATTCTAAAAAGTTCATTCTAATCTTAACTATTTACTGGCATTTAGTGACTTGGACTATTATATTATAATTAGTAATAAAAAATATCATTTTAAACCAACGATAGTAAAACAATGTTAAATTTGACAGGTTATACAATCATTAATAAAATTTATGAAAGCCATAACTCTTTAGTTTATCGAGCTTATCGTCACCTTGATCAAAAACCTGTTATTCTCAAACTTCTTCAGGATATTCATGCTTCTGCTGAAAGATTAGCATGGTTTAAAAGAGAATATGAAGTCATTCATAAACTGCATTTATCAGGTGTTATCAAAACTTACGGCTTAGAAAATCATCCTCATTGTTTAGTCATGGTTTTAGAAGACTGTGGAGGAGATTCTCTAAGTCAGTTAAAACTTGCGGGTAACTTGAACATCATTGATTTTCTACTATTAGCTATTAAAATAGCTTCTGCTATAGAAGAAATTCATAAAGTCAATATAATTCATAAAGATATTAATCCCAGTAATATTATTTATAATCCCCAAACCCAAGAAGTTAAATTAATTGACTTTGGGATTTCTGGTGACTTTGTTCAACAAGACAATCAATATTTTAATCCATCTAATCTGAATCTAATTGAAGGAACTATTCCTTATATTTCTCCTGAACAAACAGGAAGAATGAATTGTCCACTTGATTATCGTAGTGATTTTTATTCTTTGGGAATTACCTTTTATGAATTACTCACTGGACAACTTCCCTTTGCTAATGATGATACTTTAGCATTAATTCATTGTCATTTAGCTAAACAAGCTATTGCTCCTCATTTGCTTTGTTCTCATATTCCCATTATTATATCAGAGATTATCCTCAAATTGATGGCGAAAAATGTAGAAGATCGTTATCAATCAGCTTATGGGTTAAAGATTGATTTATTAGAATGTCTTCATCAATTACAGAATCATCAAAATATTATACCTTTTTCTTTAGGAAAACAAGATATTTCGGCTCGATTAAGAATTTCCAAAAAATTATATAGTTGTCAAATTCACCAAGAAAAATTATTATCATGTTTGCAGCAAGTTAGTCAAGCTCAAGCCAATAGTAAATTAATTTTAATTAAAGGGTATTCGGGTGTTGGTAAATCAACATTGGTACGGGAAATATATCAACCGACTCTTGCTCAAGATGGATTATTTATTTCTGGTAAATATGATCAATATCAACAAAATATTCCTTATTCTGCTTTAACTCAAGCCTTTAATCAACTTTGTGACTATTTATTGATAGAAAAAAGTGAAGTTTTAGAAAAATGGCAAGAAAGAATTTTAAATGCAGTCGGAAATAATGGACAAATTTTAATTGATTTGATTCCCAATTTAGAATTAATCATTGGTAAACAACCTCCTCTTATTAGTATGGGAGCAAATGAATCAAGTCATCGTTTTCATTTAGTATTTGAAAATTTTGTGAAAGCTATTGTCACATCAGGGAAAATTTTAGTATTATTTCTAGATGATTTACAATGGGCAGATTTAGCTTCTTTTCGACTCATTAAAAAACTAATTGAGTCGCAAACAATTCATAATTTATTATTAATTGGAGCTTATAGACATAATGAAGTTGATGAAAAACATCCTTTAACAATTACATTAAGTAATTTAGAAAATATTGCAGATAAGGTAACAGAAATTACTTTAGAGAATTTATCTATTGATGCTTTAAAATCTTTAACTGCTGATATCTTATCTACTTCTGGTGAAGCTATTCAGGATTTAAGTAATCTTATTTATGAAAAAACACAAGGTAATCCATTTTTTACAATTGAGTTTATCAAATCTCTTTGTACAGAACATTTATTAAAATTTGATTATAAACAGAGAAAATGGTGGTGGAATATTCAACAAATTCAACAGAAAAATATGACTGATAATGTGATTGATTTAATGATTCTGAAAATTCAGAACTTAAATCAATCCAATCAAAATATTTTACAATTGGCTTCTTGTCTGGGTAACTCTTTTGATTTACAAACCCTGTCAATGATTACGGAAAATTCTCCTAAAAATGTCTTAAATGAATTAATTTTAGCTATTCGAGAAGGGTTACTTATTCCTTTAAGTAATAAATATAAGTTAGTCTCAACTAATCCTGATGTCAATGCTGAAAACATCTTATTTAAATTTCAACATGATCGAGTTCAGCAAGCAGTTTATTCATTAATAAAAGCCGAAAAACGGCAAAAGCAACATTTAAAAATTGGGCGTTTATTACTAGAAAATCTTCCTCCAGAAAAATTAGAAGATAGATTATTTGATACAGTTAGTCATTTGAATCAAGGAATTAATTATCTGCAATCCGATTTAGAAAAATTTAGATTAGCTCAATTGAATTTACAAGCAGGTAAGAAAGCAAAAACATCTCACGCTTATTCTTCCGCTTTATCTTATTTAACTGTAGGAATTGGTTTAATTCCAGAAGATATTTGGCTTAATAATTATGATTTAGGATTTGAGTATCACCGGGAATTAGCGGAAGTTAATTATTTAAATGGTAATCATGAAAAATCAGAACTATTAATTGATTTACTGGTAAATAAAGCCGAAATATTAACCCACAAACTCCAAGGATTCACACTTTTAAAAAATTTACAAGCTACCCAAGGAATAGACTATAGTAAAGGGTTACAAGTAGGTTTAAAATTATTAAAGCAACTAAATCTAAATTTTCCTGAAGATATAGAAAAGCAAAACTATTTTATTAAGCAACAATTAGAAGAAATTAATCGGAAATTAAATAATCGCCATATTGCTGATTTGATTGATTTACCAATTATTAAAGCAGAAATTCCTCATTTAAAAATGCAGGTATGTATGGAGTTTTGGGAAGTGGCTTTTTATAATGGTAATTCTCCTTTAATGTTATTATGTGCGTTAAATTTAGTCAATCTATCTTTGGAATATGGTAACAGTAATGAATCTAGTTTTGGTTATGTCCTATATGGAATGTATCTAGCAGAACAGGAAGAGTATCAAATAGCGTATCAATTTGGTTGTTTAGCATTAAACTTAATAGATAAGCTTGAGGATATTTTGCTGCTTCCAAAAGTGCGAAATTTATTTTGTAATTATATAAATTATCATTGTCAATCTTTTCGGAATAATGTCCTTTTATATGAGGAAAATATTCAAAAGTGTCAGGAAAATGGAGACATTGTATTTGGAGTATGGGCGACAGTTTTCTTAATTTGGTCACAATTTATCTGTGGTAATCCCTTGTCAGAAGTTTGGCAAAATTCCGAAAAGTATTTAGGATTTATTCAACAAACCAATGACCAAAAAATGTTAAAAGTCTTGGAATTATTGCAGGTAGTTATTCTTAATTTACAAGGGAAAACAGATAATGCTCTCAGTTTTAGTTATCAAGAAATAAATGCTCAAGAATTTATTGAGTTTTGGAATCAAAATAATTTCATTAATGGTTCAACCTGGTATGCAATTTTAGTTGGACAAGTGCTTTATTTACATGGTAATTATCAACTTGCTCAAGAAATTTTTGCGACTTATGCTCAAGAATTATCAGCGGGAATTATTATGTTTCCCATTTCTCAATATTACTTTTATTGTCCTTTAAATTTATTAGCACTGTATGATAAAAGTTCACCAGAGCAGCAACAAAAATATTTACCTATCATTGAAATAAGTCTAGAAAAACTGCACACATGGTCAAAAAATTGCCCAGATAATTTTCAGGTACAATATGAATTATTATTAGCTGAGAAAAATCGAGTTTTTCAGCAGGATTTAATAGCAATGGATTTATATGATTCTGCAATTGCATTAGCAGAAAAGTTGCAATTACTTCAGCTTTCAGCATTAGGAAATGAATTAGCAAGTCAATTTTGGTTAAACAGAGGAAAACCCCAGTTTGCTCGGCTTTATTTCCGGGAATCCTATTATTTTTATCAGCGTTGGGGTGCAACTCGAAAATGTCAGCATTTACAGCAAAAATATCGGGAATATTGGGAATCAGAAACTGTGGAAATTACACCACAGAAATTAACTACAACCCCGAAAACAGTTACAGATACAAAAATATTAGATTTAACCAGTGTGATTAAAACTTCTCAAGCTTTATCTAGTGAAATTCAACTAGAGAGTTTGTTAAGTAATTTAATGAAAATTATGATTGAAAATGCAGGTGCAGAAGTGGGTTATTTAATTCTTCCACCTTCTTCTGAACAGAATGAAAATTGGATGATTCAAGCCTTAGGAACAACAGATATTACACAAGTTACTGTTCAACAACCAATCTTGACTTATTATGCTCAGGATACTGATCAAAATAAACATCCTCTTTGTGTTGTTTTACCAAAGTCTATTATTAATTATGTGGTGCGGAATCAACAGCCTCTTTTATTAGAAGATGCTAGTCAAGATGAAAATTTTAATACAGATGATTATATTCGTATTTATAAACCTAAATCTGTTTTGTGTATTCCTATTCTCTATCAGGGAAAATTAAGAGGAATTCTTTATTTAGAAAATAATTTAACAACTGGAGTCTTTACTACAGATCGTTTTGAAGTTTTACAAATGATTACTTCCCAAGCAGCTATTTCTTTAGAAAATGCCCAACTATATAAACAATTGCATGATTATTCCCAAACCCTAGAATTAAAAGTAGAAGAAAGAACTCAAGCTTTACAACAAGCTAAAGAATTAGCAGATGCAGCTAATTATTCTAAAAGTGAGTTTCTTTCTAATATGAGTCATGAATTAAGAACTCCGCTAAATGCAATTTTAGGATTTTCTCAAATTATGAGTCGAGATAAAGAATTAAACCATGAGCAACAAGAAAATTTAGGGATTATTAATCGCAGTGGAGAGCATTTATTAGCTTTAATTAATGATATTTTAGATATGGCTAAAATAGATGCTGGTAGAATAGCACTATATCCAACAGATTTTGATATTCTGCTACTTTTGAATACATTGGAGGAAATGTTTAAATTAAAAGCACAATCAAAAAGATTAGAACTGAAATTAGAAGTAAATGCGAATTTACCTCGTTATATTCAAACTGATGAAAAGAAACTTAGACAAATTTTGATTAATTTATTATCTAATGCTATTAAATTTACTGAACAAGGAAAAGTAACGTTAAGAGTAATAATCAATGAATATGATGCTTCTTCATTCTCCTTCCCGTTGCATTTTGAAATAGAAGATACAGGTTGTGGTATTGCTGAAGATGAAATTGAGAGCGCATTTGAGCCATTTGTACAAACGAAATCTGGACACAAATCCCATGAAGGAACAGGTTTAGGTTTAGCAATTTGTCAGCGATTTATTGAATTAATGAATGGAAAAATTAATATTAAAAGTCAACTTGGTAAAGGGACAATTGTTAAATTTCATATTCCGATTAATTTGGCAGAATCTCAAGAAATACCAGTTAATAACCAAGTCAAAAAAGTAATTGGATTAGCACCTAATCAACCAACTTATAGAATTTTAGTAGTTGAAGATCGAGCAGAAAGTCGTCAACTTTTAGTTAAATTATTAGACACTTTAGGATTTGCTGTGAAATCGGCAGAAAATGGCAAGATAGCTATTGAAATTTGGCAGGATTGGCAACCCCATTTAATTTGGATGGATATGAGAATGCCTGTTATGGATGGTTATGAAGCCACCCAATATATTAAATCCCATTTGCAAGGACAAGCTACTGTAATTATTGCTTTAACTGCTAGTGCTTTTGATAATGAAAAAGCAGTTATTTTATCTTCTGGCTGTGATGATTTTGTGAAAAAACCCTTCCGCGAAGAAATTCTTTGGGCAAAGATGCAACAGCATTTAGGTTTAGAGTTTATTTATGAGTCAGAAATATCAGAACAATCTTCACAGTCTGACTTGTTAATTACTCTTACTCCTGATACCCTAAATATTATGCCTAAAGAATGGATTGAACAGCTTTATATGGCTGCAAATGAAGCTGATGAGGACTGGATCATGAATTTGTTGGAGGAGATTTCTGATGCACAACAACCTTTAGTTAAGGCTCTTACTGATCTTATCAAAAATTTCCGCTATGACAAGATAATTGAATTAACCCAAATTGAGTAACTATGACTTCTTCTTTACCAGAAAATTATAAAGCTAATATTCTAATTGTAGATGATATTCCCGATAATTTGCGGGTATTATCTAGTACATTAAACAACCAAGGCTATAAAGTTCGTAGCGTCACTAATGGTGCAATGGCTTTAAGAGTTGCACATTCGGCTCATCCTGATCTGATTTTATTAGATATTAAAATGCCAGATATGGATGGTTATGAAGTGTGTGAAAAACTTAAATCTGATTCCCAAACAAGTGATATTCCTGTAATTTTTCTGAGTGCTTTAGATGAAGCTTTGGATAAAGTTAAAGCCTTTGCAGTTGGAGGAGTTGATTATATTACTAAACCCTTTCAATTTGAGGAAGTTTTAGCCCGAATTGATAATCAATTACAAATTCAATTAGCCAAAGCGGAAATTAAAAAACTCAATGAAGAATTAGAATTGCGAGTTATTCAACGCACAACCCAATTAGAAAAGGAAATTTCTGAACGCCAAAAAGTGCAAGAAAAATTGATGCAAATGGCTTTACATGATCCTTTGACAGAATTACCTAATCGGACTTGGTTGATGAAGCGATTAGAACAAATTGTCAATGCGGCTCAACAATATCCATCTTATCTGTTTGCTGTCTTATTTTTAGATTGCGATCGCTTTAAAGTTATTAATGATTCATTAGGCCATTTAGTTGGTGATCAATTACTAATTTCCATCTCCCGTCGCTTAGAATCTTGTTTAAAACCTGGTAACACAGTATCTCGCTTTGGGGGAGATGAATTTGTGATTCTTTTAGAAAATATTAGTTCTCCTGAAGATGCTATTTCTGTCGCTAAAACTATTCATCAGGATCTGATTCCTCCTTTTCATCTCGATGAACATGAGGTTTTTACTAATGTGAGTATAGGAATTGTGATTGGTAATAGTAATTATCATTATCCCTCCCATTTATTACGAGATGCAGACATAGCTTTATATGAATCTAAAGCTCATGGTAGGGGTAATTACCGGATTTTTAATGAACAAATGTATGCTCAAGCTTGCACAAGGTTAACATTAGAAAATGATTTAAGACGAGCTATTGAAAAAGAAGAATTTATTATTTATTATCAACCCATAATTAACTTAGAAACAGGCAAAATATCAGGGTTTGAATCATTAATTAGATGGCAACATCCCCAACGCGGCTTAGTTTTACCAGATGAATTTATTCCCATTGCCGAAGAAACAGGATTAATTTTACAAATTGATTTATGGGTATTTAAAAAAGCTTGTCAACAAATTCTTGATTGGCAACGGAAATTTAATTATCCTTTTACTCTCAATATTAATTTATCTCCTGTACATTTTTCTCAACCTCATTTGATCAAAAAAATTGATAAAATTTTACAAAATACTAAATTAGAAAGTAATTGTCTCAAAATAGAAATTACAGAAAATGTGATTATTGAACATGATCTTTCTGCTCAGACTATTTTTAAAGAATTAAAGCACCGAAAAATTAAAGTATGTATTGATGATTTTGGTACAGGATATTCTTCTTTAAGTTATTTATATCGGTTTCCTGTGGATGTTTTAAAAATTGATCGTTCTTTTATCAGTCAAATGCAAGAAAATGGAGATAAAATAGAATTAGTCCAAGCAATTCTTACCCTAGCAGATCAATTGAAAATAGAGGTAGTAGCCGAAGGTGTAGAAACTTCCTATCAACTACAATTTTTAAGAAATCTAGACTGCGGTTTTGGACAGGGTTATTTTTTTGCTAAACCTTTAGAAGCTAAATTAGTTGAGAATTTTCTTTCTCAATCTCAGCAATGGTAAAAATTCCGAAAGAAGAAATCAGAAAATACATCTCCAAAAAAATAGAGACGTTCCATGGAACGTCTCTACTAAACCTCTTAAATATGATGCAATTAGCCAATATTGTGAATATGGTGATCATTGAATTGTGAATTAACACCCTGATTAACAAAACTCAAAGTAACTCGTTTCATAAACCAATGCAAACCCCAAAGAATTATAAAAGTGAGCGTAATAATTATCAAGGGTTGTTTACCAAGAATTTCCTCCACACCTTTAGTTAATATGGCATCTGGTTGAGTAATAAAATCCCAACTATTAAATCGCAAAAATCTTCCCCAGTAAATACCGATCGCACAAAGCGCATGAGTTATTAATTCAACAGCAAAAATCCATTTACTTTTGCCAATGCGGTGTAAGTAGTAACCCAAATTTATCAGTGATATAACATAAGCTTCAAATCCGCCAAAAATGACTACAAGATAAATAGGAATTAATACTAATGTAATTACCCAGACTGACTGAACTCGGCGAATATCATCTATCAAGTGAATAACATCAGTTAATAAATAAGGTGCATTGGGTAAAAAAGCATAGAAACTCAGAAATCCTAGCCACCAAACCCAAGAACCTCCGCGTTTACTACGAAATAGCCAAACACTCAAAGCTAAAGGGATAAAAGCTAGAAATAAATTCCAAGTCATCCACCGCATATTAATTTGTAACACCTGAAAAACTGTTGTCATTAATTCAATCATGTCTGCTTTCATGGAATATAATTGTGATTTTTTGTGTAGAGGTTAATTTTAAACAAATCATTTTTGTAGAAGTTGACATAGAGACTGTCAATCCTGTTCCCTGTTATAAATACATAAGGTTTTGTGGAATTTCCGAATGAGGGCTGGGAGAAGGTGACAGGTGACAGGTGACAGGTGACAGGTGACAGGTGACAGATAAGAAAGAAGAAGAAGAAGAAGAAGAAGAAGAAGAAGGAAGGGGGCAATTAAAAATAAACGCACCTTGCCAAAAAAGCCAAAGTGCGATCGCCAAGGTAACTGTAGGAATCGCTATTGAGTCCGCGAAGGCGGACTTTGATTGTGTAGCCGCGTACCCTTCGGGAAGCAAGCTACGCGTTAGCGTGCCGGAGGCATCTTTCTAATCGCCAAAATTTAGCTTTTAAATATCAATCTCACTCAATTCACGAGTGATATAGTCAAAAGGCTCATCCACAAAAGCAGTATCAGCAATCCCAGCGGCTGCTACTTGCTCCTTGACAAGACCCTTCATAATTTGGATACCCTGAACAGTTGAACCAATGGGTACACCCAAAGAATTGTAAGTTTCCCGTAACCCTTGTAATACCCGCTCATCAAGTACATTCATATTACCAGCTACTAGGGCATAGGTAGCGTAACGGAGGTAATAGTCCATATCCCGTAAACAAGCGGCAAAGCGACGAGTTGTATAAGCATTACCACCAGGACGAATCAATTCTGGTAATTCTTCAAATAACTTTGCACCAGCTTGTTTCACAATTGCGGCTGCATTGGAATTAATCGCTGCTGCGGCTTGGACTCTAGCTGTTCCACTATCAAAGTAGGACTTGAGGCTATCAATGGCATTCCGGTCAAAATAACGCCCGGTTAAGTCATAATTCTTAATTAAAGTTGTAACGGCATCACGCATTCTTTTTTCTCCCAATTATTAGCTATCTATGGTTTGATATTAATTTGGCTGCAATCAAGCACCAATAAAATTCCGTGCCAATTCACATAAAATAGATTCGGCACAAAAACTATCCATCTGCTATCTAAGGATTTTATGCCAAAGTTGACCCATGATGATGAACTTTCTAGTTTTGTACAGATTACGAAAGAAAGGTTAACATAACCTGTAATCCAGATCATCTGTAACAAACACTACAAAATCATGTCAAGTTAACTATTTACGATATTCCAGGTGGTGTGTGACAACTTGGATTAGCGTAACAGGGTGAGGATGCTTGGACAGACTCTGGCTTTATATTAGGTAATCGGCTACATCAGGAGTAAAGTAAAAATGACAACCCCAAAAGAAATCTTGAAGATGATTCAAGACAAAAACATTCAGATGATTGATCTGAAATTCATTGATACACCTGGAACTTGGCAGCATTTGACCATGTACCAGGATCAAATTGATGAAAGTTCATTCTCTGATGGTGTACCTTTCGACGGTTCTAGTATTCGGGGTTGGAAAGGTATCGAAGAATCTGACATGACAATGGTACTCGATCCCAACACCGCTTGGATTGACCCATTCATGAAAGAGCCAACTCTAAGTATCATTTGTAGTATTAAAGAACCCCGCACAGGCGAATGGTATAACCGTTGCCCCCGCGTTATTGCCCAAAAAGCAATTGACTATCTAACTTCCACCGGACTTGGTGACACTGCTTTCTTTGGTCCTGAAGCTGAATTCTTCATCTTTGATGATGTTCGTTATGACCAAACCGCCAACTCCGGTTACTACTATGTAGACTCCGTAGAAGGTCGTTGGAATACTGGTAGAGAAGAAGGTCCTAACCTGGGCTACAAAACCCGCTTCAAAGAAGGTTACTTCCCAGTTCCACCAACTGACAGCTTTCAAGATATGCGGACAGAAATGTTGCTAACAATGAAAGACTGTGGCGTACCTATTGAAAAGCAACACCATGAAGTTGCGACAGGTGGTCAGTGCGAACTTGGTTTCCGTTTTGGTAAGTTAATTGAAGCTGCTGATTGGCTGATGACTTACAAATATGTAATCAAGAACGTTGCTAGAAAATACGGCAAAACCGTCACCTTCATGCCAAAACCAATTTTTGGCGATAACGGTTCTGGTATGCACTGTCACCAATCTATCTGGAAAGGTGGTCAGCCTCTGTTTGCTGGTGATAAATATGCTGGTATGAGCGAAATGGGGCTTTACTACATTGGTGGTATTCTCAAACACGCTCCTGCATTGTTGGCAATTACCAACCCCACCACAAATTCTTACAAGCGTCTAGTACCTGGTTATGAAGCACCTGTAAACTTGGCTTATTCCCAAGGTAATCGTTCTGCTTCTGTGCGGATTCCTCTTTCTGGAGACAACCCCAAAGCCAAGCGTTTAGAATTCCGTTGTCCTGATGCTACTTCTAACCCTTACTTAGCCTTTGCGGCGATGCTTTGCGCTGGTATTGATGGTATCAAAAACAAAATTCATCCTGGTGAACCCTTAGATAAAAATATCTATGAACTTTCTCCAGATGAATTAGCTAAGATTCCTTCTACTCCTGGTTCTTTAGAATTGGCTTTGGAAGCACTAGACAATGATCACGCTTTCTTAACTGAAAGTGGTGTATTCTCTGAAGACTTTATCCAAAACTGGATTGACTACAAGGTTGCTAACGAAGTTAAGCAAATGCAGTTGCGTCCACATCCTTATGAATTCTTCCTATATTACGATTGCTAATTGCAATAAGTAGTAAAAGTAGTAATTTTTAAGCCACCTAAAGAAGGTGGCTTTTTTTATGATTCAACTCATAGCCGCTTGGCTACGTCCATAAAGTGCTTGAGTCGTAGAATCTATTTTGCCTTGAATGGGATTCCAGTAGTGAGATAGTTCTTCATGGAGTCCAAGTTTTTGTGCAGTCCGCATCAACATGGATTGCTGACGATTCTTAACTTGTTGATGTTGACGTACCATTAATTGACGAGATTTTTCTTGAATAGACATAACACCACCCTCTTTTGTGTTTATTAATTTACTGATAGATAATTGATTTATCCTTTCATATATAGACTAACAGAAAATTCTGTAGCGTAAACTACAAAATGAAAATTTGATATAAAAGTTTACAAAATTGGTCAGTTGTCCTTTGTCAGTTGTCCTTTGTCAGTTGTCCTTTGTCAGTTGTCCTTTGTCAGTTGTCCTTTGTCAGTTGTTAAGAAGTTTTTCCTGCTCCTCTGCTCCCCTGCTCCCCTGCTCCCCCTCTCCCCTGCTCCCCCTCTCCCCTGCTCCCCTGCTCCCCCTCTCCCCTGCTCCCCTGCTCCCCCTCTCCCCTGCTCCCCTGCTCCCCCTATGGATAGATTAAAATCTTATAAGTTTCCGGTGTGGGGGCGATCGCTTGGTCTACAGCTTGTGATAAATCTTGTAAAGGATAGCGATCGCTAATTAAGGCTTTCACATCAATGCGGCGATTAAAAACTATGTCCGCAGAGAGGCTTTGCAGGCGGTAGGATGAGCTATAACTGCCCATTAAATCTATTTCCCGACGGTAGAGAATATTCGGGTTAATGGGGATTGTTAACTCGTCAGGGAACTCCGCGAAGAAAAGGATTTTTCCCCCTTTGCGTGTACAGTCTAAAGCTTGGAAAAATGCTTTATCACTGGGTACAGCTAACAAAGTCACATCTACACCCATTCCCCCAGTTAAAGCTTGAATTTTGGCTGGTAGATCAGGATCTCTCGCATCAAAAGCTGCTTCTGCACCTACACTTAAAGCCTTTTCGATTCTAGATGGTAAAAGGTCAGTAGCGATCGCGATCGCACCAAAAGACTTCACCAACATCATAAACATTAACCCAATTGGACCCGCACCAGTTACTAACACAGTTTGTCCGGGAGCAATTTGAGCTTTTTTAACTGCTTTTAAACAGCAATTAGTCGGTTCAACGAAACTTGCCTCTTCAAAACTAATATCATCAGGAATGGGAATTAAGCCACCATTCTCGACAATGTGTCCTGGAACTTTCACATACTCAGCAAAACCGCCGCCACTGGCGTTAAAACCTGCGGTAGTGGAGATATTTTTATAAACATCACACATGGAAAAATTATCATTCAAGCAATAGGCGCAACGCATACATGGAATATGGTGCATCACTGCTACCCGTTGTCCTATTTGCCACCCTTGCACCTGTGAACCTACAGCCGCAATAGTTCCAGCGGTTTCATGTCCAAATATACGTGGCGGTTCATATAAAGGATATCGAATCTTTTTAATATCTGACTGACACAAACCCACAACCCGCACCTGTACCAGCACTTCATCTGCTTCTAGACTGGGAACTGGTATTTCCTCGTAGGATAATTGATTTACGCCTCTAAATACTTGTGCTTTCACGTTGGTTTCTTATAATTCAACGTTATTAGATTTAACATTTTGTGGTTGAGGTTAGATTATAGATTTTGAGATTTTTGTCTTTACCACCCTAAATTTTCAGTGATAATGTTGTTTTAACCTATGGGGCTTTGACTAATCCAATAGACATCAACAAATGGCATTTCCAGATTTTCTTGTCTTGTAGAGACGTTCCATGGAACGTCTCTACAGGGGTTACTGATACTCCACTGCATAAAAAATAGTATTTTTACCAGCCTCACAAAAACTTTATATATGGGTAGCAATTAAATTTACTACTTAATATGTTTAAAAGCCTTACACTATAAGTGTTTAACGCTACCCCCCCCCCCCGGAAAATAGTAGTTTTTTCTCTCAGTAAATTTTCTGTGAAGTTGCTAAAAAAGGCTTTACAGGCATGAGAAAGCCGTATTAGTATCAGTGGCATCGAAGGCAAGAAAAAAACTCGTTTTTCAGGCAATACC
>NZ_VIKW01000080.1 GCF_009711975.1 Anabaena sp. UHCC 0204
CCCATACGGCTTTATCTGATTCGTTTAATAGCTAGTGCTGAGGATTGTAGCAAACTTCGCCAAGAACAAGAGCTTAAAGTTGCAAAGGAAGCAAGAATTCGTCAATTGTTAGCACTAGTGGTCTGTCAATTTTCTATTTGTGGATAAAGACGCTTGAGACGGATACGGGCATCCGCTGTTGTGAACTGCCAATCTACAGATTTTTGTGAATGATTGCGTTGAATATACCAAGCCGTTGTTTCTTGTTTTAAAGTTTCAAGATTAGGAATCCGACGATCTAAGCATTGTCGAGTCATTGCGGACAGTTCATTTTCAGCAATATTGAGCCAACTGCCATGTTTGGGAGTGTGATGAATTTCCAAACGTTCGACCAGAGAACGGGCAGTAGACGGCTCAAATGCTTGATATAGGGAGGCAAGTTTATGAGTATTTAGCTGGTCACATACTAAAATAACTTTGTCGCTATCGGGATAGTCGTTATCGAGTAAGTGCTTAATTTCTGTTGCCCAGTCAACCGCTGTTCTACGTTCACTGACAACTGTTTTACGCCACCCAGACAACGGTTCTGTAAACATAAAAATATTGGCTGTTCCATTGCGTTCGTATTCGTAATCAACTGATTCTGGCTGTCCAGGTTTGGCTGGCAGAGGAACGCGGGTTTCTTTGACCAATTGTATGGGTTGCTCATCCATGCAAATCACTGGACACTTGGGGTCATAGGGCAGATGATAAATCTCCAGAACATCTTCCATGTGAGATACAAATTCAGCACTCTGTTCTGGTGGAATCACATACATTTGCCGCAGATGAGGTTTGAGTTCGTTTTTTTTAGCACTTGACGCACGGTTTCGTGACTAATTGCTGGCACAATTTCTAACTCGATTGCCTTGTCTGCCAGTAGCCGCAATGTCCAACGCGCCTGACCAGCAGGCGGTTCCCCACAACGCAAAGCGATTAGTTTTGCTTCCACCTCTCCATCAATAATCGTTTGACGAGGCGGCGTTTTACTGGGCTTGCGGTTTAATGCTGACTCTATGCCTTCTTTTACCAATCGCTCTCTGAGATTTGCGACTGTGTTTCGGTGGCTACTGTTGGCGGTAGCAGCTTTCTCATCCGTCCATTCCTGTCCATTAACATCAATGTTTAATAGAATATTGGCGTGCTTAATCTTGTAAGCCGCTGCCTTGCCTGTAGATACCAAATCTTGTAGATACTGCCGTTCTTCTTGACTTAACCGGACAATATAGGTCTTAAGCATAATCAGTTATTAGGATATCTGGTGAGGTTTACTGTAAATAGCCTCTCTATTTTCCCTCAAACTCACAACTTTTAGCTTGACAGACCACTAGTTCCCAAGGAAGCCAAATTATGGGAGGAGGTTTTTAGATTAATTGCTCTCAAACAATCCAAACCCTATGATGAAGCAATTGCACATTTGAGAAATCTACGCGATTTAGCTGAACATCAAGGACAGTTAGAGAAGTTTAAGTTACGCAGCACAATCTACCATTAGAAAGACAATTAGTAACTTCAATATTATCCACCAGATAGATGAAAATTATGAATAATTTTGTCAAGTTAGAGTCAAAGCAGGTTATTCTCTGGGATTAAAAAAATGACTAAATTCATAGATTTTTATTTTTATGAATATTGATGTCAGATTATTTTTAGAAGACATGACCCCAGCCCAAGCAGAGACTTTATTAGGGGGTTATTGCGAATCTTCACAGGATTATCCCTATATTTATTATTTAGGCGATAATAAGTCAAAAAAACAAACTATAGGTGGAGATAATAAATACAGCAATCAGAAAATTAACACCATAGATAATTCCAAAAAAACTTACTTCAACGGAGTCCTTATACCCACGAAAGAAAACACTGTAGTTATATATGGATAACATCGAAAAATGGAGCGTATATTAGCATCTTGCAATTATCTCAATTCAGAAGATATACTGCAAATGCCTAATAGCTATACTTGATGTCATCAAGCTTTTAGCAATGATTTAAAAATTAAGCTCTCAGCCATTTTTAGGATAAATTAGGCAAATCATTGACTTTATTGAGAATAAATAAACTTTCGTCTCCCCCACGTCCAATTCTTAAAGTTTCATCTAAATAAGT
>NZ_VIKW01000081.1:0-113687 GCF_009711975.1 Anabaena sp. UHCC 0204
GTATCGGCTCAATAAGTAGGGGTAACAGAGGAAAATAAGTGCAACGAGGTACACACAGTGTCATAGAATAGGAGACATGAAGCAAAAAAATATTGAGAGTGACAAATCAATATCAGATTTACTGCAAACCATCGAGCCAAAAGGGATTGCAGACGAATCAATGCGTCATACAGTAGAGGTATTACTGAATCTAATAGAGCAATTAGAATTAAAAGTCAAAGGCTTAGAGTCAGAAAATCAACGGTTAAAAGATGAAAACAACCGCTTGAAGGGAGAACAAGGTCAGCCAGACATAAAAGCCAAGAATAAGAAAGGGTTTGAGAATAAGCACTCATCAGAACAAGAAAGAAAAACCCCAAAAAAGCACTCCAAGGGCAGT
The DNA here is from genome assembly GCF_009711975.1 of Anabaena sp. UHCC 0204. Classification (GTDB taxonomy): domain Bacteria; phylum Cyanobacteriota; class Cyanobacteriia; order Cyanobacteriales; family Nostocaceae; genus Dolichospermum. The sequence continues at coordinate 380 of NZ_VIKW01000081.1, forward strand.
AAAAATCAAGCCATTAAAATAAACAGAGAAGAAATATTAGAATACCCCCAAGACAAACTACCAGCAGACGCAAAGTTTAAAGGGTATGAAGAAGTAATCGTCCAAGACATCATCCTAACAACCGACAACGTACTATTCCGAAAAGAGAAATACTACTCACCCTTAGAAAAGAAAACCTATTTGGCAGAACTGCCAAGCGGTTATGAAGGAGAATTTGGTCCAGGAATAAAAACCTTAGTTATCAGCTTGTACTACGGGGGCAACATGACCCAAGGCAAGTTGTTAGAATTCTTAGAGGATATTGGTATTTCCATGTCAGCGGGGTATTTATCTAATCTACTGATTAAGAACCACACTGGTTTTGAAAGTGAGAAAACAGAGGTATATTCGGCAGGACTAGAGAGTAGTCCTTGGCAACACTTTGACCAAACTGCTGCCCGCGTTGGTGGGGTCAACCATACCACTAATGTCATCTGTAACCCTTTATATACAGTCTACTTGACAACTCCCAAGAAAGACCGATTGACCGTACTCAAAGGCTTGCAGAATAACAAAGAACTGGAGTTTATTTTCAATCAATTTACATACGAGTTGCTGATAAATTTCCCACTACCAAATAAATATAAAGACGCTCTCCAACTATTACCGCAAGAAACTGTGTTGAACTCCGAACAGTTCCATGCCCTACTGGATACCTATCTACCCAAACTGGGTTCTCAACAACGAACTCGAATCACCGAAGCAGCGGCTATTGCTTTCTATCATCAACAAACTAATTGGCCAGTGGTGCAAACTCTCGTCTGTGATGATGCTCCCCAATTCAAGTTACTAACTGATAATATTGCTTTGTGTTGGGTGCATGAGGGACGACATTATAAGAAATTAAGTCCGTTTATTGCTTGTCACCAAAAGATAATAGAAGAATTTCTGGATGATTTCTGGAATTACTACCGAGACTTACTCGCTTACAAAGATTCTCCCAGTCAACAAACCGCAGAAAAACTCCGGTCTGAGTTTTGGAAACTTTTTTCCCTTCAAAGTGGTTATGAACAGTTGGATGAGCGAAAACAATTAACACGGATGAAAATTTCTGAGTTGCTTTTAGTATTAGAGCATCCTGAATTGCCTTTGCACAATAATCCGGCGGAGTTAGCTGCTAGGACGATGGTGCAACGACGTAATATTAGTTATGCCACTCAAACTATTGAAGGTACTCAAGCTTGGGATACTTTTATGTCTCTTGTTGCTACTACTCGTCAGTTGGGAATTAGTTTTTTTGAATATATCCGTGACCGCATTTCTCAGGTGGGAAATATTCCTTCTTTGGCAACTATTATTCGGGAAAAATCTGCTCTCAATTCTTTTGGTTTGTCATGGATGCCTGAATAACTCTTTCCCCGATATATTGAGGGGATACAAGATAACTTTAGCAAAAATGTCCATTATCTAGAAATACACGCAAATATATCTGAATACGAAAAACAAGAAATTAAAAAATATCAAGAAACCGTTAAAGTCATTTTCATGACAGCTTCAGGAAGTCGCGGTTTATCTTTCCCCAAAGCTAAACATATCTTGGTAGAAATCCCCAAGTTTGAAATTGAGAAAAACCTCATGGAAATAATTCAGGTAATTTATCGAGGAAGGGGAAATGATATCATAGATGATCAAGATAAATACTTAACTTTCTATTTAGCTGAACGTTCAATTTATTATCAGGATAACCCCCAACTTTCTGTACAGGAAAGTGTTTTAAGTTTATTAAATCTTCTCTTAGTTCTCAAAGCATCAATTATGACCAGAATTCAAGGTTATGGGATAATTGGGAGGAAAAAATATATTCTCATTCCCATTGGGGGAAAATCGGTTTTAGCTGCTGGAGAAACCTTTTCTGGTCAAATTGCAAGTTTAATTAACCAACTTAAAAAAGAATATAATATCAACAAAAGTCATAAATTATTAAAACAAGTCTACATGAGTTTAGAAAAACTCATGGGAGATGGTGATTTTGAAGTTGAAAAAAATCACAATACAGCAGCAAGTTATTTAACTATCCGTGAAAATTTCAACAACAAATTTTTAGCTGTAGCGAAAACTTTTGATAAATTACTTGATTTCAAACCATTGGAGTTAGGTTATATTAGTGGTGGTTTATTAATAGTACCCAGTAAAAATATCGAAGAATCATATCAAATGCGATTATTAGATATGCAAAAATATGCAAATGCAGAATTATGGGAAAACCTGAAAAGCATCAGTAGAAATAAAACTTATCCAGAAAGTCTCACTTATGCGGTGAAAAATGCCATAGAATTAGTTGAAAGACTCAGAAATGCAACACCAAAAACGCAGAATTTTATCCAGAAAAGTCAACACACAGATCAATATTATGCTTTACCATTATTTGCATTTATTAGTGGTAAAGTCATGAAAAAATATTTTGAAAATGATCCAGAAGAACCAGAAGATCAACGTTTCAAAGATATTCTCTCTACCTACATCCGTTTATTATATCCTGTCAGTAACATTTTACCAATTGGTCACAATTATCAAGAATTTCCCTTTGTGGTATTTAGAAGTTATAGCTTAGAAGAAATTAGAAACAAAGTTTTTACAGAAAAGTATCTATTGAATTCTCATGAATTAAACGTTCTCAATTTAATTCTTTCTCGATAACCTCAATTAACAAAGAAAATATTTTCGCATTTTAAGAGTTAAGGGTATTGACTGGCATCCCAAAACCTGATAAGCTTAATCTTGATGAGGAAGAACCATCTTTGTCGCATAAGCATATTAAAACATAACAAATTTTAAATATAATTGACATACTTTTGCTTATATACTGATAAGATATCGAAAATTTTGATGCTTGTGTGATAACATTAAATTAGACGCAAATTTAGTGCGGAGTAATTCTCATGATTAATTTAAGTCGAGATATTCAGTCACTCTCAACCTTTAAACGCAATACGAATGAACTGATTAGTCAGATGAAAGAAACTGGAAATCCTATAGTTTTAACAGTTAACGGAAAAGCAGAATTAGTGGTACAAGATGCTGTTGCTTATCAACAATTACTTGATACTTTGGAAAAGTTAGAAACTCTCATCGGTATAAAGAAAGGATTAGAAGACATAGCAACAGGTAACACACAATCTCTAAATCAGTTTATTGAAGAAATGCACCAAAAACATGGAATTTCAGGTTAAATTAACTGGTAATGCCAAACTAGAAATAGAAGCTGCATATCTTTGGCTAAAACAAGATAATCCTGATTATGCGGATCAATGGTTTAGGAATCTAATGGATACTATTGCTACTTTACAAGATAAACCTAATCGTTGTGCTTTCGCTAGGGAAAATGATGATTTTCCTGAAGAAATAAGACAACTTTTATATGGAAAAGGAAGAAATAAATATCGTGTAATTTTTACTGTTGAAGAAGATATTGTCTATATTCTCTATGTTCGTCATAGCGCACAATCTTCAATAACATTCAATCCTCTTGATTTTGAGTAAAAAACTTGGTTTGTGCTTATTTCAGAGTTTATTGGGGAAGGTAGCAGCTAAAATCAGAAAAGCGTAACCACTGGGGAAGCAAGCTATTAGCAGGAATGAAGTTGAAAAGGAAGCCGAATAAAAAAAAGACATCACCAGGACAAATGAGTCTTCCTTGGAATGAGTGGGAAGCAACAGACCCAGAAATTAAGGAAGTAGCTGATAAATTTATCACAGGGGGGAGTGCCTCGACAACCCGGAAACCTTGAAACTTCGTAGGAAAGGCCTTGATAAGAAATGTTTATAGATTGGCTGAAAGCTTTATAGATTACACTTTACAAGTCTCTGCACAAGAGAAGAGAGACTTTTGTCCCGTTTTTGTACGTATCTGACTATATTACCATCTTTCAACAGAATTCGTCTCGTTTTTGCACTCGATGGGGCTGCATGGGGTAGGTGTCCACTAGGCGCTGTTATGCTATAAATTGCGCTTGACCACTTTAATGCGCTGTACATTTTTTCCCAGTCTTTCCCTTGCGCTTCATAGATACGCTTTTGGACACTAAAACCAAAGCGACCATCACTATATTGTACCCAAAGTTGGTCAATCGTGCGGAGGTCAGAACAAGGAAATTTTTCAATAGCATCAACATCTAAGTAGCCTTGACTTTCTCGGTTAGCTACATTGAGCATCATTTTTGCTGTTTCCTCATCAGCCTCACGCCAATTTCCAGCGGCTAAATGTTCTAAAAGTTGTCTGTATTGTTGTGGACATTGGTCTTTGCAAACTCTAATTCCTTCCCCATCATTTCTATTTTCCTGAGTCCAACAAGTAAGATGTTTATTATCATTTGCTGGATACTGTTTTGCTTCTGCTTCTGTTGGTAATCTATAACGAATTAGGTTGTTGTCAAAATTAGAATTTAAACTCAACCAAACACAAAACCTATTAGCAGCTTGAAAACTAATTCTAGTAACAGGTTGAGTAGGAGAAATATTATTGACATCAGCCGGTAAAAAACCTTGTTCAACAGTATTTGTTCCAAAGGTATCTTTGATAAACTCCTGATACTCTGCCCAAGTAATATAACTTTGATCGATTTCTTGGGTTTCATCAATTCTTAATAAGCCATTTAACCTTCTAACTATTTTCACCTGTGCTGCTAGTTGGGCAATTTTCGGATCTGTAGATGACAAACCAGCTTCCAGAATATTTTCTAGTTGGATCTGTGTTTGTGGTTCTACTCTTTTACTTTCTTTCAAACAATCATAAGCTAGAGTTAAGGAAGCAACAGTTGACCTTTGTAAAGCTGCTTGAATCAAACTTGTCGCATCACTTTGAGCAGCATAAAGGCGAATTGTTTCAGCCCACCAAGAATTACCAAAGTTATCAATTAATATTTTTTCTTGCTGCAACTCTTTCACCTCAGCCGCAGCTAAATATTCCTGAAAACTCAAATGAGCAAATTCAAAAATACCTTGTTCTCTTTCAACTATCAAACCACTAACATCTTTAATTTGTTCTAAAAATTCTTCTGGCGTTAGTGTAATATTCACTATTGTTTGTAGTTCACTAGCAATTAAAGTCTCAACTTCTGCTAGTTCAAAAGTGCGAGTTTCCTTTTGCATCAAATCCAGTGCCAAAACTTGCAATACTGATTTATTTTGTTCAGATGTCAGAGGCGCTTTAATTTTCTTAGCTGCTTGTCGTGTTCCCAAAAGTAAATCACAAATTTTCTGATACAGTTCTACTCTGCGTCCTGGTAATGCACTACCGCTATAATGAACAGTAGCAATCATTGTCACCAAAAGCGGATTTGTTGCCATATCAGCAATAGCACGATTATTAATAATCCGCTCAATTAAATCTTCTGCATTTTTCTTAGCTTCCGCCTTTACTGCTTGATTATTTTTGCCAGCGCGACTTCTGATTTCAGTTTGCAGATACCAACTATTAATAAATAGTTTCATCTGTTCTAGAGTGAAGGGTAGAACTTTCAGGATAACTCCTACCTCATCCACAGGCGCACTACTATAACCATAAGGACGAGAAGTAATGATAAAAGCTGTTTGGCGATAAGTTGCCATTTGCTTATTTACCCATTCACTTACCTGCAAACGTTCATGACTATCAGCAACTTCATCCAGTCCATCCAACATTACTAAACATTTGCCATTTTTTAACTGTTGATTAAACCAGTCTATTTGTGGATTGAGTTCAGCAAAAGCAGGTTGCGTTTTCAGGTGATTGGTAATTAATTCTGGCAGAGTAGGAGGTTGTGGACTGGTAATTTCTTCGCGGCTATCGCGCAGATACAATAACACTGGTAATAATTTGGGTGCTTTATATTTGCTATGACCATTTTTGGCATACGTCAAAGTCAAATGCTTTAACAGGGTTGTTTTGCCATATCCTGGGGGAGCAATAACAGCCATACAGCGATAACTGTCTTCTTTAGAAATAGCAGCTAAGAAATTCCAAATTTCTTGATTTTCAGTATGATGAATGGTGTGTTGATTAGAAACCATTGCACCAGAAATATTTTCTAAATTACCTGTTTCAACTTTTAGCGGTACAAAGACATCTTCTAAATCCAACACGGGTAAACCAAATCTAAATCCTTCTGTTTTATAGTCACAATAAATATCAACTAATAACCTTTCATATTTACTCTGAAATCCTGAAATACTTTTAATAACTTTACTCGGTAAATCGTCTACTTGTTTACCAACCCACTGTCCGGTTTGTTCACCTTTCTCCTCTGCCTTTTTTTCTACGGTTTCCATAAATTTGCCGCTAAACTTTACCCAGATAGAAGAAGCAGCGGTGAGAAAGGTAGAAATTCCAGCTTGTGTCCATTGGTGACTAAGGAGAAAATGACCCGTTACACCGATTCCAGTTCCTGTAGGTAGCCATTTAACTAATTCCTGTGTAATATTTCCCATCTACCGGACTCCAATTAAGTATTTATACAAATATAATTAAATACATTTTAATACAAAACTTTGCGTCTTTGCTCCTTTGTGCCTACCCTGCGGGATCTCTAAGAGAGATTGCGCGAAACTCACCTTAAACAACGAATTGCTTCTAATAACCCTCTAGCTTTATTCAGAGTTTCCTCATATTCCTTTTCCGGGTCAGAATCAGCCACCAAACCTGCACCAGCTTGGACAGTCACAGTCTGATTATGTAATACCATAGTTCTAATTGCGATCGCACTATTCAATTGTCCTTCAAAATCATAATACCCATACACACCAGAATACACACCCCGGCGACTCGGTTCTAACTCATTGATAATTTCCATCGCCCTGATTTTAGGCGCACCGCTGACAGTCCCCGCCGGAAAACAAGCTTTGAGTAAATCCCATGCAGTTTTACCAGGTGCTAACTTACCCACCACATTACTAACAATGTGCATAACATGAGAGTAGCGTTCAATCACCATTAATACATCAACCTTAACACTACCGCTGCTGCACACCCGACCCAAATCATTACGTCCTAAATCTACTAACATCACGTGTTCGGCGACTTCCTTGGGGTCTTGAAGTAAATCTTCCGCAAAAGCCGCATCTTCTTGAGTTGTCTTCCCTCTGGGTCTAGTTCCCGCAATGGGACGGACTGTAGCGATAATTTCCCCCTCATCATTGCATTCTGCCTTTACCATAACTTCGGGACTAGAACCGATAATTTGCCAGTCTTGGAAGTTAAAATAAGCCATGTAAGGCGAAGGATTGATTTGCCGCAGAGAACGATATAAGGCGAAGGGATTGCCAGTGTATTCTGTGGATAAGCGTTGAGAAATAACTACTTGGAAAATATCACCAGCTTTGATATGTGCTTTGGCCTTTTCCACACTGGCGCAAAATTCTGGGCGGGTAAAGTTGCTTATATATTCCTCTATTCCCGCTTTTGGCTTGTTTCCAGGGGCTGTCCAGGATAATTTGGTGTTTTCTGGTGATAAGGGCAAAGATAGCTTCTGCACCATTTCCTGAATGCGATCGCTCGCTTTTTGATATGCTACCTCTAACCCGGCTGGATCACGTAAATCTGCATAAGCGATCGCCCAAATTTTCCGTTTTACCTGGTCAAATACCAACAAATGATCTACCTGCATCCATAACCCATCAGGGATATTTCGCTCATCTTGGGCATGAATTGGCACACGCGACTCAATCCAATTTATTAATTCATAGCCCCAAAACCCAAATAAACCGCCAATTCCAGAAGGTAATTCTGGTAATTTTACTGGGTGATAAGGTGCTAAACATTCAGATAAAGTAATAAACGGATCACCTGTAAAAACTTGTTGAGAACCATCTCGATGAGTTTGGGTAGTTTGATCACCCCGTGCTTCCAAAATCCACAAAGGATCACAACCCAATAAACTATAACGTCCTACAGTTTCTCCACCTTCCACCGATTCCAGCAAAAAGCTATAAGGTTGATCTGCACAAACTTTATACCAAGCAGATACAGGTGTATCCAAGTCTGCTATCCATTCTTGGTAAACTGGCACAAAATTACCTTTTATAGCAAGTTTTTGAAACTGGTCGAAATCGGGGAAAATCATAAATAATTAAAAATAGACAATTAAAAATTAAACCGGAGTTTTTGGTAATGGGTAATTGGGCAAAGTTTTGTCTTCCCCATTACCCATTACCTATCACCCATTACCTATCACCCATTACCTAACGATTAAGCATCGTAAGTAGCTTTACCACTGAACTTGATTTGTGCAGGATTAGGGTTTTGACCAATTCTGCGGGGTACGAAACGAACTTGCTCACGACCAGCATTGACCTTTTCAGGGAAGACACCATCAGCAGGGTGAATCATTGAAGTTTCGCCACCAGGGAGAATGCGGTAAATCTTGTAGTCGGTAATTTTAAATTTGCGAAGTTGAGCGCCTAAAGCAATACCATACTCTTTGCGAGCAATGTAAAGTAGGTTTTCGCCTTTTACCATTTTAGCCGCGCCACCAGTGGGCATTTCAAAGACTTGCTCTTTGGGGCTTGTCCAGGTGATAGCGTACTTTTCTTCTACATCAGCTTTTGTGAGTAGACCACCAGTGCTGCCACCAAAGATTGGGGTTTTTCCAGTCAAAGTTGCCATAAACTCTCTCTCAAGGTTTTTACGGCATACTAACATTGGAACTTAACTTATGTTGCGATCGCGTTATAGACTGTAACAGTTTTTAGTGATTGCGTCTAGCATCATATTTCAAAACCATTCCCAAAATATCATCAAGCATCCATTATTTATAGCATATACGCATAATTGTATATACACGAAGTTAGGACAGAATTAATCACAAAACTGATTTTTCTGTTCATCTACTTAAATATTTGATTCCAGAGTTGAGAAATTAACTCATCAAATCCCAAACGGTAAAATAGACTGCGAATACATGTGTGAGGATTAATTGATTCAATATAATATTGAATCATTGTTGGTAACATGATCAAATAATACAGAGATAACGCAAAAATTGCCCCGGCTAGATAAAATAAACTAGCCACAGGATTATCTTGTATATAGTAAAATTGAAATGAGGACTTATTAGCATCATTAATTAAACTATTAATTTGTGATTCTACAGCTTTTAATTTAGGCTTATATTCTTCTTCATGTCCAAAATGAAATCTCCCATTACGAGAATGTAATCTAATTCGATAAGAGACTGTAGTCACGGTTCTATATTCTTCTTTATCTTTTTTACTACTATCTGTAGTGTCTCTCTTCTTCACACGCTCCTTACTGGTACTAACATGAGTGCGTATCGTAGCTCTTTCTAATCCTTGAATGTCTTCTTGCCAAATTCGCTTTTCATATAATATATGTTCTAAAACACAATTAAGACCAATAGATTGAACTCGTTGACAACTAAGATTTTTATCCGCAAACTCAAGCATGGTCACAAACACTGGGAGAATAATTAAGAAGACTAATATAATTGCAGCAATACAATCTATAAAACCTGAACGCAAAGATTTCCACATATATTTTAGCGATCATTAAAGTGAAGGCATTACTTTTTAAGGGAGATTAGAAAATATTAAATACACAATCAAGGAAGTTTAAAACATCCTCTGAGACTCTGCGCCTCTGCGTGAGGTAAAATCATATTCTTACTCAGCAACACCCGCAATTTAAGAATACCTGCCTCACGAGCATGATAACAGCTATACTTATAATATACTTACTTGTCCATCATTGCGAATATAAAGAGAGCGATCGCCTGGATAATTCCGACTATTAGGACGAATTTCTAAAACCAAAGTCCCAAAATTCGGTTTAGATACAACACCTTTTACAAACCTTCCCCCATCATCCCAAAACATGAGGGTAAACTCATCTAAATTTCCCCCCTCCAAGTCAAATTGGAATTTTTCTCCATGCTGTAAAGTCTTTTTTCTCATGACTGGTAACTGTTCTAATCTCACAGCCCCATAACTGCGATTTATAACTTGCACCCGTATATATTGCCCTGGTGTAAACTGAAGTGGAGCAGGACCACAATTAGAAGCACAAGTTTGGGCTAATGTTTCTTGAGAGTTAATTGGTGTTAATAGTAAAGTTGTAGTCAACAATGTGGCAGAAATAGCAAATTTAATATTCATTTTTTGCACCCTGTTGTATTCTTCAAATATTCTTTAAAAACTCAATTTCCGGTAATAAAGGATCATTAACAATCCCCACACCAGCAAAACCCCAACGTTTGAGTAAACCGCCTACCTGTGTACTAGGAACTGATTCTACAGTCAAGCGGCTGGCTAAATCAGCAGCATGGGTATTTAGATAACTCAAAGCCTCAAAATCTTCTTTAAACAATAATAAGTATCCTGATGTCCCATCATCCACACGGGCTGTAAGATATTTACCATCTGTCCTGGAACGGATAATATAATAAACCATTGGCAATTGGTGATTTTATTCTTAATTATTATTATTCTTTTTTCTCCTGTAGGGGCGAAGCATTCGGGCGATTAATTATCGGTTTTTTCCCAAATTTATCTTCCGAATGCTTCGCCCCTACTAATCCTGACTCCTTTTTCCTTAATTCAAATCTTCCAACTTAATTCTTGGATCTGCGGCTTTTAAGATCAAGTCAGCAATTAGATTACCAATAATTAATAATACTGCACTCATTACCAAACTCGCCATCACCAAATATTGATCTTTAGCTAAAACAGCTTGTAGCGTTAACTTTCCTAAACCAGGCCAGTTGAAGAAATTTTCCGTAATAAATGCACCACTCAACAAACCCGCTAATTCAAAACCTAATAAAGTAATTAATGGGTTAATAGCATTTCGCAAAGCATGAATATAAATAACGCGGTTTTCTGGAAGTCCTTTAGCGCGGGCAGTTTGAATATAATCTTGGCGTAAAACATCCAATAATTGACCACGCATAATGCGTTGTAAGCCAGCAAAACTGGTAATACTCAGAGCAATCAATGGTAAAATTGCGTGCCAACCGACATCTATAATTTTACCTAGCCATGTCAGTTCTGAATGATCAATACTAGTCATATTACCCACTGGAAAGAGTGGGGTAGTAATCTGAGCAAAAAATAGCAGAAATAAGACAGTGATAAAACTAGGAACACCTTGACCAGCATAACTAACTATCTGTAAAACCTTGTCAGTAGTACGATTTTGTTTCACAGCAGCGAGAATACCCAAAGGGATAGCGATCGCCCATGTTGTAATTAAAGAAGCGATCGCTAATAATAAAGTAGCTGGTACTCTCTCCCATAACAACGACGATACAGAACGTTGATAAACAAAACTTGTCCCAAAATCACCCCTCGTCACAATTCTCTGTAACCAAAACCCAAACTGTTCTGGCCAAGACTTATCTAAACCAAATTGTTGTCTAATTTCCTCAATGCGTTCCGGCGAAATTTTCGGATTTTGTCGCAAGGTATCAACATAATCTCCCGGAGACAACTTCATAATAAAAAATGACAAAGCAGACGCTAAAAAAATTGTCAACAGCGCCTGCAAAAGCCGTTTGATTACATAAACGAAAGTCTCACTTGTAACTAGCTTCATCAGCCAGTTGCGACTCGTTTCCAATGTCATTTTTGTATTGGTCATTAGTCAATTATATTTCCTAATATTCAACTAGGGAAATAATTGGGACATCAGGTAAATGCTTCCGTCCTTGCAAATCCCGTAGCTCGATGATAAACCCAAACCCAACAAGTTCACAGTCAATCTTCTGTACCAACTTTGCTGTTGCACTTGCAGTTCCACCAGTAGCAATCAAATCATCCACGATCAAAACCTTGCTACCAGGCACTAAAGCATCCTGATGTACTTCTAAGGTATCTGTACCATACTCTAATTGATATTCAATTGAATGAACTGCTGCTGGTAACTTTCCTTTTTTGCGAACAGGAATAAAACCAGCACCTAATTTATAAGCCACAGGCGCACCAAAAATGAATCCCCGCGACTCCATCCCAATAATGTAATCTACCTGAATTTCAATTTCTGAGCATTTTTGTGCTAAAAAGTCAATAGTATAACGCAATCCAGCCGGATCGCTTAACAAAGTAGTGACATCCCGAAATAAAATTCCCGGCTTAGGAAAGTCTGGTATATCACGAATCAGAGACTTTAAATCCATATTTGTGTCACATAAGAAAACAACGGTCAAGAGGCAATAATTTTCCCCAATCCCTGAAAAATCCTACACTATAATGTCATACCCTGGAGACTAGAACTTTTGATTGATCATCTTATTCCCAATCCCCAATCCCTGCTATAGATGAATTAACGCCTGAAAAATTTATGGTATGTGGAAACATTTGGGTAGAAAAACTAAGTAATGTATATAATTGAACTGCCATATCGCGCCAGCGATTAGCAAGTTGGAGGATAATGTTAATAACTTTATTGGAAACGCACAAGGTATTTAGAGAATGAATGTCTCCGCTAGTGTCACACCTTTGAACAGCCAGAATTTTCAGGGAACGCCCATGATTTTGGATACTTTACCAGATCCAGCGATCGCTGGGCAGGTATGTCCACCCAGAACAAGATTGCAAATAGACCTCATGTTATTAGCCATTGAAGCCTTAGAACTGGGCGGTTCTGAAGCATTCTTGTCCTTTGCTGAAGAATTAGACCTCAAAGGCATTATCAAAAATCGGGTAAACTTATGGCGGATGCGAGCCTCTAACCCCATGCGGAGAGCGCATAGTCGTCGCCCCCTAGATATTTTAGAAGCCAAAGCCTTAGTAGTCATCGCTTGCTACATCGCTCGGCGTTTAACAGTTGTCATTCGGCAACTACTCACCATATATCAACAACTGGCAGAAAAACAAATTCCCCCAGAACAAAATTTAAGATTAGCTAATTACCTAGAAAGGTTTAGAGCGCATTTTAAAAGTCGTATGAATTCTCGTCGCTCCGGTGTACTAGCATTAACTTCTGATGAAAAAATAGATGAACTAGCTATAGAGTTATTAGGAAAATTACTATTCTGTACAGGTACAGCGGGAATGCAGCGATACTGGATTTCTCTTTTTGATGGTGAAGTTGAGTAAAGTAAATAAAAATAAATAATGAATATCCAACGTAAGTATAGTTTACCGAATTGTACCCTGCTCCTAGAAGGGTTAAGTGACATGACACGAACTACTAACTTTCAAGAACTGCGTCCAGAACTATCTATATTAGTGAATGCAGAATGCTATTTATCTAGTTACACTCAACCCATAACTGGGGGAAGAGAATTTTTTGAAAGCTTAGTGAGAGCCGTCAGCACTTACGCCCAAGAAGTTTTAAGTAACATTCCCAACCCCGCCCAAAAAAAGGTTGAAAATCAAAATTACGAATCAGAATTAGTAGAATTACAGAAAATTGATAGCAACAGACATAGATTAATTGTTCACTCAGAAGTGACAGGAGAGAACATTGGGGGGAATACCAACCCAGAACAACAGTCAACAATTCAAATAGACTTAAATACAGTCCAATTATTTGATTTAGTTGAAGCCGTAGATCAGTTTTTTGCAGATAGCCAAACTTTACCAGAATTATCACTAGAACTACACCCAGTTACTCGCAGCTATGGTGGTTCAAATCAAGCCCTACTCAAACAAGCAATCCCCGCTACAGTAGGTGTATCCAGCCTAGCTGTAGCAGCCTTGGCCTTTAGTTTAATTCCTGCCCCCCAATTGCGTCCACCTGATACCCAACCAGAGGAACAGTCCAGCACTACCATACCTAGCGTCACACCAGAAGCATCAGCCTCTATTACTCCCACAGCAGCAGCAACCCCCACAAGCACACCTACAGGCACACCTGAAGCAGCAACATCTGTCGCAGTTAAAGATTTAGAAACACTTTTAAAGACAGTTCCAGAAATTACAGATCCATCCCAGTTACGGGCATTAAATCGCCAAGTTTATAATCAAATTCATCCAGTTTGGGAAAATCGCTCCGCACTACCAGAGGATTTAGTTTATCGCTTAGGCGTGGCTGCTGATGGTAGTATCGTGGGTTATAAAGCCGTCAATACAAAAGCCAGCGATGCGATCGCCAAAACACCACTACCTAAACTGCTCTATAATCCTGGCGATCGCACCACTAATGAACCCATTGCTCAATTCAAGGTCGTCTTTACTCAAAAAGGTGTTCTCGAAATTAGTCCTTGGCGAGGATACGCTAAAACACCAGAAGTAATTGGTGCAAAAATCACTGATGCCAGTAAAATCAAAGACCTAAATCAAAAGCTATATAGTACAATTCGTCAAAATTGGAGTGTTACTCCTACCTTTGCCAACGAGTTAAAATATCGGGTAGCAGTGAACAAAGAAGGTGTGATTGCTGACTATGAACCACTTAACCAAGTCGCTTTCGACTATTTCCGGGAAACACCTCTTCCCCAGATGTTCCAGTCGGTTTACGGCTCAAATATAGCTCCACCAGAAAATAAAGAACCCCTGGCACATTTTCAAGTAGTATTCACACCCAAAGGTGAATTAGAAGTTAATCCTTGGAAGGGATACAAATAATTGTCAGTTGTCAGTTGTCAGTAGAAAACATATTCTCCCCTGCTCCCCTGACTCCTGACTCCTGACTGGGCGCAGGCCCTGCGCCCCTACCTCCTCGACTCCTATTTAGCAATTTTCTTCATATAAGTACCCCATAGCTGTGCGGCTTGGGCGCTGCTGCCAGATGTAGGGGAATTATTGTCGTTTCCTAGCCAAATACCAGTGACAAGTTGACGACTGGGAATAAAGCCAATAAACCATAAATCAACATTTTTATCCGTTGTCCCAGTTTTACCTGCTTCCCCTAAACCAATCCTGGCACTGCCACCTGTACCATTAGTAATTACACCTTGCATTAAAGTCGTCATTTGATTAGCAATTTCTGTTTTTAGAACTTTTTTGTTACCATCGGGATCTTGATCAAAGGAATAAATCACACGACAGGTTTGTAAATCTTTGATATCTTTACAGTCACTACTATCTATAATTCTACTGATAGCATGGGGAGGATTCCACACTCCACGGTTGCCGATCGCCCCAAAAGCACCAGTCATTTCTAAAACACTAACTACACTCTGACCTAGTATCAAGCCTGGTACTGCCTCCAGATCAGATTTAACACCCAAACGCTGGGCCATCTCCACTACTTTATTTAAGCCCACATCCTGGGCTACTCTCAAAGCGATGGGATTTTCTGAAAGTGCCAAACCTGCTACGAGATTGAAACTACCACCAGCACCAGCACGACAGGGTTTATACGTAAAGCCTTGCCAGGTTAAAGGACTGCATGAATAACTTCTGAATTGGGAAATACCCCTTTCTAATGCGGCTGCGTAAGCAAAAATTTTAAAAGTAGATCCTGGCTGTCGTTTGGCTTGAACAGCGCGATTAAACTGGCTTTTTCGATAATCATTCCCCCCCACCATGGCCACAATACTCCCCGTTTTCGAGTCGAGAGTTACCATCCCCCCTTGAGAAAAACCAAAGGTTGAGCCAGCTTGAGTTATAGAATTTTTTAACGCGGTTTCAGCTTGACTTTGGATAGTTGGATCTAGTTGAGTTTCAATGATATAGTTACCTTCTCTGGCAGCTTCTGGTCCCAAAATTGATGTCAGTTCTTGAAAGACGTAATCATAAAAATAGGGCGCAATGGTATTGGCTTGTCTCTCGCAGACTTTGGGATTAACTTGGACGGTAGAACGTCGAGCGCGATTGGCTTCTTCTTGGGTGATTTTGCCCATTTCTAGCATTCGCTTAATGACTCGATTCCGGTAATCGGCTGCTCCGAGTTTCCGCGGACCATCCCCACAAAAATCAAAGGCATTGGGAGCAGGTAAAATTCCTACTAAGGTGGCTGCTTCGGCTAGAGTTAATTCTTTGGCTGATTTATTGAAGTAATATTTAGCAGCATCCTCAAAGCCGGAAGTATCTGCACCCAAAAATACCCGATTTAAGTACGTCAGCAAAATATCATCTTTGCTATAAAAGGTTTCTAGTTTGAGGGAGACGACTGCTTCTTTTACTTTCCGTCCGAGAGAGTCTTGACTACCTACATATTCACGGAATAAACTCCGAGCTACTTGTTGAGTAACTGTACTTGCTCCTTGTTGAACATCACCACTACGAGTATTAATCAGTACGGCTCGCAATACACCCAAGGGATCTACCCCAAAGTGCCAATAATAACGACTGTCTTCGGAAGCTATCACAGCAGAAGCTAAGTAGGGACCAAAGTCTGATAACTGTTTCAAATCTATGTGAGCGATATTTCGAGGTTCACGGAGTGGGGTTGAACCATCACGAGCATATATAACTACAGGGGCGCGAGTAGCTGTAGGTAAGGGTCTAACGGTAAATTTCAGCCATTGAACACCTATGGCTAAGGCAACAAGAGCAGTAACACCACCGATGGCCACTACTGAGACGTTAGCAGCTTTTACATACCAGGCTGGTGGATCAATGTATTGGAGACGGACAGAAGCTGCGAGTTCTGGCGGACCCAATGTGATCACATCACCATGGCGCAGTTCTAGCGAATTTATGCGTCTTTTGCCTAGATAAATACCGTTGGTGGAGTTTTCATCCTTGATGGTAAAAACGGGAGTGTGCTGGGTGGAATCCCGTGACAATGAGAGGTGAATTTGGCTGACTACTTGGTTACGGACGACGATATCACAGGATTTAGAGCTACGTCCAAGAATATAGCGATCGCCTAATAACGGATATTCTTCTGCCTGATTCGTCCCTGCATCATGTACTAATAGCTCTGGGACTTTGGCATTAGGCTTGAGCGCCAGTTTGGAAAAATCAACTCTAGCTTGAATGGTATTTACTGCTTGAGTCAGTTGACCAAGTAAGGTTTGTGGCTTTTGAGGAGGTTGGGGGGAACTCATAAACAATTCACAATTCAAAATAGTGCTTACAGCAGGCTACCGCCAACAAAATTCAAATTTTAAAAGGAGCAAGAAGGATGGAAAAATTCAAAATACTATTCACAAGTGAAGAAGTAATGATTTAATTTGGCATTTTTAATTATTTGGTGTTTTTTGCCAGGAGGCAATTAACAGGCAGACAATTCCTATACTAATAAAAGAATCTGCCATATTAAATACGGCAAAGTTAATCAAACGAAAATCCAGAAAGTCAATTACATATCCTAATGCAAATCTATCAATACCATTGCCTATCGCTCCTCCTAAAATCAAACCATAACCCAACTGATCCCAAAAATTTAACAGGGGTCCAAACCATGCAATACTCATTAATACTAAACTGACTCCCAAAGAAAGCCACCTTAACCACTCTACTTTGCCGCTTAATAGACTAAAAGCTGCACCTGTATTAGTAACATAGGTAAAATGAAATATCCCTGGTAGTAATGGCAGTGTTTGTCCCAAGGCGAAAGTTTGGACTACCCAGTATTTTGTCATTTGGTCGAATAAAAATGCTATCAAAGCAACAATCCAGAAAAGGCGATTTTTTATACGCATGATAAATTTGTCAGTTGTCAGTTGTCAGTTGTTCTTTGTTAGTTGTCAGGTGTTCTTTGTCAGTTGTTTTTGATTTGCTACTGACTATTAACTACTGACCAATGACCACTGACTAATAAAACATTATATGTCGTAGCACGTAAGCTATTATGGTGACAGCACAAACAACTACTAGTTGTCCTGGTAGTGCAAAGCAGGAGTATTTGAGGATGGCTTGAATCAGAGATAAATTTTCTGTTCTTGTCCAAGGCAAAACATAACTAATAATTAAATAAGCAATACCGCAGACGTGAACAGTGAACAAACCACAAATACAACTAAAAGCGAGAGTTTCTAGGCGAGGTCTAGCTTTAAAGGCTAAATAACCACAAATCCAAGCTCCGGGAATAAAACCCAGCAAATAGCCAAACTGAGATAGTTTAACATAACCAATACCGCCACCTTCGGCAAATACAGGTAATAGAGTTAATCCCATCACTAAGTAAGCAATTTGTGAGAGCGCCCCAGCATTTTGACCTCCTAAACAACCTACCAGTAGCACTGCACCAATTTGATAGCTGACACCCAATGAAAGGGTTTGAATTCCATGCTGACTCCAATTCCAAGGAGAGGTAACACCATAAGCTTCTAGGAAAGTACCACCCATTGTCAGGAGCAAGCCTATCATAGACCATAGTAGTTGATTCGACGCAGCAAACATTTATTAGGCGCAAGGGAAAAAGCAATAGGGAACAATAATAGCAATAAGTATAGGCGAATTAAGTGGGTAAATAGGGAGTGGGGAACAGGGAGTAAGGGACTTCAAAAAAAAATACCCAATCGCTTTTAGGGCAGGGGGCAGGGAGCAGGGGGCGGAAAAGTCGTTTTGATTGGAGTGAAATTGCGTAATTTATTTTTTTGTGTTCCCTGAGAGAATAGGGCTTTTTTTGTTTCTTAACCTATTGTTTACCTACACAGTTATTCTTTAGGTGTATCTTAGAGACGTTTATATAAAAATTAGCCAAACTTAACAATCATGCTATCACGCCTAACAGCAAGAACAAATAATCGCCTGACAACTTCAATTTCTGTATTGGCGCTGGCAATTAGTTTATCTGCTTGTGGGGAAACTAGCCCAACTAATCCAACTACTAGCGAATCTCCTGTTGGTACTACAACCACTCCTGCTAAGACATTAGACTTAGGAGGTACTGTGGAGTTAATCGGTGCTGGTGCTTCTTTTCCTTCACCACTTTATCAAACTTGGTTTGCGGAATTAAACAAAAAATATCCTAATTTAAAAGTCAATTATCAGTCAGTTGGTAGTGGTGCTGGTGTTGAGCAGTTTACGAAAGGAACCGTAGACTTTGGTGCTAGTGATGTAGCAATGAAGGATGAAGAAATTCAGAAGATCCCCGCAGACAAAGGGGTATTATTACTGCCTGTAACTGCTGGTAGTATTGTCATAACTTATAACTTAGCCGATGTGCCTGAACTTAAACTCCCACGGGAAGTTTATACTGGTATTCTACTGGGTAAAATTACATCTTGGGATGATGCCGCGATCGCTCAAGCTAATCCTGGCGCGAAATTACCAAAAGAGCCAATCAAAGTTATCTATCGTGCAGACGGTAGCGGAACTACAGGTGTTTTCACTAAGCACTTGAGTGCCATTAGTCCAGAATGGAAAACTAAAGTCGGTGAGGGTAAAAGTGTAAAATGGCCTGTAGGTGTTGGTGCTAAGGGTAATGAAGGTGTCACCGCCCAAATTCAACAAACTCCAGGTGCTATTGGTTATGTTGAATATGGCTACGCTAAAGAAAATAAGCTCAATTTTGCGTCTTTAGAAAATAAATCAAAACAATTTGTGGCCGCTACTCCAGAATCGGCAGCGAAAACCTTAGCAGCAGTGACTTTACCGGAAAATCTTCGCGCTTTTATTTCTGATCCAGAAGGTGCGGAATCTTACCCAATTGTTACTTACACTTGGATTCTGGCTTATAAGAAATATGCTGATGCTAACAAAGCTAAGGCAATGGAAGCAACTATTGAGTATGCTTTAACTGATGGACAAAAGTTAGCAACTGAATTAGGGTATGTTCCTTTACCAGCGAATGTAGTTACCAAAGTGGCTGCTGCGGCTGATCAAATCAGTCCTGATTATAAGATTTCTGTTGGCGCTGATACTAGCAAATAAGTGACATCAAGTGACAGGTGACAGGTGACAGGCATTAATTAACCAATCACCAATCACCTATTAATTTTTGCTGATTAAACCTTTACAGTCAGTATTCATGACTACAAATTTTTCAGAAACATCATCGCTAATGAAAAGTCGCTCTGAAATGGATAGAAATCTAGATCGGAGCTTTATTTGGTTAACTCGGATTTTTGCATTAGCGATCGCTGCTACTTTATTATGGATTGCCCTACAAGTTGCCATTGGTGCTTGGCCAGCAATTCAAAAATTCGGGATCGGTTTTCTATTTACAAGTGATTGGAACCCTGTTAACAGTCAATATGGGGTGCTACCTGCGATTTATGGAACTCTGATGAGTTCTTTAATTGGACTACTTTTAGCTATTCCTATTGGTGTAGGAACGGCGATTTTGTTGAGTGAGGATTTTCTCCCCTCTCAAGTCAAGTTAGTTCTAGTATTTTTAGTAGAACTACTGGCCGCTATTCCCAGTGTCGTTTATGGCATCTGGGGAATTTTCGTTTTAGTGCCAATTATCACGAATTTGGGAAAATGGTTACACACCTACTTAGGCTGGATACCATTTTTTAGCTCTCCACCTACAGGTCCAGGAATGTTACCTGCGGGGGTGATATTAGCAATTATGACTTTGCCAATTATCACCGCTATATCCCGTGATGCTTTGATTTCTGTACCCTCTAGTTTGCGTCAAGCTGCCTTGGGAATCGGTGCAACCCGTTGGGAAACTATTTTCCAAATTCTCATTCCTGCTGCTTTTTCTGGGATTGTCAGTGCGGTAATGTTGGCACTTGGTAGAGCAATGGGGGAAACAATGGCTGTGACAATGTTAATAGGTAATGCCAATAACATTAATATCTCCCTCTTAGCACCATCTAATACCATTTCTTCTTTACTGGCTAATCAATTTGCTGAAGCTAATGGATTACAAGTTGCGGCTTTAATGTATGCGGCTTTAGTCCTATTTGCATTGACTCTGATAGTCAATATTTTGGCAGAGTTTGTTGTTGCTAGAGTTCAACGTCTGTATTGATAGGTGAAATTATGACTTCTTATTTTCCGCAAAGAAGCCTGACTCGTTCCTCTTCATCTCCCCGGACGTTGTTTAATACAGCGATGACTGTATTAGCTTTTGTCTGTGGAGCATTGGCACTTGTCCCTTTATTGGCAGTTCTTTCTTATGTAATTATCAAAGGTTTTGGTAGTCTAAGTTTGAATGTTTTGACCCAGTTACCACCTGCTCCTTTTGGGAAAAATGGTGGTTTTGGTAATGCTATTTTGGGAACACTTCTCATGGTAGGGATTGCAGCGATAATGAGCATTCCCTTTGGTGTGATGGCCGCAATTTATTTAACTGAGTTTAGTTCCCACAAAGTCGCTAGATGGATACGTTTTGCTACTAATGTTCTCAGTGGTGTCCCCTCGATTATTGCCGGGGTATTTGCCTATGGGATTGTGGTTTTGACGTTGTTAAAGCTAAACTTAGGCTCTTATTCAGCTTTGGGCGGTGGATTCGCACTAGCAATTTTAATGTTACCGATTATTGTGCGAACTACAGATGAATCTTTGCAGTTAGTATCTCAAGATTTACGTCAAGCTGCGGTGGGATTAGGTGCAACTAATTTTCAAACGGTGACACAGGTGGTACTACCGGCAGCTTTACCGGCTATTGTAACTGGTTCTACTCTAGCGATCGCTCGCGCGGCTGGAGAAACAGCACCATTACTATTTACGGCTCTTTTCTCTTCTTTTTGGCCGGATAGCATCCTCAAACCTACTGCTTCTCTGGCAGTTTTAGTTTACAACTTTGCGATTTCTCCCTTTCAGACTTGGCAATCTCTAGCTTGGGCTGCTTCTTTAATCTTAGTATTGATGGTTTTGATTACTAGTATTATTTCTCGCTGGGCAACTAGAGAAAAGGCTTAGTAATGGCTATTAATTCCAATTAAAACCTATCCAGAACAACTTCCTGACAAATATGGCTACTAACATTAGTACAAACAATGAAACTGAAGCGGTTTTACGGACAGAAAACCTGAATATCTACTATGGCAATTTCTTGGCTGTACAGAATGTTTGGCTAGATATTCCTAAAAATCGAGTTACGGCTTTTATCGGACCATCTGGTTGTGGTAAAAGTACATTGCTGCGATGTTATAATCGTCTGAATGATTTAATTGAATCATTTAGAGCCGAAGGTAAGGTTTATTTCGGCGACAAAAATCTTTATGCACCTGATATTGATCCTGTAGAGGTGCGAAGACGAATTGGTATGGTATTCCAAAGACCAAATCCATTTCCCAAGTCAATTTATGAAAATATTGCTTTTGGGGCAAAAATCAATGGCTTCAAAGGTGATATGAATGAATTGGTAGAAAGAAGTTTGCGACAAGCGGCTTTGTGGGATGAAGTCAAGGATAAATTGCGACAAAGTGGTTTATCTTTATCCGGTGGACAACAACAGCGGTTATGTATTGCCCGGGCGATCGCTGTCCAACCAGAAGTTATATTAATGGATGAACCATGTTCGGCTCTTGATCCTATTTCTACTTTGCGGGTTGAAGAACTAATTCACAAACTTAAAGAGGAATATACTATCGTTATTGTTACTCACAATATGCAGCAAGCATCACGGGTATCCGATAAAACGGCATTTTTTAATGTCAAAACTTCGGAAACTGGTGGACGTAGTGGTTATTTAGTAGAGTACAATTCCACAGAACTAATTTTTAGCGATCCTCAACAGGAGGACACCAAAGCTTACATTAGCGGCAGATTTGGTTAGTTCTGTACAGATAAAGCGGGTGGCGGGAATCGAACCCGCATTATTAGCTTGGAAGGCTAAAGTTTTACCACTAAACTACACCCGCATTTCCAATTGAATCAGTATAACATGGCTTTTATAAAAACGCAAGCATTTATGGAGAATTTATCGGTTGGATTTTGAGACGAATATATAAATTGCTCAAATCTGGTTTTGATCCGTCTTGATTATAAGCAGCGAGAAAGTTTTCCTGTTGAAACATCTGGTTAATTGCTTGCTCATAAATGCTTATTTGGCTGCGGAGTGCGGCTGGTTCAATGGTGAGAACTATCGCTTGTTGAAAGTTGCCATTTTTATCAATTATTAAACTAGCCAGTATATTTGCTGGTTTAATATCTTCTTCGCTGGGAAGAACACTAGGCTCTAATTCCTTTTCTAAGCTACCTTTATATTCAGCCAGAACATCTGGTAAATCATTAGCTCGAAGTTGTTTTTGTTGGATTAATGCAATAACTTCTTCTTTAAAAATAGGATTGACGGTAGCGATCGCACCACCTCTATTAGAAGTTGGAGCAGGTTCTGGGGTAGGATTTACAGAAGGTTCTGTTGTAGGAGTTGGGGATTCAGCGGGAATTTCTTGGGGTAGGGGAGTTCCCTTTCCTAGTCTAACTTCTTGACGACGATTCCAAGGAAGCTCACTTTCTGGAATTATTGGTGTTGTTTGTGGTGTTGGGTTGGTGGGATAAGATTGTTGTCTAACTGGTGGTTTTTCAACTTCAGATTTTTTAACTTCAGGTTTTTCAACTTCAGATTTTTTAACTTCAGGTTTTTCAACTTCGGTTTTTTTAACTTCAGATTTTTCAACTTCGAGTTTTTTAACTTCGGGTTTGATAACTTCGGGTTTGATAACTTCGGTTTTTTTAACTTCGGTTTTTTTAACTTCGAGTTTTTTGATTTCAGGTTTGATAACTTCAGGTTTTTGAGTTTGCTCCTGTTGTTGTAAATTAACCCTAGAAACTATCTCATTATCTTCAATGTTGGGTGTAATAGGAGCTAATTTTGGTGAAGATGAAAAAGAAGATTGTGATTTAATCTTTGGGGTTGTTGGTTGTGGTTTGATTGGAGATTTTGGTTCAACAGCAATCTCGATAAAGTCAATAGGAATAGAACTTTGGTTAGATTGGGGAAACCAAGGCTGGAAATTATCAGACGAACGTATTAACCAAAATACTAACAAGTGAAGAGACACAGAACTAATAGATACAACAATCCATAACCAAGCAGGATCAGTATGTCCTCTGAAACTTTGAGATGTAATTAAACTCTTATTTGAATGATTATTTGTAATCATTAGTATTATGTTATGTCAGGGAACTAGGAATAGGGAAGAAATTTCTTTCTTCTTTCTTCCTCTTGATAGCACAACCTAAACAACCTAAATAAAAATTAAATGTACGTTATCTGAGTCCTTTTCTAGTTACTGACGAATTATTCATAACCTTTTTTTAGAAATTTATTTCACAGGTTCGGGTGTGACCATAAAAGTTAGAACTGTTTCATCTATACCTTTTAATTCTAAGGGACTACCTTTAGTAATTTCTTCTTCTTGTAAATAGTCTGCCACAGCAGCGGAGACTAGGATAGTACCAGGAACAGCGGCAGCTTGCAAGCGGGCAGCAATATTCACACTTGGACCAATGGCTGTATAGTCAGCACGTTCGGCGCTACCAAACATTCCGACAACGGCCGTACCTTGGTGGATACCACAGCGAAATTGTACGCCATCACGTCCATCTGTTTCAAAGATACCTTGCGATCGCCAGCGAAGATTTAATGTCTTCAATGCGCGTTGCATGGCTCTAGCTGTGTTAATGGCACGTCGGACTTGTTCATTGGGTGTCAGGTCTTCTGGCGCTCCATATAAAGCTAAGATAGCATCTCCCATAAATTTATCCACCGTACCGCCATTCTCAAACACAACTTTAGTCATGGCTTCTAAATATTCATTCAATATTTCTGCCACTTTTCGGGATCTGAGGGTATTAGATAGTTGAGTAAAGCCCACAATGTCGCTAAATAGAACTGTCACTAAACGCGGTTCTGGTTGTAAATCTAGTGTCAACGTTCCCGTTGCGGCTTTTCTGACTAATGCTGTGGGTAAAAAGCGTCTGAGTACGGATTCTGTGAGATAGTAGTTTAACTCCAAGGTGCGTTTTTCATTTTCCTTCAAAGCTAAAAGATTCCGTGCTTCGGCCAGGAGTTCTCGATCATTAAAAGGTTTGGCTAAATAAGCATCTGCACCCTTTTCTGTGCCTTGAATCCGGGTTTCCTCATCCACTTTGGCTGTGAGGAGAATAATAGGTATACCTTTTAAATCTTCTTCATTGCGAACCATTTTAATCATTTCCAATCCTGTCACTACGGGCATCATTAAGTCAGTGATAATTAAACTGGGTTTGATGCGTTGTGCAAGAATATATCCTTCATTCCCATTGCGGGCTGTATCTACTTTATAACCATTGCGACGGAGAATATCCGAGACATAGACTCGTAAATCGGGATTATCATCAACAACTAAAATTGAGTGTCCAGTCCCTGGGGCTGTAATACTCATAAGTTGAGCATCTTTAATTTCTGGATTTGCTAATGTGTCTATTGTCTGAGCCAAATCTTCTATATCTAAATCAACTTGTTCTAAATCAGCTAATTCCACACTAGCGCGACTAATATTCAAATCAGCGACAGTATCTAAAATTCTATCTGTAGGTAGGTGAGATGAACCGATCAAAAGCTGTAAGGTAAATGTAGTTCCCTGACCATAAATAGACTCAACTGTGACTTTACCTCCGTGTAATTCTACTAATTCTTTCACGAGGGACAAACCCAAACCACTACCTTCGTAGGTGCGATTTTCTGAACCTTCGGCTTGACGGAATCGTTCAAATAGATAGGGTATTTGTTGGGGAAGAATACCAATCCCTGAATCTTGAACTTGCAAGATACAATTATTCCCTGCTGTAGCTAGTCTAATGGTGATTGTCCCATTTTCAGGGGTAAATTTCATGGCGTTTGACAAAAGGTTATAAATCACTTTGTCAAATTTTTCTATATCTAAATAGACTGTGGGACAGGTAAGCAAATCGGTATTGACTTGGAGTCCCTTTTTCTCGCAGTAAGGACGAAAAGAGTCAACAATTTGGGTAACAAATTCGACCAGATCACAAGGACGGAAACTGGGCTGCATTCTCCCTGCGTCGAGACGTTGTAAATCGAGGAGTTGATTGACTAATCGTAGTAACCGACGGGAATTGCGGAGAGCGATAATACTTTGAGAATGGGATAAGCCTTCACCTGAATTGACTGCGGATTCTAGGGGTCCTTGGATGAGGGTAATGGGAGTCCGGAACTCATGGGAGATATTTTGGAAAAATTCAGTTTTTTGTTTGTCTAGTTCTAGTAAGCGTTCTGCTTGTTCGCGGGTTTTTTGGTATAAGCGCGATTGTTGGACAGCGATCGCGGCTTGGGAAGCGACTGATTTAGCTAATTCAATTTCTGAGGATAGCCATCGTCTAGCTTTGCTACCTTCCCGCAGAGTAATACTACCAATACATTTACCATCAGCTAGTAAAGGGACAACTATGAGCGATCGCACTGGCATTTTCAAAGGTAAATCAAAACCCTGAACATCAGCCGAACAATGGGTAATATCAGCAATTACTACTGGTTCTTCTGTTCGCAATAATTCTTGCAACACCGGATTATCCTGAATTCTCACTTGGGAATCAGGTAATTGATGATGCCAAATATTCGCCAAAGAATGTCCTACAGTATCAGAACTATCATACAAACCTACACAATGAACAAATTCATCCTCCTGAGTCCACAAAGACAACACACAACCATCAACTTGTAAAGCCTGTCCTAACTGTTGAGTAATCGCTGCAAAAATATCTTCGGGATCAAGACTAGAACGAATGGCGCTAGTAATTGTATTAATCAAAGCTTCCCGTTTCGCTAAAGCCCGCACTTGTTCATAAGCATAGGTTTGCGACAAAGCCAAAGCCGCTTGATCTGCCACCACCAAAACCAACTGGATCTCATCTTCTGCCCAAATCCGGACTTGCGATCGCTGATGTAGAGCCAATACCGCCATCAATTTTTGTTGCCAAATCAAAGGAACAACTAAGCTAGAACAAATATTAGCCGCCGCAAAAGCATTAGCCCGACTAATGTTTTCATCATCGCTTTGAATCCGCTCATCATCAGCAACATTATTAATTACCTGTAATTCGCGGGTTTCCCAGACTGTCTGTACCAAAATAGGCAAAGAGATACTTCTTGCTTCTGAAGTCTCCTGTTGGCTATCCTCACCAGAGCTAATCGCTTTTTGGTAAATAAATCCTTCATCTGTCAACTGCTGATCTTGAAAAGGACGTAATAAACAAACATCTACTTCCAAAATATGTCCGACAGTATCAACAATAGTTTGTAAAACTTGCCGATAATTGAGGGCGCTACGAATCGTATTGGTAATGGTATTCAGCAGCGATTCTTGGCGGAGTGTGCGGGTAAGTTCCCTAGTTCTAGCCTTGAGGACATTGTGAGTGTCCATAGCTTGACGAACCACTGCTTTTAGTTCTTCAGATTCCCAGGGTTTAGTTACATATTTGAATACCTTGCCAGAGTTAATAGCATCTACCAAGTCTTCAACATCGGTGTAGCCAGTTAAAATAATGCGAATAATATCTGGATATTGGGTAGCTGTGAGGCTTAAAAATTCTGTACCACTCATCATCGGCATCCGCTGATCGGAAATGATGACTGAGATATCACCCTCTTGAGCCAGTAGTTCCAGCGCCGCCGGTCCAGAATTTGCCCGTAGCACCTTATAGTCACGATAAAAGGTGCGATAAAGCAAGTCAAGGTTGTCGGGTTCATCATCAACAACCAAAATTTTCGGCTTACTGTTTGCTTGTGATATCATGCACCGCTTTGCTGCTGCAATGGCAGTCGGATAAAGAATAAAATGTTCAAGTAGAGAATATGTATGAGTCAGGTAAGCTCAGGTTATTTCGACCAATAACTGACTGTTTGGTTACATGACAAGGGAATTTACCCTTGGGCAGAAATTCCAGGGTTTAACACCCCTAAACTCAGGGATCTTTTTACAGACTGGGATCTGAATTGTTAAGAAAAGTTTTCGGCATGACTGTCTTTGATTTTGAATTGTTTATTTTGGATCTTACTCCCTCACAGTAGTTGCTGATACATAAATTACTATCGGGATGGTGAATACGTGGAATGAAGCTATACATTAAGTTTTCTCATTTCAGCATTTGTACTAGCACTTTTAGGTTAATTGCATTTTTAGTAGATATGGTAGCGTTATGAATAATACATCACTCTGACTTACAGGCAAAGTATACTATTAAACAAATACCTGATTCTAATTTAGCAATCAGAACTAATACTAAAGCAAGTCGTAGTTTTAGGTAACTTTTCCATGAAGAATTGAGTATTTTTATAGGTTCTTCTCCCAGTATCCATTACTCAGTACCTATAGCACCAGTCTCTTTCGTTGCCAATTAGGGTAATTTTTAACTCTAATAGGCTAGGATAATTCATTTAGATAGGTTTTACTACCTTGACGGTAAGTTACCTTAGCTATAACTGTTTGTTTTTTTAACAACACGCTGACAATCCCCAGGTTTTCTGGTAATATATTCGGGTCTTGACCACCAATGCCGTAAGCGAAAATCACTAGCTTTTAGGTAAGTATCGCCAGAGAACCCTGAGCGTAGCCGAAGGGTAAAAGATTTGAGTCTTGGGAATCAGGACTCCTGCCCTTGGAGAAAATGTTAAACCAATAGAACTATGGAGTTCTGGCGGCTATTCCCGATGAATTGGGAAGCTCCGTCCATCTGACTGCGGAGTAGTTCACGATACCATTCAGTTATAACTGGCAAAGATACTGGGAAAATATCTTTTAAATTACATTAATCCCCAACTAGCTTTGAAATCCTGGTTTTTTGATCCAACTCACCCCAAAGCAAGCCCAGAAACTGATACTCTATCTGTTGGGCATCTGCAAATTCGCGTAGCTACACCTGATGATTTGATGATGATTGCCCAAATCGTGACTGAAAGCTTTCACTCCCAAGATGGTTTATGGGGTTGGGCTTTTCCCTTATTTCGTTTGGGTATTTATGAGGATCTCCGCCATCGTCTGAAGTTTCCCTTATCTCATCATGTTTGTTTGGTTGCTGTTGATGCTGATACAGAAGATCATCAAATTGTGGGAACTATAGAAATGGGTGTCAAATTCAGCGATTCTTGGGATTATGTTAGTCAATGTTTTCCTTATCTATCTAATTTAGCTGTTCACCCCAGTTATCGGCGGCAGGGAGTCGCTTCTGGGTTATTGATTCGCTGTGAGCAAATTTCCCAAGAATGGGGATTTCAAGATTTATATCTTCATGTTTTGGAAAGTAATCATCAAGCCCGTCAACTTTATTTTAAGTTGGCATATCGTGTGTATAAAGTCGAATCTCCCTGGAATGCAATTCTCCTAAATCGTTCACGCCAGATATTACTACATAAACACATATAAGTACCTGAGCAAAATTAATTGCATATTTTTGGAACAAATCCCTGTTCCCTATTCCCTGTTCCCTATTCCCTATTCCCTGTTCCCTATTCCCTATTCCCTGTTCCCTATTCCCTGTTCCCTGTTCCCTGTTCCCTCTTAACAGGAATTGGAGAGCGGAAACTTCAACTTTACAAAAACTTTAGATAAAGACTGCTCTAGATTGAGATAAAGCTGGAGTTCATCCCCTAGAATAGGATAATTAAAATAACTGAACAGTGCGTATTTATTCCTAAAATAAATTATACTGTTCAGGATAACGTTGATAAAGGAAAATTCACAATTTCTCAATTCAATAGCAATTTTTGCTTTGAAGAGTACACCTGTAATAATATCGTGAGAAGTTTAACAAAACATGGATAGCGACAAGCGTAGACGCTACCAAACAGCTATGGTATCAAATGACTGCGCTGATAATAGTGTTATTAACCAAATGATCATGCCAGATGGAACTGAGCAATTAGAAAGCTCTGATATTCTAGCACGGCTTCAAACCGGCAAGGTTCTCGTGGTTAATAGTCGAAAAAGAAATGGGTTAATACTCTTTAAACACTACCATGCAGAGTTTGCAGGACCTGGAGCAGTGATTGGTGGAGATTATGATAGTGATTGCCAAGGGACTTTACCCATCGGCAATCTATCTTTATTGACTCCAGAATCTCATCAAGATCGTCAAACCGCTTACTTGATTAGGCGGCAATGGATTCGCTTAATTAAGCAAATCACAGAAAGTCCTGTCGCTCAACAACGAGTCCAAAAAATTCTTGATCAATTTGAAGTATTTTTTCCCGCTGAGATAGTGGCTAATATCCCAGATGAGGCTTTTGCTATGTTGGTGGGTGTGTTACCACAAACAGTAACAATAGTCCGCCGGGTGGGTATTGATCTAGATAATTAGTGTCCAGTAGGTTACAGGGTTGAAAGTCTATTTATTTTACTAATTATTGTACTAAACTAGCTTGTATCCGTTGTAGAGTACGAGAATTTTCTTCGGGTGTACCGATGGTGATTCTTAAACCGTGAGGTAGAAGTCTAATCAGAGTACCCTGGCTTCTAAGTTTTTGGTTAAGACTTGTTAAAACGGCATCTGGTGAATGAGAGTCATTAGTTTTAACACACAGATATATAAAGTTAGTGGCGCTAGGTGTAATTTCTAAGCTGGGGTGTGCTGATAAAGCTGTGATCAGTTTGCTTCTTTCATTGAGGGTTTGGGGAATGGATTCTAGTAAAAGTTGACGATTTTCCAAAGCAATGAGGGCAGCGGCGATGGAAAAGCTGGGAAGATTGTAAGGGAGACGGACTTTTTCTAAAATAGCGATCGCCTGTGGATGAGCGATACAATAACCTACACGCATGGCTGCTAGACGGAAGGCTTTGGAAAAAGTCCGTAAAATTACCCAATTAGGACGTTGTAATAATTCCCCTACTAAGCTAGTTTGACTAAATTCAAAGTAAGCTTCGTCAATAACTACTAAAATTTCTTCTGGTAAACTTTTTAACCAATCTATTTCCGCTGCTGTTAAACAATTGGCGGTGGGGGAATTGGGATGAACGACAAAAACGGCACGAATGGGCGGATTTTGAGTTTGAGTAATGGCAGCTTGGGCGGCGGTTAAATCAGTTTCAAAGTTACTTTTATCTCTACCCACTGTCACCACAGAAATGCCCAAAGTCTGGGCTAAAATTCCGTACATAGAAAAAGTGGGGTTGGCGACTAAGATAGAACCTTCTCTGCCTAGACAAGTGGCAATTAATAGAGAACGAATCAGTTCATCAGAACCACTACCGACGGAAATATTCGCAGCGGTGAAAGTTGAATTTGCCAAGTTTGCAGATTCATTCACATATTGGGCGATCGCATTTTTAAGTGTTTCATGTCCACCATCAGGATAACGATTTGTTTCAATAACTTGCTGATAAGTCCAAGCTAACTTTTCTTTAATTTCCGGTGGTAAATCTAATGGACTTTCATTAGTATCTAAGCGATCAAATTGAGTTGCAACAGGTTCGGCGCTATCACTACCAGGATGAGGTTTATACGCGTTAAGTTGAGATAAATCGGAACGAATAAATTTAAGATTGGTCATTGGTAATGGGTGATTGGTAATGGGTGATTGGTAATTGGGAAAACTTGTCTTTGTTGGCTTTTGCTTTTTACGATAAATGGCAAAATGTGGAAATTGCTTGCCAAATTTCAGGGGTGACATTTCCCAAACCATGATCACTATTGAATTCTATTAATTCTACCCAAGGACGGGTACAGGCGAAATCTCGGCTGGATTGAATGGGGATAACTTCATCATGTTTCCCGTGGAGAATCAAAGTCGGAATGGGGCGTTGTAACAAATTTTCTTGGTATTTCTTAGCATCGGTAACAAAATTGTAACTTAGGGGTAGCAATTGTTTTTGCCCATAATGATATACCATCATATATTTTGTGCGTTGCCATAGGTTTAAACCTATTGTTCCGAATTTTGGCAACCAATGTCCTAAAAACCCAAATGCAGGTGCTAGTAAAATTAGGCGTTGTACTTGTAAATGTTGTTGTGCTAAATGGGCAGATGTCAAACCGCCTAAACTAGAACCTATGAGGGTGACTGGTTGAGAATTTTGGGAAAATTCAGCAGCGACTTGATTTAATTGGCGCGTGATTGTCAAATGAGAAAAATCACCAGCGTTCAAATCGGGAATTTGCATTGATATTTGTAGTTGAGAAAAGCGATCGCTAATATCCTGAGCTTTGCTAGACTGAGGACTAGAAGCAAAACCGTGAAGATAAACATAATTCATAACTTTGTCATTCTCAAAATTGATGAACCTCACTTATCTACGATATCTAATGTTCTTGGGCATATTTGAGATGTAGCTTTGCTTAAGTAGGACTTACGCAAAATATCTCTGAAACCTCTTTTCTATCCCTAACGGGACGCTGCGCGAACGTTCTTTCGTGATTCGTGCATAAGTCTTGTTAAGTATTTTTAATGTTTATTAACAATTCTTGCTACAAACTAAATAGTATTTTCATGTAGAATCAACCTTGGTATAAAATTTCAATTACCAGGTAATTTATCATGAGAAATTGGCAGCACAAATTATTTGCAGGCTTGGTTTGCTGTGCATTGTTAGTTTTTGGATGGCAAAATAAAGTATTAGCTGAAGAAACTACTGGTTATAGTACCCCCATACCAAAGGCGCAAATAGCCCAATTAGAAGTAACTCAAAACGTCTATGATTATCTCTTGCAATATCAACCAGAAACTTATAATTTTCTGACAAAAGCATTAGCAGAAAGTGTTGAAGATGCCAAAGAACCACTAGCAGATGAAGTAGTAAATAATCTTTGGGCTTTATCTCCAAATAATCCCCAAGTTAAATGGAGAGAAAATAATGGCAAAGTAGAATATTTGATGTCAACTTGGAAATATACAAGTAACCCCAATACAGATTGGCCAATCGGTACAAAAAAAGTTTTACCTTATCAAACTTGGTTTACCGCAGCATCACAAGTGAAAGAATTTTGTCAGCAATATCAAGCCATTGATAGCAATATTCCTGATGATATTGAACTTTCATTGCGGTTACAACAGTATTTGGGGTTGATTTTAAATAAATATTCCACTAAAACCCATTTTGTCGAACTATGGGTAAAAGCTGAAGATTTAATTAGACCATGTATTGATGCCGAAATTGACGATTCTAGCTGTAATCTTTTACCTTTACCTGTTCCTGATAGCAGTCCTGTTATCAAGGCAATATACACCAATTCTTACTCCAATGCGAAACAAGAATATTATCCTTGGTCTGGTTTAGGTTACACTTATGATTGGGGTAATTCTCAAAAACCTCATCAAGGTCCGAGTGAGTTTATTATTAACCCTACTCCTGAAAAACCTGTGGAAGTGGAAGTTGTTTCTGTGACACCGACGCAAGAATATTGTCGGAATCAGATTGTGCAGTAAGGTTTTTTTTAATAGCAAATATCTCATTTGTCGGGTGGGTTATGCTACCGCTAACTCACCTTTTTAAACTCTTACTCTCTGTGACTCTGCGTCTCTGCGTGAAAAAAAAGCATACATAAAACTCACTTTTCCAAGATATTTAAAGTAGAATCAGCACTACGTCCAAATTCTTCTGGTGCATATTGAAGATGTACTTCTGCACCAGGCCAAATGAATGTTCCTGGAGTTACAGAACGGACTAAATAATGTAAGCTGTAAACGCCTGGTTCGAGATGATCTGCATAGGAAATTATTCGATCTTTATAGATAGTTTTATATCCTAATTGCCAATTATCGGCTTTTGCTTGTAATGCTGGTGTTGCTGTTTGAAAACTATCATCTACTGCTTCAAAACCTGCGGGTAAGGGGTCTTTAATCACGACATGATCTACAGGATGATCTGTAATTACTTCTAAACCAATATCAAAGACTTGTCCAGGTTGTAAAGTCAAAGGTTTATCAAAAGCATACATTCCGGTTTTTTGGATAACTTTCTCTTCGTTGACTTTACTAATTTCTCGCGTTACTCGTAAACCGTTAAATCTTCCTGGCTGATTTCCTTGTAAACGGTATTTGTAAGCAACTAAATAATGTAATCTGCCTTTTCCAGATTTTTGTAAGAGTAAATCATGATTACGTTGAGGTAATTTATTCATGGGAACATTTACTGCAAAGCTAGGATTTTTATAGCCATTAAAACGGATTTCTCCTAATTTCTGATTTCCTAATTTTACCGTAGTCATAAAATTAGGTAGTGTGGGTTGAAGTTGGCTATATTCGACTAAAGCTGTGAGGGCTTGGGCGTTATTATAACTAGATTCCCATGTTCCATCTCTGCGTAAATTGAGAAGACTTTGCAGTAATTTATCAATGATTTCTGGGTTGCTTTTTTGGTCAATAAATAGCCGTAAAGCTTGGGATTGGGTGGTGGTATTGGAACTCATCCAACTCCAAGTTTTTGGTAAGTTGACAACTGCGGTACGTCCAGTTTCATAGATATTTTTTTGGAACTGTACTCGC
This sequence comes from Anabaena sp. UHCC 0204, assembly GCF_009711975.1. Classification (GTDB taxonomy): domain Bacteria; phylum Cyanobacteriota; class Cyanobacteriia; order Cyanobacteriales; family Nostocaceae; genus Dolichospermum. The sequence goes on from NZ_VIKW01000081.1 coordinate 34,509, forward strand.
ATAATTTGGGCTTCATTTTGCCATTCAGGAAATTGATATAAATATCGCGCTAATTTGATTTGAGTGACTAGATCAAAATCATTGCGTTGTTGATAAATATCTGATAAAAAACTATTGCGTTTATCTCCTAATTGTGCTAAGGCAATTAAAGAATTTAGTTGTAGTTGCGATTTACAAAGTTTCTGTTTACAAAAGTCGTATTGTCCAGGGTTAGCGAGAACTTTTTGCAGATAAGTTTTTAGATTAGAGATGATTTTGTTATCAACTAAACCAGGAAAGCTTTGATTAGCTGTAACTAAAGATTCTACAGCATAAGTAGAAACCCAAGGATCTGATTTTTCTTGTTCTGGAAATGCTGCAAAACCACCATCTGCTATTTGCAGTTTTTGTAATTGTGAAATTGCTAATTTTGCTTGTTGTTGAGGATTAAATTCAGTAAATGTCTGATTATATTTTTGGGTGAGAGTTTGCAGATTTGCAGCAATTAATAATTGACTTGCGGCTGGTTCTGCAAATGGTAAATCATTATTTTCTAAAACTTGTTTTGCGGGGGCTTTAATTTCAGGAATTAAGGTACTGGCTAATTGAATATCTAAACCTCCGGCTTCGCGGAAGGTATTTTTATCAATATTGACGGGAATTTTTACTTGTTTTTCACTAACACCAGTTTCAACAACTTGTTCTGTAATTTCTAAAGGTTTGATTTCCAAAGGAACAGTAAAAGCATCCGCGATATTATTTAATTGTGTAGTAAATGTGACTTTACCTTCGCCCACATTACCCGCTACCATTGGGAAACGATAAGCTTGGGTGGCTGATTCGGCTTTTGGTTGTAATGTAGTGGTTTTGGGGTTATTTTCAGCGAAGTTGAGAGAACCGCTAAGTTCACCGTTAATAATCAGATTTCCGGTGTTTGTGGTGGTGTTGGTGACAGATAAACCTGCTAAAATGCGATCGCCTGTGCGGGCAAATTGTGGCAAAATAGCATTAGTTATTAATGGCTTTGTCGTGATAAATGTTGCGTCACTATTCCCAAACCGCAAATTTCCATCTGTAGCTACTACCATTATCCGCCATGTTGTTAAATTATCGGGTAATTTAAAGGTGATTTTCGCCTTACCATGATCATCACTAATTACCGCACCATTGTAATAAGCTAAAGCTTGAAAATCTTGGCGAATACGAGTATTTGCTAAAGCATTTGATAAGCCACCACCATAACCCCAACCTTTAGGTAAACTTGTCGGTAATGGGGTTAATTTAACATCACGACGATTATCACTAAATCGAGTCGCAATTGGTTGTTCTGCATAAACAGTATCTACCAAATTTGGCGGACGATAACCAGTTAATTGTAACACCGCTTCATTCACCACCATGACAGTAAATTGTCCTTTGGTGGGGTTTCCTTGATGATCTTTTAATTCCAATTCTACAGTTTCTTCTTTTCCTGGTTCTAAAGATTTTTCAACTGGGTTAATTTGTACCTTTAAATATTTATCTGCTAAGTCAACTTTAAAATCTGCAAACCCAATTTTGGCTAAATTTTCTAAACTTCCTAGTTTTATTTGATTCAGTGGTTTACCTTGTCTAACTAATACCGCTTGTACTGCTGCATTAGGTAACATTTCTGGAGTAACTGTAAACTGAATTTGGGGCGCACCTCCTTTAATTTTGATTACTTGTTGATAGAGAGGTTTATCTTTAATGACTGCAAAATATAATTCTCCTTCTGGGTAGGGAGATTGAATTAAAGCTGTGGCTGTATCTCCAGGTTTAAATTCTTTTTGATTTAATTTAACTTCTAATTGATCTTTTTCTTCTCCACCCCAAAATACTTGATTTTCTCCTGTTACCCAAATTTGTAAATCTGTGGCTGTAATTTCATCTCTATTATCACTAAAATTAGCGCGAATTCGATATGAACCGGATACACTAGGTTTCAAATTGACTGTTTGGGAAGTATTCTTAGAGGTAATATCTGTTTTCGCAACTGTTTGATATTCAACTTGATTTTGTGGCGTTTTACTACCTTCCACAATTTTAGTAACGCTGCTATATTTCATCTGTTGTAATTCCAGATGTACTCGTTTATTTTCTAGAGGTTTTCCCGTTGCGTCTGTGACAATCAATTCTACAGGAAAATTCTTACCAGCGTTAGCAACAAAATTACTTTTTAAACCAATAATTCGGTTACTGGGTAAAGCAGTAAAACTTTGGGAATTAGCAACCGATAAATTAGAAATATCACTAATTTGCACATCTACCCGATAAGTCATGGGGTAGGGTAAATCTTTAGCTACAGTTACAGTTTGATTACTTTTCCCATTAGGATCTAATTTGGTGTTAGTTTGTAAAACATCATTAGGAACATTGGGACTTTCTTCAGGCCAAAACCATTGTCTCCCAAAACTAAATTCTTCCCAACCTTTGGGGATAAAATTAGTCTGTTGACGAGTGACAAAATATTTGGCTTCTCCCCCTTCCACAGGTGAACCAAATAAGTAATTACTTCCTACCTGCACATCAATTTTGTCATTAATTAATGCAAATTCTTTATTTAGCTGTAAATCAACTTTAAAATTTGGGGGTTTAAATTCTGATATCCGAAACTCTCCAGAAATTTCTTTGCCATTTTTACCTTTAGCTTGAATAGTATAATAGCCTAAAGGCTGATTTTTGGAAATTGGTAACTCTAAAGAAAATGTACTAAATTCGTTAGTCGTTTTTGTTCCTAAATCTGTATTTTGTCCATTCGGACTGACTAAAGTTAATTTATAGTCGGAATTTTTATCTTCTTGAATTTCACCCTTTTCTAAATAATCTGCAAAAGCAGTAAAAGCTGCTTTTTCTCCTGGTTGATATAATTGTCTATCAGAAAATATTGTCCCTCTCGATTCTGGTTTTTCAGCTTCCCAACCAGCATCAATTCCATAACCATAAGCACCACTATATTCTTCAGTTCTCGCAAATGCCCAATCTTGATTTTCACTGGCAATTACTAATAATTGCGGTAGACTAGATTTCAATTTAGGATAACATTGTGTTAATTGATTATTCTCAATGATCAAAATTCCCTTTTCATCAGTTTTTCCGGTTGCACAGGGTACAGGTTGAGGACGAGATTTTTCTGCTAATTTTGATTGATAAATTTCAATATTTGCCCCTTTAACTGGTGAACCATTACTAAGATGATGAACTCGAATTAAACCCGATTCTGGAAACCATTGAGAAAAGACACCTAAATTAGTTAATTGTACCATGCCATAAGTTGTCGGTTCTCTCCACAATTGTTTACCGTCTTCTTGATATTTGTGAGTTCGTGCTTGCACTCCATAGGCTAACATTCCCTGAGTAGTACCTAATTTTTCTTTCAGGGGAACATTGATATTGACTGAATGATTTTGCTTATTCCTAATTTTGAAACTTTGCCATTTAGTAGGTTGGGGTAATAACTCATTAGCAGTATTTGTATAAACTAAATCTGTTGGTTTAACAATGCGATAAGCTGCTTGATATTTTGAATCTGGTAAATTAATGGTATCAATATTAATTTGTAAGTCTTTATCTGTAGGAAAAATATTTAACTCGGAAGGGGCTGAAATATTCCCAGCTATATCACCAGTATCATATTTAATTGTGAGTGGTTTATCTAAATTTTGTCCAAATTTATCTTTGATATTTCTCTCAATATTAATTGTATAAGTAGTAGCTGGTTCTAAAGCATAAGGATTAATGCTGACAATTCTATCTTCTTCGGAAATTTGCAAGACATTATCAATGTTTTTCGGTGCTGGCTTAATTTTAATATTTTCCTTCGCTGAATCTGCTAATAAGACATTATTAAATTCTAACTGGGGACTACCTTTAATAAATCTGCCATAAGTTCCACCTGAATCTGGTTCTCCATAAGGTTTAATTCCCACAAATTTTAAAGGTGAATAAGTCGCCAATTTACTGACAAATTCCTTTTGACTGGGTAAATTTCCATTAGCAGGAAGAATCCCAGGAGAAAATGTTAACCGGTAAGATGTAGCTTTTTCTAACTTTTGTACAGGAGTAAGATCATAAACCCAATTTCGGGCTGAAGCATCAAATTTTGCAAAAGGATCTAAATTATCTGGTGTTTCTTCCTGCGCTAATTTCACATTCAAACCCACACCTTGAGTCTTACCTTGAGGAACTAACAATAAATGCTTACGTACAGAATCTATATCTAATTCTAAATTTGAAGTAAATTGTAAATTTGGTTTTAAATCAATGGGTTCAAATTCCGCATTTTCAATTGGGTTAACTCCTGGTAAATTAGTAATTAAAACAGGTTCTGTATTAAAAGTCCAAGCTAAATCCTCATTTAAACGATGTTTTTTTAAATCTGCTAAACCCGCTTTCAGAGTAACTTGAACTCGCGTCGCTTGCGGTATAGCTTTATCAGCTTGAAAACCTACCATACGGGGAGTTAAAAAGCGAAATTGTCCCGGTAAAGGAGGCCAAATCTCAAATTTAGTTAATAAACTTTGCTGTTGGGGACTATCAAGACTTTCCACAGGAATTAAAGCCTCTTTAAAACGGATACGAATTTGACTAATAGGTTTTGCGTCTCCCAAAGGACTAATTTGTTCTATCCAATCTGGTAACTTTGGCGTTATTAACGACTCAACAATTGGTAACTTTTCCTTCCCTGATTTAATACCAATAAAATTACAACCCGTCATTCCTAATACAAGAGTGACAATAACCAGGAACTTAAAGATTTTTCTAATCATCATATTAAATAAATGCAAAAAATATCAAAAGCAATTAGCTACAGTAAATAAAGCAATCCTAAATAAAACGTAAATATCTCCTTCCTCTGTGTTCTCTGCGCCTCTGCGGTTCGTTAAAAAATCTTATTCCTAGTAGCTTGGATTTCCTTATGTCAACCCAATATTATCAAAACTTTTGTTGGGTTGCGCTGTCACTTAACCCAACCTACTTTTTTCTTACTTGAACCGTATTGGTATATAGATAACTAATCCATTATGACAATTCCCAAAAAAGCATACAATTCTTAACATTGTGATGAATTTACCCACACGACTCCTAAAAACTCTGACTCTTTGCGCCTCCGCGTCTCTGCGTGAGATAAAATCATATAAATTGCAGCTAAAGCGCAACTACAAACTAAATAAAATAATTTTCTCCTTCATATTAATCTGTTTATTAATCCGATTATGTCCTTATTTTGCACCTATTCATAGTATAGATATTGCCCAGCATCAATTAGCAATAGAGTTTACAGATCGTAATGGTTTACCATTAGGAACTATATTAACTACAGATCAAGAAAATACCTCAGTTGTGAAATTAAATCAAGTTTCACCACAATTTATTAATGCAATTTTAGCTGCTGAAGATAGTAACTTTTATCAACATGGGGCGTTAGATTTAAAAGCAATTGTTCGGGCTATTAAAGAAGCAATAGAGAATAGAAAAATTGTTTCTGGTGCGTCCACAATTACCATGCAGTTAGCGAGAATGTTGGACAATTCACCTCGGACAATAACTGCAAAATTAAAAGAGGTTTGGTTATCTTGGCGATTAGTTGCGGGAATGAGTAAAGATGAGATTCTTGCTGCTTATATCAATCGTTTACCAATGGGTGGAAATATTTATGGTGTGGAAGCTGCGGCGCGAATTTACTTTTCTATTCCTGCGAGTGATTTAAACTTAGCCCAAGCTTCTTTCCTAGCAGCAATTCCTAATAATCCCACTTATTTTAATCCTTATCAACATCGAGAAAGATTACAACAAAGACAGAAATATGTTTTAAACAGAATGGTAAAGGAAAAATATATTTCTGATGCTGACGCGCAACAAATATATCAAGAAAAAGTTATATTTCAAACTCGTCAACAGGGAATTATTGCTGCGCCACATTTTTTATTTTGGTTGGCGACAAAAAACAATACACCCAACCTAGAATCATCACCTATTCGCACTACGATAAATCGCCCTTTACAGCAATTTGTAGAAACACAAGTAAAACAAGTAATTGCTTCTTTAAAGGCTAACAATGTTCATGATGCAGCAGCGGTGATAATTGACAACTCCACTGGGGAAGTTTTAAGTTATGTCGGTTCGCCTGATTATTTTAATGAAGTGCAATTAGGACGAAATGACGGAGTACAAGCGTTGCGTCAACCTGGTTCTACCTTAAAGCCTTTTGTGTATGAATTAGCTTTAGAAAAAGGAGTAATTAGTCCTCATAGTATTTTGCCAGATGTGCCTACTCATTATGCAATTCCGGGAGCAAAATTATATAGTCCTACAGATTATACTAACACCTTTCTTGGTCCGGTACGAGTTAGAGTTGCTTTGGCAAATTCTTTAAATATACCTGCGGTAAAGGTATTAGAAAAAGTGGGAGTCGAAACTTTCTTAAATCGGTTGCGTGAGTTGGGCTTTGCACATCTCAATCAAAGTGCTGAATATTACGGTTTGGGTTTGACTTTGGGAAGTGGTGAAGTGAATTTATGGGAACTCGCTAGGGCTTATTTAACTATGGCTAATCTGGGGAAAAGTCAACCATTGGTAACAACATTAAATAGTTCCCCAAGTTCCAATTCTCAAACTTTAGTTTCCCATAATTGGCGATTAATTATTGATATGTTAAGCGATCGCTATGCCCGATCTACAGCTTTTGGTGTAGACTCAGTGTTAAATTTGCCCTTTCCCGTCGCTGTCAAAACTGGTACTTCTTCAAATTATCGTGATACCTGGACAGTCGGCTTTAGCAGTGATTATACTGTAGCTACTTGGGTAGGTAATTTCAACGGTGAACCCATGCGTCAGGTTTCCGGTGTAACAGGGGCTGCACCTTTATGGAACAGAATTATGTTACATCTGCATGAACATCAAGCCCCTGCTGATTTTCCGCCTCTAGAAGGTATGGTAAAATTACCAATCTGCGCTACTACAGGGTTAAAACCTACACCTGATTGTAATTCTGTAGTTCAGGAATATTTCTCTTTCCAAGATCAAATTGCTTATGAAAAATCTACTGATTCCTATTTATCACCTGTGTATGATGAATGGTTAGCAAAACAGCCACAATTGAATTTTAATGCTGATAATTTCCGGATTATATCTCCTCGGAATGGGGATTTATTTCTGCTGTATTCCGGTGGAGAGGGACACCAAAAACTAGAATTTAAAGCCAGTGGAACATTAAATCAGCCTGTGGAATGGTGGCTAAATAATAGGCATTTATCTACACAGTCAAATGATGCGATATTTTGGCATTTACGCCCTGGTAATTGGCAGCTGGAAGCCAGAATTGGTAAGCTACACGACCAAATAAACTTTCAAGTGGAGTTGGGAAATATTCAACCAACAAAGCCAGGGTTTTCTGTAGCAAATCCCACTAAAGTTCCAAAAGTTATAGATTGATAAATTTTTAATACTAAACTCAATCTTTTGTCCGGGATTTTTTCAATCAAAGTTGATAATGAATATAAATGGGGTTGAAAGTTTTAAGGAAGTGAAATAGTCATGAGTAATACAAAAGAACGCAAGTCTGCTAAAAAGAAACAGTCTTTTCCGGCTGTTGATATTGGTACTCCTAAAGTACCCATTCGTAAAACCAAAGCTAAAAATCAACCATCTGAATCTCTCAGTGACTGGGAACACGCTAGTTAATGGCGTTAGGAAGAAGGGCGTTGCTGAATTAGGGTAGGAAATTCAAAAATCAATGATTTCAAACTCTTACTCTCTGTAGACTCTGCGCCTCTGCGTGAAACAAAATCATACTCTTAATCAGCAACACCGGAAGAAGGAATCAGGAGTCAGGAATTTAGGAAGAAGAAAGTTGAATTATTGGTACAGTAGTGATGCTGACAGATAGGTTATGAACCAAAATCACAATGAAATCTCTGCACCGTCCTAATTTATATAGCTGGTCCTGCTTCAATCCCGCCAGAAACATTGATTTTAATGGCTTTGCCTGGATTCGTCCAGAGGGTAATATTTTGATTGATCCAGTGGCTTTATCAAATCATGACTGGAATCACTTGGAATCTTTGGGTGGTGTTGCTTGGATTATTGTGACAAATTCTGATCATCTGCGTTCAGCGAAGGAAATTGCCAATCAAACATACTCAAAAATTGCCGGACCTGCGGGAGAGAAGGAGTATTTTCCAATTGTGTGCGATCGCTGGTTAACTGATGGTGAGGAGTTTGTCCCAGGACTCAAGGTAATCGCAATGCAAGGTTCTAAAACTCCCGGTGAGTTGGCTTTGCTATTGGAGGAAACTACGTTAATTACTGGGGATTTGGTGCGATCGCGTTCAGCCGGTAGCTTGACTATGTTACCAGAGGAAAAGCTGCTAAATCGGGAAGAGGCGATCGCTTCTATTCGTAGATTGGCAGGTTTGGAGAAGGTGGAAGCGGTACTAGTCGGTGATGGTTGGTCTGTTTTTCGGAATGGTAGGGAACGGTTGCAGGAATTGGTGGGGACACTTTAAGAATAAAAATCCCTATATGTTTTTATCTGCTGGAATACTTTATAGTATTCATTCTGTGCTGCAAACGTATCTAGTTGACTTCTATCTCCATTAAACATTCTCTCACCCCAAATTGCCCAAATTAGCTCATTATCTGTTTCTGATAAAAACTTTTCTAATAAATCCATGCGTAAATAGGTAAAATATTGGGTTGTTTTTTTGTCCTCACTGTAGTGAAAGGTTATTGATGCTCGTTTACCATTTTTCTCAAAAAGGTCATAAGTTTGGGGTTGACTACATAAATTTAGGTGCTGTGTAATCTCTTTAGCAGGAGTAGCAACATTTTGACCTGGAGTGATTGAGCTATGATAGCCTTCCCAACTATTATTTCTAACTGGAATTAAGACCTCAAATGTTTCAGGAGATTCAAGTTGTGCTATTTCTTCATCACTTGTTTCTAGTATTTCTAACCCACTTTCTCTAATTGCAGCTTCTAGAACATCTTCATCATTTATATCTAGTAAATGTGCAATACTCTTAATAAATTCTCTCCCTTCTTCTTCAGATATTGGTTGACCATTTCTGAAAAGTCCAAACATAATTTTAAAACTTAACTCAGCATAACCATTTAGAGGATAAGTATCACACCAAGGTATTTCTCCTGCATAGGTATAGTAATCATTTAGAATTTCGGGCAACCATCTACTACCAAAATTCTGATTTTCTAGTCTGTTTAAAAGAGATGCTACTGTTTTAGTATTAACAACTAAGCCTCTGAAAAAAGTAAATCTATCACGCTTTAATTGAGAATCTTCCTGATTGATATAGCCATCTAAGAGAACCCATTTTCCTCGTTCGCCTAACAGTTCATCAATTATTAAATATGGCTGAAAATCTGGATCTTCACCCTGCAAAATCCATTCATGAACAGGTGTATCACGATTTCCTAGCAAGTTTTCTTGAACAAGGTTATTCTCTTGAAGCTTGATTGGAAAACTCGGCTCAATATCCGATAGTGAGGGACGTTTATTATTTTCATAAAGTTCACTACTTTGATTATTTAATAAATGTATATCATCTCTATAGCCTATTAGCTCATAAGCAGCAATCAAGCAGTATTTTCTCCCGTAATGATCTGAATATAGTTCTTTGTCATAAGAAGTTCTCAAGTAATTAAAGTTAACTATTGATTTATCAACCTCACCAAACTTTTCTAAGGAGTAGCCAAGATTGTAAATTCGCCACCAAATATTAGCTTTTGCTTGTAGATATTCTGGAGTTGTTGTATCATATCTCGATATTGGTTGTCCCAACCATCCCATTGGATCATCATCACTAAAACCAAACGGGTAATTGCCATCTCGATACTCTCCTTTATTTTTATCTTCACTTTTACCCCAATCTCGAATACCACCTCCTTTAAGTGGTGGTGTAATTCTTAGCTTTTCTTCTTGGTTTAGCAGATTTGGATGATGAAGTAAACTAATATCAATTGTGCGTCTAGCATAATCACGAGCAAAAATATGTGTCGTAGAATAAGGTGCATTAGGTTGAAACATTTCCTCATATAGCCTGCGACCATATAAGGTAAGAATATCTTCTGCAAAACTAGCATCATTAAAATCGTATTGACGAGCCATAGCTACACCATAGGTAGCAGCGAGCATTCTTTCAGAAACATAAGGATCATTAATTTTTAGCGATTCCAAAACCAAATCTAAAAACTTTCCAGGCTGTCTACGTCCATACCAATACAATGCGTGTGTTGCTTGATCTCTTAATAGTCTTACAGTTGATGTCAATACCCACATGATATATACAGCTAGGAGGTCTAACCGTTTCTCCATGATTTCGGATGAAGATTCTTGATTTTGACAATTTCGTTCAAATTGGGTTATGGTCTTTTCAAATTGTTCGATATTATATCTTATATATTCTGTCCAGCTAATATCTCTGTTTGGCATCTCTAATAATTTAAATTGCTCAGACCAGAATATTGCATTGAACGGGTGGTGAACGTGCGCGATAGTAGAGATTGCTAAATCTAGAAGCCGTACACGGTTATTTAAACAAGTGAATAATTTTGCTACAAGATTGATGCACTCTTGATTTATTTGATTAGGGCTAATTTCAAATAATGCTCTGATAGATAGACCATAGGCTTCTGAATTATCAATTATGTTATGTATATATAAACCTGTTCTTACTGGAATTAAGGCAGCTAAACAACGTCCAATGTCACTGTATAACGGATGCAATTCTTGAAAATCATCATTGAATAATGCCTTAGTAAGCTTTTCAGATTGTACCAGTGATTGAATATCATCACCAGCTTCTTCCATAAGATGCCTAGCAATTAAGTATCCACATAGTAAATCATAAGTGAAATAAACAACTTCTTGATTTTTACCCCAATCACGACAAATTAAAAGACCTTCATCTAAGATTGCTTTCGTCTTCGACTTTTCCCATTTAATCTCACCAAAAGGTTTATCATCATCTATAATTTCAAATAATTTTATAAAATCAATACTACGATTCCTTGAGTTCCAAAGTTCTTTAGCTATCTTAGTTAAAGATTGAATAACTATAACTGTTTTATGATGAAGACCAAGCTTTTTACAAATAACTTGATTACATTGATTCAGATATTCATCAAATACCTCGAATAAAGTTTTCGCTCCAACATAAATATATTTTTCTTGTTGTCTTTTAATGTTTTTACTTTTACAAAATATTTGCAGATATATAGGATGACGAAATTGTTCAAGAGGAATTGCGGTTAAATCTGCTTTGATTTTGTAAAATCTGAAGTATTTTTCAACAACTTCTTCTAGATTGTCCATATCAAAACCGTAAACATATCTAATATTTTTAGGTAAATTATCATCCCAAATTTCTTTTTTATATGTCTTTCGGCAAGTTGTAATAAGAACTACATTTTTGAATTTTCCAATTTCTTGAACTAACCCAGGTAAACCTTGCCAAACTTTTGAAAATGCTCCGTTGTGAGTTGCTTCATTCAAAGCATCAATCACAAGCGGAATCCTTGTCCGGTATGCTTCAGCAGCAGCATCTAGAGCTTGAAGGAAGTCATTCCAGCTATAGATACGTGGAATATCTAAAATTCCCAGTAGTTGTTGTTCTAGAGGCAATTCATTTGTAAAACGACTACCCATCACTAATAAAGCAGGTAAACCAGAATCTAACCGCTCATAACATATATTGCTCACAATATGAGTTTTACCAAAACCTGCATTACCTAGAATATGTACATCTACTTGATTAATAGAATTTATTTGCTCAAATATTTCTGTAAGTGTAGACATTAACCTATATGACAACCATAAAGGCTGAAATGCTGTGTTTCTAGCATCACGGAATATTCTGTCTTTATCTTCCTCTTTTCCAGTATAAGGAAGACTCCAAATATCAAGTTTTTGTTCTAAACTTTGATTTTGTAACTGAGCTTCATATAATCTAGTTTTGATTGCTTGCAAATCTAAGCAACGCACATCATCATATAAATTTGAATACAAAGAATTTTTTACTTTATTTAGCTGCTCAAATACCTGAGATATTAATTCATTTAAAGCAGTACATAAAGTAAGTATTTCCGATTTAATATCGTTCCATGAATTATTTTCAAATTCTTTGATTTTATTTTTATTTTCTAATTTGCTAACATATTCATAATATTCATTTATTTCTATTTGAATTACATCTGTTTTTTTGTCAATATATAAAGCAAAATTTTTATCGCCTATAATTTGATGAATGTCAAAATCAATATCTGTTTCTGTGTGTAATACTGGATTAAATTTATTAACAACACTAGCTAGTTGTTTATCAAATTGAGTACGAAACCATTCAAGATTAAGTTCTAATTCTCCAAAGAAATAATTTTTCTTACCGCTAAATCGTGGTTCACTTAGCCAGTTCTTAAAATCACTAACACCCCAATGAATAATCTCCACTTCCATATTTGCTGGAATTGAGTTTATAAGTATTTCATCAAACCACTGCTGTTCACCCTCTTGATTTTTATTTTTTACAATTTTACTAGGTGTGAAGTTTGTTGGAGTACATAAAAACCATTTCTTCAGCAATGGATGTACATTACAAGCTTTTTTTAAAGAATCTTGGATTGAAGACTTACGATTACTAACTTGGAGACGTAGTTCAGGAAAATAAAACTTTGCTTGCCATCCCCATTGATCACCATTAGGTAAAGTCATGTAAAACTCTACTCCATCTCCACCACCACTATCATCTATTGAAGTAAAGCGTCCTTCGTGACCATACAGACCTTTGGCAATCTGAAAGCATAGCTCCTCAAAGCTTTTAGCCTTGTTATTATCGTATGGCTTTAACTTTGACCAATCAATCATACTTTGACTTTTAGGGTAATAGAGTGTAGAAACTAATATAAGTTTCTACTAGTCTAACTGATAATTTTATGCGAAAATTCACAGAATATGCACTAGGTTAAGCTCAAACATCACAATGTTCAAGCTAAAACCCTTTACAATTCAATCAACTTAAAACCCCAAATTTTCAGAACAGCACCTGCTATTTCTGGATCTACACCATCATAAGCCTCCCATTCGGACTGCGGATCTTTAGGATGTCCCTCACCTACATGGCCTGCAACTTTAATCACCGGAATATTCACTACGTAATCACGTTCCATCCCTTTAGGGATAGCTAATTGGATTCTGCGGCCTACGAACTTCGAGCCACTGGATTTAGCCACAGACTCACGAACTAAACAAATATCACCAGCAGTCCCCCAAGTAGTTTGGTAGGTGTAGAGAAACGAGATATAACTCTCTGGCTTGATGGATCTTTTGAGAACTTGCATTATTTAATCCTTACTTATCCTTTTTTCCAACAATTTCATTTAAATACTACCTGCTATATATAATTTCCTGCTTTTGAGAGAATAAAACAAGGGGTTTGCACCCCTTGTCAGAGTTTAAAAAGTGAACCGTATTAGTAATCTACGCAGGAGTGAACTGTAAAGATACACCATTCATACAGTAGCGGAGACCAGTGGGTTTAGGTCCATCATTGAATACATGGCCTAAATGACCACCACAATTACTACAATGAACTTCCGTCCTCGTCATGAAAAAGGTGCGATCTGTAGTAGTAGCGATCGCTCCCTCAATTGGCTTAAAAAAGCTCGGCCAGCCAGTCCGACTATCAAATTTAGTATCTGAAGTAAACAAAGCCTGTCCACAACCAGCGCAGACATAAGTACCCGGTTCATATACTTTATCGAGAGGACTGGTATGGGATGGTTCTGTACCGTGTTTCCGCAACACCCGAAACTGTTCTGGTGTCAGGATACTCTTCCACTCTTCTTCGGTTTTGGTAACTGCAAACTCTGTATTAGAAAGTGCCATCGTTTCTGAACTCCAATTGATATAGCGGGAAAAAAAAGCTGTACCGACTAAGACGGCACTGATTTGCAAAAAATAGCGTTTGTCCATAATTTATTATTTGCTATTTTTCCCTGACTCGGCCAACCAACTCTGGCAAGTTTCTAAATTCTTCCTTTCCTGTTCCTCTCAGGACTTACGCAAAATATCTCTCAAACCCTATTCCCTTCGTGTTCTTCGTTTCTTCGTGGTTCATTATTCCGTGACTTGTGCGTAAGTCCTACCTCTAAAACTGCTTTAAATCTTTGACTGTTGGACCATGTAGAACTTCACCATTGCAATTAAAACGCGAACCGTGACAAGGACAGTCCCAACTTTTTTCACCACTATTCCAAGCAACAACGCAACCTAAGTGAGAACAAACCGCCGAAACAGCGTGTATTTCTCCTGTTTCATCGCGGTAAGCAGCTACCTTATCACCATGGACAGTGACTATTTTCCCTTCACCAATTGCCACATCTTCTAGGGATTTATTCAATCCCTTGAGACGAGATCCCAGCCAATGAGTACCAACTTGCAAGTTTTGTTTGATACTTTGTGGGCGGAGAAAAGGAGTAGCGCGGGTAGCATCATACAAATCAGCCGCTGGATTTTTAATCCCTAAAATAGAATCTGCAAGTATCATTCCCGCCAGAGTTCCTTTCGTCATCCCCCATAAACTAAACCCAGTTGCTACAAAAGTATGTTTGCTTAAAGGAGTTAATTTTCCTATATAGGGTAGCCGATCAAAAGATACAAAATCCTGAGTAGACCAACGATAGTCAATGGACTCAACACCAAAGCGAGAACGGGCATAATTTTCTAAATCTAAATATTTTTCCTCTGTATTTTCCACTGTTCCCACTTTATGCCCACCACCACCAACCAGCAGCAATAATCCACCATTGACAGGAGTAGTCCGAATAGAATAATATTTTTCTCCTGAACCTATGTACATTCCTTGCGGGGCTTTATCCTTGGCAATCCGCGCATCAATGATATAAGAACGTTTCGGGTAAGTTTTAGCAAAAAATAATCCCTCATCGGTAATAGGAATATTTGTTGCAACTATCACATCTTGTGCTTGAATAATTCCCTGATTGGTAATGACTTGACAAAAATCATTTTCCTTGACTTGTTCCACTCTTGTATTTTCAAATACGTAACTTCCATCACCAGAAATTTGCTTGATTAGATGTAATAGATATTTACGACAATGAAATTGTGCTTGGTGATCAAATTTAACAGCACCAACAATAGGAAAAGGAAGAGAAGTTTCCCGCACAAATGTGGCAGGTAGTCCAATTTTTAGTGCTGCTTCGACTTCTTTTTCAATATCTTGGAGATTATCTTCAGTCTCTGTGAAAGTATAGGCACTTTGACGGCTAAAATCACAGTCAATTTGTTCTTCTGCAACGGTTTTAGCCACAAATTCTATTGCTGCTTGATTTGATTGTGCATATAGACGTGCTTTTTCTTCACCATGATTTTTAATCAAATCGGCATAAATTAATTGATGAAGGGAGGTAAGTTTGGCTGTAGTATGTCCGCTCACACCGGTAGATATTTGTTGCGATTCAATTATAGCCACGGTTTTACCTGCACGTTTCAATAATGTCGCAGCAGTGATCGCCGTAATACCTGCACCGACAATTGCCACATCTACAGATAGATTATTGCTAAGTGCTGGAAAATTGGCTGTGGGTGTGGAGTCAATCCAGTAAGAAATGTGTTTTCCTGATAGACTAGCCATATTTTTCGATCTTTTGATAATAGAGTTGTTCTTGAATAACCAGATGTTTAAACCTAGTTTTGCTTGCTTGATTTATTACTAGCAATTAGTCATTTTCTGATTTTAAAATGTGCGTTTCCCATAAATAAAACTTCTAATTAAATTAGACTTTTAAGCTATAAAATAAAACTATCTCTCGGATAATTTTAATTATCCAATTAGCAGTTATATATTAGCCATAAGGTATAGAACAAAATCGGTTATTACTTACAGCCGGAGTCAAGAGGTAGGGGCGCAGTCCCCGCGCCCAGTCAGGAGTCAGCAGCAAGAAGGAGTAAATTGTCAATTATCAATACCAGACATGATCCGCAAACGCCTTGCCGACTTGAGTAAAATATGTAATACTTCTAAAATAAATTAAAATACGGTATCTCTATGGAGTTATCGGCATTAACATTTCTAAGATTGTATCGGCAATTTTGTATCTCCACTCGATAATGCTACCTGCTTATTACCGGACTACTGATAGTTGAATGCCTACTACAAATTAAAAATTACCATGAGAAAAGAATCTGATTTACTATCTGAGCTATGTGATTTCCTGTATCCTCGCAGTTCATATTATGGTCAGTTTAAACCGGAATATTTAGTTTTTAATGCTAGTCTCCAGGAATTTGCTCAACGGGTAAGCTATATTTGTAACTTACAAACAGGTGGTAAGATATCTCCAGAGGAAGCTTACAAACAAATTCATGGCTTGTGGAAACAATTGAAACAGGCTAAAAAACAACTAGAAATTAAATAAAGATTTTGAATGGGAAATAATTTTGAATTAGAGTCCAAAGATTACTTTATTTTAGCTCAGTCTTTAGCAGAGGAATTTGCCCAAACTGCGATAGAAAGAGATGCTCAAGGAGGTACACCAAAACGAGAGCGCGATCGCTTGCGACAAAGCAATTTACTCAAACTTATCATTCCCAAAGAATATGGGGGAATCGGTGCAAACTGGATTACCACATTCAAAATAATTCGGGAATTTGCCAAGGTTGATAGTTCCTTAGCTCACGTCTTTTCATACCATCAAATCGGCGTAGTTATTCCCCATATTTTTGGCACAACTGAGCAAAAACAACATTACTACCAAGAAACTGCCCAGCATAATTGGTTTTGGTGTAATGCTCTTAATCCTAGAGACAAAAGTGCAACTATTACAACTCAAGAAAATCATTTTTTACTCAATGGTAGTAAAAGCTTTTGTTCTGGTTCTGTAGATTCTGATATTTTACCAATTTCCGCGATTGAGCAAACAACAGGAGAAGTAGTTATCTTAGTAATTCCCAGTCAGCGAACAGGGGTAAAAATTAACGCTGATTGGGATAGTATGGGACAACGCCAAACCGATAGTGGTAACATTAATTTTGACAACGTAATCGTTTATCCCCAGGAAATTATCGGCGTTAGATACAATCAAGATTCTATTTTCACTACTATTCGTTCTTGCCTAACTCAACTCAATTTAGCCAATATCTATTTAGGCATTGCTGAAGGTGCTTTTGCAGCCGCTAAAAACTATACACAAACTTACAAAAAACCTTGGTTAACATCAGAGGTAAAAAGTGTTAGTCAAGATCCTTTTATTCTTCACCACTACGGTACTATGTGGGTAGACTTACAAGGGACAAATGCCTTAATCAACCAAGCCATCGAATTACTACAAGCAGCTTGGGAACAGGAACACAACCTCACCCCAGAACAGAGGGGAGAATGTATGATTGCTGTCAATACTGCTAAAGTCGCGGCCACCAAAGTAGGTTTAGATATTACTAACCGCATTTTTGAAGTTATGGGCGCACGGGCTACCAGTCAAAAATATGGTTTTGACCGTTATTGGCGCAATATGCGGACTTTCACCCTCCATGATCCTGTTGATTATAGACTGCGGGAAATTGGCAAATGGGCGCTAAATGATGAATTTCCCCACACAGGGGCGTATTAAGTAGGCAGGGGAGCAGGGGAGCAGGGGAGCAGGGGAGCAGAAATAAGTTTCCCAATTACCAATCACCAATCACCAATCACCAATCACCAATTACCAATTACCAATTACCAATTAACTAATGTGCCAACTTCTAGGAATGAACTGCAACATACCCACAGACATTTGCTTTTCCTTTGAAGGTTTCTCAGCACGAGGGGGGAAAACAGATGAACATAGCGACGGTTGGGGAATTGCTTTTTTTCAAGGGAAAGGATGTCGGCTTTTTTTAGATGCAGAAGCTTCTATAGATTCGCCAATCGCCGATTTTGTGCGTCAATATCCTATTCATTCTACCCATGTTATCGCTCATATTCGTAAAGCAACTCAAGGTGAAATAGCTTTAGAAAACTGTCATCCTTTCCGTCGGGAACTGTGGGGAAGATATTGGGTATTTGCTCACAATGGTAATTTGCCAGATTTTAATCCAGAAAACAATGGTGTTTTTCAACCAGTGGGTACTACAGACAGCGAAAAAGCATTTTGCTTAATACTTAATAGTATGCGATCGCATTACCCTGAAGGACAACCCTCTCTCAAGGAACTTTATCAGACATTACACATAATTACTAAAGAAATAGCATCTTTCGGTGTTTTCAATTATATACTTTCCGACGGTGAACATTTTTTTACTTATTGTTCAACTAAACTTTGCTACATTATCAGACAAGCGCCCTTTGCTGCTGCTCACTTAATTGATGAAGAGATGACTGTAGATTTTAGTGAATTGACTACATCAAGCGATCGCGTTGCTGTGATTGTGACTACACCCTTAACTGATAACGAAGTTTGGACACAAATTGAACCGGGAGAATTACTAGTATTTCAGGATGGTTTACCCATAAAATACACATAAATTTTTGATCACGAGTCTGCTAATAAGACCAAGCCAAATTTTGTGGAGGCTGTGTTTCATTCCTTTGCAAATACTTGTCCAATATTCCCATTAACCGCTCTTTCTCTACAGGCTTGTTAATAAAATCCGTTGCCCCAAATACCTTAGCCCGAACTCGATCAAACACTCCATCACTACTTGTTAATATAATAATTGGTGTTTTTGTAAAAAAAGAAATATGCCGTAATTGTTCACAAATTTGATAACCATTAACCACTGGCATAATCAAATCCAAAAAAATCAAATCGGGCTTACTTTCAATTAATATAGGTAAAGCCTGTAAAGGATCTTGAATACCAATAAACATCATTCCTTCCGATGTAACCATCTTCTCCAGAATTTTAGACATTTGTAGACTATCATCAATACAAGCAATCAGATAATAGTTATTCTTTTTTCCAGATTTAACTTCAGCTTTTTGCCTAACTTTAATTATTGATAATTCTACATCAGATACTTCGATAAATTCTGCAATTCCTTTATTAATAAAAGGACGTAATGAGTTAGTTACAGCCAAAACATTTTGCTGCATTTTTGCAGCTAAATCCCATAAAGTATGTTTACCATTAATCAACCGTTCAAAGTTTTTATAGACAGTCATATTTACTAATTGTCTCAGCTTTTCTGGTTGCTTTAAAACTGGTGATAAGTGTGGAGAAAAACTTGCTAAACCTGCTTGTGACCAATTCTCCCAGGAATTTTGCATTTCCTGAAGAAACATATTTGTACTTGTAGAACCCAGAATAGCAGTTAAAAGAGTATCTTGAGTAAGTTCCCAACTCAAATTACTAATATTTACCTGTTGTGCTAAATCAAATAACTGTTCCTCAAGGGTTTTTACTACAAAGTCATTAAATTGTGTCTGGGTTATTTCCTGTCTGTGATATAAATTTTCTAGCAGTAAATAATCCCAATAATCTATTAAAATATCTTCGTCTCGGAGGAGGAGTTTATTAATATCAATCTTTGGACAAATTAAAGCTATATTTCTCAGCCAACGTCTATGAGGATGAATCCCTCCTGTAGCCCATACCATTTGTCCAAGGTGATAATAAAAAGCCCACTCATTTCCTGCTGTATCTTTAATATGAAGTTTACCGTTGTATTGCAGTTGAATACATTGATTAAACTCTCTCAATAAAATATCTAAGTTCATAACTATTGATTGAATTACAACTTGATTACGTATATCATTTAATCAATTAAATTTCAGTATTAACTATAGATGAGGTTATTAGTATATCAATACACTGTAGCTAAAAACTATACACAATACTTGTTAGATTTAAATCTAGGTTAAGTATTGATTTTGTAATAATTATACATTTTCTGCTGTAAATTTTCATAAACTGAAATAAATATATCATAATACCCGATTTCTTTGCGAAGTAAGGAATCTGCACTCACAATCTACAGTTTATCTATCAAATATTAGATGTATTGTAAATAACTCTAGGTTATCCTTTTGAAAATTCATGTAATTATCTGTAGATGCTTTTTGACAAGACTTTTTGAAAAAAAGCTGTTATTTTTTCGTGTATTTAAGCGAAATACTTAGTTAAAATCATTACGGTGGCTAACATAAACTTTCTATATAAACACAGAACAGAGATGATTAAATATTGATACTTGCCATTTAGAGGTGTTGTAATTTTCACTGAAACTGGTACAATCTCCATATTCCCTATCGTTAATATGCAGTTTTAACTGGAGTTGATGATCCAGATACCTGTAATAATGCTATTCCCGTCAATTAACTGTAGTTTCACAGGAGGAAAAATCATGAATTTGTGGCAGCGATCGCTCAAAGAACTACAATTTAAGTTCAAAGTAAATTCATTGAAGGGATTTGTATCCTTTTTCCTAATAGGGACGCTATTAAGTGTATCCCTAGCTGCTTGCTCCGGTGCAAACAATAGTAGTTCCTCTGGAACAAATACTGGTACGGGTAAAAAACCAAATGTAGAGTTAACCCTTGTATCTTTTGCTGTCACTAAAGCCGCTCACGCAGCTATTATTCCCAAATTTGTAGAAAAATGGCAACGGGAACAAAACCAAACTGTAATTTTTAAACAAAGCTATGGCGGTTCTGGTACTCAAACTCGTGCTGTTGTTGATGGTTTGCGAGCAGATGTTGTTCATTTAGCACTAGCTTTAGATACCCAAAAGATTGAAAAAGCAGGATTAATTCAACCGGGGTGGGAGAAAAAATTTCCTAATAATAGCATTGTCACTAAGTCTGTAGCAGCTTTAGTAACTCGTGAAGGCAACCCCAAAGGTATCAAAACTTGGGCTGATTTAGCCAAAGACGATGTTAGAGTAATTACCGCAGATCCCAAAACCTCCGGGGTAGCACGTTGGAACTTCATCGCACTTTGGAATTCAGTCATTAAAACTGGTGGAGATGAAACAAAAGCAACTGAGTTTGTGACTAAAGTTTATAAGAACGTTCCTGTGTTAACTAAAGATGCTCGTGAAGCTACAGACGCATTTTTTAAACAAGGACAAGGTGATGCTTTAATCAACTATGAAAACGAAATTGTCTTAGCAGTACAGAAGGGTAAAAAAACTAATTATATTCTCCCTGAAGTAAATATCTCCATTGATAATCCTATTGCTGTTGTTGATAAGAATGTTGAAAAACATGGTAATCGTGAGGTAGTGGAAGCTTTCGTTAAATACTTGTTTACGCCGGAAGCACAACAGGAATTTGCTAAAGTTGGATTTCGTCCTGTAGATGAAACAGTCGCTAAAACTAAAGAATTTGCTGAAAAATATCCGCCAATAAAAAATTTAAGTACGATTCAAGAATTAGGTGGTTGGGATGCGGCTCAGAAAAAGTTCTTTAATGATGGGGCAATTTTTGACCAAATTCAAACTAAGAAAAATTGACAATTGACAATTGACAACTAAGAATTAAGAACTAACAACTGACAACTGACCAAATTATGAGTGTATCTCGTGCTGTTGAAAATAATATTAAACCGCCCATTTGGAAGGTTTTTATAGATAATTTGATTAGCCTTCCTTGGACCTGGCGGATTACTTTGGGATATCTAACTGTAATGTTATTTATTCCCATTGTGGCGATGTTCCTCAAGGCTGGTACATTATCCCCTGGGAAGTTTTGGGAAATTGCGACTAGTGAATTAGCATTGTCAACTTACAATGTTACGTTTGTAACTTCATTATTTGCGGCTTTACTCAATGGTGTATTTGGAACTCTAATTGCTTGGGTATTAGTGCGTTACGATTTTCCTTTCAAACGGATTATTGATGCGACAGTAGATTTACCTTTTGCTTTACCAACTTCGGTAGCAGGTTTAACACTGGCAACAGTTTACAGTGATAATGGTTGGATAGGTTCACTTTTATCACCACTGGGGATTAAGGTATCCTTCACTCGTGCGGGTTTAGGAGTAGCAATGATATTTATATCTTTACCTTTTGTAGTGAGAACTGTACAACCTGTACTTCAGGAAATGGAATCGGAAATTGAAGAAGCTGCTTGGAGTTTAGGTGCTTCCCAATGGCAAACTTTTTGGAAAGTGATTTTACCTCCTTTATTTCCGACAATTTTAACTGGTGTAGCTTTGGGTTTTTCCCGCGCGGTGGGGGAGTATGGTTCAACAGTGATTATTGCTTCTAATACACCGTTTCAAGATTTGATTGCACCTGTGTTAATTTTCCAACGTTTAGAACAGTATGACTATGCTGGTGCAACAGTTATTGGTGTAGTTTTATTAGGAATTTCCTTGGTGATGTTATTAGCAATTAATTTTTTACAAGCTTGGGCGAGAAGATATGACAATAGATAAAGTAAAAAATCCCAGAAAACAAAGTTGGGTCCCCGCAGTTTTAATTGGGATTGCGATCGCCTACTTATTTCTGGTTCAATATATTCCAGCTATTAATGTTTTTTTTGCAGCTTTCAAAAATGGATTTGCACCATTTTTATCTAACTTCACAAAACCGGAATTTCTCCATGCAGCTTGGTTAACTCTATTGCTGGCTGTAATTTCTATACCTATTAATGCAATATTTGGTTTATGTGCGGCTTGGGCGATCGCTCGTCATCAATTCCCCGGACGCACTATAGTTCTCAGTATCATTGATTTGCCCTTTTCTATCTCCCCCGTTGTCGCAGGTTTAATGATTGTCCTCTTGTATGGTAGAGAAGGCTGGTTTGGTCCTTGGCTACAAGAGCATAATATCCAAATCATCTTTGCTTTTCCAGGGATGCTTATGGCTACCGCTTTTGTGAGTATGCCCTTTGTCGCCAGAGAAGTCATTCCCATTTTAGAGGAATTTGGTAAAGATCAGGAAGAAGCAGCTAGGACATTAGGCGCAAACGACTGGCAAACTTTTTGGCGTGTCACTTTACCGAGTATTCGTTGGGGTTTACTCTACGGTTTAATCTTAACTAATGCCAGAGCAATGGGTGAATTTGGTGCAGTTTCTGTAGTATCTGGTAACATTGCAAATAGAACCCAAACTTTACCACTATTTGTAGAAGAAGCTTACAAACAATATGAAACGGAAGCTGCTTTTTCTGCGGCTGTATTGTTAGCATTTCTGGCAGTAATCACCCTGATACTCAAGGAGATTGTAGAACGCAAAACCGAGATTAAGGAAGTTGAGTAAATTGACAATTAACAATTGACAATTGACAATTGACAATTATTAATGGGTAATGGGTAATTGGTGAAAAAAACCGTAGCGACAGCACAACCCAACATTTTTTAGAAATCAAACCCATGATTTGGATGAAAATGTTGGGTTTCCTTGCGTCAACCTAACCTACATTATAAACTAGAAGTTAAACCCACCCGGAAAGTAAAACCAGGGCTATAGATACGATTAACTCGTTCATATTGTTCACCGAGAATATTTTCTAAGTAAAAAGTTAGCCCCAAATTTTTATTTACAGGAATCCGTCCACTAAAATCTAAATTGAAGAAAGACGGCGCAAAATCTGTACTTCTTTCTCCCGGTATATTTCTACTAAAAATAGAACGACGAGAACCACTATTATAAGTAGCATATAAATTAGCTTGCCATCCATTATTTTGATATCCAATACCAGTTTGTAGTAAAGAGTAAGGAATTAAGCCTAACTGTAATCCTTTTTCTGTACCAGTTTTGATTTGAGCATCTGTATAAGTGTAGTTGAGAAAAGTTGACCACTCACGGGCAATTTTTAATTGCAATGCTGCTTCTAAACCATTAGTATCTACTAAACCAATATTTTCCCATTTACCATTAATTACTCCCAAACGATTATCTAAACTATTCCCAAAATAAGTAAATTGTCCTAATAGATTTTGTGACAATTTAACATCTACTCCCGCAGTCCAAGTTGAACCTGTTTCTGGTTTTAAATCGGGGTTAGGATTCCAATTATGAACTGTGTCAAAAACATATAATTGATCTAAACCAGGATTACGCTGCGCCCCCGCCCAACTTCCACGTACTGCGACGGCTGGATTAACAGCATAACGTAAACCAAAACTAGGATTAAAATAACTCCCAAATTGACTATCAAAGTTTTGTCTTACTCCTAAATCTGCTTGCAAAGCATCGTTAATTTTCCAAGTATTGACAGCAAATAAAGCTGTATTAAATACACTTCTATCTTCTTTTTCATTTTTAGCAATTAGGCTAGGATTTGTACTCAAAACATCACCAATTAAATCGGTATTTTTTAAATCTAACCCCCAGCGTAATTGATTATTAGGGGTCATTTTCCATTCATGATCTATCCGAGTTTTGAATTGTTGGGTATCTAAAACTCCGGTTCGGTAAAATGTTGCGCCTGTTGGACCGTATGTACTAAAATAATCGCGGTTGTAACCCAATGTAGTTGTTAAGTTGGAATTTTCTCCTTTACCGAGTCGAGTTTTCCAAGATAAACCAATATTCAAACCATCATGATCTAATCTATCTCGTTGTAAAGGAAAACCAAAATAAATTAAACCCCGCCGACTGCTGAGTGCAGTTACATCTAAATTCAAAGAGTTTTTAGGATCTAAATCTACACCTATACTCCCAAAATAAGTGCTAGTAGCTGTATCTGCATTAGATAAAAATCCCTGAGAATCACGATTTGCTGCACCTACAGGTACACTATACCGATTATCTATAAAAAATCTTTCAAAGCTAAAGTTGTATTTTACATTATTAGCTGAACCACCATAAGTTATCTGTTGATTATTTAAATTCAATGAGCCAAATTCTGCACTAGCATTTAATTTTGGTTTACCATAACCTGCTTTGGTAATGATATTAACAACCCCTCCAAATGCTGAAGAACCATATAAAGAAGAAGCTGTACCGCTATATAATTCGACTCGTTCTATCGCCTCGATAGGAATACTGTTTAAATCAGTTCCACCGTGATAAGTGCTAATATTAGTATTAATTGGTCTACCATTAATCAAAAATACAGATTGATTAATTGATGCACCACGATAATATGTACCTGTGTGAATATCTGCACCATGTCCGACATCATTAATAGCAAAACCGGGCATTCTTTTTAAAACATCTGCAACGCTGGTTGCACCCTGTTTTTGAATTTCTTCTTGTTCAATGACATAAGTGGGAGTAGATTCGGGGAGAATGTCTTTTTCGCCAATCACTTCTATAGAAATATCTGCATCATCTGCATCATTTACAGGAGTTATATCTTCCTCTAATTCAGGTTCTTGCTCAACTTCATTTTCTGCTGGTTGTTGAGTTAATAATTCAGCATTTGTGGCGGGTAATTCAATTTCTTTTAAATTAAGAATATCTGAATTTACTGAATTTTTATCATGTTCATTTTCAGCAGCCAAGACAGGAAATGCTACCAGTAAACCTAGTAAAGACACTGGTAATAAAAAAATTTTATTCATCTTTCTGAACTCACACCCGGTAAAAACAATCACTTATTGGGATTTTCCCTATTAATAGCAATAGTGTCAAAAGACAGGCTGTCATAGTTAAATTAATCAAGGATTAGATACCGGATTTTTTGTATTTACTAAATAAGTAATTCAAGTAGGTGGGGGGAAATTTTATAACTATGTCATTGCGAATATAACGTAGTGAAATATAGCAATTGCAAGGGTTTTGAGGTTTTTACATTTCGTTACATAGTTCGGTTGATTTCAGCCAACCTACTTATGAAAATATTAAAGAGAAGCAATTTCCCAGACTGATGAGATTTCTTTTTGAACACGTTTTAATAAATCTAAGGTTCTTTGATAAGCAAGTATTTGTTTTTGCTGTCCAAAATATACCGATGCTTTTTGGAAATCAGATATGGCTATTTGGTAGTATCCTAAGTTATAGTTTGCTACTCCCCGGTTCACATAAGCCTGAGCATTACTAGGATTTAGCCTAATCACTTGGGAAAAATCACGCTTTGCACAAAAATTATCCCCATTCCTTCCACAAATGCAACCCCGGTTAAAATATGCTCTATCATCATCAGGATTAAAATGAATGGCAAAATGAAAATCATTCATAGCTGCTTCCATATTTTGCAACTCAAAATGCGCTAAACCTCGGTCATTATGTATATCTGCTAATCGTAAAGTATTAGTTGAAGGAACTTTAGTTAATGCGAGATTATAATCAATTATAGCTTGGGAATAATTACCGTCTCCAGCTAAGGCTATACCCCGGTTATAGTAAGCACGGAAATTATCGGGTTTGAGAGCAATTACTTGATTATAATCGGCAATAGCATCTAAGTAATTTCCCTGTCTATATTGTGCTATTCCTCGGTTGAGATAAGCCTCTGTATTATCAGGTGCTAAATTTAGTGCTTGAGTGCAATCAGCGATCGCTTGATGGTAATCTTGAATTTGTAAATATGCTAAACAGCGATTACTATAAGCTGCACTCCAGTCACTTTGCATTTGAATAGCCAAACTAAAATTTTCAATTGCTTTTTGGTAACTTTTTTGGTGCATTTGCTTTACACCCAACTGAAAAAAGTCACTGACTGTAACTTGAGTTTCCGCAAGCAATGATGAGTTTACACTTGGGTCTAAAAAAGCGCAAACAAAAGCTATGATGAAACTGATGATTAATCGCCAGAAATAAGTCATAAACATCTCTTTTGATCATTTCAGCAGTATAAATACTTGGCGGGACAAAAAGCCCCGCACATAGTTAAGTCATCAAATTAGATGTAAACTTACTTCTTCCAGTCTTTATCAGCTTGTTCTAGTACATAAGCAGCTACATCTTCAGCCTGGGATAATTTTAAACGGCCTTGAAAAGCAGGCATAGCATTTTTACCATTAGTAACTTGGGCAATAATAGCTTCTGCTGAGTACATACCGTATTTTTCCAAATCTGCTTTTTTCAGGCTTTTGGCAGCATTAACTAAATTTCTGCCACCCGCATGACAAGAAGCACAATTAGCACTAAATATTTTAGCTCCACTGGCTGCGTCTGCGGCCAAAGCGGGACTACTGAAGGCAAAGGTGAAGATAGCTACGCTTAACAGTAATACTGAGATAATTCTTTTCATCTGGTGTTCTCTCTACAACAATTGTGGAAACTGTGCAAATATCCTTTCTAATTCTGATTTGATCTGGTAGGATTAGTCAAACGACAGGCTGTAAAACTTGGCTTGAATACTCAATTATTCAAGGTCAATTGATTGTGATACAAAGGATCGAGGAAAAATATAAAATTAATATGATCCAATCTTGTGGCATGGGCATACTATGGCTAACGCCACTCTATGCTATCGACAAGCTCAGTACAAGTCCTGCCTGTCCTTGTATTATTGTTCAATAATAATAATATTAGCTAAAACACACAGATAATATTTTTTGTCAAGCGGTAAGTCCTGGTTAATCGTGAACACAAGTAAGGTTGTAAATTGATACTGTGTACGTAAATTATTATATAAATCTAAAGACGATTGTAATAAGCAAGCTATTAATGTTTAAAGCTAATTCTTAATAAATATTTAGAAAATATTTAGAAAATAATGCAACAAGAAAGAACAAATATATGGTATAAATTTCTATGTATATTTACTCACATGGTGAAATGACAAATTTTACAAAAGTGAACGTCTGGGAAGAAGAAATTCAACAAAATATTGCTAATAATTTCTCCGAATCATCTTTAACATTTCTCTCTCACCAGTTTAAGCGTGATGGGTTTCTTAAAGTTCCTCAAATCATGCCTCTCCAGATCCGTCAAGAAATGAAACAAGAGGCTCTAAGATTGTTAGAATTGCACTCTGAACGACGTGATTTAAAACTAGCAACAACGGGAAATACTCCCAGAAATATGAGTGTAGTAACCAGCGAAAACATTGCTGAAAGCAGTGAATTTGTTAATACTATCTATAGATCCGAAGCACTGAAAAATATACTAGAAAAATTGGCTGGTGAACCTTTCTTAGCTTGTCCATCAAAAGATGAAGAATTTTTGATTACCAGACATGAAAAAAGCGGAGATACCCACGGTTGGCACTGGGGAGATTATCGTTATGCGCTAATTTGGATTTTAGAAACTCCACCTATCGAACATGGTGGAATGTTGCAATGTGTTCCTCATACCAGTTGGGATAAAACTAATCCAAGAATTCATGAGTATCTGTGTGAGAATCCTATCAGCACCTATGGTTTTGTTACTAGTGACATTTACTTGTTGAAGTCAGATACAACTCTTCATCGAACAGTTCCCTTAAATCGTGATTCTACACGCATTATGCTCAATATGACTTGGGGATGTCTTGATGATCAGAAAAGAAATCTCAATGAGAATGATCGTTGGTGGGCAGAGAAAGAAGTAGTAGCTGGTAATTACAGCTAAATTTTAGCTGTGTCAGCATGAGATTTGATATTTTTTAAACATCACCTGTCAAAATGTTAGAAAATTGCCAAAAAGCAATGCAAACATCTTCTCAAAAATGTAATCTATCTGTGTAGGAGAACCGAAAATGACAGCTTTACAAGTACAAGAATTTGAGAAAATCCAAGATCCAAATGTTCGTCAACGCTTAGATGTTGATGGCCCAGAGATCAAAGACTATTTGAACGGGAAGATGGAGTATATTCTCAATCACCGCGCAGTCCAACATCCTCTGCTCAATTACTATCGCAAAAACGCATTTACTAAAGAACAAGAAAAGAAATTCTACCTGGAAACTTGGTATTACTTTAAAAACGAACCTTTCTATATTACGAGTATGGCAGTAAATACTCGTGATTATAAAGTATTGAAGGAAATTATCCTCAATGTTTATGATGAAGTGGCTGGAAAAGTAACCCATGAAACTTTGTTTCGTGAACAACTGAATGCTATGGGGATTACTGATGAAGAAATTGCTAATCATCAATGTTTGCCTAGCACTACAGCTATTAATAAAGGTGCAGAAAAACTTTATTGTGAACCCCCAATTGAAAGAAACTTAGGGGCGTTCTATGCTGATGAAACTATGTCAGCAGTATTGTCAACTCAATTCAATGATGCCTTGCTGAATCAAGGATATGACAAGAACGTGAGAAAGCATTGGATAATGCACGTAAATGTAGAAATTAGCCATAGCAATAATGCTTTTAATGCGATCGCACCCTATTTGGTTAATCAAGAGGGACGAGACTTATTTGAAGAAGGCATCAATACATATCTACAACTATTGGAAACCTATTGGGACGGCGTTGATGCCATTGTCAGAGGATAAAAAACTAGTACCGCACGGCGTAAATAAACCAACCATTCTTAATCGCCAAAAAGCTTGCTGAATATTACTTTTGACTTTTGACTTCCGCCTTGCGATACTAGTACCGCAGTGTGGAATTGATAATTAAAAATTAAGAAAGCAGATTCTACAAGCTTTTGGTGAAATTTTTAATAGTTGGTTAACGAAGGAAATAAATTTTTTAAACTAATGCAGGAGAGATAATTTTGGAAAAATTAATTTTTGCTTACATCACCTGATTCAGCAATGTAAATACCCAATAAAACAACGAAAAAAGCGATCCAATTCACGAAACTTAAATATTCTTGAAAAACTATCCATGCCAGAATAGCTGCCATAATTGGTTGTAGTAACATGAATAGAGAAACAAAGCCAGAAGAAAATTGTTTTAGTTGATAGATAAAAATAACAGAAGCAATAACTTGACAGAGAATACTTAAAGAAAATATGTTTAACCAACCTAATAGTGAAGTTGGGAAAACTTGATTTTCAAATATGAGAACAAAAGGTAACAAGAGGAGACTTGAAAGGACACAATACCATAGTGAAATAGTCAACGAAGAAAATTGAGATCGGAGTTTTTCTATAGTTAAAAAATAACCTGCATAAACCACAGCAGATAATAAAGCCCAAGCATCACCTATCAGGTGATTATGAGAAACGTGTAAATCTTGAATTCCAATGGATATTGCTCCACCTACAGCAACAATCATGCCAATGATAAATCTTCGATCAAACTTTTGACCTAAGAATAACCAGCCACCAAGCACAGCAAAAACTGATGGCAAGTTATGAAGAAGATTAGAATTAGCAACGGTAGTTTGAGTTAAAGATAAAGCCCAAGTAACTAAACATATTTCTCCCAACATTACCCCAATTAGGAATATAGCTAAAGTGCTAAAAGTAATTGGTTCTGAATCTTTAGACAATGATGAATTACTATATTGACTTTCCCAGATTATAACTATTCCTTGCCAAAATAGGAATATTACGGCAGCTATTAATTCCCGATTAAAAACCGTAGCATTAGGACCTAGTTCGTCTTCACTCAATCTTGTAAATATAGGATCTAAGGATACGAGTAATACTGCTATCAATAACAAAACTAAATCCAAAATTCCTGGCTTTAATGCTACTTTATCTACTGGCTTCTCAACAACATTAGTCATTATAAAAATTGTATATCTTGATTTCGTGTTTCATAATACCATAATATATGTGAGCAATTCACTTGCATAGCTTCCAGAAATTATACATTGTTCTTAACTTGACATAGATATGGCATTTAATCCGCAATCAACCGCACCAACAACACCCGTTGTCAATTCATTTAACGAATGGGATCTTTTAGAAGAAGTAATTGTTGGCCGATTGGATGGTGCAGTTATACCACCTTGGCATATTACAGTTAAAGCAACAATGCCACAGCGTTATTGGGATGTGTTCCGTACCTATGGTGGTAAATTATTTCCAGAAGAGTTAATTAAAGCTGGAGAAAAAGAACTAGAAGAACTTACCCACATTTTAGAAGCAGAAGGTGTCAAAGTTCGCCGTCCCGACGCGGTAAATTATACTGTTCCTTATGGAACTCCAGACTGGCAAAGTCCTAGTGGTCTTTACGGAGCAATGCCCAGAGATGTGATGATCGTCATTGGGGATAAACTAATTGAAGCTCCCATGCCTTGGCGGTCTAGATATTTTGAAATTAATGCCTATCGTTCACTCATCAAAGAGTATTTTCATGCTGGCGCACAATGGCTTCCCGCACCTAAGCCTGAACTACGCGATGAACTATATAACTATCAATATGAAGAAGCAGACAAAGATGCACTATTTAACTCTTCACTAACTGAATTTGAACCAGTATTTGACGCGGCTGAATTTAGTAGATGTGGTAGAGATATCTTTGTTCAACAAAGTCAAGTAACCAATC
Organism: Anabaena sp. UHCC 0204; assembly: GCF_009711975.1. Classification (GTDB taxonomy): domain Bacteria; phylum Cyanobacteriota; class Cyanobacteriia; order Cyanobacteriales; family Nostocaceae; genus Dolichospermum. The sequence continues at coordinate 65,730 of NZ_VIKW01000081.1, forward strand.
AATTTGGGATAGAATGGATGCGGAGATGTTTAGGAGATGAGTACAGAATTCATGAACTCAAATTCAAAGATCAATCTGCCATGCACATTGATGCCACCTTTGTTCCTCTCGCTCCTGGTAAGCTTTTAATCCATCCTTACAAACTTGATAAACTTCCCGATATGTTCCAAAGTTGGGATGTAATCCAAGTTAAAGAATTCGCTCTTCCTGACGATCATCCCCTGTATATGAGTAGTAAGGGAGTAGGGATGAATGTTTTATCAATTGATGAAAATAGAGTGATCGTGGAAAGGCAAGATGAACCCATGATTAAACTATTAAAAAATTGGGGATTTACACCAATTCCTTGTAATTTCCGGAACTTTAATACCTTTGGTGGTTCTTTCCATTGTGCAACTTTAGATATTAGAAGAAAAGGCACACTGCAATCTTATTTTTAGGATTTAAAAAAGCAGGTTTTTCCCCCCTAAGTAATGTAGGGTGGGCAATGCCCACCAATATTTCAAAAATCAAATATTAGTGCTATCAAGTCATAGGAACAGCAAAAAATGGAACAGGAGTTATTAATTCGTAGGGGTGAATTGCAGGATTTAGATATTTTAGTTGAGTTTAATCAAGCTTTAATATATGAAACAGAAAAGAAACAACTCCCCGTCAATGTTATAACTGGGGGTGTAGAAACATTATTAAAAACGCCGAGTTTGGGATTTTATTTATTAGCTGAAAAGAATCATCAGGTTGTTGGTTCATTAATGATCACCACGGAATGGAGCGACTGGCGTAATGGTTTATATTGGTGGATACAAAGTGTATATGTTCACCAAGATTTTCGTCGGCAAGGAATTTTTAGAACCCTTTATAAATTTGTGAAACAACAGGCAGAAAATCCAGGAAATGGGCTGAAAGTCTGCGGATTTAGACTTTATGTTGAGCGTGAAAATACAGTCGCTCAAAAGACTTATCAAGCTCTAGGAATGAAGGAAAGCTATTATCATATTTATGAAGAATTAAAGTAAAGATTAAAGAAAGATTAAAGATCCCCGACTTCTTAGAGAAATCGGGGATCTGATTGATTATTATCAATTATTTGCCAACTTAATTAAATTCTCTTGATTAAGACGACAAATACGCCAATCTTCTATCATCTCTGCTCCCATGCGATAATAAAATTCTTGGGCTGATACATTCCAATCTAAAACATTCCATTCTAAACGTCCACAATCCCTTTCTACAGCTATTTGAGCTACCTTAATTAAAAGTGCTTTGCCAATACCTTGCTGACGATATTCTGGGATAATATAGATATCTTCTAAATAAATTCCAGGCTTGGTCAAATAGCTAGAATAATTATGGAAGAACATGGCAAAACCTACTGCCTGTCCACCAATTTCTGCTAATATTGCCTCTATATATTTTGGTGAGCCAAATAAATGCTGGTGGAGTTTTTCAACGTCGCCAGTCACAGTATGAGATAATTTTTCGTATTCTGCCAATCCCTGAACCAATTCAAATAATACAGCAGAATCACTAGGTTCAACAGCACGGATAATTAAATTAGTATTAGCAGTCATCAGTTATTAATCTATAGTCCACAGTCCATAGTTTATACCGCAGTGGATGATTTTTTTCAAAACTAACAACTGACAACTGACAACTGACAACTAACAACTGACTAATGACTTATACCAACCATCCTTTTAAACGCTTGGCTATGTGAGGACGGCGTAACTTCCGCATAGCTTTACTTTGGATTTGGCGGACTCGTTCGCGGGAAAGGTTAAACATATTCCCCACTTCTTCTAGGGTGCAGGGTTCGCTGCTGGTGAGTCCATAGCGGAGGGAAATGACATCTTTTTCCCGTGGGGTGAGTACGTCTCCTAAGACTTCCCAAATCTCCTGACGCATCATGTTTTCGTTCATTTTTGCTTCTGGAGACTGATTATCTTCATCTTCTAGCAAGTCCATTAACTCTGTGTCTTCTTCTTTACCGACACGGTGGTTCAGGGAAAGGGCTTGACGGCGTAGTTGTTGAAGTTGACGGAGTTGGTGAACTGTAATTTCCAAAGCTTCGGCCATTTCGGCTTCAGAGGGGTTACGAGAAAGTTTTTGTTTGAGTTCCCGTTGGGCTTTTTTTAGTTTATTAAGTTTTTCAACAATATGGATTGGTAAGCGAATAGTTCGGGCATCATTAGCGATCGCTCTTGTAATTGCTTGTCTAATCCACCAATAAGCATAAGTAGAAAATTTATATCCTTTGTCAGGATCAAATTTTTCCGAAGCGCGGTTTAAACCCATTGCTCCTTCCTGAATCAAATCTAGAAAAGGTACGCCACGATTTAGATACCGTTTAGCAATAGATACGACTAATCTCAAGTTGGAGCGAATCATTTTCCGTTTAGCGACTCTACCCTGATATAAGCGGCTTTCTAGTTGTTTTTCCGTCATTTCTAACCGGGAAGCTACTTGATTTTTACTAGGGTGTGTTCCTAGCTCTAATTCCAAGGCTGCTTGTAATTCTTTGACTTCTTCTAAAAATCTCACCCGTCGCGCTAATTCTACTTCTTCATCAGGTTTGAGTAGGGGATAACGCGCCATTTCTTTGAAAAATGCGCCTACAGCATCATCATGTTCCGTCTTATTATATCCCGAAGGACGGGCTGCGCCCATTTCATCGCCATTGCGTTCTTCTGATTCCAAGTTTTCGACAATTGCAGTATCTTCATATACTACTTGATCTAGGCTCTCAAGCGATGGTTCTTCATGATCAGTAATATTCTCTAGTATTTCCATTGCTCCCAATTCAGCAATATTCATAGTTTCCTTTAGGGACGGTTGCTTTGTTTGGTACATAATTTAATGACAACAGCCTGTTTCAGGCTTGGTAGTTTTCCCTTCAGGACAAATACACCCTTATCACTAGCAAAATAATCTCTTTTTGATCATTCCTTTTCGGGAATGGAAATCAGTATTTGTCCATTATTTTTCGTTCTGGCTAGATACAACCTATAATCATTAATGGTTTTAGCACCCACAAAAAACTATCTTTTTCAGAATACCAATAGACATCAATACTTGTCGGTTAAGGGGGAAAAAGGCAGGAGAATAGGAAAATAAAAAACTTTTCCCCTTTATTTTTCAATTTTTACCCGAACTAACTTAACTAATTATCAGGTCTTAACTGATTAGTATTGCAATAGACATATTCTTCATCAAAGAACAGAACAAAAAATAGGGAATAGATAACTAGGAACAGTTTTTCTACTTTTCTTTTCCCTATCCGCCAGTCAAGATACCCCCACGAATATCAGCGATATATTTCCGGTGGAGTCTAAATAAACCCTGCGGTTACTTCCTCTTCCTTCTTTATTCTTTTCTTAATTATCAAATATGTCAAATCCCCCCATACCAACTTTAACAAATATAAAAAAGTAGAGAAAGCACTCTATAGATCCATCCTAAATGATTTGTGAGTAAATCTGTTGTTTGTTGCCTATTGTCTGTTCATCGCCTCCCTAAAGCCACGCTATCTGTCACAAATACAAGAAAAATCCTATATATTAAATTTTTGTGTATTTTTTGCAAAGTTTCTATGTTTCTCCAGTTTAGATGATGGAAGTTATTGAATAAATCATCATTTTGGTACTAAAGTTATTTATCTCTACGAAAATTTACTCAATGATTCAAATTACGAAAATGGTAACTTACAATCCGGATAATATTTATCGTCTCAAAGCATCTCATATTGCCAAAGTATTTAATATCTATCAATGGGTGGAAAAGCTTTGTGTTCTATTTCATAGATCAAACTCTGAATTGATTAATAACATAATTTCCGGGAACAGGAAACAGTAGGAAAAATCTCTGTAATTAAGGGCTGCTGAATACTTACTAATACACAAGGAGATAAGTCCATAAAATATTAAAAATTCTAAAAACCCCTATTTAATCTGATTTTTGGGGTTTAATTTTTAATTTTTAAATTATTTATTACCTGGATGCTAGGAGATAATTTGTTTAGTAGATTACATAAATTAAAGATTATCAAGTATTATGGGTAATTGAAGTATTGTAAAATACTATTTACATCAGGTTAAACCAAAGGATAGAGTTAAGTAAGCTTGGATAATATTAATCAAGTATGTGAGCAAATTATTTGTTTATAAATCGGGAAGTTATGTATAGTAAGAGTGCTAATTTATCTGTTATAGCCGTAGCTGAACCAGGGGGATCATATCAGCCCCAAACTAAGTTATCTCAATGGATTGAAGTGCTGGTAGACTGTCCAGGATGTTCAGACTTATTTACGTATAAAATACCAGAACAGTTATCAATTAAACCAGGAGATATTTTAAGTGTTCCTTTCGGTGCGACACAGGTAGGAGCGATCGCTATTCGCTTATTAACTCAACCAGATATAGATATTCCCTTAGAGAAAATTCGGGAAGTAGAAGATGTCGTCAGTGAGGGGTTTTTTCCTCCTGGTTATTGGAATTTACTTAATCGTGTTGCGTCTTATTACTATACACCTCTAATACAAGTTATTCGCGTCGCTTTACCACCAGGCTTATTAGGGCGATCGCAACGTCGTCTACGCTTAACTCCCTTGGGAAGAAAAAATCTCTCGATTTACATCAGCCCTACAGCCCAGCAAGTAATCGCTCTGTTAGAAAAAACCCCTACAGCAGACTATAGTTATCACTACATTCAACAAAAAGTTAAAGCCGCATATCGGGGAATACGGGAATTAATCAGATTAGGATTAGCAGAAAACTATTTAGAACCGCCAAGACTCACCCAACCTAAATTACAAAAAGCTGTCACCCTCCTGGATAATCCCAATGAAGATTTAACAACCCGTCAAAAAGAAATTGTCGAAGTTCTACGCCGACAAGGCGGAGAAATGTGGCAAAGTGAATTATTGCAACTTTGCAGTACCAGCACTTCTACCCTCAAAGCCTTAGTAGATAAAAGTTATATAGTCATTGAAGACAGGGAAATATTACGCAGAGAACAAGGACCAGTCATGGCTGGGGATCAGGATAAATCCTTGACACCAGCCCAAAATAACGCCTTAGAAACTATTAATTCCTTAACTGGATTTGCTCAAGTATTGTTACATGGAATCACAGGTTCAGGGAAAACAGAAGTATACTTGCAAGCGATCGCTCCCTTAGTAGCCCAAGGAAAATCCGCCCTCGTCTTAGTTCCCGAAATCGGACTTACACCTCAACTCACAGATAGATTCCGCGCTAGATTTGGTCAGAAAGTCCACGTTTATCACAGCGCCCTCTCCGACGGTGAACGTTACGACACTTGGCGACAAATGCTCACAGGAGAACCACAAATCATCATTGGGACCCGCAGCGCCATTTTCGCTCCTTTACCCAACTTAGGCTTAATTATCCTCGACGAAGAACACGACAGCAGCTTTAAACAAGATTCCCCCATTCCCACTTATCACGCCCGTACCGTCGCTCAATGGCGAGCCGAATTAGAACATTGTCCCCTCATTTTAGGTTCAGCAACTCCCTCTTTAGAGAGTTGGGTGAGTGGAAATCAACTATATTTATCATTACCAGAACGGATTAACTCGCGGCCATTACCCCCTGTGGAAATAGTGGATATGCGTCAAGAGTTAAAAGAGGGGAATCGGTCTATTTTTAGTAGAAAGCTGCAAAATGCACTGCAACAATTAGAAGAAAGACAACAACAGGGAATATTATTTATCCACCGCCGTGGACATAGTACATTTGTTTCTTGTCGCAGTTGTGGTTATGTGTTGGAATGTCCCCACTGTGATGTATCCCTCGCGTATCATCACGTGGAAGCGGGAGCGCCGGAATTATTACGCTGTCATTATTGTAATTATGGGCGATCGCATCCTCCCCATTGTCCCGAATGCAGTTCCCCTTATTTAAAGTTTTTCGGAAGTGGTACTCAACGGGTAGCGCAAGAATTAACTAAACAATTTCCCAATTTGAAAATAATTCGCTTTGATAGCGATACCACCCGCACCAAAGGTTCACACCGGAAACTTCTCACCCAATTTGCTAACGGTGAAGCCCATTTATTAGTGGGAACACAAATGTTAACGAAGGGGTTAGATTTACCTCAAGTTACTCTGGTGGGTGTAGTCGCTGCGGATGGATTACTGCACTTATCTGATTATCGCGCCAATGAACGCACATTTCAAACCCTCACCCAAGTTGCAGGAAGAGCAGGAAGAGGGGAAGATCCTGGTAGGGTAATTGTCCAAACCTATACCCCAGAACATCCTGTGATTGAAGCCGTACAAAAGCATGATTATCAATCTTTTTCTGATGCAGAGTTAACAGAAAGACAAACCCTGAATTATCCTCCTTATGGGAGATTAATTTTATTGCGGTTAAGTAGTTTAGATCCCATTCAAGTCCAAAACACAGCCCAAATCATTGCCACCTTTTTAAGCGGTAAAGAAGGATTTGAGATATTAGGACCCGCACCAGCTAGTATATTACGAGTAGCTAACCGTTATCGGTGGCAAATATTACTTAAATTTGCGCCTGACGCATTACCAAATTTACCAGATTGGCCAGAAGTGCGATCGCTTGCTCCCGCTTCTGTCAGTTTAACAATTGACGTAGATCCGATTAATATTATGTAAATTTCTACCTCTTCCCTCTGCGGTTTGATAAATATTCAAATCCAAAGGAACTGTCACAAGAAATACACCATTTTCCTAGCAAAAGAGCAGTGAAAAAACTTCCATCCTTTTGAATAGAACTTAATGCCAATTTGACTATATTATTATTAATATTAGTTGAGATTGCTTCAAAACTAATTTAGCTACAGTCAATGTTTGTTACATAGAAAGATGACAAATTATGAACAACAAATTATTTACTAGCGTATCTATTAAAGAACAAGAAAATACTTGTGGTGGTGTTAATACCACTATTCCTAGTATTCCTGGTATTCCTGGTATTCCTACTATTCCTACTAATCTAACGTCAGCACTAGCATTTCTCAATATTATACCGTTAGATCCTATCGGAAACAACCCCTCGCTACTATTTGCTCCTCCCTTGGGAATTCCTGGTTTCATTAGTTTTCCTTAGTTAATCAGCAAAAATAAAGCCTCTAGAACTAATTCTAGAGGTATTTTATGGTAATTTTAAAAGTCAAAATTTATTGGTTTACCATTAAACTTGCAAACAACCTCTTCGGAAACTGTTGACAAGTTTTCAAGTTTCGGTTATTATTTAAGTATAGTGAAAATCTGTGCGCCCATATATATAGGGTTTTGTTTTCCCAAAGTTATTTTTGTCAGAATCAGGATATCCAGGATGTTTTAATTTATCAAAACCAATCCACAATAGACAGTCCTGAAACTCTGGAAAATTCATTAACATTGTGAGTAATAAGAGTTGCTTGAAGTGCTATAGCTATTCCAGCAATTAAAACATCTATTGAACCAATAGGAGTTCCTTTTTGCTCTAAGTCAGCGCGAATTTTAGCAGCAGCAAAAGCAGCATCTTTATCAAAAGAAACTAAGTTAACCCAGTTTAAAAGTTGCTGAAGTTGTTGAGTTCGTTTTGCGGGTGAATTTGATTTAGCAATTCCCACTTGTAATTCAAAGAGAACAATTGTCGGAATAATAATTTCCTGAGCAGGTATTTTAGCAAAGTTTTGAGCAACTTGTCCTTGACCTTTAAAATAATAAATCAGGGTGTTGGTATCCAAAACATACATTTAGAGACTGGGGTCACCGTGCCAAAACGGGAAAATTGTACGCTAAGGCTGAAAGCTTTATCCATCAAGGATTTGAGCGATACTTATTTTCCTTAACTCGCAAAGGGCGCAAGTTATCAAAGCTGGTTGCCTGCTTCAAATTCCAGACATAATCACCAGTAAGATTGATATGCTCCCAACCCAAAGGTGATAAATGTTGCAAATGCTCTTCAGGAATATCCATACCCTGTTGTTTCAAATGCTCAACAGCCTTTTCTGTGTACACCGTATTCCACACAACAATCGCCGCCACCACCAAATTCAACCCACTAGCCCGATAAAATTGGTCTTCATAAGAGCGATCGCGGACTTCACCCAGACGATTAAAAAACACCGCCCTTTTCAGGGTATGTTTTGCCTCACCCTTGTTTAAACCCGCCGTCGCCCGTCGTCGCCCGTCGTCGTAATTCAGGACTCTGCAACCATTCCAAAGTAAACAAAGTCCGCTCAATTCTCCCCAACTCCCGCAAAGCCAAAGCCAAACGATTCTGGCGAGGATAAGAAGCTAATTTCCGCAACATCAAAGAAGCCGTGACCGTCCCCGTGCGAATCGAACTAGCAAGCCGGAGAATCTCATCCCAAGACTCCTCAATCAACTTCACATTAATCTTGCCACCTAACAAAGGCGACAAAACCTCATCAGCAGAAGTAGACTCAAAAGTATACAACTTCTTATCAGGTAAATCGCGCATTCGTGGGGCAAATCTAAACCCCAGCAGATGGCACATAGCAAACACCTGTTCAGTATAGCCACTAGTATCAGTATAATGCTCCTGAATCTGCAAATCACTCTCGTGATACAGCAAACCATCTAAAACATAACTAGCATCCCTGACCGTTGCATTAATCACCTTGACATGAAAAGGCACATATTGATCAGAAATATGCGTGTAAAAAATCACGCTTCTATCCTTACCATACTTGGCATTAATCTCTTCATTAAAACTGCGGTGTCCACCAGCTTTAAATCGTTGACCATCAGATGAAGAAGTAGTCCCATCACCCCAATAAGTAGCAAAAGGAACTTGTGCCTGGAAATTTACCACCTCTGCCAAAGCCTGAGAATAAGTCTCATCTCGAATATACCAATCAGCCACCCAAGCTAAACGCTCAAAAGACATTCCTTGAGTAGCATCTGCCATGCGCGTTAAACCCAGATTAATCCCATCAGCAAGCAACGCACTCAACAAAACCACCTTATCTTCTACTTCTGTTCCTGAATATAAATGTGTAAAATGTTTAGTAAAATGCGTCCAAGAATCAACTTCCACCAACAAATCAGTCAGCTTAATTCTCGGCAATAAACTAGAGACTTTTCGACTTAATTCATCAACCTCAGTCGGAACAGCATTGCTCAAAGGAGTAATAATTAACCGCTCATCTTCTATTCTGACATCAATCAACTTATCCTCTGCCATTAAATCAGAAACAATCCCTAATTGTGACTTCAATTCCAGTGAACGTTGTTCAATATAGGTAGTGAAATCAGTTGTCACCGCCACAGGTATTGTCTGAGCAAAACGCATTGACTGCCATGAACTATCCGTTAACAGATAATCCTCAAAATCTTGGAACTGACGAGAACCTACTACCCAAATATCCCCAGAACGTAAACCACTGCGTAACTCAGCCAAAGCACACATCTCATAATAGTGCCTGTCAATAGTATCCCCCTTAATTACGTGCTTTAACCAACGCGGTTTAACAAAACTGGTAGGAGTAGATTCCGGTATATTTCTGCGTCCAGATATATTTAATTCTTTAATCACCGCCAAAGCTTCGATAACTGGTAAACTAGCAGTTGTCGCCTTAAATTCAAAGGTCTCCAACAACTTAGGTGTATATCTTCGCAACTGTGAATAACGGTTATCAAGCAGTTCAAGATAATCAAAATCTGCGGGTCTAGCTAACTTTTCAGCTTCAACAACACTATTGATAAACTTCTCCCAATCTAATACCGACTCAATCGCTTGATAAGCATCATCCTCTTCCTCTCTAGCGGCAATTAACGCCTTTCCGACTTGGGCATATAATCTCACCTTTTCATTAATCGCTTTTCCATCATGTTGAAACTTTTCGCCATGCTGATGCTGACTTTTATTAAACAATTTACCCATCATTTTATCGTGCATCCCTATGGCATAATCGACTAATGATGCACTCCATTCAATCAAAAAAGCAACTAAAATGGCATAACGTCTTAATTCATCTAACCTAGATAGGTGAGCAGGTGTAGACTTCGCACCAATTTTAGTGAATTGTAACAGACGATTTTGATGTACTCGTTTCAAACATCCAGAGTCAAGGTGAAGATTGCGAATAAATTCTAGGCGTTCTACAAGCTTTAAAAAGTTTCTAGGATTAGGTATTCCTGGTGGTTGACGCAGCCAAATTAAATCAGTCAGCTTTTTATCAGGCTCTAAAACTAATAGCTTATCCAGGGCTGTTTTTTGTAAGATTGTCAAATTTTGAGTTAATTCTAGACACACTAATTTTTGAGCGCGGTGTCTCACTTCCCACGCCAAACGTTCTACAGTAGAAATAGCTGGAATAATAATTTTACGAAAGCGCATTTCATCAATTAATGCTCCCACAAGTGCCATCCCTTGATCTGAGGAGATGGCAAATGGTAATAACCATTTTGAGAGGAGTTTATATGTAGATATATTAAAAGAATGAAACCCAAAAATATTTTGAATTTCTACTAAATGTTCACGCCGTGTTGTATCTCTTTGTGAATATTCTGTAATGATTGTTGGGTCAATTTTTAATTGGGAAGCAATATAAGAAAGTACAGATTCTGGGACTATTTCTGACAAACTCCAAACCCGACCAGGAAAGCGGAGGTAACACAACTGCACGGCAAAACCCAGACGATTGTGTGGTCTACGACGTTCTTTGATAACTTTGAGTTCATCGTTGCTAAAAGTATAGTAGCGAGCTATATCTCTTGAGGTGATAGAATTGGGAATTTCCGTAAATTGTAGTCGCTGTGCCGGAGATAAAAGTTCACGAGTTGCCAATTAGATTACCTGTGGTTTTGGATTTGATAAATTATTGTGAATAATGAATTAGTGGTTAGTGGTTGTCAAGATTTATCGAACAAAATCAAAATATTAAAATCCCCGCATCTAATTAGTTTGATGAAAGTTTATAGTTTGCCCCACAGTAAGGGCAAAATTTGAATTTTAGTGACATAATTGGTTCATTACAATTAATACAACGGTTTCGTAAAGCTGTACCACAAGCAAAGCAATACTTTGACCGTAAATCAGTCCACATTTGGTCAGGGGTCGTTCCTGGAGTCCAACATTGAGGACAAAATTTAAATGTAGTGATTGTCTCTAGGGGGACTTTTTTGGCTGCCGCATCTAAGTAATCCGGTGGTATCCCCAACGCAGATGCTAAACCGCTTTTAGCTTTTTGATTGAGTCTATTCGTTTGTCCACCTTCTATTTTGCGGATGGTTTGGATGTGTATTTGTGCTTTTAAGCTCAACTCTTTTTGGGTTAAGTTCTGCTGGGTTCGTAACCTGTGGACGTAATCAGCTAGGGCTTCATCCCCTTTGGGAAGCGGATCTTGTTCTGCTACCACCATGAAAATATATCTAAAAATGTATTTATTAATTATATTTTAACATCTACACTTTTAGACAAGAACTTGCTTCTATTCAGGATCTAAAGTGATGATTACTTTAGCTGCTTTAGCCACTGCATTTTTAGAACGTCCCGGATTATCTCAGAATACTCTGCGTTCATATCAGTCTACCTTAATGCCCTTGCTCTGTGAGTACGGCCGATGGTCAATAGAAATCATCAATAGACAAGTTTTGTCGGAATATCTCAATCTTTTAACTGATGTTTCTTATACTACTCATCATCGTCATCAAGCTGTGATTACGGCTTTGTTCAATTTTGCTGTTGATTTGGGATATCTCAAATCTAATCCGGTTGCTGGACTGAGAAGACGTAAGCCGAATCGAGAACAAGGAGAACACGCGAAACTTGAGGCTGTGCGCTATCTTACACTTAACCAATTAAGTATTTTGTATCATGTCATCAAAAAAGATGTGCGGATGTCTGCATTGGTGCGGTTGTTACATAGTAGTGGGGCGAGGATTGCTGAGGTACTGGCTCTAAATTTGGAACAAATTGATTTCAACTCCAGGAATTTTCAGGTTGTGGGCAAGGGGAATAAGCAACGGTGGTGTTTTTACAGTGAAGCGGCGCAAAAGAGTCTAAATCACTACTTAAAGTATTATAGACATCTCAACCATCCTGCCCTGTTTACTGCCCAACAGCCAAAAACTTTGATTGTCTCTCGTCTATCGTACCGGATGGCTCATAAATCCTGGACAAGTTTGATTGGGAATGTTACGGAACTTCAGGGGGTGAGACTTCATGATTTACGGCACACTTTTGCTACAGAACGGGTGGGGCTAATGGGGATTGAGGAACTTAGGGCATTGATGGGACATGAGAGCATTCAGACAACTTTACGGTATCAGAAAGTAACGCCACAACGAGCTGAGGAAGTAGCACACAAGGCGTTTAATAGTCTGCCCAATTTTTGCGAATAATTTTGGTAATTAATTCAGATTTGACAGTCATCATCAATACTTTTAACTGGGGTTAAATTTATGGGGCAGGGAATACATACTACTCTGTACCAAGAGAATGAGGGTAAGCTATCTTCCGGTTGCTTATTATACAAGTATTAGCTAATCAATTTATTTTGGTTCTGAAACCGTTGTCCTGCAATCGTTTCAGCCTTAGCGTACAATTTTCCCGTTTTGGCACGGTGATGCCAGACTCTCCCGCAAGATATCTTGTCCCGCTTCACTACGAATTTCTTCTAAACTAGGAAAGTCATCTTTCCAAGTTCCCGCAAGTGAATAAACGAGTTCTGTCCAAGAAAGATTTGCAGAATCATTGACAATTTGGTTAGGATTTAAATTTTTACTACAGATAAATTCAGCAAAATTCAAAATTTCCTCAGCTTTATCTTGGGGAAGATTTTTCACAAGTGCGTAAATCTGTTCAGCAATGGTCATAATTAATAAGGATTTTCAGGATGTGGATTTTCGTGTTTAGTAGATGATTAACCTGTATTGTGCAGATTTTTATTTGTCAGAATCAGGATATGGGTTTAAAGTATGATGATCAATTATGATTCCTAAATAAAATCTGCTAAACAATTACCTAATTTTAAATTTTCTATATTTTCAAAATCACTATCATAAGTAAATAAAATTAAATTATGTTGAATTGCTGTAGCTGCAATCCAAATATCATTAGTAGGTATAGGTTTTCCTTTCTTTCATAATTGAGAATAAATAAGAGCATAATATTCTGATGTTTTTTCATCTATAGGAAATATTTTTATTCTAGGAGATTCCATAAACTTTTCCAATTCATCACGATTTATTTCTGGTTTATTTCCTAGTGCAAAACCTCCTAATAATTCTCCAAGAATGATGGAATTGATGACAATAATATCTACATTTCCAATTATTGCAACTGCTTCATTTTGATTACGTTTAAAAGCAGTATAAGCATTGGTATCTAATAAGATTGATTTTATTGCCATAATTGTTGATCTATTTCATTAAATTGTTGAGTATTCAGTAAAAATTCAGTTTCATCTTCTTTTGTCCATGTTCCAGCAAGATAATCTAGATCATGGTAAGGATAGGAATTAGAGAAATGTTTTTCTGCTGATTCCATGGTTTCTGAATGTTTCATATTATTTATTTTACCAGTAAATTCTTTTATCCATTGATAAAGGTTATTTAGTTCTTGTTCTGGTATTTTGTCAATTTCTGCTTGAATAAGTTCTTTCATAGTCATAACTTTTACTCCTGTTGGGAATTTATTATATTATATCTGAAATTGTCTGAATCAGGATGTCCAGGATTTTAGGATTTACAGGATTTTATTGAATGATTGTTTTTTTGGGGATCTAAATTATTTAATTCATCTTCTCATTTATCAACATCAATTATCTCAGAAGTCGGGGAGCTTTCATCAGAAAATAAAATCCTGTAAATCCTTAAATCCTGTATATCCTGATTCAGACTTAATAATTTTCTGTAACCTTTAAATGTTACAGTTTACAAGTCTCTGGAAAACAGACCCCCTCCCTATTGCCTCCCCCACCAGAGAACACACAACAACACAAGGCAAGTGTCCTTTTGGTGATGTATTATCATATTTTATACCCTCTTTTATACCCTCTCCCCATCCCACACTTTTGACAAATCTCTTCAAGGTTTCATATTCATAGCTACCAAGCTTCCCACCGACACTCAAATAAGTTTCCTTTTGGACGCTGAAGCCAAATTTTCCTTGACTGTATTTTACCCACAATTGGTCAATTGTGCGGAGGTCTTGGCATGGAAAATCTAAGAGTTCATTACTTGCAAAGAAGTCACCTGACTTTTTACCCACAGCTTTAATCATAACTTCGTAAGTTTCTTTATCTGCTTCTTCCCAGTTCTGTGCTTTGAGTAAATCACGCAGGTTATTGTATTCCATTCCTACTTCTGATTTTAATTGTATTTCTTGCTCATTTTCAATATTAACCAAACCCAAATTTTCCCTAAACTTAAATACTGTTGGAGTCCGGTTTTCCGGTTCTATTTCCATACCCTGCAAAATAGCATCATTCACTCTCTGACTAATACAGGAATTATATTTCTTTGGTTCTACTAAAATGTCAAAAGCTTTACTATTCCTACGGTTTTGCGCGGATACTGGAGCATCTGCCGTGAGGAGATAATATAAAGTTGCGGCTAAAGCGTAAACATCGGTATGATGTCCAAAATTACCTTGGCGCTCATATTGTTCTATAGGTGCATAACCTTCTGTTAAAGCATTTGTCATGCTGTAATTCTCAATATTTCGACTTAGCCCAAAGTCAATTAAAACCGCTTCTTGTTTATTTTTTCGTAAGAGAATATTTTCCGGTTTAATATCGCGGTGTAAACTTCCTTTTATGTGAATATATTCTAGAGCCTGACTAATTTGATCTATATATAATAGTGCTTCTGATTCTGATAATTGTCCTTTATTTTGGACATATTCAGATAAATTTACCCCATCAATATATTCCATCACAATACCAAAAAGTTCACTTTTTTCTTCTTGGATGACTTCATAAACTTTGAGAATATGGGGATGATCAAAACCTTTAATTGTCAAGGCTTCATTTAGAAACTTAACGTGTTGTTCTGTAAAATCTTTCCTCAATTGCATGGTGGGATTTAAGGTTTTAATGGCGTAAAATTTACCCGTCTTGGGTTCTAAAGCTTTGTAAGTGATACCATAACCACCTATACCCAAGGGTTTACCCTCAATGATAAATCTACCGTTATTAATTTTTTGCCCTTTTTGCCAAATAATCATACCTTTTTTAGTAAATACCGCAGAGATTAATTTAAATATATTGTCATAATTATATCATTGCTGAGTATTGGGCGATTAGAAATCGCAACTACACAAACAAAGTCCACACTATGGCTAACGCCACGCTACGCTATCGACAGGCTCAGTGACCACCTGCGTGGACTAAGAAAAAAGTAAGAGTTTGAAACCCATGTTCGCCTTTGGCGTTCCCGAAGGGTAGATGGGTTTTGTCTGTGTAGCCGTGATTTCTAATCGCCAAGGTAAGTAATAAATTAGACTTCCACTGCTTTTGCTTCCGGTAACAACCGCTTCACACCTTGCTTCACAAAATCTTCCAAAACAGCCATTCTTTGATTTTGTTGGAATACAGTTTGCAAAACTTGACGCAGTTTGTCGAGATTTAAAACACTTCCCGATTCTAAAGCAACTTCTTGCTGTTCAAAATATTCAACTAAACTTAATCCCGCTACTCTTGTTAGATAAGCAGCACTAACTCCTTCTACCATTCCTCCAGCGACAAAAGTAGCAACATTAGTTTTCAGAATACCCGTTACAGCCCTGGTAGAAAGTTCCACTAAACCTAATTTCAACATCAAACTTCCCATAGTTCCCGCTACTTGTTGCGCTTGTTCCAAGGAAATCTTCTGTTGATATATATTACCCAAATCCATGACCATTTGAGCAGTAATCGCCGCTGTTGCGAGAATATCTAAAGCAGGTACGGGATTCGCAAAAGCCGCTGCTGCTGCAATCCATTGATATTGTTCTATAAAGGGTGTAGATTTATCCCTTCTCACGTTATTTAAACAATCTTTAGCTTCAGCTTTCAGTAATAATACTTTGCGATTTGTGGTATTACAAACTAGCTGTTCTCCCTGCTGTCGGACAACTTCTCCTAATTGTTGTGTTAATTGCTGGATATCTGGCGTTGGTTGTTCCATCCATTCTTGGAAAGAACCATCTTCTTCATGTTTTCGCACTTTCACAGCTACAGGAGAAGCCGCAGTTGCAACTACATTTGCACCAATGCGCTGTTTTAATGATTGTAAAACTGTAGCGCGTTCATCAGGTTGATATTGATCTTGTTTGTTGAAAACCAGTAATGTCGGCTGTTTTGCGGCTTTTAGTTGTTGTAAAACCTGAAATTCTGAATCTGTTAAATCACCGTTTGTCAGAAATAAGACAAAATCAGATTTCTGCATTTCTGATAAAGTGACAACATCAGCATTTTCACCAATTACGGAAAACAAAGGCGCTGTTTCGGAAAAATGTAAAGACATTCCCGAACTCGTTCCTGCATTTTCTGTAACTTTAATAACCGTACTTTTACCTACTGATTTTCCACCAGTAACGGCAACGGTGATTTCCTTTCTATCTAATTCTAAAGGCAATTTAGCCAGGTTTGCCCGGAGTTTTTCTAAAGCAGGATGACTGGTTGATTCTTGGGCAAGCTGATTAATTATTACTTCGGTTTGAGCGATCGCTTTATCCACAGCCGCTCTATCTACAAACATATCATTTAGCTGTTCACCTAGTTGGGGCTGATTTTTCTTGAATAACCACAAACCCCCACCCACAGCCAACGCACTCAGGAGGCCGAATTCTCCTACCTGAACTATTGAATCATGCCAGCTATCTAACATCCACAAGGAGAACGATAGCCCTAGTCCTCCCACTAATATTGGTCGCTGTAACTTCACAATTGTGATTCTCCACGCGAGGAAAAAGCTTTTACTTTACTTTAGTTCAAAACCTGCTACTCCGTTTGAGGTTGGTGAACAAACGTTTTCTGATGTTGGAGACTAGCAAACGGCTAAAAACATTCTTACTGCCATGTATAAACAACACATCAATTTTTCTTGATTAATTTTTTTATCTCATGGTAGAGTAAGCATTAACATATCAATTTTTTTTGAAATGACAGGTAGATAGGATAAATAGTCTGCTCACTAAATATACAGGTGAAATTCAGTGAAGAAAACAGCAAACAAATTAGTCTTAACCCTGGGAATGTTAGTATTAACAACCAGTTGTACAGCTACATCTAATTCTGGTGATAATGTTCAGCAGCCCAATAAAGCCACAAAAGTTACTAACTCTACCACTGAAACACTCATAAAAGTAGATGGTTCTAGTACCGTATATCCCATTACCCAAGCTGTAGTCAAAGCATATCTTGCCAACCCCGAAAATAAAAGTCAAGTAAAAGTAAGTATTTCCGGGACTGGGGGAGGATTTGAAAAATTTTGTATCGGGGAAATTGACATTAATAACGCCTCTAGACCAATTTCCGAGTCTGAAATGGCAGCTTGTAAAAAAAATGGCATCAGCTATATGGAATTACCCATAGCCTTTGATGCCCTAACTATCGCTGTTAACCCGCAAAACAACTGGGCAAAAGACATCACAGTAGCCGAATTAAAGAAAATCTGGGAACCTGCGGCTGAGGGAAAAATTACAAAATGGAATCAAGTTCGCGCTTCTTGGCCAAACCGTCCTATCAAATTATATGGCGCTGGTGATAAGT
Organism: Anabaena sp. UHCC 0204; assembly: GCF_009711975.1. Taxonomy (GTDB): domain Bacteria; phylum Cyanobacteriota; class Cyanobacteriia; order Cyanobacteriales; family Nostocaceae; genus Dolichospermum. The sequence goes on from NZ_VIKW01000081.1 coordinate 83,433, forward strand.
CTGGGACATTTGACTATTTTACCGAAGCAATAGTTGGTACAGCCAAAGCCAGCCGCAAAGATTACATAGGTAGCGAAGATGATGAAGTCTTAGTTGCAGGTATTAATAAAGATCCTGATGCTTTGGGTTACTTTGGTTATGCTTACTACGAAGCCAATAAAGATAAATTAAAAGTCGTAGCAGTTAATAACGGGAAAGGTGCTGTTGTACCATCACCAGAAACAGTAGAAAATGCCAAATATCAACCACTTTCTCGACCTCTATTTATATATGTCAATCTGTGGTCTAGTCAAAACAAAACTGTAGTTTACAATTTTGCAGATTTCTACATTAAAAATGCTACAAAAACTGCCAGTTCTGTCGGCTATGTGCCTTTATCAGAGGAAGCTTACAAACTTGATTATGTTCATTTATACCAAGGAAAAGTAGGAACAGTGTTTGCTGGTAAATCGGAGTTTGATCTCACACTTACAGAATTGTTACGCAAACAAAAGGCATTTTAATGAATATCAATAATTCAGAAAATCAAGTCCGAGTCAAAGCTGGAAGTAACTTAAGTTTTTTTGAAAAATATCTCACCGTTTGGGTATTTTTGTGCATCTTAGTAGGAATTGGACTAGGGAGATTATTTCCAGGTATTGCTGTAGCTCTAGACGCTATTAGCATTTATCAAGTATCAATTCCCATTGCTATATGTCTATTTTTTATGATGTATCCCATCATGGTAAAAATAGATTTTACCCAAGCTACTCACGCTCTGCGGACACCCAAACCTGTAATTTTGACTTTGGTGATGAATTGGTTAATTAAACCATTTACAATGGTAGTCTTTGCCCAATTCTTTTTAGGTTGGTTATTTAAACCATTAATTATAGGTTCAGAATTAATTCGTGGCAACGAAGTTAGTTTAGTAAATTCTTACATTGCGGGAGCAATCTTATTAGGAATTGCCCCTTGTACAGCCATGGTTTTAATGTGGGGATATCTGGCTTATGGTAATCAAGGACATACTTTGGTAATGGTAGCAGTTAATTCTCTAGCAATGCTATTTTTATATGCACCTTTAGGAAGATGGTTATTAGCAGCAAATGATTTAACAGTTCCCTGGCAAACAATAGTTTTATCTGTGCTGATTTATGTTGGTTTGCCATTAATAGCAGGAATGTATAGTCGGTATTGGATTTTCAAATATAAAGGTAGAGAATGGTTTGAAAGAGAATTTCTGAAATATCTTTCTCCCATTGCTACTGCTGCTTTACTGATTACTTTAGTTTTGCTGTTTGCCTTTAAGGGAGAACTAATTGTCAAAAATCCTTTACACATTTTATTGATTTCTGTTCCCTTATTTATCCAAACAAATTTCATTTTCTTCATTAGTTATGTAGCAGCATTAAAGCTGAATATATCCTATGAAGATTCAGCCCCAGCAGCTTTAATTGGTGCTAGTAATCATTTTGAAGTGGCGATCGCTACAGCGGTAATGTTATTTGGGTTAAATTCTGGTGCAGCACTAGCAACAGTGGTAGGGGTTTTAATTGAAGTACCAGTTATGTTAATGTTGGTTGAATTTTGTAAACGCACAGCAGCATGGTTTCCGAGAGAACCAGAAAAAGCAACTTTGCGAGATCCTCGTTGTATTCCTGCCTTTAGTGCTGATGATTAGTTAAGAAATAATTGCCATGACAGATTTCAATCATCCCCCCAGAATATTATTTTTATATGGTTCTTTGCGCGAACGTTCTTACAGTCGTTTATTAGCAGAAGAAGCAGCCAGAATCATGCAAAACTTTGGTGCAGAAGTCCGGTTTTTTGACCCTCGTGAATTACCAATTTATGGTAGTGTTAGTGATACTCATCCTAAAGTTCAAGAATTGCGAGAATTGAGTACATGGTCTGAAGGTCAAGTTTGGTCTTCTCCAGAAATGCACGGTAACATTACCGGAATTTTAAAAAATCAAATTGATTGGATTCCTTTGAGTATTGGTGCAGTTAGACCAACCCAAGGAAGGACTTTAGCAGTAATGCAAGTAAGTGGAGGTTCTCAATCTTTCAACGCCGTTAATACAATGCGAATTTTAGGGCGTTGGATGCGAATGTTCACCATTCCTAATCAATCTTCAGTAGCAAAAGCTTATCAAGAATTTCATGAAGATGGAACAATGAAAGATTCTGCTTATCGTGACCGAGTAATTGATGTCATGGAAGAACTATATAAATTTACGTTGCTATTACGTAATCAAGTGGATTATCTCACAGACCGCCATAGTGAACGCAAAGAAAAAGCAGCCCAGGAAAATATTCAAGCCGCAAATAAGGCTTTAAAAGTATGACTTGCAGAATATGTGACTGAAAACCTTATTTTCTGGTAGGGGTAATTCATGAATTACCCCTACTTTGGTTCAATTTTGCGTTCTGATAAGTTTCATAAAACTATTCTTTTGTCAACCAATTTACAACTACAAAAATCATGAAAAGAGTAATGTTTGTTTGCAAAAAAAATTCTCGCCGTTCCCAAATGGCGGAAGGTTTTGCGAAAACTTTAGGAGAAGGTAAAATTGCTGTTGTTAGTTCTGGTTTAGCATCAAGTCATGTAGATCCTATTACTGTCGAAGTTATGGCAGAAATAGGCATTGATATTAGTAATCAAAGTTCTAAATGTTTAAGTGATTTTCATCCTGAAGATTTTGATGCAGTAATTTCTCTGTGTGGTTGTGGAGTCAATTTACCAGAAGTATGGGTATTAAGAGAAGTCTTCGCAGATTGGCAACTTGATGATCCTGAAGGTCACGATATTGATACTTTTCGACGTGTGCGAGATGAAGTTAAGGAAAGAGTGGTTAAATTAATAGAAGATTTAACTCTTGAATAATTACTAATTGGTGATTGGTATTTGGTAAAACTCTTACCTGTCACCTATCCCCTATCTCTTGTTATAGACATTTGATATCATGGCAACTTATATTTATTATATAAACTAATAAATTGTAGTAAAAACCGAAATTATTGACATAGGAAAATAGAGCTATAAATCAAAAATATTAGCTTATTTTCTCAGAGACGTAGCTGATATTTCATAGGATATTTCTCCTAAGCTATCTTTTTTCTGGGATTTAATTTGAGTAACTTTATAGCATTTCAATCTCACAACAGATTCCTCCACTATTTCTGTTGTGATTCTCTCATGTCTTGTTTTTAATTATGAAATTTTCTCTTTCTTTTGTCTTCGTTACAAAGCTCCATGTTCTCACGCCACCCTCCTTTTAATGCTATTTATTATCATTAAGTCTCCCAACCCTTGATTTGCCTTTAGTTACTTTGTGCTATTTAAGGGGCTTGTTTTGATCTGTGACAGTTGGGGCGTGCAATATGGAGTTAATGGTCATGTAGTATTCAGAAAAAGGCATTGTATAATTTAAGTACCAATTCAATAAGTTGCAAATATAATATATATCAAGGTAGAAAATGTATTTATTTAATAAGCTGAAGTTTAGTGCTTCTCAATTAGTAAGTGTGACAGTATTACTAACATTACTATTATTCATACCACAAGTTTGGCTAAACTGGCAAGCATTTTATAACTTCAATAATATTACTAAACAAGAATTTAACCTACAAAGACTAAGCGATGAAATTACTTATTTAGATGAATTATTAACCATGTCAGCTCGTATGAATGCAGCTACAGGTGATATGATGTGGGAAAACCGATATCGTCAATTTGAACCTAAACTTGATGCTACCATTAAAGAAGCTATTAAACTCGCTCCTGAAACATATAAGGATCAGAATGCCCAAAAAGTTGATATTGCTAATCAGCAGTTGGTGGCAATGGAATATCAATCTTTTGATTTAGTTAATAAAAATCAAAAACAGGCTGCACAGCAATTATTATCCAGCAGTAAATACAAAACTCAGAAACAGATTTATGCCGATGGTGTTGCTAAAAGAAACCAGAATATCTCACTGGGGTTAGAAATAAAAGTTGCTCAGTATCGCCAAAAAATGATTTGGGGTATTTTAGGCTCTATTATCAGTTTAACAATACTTATCCCAATATGGCTTTTAGTATTACGTTTATTACAGGAATTTTTAAAAGCTAAAAAAAATGCTCAGGCTGCCTTAGAAGAAACTAATTATATGTTAGAAATGCAAGTCACAGCCAGAACAGAAAAATTAAAACAAAAAAATATTGAATTACAACACACACTACAAAAACTACAACATACTCAAGTACAACTGATTCACACTGAAAAAATGTCTTCCCTTGGTCAATTAGTTGCTGGTGTTGCTCATGAGATTAATAATCCGGTTAATTTTATTTATGGTAACTTGATACACGTTAAGGAATATACTCAAAACTTATTAACTTTGGTTAAGCGATACCATCAAGAATATTCTTATGACAATCCAGAAATAAATATTTTGATTGAGGAAATGGATTTAGATTTTATAATTGATGATCTTGGCAAAATATTATCCTCAATGACAGTTGGCACTGAACGTATCCGTGAAATAGTCTTAAGTTTACGCAATTTTTCGCGTCTTGATGAAGCCGAAATGAAACCAGTTAACATTCATGAAGGAATTGATAGTACACTATTAATTTTGCAATATCTTCTTAAAGGTCAGAAGAAACAGCCGGAAATTAAAATTATTAAAAATTATGAAAATTTGCCTGTCATTGAATGTTATGCAGGAGGATTAAACCAAGTATTTATGAATTTACTCATTAACTCTATTGATGCTTTACGCCAACAAGAAATGGATGCTTATAGAAATGGCAAAGAACACTCAAGTTCAATTATTATCCATACTCAAGTAAAAGATGAAGACAACGTAATTATTAGTATTAAAGATAATGGTATAGGAATTAAAGGAATATTTAGCAATAGATTGTTTGAACCATTTTTTACTACTAAACCTGTAGGCCAAGGTACTGGATTAGGCTTATCTATTAGTTACCAAATTATAGTAGATAAGCATAAGGGCAAGATAGAGTATGTTTCTGAACCTGGAAAGGGAACAGAATTTTTGATTGAGATTCCCATTAAACAGATTAAGCCAGCAGATAATATCTCACATTCCGCAACCTAAACTCTCACAAAGGGAAATTACAGAGAGAAAAAATCCAAGTGAGCATAAAACAACTATATTAAGTAAAATAAATTTCTATTTGTTGGGGATTTAATTTCACAACAAATTTCTCCACTACTTCTATTTTTATTCTCTCATTTCTTGTTTTGTTAACAGTAATTTTTTTTAACTATGAAATTTTCTCTTTCTTTTGTCTTCTTTACCAAACTTGAGTTGCTGACACTTTGTGCCTTTTAATGCTATATATTTTGATTAAGCCTCTTGCTTTTTGCATCTAACTTAGTTCTTGTGTACTATGTCATCAGCTTTTTGTTGATGTGTGACAGTTAGGGTACAGAAAGTGGGTTACATAACCTTGTTTTGAGAATATTAATTAATGAAAGTTGCTGATTTAATTACCTGGTTTGAAGAATGGGCAAATCCTGCTTGGTGCGAAAGCTGGGATAATTGCGGTTGGCAAGTTGAACCCGGTGTTTTGTACACAGAAGCGCGGGTATTGGTATGTTTAACTCCGACTTTAGCCGTTATGCAGGAAGCGATCGCTCTCCATGCTAATCTAATTTTTGCCCATCACCCCCTCATTTTCAACCCCCCCAAATCTTTCCGCACTGGTGAAGCTTTGACGGAAATGGTGCGCTTATCTTTTGCTCATAATATCGGTATTTACAGCGCCCATACTAACTTTGATCAAGTAGAAGATGGAACGGCTGACGTTTTAGCGCAAATTCTCGAACTTGAAGAGGTATCACCCATTATTCCTACCCAAGCAGGTTTAGGTTATGGGCGTGTAGGCATACTCAAAGATAGTTTAAAATTACAAGATTTACTTAATAATATTCAAACGCAATTAAATCCGCCTCAGTTGATTTTTTCCCCCATGGCTGATTTACAGCAGCAAATTTCCAGAGTAGCTGTTTTAGGCGGTTCGGGTGCAGGTTTTATTTCAGCAGTAGTCAAAACTAATGCCCAAGCTTATCTAACTTCTGACTGTAAATTTCATCAATTCCAAGAAAGTCGTGATCGTGGTCTTGTATTAATTGATGCTGGTCATTATGCCACAGAACGTCCAGCGTGCGATCGCTTAGTCCAGAAATTTCAAGTCCTAAACTTAGAGTGGGTGCAGTTGAGTCAGCAAGATGAAGATTTTCGCCAGTTTTTACACTAACGTATCTCCGTCAAGCTTTTACGTAGTTGATAATACTGAAGACCTGGACTAACTTCATCAAGAAAATATAAATTTTTGGGCTATATTTTTGCAAATTTGTATTTTATTTCCAGCAAATAACCGTAAATATCCTGAAGCCAACCAATATTAATCCTATTAGCAGTGATATTGATCACTATATTTAAGTAATGAGAATCACTAGGAACGGCTGGTTTGCATCAATGTATTTCTGGAGTAATTGTTCCACAATAAGAATATCAAATTGCTTCATTAGCCCCTAGTTATGATGATTCGCTCACTAGTTAAATCTGCTTTCCAAACTGGGTGTCTTAGTGTTGAATCCGAGGGTCTAATCCACCAAGTGCTAAAAACCAGGTGTTATCAGCCAAACGATTTGGTAGCTCTTGCAGCCCTTGACGATGAAATCCGTAGTGGTAACATTAAACGCGAAGCATCCGCTCGTCGCCCATTAGAATTTCCCACCCTTTGTAATTCTCGATAAATTTTCTTGATTGCACTCATCCAACCCCGTTAGTTTCAGTTTTCACTTACTTGTACACTCTATAGTGTGAATGATTAAATGTATCCAAATAACCTGACACTGTCTCACAACCTATGTAGAGATATTCCACCAGAACACCTCTACATATAAATTTACATCTTGCGCCATTAACGCCTCGAATATTCAAATTTTTATTCAGAAGATAGGCTGAAGACCCAAATAGCAAAGCGTGGTATGCACTGTTAACACAAGAGTTGCTCATTTTTAAACTCTCGTTGTGTAGCCTACTGCTTGCGGATGATAGTCATGTAGATAGTATCAAATCAGTATCCGTGTTTTGGCGAAATATTCCCACCAGCAGCGCGAGGTAAAAGAAAAATATCTGTATATGTAAACAGTTTGGATAGCCGTTCAACTAATGCGGTAAACTAAAGCTTAAGACCCAAAATTTGACCTAACACTAATGACTAAAAATAAATGGTAAAATTGAGTCACTAAACTTACTGGGTTGTAACCGCGGAATTCACCTCATTAGAGGCTAGTGTTCTTGGCACAAAACCCAAATCTGACAGGTTTAACTACGTTGTATAAAAAGGCAGAAGCACTACATGCTACACCGCAAGATTTATCAACTGTGTTGCGACGGGCGGGAGGTATGTGTTTTTTTGCGGGATCAGCAACGCTGGATAGAGCGGGCCCGCATCATTGATATCGAGGGTGATTTAGTGACTTTACGCTATGAAACCGACGAAGAAGATGAAGTTTGTTCTTGGGAGGAGATGGTTCGTCTCGAAAGCATCGGATCTGTCACTCAAAAATTAGCTTCAGTACAACGCGGTAATGTAGAACCGCTGACAACTGATGACTGTCCAGAAGCAGAACGTATTCATAACCCTTATACTGACCTGAATCCAGAATAAACGCTCCTAAATTAAATTCAAGTTAAGCGTTCAAAAGCAGGACAGTATCCGTCAAGGGTAACTTTGAAATTATACAAGGGGGCAACGGGGTTCAAACACCGTTGCCCTCTTTGGTATCGGCAATTACCACAGCATTCAACATCACTAGAAGTAGGGCGGGGGCTATTTTGGTTTAATAGTTCCCGTGGGGATAAACCCCGTAATACTAAGTCTTCACCCTGCCAGCGGGCTGCTATTAAACCTGTATCAGCAAACTGTCGCCAGCGAGGATCTGCTGTCACTGCATCCGGAAGAGTAATAGTAATAACAGTTCCCAACTCCGTCAACTCACCCTCATAATTAGTTTCAGGGGCAGCCGGTTGTAAAAATGTTTCCCCAATCGGTAATTCTACTAGAGTCCCTGCGGCGGGGGAATGGACATGATAGCGGTTTTGTAATTCTTCTAAACAAGTTAAATCAGCTAGGTAACTAGGAGAACCATGTACAAAAATCACGTGCTGGGGGCGTAAATTATGAATTAGCTGGGTTGTTCCTGGACCATCACTATGTTGTGCTAAAAGATAATTTTCAACTTCTGTTGGTGCTAAATAATTGTGACTAAAGTTGATATCAATTTTTTCGGGTAGAAGAATCAGCCAATTACCTGTATTTGGTTGACAATATTTACTTAAATCGGCGCTGGAATCCGTGAGGACAATACAAGGAGATCTGCCTAAAGTCGCCATATCTTCCGGTTTTAATCGGCGGACACGAGGTTTGATTCTTTCATCCCAAAATAAAGGTTGATGACGGGCAAAATTTTGAACAGAGGCGGGAAGATGAGATAAAAGTTCTAAATAGGCATCGCAACCAGTCGCCACAGCACCATCAACCCAAATATCTATATCTCTACCTGTAAAATGGTGATGGGAACGTAACAACATCAGCAGTTCTTGACCTAAACCTAAAGCTGGTGTTGGTAAAATTACTGAATGGGTTTCATCTGTTCCACTAGGACTGATAGCACGATGAATCCTTTCTGCTAATTGATTTTCTTGGTTACGACGATGAGGATGGCGGGATGTACCATAACTACCTTCAATTAAGAGTACGTCTAAATTTAAACCTCGTAATTCATCCAGTCGCAACCCTTCTACAAAACGGGAATTAGATAGGAAAAAATCACCAGTGTAAAGTAACTTATAATCGCGGTTTGGGGTGTGGTAAGTGAGAAGAATAGCCACCGCACCAGGTAAATGACCTGCGGGAAATAATTCTACGATTAAATTTTCTGTTATTTCTACAGGCGATCGCAATGGTAAAGCCTGACAAAATGAAGGAATTCCTGGTAGTTCTTGTTCTGGCCAATTTAGAGGTAATAACTTTGTTGTCACCTCACTAGCATAAATAGGTAACAACGGAAAAGCTTGATGCAGGGTTAATAAACCCCTAGCATGATCTGCATGAGCATGACTAACTAAAACTAAATCTGCTGGCATAGGTGAATTACCACGTTGTGCCGATTTAGTCAAGTCCTTAGTTATGGATGAAATATTTGTCAACCCAAAATCTAATAAGATCCGGTGTGGACCCATTTTCACCAGTAGACACACCCCTTCATCTTGATGCTGCACACTATAGGGCAGACATTCTAACTCATGAGCTACTTCTGGAGCATCAAAACCAGAATCAATTGAGACATTATCCCTCATCTACTCCTCCCCTCAAACTATTGGCTGAGGAAGTTGGCCTTGGGCTTTGTTTCCTTAGCAAAGTTATGAAAGTTGGAAACCGAACCGGAAACTCCTCTTAATGTGCAGAACCATTCCCATGATAGTTGTCGGAATCATAAAAGCCATTTTTCGTACCAAAAAACAAGCACGAAACCGTAAATATAACAGTTAAACCCACTAAAATCAGCTTAACATCCATTGATTTTTTACCCTTGACTTAAGACCTTATTATCTTAATAGAGTCTTTTTACCTTTGGGCAGAATCACTAGAAAATCTTTACTATGCCTAGATTATCTGTAAATATAGCACTTTTATGGTAAGAGTCAGCGTATATCTGCCAGAGGATCTTTAATGATGCCTGTTAACTCTGCTTTTATCAGCATTTCCCTAGAAATTGACTATATTTATCAGTCCTTTACAGAGCAATATCTTCTCCACGCTCAGTAAAACGGACATCTTTGATTTTCCACTCAGAATTACTAATTAAAGTTTTGCGGACACTACCAAACAAAGCAAACTGCTCACAACTAGAAAGAGAAGATACTTGTCGTTTGGAATCTGGAGAAATACGTACATCTACAGTTGCAACACCATTATTGACATTAACACGATAACCAGCAACACTAAAATCGGCTGTATCTTGTTCCTTAAAGATTTTGCCTATAGACTCATTCATTGGTTCTTGGGCAGAAACATCAGCTTTTTTAGGAATTAGCTGTTGACATTGGTCATCACTTATGTATAGTGTGACATTAGTAGTTTTACCAGAAACAGCCTTAGAATTAGAATCAGTCGAATATCCTTCAGCAGCGGGAGTTGGAGACTTTTCTGGTTCTCCTTGAGGACTTGGACTAATTTTACTATTTGGTGTTGTTTCTAAAGTTGTGTTCTCAGCAGTATTATTAGAATCACAACTGCTAATAGTCATGCAGAATACTACTAAAAGAAAAGATAAAACATATCGGTTGTAATTATACATATAGGAATCCTATTTGATTTTTACAAGAAAATTTATACCCATTTATTCCCTTTTCTCCCTGTTCCCTAACTTGCCTTTATTAGTTTAACTTCTGGAAGAGATTGATGCTTCCTTAAGAAAATCAATATATTTGATAATAGCGTGATTATTAAATCTGGACGAAATAAAGTTCCAACTAAATCTTGAACCTATTCGCAATTCCTGATCTACAGGCTCATATCCTTGCCACCATCTTGGTAATTCTGGTATTAAGTCCATACCATAAATAAAGCGATAGGTATTAGGAACTCTTTGATTATAAGACTCTCTAAAACTTTTATTACCGACCTTTGGCGCTCCAAAAAGATAGGCTTCTATAGAAGATAATTGATTAGCAAAATTGTATTGAATATCTACAGCGCACAAAGTTGCTAAAGCTCCACCTAAACTATGTCCAGTGACAGTTACATTAGTAATATTTTGATCTTTGATATATTTGTGAATTTGTTCTCTCACAGAAAAATAAGCATTAACAAAACCACGGTGCATCAATACACCAGAACTATTTTTATTGTTATATGGATAGACTTTTTCATTTTGATCAATAATTTCTGGATGAATGATTGTTTGATCAAATTCTTTTTGTTTTTGTTTGGTATCAAAATTAGTTTTCCAATCAAAATATGAGTTACTACCGCGAAACACAATAGTAATACCTGATGATTTTGTCAAAATAGCGGTTTGGGTATCGGTGCTATCTTTACTAATGAGAATTTGTTGATCATTACAATCACTAAATGTAAGTTTTGAGAAATCTTGATAAATCTCCTGACAAGAAACTGCACATTTGAAGGCTTTGACGTAATCTACTTTCATAAATACCTCACTCTTGGACAAAATACTGTAAGAATGATTTATTTTATCCTGTATTAATCCAATCGCCTAGTCTCGTACCGCAGTGCAGAATTAAAAATCAAATATAATCCCTAGAGTGTATTTTTATGACAATAAAGCAAATTTTTCCTTAAATTCTTGACCTAACAGTGATTTTCAGGATAGTAAGGTAAAAATGAGTTAGGATTGCTATATAAGGATCAAATGCTTCTACTAAACTATAATTGGCACTTAAACTCTTTTCTGGCTCAGTCCTCGTCAAGCTCTGAGAGTGCTGGAGCAAATATCGTTTTTCTAGTTTTCACTCTGTTTGGCTATTTGTTTAGTTCTTATTGCTTCTACAACATCTACGAAAAATTAGGAGAGGAAAACGCCTGGTTTGCATGGGTCCCAATTCTTAATAATTGGATCATGTACAAAGTTGGTGGTCAGTCTCCTTGGTGGGTTGTAGGACTTTTCATCCCATTAGTTAATATCGTAGCTGCGGTTTTCTTACTAATGGCTTTGATCAAAATTGTAGAAAAACTGGGTAAAAATCCCTGGTTGATTTTGTTAATGATTGTTCCGATAGTTAATTTTGTAATTTTATACAATTTCGCTTTCGGTTAATTTTGAGCTATGACAATGGAGAATAGGAATTAAAATGACTAATTTTTAATTCCTATTCTTGTGAAAAAAATAATATCCATATTACTAATCAATAGCCGCATTAACAAACTGAATGACATCTACTAATCCAGTTTGAGTTTTCAGATTTGTAAAGATAAAGGGTTTATCACCGCGCATTTTTTTGGCATCTCGCTCCATCACATTCAAATCAGCACCTACATAGGGAGCAAGATCGGTTTTATTAATAACTAATAAATCAGATTTAGTAATACCTGGACCACCTTTGCGGGGGATTTTATCACCAGCAGCGACATCAATTACATAAATTGTTAAATCTACTAATTCGGGGCTAAAAGTAGCAGCTAAATTATCACCACCACTTTCTAAAAAGACTAAATCTAAATCTGTAAATCTTTCTTCTAATTGTTCAATTGCGACTAAATTCATGGAAGCATCTTCGCGGATAGCAGTATGGGGACAACCTCCTGTTTCTACACCCAAAATGCGATCGCTTGACAAAGCCTGAGAACGTACTAAAAACTGAGCATCCTCTTGAGTATATATATCATTCGTCACCACTGCTAACTGATATTTTTCCCGTAATCCCTTACATAAAGCATCAACTAAAGCAGTTTTCCCTGAACCCACCGGACCTGCAACTCCTACCCGTAAAGCAGTCATAATTTTTAACTCCTAAATAGCCTAGTATACTGGGTTTCGTGCTGCATACTAGCCAAAGACAAACCCCAACTACAACATCCCAAATCATCATCCTCCATGGTCAGAATTTCCCCGACTGTAGAAGTTAATAAAGGCTGTAAACTCAGTAATAATTCTTGTCCCACAGTTTGTCCGAGAGGAATAAGTTTGATTCCAGCCGTAATTAAATTATTAGCCCAACTATGTAAATAAGCTAATAAAGCAGCTTGAATATTTATATCCCAATGAGAGCAAGCTATAGCAAAAGCGATCGCATAATTACCAGGATAACCTACAGCATTAATTAACGGCAGTATTTCCGGTTCTAGCTTACCTAATAATTGCATGAGCGATCGTCCCATTTGCCAACTAGCAGCCCGTAATTCTTCCGTATCTCTCACCGCTGATAACCATAAATTCCATTGCTTTAAAGCCTCCATATCATCCATTTGTACAGCACTAAAAACCCTGACCATTACTGCTGCATCTAGGCGAATTGAGCCATAAATTAATTCAAATTTTAGCCAATCTTTGAGATTTTCAATATTAGTAATAGTACCACTTTCTACTAACATTTCCAAACCCTCCGAATAGCCATAAGCACCAACAGGTAAAGCCGGACTAGCTAATTGTAAAATCGCCAAAAAATTACTATGAGTGAGAGTGATTTCCATAAGCCCCTAACTCTGGTTGAAAAGGTAAAATTTCCTCTTTAACTTCTAAGCCCAACTGTGTCAACATAGCAGCTAAAACCGGATCTGGAGACAAGCGTAAATAAGTCGAAGTAATTTCTACAGGTACATGACGATTTCCCAAATGATAAGCAGCCCTTAATAATAAGGGAATTTCTGCCACTACAGTTAAAACAGGTTCAGGTTTAGCAATAATTCTCAGATAAATACTTTGAGTTTCATCTGTGAGAATATCACCATCATTTAATACTGTACCTCTCGATAAACGCAAAAAAATATCTTTACCATCTGCTAATGTAAATTTATAACGACTACGACTGCGTTCTTCCGCTGTTAGTGAAATACTTGTACTAACTATAGCATCAGTATTAAATAGTTTCCGTTGAGTAAAAGTTAGCATAATTTCCGAAATAAACTTAAGTCCCTGAGCAAAATATAACACCGGGAAGTGCTGTAATTTTGCACCGATAGCAATTTTAAATCATGGGTAAACACAAATATACCCGATTTCCTGAAGAAATCGGGCATCTTAAATTTTTAACTCGCAACTTTTTCCTAACTAAACAGAAATCCTATCTGTAACTGACATCGTAAACAACTCCTCATAATCATGGGAAAAATAGTTATAAAATTTGCGGAATTTATCAGAAGCAACAGCATTTTGTAAAACAGCAAAAACAGCCCGTACATGAATAATAGAAGTAGTAGGTTCTAAACTTTCTTTTTGACTGATTCGCTCAATAAACTCCTGCAAATGAAAAGATTGAATAGCCTCCGTTTCATTTCCACGTAAATACTCTCTTAACTCTTCAGGTATTTGTGCTGATAAATCTGCTATTTCCTCACTAGGAATAATTTGTGTAAGTACCTCTAAAGTCGCACGAGTAGCTACTTCTGCCTCTTCACGAGATTCTGATTGTGCCAGACTTTGGACATGGGTTATAAACTCGCTATATTCCATTTTTTATCTCCAGTATTCAAATCAATATTTTGGATCATAAATACAATAATTATGAGTCAGAGGCGTTTCTAAATAAAAATATTTATGCTTAATAACCTCTAACTTATAACTAAAAATTGGTTTTGCAATGATAAAATGATAAATTTACCTTAGTTTAGGCTTTAATTAGGAAATTAACTTCATGCTAAAGAAGTAGATAGAACTATATCTATAGTTAGAATACACTTGCCGAAATTTATATAGAACATCTGTAACGCATCCTTGGATGAAGGTGAAAGGTAACAGGGAACAGGTGACAGCAGGAAGAGAGAAATAATTACCCATTACCAATTAATAATTGTCAATTGTCAATTGTCAATTACCAAATCAAGCATCTTCTATCCAAGGTGTAGTATCAGCATCAGCGTCAGCATCAATATCATCATCTGCATAGTTTATTTCTGTCCCCATATTTTCATATTCAGATATGGGAATTTTATTTAAAGCTTCTATCACTTCAAATGCAGAATTATATCGTTGTTTATAATCATCCATGACCATTTTTTTGATAACTTCTGCAAAAGGTTCAGTAACAGTGGCATGATTTAACCAGATTACTTCTCCATTACTATCATGTTTTAATTCGTGGGGAGAAATACCTGTTAAGGCTTTAATACCAATCATACCAATGGCGTAAATGTCGCTATTATATTGAGGACGACCAAAACATTGTTCATTAGGTGCATAACCTTTAGTTCCAATCCCAATTGTAAAAGCTGTTGAATCAAAACTTTCTGTGATTTGAGTGCTGACTTCTTTGACAGCACCAAAATCTATTAATACAACTTTTTGATCTGATTCTCGACGAATAATATTATTGGGTTTAATGTCTCTATGAATTACGCCATTTTCATGGACAAATCTGATAACTTGTAAAAGGTCTTTCAATAGTTTAATAACTAAATTTTCTGGGAGATTTTTACCTAATCCTAATTCTTTGCTGAGGGGATGACCAATTATGTATTCTTGAATTAAATAAAATTCTTGGTCTTCTTCAAAATAAGCGAGAAGTTGGGGAATTTGATTATGTGTTCCTAACCTTTCCAGGGTTTTGGCTTCGGAATTAAATAACCGTCGTGCTAGGACTAAATTTTCCTCTTTAGCGGTAGACGGTTTGAGTTGTTTGACAACACATTGTGGGTGATCTGGACGGTGGATATCTTCAGCAATGTAGGTTTCACTAAATCCACCTGCACCAAGGACTTTAATAATTTGATAACGTCCACTGAGTATTTTACCTTTGACTTCTAAATCTCTTTTTTGAATCAGGTCTTGGAGGTCATTTTGTTGGCTGAGAATTTCCTGAATAATGGGGGATGATTGATATTTTTGAAAAATTGTGACTAATTGTTGTTTGTTAATTTTTTCTTTGATAACTTCCGAACTAAAGTAACCAATTCCGTTTAAGGCGATCGCTATTATTGGTATTGTGGTAGGTAACATTATGTGACTATAAATAAAGCTCCCATAACTAATTCCTCCCCAAGTCATAGCCACAGCCAGACTTAATAAAAGTCTCTTAATCCCATTTCTAGTTCTAGTCACTACCAAACCTGTACTACCTACCAATATCAGCACAAATAAACCATTTAATATGGAATTATTAAAGGCTGGGGCAATGGTTTTATTAGTCATTAAACTAGCGATCGCATTACCATGAATTTCGACCCCAGCCATCCTTTGATTTGCGGACATAGCTACGGGGTGAATATCATGAAGTAACTGGGCTGTAGCCCCAATTATCACAATTTTATCTTGAAAAACTTTTCCCTGTTGTAAATAATTATTCCAGTTTTCTGGGTCGAGAACAGACCAAAAAGAAATGGTTTCAAATGTCCCTTGATTTCCCCAAAAATAAATGCGATCGCCCTTTGGTTGTGGATATTTTACTTGTGCAGATGCTAAAATTGCTTCTGCAAAGGAGGGGATTTTGGTATTGATCAGATCATCCACAGACAAAGACTTGCTAAACTCACCACCTAGTCGGTGAATTTTACCATCTACATCTAAGGGGAAATTTACAGTCCCAATGGATACTGACGCAGTAAGAAACATCCTCTGGGGTTGGGTTAATTGTGTAAATGCTCCTTGATGTGTATCAAAATTTTCGTAAAGTGCCGCTAAAGTTACTTTATTGCCATATTTTTGTAATACTGTCTGTAATTGGCGATCGTCATCTTCACCATAAGTGCTAGGCTTGTCAAAAACTAGATCCAATGCTACTGACTTCGCCCCAGCCTTCATCAACTTAGTGATGACTTGAGCATAAGCTTCTCGCTTGTATGGGAAAGATTTCAGTGGTTCTAGGTAGGCATACTGTTGTGGATCTGATTTATAGTACTGTTCAGGAGTGGAGATGGACTGATCATCAATTGCTAAAATTACAATATCTTCGGGCGGTTTTATTGTCCCCCGCAGTTGAAACCAAGTTGTCACCACTTGATTTTCCATCCATTGCACTCCCGTTCCACCAGACACGCTCAGTAAAGCTGCTATCAATGCGGAAGTACCAGTTAGTAAATGAATCAAACTCACCGCTCGCTGGGACTGCTGTCCTGATTTGCCAACAGAAGCTGATTTTTTAGTTAAGCTAGATATAGGTTCTTGTTCCATATTGTGTTACTGATTAATTTAAGTACAACACTTTTATTTATTCAGAACCCTGTTCGACTCCTAAAAACTTCAAATGTAAGACTTAAATGAGCATCTTATCCGTTTGTCAACTATCCGCTAATTTTCATCTAACTTATATCAGTATATTTGCTGTACAAAACCTCTATAGAAATACATCTCCACCTTTATGTAACTGAACCATCCTCTGTGATTACAGGCAAGGGTAGTTGTAATAAAAATTTATATTCGGAGTCATTGACTTATTAAAACTGATGTCATTGAGTATTCGCCAAATTTTAGGCGTTCATTTAGGATATCCTAGATGCGTATCCTCAATAGTCCTCTCTGTCTTCTGAAGTATTGATAATCATCTCAATTCATCACTAAAGTTGATAAAAAAACTATTGATGGATATCAGCCTATCCTCTACCCAAAATCCTATACTATACCTCTTTAGGAGTAAAATTGAATATTAGACCTCTTGCAGAATCCTGTTACTAGGTCAATTTTGTTGGTAGATTTTGCTCAAAGAACATTTTTATTAAGTACCGGAGGTGAAACAATTTAAATAATTAGGATCTCACTTGGATATTTAGTCCAATTTCTGGCTTTAAAAGAGGTAAGATAATAGCTATACATGATTATCTACTTCATAGATATTAGCAAAATTACCATTTAATAATTGCTATAATCTATTATTCCATCTAGCATTCTTATCTATTATTAGGTGTAAATTTTTATGGGTTCTCCAATGAATCGTCTGTCTATTTTTGTAGACGGAAACAATATGTTCTATGCTCAACAAAAAAATGGCTGGTTTTTTGACCCACGGCGCGTTTTAGAATACTTTAAATACGAACAGTCAGAAACAACATTAATTAATGCTTTCTGGTACACTGGATTAAAAGACCCCCAAGACCAACGCGGCTTCCGAGATGCACTCATCAGTTTAGGATATACAGTCCGCACGAAAATCCTTAAAGAGTATTATGACGATGCTTCTGGTC
Organism: Anabaena sp. UHCC 0204; assembly: GCF_009711975.1. Taxonomy (GTDB): domain Bacteria; phylum Cyanobacteriota; class Cyanobacteriia; order Cyanobacteriales; family Nostocaceae; genus Dolichospermum. Next base: position 101,299 of record NZ_VIKW01000081.1, read on the forward strand.
GTTATTCCCAAAAAGCGAATTTAGATATTGAAATTGTCGTTGATATGTTTAATACAGTAGATCAATATGACAGAGTTGTATTATTCAGCGGGGATGGTGACTTTGAAAGAGCTATCGAACTATTACGCTCAAAAAATACGCATATTACAGTAGTATCAACTGAAGGCATGATTGCCAGGGAGCTACGCAATGCTACTGATAGATATATAGACTTGAACGATATTAGAGACAGAATAGAAAAAACTGACGGTTAATAACCTTAGTATTTATTTATAAATCTCAGAGTGAAAGACTAAAGTTCCTAGTTCAAGCTATTTTATCAAGAAAGAATTTAGGAATTAGGAGTTACCGAGCAGAATCAATTCTATCGGACGAGGATAAAACCACATTTGATTGCTCCTAATTCCCATATTTTCTTTTATTTAGCCCCCTCTCAAAACTAAACAAGGTTAAGCTAATGAGTAAACAAGCCGATAGAATTATCATCTTTGACACAACATTGCGCGACGGAGAACAGTGTCCAGGAGCAACTCTCAACATAGACGAAAAGCTGGTTATTGCCAAACAACTAGCACGTTTAGGAGTAGATATTATTGAGGCTGGATTTGCTTTTGCTAGTCCTGGAGATTTTGAAGCAGTTAGCAAAATTGCCCAAACTGTGGGAACAGAAAATGGTCCAGTGATTTGTAGTTTGGCCAGAGCCAGACATGATGATATCAAAGCCGCAGCAGCAGCTATCAAACCAGCAGCAAAAGGCAGAATTCATACTTTTATTGCCACTTCTGATATTCACCTGCAATATAAGTTAAAAAAGACTAGACCAGAAGTAGTGGCGATCGCTGAAGAAATGGTAGCCTATGCTAAAAGTTTCACCGATGATGTAGAATTTTCTCCAGAAGATGCCGGACGTTCTGATCCAGAATTTTTGTATGAAGTATTGGAAAGAGCGATCGCTGCTGGTGCAACAACTGTTAATATTCCTGATACCGTAGGATACACTACCCCCAGCGAATTTGGCGGCATTATTAAAGGCATTACTGAAAATGTCCCCAACATTGACAAAGCCATTATTTCCGTTCACGGCCATAATGATTTAGGTTTAGCAGTTGCTAACTTTTTAGAAGCTGTGAAAAACGGCGCTCGTCAATTAGAATGTACCATTAATGGCATTGGTGAAAGAGCCGGAAATGCAGCTTTAGAAGAGTTAGTCATGGCTCTGCACGTCCGCAGACAATATTTTAATCCCTTCTTGGGACGTTCTGAAAATTCAGAAGCATCACTCACCAATATTGACACCAAACAAATCTATAAAACCTCCCGTTTAGTTTCCAATTTAACGGGAATGTTGGTGCAACCAAATAAAGCCATTGTCGGTGCAAATGCTTTTGCTCATGAGTCTGGAATTCACCAAGATGGGGTATTGAAAAACAAACTCACTTATGAAATAATGGATGCCCAATTGATTGGTTTATCCGACAATCAAATAGTATTGGGTAAACATTCCGGTAGAAATGCTTTTCGGACTCGCTTGAAAGAATTAGGCTTTGAACTATCAGAAACCGAATTGAATAAAGCCTTTGTTAAATTCAAAGACGTAGCTGATAAAAAGAAAGAAATCTCTGATTGGGATTTGGAAGCGATCGTGAACGACGAAATCCAACAAGCACCAGATTTGTTCCGAGTGGAGTTAGTACAGGTTTCCTGTGGTAGCAACGCTAAACCAACCGCTACTGTGACTCTTCGCACACCTGATGGTGAAGAATTAACTGATGCAGCCATTGGTACAGGTCCTGTAGATGCAGTGTACAAAGCTATCAATCGGGTAGTAAATGTACCGAATGAGTTGATCGAGTTTTCTGTACAATCTGTCACCGGCGGAATTGATGCTTTGGGAGAAGTGACAATTCGCCTACGTCATGAATCCCGTTTATTTTCAGGTCATGCAGCCAATACTGACATTATTGTAGCATCGGCGCAAGCTTACGTGAATGCCCTGAATAGATTGTTTTCATCTTTACAGCAAGAAGTAAAGGAAGAAGTCACAGCATAAAAGGTGTAAATAGTTTTTGAACTTTTCAAACCACATTAATGTGGTTTGATTTTTTATGTGTGTTAAGTGGGCTTGCTGATAGCGTGATACTCCTGACTCCTAGCCCTAAGTAAAGATTCTTATCATTTTGATACTCTTATGATTACATAAGCCTTTATGCTAATTAAAGTTGTTTTTAGTACGTAAGCTTAAATGAGTAGCGATAACACTACAGAATTACCTCTTTGGGTGCAAGATAGAGAAAAAGTCCTGACTCATGATCAAGGGGTAGTATGGAGAGAAGGAAATAAACCGGATTATTCCTACACTAATGAATTTCTGCACCAAGAAAGTAAATTCAATCATCCAGAAGGTTCATTAGAAGCGATCGCTCAAAACCTAGTTCGGACATTTGAGATGGAAGCTTCTTATAAACTGAATCCTCAACAGTGGCTTTCTATTGTTGGTGATAAGTTTAGAATGAGCAGCAATGGAGGAGAAAAATATACTGCGGAAGAAGTTGTCAAACAAGGGACTTATAACTTATTTATAGTTGAAAATGAACATTATTGTCCTGCGGCTGAAACCTTTGAATCTTCCTATGAACTATTTCATAATGCTTTTCCCAATGGTTTTTTATGGGAATTAACAGAAGTGCTTTCTGGACCTCCTAATGTCAGCTTTAAATGGCGACATTGGGGGACATTTACAGGTACTTACAAAGAATATGTACCCACAGGAGAAACAATAGAAGTTACAGGTATGAGTATTGCTCGTGTGACTGAAGATTTAAAGATTGAATCTTTAGAGCATTATTTTGATAATAACGCCTTTCTCCAAAAATTAACCGCAGGTGGTTGTCCCTTTCATTCTTAGATAAAATTCAGTTTTCCAGGGTGTGTTAGTAAGTTAACACACCCTGGAATTTGCTAGTGTTGAATTAATTCTAGCGACAGAGATAAAATTTCTTGTTCATTAACCATAGCTGCTAATTCTTCTGTTTCATAACGTCCTTCATAAGCTTCTAACGCCGCTCTTTTTAGTGCTACTTGATATCCTTGTTGAAGAATTTCCATTAATTCTGTTTGATTCAAGTAAACACCACCAGATTTGCGGCGTTTATTAATTTTATTGATTTCCCGTACTGCATTTTCTATGGAAAGTTCCCAAGAACGGGTAGAACGTTTTTCAGCTTTTTGTTTGATTAAATGGATGAGGAGAATTACGCCATAACTATCAATTTTATTGATTTTATCACTGAGGCTCATTTCTTCTAATTCATCCACTAATAGTAATGCTTCATGGATTTTTCCTTGTTGTAAGAGTTGTCTAATTTCCAGTAGTTCTTCCATGTTAAATTTTTCGCTTCATGAAAAACATTTATTTTGGTTTTAGCTAATATTTCTGCTTACTGCTATCTCAATTCTAAACTGAAAACTTTCCCAAAGAAAAACCCCTACATGGGCTAATTTAGTAGGGGTTGTTCACTATTTTTAAATATCTTTAATCATCTTTCTTACCTTTATCCCGTCTTAGCACTCCTAACAGCGTTACTTGTGGTGCGATTACAATCGGAATAATGTCTTTAACAAAACCCCTCACGCTATCGGATTTGTCCAAAGCGATATATGATATTGAAATTAGAGCAACCAAGCTAGATGCAAATATCCCTGTCAGGAAAATAAGTAGTCTGGCTTTGTTGTCTTCATTCTTATGAGCTAACGTAAGTTTGAGGAATGCTTCCTCACTTATTTCTCGTGAAACAGGTTCATCACCTACTGTACTTACTACCACTAACTCATCAGGAAGTAGAGAATTATTTTTATCATCTTGAGTACCAACAGATGTTAGCACTTGGTTAGTAGGTACTTGTTTTGCGATGTTGTTAACAGTCATTTTAAGAACTTTTTCGTAGAGTTTGCTGGGTTACTCTCCCCACCTCTACCCTATCCTTATCTGAAAATCACCTCCCTAATCTTCTCATTGGGTTTTTGAAGCAGAATCTGAGAGCCATTTTTTCTTTCTTTGAGAAAATAGGCTTCAGTCGCTATAGCCTTTCTAAGAGCTTCGCTTTTAGAAACACCTTGCGTTTCCGCTAAGTAGTGCAGTAGCTCGGCAGCTTCATCAGTCATTAAAACTGATATTCGCTTTCCAGATGTAGAGTTGGGAGAGTCTTGCACACTAGGGCTTTGGGTTTCTCCTGAAACGACTGAATCCTGCCCTGTGTCTAATTTTTTGCCTTTTGGCGTATAGTTTGTTGCAATTTTCATGTCCTTACCTTTGTTTTATGTGTGATAAAACTGCCTTATTTATAATGGCAGTTCATGTTCATACTACCCATTATATGCCATTTTTATGTTTTTGTGCTGCACAAAATAATATTTTTTGCATATCAAATTAATATTAAGGTATGTAGTAGATATGTCGATTAGACACATTTATGAGAGATTAATCCAAAAAGAGTATTTTTATTGTAAGTAGAAACTTATTGAATCTAGTACAAATGAAAATATCTATTATTATGCACTATACGAAACCCATTCAGCGATAAACTCAACTTATATAAAAATTCAGACAGGGTTTATTAGTGCAGCTACAAATTCAATTAAATCGAGGTACAGACAACTCACCAGTTAACGCCAATCTTGTTGAATTATCTCAAAAGCACATCCATGATTATGAAAACTTATGGCGCGAGGAGTTACGAGTTTTTCAAGCAGAAGATAAGTTTTGGGATTGGTTATTTAAACTGGGATATATTAGCAAACAAGACAACCAAGAAGGCTATGCGCTGGAATGTGAAGATTGTACTCAAGGGTTAATGATGGTGGAAACTCAATTACACGGTTCACGCTCTGCAATTGGGCAAAGATTAGTATATATCCAGTACATTACCTCTGCTCCTTGGAATCGTAAAGAAATACAACGTCCACCACGATACAAAGGTGTAGGGACTGCATTATTGAGATATGCACGACTCAGAAGTGTAGAGTTAGGTTATGGTGGAAGAATTGGACTGCATTCACTTCCAACTGCGGAACGATTTTATGAAAACCAAAATATGCTCAATCTTGGTATTGATGAAGAATACGAGAATCTTACCTACTTTGAATATGGTATGTTACGACTACAAAAATGATGCAAGGAGTAATTATGAATAATAACCAGAATGTAGCTGAAGCTATTGATTTACTTTTTAACCCAGCATCTCTCCAAGCAGCAATTCAAATTGAAGATGAAACCGACTGCGACGTAACAGCAGGATTAGATTGGGGTTTAGCAATTCCCGCTTTATGGCAAAATCCGGGAATGTTTGGAAGAATGACACAGTTGCGCGTATCACTCAACCGAGAACTGCGGTTACTCCTGAAAGAATGGAATTTGGGTATAGGGGAAAAAACAGCCTTAGAAGTAGCACAAAAACGCTTGATTCAAAGACTACAATTACCCCAACCTGTAGCTTTATCAGCACTGCAAGATATTTTAAAACAAGATGAATTATATAATGTTGAAGAATTTATATCTAATCGAGATCTATTAAAGTTGCTTTTAACTATTTTACTATTAGCTAGTGATTGGGAAGAAATAGCTCTAGCTGCTGCAAATTCGGTACGAGAACAGGTAATTTATAAAGTAGGAATTAATCAGATTTCTGCATAAAAATGTATTTCTTCCTTTGCGTCTTTGCTCCTTTGCGCGAAACAAAAAGGGTGCGTTATTAATGCACCCTAAAAAATATTAACTGTCAGTTTTCATCTTCCAACCTGGTTTCACAACTTGACGACTGCGTGCAATTACTAAAGAATCATCAGGGACATCTTCTGTCACCGTTGAACCTGCGGCTATGTAGACATCATTCCCCACAGTAATAGGTGCAACTAAAACACTATTAGAACCAGTTTTGGTGCGATCGCCTATAATTGTTTTATGCTTTTTCACACCGTCATAATTAGCAGTAATTGTTCCCGCACCGACATTTACCTGAGTTCCCGCTGTTGTATCACCCAAATATGAGAGATGTGCTACATTAGTGCGATCGCCTAATTGGGTATTTTTCAACTCTACAAAATTACCAATTCTGCAACCAATACCCACCTCTGCATGACCCCTTAAATGAGCATAAGGTCCAATCCGAGTTTGAGATTGAATAATGCTATCTGTGACTACAGAATATAGAACAGTGACATTTTCACCCAATTCACTATTTTCAATTAAACTTCCTGGACCAATGCGACTACCAGATTTAATCACCGTTTTTCCTCGCAAATGAGTTTGCGGTTCAATAATTACATCTGGTTGTAATTCCACAGTTTCATCAATAGTAATACTTGCAGGATCAATTAACGTCACACCTGCTAACAACCATTTTTCCTTAATCCGTCTTTGCAAAATATCGTTAGCTGTTGCTAATTGCAATCTATCATTAATTCCCAAAATTTCTTGATAATCTTGCACATCTACAGCCATTACCTTCCCCACTTGAGTTACAGCGTCAGTCAGGTAATATTCTTTTTGGGCATTATTAGCTTCTAATTGAGGCAAAAACTTTGCTAAATCTGGCCAACGGAAACAGTAAATACCCGCATTTACTCGATTATTTTCTCTTTGGTTAGGAGTACAATCTTTATCCTCAACCATTTTTTGAACAGTACCATCACTGTTACGAAAAACTCTTCCATAACCTTGGGGATTTGCTAATTGTGCAGAGAGAATAGTACAGGAATTCTCATTTTCTTGGTGAGTTTGTAAAAGGTTTTTCAAAGTTTCCGTCCGCAACAAAGGGACATCACCATTTAAAATCAATAAATCCCCAGTGTAACCTTCTAAATGGGGAAGCAATTGTTGGATAGCATGACCTGTGCCTAATTGTACAGTCTGTTCTACAAACTCCAGTCCATGAATTGAATCCAGCGCGGTTTTTACTTCCTGGGACTGATAACCAACAATCACTAACCTGCGTGAAGGTGAAAGGGGTTCAACACTTTCAATAACGCGCTCAACTAAAGATTTTCCTCCCAAAGAATGTAAAACTTTGGGTAGGTTAGATTTCATTCTTGTTCCTTTTCCTGCTGCGAGAATTGCTACAACAACCATAATTAATTATCAGTGAATTTGCGATAAATGCTTTTTTGAATTGTTCTGTTCAAGGTCAGATCATATCAGTTAATCATCTCAAATAAGAAGAAGACTTTTTATTGTTCACGTGATGTATCCAATTTTCGAGATTTCTTTAACAGACAAAGATTGTTAATATTTTGTTCTGAAATTGTCTGACTGGAGAATAAATTCGGTAAACTTTTCCATCAGTTCCGGATTACGCCAACCAGTATTAGTTTCTTTCCACATCAGTGAAATTGCTAATTCTGATGTCAGCCCTTTTTTATAAGGTCTTGTACTAATCAAAGCATCGTAAATATCAATAATTTGAAATACTTGAACTATATAGGGGATTTCATTTCCTTTAAGTCCGTCAGGATAACCTGAACCATCCCAGCGTTCATGGTGATTGCGAATAATAGGAAGCACACCTTTCGTACTTGCTAATGGCTGACAAATTCTTTCTCCGATCACAACGTGCTGCTTCATAATCTCCCATTCATCTGGGGTAAGTTTTTCCTTTTTCAGCAACACTGTATCAGGAGTCGCTATTTTACCTATATCATGGAGATAAGCACCCCAGGTTATATCTCGAATTTCCACAGGTGAAAGTTGTAGATATTTTCCAAATTCAGAACCCATTTTTACCAGTCTTTCACAGTGATCACCTGTATCAGGATCACGACTACCGATCGCTACAGCAAAAAAAAACAATAGTTGATCAGTACCTTCTAAATTTGGATGATTTTTTAAAACACTCGAAGTTTTATAAACTATAGAATCATAGATATTAGTAGTATTATATTCGATGTCCGAAAATAAAGGTGTTGCTATTTCTCGGATGAGATTTTCTTGATTGTTTGTAGAATCCAAAGACTTTAATTGTTGTTGAAGCACGAAATTACCCCCTAATGATTTGACAACGTGAACTATTTCTGTTGTTAGTTAGCGACAAGATATTATTTAGTTTTGAAACTTTTAGGTATTTTTAATATGATTTGATAATTTGATGATCTTACTTGACGAAACTAAATACTTACTCACGGACTGGGAATCTACATGGAAATTATTACACAAATATTAATTTTAGTAAAGTTTTATCTTTAACAAAACTTTAAAATTGCAATAAATATATATAATGTATCTTTAAATTCTACCTTTTCCATCTTTTGCGCCATTGTGAAGTTGATTCTAGCACGGAGCTTTGTACTTCCTGTTGTCGGCGCTTGAGTATTATTTCCGCACTATCACTTAAGTAAGGATCTCGATAGGGAATAGCTGCACGAGTCAGTAAATGCTCTGCTTCTGCTGGAGAAATACGGGGAAGACTGGGCTGAGTAGAGTTTGCGTCTGTGGGGGGATGTGCTGCTATTGTCCCTGGTGTGCGTCTTCCTACGGGTGAAGTCGAGCCTATAATTAAACCAGCAGATAACAGTGCAGTTCTTACCGCAGCAGCACAAGAATAGGTAGCGAGTGACCCATTTTGATGTAAACATTGTGCTATTTTTTGGATAAACTCCACTGTCCATAACTGGGGACATCTTGGTGGTGAAAAGGGATCAAGAAAAATTGCATCAGCTTGAAAACCTGATTGATGTACCTGGAGAATTGAACTTCTCGCGTCACCAATTAGTAATTTAGCCTGGAGGTGATCTGTTTGGATTTGATGCTCAAAAGCTATTTGAGTTAAAATATCTGGACAATCGTAGTTCCAACTATCAAATAAATGATGGGTAATTGCTGCTTGGGGTACAACTGGATTTAGTTCCAAACCAATAATTTCTACGTGACAACTAGGATTTGCTTCCCAAATGGTTTGTAAAGCCGCTGCTGTGTTGTATCCTAGACCATAACAAACATCTAACAGTTGTACCGTTCCCTTTTTAGCTAAAGTTGCTAATTGAGTAGGGACAGCAAACTTGAATAAACTTTCTTGTTTTGCTCCATAATGGCTATGAAAGGTTTCGTTAAATTCTGGGGAAAAGAACGTAAAAGAGCCATCTTTTGTTTTTTGGGGTGTAAATTTTTCTAAATTGGGCATTTAAGTTAGTAGGGGCGCAGGGACTGCACCCAGTCAAGAGTCAGAAGAAAAAGGAAAAAAATTACCAATTACCAATTATGAATAATCAACTTATTGTTTCTCCACAATGGCTATTTGAAAATCTCAATAATCCTCAAGTTGTGATTGTTGATTGTCGTTTTTCCTTAGCTGATTCACAGTTAGGAAAAAAGCAATATGAAGCTAATCATATACCGGGTGCTTACTATTTAGACTTAAATCAAGATTTATCTAGTCCTGTGGGAGAACATGGAGGAAGACATCCTTTACCAAACATTGCTGAATTAGCGGAAAAATTATCAGCTATTGGGGTAAATTCCCAAAAAACTTTAGTAGTAGCTTATGATGATTCTCGTTTAGCTTTTGCATCTCGTTTATGGTGGTTATTGCGATATTTAGGACATGAACAAGTAGCTGTTTTAGATGGTGGTTTTGACTGTTGGGAAAAAGCAGGTTATTCTGTGACCAAAGTAATTCCTACATCTAGGGGAGGAACATTTATTCCCTATGTACAAAGTGAGAAAGTTGTAGATTTTACTTATGTAAAAACTCATAAAGATAACCCAGATGTAGTTTTGATTGACTCTAGGGAAGGCGATCGCTATCGTGGAGAAAGAGAATCAATTGATAAAGTTGCTGGACATATTCCCGGTGCTGTCAACTATCCTTGGACAGAAGTAACTGATGCGTCTGGGTGCATACTTTCCCACACGGAACAATCTCAACGTTGGCAAAATATAGACACAACCAAAGAAATTTTAGTATATTGTGGTTCTGGTGTCACAGCTTGTGTAAATTTACTTTCTTTAGCTATAGCCGGAATTCCCACAGCTAAACTTTACGCTGGTAGTTGGAGTGATTGGATTAGTTATTAGTTAGTTGTCAGTTGTCAGTTGTCAGTTGTTAGTTGTCAGTTGTTAGTTGTCAGTTGTCAGTTGTCAGTTGTCCACTGTTAGAAGCGTAAACTATTACCAATTACCCATTACCAATTACCAATTTCAAAATTTACCTAATTCAAAATTATAGTTTACACTGAAAAACCAGCTAGAAAAATCAATATTGCTTTGGCTAGAATCACCAAAATTCATACCAGATTGCAGATTTACATTACTTGTTTTAGATATACTGTAATTTAAATTTGCATATAAACGGTGTAATTGATCTTCTCTTTCCCTTTGGGTGAAATCTGATAGATTTAATTTGTAATTAATGCCAACTTGCAAGGGTTTTTGTAAATAGTAATTTAAAGAAACCCAAAAAGAGTTAATTACCCGACTACGACTTTCTGGATCAGAAAAATTAACACTTAATTCATAGATACTATCTAGCATTAACTTCTGGCTGAGAGTATCCCTTCTTCCTAAAGATAGACGCAAAGAATGTTCATTTAAAAAGCGTTCTCCAGATTGGAAAAAATTGTCATTTTGAGCATAGAATAACTGTTGATTATTCCAACTCAGTTCTCCATACATTTTCTGAGATAATTGTTGGTAAATACCTAAATTCAATCTTACTTGATTGTAACTGTATTTTGATTGGTCGAGATAACGAATCAAATTCCCATCAATAGAACCGTTGATATAGGTACTGCTGCTTAGAGGGAAATACGTAGAAGCCAAAGTTAAGCCCGAAAAAACTAAACCATCTTCTATAGGATTATCTTGAGCAGAAAAGATATTACTTGCTTGGAAGTAACCAACACGGGCTTTTAAAGAGCCGATAGGTTTAGATTCAACTGGGGGTATACCTTCTAACGGTTTTGGCCTCACCCGTAAACCCAACTCCTGATTAATATCTGATTCTGGAGGGACTTGGGCTTGCTTTTGTAAATCCTGAATAAGTGGCTCTAGCTGCTGAGATGAATTAATATCAGATTCATTGTATCTTTTCTCTATTGGCTTTGGAGTTTTTGTTGGTAAGTACCTAGATTCTTCTAGCTGTTGCAAATTGCTGAAATCTTGCTTTAGTGTTTCTACTTGTATTTCTGAGTATTTTACTTGATCATCATCAGACTGCTGATTCTCCTCTATATTTGAAAAATATGTTACATTAGATACGGGTTCATCGGGATTTTCCTGATTTTCTAAATTAGTTGCCCAAACTCTATTTTTTCCAAGATCACAGCAGTTTCCAATGAAAGAAACTAATATGATTGAAAAAAATAAGTCTTTACAAACTTGAGGTTTGATTCTGGGGATTATTGCTTGCATCTTAATAAACTAAATTTCACAATTCTTATGAATAAAAGCCGAAAAGTTGGAACTCAACTTCCAACTAAAAGCACAAACTATTTCTAATTAGTGAAAACTCTGAGTTATGTGTACTAAATTTTTACCATATTTTTTGCTAGTTTTATGGACAGGTATCTTTTTACCTTCACCTTTATCTAATCGAGCGATCGCTCTGACTCCTTTAACAAAAGCGGAAATTCAAAAACTTCAAAACATAGTTCAATTTATCCCTAAAGATAACTTAAACAAGCGTCCTGCCCGTAAGTTAGATATTATCACACCTGGGGATAGTGTATCTACTGGTAGATCCTCTCTTGCAGATTTACGTTTTAATGATGGATCTTTGGCACGGTTGGGAGAACAAGCCGTTTTTAAATTTGTGCCAAAACAACGTAATTTTCAGCTATCCAACGGGACTGTATTATTACTGATTACACCGGGACAGGGGCAAACACAGATTAAAACACCAAATGCAGCCGCCGCAATTCGTGGTTCAGCCTTATTTGTGCGTTATAATCCGTTAACAGATACAACTATTGTCGGGGCGCTAACAAATAGCGGGATTGAGGTTTTTAATCAGAAAGCTTCCCAAAATTATGTTTTAGAAGCTGGACAATTAATGGTTGTAGTTGCAGATAAATTTCAGGGATTATACGATTTTGATTTGAGGAACTTTTACGAAACAAGTGATTTAATCAAAGGATTAAATTTAACTAATCAAAGTTCTAATGTGATATCAGATCCAACACTCGCTGGTGTTCAGGCTGAAATAAATGCCGCTTTAGCAATACAGTCACCGATTACTGGACAAGGAGTAATTGAAAACCCATCTTTTTTACGAAATGCCTCTATTGCAGAAAATCGTCCCAATCAGGACTTAATTAGAGGAAATTCACCTGTTAATAATTCTAGAGACAATCTCTCAGTTGAATCTTTTGTGGAACCGGGACAAGTAATATTACAAATCCAGCGA
>NZ_VIKW01000081.1:114016-120966 GCF_009711975.1 Anabaena sp. UHCC 0204
GTAACAGTAATGGGGAAAACTAAAGCAACAACGGAATTTCCAGTAAGCATTACAGGAGCTACGCTAGATTAAATCTAGGCAACTTAACTATTCTTATATAGTTCAATAGCCTATTTTTAGTTAAAAAGTAGAGATTTATGACTTTTGATTACGACTTGTTTGTGATTGGTGCTGGTTCTGGGGGTTTGGCTGCTTCTAAACGGGCGGCTAGTTATGGTGCGAAAGTGGCGATCGCCGAATATGATTTAGTTGGTGGTACTTGCGTAATTCGCGGTTGTGTCCCCAAAAAACTCATGGTTTACGGTTCTCACTTTCCCGCCCAATTCCAAGAAGCGGCAGGTTATGGTTGGACTGTGGGAGATGTAAAATTTGATTGGGAACATTTCATTACATCTATAGATAACGAAGTCCGACGACTCTCAGGACTACACATCAGCTTTTTAGAAAAAGCCGGCGTAGAATTAATTTCTGGTCGTGCTAGTTTTATAGATCCCCACACAGTCGAAGTTAATGGCAAAAAATATACAGCCGAGAAAATTTTAATTGCTGTTGGTGGCCGTCCCTTTAAACCAGAGATTCCAGGAATAGAACACGGTATTACCTCTAATGAAATTTTTCACCTGAAAACTCAACCCAAACACATTGCTATCATTGGTGCTGGTTATATTGGCAGTGAATTTGCTTGTATCATGCGCGGTTTGGGTTCGGAAGTCACACAAATTATCCGCAAAGAGGAAATTTTGAATGGTTTTGATCAAGATATCCGCACCAGTATCCAAGAAGGAATGACGAATCATGGCATTCGCATTATCCAAAATACGGAAGTGACAGCCATAGAAAAAGTCAGCGAAGGACTGAAATTAACTTTATCTGGAGAAAATCAAGAACCAATCATTGCTGATGTATTTTTAGTAGCCACCGGTCGCAGTCCCAATGTGGAAGGGTTAGGTTTAGAAAATGCCCAACTTGATTGTGTTCCCAGTTCTGAAGAAGAACCAGGATACAGCACCTCAGATGCGATCGCTGTCAATGAATATAGCCAAACTTGCCAACCCCACATTTTTGCTGTCGGGGATGTCACAGACCGCTTAAATCTCACTCCAGTCGCTATTGGAGAAGGACGGGCTTTTGCTGATAGTGAATTTGGCAACAACCGCCGCGAATTTAGTCACGAAACCGTGGCCACAGCCGTATTTACTACCCCAGAAGCTGCCACAGTCGGCTTGACAGAAGCCCAAGCTAGAGCCAAATGCGGTGATGATGGGATCAAAATTTATCGGACTAGCTTCCGCCCTATGTACTACACTTTGGCAGGTAAGCAGGAAAAAACCATGATGAAGTTGATCGTAGATACTAACACCGATCAGATTTTGGGCGCTCACATGGTGGGAGATAGCGCCGCAGAAATTATCCAAGGTGTAGCGATCGCTGTAAAAATGGGCGCAACCAAAGCTGACTTTGATGCTACCGTTGGTATCCATCCTTCAGCCGCTGAAGAATTCGTCACCATGAGATAAATTCTGACTACAGAAGCAGTGCAGGGGAGTTGGATTCCCTTGCCACTCATGGATAAATTTATGAGGATTTTGAATTATTTCTCAATTTATTACTTAATTTAAAATAAATTAACTGTCAAATCTTTTACATTTTTAATACTGGTTATTTTATATTTAGGGCAGGGAAACCCTGCCCCTACTTGTCTAAATTTGACATTCCCTATTTGTGTATGTGATCAACTGCACACTTGGGAGTTTGAAAATGCCGACTATACCTTATAATTAAACTTATCTTATTTGATTTTCCTATTGTCACCATGAGGATGTCAATTAAGGATTTCCAAATCATCTGCTCATGTTGTTGGCATATCATCCAATTCATAATTATATTTGAGGATATGACGACAATTCTATTATTCGCAATTTGTAAAATCTCCTACTGTTGAATCTGATATGGTGAGCTATAGCAGTAATCAGAAACAATCAATTGGCTAAAAACAATTGCATAGCAGATGTAGATACTGTTAAATAAGTATGGATACCAAAAAGATTTAAAATAAATCTTAAATATTATCGTTGACATTTTCTCAACCCTAAATCATACCATATTGGAAGATAGTTATGTCAGTGCATGAAACAAATGCTGAAGTGAACACAGATGTGATTATTGATATTAATCCTCTACCCAACAATAGGGGACAAAAACATCCTGATAATGTAGTTTCTTTAACTACACAAAAAGGAACTATTTCTCAGTTTCTTGCTCCCTTAAATAAGGATACTTTTAAACAGGTAGTTCAAGAAGTAGAGCAGAAATTACAGGTTGTTAACCAAACCTTATCCATGTTGGATTATCAAGGTTTTGAGACAATCCTCCAGGAAATGCTCCATTCAATTACTCTCAAAACTGGGGAATTATTAGGAGCAGATCGGACAACGATATTTTTGTTAGATGAAGAACAAGGTGAACTCTGGTCTATTTTAGCAGAGGGGCAAACTAAACGCCCTTTAGAAATTCGGATTCCCGCCAACAAAGGTATTGCAGGTGAAGTTGCTACTTTCAAACGAGTAGTAAATATCCCCTTTGATTTTTATGATGATCCCCGGTCAAATTTTGCTCAAGAGCAAGATAAAAGAAATGGCTACCGAACTTATACAATGTTGGCATTGCCACTGTTAAATACAGAAAATAATCAATTAGTTGCGGTAGTCCAATTACTCAATAAATTAAAACCCATTCATGATCCTGAAGCGGCTCTTGCAGAAAGAGTTGATACAAAAGGGTTTACTGAAGTTGATGAAAATGTATTTCTAGAATTTGCCCCTTCAATTCGTCTGATTTTAGAATCATCTCGATCTTTCTATCTTGCGACTCAAAAACAAAGAGCAGCAGCCGCATTAATGAAAGCAATTAAATCTCTAAGTCAAAGTGGCCTTGATTTAGAAGAAACCCTCAAACGAGTCATGGATGAGGCCAAAGAATTAATGAACGCCGACCGCAGTACACTGTGGTTAATAGATCGCGATCGCCAAGATTTGTGGACAAAAATATATCAAGCTGATGGTGTCGCTAAATTATTGCGTGTACCCATGGGTCAAGGTTTTGTGGGTATAGTTGCTGCGTCTGGAAAAAAACTAAATATTCCCTTTGATTTATATGAGCATCCTGACTCGGAAACGGCTCAAAAAATGGATCAAAGTAATGGCTATCGCACCTGTAGTTTACTGTGTATGCCAATCTTTAACAGCGATCAGGAATTGATTGGTGTGACTCAATTAGTTAATAAAAAGAAAGTTGGAGAGTTTCCACCTTATAATCCAGCTTCTTGGCCTAACTCTCCTGAATGTTTCCAAGCTAGTTTTGATAAAAATGATGAAGAATTCATGGAAGCATTCAATATCCAAGCTGGGGTAGCTTTGCAAAATGCTCAGTTGTTTGCCAGAGTTAAACAACAAGAAAAAATGCAGCGGGATATTTTGCGGAGTCTTTCTAATGGGGTGATTTCTACAGATCAAAATGGTGTAATTATTACAGCTAATGAAAGTGCTAAACAATTGTTAGGTTTTGGTTTGGAAGAGGCTTTAGAAGGCAAAATGGTCAGTGATATTGTCAATCTGAAAGAGGGAGACTTTAGCAAGTGGTTTCAGAATACTCTCCAGTCTAATAATTCCAAAGAAGGCCAGCAATATTATCCCGATCGCACTTTATTAACCACAGGAACAGAGCAACACAGCGTTAACTTATCACTAAATAGCATTTCCGATATCAAAGACGAAAAGAAAGTCTGTGGTGCATTGGTGGTAATGGAAGATATTAGTGATGAAAAGCGTCTGAAAAGTACAATGTACCGCTACATGACCCAGGAATTAGCGGAAGAATTACTAAAATTAGATGATGCGAAATTAGGAGGCGATCGCAAAGAAGTTACTATCTTATTCTCAGATATTCGCGGCTACACCACTCTTACAGAAAATATGCAAGCTGAAGAAGTGGTAAGAATGCTGAATGAATATTTTGAATCAATGGTAGAAGCAGTTTTTAAACATAAAGGCACTCTAGATAAATATATCGGTGATGCCATCATGGCTGTATTTGGTTCTCCTCTCCCCTTAGCAGAACACGCAGTCATGGCAGTCCAAACTTCTCTAGAAATGCGCGATCGCTTGCGAGAATTAAATATACTTCGCCAATCAACTAATCAATGTGCTATTAAAATTGGCATTGGCATTAATTCTGATACCGTCATTAGTGGCAATATCGGCTCTAGTAAACGCATGGAATTTACCGCTATTGGTGATGGTGTCAATCTGGGTTCTCGATTAGAAAGCGTCAGCAAACAGTATGGTTGCGATATTATTATCAGCGACAATACATATAAAATCTGCCAAGATAGTGTTTGGGCAAGAGAACTAGATTACATCCGCGTTAAAGGACGCAATGAACCAGTTGCTATCTATGAATTAATAGGAACGCGAACTGATCACATTGATAGCGCCAAACTAGAAGTAATTGAGCATTACCACAAAGGGCGTGAATACTATCTCAAACGTCAATTCACCTCAGCCCTCGCAGAGTTTGTGAAAGCTTTATCCGCTGACAATCAAGACAAAGCCTCGATGTTATACATGAGTCGTTGTCAGCATTGGTTACAATCACCCCCATCTGATAATGATTGGGATGACGGTGTTTGGACATTTAAAGAAAAATAACCATTTTTGGTAATTTGACTCGAAAGGATACCTTAATTTTTGTTAGTGTTGTATGAGAAAGTTTCTGGATATTATTCTCTATAGGGAAAATATACAGGAACTTTCAGCTTTTTGTTGTATAGGGATTGGATAAGAGTGTTCCAAACAATAAATGATCCAAAACCAGAGATTGCTTCATTCCGCTCCGCTCCATATGGCTAACGCCACGCTCCGCGAACGCAATGACAATTGGGCATTTTTTTACTTGGAATACTCTAACAGGAAAATATCAGTATAATAGATAGTTAGGCTTTTCAATTTAATAGCCTGTAGTTTAACACTTAAAAATAATTTGTTTTTATGGAGATTTTATATGCTTACAAAAGAATTTTATCATGAAATTGATAGCAACCTTAATACACTTTTGGAAAAATATCAAGAAGATGAACTCATAAAAAAATATAAAGGTGTTATCAACAATCAAAAATCTTATGCCCTCTTAATTTGGTTTCTCGAATTTTATGGGAGAAAATCTAACTATAAAGATTTTATTACGGATGGCGATAAAGATAGTTCTTGCGACATTGTTTTTGATAACACAAACAATCAGGGAGATAAAATTTTTTATGTCGTTCAGTCAAAATGGAACACGGCTGATAATTCAGAAAAAGAAACTAAGAAAGATGAAATACTGAAAGCACTTAATGATTTTGATACGATTTTACGAGGAGAAAAACAAAATGTTAATGAAAAACTAAAAGCAAAATTAGAGGATCTGGATAATCACCTCAAAGCTAATGGAGAGGTTAAATTTATATTTTTGACACTTTCTCAATATAAAGGAGGAGCGGACGAAAACATTAGTGTTTTTAAAAAAAATGATGAAAAAATCAAATTTGAAGTAATTGATATAAATCGCATAAAAGTAGATTATATTGACAGAACATATAAAAAAATAGAACCTTTAAATCCTCTAGAAAGCTACCAAAATCCAGAAGAAAATCCTGTTACTCTAGAAATAGTTCAAAAAAATGGAGTTGTTAAAATAGAGAAGCCTTTTGAGGCATATATGTTTTTACTTCGTCCCAAAAGTATCTATGATTTATTTGAAAAATATGGATTTGCTCTTTTTTATAAAAACGTCAGAAATCCTCTACTTCAATCACAATTTAATGAAGATATAGAAAGAACTGCGGTGGACAATCCTGCCTATTTTTGGTACTACAATAATGGCATTACAGCAATTACTTATTTCTTGCCTACTATTGGCAGAAAAGCTGAACAAATAGAATTAATAGGATTGCAAATTATTAATGGCGCACAAACTGTTTATGCCATTTACCGAGCTTACAAAGATGCCTCCCCAACAAAGCGTAAGCAGATGGATAGTGAATCTTTGGTGACTTTACGCTTATTAAAATCAGGCGGAAAAGATTTTGATTTGAATGTTACCAGGTATACTAATTCCCAAAACCCTGTAGATGATAGAGACTTTTGTGCTAATGACGATATACAGATAATGCTGCAAAACGCATCCTATCAAACTAATATTTGGTATGAGAAAAGACGTGATGAATTTAGAGAGACTCCAGAGAATGTCATAGAAATTCCAAATGTTATTTTGGCACCCGTCTATTTAGCTTATCATTTGCAAGATCCCGTCAGTGTTATAAAAAATTATCATCAACTACTTAAAATGAATAAAGACTTGAATTTCATTTCCCATAAAGAACATAAAGATGGTCTGTATGAAAAAATTTTCAATGATGAAACAACATTTGAAAATATGCTTTGTGCATTTTATATTTTTGATTTAATGTGTGATTTCCACGGTCTTTCATATGATGTTACTTTTAAAAGTAATTTATATCATTTATTAGCTTTATTTAAAGTGGCTTTTACAAAATATTTAAAAATTAAATTTGGTGATAAGATAAATGTAAACAAATATATTATCAAAATTTATGAACAAGGTGATAAAAAAATTATCCTCAAAACTTTCAAGTTTATTGGCCAGTTTGTTAAGCAGCAAATTGAAGTAAGCGACAATGAAAAAACAACAGAAAGAATGTTAAAATTCTTAGTAAAGCAGTCGCATTATGAGAAAATTAAAGAAGCCTTAGAAGATGTAGATATTTCCGTCGAGGATATTGAAAATATAACTATTAAAGATAACGAAAAATTTATTGAGGGAGAAACAGGTGAATAAAATAATAGCGAAAACAATGACTGATACACAATAGATTTGGTAATTTTTTTATTAAT
>NZ_VIKW01000082.1:0-5174 GCF_009711975.1 Anabaena sp. UHCC 0204
GTATCCGCTCAATAAGTAGGGGTAGGGGAGAAAAATAAGATAAGTAAGGGACATAGAATATAATAAAATATAAGACATGACGCAAAAACAGGATTCGAGTAAGAAATCAGGAGAAGAAATACTGTAAACCATCGAGCCAAAAGGGATTGCAGACGAATCAATGCGTCGGACAGTAGAAATATTACTCAACTTAATAGAGCAATTACAAGCAGAAGTTAAAGAATTACGAGCAGAAAATCAACAGTTAAAAGATGAAAATAACCGTCTGAAAGGAGAACAAGGTAAGCCAGACATCAAAGCCAATAAGAAAGAGTTGACCAATAATCATTCATCATAAAAAGAGCGAAAAGCTCCAAAAAAGCACAGCAAAAGCAGTAAGAACGGGACGATTAAAATAGATAGAGAACAAATACTGGAATATCCACAAGACAAACTACCAGCAGACGCAGAGTTTAAAGGGTATCAAGAAGTAATCATCCAAGACATCATCCTGAAAACAGACAACGTACTATTTCGGAAAGAGAAATACTACTCACCCTCAGCAGGAAAAACCTATTTAGCCTCTGGTCAATTTATCCCTGGCTAGATATTTTTCCCAATTCCGATTTATTGCTTGGATTTAATCACCTCATCAGTGCCATGAATGGATTTGTTCCCTTTTATTCTTCAGGATAATTTAGTTTATTTACTACTTACTTTATTCGGAAAGTGACAGAAGAGGGATACAATCTACTTGACCACAGCCAAGAAAGATAGACTAAGTGTGGTGAGAGTATTGCAAAACGAACGGGAACTGGAGTTAATCCTGAATCAACTTACATACGATTTGGTGGAGACTTTTCAAATCCCGACTAAATGGAAGACCGCGCTTAAACTATTACCTGAAAACAAAGTGTTGAGTGAGACTGAGTTTAACGCCCTGCTTGATACATATTTACCCAAACTGGGTTCTCAGCAGAGGACTCGGATCATCGAAGCAGCAGCCATTGCTTTCTATCATCAACAAACTGATTGGCCAGTGGTACAAACTCTGGTTTGTGATGATGCTTCCTCAGTTCAAGCTCCTGACTGATAGTATAGCTTTGTGCTGGGTACATGAGGGACGACATTACAAGAAATTGACTCCTTATGTTGCTTGTCATCAAAAGGCTCTTGATGACTTCTTGGATGATTTCTGGGATTACTACCAAGATTTACTCGCTTATAAGGATTCTCCTAGTCAACAAACGGCTGAAAAACTCCGGTCTGAGTTTTGGAAACTTTTTGATACTAAAAGTGGTTATCAACAATTAGATGAGCGAAAACAATTAACTTTGCTTAAAAGTTCGGAGTTGCTTTTAGTATTAGAGCATCCTGAATTGCCCTTGCATAATAATCCGGCGGAGTTAGCTGCTCGGACTATGGTGCAGCGACGTAATATTAGTTATGCTACTCAAACTTTAGAAGGTACTCAGGCTTGGGATACTTTTATGTCACTTGTTGCTACTACTCGTAAGTTAGGAATCAGCTTTTTTGAGTATGTGCGTGACCGGATTTCTCATCTTGGGAATATTCCCTCTTTGGCAACTATTGTTCGTGAACAATCTGCTCTCAATCACTTTGCTTGTTCATGAATGCCCGAATAACTCCTGACCCCGAAATATTGAGGGGATACGTTATAAACTTGATTCATTGGAAGCAGATCATATTGTTGCTATGAAGACTATTACAGAAATTCAAGACTTTAGTAGATTGTCATCAGAAAATCTACTAAAAGTTTTAAATAATCCAGATAATTTTATGGGATTAGGAAAAAGCTCTAATGCATCAAAACAAGATAAAAGTTGGGCTGAATGGGAAGGACATTCTGCGTTGGGAGCAGTTCCACCAGAATTTAAAGCTAAAATTATCAATGAAGAGCAAAGAATTAAATCTTTACTAGAAAATCAAATTCAAACATTAGTCAAAGAGCAACAATTAGGTGAATAGAGGCTTTTATGTATGAGTCAAATTACTAAATCCAATATTTTAAACTATCTCGAAAACTACTGCTATAATCCTCAATTAATTACAGATATCCAGGATATTCCTCAAGATGTTTTATCAAAAATTTCTCAATCATGGTTAGGTCTTTTATCTTTAGAGGAAGTTGATTTTACAAAATTACGAGAGTTATGGCAACCTATTCTTCACAGAGTTGAAGTGATAATTGAGGATTTAGAAAGTAGGTTACAAGGTTTAGCTATCTTAATAGAAGATAATAAACCTCCCTCTTTACTATACGTATTTCTCAATGATGAAGAACTATATTATCACCGGGGATTTCCTCCTTTACAAGAGCAGGAAATTATGGAAGGAATAAAACCTTTTTGGTCAAAATTACCAGAAGATTTAAAAAAATTGTACACCATTAATAATGGCTGGTTATCTCTGTTTGATCTTTCTATGGGACATAAACCTGTAGATAAAATATCAGTGTTATCATCAACAGAGTGGAATTTAGAACCTGAAGTAATTAGAAATCTGCCACTTAATTACACAAAAACAATTATATTATTTGCTAATGGCGGTAGCGGTTATATTGGCTTTGAACTGTCGGAAGATAATGAAATGAAAAAACCCAGGCCTCTAATTTTTTGGTCCAACAAACCTACAGAACCAGACTTGGATATCAAATTTTGGACAATTTTTAATACTTGGATCTCAATTGATTTACAATCTAAAGATTATAATCAAACATGGTTGGAGGAATGATACTGTTATTCAATGAACACAATCAAAAAAATCACAGCCGGCTTCTTTTTAACCATAGGTCTAGCCATCTTCATTTTAGGAACTGTAGACCTTACTAACCCCAATACTACCCAAAAAGGCAAAGAGGGAGCATTGGGAGCGATGGTATTATTTGGTTTACCATCAACTGCTTTAGGAACATGGATTATCTGGAGTTTACGTCAACAACATCAAAAACAACTTAAACAATTAAACTTAGAAAAAGAACAACTATTTCTGAATTTATTACAACAACAGGAAGGAGAAATCACTATTACTAAATTTGCCCTAGCGGCTCAAATTCCCATCGAAGAAGCCAAACTATATTTAGATGAAAAAGCTAAACAATTAAATGGCAACTTTGAAGCTAGTAATGAAGGTGGAATTATTTACAAATTCCCTACATAAGTGATAAAATATTCCTGAAAATTCATAAACAAAAACTATGGAAACCCAAAATAACGAAAACCCAACTCCTACAAAAACATTACAGCAAGAATATCAAGAAGCATTATTAAACTCTGGAATTGAAGCCGCTAGTTTACAGGACTTACGCAACTGGCACAGGCGATCGCTATATTATAGTATTTTTGTACTGAAACAAGTGACACAACTGGCACAAATAGTGGGCGGGCTTCGCGGGAGCAAAGCGGCAAATTGAATCAAACCAAACACATAGAAATACTTGGGCGTTTGAGTTGCTCAATTAAATAATTAGAAAGCAATTTATGCTTGATTTCATAAATAGTTTGACCAGTTCGATAGGCTAAATTCTTTAACCTAACCCAAACCAACATAGCACAAGCAATATGATTTAGTTGCAGTCGAGTTTTACGACATTGACAAGATTCAATGCCCGTTAATTGTTTAATTTCCCGATGAAACTCCTCTATTTTCCAACGAATTTTACACACCTGTTGTACAACATTCGTAGAACTTTGAGATAAATCGTTAGTTACGACGTAGTCCGTTCTGTTGGTAGAAACAGTAACCCGGAATAGTTTCACTTTTTTATTGGCGGGAAACCCTTTAATTTTGATTATTTTACCAGATTCTAAGTCTTCTTCACTCCATTGTAATAATTCAATACGTTTATATTTTTCTTGCCCAAAAGTATCATCAACTAAACGATTATCCTTTAAAGGACAATAATAAATTTTATCTAGGCTATCAATATAAAGCATCAGATTGTGTACCGCATACCATGTATCCATTAAAACGGTATCAAATGGTAAAAGCTTATGATACACAAGGTTTTGCAGCATATCTTTAACATGGTCTATCTTGGTTTTACCATCTGCATCAGGATTAAAAATGCGGTAATCTACTACCCAAAATCTTTGCAGTTTAGGATTTACATATACACAGCTGACAACACCAATTCCTTTGAGTACACCATGTTCGTTACCACTGTATTGTCTCCTGACTATTTCAATTTCTTCAGAATACCTTTTATCTAAGACACTATCATCAAATATAACGTAACCGTTATCATCAGTCATAATTACATCTTTAACATTATCCCAAAGTAAGCGAGGTGTTAACTTTGCATTTTTTAAATAGTAGTTAATTTGATCATGACTAATATTTTCTAAATGGTCTGCCAAGTTAGTAATAGTATAGTTAATTTGGCTACTTAGCAGATATTGGCAATAATCTAACTTAGTAAATTTCATATTAACTCAGAATTGATAATTCATGGTTTTGATTATTTTACCATTTCAGGAATAATCGTATTTTTATTATTTCTGATCTTGGTGATTAAAAATATATTTTAATAATTGCAAAATTGGTTTTTTACTGGAGTTTAGTCGAAGGCGCGATGCTTCCGTCGCACCGAGACTGATTGTGCCAGTTATGTTACTTATTATAATACAATAATACTATTATATAGCGATCGCCTGTGCCAGTTGCGTAAGTCCTGTGTAACTTCCTCTCTATTTACATCAATAGAAGGTGTTGTAGGTACTAACTATGATGACACTCTTAATTTAAGTAGTTTAACAATCACCAACTCAGATAACCTAGTTACAGGACTTGTGTCTATAAAGGGGAATAATGGAAATGACACCATAACAGGTAGCCAGTATAGTGATCTTCTTGATGGTGGTGCTGGTAGTGATAATATGATTGGTGGTTTAGGTAATGATATCTACATTGTTGATAATACTTCTGATGTGGTTACGGAAACTTCGGGACAAGGAAACGATACCATTAAGTCCAGCGTCACCTTTAGCCTACCTAACAATGTAGAAAACCTTACCCTGACAGGAACAGAAGCTATTAACGGTATTGGTAATTCTGGTAATAACATCATTATTGGTAATTCTGGTAATGACATTCTAAGTGGCGATACTGTTAATAACATTCTAATTGGGGATACTGCTAACGCTACTTTTGGTGAACCGATTCGTGCCGTTATT
>NZ_VIKW01000082.1:5563-34498 GCF_009711975.1 Anabaena sp. UHCC 0204
GCAACTGGAGTTTAGACTAAAAACAGAGATATAAGTTAAAACTACCGAGAAAAAATAAGTTAAAAAGACTACCGACCATAGAGGATAAAGATTGGGGAAAAAAAGCGGTCAGTGATGTAAAACTGACCGCAAAATGTTCAATGCTGATAAATGTAAAAGAGTTATCAGATTGACAATGCCATTAGAACAGCTAAGAGAATTTCGCACAAGTGTATACAATATTTTGGGCAAAGCCAAAGATGCCTTGTTTGACTTGATGGATGCAACATTAATCACTCGGAGTATTTATGCATTCGTAGAATTAGCATTATCGCCAGTGTTTAGAAGAAAGTGGTCAAGTGTATATGAGGCAATACAGGATGGCAATCCCCCAAGAACAGAATTAATGAAATTGTATATAGAACAACTCAATCCCACAGAAAGAATAATCTTAGCCGGAGATCATACAGCTAGGACTTGAATAGATGCACCGACGTTAAAAGACAGAACCTATGAGCATCAAGAACAACCAATGTCAGGAGCAAAACCCGTAACCTTGGGGCAAGGTTATAGCACAATTGCAATCATCCCAGAGACATCTGGAAGTTGGGCTTTACCGCTATTACATCAACGCATTACCAGTTTTGAGAATCCAATTCAAAAAGCCTCTGCACAGCTGAAGCTCGTGTGCGAAAATCTACCTACACGTCCGATTAGTTTGTGGGATTCAGAATATGGCTGTGCTAGTTTTATCAACCAAACTAGTGATATCCCCGCAGAATTGACCACTGGTATCGGTTTGCCAAACAACGCTTGCATTGGACTCTACCACAACTTAGTACCCCAGAACAATGTGAGAAGTGGAGCGACCTATTACCACTTATGACTTGGGAACTCTGGTTAGCCCGTGATGTTGCGGCTGATAATCCATTACCTTGGCAGAAAAAACAGACCAATTTATCTCCTGGAAGGGTCGCTCAGTCTATGGGAGGAGTTTTCGCCGCGATTGGTACACCGGCTGTTTCCCCCAAACCCCGTGGAAAGTCTCCTGGCTGGCCTACTGGGAGAATTCGCTTACGCAGAATTCGCGACCCTACCGTCAAAAAGACTACTCCTAGATCCAAGAAGGAACAACCTAAATCGGCTTAACCTCTTAGTTTTTCTAGTTTGAGCTATGTAATTTGTAAACTCAGTCCTTCTGGGTCATTTTGTCATGTCTTAGTCTAAACTCCAGTTAATAATGCTACAGCCGGCTTTAATGCCAATACTGATGCTATTATTGAGGTGACAGGTTTAACTGGCACTCTAGGACTCAATAACTTTACCACTGCCTTGGTGTAGCTTCTGGAATCAATGAGCTAAACTAGATTGTAGAAATGTTTCATGAAATGTCTCTACATCATCCTTATCATTGAATTGTGGTATTTATTGCCTTGAATATTGTATAATCAAGAAAAATATAATTCAAGGCATATATAATTATGAATACATTAGAAAAATTAGAATTATTGAGTGAAAACTGTAGCGACAACACAGAATTAGATAGAATTATTGGACAACTTTTAAATTTAATTTTAACCCGTTATCGTCAAAAAATCGCTATCTATAACTTAGATATAGATAAATTTGAGAAAAAATATCAACTCACTTCTGAACAATTTTTAGAACAATTTAACGCAGGAAATTTAGGAGATGAAATGGATTTTTTTGAGTGGTTTGGCTTATGCGAACTACGCAAAGATATTTTACAAAAAATCCATAAATTAGAACAAGCTTCATGAAAAATGTTAGAAATGCCGATGACTATTTGGCATGGATAAAATCTGTAATTGCACTTTGTCCAGAAGTCGTAAATTTAACGATTATTCGAGAAGAATCACAAACTGATAAAGGACTATGGCGTTATCGTCTGACATTAAAAGATGGTAGCTTTTTAGAAATGTTTGAATTCTTCCAAATAGCATCAGGACAACTAGAAATAATTAAATATAGTTTCCATTGGCAAACTGAAAATAGAGAACTAATAAAACGTTGGGATAACGCACCCCATCATCCTGAAATTCCAACCTACCCCCATCATGTACATGATAGTTCTGAAGATTCCGTTTTTCCGTATTTACCTGTTGATATTGAAGAAATTTTAAGACAAATCTCTGAACACATAAAATCTCAATTAAGTTAGTGCAATAGCGAAATTAATAGTATCAGAAAACCAATCATCATCAATTAACTGTTCTAAAGTATAAGGACATTGATCAGGAAAAATGTTTTTCTTTAATCCTGTTTTTGTTATCACATACTTAATAGCTTTTTGATAATTATTTTCTTTTTCTTCATTTAGGTGTTTTCTTAAATTCGTAGTCATATCTGTTTCTAACTCACTACGAAAATTAACAATTTCCGCCGCCCAATGACGACGATTTATGCTTTCTGCTTCCCAATATTCAATTAATAACAAATGGATGATAATTTGTCTTAAATAACTTTCTCCACTCCGTTTAGTATCTCTAACCAAATTTTCTAAAACCTCACTTAAACTATCTAAATCTACATCATTTAACTGCTTATTTTTTATTTGTTCCAAAGTTATTTCATACCAGGCTAAATAGTCTGATTTATATAAATCTTTTAAACTATTTATGCTTAATATTTGCATATTTTTACCTCAAAACATTTTATGATTTTATCATAACCCATAAAAATAGGCCTATAGAAACATTCCCTGAAACGTCTCTACAAAAAATTAAACTAACTTTTTAATATCACCATAGACACGATAAAAACCACCTCCAGCAGACTCCCGCACCTCCTGAACCCAATAACGCTGTCCCTCTTCCCGAATATCTCTCGGAAACTGCACCTTCCAATCAGAATTATAATTAGGAGAAACAACTCGGATTCTTAATTTAGTCCCCTGACGGAAACATTCAACAATCACACCCGCACTAGTATCTGTAGTAGTTTCCAGAACTGTAGAAGGTGCAGCCCCCTCTCCTTTTGGTGCTTTAATAATAGTAGCTTCAGGAATTGTTCCTGCTTGAGCAGCAGCAATAGCCGCTTCACTAGCATCAATACAAGCTAAAGAACCATCAGTTGTAACTATATATATCCGGTTGTCAGAAAATTGCATAGATAAAGCTGAACCGCAACCAGTTCCTAGCTTCCATAACCGTTCTCCTGTTTGATTAAAACAGTAAATCGAAGAACTATTATCACCCGCAAAAACATATTTACCATTTAAAGCTGTAGCACAGGAATAAACGGAAGCATCACATTTATAAACTGCACCTGGTTCACCTTTTTTACTAAAAGAGTAAACTTTTTTATCGCTAGTACCAGCATAAACTGTCGTTGCTTCTTGCCAACCAAATAATACAGCACCAGCGGTTTTTTGATGCCAAAGCATTCTGCCTTCTTTGTGATCATACATAGTTACACCTGCGCTATGTCCATGATATACACCTTCATGATCACAACGTACCATCCAACCAGAAGTACCTTGACTCAAACGTGTCCACTGTGATTCATCATCATGGTCAATAGTTGTGACACCACCTTTAGCGTCAGAGACTCCCAACAAACCATCATGAATATCTAACCAGAAAATATCCACATTTTCATCAATTTGGTAAGCGACTCGTGGTAACTTCCCTGTTAAGTCGTAGACATTACCATCATCACAACCAGCATAAATCCAAATATCATCAGCAACTAAACATTTTACCCCTTCGGGAAGTTTAAATTGGTTGATAACTGTACCTTGATGATTCAGTGCAAATACTTGTCCTGATTGGTTTCCTAGCCAACAACGTTCACCATCTACAAAAATCCCAAAAGCCGCAGAATTAGAGTTAAATTTCCAAATAATTGGCGATTGTTTTGCTGTTGAATTAGTGCTATTGACTTGACGACGAGTAATGGAGCGTTTTTGTCGCACTCCCATAACAGCTTGTTCATAGCCTTTTTTCAGCTTTTCGTTAATTTTTTTCTTTGCTTCTGCTTGGGCTTTTTCTGGGGTGGGGTAAGTTTTGTTTTGAGTTTGTCCTGTGTCCCCAATCCGACCATAACGAATGGTTAATTGAGTATCATTAATAACAAGCTCATAGAATTTATGTGAGCCGCTATCACCTTGGGAAAGTTCTAAATAGGTCTTTTCTTCAGACATGATACTTTTTGATGTTATGAACTTAATTAAGTATAGATCAAGACAAAGCACAATCGAATAGATGTAAACCTAACCGCTGCGATAGTTCCTCGCACACTTTCACACCACGGACACTGTTACCCCGTGTATCTAGCAGTGGTGAGAAGACACCAATCCCCATTTGACCGGGAACAACAGCAATAATACCCCCAGAAACGCCACTTTTTGCCGGAATTCCGACTTTATACGCCCATTCACCGGCGAAGTTATACATTCCACAGGTGTACATGACACTTAATATATCTTTGATATAACAAGTATCTACTGCTTGTTCTTGGGTAATTGGATTAATTCCTTTATTAGCGAGAGTCGCTGCCATCACTGCTAAATCTCGACAATTGACCATGACAGAACATTGTTGAAAGTATAAATCTAATGATTCTTCGATATTCTGGTCAATCATGCCAAAATTTAACATTAAATGGGCATTGGCGCGGTTTCGATGTCCCGTACTACGTTCTGATGTAAATACAGAAATATCTACAAATATATCTTTACCAATATAACGCCGATACATTTCCAATAATCTATTTAATCTTTCTGTTGCTCCTTTGCCTTTAATTAAACTGGTAGTAGCTATAGCACCAGCATTTACCATGGGATTATAAGGACGTTTGGACTGTTCATCAAGAATAATGGCGTTAAATGCGTCTCCTGTTGGTTCTACCCCGACTCTAGTTAAAAGATAATCTCTACCATGATCTGCTAATGCTTGTCCATAAACAAAGACTTTGGAAATTGACTGGATAGTAAATAGTTGCTGAAAATCTCCTACTTCGTAAATTTGACCGTCTGTGGTAACAATACAAATACTAAATAAGTCGGGATTTACTTTTGCTAATTCGGGAATATAGTTTGCGACTACACCCTCTTTGAGGGATTTATACTGGGAATGTAATTCTTTGAGAATGTCTAAAAGTGCTGGTTGTAATATCTCTGAATTTTCTAGCTTAGACATGGGTTTGATAACTTGATATAAAATTGATTACTGAGTAACTACCGGAGAAAACAAGTCAAATGTAATTTTTAATACTTTAAAAGTTCATGTATACGCGCTTGTCACCCTTTTTTATTGTCTCATTGATTATTTATCTTGGGATAAGAATAAATACTTACTAGAGAAAAAATATTTTTTTTACTTAGTAAAGCTTGTTAATACTTATAACTGTATAAATTATAAATTTAGTTATATTTACTGAAATGCAATATGGTAAATGACCTATTTTGTAAATAAAATTATCAACCGTATTTTCATATAAACTTATCTATAAATGGAGTTTGAGGTAATTAAGTCTCTGGAAAATTAAGACTAATCCAGAGAAATCTATATTTAAACAATAAAATAGATTTTATACAAAATTTATCTTAAATACTAAGAATGCGTATCAGTAGTAACTGTTGAATAAGGCGATCGCTCTATGTTAAGTCTTCATAAGAAAATATGGAAATTCTCAAAAAAAACGTTACATAGCCGAAGTCCGCAATTGAACACCGTTTCAATCCCCAAACCCGACTGGAAATTTAGCCCGGTTGCTCAGACTTACGCTAAAACCCTGATCCCCAGACCTGGAAATTCATGTTAGTCTATTCCAGTTACAAACCAAAAAGTGAAAGCGGAACGAGTTCGAGTTTCAAAGGGGTGGCACTATTACCAGTGAAAACCCGTTATTTAGCAAACTAAAGTTCTACAGTCGCTTTAAAATCGGACGCATGAATCAAAGACATTTGTGGACTACTGTCGCTGCCCAAACAATAATAACCGTAGCTGTTTTGGGTCTACCCTCAGTTGGTCGAACTCAAACCAGTGTAGGAAATTCTCTAACTAACCAAGCATCAGTGACAGGTGATGCAGTCAAAGTAGGAGAGTACCAATCCTTAACAGAAAACCCCACCTCAAATACTGTGATTACGAGAATTCATTCTCACAGTATCAAAGGTTTACAAGCAGCGACCCTTTACGTTCGGGATATTCCCGTTCTCACCTTTTTGGGGTCTACCCCAGTTAGCAACAAAAAAACGAAAGTTGGCGTAATTAACAATAATGTTGCTACCAACTCAGTCAAAGTTGCCAGTTCTAGCAAAACTGATGGTAAACTGAATCTCAGTCGGCAAGTTAGCTCAATTGACAATGACCCAGTTCAAAAAGCTAGTATCATAGCCGCTAGAATCAACAAATTAGTTGAGAACAATGTAGACGCAAGCAAAATTACTGTCAGTTGGAAGACAGGAGACAGTTCTTCAATTCACAATAAACCCCAAAAGCCAGGGATTTCTGTTCAAAAACAGTCAGGAGATTCCTATAATAAAGAGCTTCGCGATCGCTACACTATTAAAATCAACGGTCAAGAACTGGTGGAAGTCAATGAAGGGACAAGACTAGCAGATACCACCAAAAATCTCGCCCAAGATGCCTTACAAGCAACTAATAGACTGCGGAGACTCATAGGTAACGCATCTCCTATCAAGGAAATTGCTAACTTACCCACAGGTAAATCACTCTCCATCCCTAAGCTATCGCAACAAATTGCCCTCAGTGGCGTAAAGCTCACTTTTCAGGGTATAGCTTCCTGGTATGGTTATGATTGGTCTGGTAACAAAACAGCTAGTGGTGAAAGATATAATCCTGACGGGTTAACTGCGGCTCACCGGAGTTTACCCATGGGGACAAGAATCCGTGTGACTAACACCCGCAATGGTCGCTCTGTCGTCGTGCGAATTAATGACAGAGGTCCCTACATCCGTGGTCGGATTATTGACGTTTCCGCTGGTGCTGCCAGGGTATTAGGCATGGTCGGCAGCGGCCTTGCTCCAGTTCATCTTGAGATTTTAGGAAGATAACTCGCTTCCTATTTCTGACTCTCTTTTCGCTCTTCACTATTCTCAATACCCCTAATTCATCAATCTCATCCCCCCATTATGGCTTGTGCCACTCGGCGCTATCAGATATAAACTAACGGGGGAAAGGATCGAAAAGAATTAGGGGTATTTTGTGCGTGTGCTGACAACAGTTGCAGCCTTACGCTGCTATTTACATAAACGTCGCTGGAACAGCCACCTCCGGCTACCAGAGGATATTGAACTTGATGAAGAAACTATTTGGTATCCCACAGCAGTTGGTTTAGTACCAACGATGGGAAGTTTACATCAAGGGCATTTGAGTTTAATTGAACGGGCTAAACAGGAAAATTCGACGGTGATTGTCAGTATTTTTGTCAATCCCCTACAATTTGGACCAAATGAGGACTATCAACGCTATCCCCGAACTTTAGAGCAAGACCGACAATTTTGTGAACAAGCGGGAGTAGATGTGATTTTTGCCCCGACTCCGGAAGAAATTGGTGTACCTGGGAAGAATATAGAAGCAACTCAGGTGACACAAGTGATCCCGCCATCTGATATGATATGTAACTTGTGTGGTAAATTTCGGCCGGGTCATTTTCAAGGTGTGGCAACAATTGTTACCAAGCTTTTTAATTTGGTACAACCTGACCGAGCTTACTTTGGACAAAAGGATGGTCAGCAACTCGCAATTATTAAACGGTTAGTAGCTGATTTAAATTTGCCAGTAGAGATTGTGGCTTGTCCCACAGTGCGGGAAGTGTCGGGCTTGGCTTTAAGTTCTCGTAATCAATATTTGACGGCTACAGAAAAAGAGCAAGCAGCGGTGTTATTTAAAGGTTTACGGCAAGCTGAAGCGGCGTTTCGGGCTGGCGTTCGTGACAGTGGTGAGCTAATAGCATTGGCGCGGCAAGAAATCGCAAAAGTTAGCACTATCAGCTTGGAATATATTGAATTGGTTGAACCGAATACGTTGATGTTTTTAGAAAAAGTTGAGGATGAAGGAATGTTGGCGATCGCTGCTCGTCTTGGTTCTACACGGTTAATTGACAATACGATTTTGAGCGATGTCAATGACGGGCTACGCCAACCGATTATCGCTATTGATGGACCTGCTGGGGCGGGGAAATCCACCGTCGCTCGCCAAGTCGCACACCAATTAGGATTGGTATACTTAGATACGGGGGCTATGTACCGGGCGATTACTTGGTTAGTGCTAGAACAGGGAATTGCAATTGATGATGATTGTGCGATCGCTGAATTAGCAACACGGTGTAAAATTGAATTAACTCCTAGCCAAAGTCTGCAATCTCCCGTCAGAGTCCAGATCAACGATGTAGATGTGACTCAAAAAATTCGCACAACTGAGGTGACTTCTCTTGTATCGGCGATCGCTGCTCAAAGTGCAGTTCGTCAAGCATTAGTCCAACAACAACAAAGTTGGGGACAACGCGGCGGTTTAGTAGCTGAAGGCCGAGACATTGGTACTCATGTTTTCCCCAATGCCGAAATTAAAATCTTCTTAACCGCTTCTGTGGGTGAACGAGCGCGTCGTCGTCAGCAAGACTTTCAAAAAACAGGTTCAATGTTGAGTTTAGAACAACTAGAACGAGAAATTGCTGAACGCGACTTAAAAGATAGCACTCGTAAAATTTCCCCTTTGCAAAAAGCCGCTGACGCTATTGAACTCCAAACCGATGGTTTAACAGCCTCTGAAGTTGCAGCACAAATTGTCAACCATTACAATCAGCGTCTATCGCACTGGTAATAACCCATGTTGCTAGTCATCTAGTTAAGGCTGGTACTTCGACTATGGCTACGCCACGCAGGCGATCGCTCAGTAACCAATGGGTAATTGGTGATAAAATCTCAGTCTTAATCCTGTTCATCCTTAAATCCTGTAAATCCTGATTCAGACAATTTTCCTAACTAGCAACTTACGCTAATATTGCAGGAGTCACTCGTAAAACCCTGTTGAAAATTGAGTTGAAAATGGTGGTGAGTGCTTACCATCATTAGACATCTTGTGAAAACTAAATGTAGCTTATCTTGTAGAGACGTTCCATGGAACGTCTCTATATTATTTAAAACGTCTTTACATTATTTAGAGAAAATGTTTAGTGATATTTACTCAAATTATAGTAACTTAAACAACATCCTAAACTATTTGTAGATTGATTCATCTACCTTGAGATAGATATTAGCCTTGATGGATGATTAAACTCTCTGTTTTGCGATTATTTGCTTTATTTACAAACTACTTGGCGGGAATTTTCACTTTGGTAGTAGAATAAAAACGTTAAGTTTTATGTTCTGACATTAAGGATATAAAACAACACTATACAAAACCTGTCGTTTCCTAAGCTTCTTTCATAGCTTTTAACGAAAAAACACTAAAGAGAGGAGATTTCACAAAATGGCATTTACACAACCCCCCTTACCTTTTGCTGCTAATGCTTTAGAGTCTTATGGCATGAAAGCAGAAACCTTTGAATATCACTATGGTAAGCATCATGCAGCTTATGTAACCAACCTCAATAACTTGACTAAGGATACAGAATTAGCTGATAAGTCTTTGGAAGAAGTAATTCAAATTGCCTTTAAAGACTCCACTAAAGCTGGAATCTTCAACAATGCCGCTCAAGTTTGGAATCACTCTTTCTTCTGGAATTGCTTAAAACCAGCAGGCGGCGGCGCACCTACAGGCGCACTAGCTGCTAAAATTGAAAAAGACTTTGGTAGCTTCGACAAATTCAAAGAAGAATTTTCTGCCGCTGCTGCAACTCAATTTGGTAGTGGTTGGGCTTGGTTAGTTGATGATGGTGGTACTCTTAAAGTAATGAAAACCCCCAATGCAGAAAACCCCCTCGCACATGGTAAAAAAGCATTGCTAACCATTGATGTTTGGGAACACGCATATTACATTGACTTCAAAAATGCTCGTCCTGCATTCATCAAGAATTTCTTAGATAATTTAGTGAACTGGGATTTTGTCGCTGCAAATTTTGCTGGTTAGATTTTAATTGATAATTGACAATTGATAATTTTAAATTGTCAATTGTCAATTGTCCATTGTCAATTATCTAAACCATGATATTTAATTTTTTTAAAAATACACAATCTTCTCCAGCAAATAATATTAAATTAAAGCCTAATTGGTGCGTAGCTTACGGAAAATTAGATAATTTGACAGCAGATGTAATTTGGCAAGATCAGCAATTTGCAATTATTTCCGCACCACATCAATTTGCAATCAGTTATAGTCAAAGATTTGTAGTAGTTGGGGATATTTGGTTAAGTAACCGAGAGGAATTACTACAAAATATAGGAATTGAGATTAATGATAATTGTAGTAATCAACAACTGATTGCACAACTTTGGGAAAAATACAATTCTGAATGTTTAACCCTATTATTGGGAATGTTTGGGTTAGTAGTTTGGGATTGTGAAAAACAAGAATTATATTTAATTAGAGATGCCATTGGTAGCTGGACTTTATATTATACAAATACTGGTGTAACTTCTTGGATATCTTCAAAACTAAGAACTCTTACACCTTATCGTTCTAATAACTTAGATTTAGTCGCATTGCGGGATTATCTTTGTTGTGCATTTGTCCCTGGAGAAAGGACACTTTGGCAGGATGTAAAAGAAATTCGTCCCGGTACTTGGCTGCAAATGCCATCAGGACAAGTTTATCATTATTGGCAACTAAAAGAACAGATTATAGACACAAATCAACCGATAGAATGGTATGGAGAAAAACTCCGTTCTTTACTTGAACAAGTTGTTAAAGAATATTTACCCGAAAATCAACCTGTTGGTATTTTCCTATCTGGTGGTTTAGATTCTAGTAGCATTACCGCATTAGCAGCGAAATTACATCATGCACCAATTCACACCTATTCAATTCATTTTGGTGCAGAAACCGCAAACGAATTAGAATTTTCTAACTTAGTTGCTGAACATTGTCAAACGCAACATCACATATTGGAAATTACCTTTCGGGATATGTGGGAACGTCTTCCAGAAACAATGGTTTATTTAGATGATCCTATTGGTGATCCTTTAACAGTACCAAACTTATTAATAGGCAGAATTGCACGGGAAAACGTACAAATTACTCTCAATGGAGAAGGGGGAGATCCTTGTTTTGGGGGTCCAAAAAATCAACCCATGCTAATTAATAGTTTATATGGTTATGTTAATAATCAAGATTCATTACAAGCATTTTTAATTTCTTTTCAAAAATGCGCTTTAGATTTACCACAACTCTTAAAACCAGAAATTTGGCAAAGTATAAAAAATGAACCATCTGTATTTTACCATGATTTAAATGCCGATGCTAATTATTTAAATAGATTAATGGCATTGAATATTAAATTTAAAGGTGCAGATCAAATTTTAACAAAAGTCAATAATTTAACTCAAGCAGCAGATTTACAAGGTTTATCACCGCTTTTTGATCAGCGTGTAGTAGAATTAAGTATGCAAATTCCTCCAGAATATAAACTTTCAGGAGTAGAAGAAAAAGCAGTTTTGAAAAAAGCAGTTAGTGATATTTTACCAGATAGTATTATTCATCGTCCTAAAAGTGGGATGATGGTTCCTGTGCAATTAGGGTTTAGGAAATATTGGCAAAGGGAAGCAAGAAAATTATTGTTAAATAGAAATAGTGAAATTTCAGCTTATATTAATCAAGAGATGTTGCGGAATTGGTTAGATTTTAAAGGGGATGTTTGGGGACGTTATGGTGTTAAACTGTGGTTATTGGTAAGTTTAGAAATTTGGTTACAGGTAAATAAAAAATTAGGACATTAAGTAAAAATCATTCCAGGAGGAAGAACAATGATACAAAACATACCAAAACATGATATTTTATATGAATACGATTTTTTAGCTTGGTGTGAAAGAACCGTTGCTCAACTTAAAGCAAAAGACGTGGAAAATCTTGATTTTGAAAATTTAATTGAGGAAATTGAAAGTTTGGGAAAGAGCGAAAGACGAGAATTAAGAAACCGACTATTAGTGTTGATAGCTCATATTCTCAAGCGAATGTATGTTAACAGTTCTGAAAACTTCAACGGTTGGGAAGTCACTATTGTAGAACAACGAAAACAAATAAAAGGTTTATTGAAAGAATCTCCCAGCTTAAAACCTTATCTTGCACAAATATTCACAGAAGTTTATATTGATGCTTTAGATATTGTTTCCGTTGAGTATAAACAAACAGATTTTCCTGATACATGGCAATTTGATTTTGGTACTGATTTACTTTTATCTGCCAAATATTGGGAGCATAATTTGTAACCAGCTTATTATCCAAAACTTTCCACCATATAAATATCATTTCCTGAATCACCAATTAAAATCATACTACTATTATCAATTGCAAAATTATAACTTGCAGAAATAATAGCACTTCTCAGAATTTGAATTAACCTTTGTGGGGTGAAAGATTCCAATTCTACAAAATTACCAGCATCTAACCAAGCTAATTCTTCCGAAGTTAAACTTTGACGAACTTCTTCAGATAACTGTTTAGCTGTGGTTGCTAAATCAGGAGAAGATTGGATAAACATTCCTCGCTTAGTTGCCATAATTTGTCGGGGTAAAAGTCCAATATCAATAATTGTTACATTGCTATTTAGAAACCAGCGATCGCTACTGCGAATATGATTAACTAAACTAACACCTTTAGAACTACAATCATGGATTGCATAAACTTTTAAATCAGGGTTACGATGAAGCATTTCCATTGTTGTATTGAAAATACTTTCGGGATAACCAGTAATGCTGAGAATTGCACAATTATTTTCAAAATGGAAATTATTAGCAATTAATAATTGTGCAATAGTAGAACTATCACAAACTACTAATCTATCAAAACTGTAAGCAGTTACATCAGGATTTACTATTGCAGGTGTAATTTCCTTTCGTAGAGACGGAAGAATTTTTTCAGGTGCGTTATTGATTTGTTCCCAGCGGTTTAACCAATCTTGTAATTGGGTTGGAGAAATTAGTAATTCTTGGGTTAATTTGCCAATTTTTCCTAATTGTTGAGTTCCTAAAAATAATGAATATGTTCCTATGATGACAATAGCAACAAATAAAATAAACGACTTGAATACAAACAAACTTGCTAATATTCCCACAACTAAAATTAAAACTCCCAGTCTTTGTAAAGATTTAGCACTTGCTTTGCGACCGGGATTATTTAATTTAGCAGAAGTCGTATTTTTAAACAAATAAATAACTACGCAAACTTGATAAATTAAATTTGCAATTAAAAAAGAATTATTACCAATTATTCCGCTTAAAAATCCACCGACAAATCCTGTAAACCAAACATTCATGAAAATATAAAAGCCGGCAAATTGTAATGATTGAAATGATTTATTTCTCAACCGACTATCTAAAAAGTAAAGCAGTTGTTTAGGGGTAAAAAATAATGTGTTACTAGCAGAAATATCAGCTAATATTTTAGCAAACATAGGATCTGTAATCTTCACATTTCCCATGCTTGTAGGTTCAAAAGCAAAAAGATGATTACATTGTTTACATCTTCCTTGATTTGCTGTTCTATCTTTTAAATTATTATCAGTTCCGCAGTTAATACATTTCATGATTTTTGGTTAAATTATACAATTTGATTGTTAAGTAAGACGCTGTAATCTTCTCGTTTACGAATTAAATGATGTGTGTTATCTTCTAGTAAAATCTCAGCAGGTTTGGGACGATGTAAAAAATGTGAAGACATTGCATAACCATAAGCACCAACATCTAAAATAGCAATAATATCGCCAATTTCTAAAGCAGGAAGTTGGCAACTTTTTCCTAAATAATCCCGTGAGTAAGTTGTATTTCCACAAACATCAGTTGTGTATTTTTCTGAACTTGAATTTTTCCAAGTAACAATTTCTCGATAACTCCCATGTACAGCAGGAACGGATATATTAGCAACAGTAGAATCAACACCAACAATTTGTTTTTCTCCTTGCCATTTCACAGAAACAACTTTAGCCAACAGAGTAGCACAACCAGCTATAGCAGCACGTCCTGGTTCAATTACCAAATTAATCTTTTTTCCTAAATTGCCAATCTTTATACTTAACTCCTTACCGAATATTTGCCAATCAAAAGCTGCACCTTGATGATGATATGGATAACCAAAACCACCACCAAAATCTAAATATTGCCAATCTGGTAACTTCTGCGCCATTTCTAAAACCGAATCAATAACATCAATAAAAGCGGTTGTTGCATTAGTTCCCGTACCACGATAAAAATGTAAACCCGTCACCTTTAAACCCACAGCCTGAGTAATAGAAACAGCCTCATCAAAATCTGCCGAAGTCACACCAATACGACTATCTTCCGAAACATTCAACCGCAAACCAAGACGTAACTCCTCTTCCTCTTTGCGCCTCTGCGCCTCTGCGTGAGAAAACAAAATCTCACAACACAAACGCAACTGAGAAAGACTATCCAAATTGAGAGTAGTCACACCCCAATTAATAACCTCTTCCATTTCCTCCCGATTTAAATTACTGCCACTATAAACAATATCACCAGGAAGAAAACCTGCCTTTAACCCCAAATAAATATCACCAGGAGTATTAGCATGAAGTCCCCAACCAGCAGATTTAAATATTTTCAATAAAGCAATATTGCCATTTGTGACACTAGCAAAATGAAACTGAGTCAAAGGATAATCAAAAGCTTGAGTAATATGGGAAATAGTGCGGCGTAAAATATCGCCATTATAAACATATAAAGGAGAACCGTAAACTTGTAATAACTCCTGTGCAAGTTCTAGTTCTAAGTTTGGAATTGCTGGTATTTTTTCCATAACCATCGAGGTAATATAAATGGATGATAGAAAGACTTTTTACCTAGTTTAGAACCAAAAACGTGAGAATACCAAAGTTGCCACATAATTAGTAACCAGAGACTTTCACCAATACGTCGGCCTTGAATTGTTCCTCCTAATTCACCTGTAACAATTTGTGAAGCAAGATCAGGAAAAAAGTAATTATCCGAACTTAGTATACCCGGATTTAGCCAATTACCGATATCATGCCAAAAATCATTTAAACACCAAGAGGTTAAGGGAACACCCATACCGCGTTTTTGTCGCCAAACAATTTCCGACGGTAGCCAATTTTCCACCGCACGTTTGAGGATATATTTCTCACAAGCACCGTGTAAACACAGTTCACCAGATAGCTGAAAAGTCCATTCTGCTAAAAGTAAATCACAAAAAGGCGATCGCACACCTAACCCATGAGCAAAACCCAACGCAGTCGCACGCGGATGGATATTTTGCGCTCCTTTTAACATCAAACTGGCACGACGGAGGCGATGTAACAACGAAGGACAAAAACTAGCATCAAGAGCATTTAACAACCAATCCTGAGCATTTAAACCCTGAATCTGTGCATATATTTCCGGTTGATACACCCTTTTTTCATAACCCCAAAAACGGTGAAAAGTCCGCAGATATTGTTGAATAAAACCTTCTTCTTGATTGGGATGTTCAGCTTGATAAATACCAGCAGCAATCAAAGGTTTATTAGTCCAACCGGCAAATAATTGATCACCACCTTCACCATTAAAAATTATTTGAGTTTCTTGACTAGCAACTTGATTGAGAAGATATAAGGGAACAGTCACACCGTCACCAAAAGGTAAATCTAAAGCTTTGACAGTAGGAACTAGAGCATTTTTAATATTCTTAGGACTTGCGTCAACCTTAACTAAAGGAATATTCAAAAATTCCGCTACTTGTTCCGCATAGGGATATTCAGGAATACCCACATTACCAAAATCCAAAGTATAAGCACGAACTTTCACCCCAGCTTCTACCAACAAAGCCGCAACAATTGAAGAATCTAAACCCCCAGAAAGGAAAACCCCAACAGGTTCATCTTGTAAATCAGCAACTTGTTTTTCTACCGCATTTTTCAGTAAAACTTGTAATTGAGAAACTGCAATATTTTCATCCTGAATATGTTCCTTTGATTCACACCATTGATAAATATTCCGAAATTGAGGATAATTAATATCTTTCCAAATAACCTCAGTTCCAGCACAAACAGAAAACACTTCATTGACAGAAGTCAGAGGATTAGGAACATAAGAAAAACAACTATAACCATATAAACCATAAATATTAACTTCCGGTTTTTCAATCACTTCTAAAAGTAACTGTAACTGAGAAGCAAACCAAACTACCCCACCTTGCTGAGTCCAAAATAAAGAAACTCGTCCAAAAGCATCCCTCCCCAAAATCAACTTATTTGATTCTAACCTCACCCAAACATCAAAATTATCAAAAACCCCCCCAGCAGAAATAGCCGCAATCGTATTTTTAGCTAGTACAGGTACAGACTCACAACCAACATAAACAACATCCCAAACAAACTTTCCCTCCGCACCTTCTTCCTTTGCGCCTTTGCGCCTTTGCGAGAGAAACTCTTTTCTCTTATCACCCCAATAACCAATAAAATGATAGGGAAACATAACTATTTAACCACAAAAGATTCATCACTAATTTTCCGACCATCAAGAAACATTTCTACCTTCCAATTACCCAGACTTGCATTAGGATTAATAGTGTAACGACATTGAGTTTCCCAAATAGAAGTTTTAACTTCACGGGTTTGATAATTATTTTGTTTCACAACTTGACCATTTGAATCAACCCAATTACAAGAGAGAGATAGCTTTTTCCCAATAGGTGCATCTTTCAACGTCACACGATAAAAAAGTTCCGGCTGAGATTGACGAGAAATAGTATTAAGATTAGCATTATCAGCCAAAGTAATGCGGTCTTGTTGTGCCGTTATATTAGCTAGTAAAGAAGTTTTTTGTTGACTAAAAAAAATTGTCAATCCTATCCCTAATATGACAATCGTAGCCACACCAAAACCAATTAATTTATTGCGGCGTTCTTGAACTTGTAAAGCTTGTTTCCGTCGAACTTGAATTAAAGCTTCATCTAATAATTCAGGTGGTAAATTCAAATCTTGTAAAATATCCCTAACTTGCTGTTGATCTAGTTCTGCTTCTTGACGCAATTGCAATCCTTGAACTTCAGCAATGATTTGATTTAATTGTTCTTGGCTGAGTCGCTGGTTCATAATTTCTGGTAACTCTTGATAAAAACACTGGGTAATTAATTATATTTTAATTCAACATAAAATGTATAGGATTTCTATTTAATATTTTTCAGAAATT
The DNA here is from genome assembly GCF_009711975.1 of Anabaena sp. UHCC 0204. Classification (GTDB taxonomy): domain Bacteria; phylum Cyanobacteriota; class Cyanobacteriia; order Cyanobacteriales; family Nostocaceae; genus Dolichospermum. The sequence continues at coordinate 22,827 of NZ_VIKW01000082.1, forward strand.
TACAGTGAGGGCGAAGCATTCGGAAAATATTCTTGGGAAAAAACTGATAATTTATCGTCCGAATGCTTTGCCCCTACGATTCTTGGTGTCTGTTTCCTTTTTAATTCCAGTGATAGAATAAATTAAAGTTAATTGTTGCCTTCCCCGTAGCTGCAACTGCTCTACTTTTTGAGTATGAAAATGCTGTTTAACAAGTTGAAATGTGGTTTCACTGATTAAGATACCATAAGGGTTTCCGTTGTTAACATTTTTATTGAGTTGTTCCAAACGAGCCGCAATATTTACAGCATCTCCTAATACAGAATAATTCAATCTTTTATAACCACCAATACTCCCAGCAACCACCAAACCTGTATGAATACCAATACCGATATTAATAGCAGGTTTACCCAGTAATTTTAATTCCTGATTTAATGTTACCAATTTTTCCTGCATAAAAATTGCCGAATAAACCGCATTAATGGCATCTTGTTCAATTTCTTCTGCACGCGTGTGGGGAAAAGGAATACCAAAAACAGCCATAACTGCATCCCCAATATATTTATCAATTACCCCATGATGTTTTTGAACACACTCAGCCATAGCACCCAAATATGAGTTTAACCAATCAAGTAAATCTTTGGGTTTCATCCCTTCAGAAATAGTGGTAAAACTACGAATATCACTAAATAGAACTGTTGCTACCATTTCTTGAGCATCTAATTGACCATTTTGAAAAATTTCATCTCGATGTTGCCAAATTAAATCTGCTGTTTCTTGGGAAACATGACGAGCAAATAAACTCATTAATTGTTGTTTTTCTTTTTGTTCTTGCCACTGTACCGTTAATCCAGATAAGAGAAATGTGCCAATAGGGGAAGCAATTGGCAACCAAATATGAGAATTATTTAAAACTAACACTACTAAAATAAACCATGCCAAAGGTATTAATATTAAGAGAATAATTCGCTGTTTAAATTGTAAAAAAATGAGGATTAAACTAGAAATAATACCAACAGTAAATAATAAAAATAATTCAACTTGCCAGGGTATTTTTTGGAGAAATCGGTTATTAAGTAGATTATCAATGGCGGCAGCGTGTAAGTAAATACCAGAGGTAGGTGGTGTTTGTTCAAAAGGAGTTTTCAAAGGATCATTTGCACCAGTAGCAGTGAATCCAATCAGGACAATTTTGTTCTTGAATTGAGATGGAGCTACCTTTTTATTGACAACATCTACAAAAGAGTATGTGGGAATATTCCGAGTTGATGTTACCCAATTAATCCAAACAGATAATAAATTCTTTCCTGGTTCTGGTTGTGGTAATAAAATTGGTGTTTTTCGGGAATTATTATCTGTAGTAAAAGTTTGCTGCAAGCTGTTATTATAAGCTGCTAATAATGCAATACTAAAAGCAGGAACTTCATTAATATATAGAGATAATTGACGACTTACTCCATCTAAATCAGCATTACTAACTATATGTCCTTTAGAAGTAACACGATCTAGGATAGGAACAGGACGGAGAGTTTGTTGATGTAAACCGGGGGCAATTGCTAACACAACTTGGCCATTTATTTCCATGGCTTCGGCTAGTTTGGCATCTGCGTTGGTGGGTTCAGTAAATAAAATATCAAAGCCGATTGTGGAGGGAGGAGAGGCTTCTAAAGTTTCCAATAATTGAGTATAGCGATCGCGTGATAACGGAAATTCTCCATATTCAGCTAATGTATGATCATCAATGCCAATCACCACAATCCGCGAATCCCAACTAGAATAAGATAAATAATTGCGTGTTTTGAATACTAGATTAAATCCTATTAATTCTAAGGATTGCCAAGCACCTATTTGCCATAATCCCATTGACAACAGTGCAGTTAATAAACCAGGCAAAAATAAATGCTTCTCTCTAATAGGACTTTTGAGGTATTTTACCCAAGTTTTAACAGTCATTTTTATAACATTAAAAGAGATTTATATATACCTGAAAAAAAGTGCCGCGATTGTATTATTCTCAAAATAATCAAGAACTAAATTGGCATTCCTAGTGAAAAACTGATATCAATACTTTACCGCTAATTGCAATTCAGTCAACGCCAGATCATCATCAAAGGTAGGATCACAATTGAACACATTATTAAAAATATCAGGCTTTATTGATACCTGCACCGAACGCATAGGCCGATTAACCAGTTGGTTAGTCCTAGTTATGGTCATCCTCGGTGTGTGGAATGTAGTAGGTAGATACATGGGACGGATTATTGGTAATAATCTCACCTCCAACGCCTATATTGAAGCCCAATGGTATATTTTTGACCTAGTTTTCCTATTAGGTGCAGCTTACACCCTTAAACATAACGAACACGTGCGGGTGGATGTTTTTTATAGTAACTTATCAGGGAAACAGAAAGCGATCGCCGACCTATTTGGGACAGTATTTTTCCTGATACCCTTCTGTATCATGGTAATTATTTTTTCCTGGGATACCATCATTGCCTCTTGGCAAATTATGGAAACATCACCAGATCCTGGTGGTTTACCTCGTTACCCCATTAAAGCCATGATTATTGTCGCCTTTGTACTGCTGATTTTTCAGGGCATTTCCGAGGCCATTAAAAACGTGGCCATAATTCAAAACAGAATAGCACCCCAGGAGGAAAATCATGACACTGGATTATGAATGGCTAGGTCCTGTGATGTTTGGGGGGGCTTTAGTTTTACTATCTTTGGGCTATCCAGTCGCCTTTTCTCTCGGTGGAGTAGCGATTTTATTTGGTATCATCGGTATTGCTTTGGGTGTTTTTGACCCGGTATTTCTAACAGCCATGCCACAGCGGATTTTTGGCATCATGGCCAATTATACCTTGTTAGCCATTCCTTACTTCATCTTCATGGGGTCAATGTTGGAAAAATCCGGCATTGCTGAAAGACTTTTAGAAACAATGGGGATTTTGTTGGGACGCTTGCGGGGTGGACTGGCTTTAGCTGTGATTTTGGTAGGTGCATTACTGGCAGCAACTACAGGTGTGGTAGCCGCGACTGTGGTAGCAATGGGTTTAATTTCTCTGCCAATTATGCTGCGCTATGGTTACAGCAAAGAATTAGCTACTGGTGTAATTGCCGCTTCGGGAACATTGGGACAAATTATCCCCCCTAGTGTGGTTTTAGTAGTTTTGGGTGATCAATTGGGGATATCTGTCGGTGATTTATTCCTCGGTTCAGTCATTCCTGGCTTGATGATGGCGGGGTCTTTTGCCCTTCATGTGTTAATTGTGGCCTTTTTGAAGCCAGAGGTAGCCCCAGCCTTACCAGCCGAAGTGCGGGAAATTGGCGGTAAAGCCTTGAGAAAGCGGGTTTTTCAGGTGATGTTACCGCCGTTGATTTTGATATTGTTGGTTTTGGGAAGTATCTTTTTTGGCTTTGCTACACCCACAGAAGCCGGTGCGGTGGGATGTGCGGGAGCGATCGCTTTAGCTGCTGTTAACCGTCAACTAACTTTAACATCTCTGCGTCAGGTATGTGATAACACTTTAAGAATCACCAGCATGGTAATTTTTATCTTGTTAGGTTCTACTGCTTTTAGTTTAGTATTTCGGGGATTAAATGGCGATCAATTCATGTTTGATGTCCTCTCTAATCTTCCCGGTGGTAAAGTCGGATTTTTAGCCCTCAGCATGACGGTAGTTTTCTTACTGGGCTTTTTCATTGACTTCTTTGAAATCGCTTTTATCATCATACCTTTATTTGTACCAGTCGCCCAAACTTTAGGAATTGATCTAGTTTGGTATGGAGTAATATTAGGGGCAAATCTGCAAACTTCTTTCCTCACACCTCCCTTTGGTTTTGCCTTGTTTTATCTGCGCGGTGTCGCACCTCCAGAAGTAACAACTGGTGATATTTATCGGGGTGTAATTCCGTTTATTTTGCTGCAATTGTTGGTGGTAGTTTTAATTATTGCCTTTCCAGGAATTGTTAGTTTCTTACCTTCTTTGGGAGGGTAAGAAAATTTTGGGTTTTATATGATCTCGTTATCTTGTTCCCAATTTGAGACTGAGAACGAGAAAATCAACGAAGTGAGTGAAGTTTTGGGTCATTTTTTTTTGTTGGAACACTCTAATTTAAGATAAATACAATGTACGAACAAATTTCTCACTCATTGTTAAATTCAATCCTGGATGATTTAAAGCCAGAAATTCGTCGGCAAGATTTGCGGCATTTTTATACCCGTCTTGGAGCGAACTTTTACGCTATTCATTCGCTATTTTCGACGCTGTACGGACATCGTGATGATTTTAAACTGCAAATGTTGCGGCTAGTTGAAACAATGGCGAAAGGCTATATTGATCGTTCTCCAGAGTTAGAGCGGTTGGATATTCAACGTGAGCAAGACCACAATTGGTTTTTGTCGCAAAAATGGGTAGGGATGGCTCTTTATTCCAACGGTTTTGCAGAAAACCTTGCAGATTTAGAGAACAAAATCGGCTATTTTCAAGAGCTAGGCATCAATATGGTGCATATTATGCCAATTTTGATGTGTCCTAATGGTCAAAGTGATGGGGGGTATGCCATCAGTGATTTTAGGCAAATTGACGATCGCGTTGGTGATTTAGAAGATATTCGCCGCATTGCTAAGGAGTTCAGAAAGCGTGATATTTTGCTGGTTCTAGACATTGTGCTTAACCATACTTCTGACGAACATGAATGGGCGCAAAAAGCAAAGATGGGCAATCGCAGTTTTCAAAATTACTATTATATTTTTGAAAACCGAGAAACTCCTGATATGTTTGAGCAAAGTATGCCAGAAGTTTTCCCTGAGACAGATCCGAGCAATTTTACTTGGAATGTCGAGATGGAAAAATGGGTGATGACGGTTTTCCATAATTATCAGTGGGATTTAAATTACAGCAATCCCAGTGTTTTTATTGAAATGCTCGACATTATCATGTTTTGGGCAAATCAAGGTGTGGATGTTCTCCGACTCGATGCTGTGGCGTTTTTATGGAAAAAGATCGGTACTTCTTGCCAAAACGAGCGCAACGCACATTTAATTTTGCAGTTAATGAAAGATTGTTGTCAGGTGAGTGCGCCCGGTGTGTTGTTTATAGCTGAAGCAATCGTTGCCCCTATTGAAGTAATTAAATATTTCGGCGAGGATGCGATCGCAGCCAAAGAGTGTGAGATTGCTTATAATGCGACTTTAATGGCTTTAATATGGGATGGAATCGCCACTAAAAATACTAAGCTACTCTACCAAGGCATCAAAAATTTGCCTAATAAATTAGAACGTGCTACTTGGCTAAACTATGTGCGTTGTCATGATGATATTGGTTTGGGTTTTGACGATAGTGATATTCGTTTAGCTGGTTATGAACCGAGAGCGCATAGAAAATTTTTAGTTGATTACTTAAGCGGTAAGTTTGATGGATCTTCATCTAGGGGACTGGTGTTCATGCCTAATGAAGCTACAGGAGATGCACGTATTTGTGGTTCACTAGCTTCTTTAGCGGGATTAGAATCTGCCCTGGAAACTGCTGATGAGGGTTTGATTGCCTATGCAATTAACAGAATTTTATTAATGCACGCAATTATTCTATCTTTTGGAGGAATCCCTCTAATTTATAATGGCGATGCGATCGCTGTACTTAATGATTACAGCTATATTGATGACCCAAGCAAAACCGATGACAATCGCTGGGTACACCGTCCTAAAATTAATTGGGAAAAAGCCGACTTACGCAAACAACAAGGAACGGTGGAACATACGGTATTTAATGCCACAAAAAAAATGATTGCCGTCCGTAAAGAAATTTCTGCTTTTGCTGATTTTAATAACCGCGAATTGATACACTTAGAGAATAAACACTTGCTATGTTTCATTCGTTTCAATCATCAACTTCCATCAGAAAAAGTGCTGGTTATCGCCAACTTTGATGCAAATCCGCAAGACTTGTATTTGGAATCACTTATAACTATTGGCTTCAATATTGATAGTAAATTTGTTGATTTATATAGTGGTATGAAACCAGAGCAATGTGATAGTCGGATTACTTTACAAGGATATCAATTTTATTGGCTCACAGAGACATAAAAAGTTTCAATCGTTAAGAAAAAATGGGAGTCAAGCGATCGCTTGACTCTAACATAACTTACATCGAAATCAGATGAAATATTATTTACTATCAGCCGTCACAAAATTAGCATAGCTTAATTCATTGATGCGATTCCAGTTATAAATCTGTTCTCTAAATTTTTTCCACTGTTCATAAAGCTGTTTAAAAGTTGCATCCTTACTCGCATTTTCTTCATATATATCAAAAGCAGCTTTTTTCGCAGCTTGCATAATTTCTTGGCTATAAGGAGTTAATTTAGTTCCACCAGCCAGTAATCTTGTCATTGCTTCCCCATTCAAAGCATCATAATTAGTGAACATATTCACATTAGCTTCAACAGTTGCGGTTCTAAATATTTCTTGGTATTGTTTAGGTAATTTATCCCAAGCTTTCCGACTCACCAAAACATCTAAAGTTGGACCGGGTTCCCACCAACCAGGATAATAATAAAATTGCGCGGCTTTATTTAAACCTAGTTTCTCATCATCATAGGGTCCCACCCATTCTGCTGCATCAATTGCACCCCTATCTAATGCTAAATATATTTCTCCTCCTGGTAACACTTGCACATTCACCCCTAAGTTAGACATTACTTGTCCACCTAAGCCAGGAATTCGCATTTTTAACCCATTTAAATCAGCAACAGATTTGATTTCTTTCTTAAACCATCCTCCCATTTGCGCCCCAGTATTACCAGCGGGAAAGTTGATGATATTAAAATCCGCATAAATTTTTTGCATGGCTTCTAGTCCACCACCATGATATAACCAAGTGTTTTGTTGTTGGGCATTTAAGCCAAAGGGTACAGTCGTAGCAAAAGCTAATGCTGGGTTTTTACCAATGTAGTAATAACTTGCTGTGTGTCCACATTCTACAGTTCCAGCTTGCACAGCGTCTAATACTTGCAATCCTGGTACTAATTCCCCAGCCGCAAAAGGAGTAATAGTAAAGCGGCCACCAGTCATTTCTTTGACTCGTTTGGAGATGGTTTCCGCACCTACATAAGTCCCTAAACTCTTTGTCCAACTTGTCGCCATACGCCATCTGACAGTGGGTAAACTACCTTCGACACTAGTAGATGTACTTGCTTTTGCACAAGCTGTGGCCAGTGTAGCAGTTGCAGCAGCGATCGCACCTGTATTGATAATTTGTCTACGTTTCATAGTCTTTTTTTGATTTCCATTACTCTATCTTGAGGCTGATAGTGCAATTTATCAGGTTTTTGGTAGATTTTGAAATTGTGCCATGAAACGGCGATCGATACAGTCTTTCCAGTGCCACAATAGTTGATGAGGTGGTAAAGTCAAATTTCCTCTAGTCGCTAATGCTCTTCCATCTCCTGTACTAATTAAACTTAAATACGCCTTTTGTGGTTTATAGGATTTGAGTGATTTACCTAAAACAATTCTTCGCAAATTTTCATACAACGGTTTACCTTGACGCACCGCAAACACACCTGCTTTTGGTAAGTGATAATTTATCATTGTGCCAATATCACCCGCTGCAAAAATATGAGAATGCGTTACAGATTGCAAATTATCATCAACTAAAATAAAACCTTTTTCATCTGTACCAATACCCGCATTCCTTACCCAATCTGTGGCTGATGCTTGTGTTACCCAAAAAACGCGATCGCACTCAACTACTAACCCAGATTCACATTTAATCTGCAACTTTTCTGTGATTGGTGCAACTTGACACACAGTTTCACTTAAATGTAATTTCACACCTTTGTTAACTAAAACTCTCTCCATTATTTGCCGTACTGATAAATGATGATTTGGCATTAATTCCCCACTGCGTTGAAATAAATGCAATTCCAAATTTTCAATCTTTAATTTCTGTAAACAAGCTTGCATTGATAATGCTAACTCAACACCACCAGCCCCACCACCAACAATACTAATACTTAGTAACTTTTGGGGATTAATAATAACATTTTCCTGTAATTTATACCAATGTTCTAAAAGTTGCTTAACTGGTTTAGCACCAATAGCATATTCGGCTGCACCTGATACAGACAATTTAGTAGGAACGCTGCCAATATCAATAGATAATAGATCAAAATCTACTACAAATCCATTAGCACAAAGCACTTGGTTATTTTGTAAATCTAGCCCAATCACTTGATTAAGCAACAACTTTGCTTTAGCAAATTTACATAAATTTTGCAAGTCAATATGGCATTCAATATATTTATAAAATCCAGCAATATGTCCCGGTAGCATCCCTGAATAGGGTGTATATTGATCTGGAGTAATTAGGGTTAAATTTATATCGGGTAAAGGGTTTTTACCAAAAAGTCTCAAGACAATAGCATGACTATGTCCACCACCAATTAAAACTAGATTTTTCATAAACGTTAAGAGAAAAAACATCTTTTGCAGCAAACTAATCTTAAACTAACAGTATTAATTAAAACCCGATATTCTTAGGCTAAGAGTTTCTGTAGGTTGGTTTGACATTAGGAAACCCAACAAAACAGGACTTACGCACAAATCACGAAAGAATGAACCATGAAGGAACGAACCATGAAGGAACGAACCACGTTCGCGGAGCGTCCCGCAGGGATAGGAACGAAGGAAACGTTCGCGAAGCGTCCCGTTAGGGATAGAAAAGAGAGTTTCAGAGATATTTTGCGTAAGTCCTACAAAAGTCCGCAAATGTTGGGTTTCCTAATTTAATGTTTTTAGGTTAACCGACAAGTATTAAATTATAACCCAACTTACATCTTGATATTCAATCATTAAACAGGTAGTAGTTATATGATGTCAAAAGTATTTTTTATTGCTCGTTATTTTTCTATCAACGATATTTGGCAAAACAAAATCCTCCCTAAGATAATTGAAGTTCAGAACCAAAGAAAACACAATCAGAAATATTTAGCGCGAATTATCAAACAACTGGAGCAACATCCTATGAGTACAAATATAGAGATAATTCATGATTTAGAAAATATTGCTAATATTAATCCTCAATTTCATTGGGTAATTATGAATATGCTCACAAATATTATTAGAAATAATACCATTTCTTCTCCTTCCCATAAAAAAGAAATCACTAATCACTCTGCGGAAAAAATTAGCCCCTTCATTCAAGCAGCGATTAATGTTATTGCTAGAAGAGACATGACAAAAGATCCTGAAAATGAGCAAATTGATTTAAGTTATACAGACTTGAGCGGTATGAATTTACAAGGAGCTAATTTAGAACATATAAATCTCTATCAAGCGAATCTTTCAGGAGCAAATCTGGCAAATGCTAACCTAGAAAGAAGCATTCTCAGTGCAGCTAATCTAGAAGGTGCAAATCTCAATCTTGCTAATCTTTCTGGTGCAATTCTCAATGCCGCAAATCTTAATAAAGCTAACCTTGTGGGAGCTAATTTACAAAGAGCTAATCTTTATTTAGCTAGTTTACAAGGCGCAATTTTAAATGATGCTATTTTGGAAGGAGCAAATCTACGAGAAGCTAAATTTACAAATTAAATCTTCCTACTTTGAATTACCTGTAAACTTCCACCTGCATATAAAGTTGGTGACTTAACATCAAACCCATTTTCAGTTAATAATCCAGGTAAATCCGTTTTCAATAATTGCCAAGCTGTCTCAGTTTCAAACAACCAGAAAAATACTATCAACCCTGGCCAGAATATCGGGTTTGTGGGTGGGTGAAAATCCACTAGAGTAAATATTCCCCCCGGTTTTAAGACTCGATAAACCTCTGTAATAATTTTTCGCAGTTGTTCAGGCTGCATTTCGTGTAAAGCGGCACTAGTATGTACTACATCAAATAGATTATCTGCAAAAGGCATATTCTCAGCAAACCCTTCTATGTATGTAGCATCTGGCACATTTTTTTGCGATCGCTGTATGGATAATGGAGAAGCATCTAAGCCGGTGACATTTTTGGAAAAATTTACCAAAAATCTGGTTGCTTGACCACTACCACAGCATAAATCTAGAATTTGGGTATCTGATTGCAATTTTAAATCTTGGAAAGCCAATTGACGAAACCGGGCTTCACCACCCACACTCACAGCCGCTAACCGAGAAATGCCATCATATAACCATTGATATCTATAACTCAAGTCTCTAAAAATTGTTGCCATTGCATTTTTTCCTGCCGATAAAGCTTTATATTTAATAAAGATATATTGTTAACATTAGTAAAAAATCTGCAAAGATTGGGGGAAAGTAACTGCTATGGGTCGTATAGGGGTATTATTACTTAATCTCGGTGGTCCCGATAAACTAGAGGATGTCGGTCCGTTTTTGTATAATCTGTTTTCAGATCCAGAAATTATCCGCCTCCCGTTCCGCTGGATGCAAAAACCCCTAGCTTGGTTTATTGCTACACGCAGACAAAAAACATCTCAAGCCAATTATAAGCAAATTGGCGGCGGTTCTCCACTGCGACGCATTACAGAAGAGCAAGGAGCAGCGATTAAAGCCCAGTTGGGTGAATTAGGACAGGAAGCTAACATCTATGTAGGAATGCGCTATTGGCATCCTTATACAGAAGAAGCGATCGCCCAACTTACCCAGGATAACATTGATAAGTTGGTAATTCTTCCACTTTACCCCCAATTTTCTATTAGTACCAGCGGTTCTAGTTTCCGCCTCTTAGAACAACTGTGGAAAGAAAATCCCAAACTCCAAAGTCTTGAATATACCGTTATCCCTTCCTGGTACAAACAACCAGGTTATCTGCAAGCAATGGCCGACCTCATAGTTGGGGAACTTGAACGATTTCCTAACCCTGATGACGCACATATTTTCTTTAGCGCCCATGGTGTACCTAAAAGTTACGTAGAAGAAGCTGGAGACCCCTACCAACAAGAAATTGAGGAATGCACCTATTTAATTATGCAAACCCTCAACCGTCCTAATTCCCACACCCTAGCTTATCAAAGCCGTGTTGGTCCGGTAGAATGGCTACAGCCTTATACAGAAGATGCACTTAAAGAACTCGGTGCAAAAGGCGTGAAAGATTTGGTAGTTGTCCCCATTAGTTTTGTTTCTGAACATATCGAAACATTACAAGAAATTGATATTGAATATCGAGAAATAGCAGAAGAAGCCGGTATTCACAACTTCGGACGCGCCCCTGCACCCAACACAAATCCGGTATTTATTCAAGCTCTATGTGACTTGATAATTGATGCCCTTAAACAACCTAATCTGAAACTTTCTCAAGCCGCCCAAATGAAAAAAAGGGTGAAGATGTATCCCCAGGAACGTTGGGAATGGGGAATCACTACCAGCGCCGAAGTCTGGAATGGTCGCATAGCTATGCTAGGTTTTATCGGGCTGATCATCGAGTTAGTCACAGGTAAAGGCTTGCTGCACGCGATCGGACTTTTACATTAGTTTTGGTGATTGGGGATTGGTGATGGGTGATTGGTAATTGGTGATTGGTAATTGGTGATTGGTAATTGATAAGAATTATTACCTCTGCTTCTTCCTTCTTCCTTCTTCCTTCTTCCTTCTTCCTTCTTCCTTCTTCCTTCTTCCTTCTTCCTTCTTCCTTCTTCCTTCTTCCTTCTTACCTGTCACCTGTCACCTGTCACCTGTCACCTTT
>NZ_VIKW01000082.1:34610-88676 GCF_009711975.1 Anabaena sp. UHCC 0204
CCTGTCACCTCTCTCTATACCAGTTATACCAATATTTCGCGCTGCGAATGGCAAACCAGAGCAGGATTAAAGCCATTAATCCTCCTTGACGAGGAGCATCAACAGCAAAAACTACAAACGTAATACACAATATATCTTGTATAAATACTGCCCATATTGGCAAACCACGTAAGCGATAAAACCAACCTACTAAAACTAGCTGAAATACAAAAGCTAATAAACCACCAATCAATGCAACTAACCAACTTGGTGTTTCAGTCGCTGAAGCAACGGCTAAACCCATTAAAGCCCCGACGAAGGGAGATAAACATAAATGAACTTGCTGTACTATTCTCTGTCCAATTAATTTTTTGGAAGCAAATAGTTCAAATAAAGACCAACTAGTTAGTAGTCCGACTAAAACATGGGGTGAAAAATTTGATAATATTGGTAGCTGTGACCAGAGCCGATCACCTTGTAGGAGACCAATAATTAGTAAAGGTACACCTATTCTCATCCCAGCAGCAGCACCAGCAGATAATATGGCGAGAATTTCAATCATGGGTATATCCCTGACTTTACTAAATTAGAAACGGTGCTTTATTCATACTGACTGTTCCTTCTAATGGTTTCTGATCAAGACTAAATGAAATTAACATAGTCATGTTAGATGCAGGTTTAATTACTATATATACACTGTTGTAGTCTATCCTTTGATCTTTTGGATATAGTAATAAACCGCATATTTACTCTTCACTTTGCGACATCGAAGGAGTCAGTAGTCAGGAATCGAGGAGTCAAGAGGGAGAAGGAAGGAAGAATAAGAAGAAAGAAGAAGAAGGAAATTAACCCGGTAAGTCTAGTGCAATTAACAAGGCTTGCTCCAGATGTGCCATAACAACCGTAGAAAGTACACCTCTTAAACGCAAAAAGCGGGTTTTTGACAATACCCGCACCTGATCTGCCATTGCGATTGAGTCTTTCCTAAGTCCGCCATCTGGTGCTAAAATTAAAACTTGAGTAGGGTAAACTCGCTTCCCATCTTGATAGGTAGTACAGGGGACAGCTAAAACTACCGGGCTAGATAGATTAATCACGTCACGACTGACAATAATTACCGGGCGAGTTCCTCCCTGTTCTGAACCTTCAGTCATCTCCAGACGCGCATCGTATATCTCACCCCTTCTCATCTTGGAGATTCCCCTAGCTGCAACGCCTCCCACTGTGCAGTGGCAAATTCCACCTCTAGTCTTAGAACTTCTGCTTGATAATCTGGATCATTGGCCATTTCTGATAGTGCAGCATCTATTTCGGCTCGCTTTTGGATAGCTAGTTCTCGCCGCAAAGCTTGGACAACAAAATCATTCCGATTTTTAGCCTTTCCTTCCACAACTGCTTGATCTGTAGCTTCTAGCAGTTCTCTAGGAATGGTGAACGTCGTGCGAATGGTTTCTGCTTTCATAGCGCGTTCATTATTTGATGATTGAAGTGATGTCTTATATCATATCGTTTTACGCATCAATTAGTAAATTTAAAATAAATGGGAAGTTTCCACCTCCCATTCCCCCAGGAAATTATTTTGTAATTTGATTAGACAAGATAACTAGTATTCGGCACAATAGGGAACATTGCATACTCATACCAAGCCGTCCAGAGAAAACTGCGAAGCCATCGCTGGCGTTTTTCTAAACTTAATTCGTATGCAAATGCACCAGAAGAGGCATCAATGGAAGATAGATGAGAGTTGCATCCACAGCCATGTTGATAGGTGAAACCGTATTTGGAGGCTATACTCTGCACCTTCATTTGGATAGCAAAAACCTTACCTGCGTGTAATATGGCATCCCAGGAACGCTTATGTTCTATATCACGCTGATCAAATCTTAATGCCCGTTCTTCAAATACATGATCTCGATAAATTGGTGCTAAATGGACATGATAGAAACTAGCTGGTAGTTCATAACCAAACTCTTGGAAAAGTTCTAATCCAATCTGGGCTACTTTTACTTCATTAGTGTATTCAGCACCCTTTGATTCAACTTTACGCAGAACTTCTTCAAAGTTGGGATAGTTGTGAACCATAAAGTCATGTCCATAAAATTCCAGGGTTTCCCTTGCTAGTTGCCCAAATAGCTCCGAAAATGAAGGAATTAGATGAAATAGATGTGGGCGATCGCTAAACAAATCAACATCACCAGATTGCAGTTTATATTGAAACAACTGCGCCATTTCAACATAGGTTTGTGTATCACTCAGTCTGACATTTGCCCTTCCTTTTGCAATATCTTGCCACACTGAAGGTAGTTGAGAAACAGTAACCGCATTTTCACCAACAATTACTGTAACGTTAGAGGCTTCTTGAAGTTGCATATCCAATTTCCACAGAGTGTTTAATTAACTAATCTACTGTAAGTAATCCTTTTTTTATCTTCCCAACATAATTAAAAAATGTTTGACAGGCTGTCTTTTGACATGGGACAGAGGATATCCATTACAGATTCTCTTCTCAGACATCTTTTAATATCCTTTGTCTGACTCTCTCGATAATTATTTTTTCTTCAGCAGATAGACCATTGAATAACATTTCATATATTATTGGTAAACCCAACTCTAAATCCTCTAAAAGAGTCCGCTGGCTAAATACATCTTCAGGTTTTCCTTCTAGCATCAATTGTCCTTTATCCATGACAAAAACCCAATCTGACCAGCGATACACTAAATCTAAATCGTGAGTTGCCATTAATAGAGTGTTACCATTTTCATGAATTTTTTTGAGAGTTGCCATCAAATTACGAGTATGTTTAATATCTAAATATGCGGTAGGTTCATCTAATACTAAAAGTTGTGGTTGCAGTACCATGACATCAGCTATGGAAACTCGCTTTTTCTGCCCTAAACTGAGATAATGTACTGGTGTTTCTGCTAAAGTAGTTAGCCCAAATTCCATTAAAGCTGCTTCTACTCGACTTTTAATTTCTAGTTCCGGCAAACCTAAATTACATAAACCGTAAGAGATATCTTCTTCAACCGTAGAAGCTACTAACTGTTGTTCTGGATCTTGAAAAACTAAACCAACTTGTTGCCGAATTTTACTGAGATAATCACGATTATAAACTAACGGTTGATTACACCAGCGGACAACACCAGAATTAGGTTTATATAGTCCATTCGCTAACAAGAAAAGTGTGGTTTTACCACAACCATTTTGACCAATTAAGGCACACTTCTTCCCAGAAGGTATTTTCATGGTTAGACCATTTAAAGCTGGTTGTTCTGAACCTAAATAAGTGTAATATACTTGATCAAATTCGAGTAAATATTCCTGCATCTCGGCAAATTTCTAATCCTATTAATACTACACATCCCAAAATTGCTTCAATAGTATATCGTTGAGATGGTTGATAACGTCGGGGATGCCAAACTCGAAATTCACCAGTGAAACCCCTAGCTTGCAATCCGAGAGAAAACTGATGATATTTTTGTAGAGTTCGCTGTAGTAATTGTCCTATTAATAGTGCTAAACTCTTCATACTACTATGCCAAGTGCGGTAGCCACCACGAGAATTTTGTGCTGTCCACAATTCATTGGCTGTTTTGAGGAGAATAAAAATAAACCGATACATTATTAATAATAAATCGGTTAAAAGCACGGGAAATCTGTAGCGACGCAGAATTTCTAATATCTCTGTGAAAGGGACAGTTAACATGAGAAAATATAAACAGGAAACAGAAGCTAATGCTCTTGTTAAAATTCCCCATGCTTGAATGCTACCACTGCGACTGATATAAATATAAAAATGTCCGAGATTTAGCCCAAACAAAGAATCTAATTGCACACTGGGAAAATTATTAATTGCCACTCCATTTACCATTAATGCTGGTAAACTTGTCAAACAAAAAACTAGGGTGAATGATAATAACCGAAAATAAACCCTAGCAGGTATTTTGGCATAAATAACTATCCAAACACCCATCCACAGTGATATTAAAATTTGCACTAGAGAATGGGTAGAAATGGAAATTGCCAGAGTCGTAAATGCGAAAATCAGTTTATGTTCTGGTGGTAATTTTCGGAGGCGATTAGTGTAAGCTAAAGTGTCTAGTGCTAGACTCATTCTTCACGTTTTTGTTGTTGAGAACGTCCTTTGTAGACACCAATAGCATAACCAACTAATCCAGCACCTAAAGCGGCTTGTGAAGCAAATAATAGGCTTTCTATTTCTCCACTAGCTGGTTCAAAAAGTGATTTAAACCATGGTTCATATCCAGGTTGAATTTCAGTAATTGCTGCTTCGGCTTGGCCATCTGCACCAGCAAATTCTCCATCACGCACAAGTATTAACGGGGCAATTGCTAAAGCGAAAACTGCTAATATTAAAAACCAGTTATTCAATCCTGTTTTAGATTGATTCATTACTTTGATGTCCTTGCTTGATTAATTGCAAAAGTTTTAATTCTTGAAGATTATAGGATTGTAGCCAATTCCACACTAAGACAGTTAGTAATCCTTCGCTAATTGCTAAAGGAATTTGAGTAATTGCAAAAATACCGGCGAACTTAGTAAATGAAGCGATAAATCCACCAACAGGTGCAGGAAAAGCTAGAGCAAGTTGGATAGAAGTGATGATGTAGGTGAGTAGATTTGCTAATGCTGTTGCTAAAAATATGGCGATTTTTTGTTTACCACTCAACTGCATGATGAGATTATATATCCAGTAAGCTGCATAAGGTCCAGCGATCGCCATTGCAAAAGCATTTGCTCCCAATGTCGTTAAACCACCGTGGGCTAATAACAAAGCTTGAAATAAGAGTACCAAGCTACCTAAAACTGTCATAGTCAAAGGTCCAAACAGCACTGCACCTAATCCTGTTCCTGTGGGGTGAGAACAACTACCTGTCACGGAAGGAATTTTCAATGCTGACAGGACAAAAGCGAATGCACCAGCTAAACCTAAGAGCAGTTTTAACTCTGGGTTAGCCTGGGTAATGCGTGTGAGACTACGTAATCCTAAAACAAAAAATGGTAAGGCCAAAATCCACCAAAACATCGCCCACTGCACTGGTAAAAAACCTTCCATAATGTGCATCGCATAGGCAGGTTGTGGTGAACCAACTACCAAATAAAAACTAATAAATCCCATCAGGGTTAGACTTACTAACGCCTGTTTTTTCCTGGACATAACCTGTACCTCGCAGATTTATGGTATGCGTTTCTATCGGCGGGTATTCTGACTCACCATAGTATGGCTCACAGTTGCGGGACAGTGCCGGGTTTACACCAAACTTTCCCCCTTACCTCCGACAGGACTAAGCGAGTGAGTGCTTCCCATCAGAACCGATAGCAGTCACTATATCACTATTGAACTGTCGGTCTCTAGAAAGTTTGCTTTGGAAACAAAGACGCTATTAAATCTTGTTTAATTCTTGATCATCTGGAAAATTGAGGATTGGTAAGCGATCGCCTCGAAATAATTCTTCAGTTGCTTCACCTAGATTGATCAAAGCCTCACTTGTAGCTTTCTGAGCGATAAGTAACATCAGTATAGATACTGTCCCCATTTGCAATAAACAAGTTGGGGGAATGGTAAAAGCAATCAAATTTAATCCGGTTTGAAAAGAGAACTGTTCGTTTACAGGTGACATTGTAATTATTAAGTAATTTAGTTGATGGGTAAAATAGACAAAAAAGTCCATCCTCAGTTCAGGAGACAGAATTTATAGAAGTGCCACAATCTGAAAACTATGGCTACGATATAGTACGTCAATGCTAACAGAAGAAAAATATAGCAGATCAAAGGTTAAAAGTATTCTTGGATCTCATATCACAGTATTGCCTGCTTCCTGGGCGCTGTCCCTGAGTCCTTACCCTCTAAATTCTTCTAAAATACTATCTTTGTCAATTTTGCAAGCTGCGAAAGTAACAAAATTGTTAAAAAAAAACGGCAAAATGTGATAATTCTATGATTCTAGTTTACAAGTACACGCCAAATCCCCAATCAACCCTTCCTGTTAAATTCTTCTGCCCATGAAAACAGTATTACTTGAGCGTCAAACATCCTTAGTGCAATGGGTTAGCCAAGCAACAGGTATAAATACTTTCGGGGTAAAAGTCCGGTTGTTAGGTAATGATCTGCATATTTTGTGTGAAAGCGTAGAATGTCCACAACGTTGGCAAACTTTGTCTGAATTGCTACAAGCACTCCAGCAAACAGATGTTGATACCCTCACCAACGACGAACAACCCTCAATATACCAAGTGTTAGTTTATGGTCGAAAAAAAGGGGAACACCGTCCCGAATGGTGTCATCGGGTGTACTTAAACCAGCTAGAACGGCATTTAGAACAGGTAGAACAGGCCTTATTAGCAGAGGCAGAAACACTAACAAATTCTAGTGGTTCATTGATTGTCTCTAATGAGAGTTTGGCACGCCAAGGAGATGTAGATGCGATCGCTCGCTATCTGAGTGAATACCTCAGTCATTTAGGGGTAGCAGTACAGGTAAAGATTCATCCTTGTCAATCTAAGGATAATTCCCAAGCGATCGCCAATCGTCTGTTAATATTTTGTCAGTCAAGCTATAGCCCTGATCCTTCATTATTAGCAGAAACAGTCGCCCAAAAGCTAAGACATCTGAAACTTTCTGGCTATCAAGATGCTGTCATTATTTCTCAAGTGCGGGGCGAAATTGAGCCAGATTGGCGGTTACGAATAGATTTGACACCGCCAGAGGTAATGTTAAAAGAATGGGCGCGTTGGGGAGATGTGCAAGCGATCGCGAGAATATTAACCGAGGAACTCTTAGGTTTTAAAGTAGCGGTGCAAACTTCTCTCAAAGAATCTACTCTTCACATATTTTGTACTCCAGCTTTTGATCCCTTGGAAACTTCTCCTGCACCAGATAAGGAAACCGCCCTAGAGGCCATTGTCCCTCTGCTCGAAACTATCGCCCCCCAAGCCATTCTTTCAGCAGCCATATATGGACAGAAAACAACGGATAAACAACCAGTTTGGATTGATTGGGTATCTTTACCCGCATCCCAGCACCCTGCTTTAGTTACATCTGCCTTGGATCTTGCCCATGCAGGAGATCAACCTGCAATTATCTTTTTATTAGAGCGTCTACTCAATCCTGACCTAGATTGGCGATTGAAAACAGGTGGTATCCGTGTACTGTTAGTTCGCAAAGAAGATTTATTACACATTATGTGTGATGCTCCCATTTGCCCCACACGCCATCAAGTCTCTAGTAAAGTTACTCAATTTATCCGCCAACTCAAAATTTCTGGTATTACTGGTGTTCGTGTTTATGGCCGTCGTGCAGGTGATAAAGAACCTGTTTGGCATTATGGCCTTGACTTGGGAGAACGTTCTCGATTAGTTCCCGAAGCAACACCAGAATTTGCTGCTACATCTGAATACGTAAGTTCCCTCATTACCAATGAAACTAATGAGCCGATTCTGCGTCCAGATTTAACAAAAGAAGAAGTAAAAACATTTGTCAAAGAAGTAACAAAAAATTGGTTAGCAAATACCAATCAACAAATCAGAAAATTGCTTTTAAACAGTCAATTATTTACAACATCTAATCCCGAAATAGATCAAAATCCTGATGATCAAGGAATTCGCAGTGGTATTATCTGGCTGGCTTTAGGATTACTTCTGGCCTTCCAAAGTGATTTGATGTTAGGTTATGTTTTATCATATACTGTCAAAAACTCTGCCAAAGTTACTAATAATCTAGTTCCCCCTATATCTTCACAATCACAAATATCAATAGCAGCACCAAATGAACAAACAACAGCATTTTCAACACAACCAATAACAACAGAAAACCCTAATAATCAGTCTGCATTTAATGATTCTGGATTCATAAATGGTAATAATTTACCAGCCGCACCATTAAAAGAGAAAGCCACCGCTACAGCAATTTTATTAGCAGCGCGATCGCCAATGCCCAGTTTTAATGCTAGGCAATTAGATGAACAATTAGCTTTATATAAACAGCGTCTAGCCCTGAAAAAGCGTCCACCAGATGTCCTCATTATTGGTTCTTCTCGCGCCCTCAGAGGAGTTGATCCTGTCGCCCTTTCTAAAGCTTTAGCAGCCCAAGGCTATCGGAATATTGATATATTCAACTTTGGCATCAATGGAGCAACAGCCCAAGTTGTTGATTGTCTGATTCGTCAAGTTTTAGAACCAGCAGAACTACCGAAAATGATTATATGGGCAGATGGTTCTCGCGCTTTTAATAATGGTCGAGAAGATATCACGTTCAACGCAATTGCAGCCTCACCAGGATACAAACAAATATTGCAAAAAGCTAGAACAACAGTAAAAACTGATGCCATACCCCAAAATAAAGAAGATGCTCCTGAAAAAATTATCAGTCAACCTGAAGTAGAAAATATTAATATCTATGAAGCAACTAACGACTGGTTAAATCAATCTGTAGCTAATTTATCTGCCAGTTATAAAAACCGTGAACAAATTAAAATTATTTTGCAAAAACAACTTCAACATCTTCCTTTTAATCATCAACATCCCCAAGTAAAACCAGTAACTAACCTGACCAAAAATTCTGAAGCAGATACCACCTCTTCTATTCAAGGTGTTGATTTCGATGGATTCTTACCTTTATCCATTCGCTTTAATCCCGCAACATATTATCAAAATCATCCCAGAGTTTCTGGAAGTTATGACAATGATTATAAATCTTTCCAATTAACAGGTAAACAAGATCAGGCATTTAATTCAATGTTAGAATTTACCAAAAACAATAATATCTCTTTAGTATTTGTGAATATGCCCCTTACCTCAGATTATTTAGATCCTGTCCGCACAAAGTATGAACAGCAATTTCAAGAATATCTATTAAATTTTACCGGACATTCTAATTTTATCTATCGTGATTTAAGTCAGCTATGGCCAACAGCAAATGATTATTTTTCTGATCCCAGTCACCTTAATCGTTATGGTGCTTATGAAATATCCAAAAAACTAGCAGTAGATCCCATTATTCCCTGGACTAAAAAATAATGGTTCTTCGGTACTTGTTATTCTAAGTTCCCAATTGGGTAAGAGGGAACAGAAAAAAGTTTTGAGCGATTTTACTTTTATGCAAACGTTTTGGTTATCTAACATCCACCTACTTACCAATTCATCATCAATCAATAAACAATGAAATTTATATCAATTTTTTATGGGCTTTTTTTGCTGAGTGTCTTAATAATTTACTGGAATGTCTATTTAGTAAATCTAAGATTATGGATACTACTCATAGCCAGTCTTGTTTTTTACGCATCTTTGCACATTCAATATATACCATTACTGTTGACACTAACTTTTATAAATTTCCGTATAGGTTTAGAAATTGGCAATAATACTTCACCAGGAAAACATTCTCAAGACTGGCGTTTATCTAATGAAGAATGGCAATTTGCTCAAGCTGACTGGAATCAACGCCGACTTAAATTATTAGGGATTGGTGTCGGCTTTAATATTTTTATTCTCTTGGGTTTTAAATACCTCAATCCTCTCCTAAATTTAGTTTTTAATCTGCCTACAAACTCACCAGAATCAACAATTAAATTAGTTGCTCCCTTAGGAATTTCCTTTTTTACCTTTGAATGTATTGCTTATTTAATAGATGTTTATCGTGGCGCTCCAGCTACATCTAAATTTATACAATTTGCCACTTATAAATTATTTTTTGCAAAACTTATTTCTGGACCAATTACTCGCTATCATCATTTAGCCGGTCAATTCAATACACTACGATTTCCCAGCATTGATAGACTCGCAGAAGGATTATGGTTAATTGCTAGAGGTGCTGTTAAAAAAGGAATTCTCGCTGATAATTTGGGGATATTTGTGGATTTATGTTTCGGTAACTTACAACGAGCAGGTAGTACAGATTTATGGTTAGCTACCTTTGCTTATGGCTTGCAATTATATTTAGATTTCAATGGTTATGTAGATATTGCTCGTGGTAGTGCGTTACTTTTTGGTTTAGTTCTACCTGAAAATTTTGACTTTCCCTACTTTAGTACCAGCATTGGGGATTTTTGGCGACGCTGGCATATAACATTGGGTGATTGGTTGCGGAATTATCTCTACTTTCCTTTGGGTGGTTCTCGTCGTGGTTTAATACGTACCTGCGGAAACTTATTGATAGTAATGTTAGTAGCTGGTATTTGGCACGGTTCAGCTTGGGGTTTTATAATCTGGGGATTATTGCATGGAATTGCATTAGGAGTTCATCGTCTCACAGATGTGATCAGCGATCGCTTTAAAATTCTCACCCTATTTTGGCAAAACCCTTTAGGAATAATATTTGCTTGGTTTTTAACACAAATCATGGTTTTCACATCTTGGATTTGGTTTCGTCTCCCCAACCTCCAAGACTCATCTTTAGTTATACAAAACCTTTGGGGACATACTGCTGATCAACAATTTGCCGAAAAAGTTTATGTAGAAGCTCTCAATATCACTCAATATCAACTTTCCTATTTATTAGCAGGAATAGCTCTTTTGATGAGTGTCTCCTATTTCTTTAACCGAGGGATGAAATTAGAGTTTAGCTGGCCTATTAAAATTGTCTTCATACCTTTATGCTTTTATGCAGTTTGGTTACTAGCTCCTGAAGGTAGCTTACCCTACATCTATTTTGATTTTTAACTAGAATATTTAGATCCCCGAAGGGACTAGCAACTTGGGTTATTTATGATTTTTCCTCAATCTCAAGTTGGCCAGATTGTACAGTAGCATCCCATTTTGTAGAATCACCATCTTTCCAAAAATGTAAGTCAACCAAAGCTGTACCCACTTCCAGACGACGCAACGTTAATTTTGATAGAGATGTTGGTAAATAGGGATTTATATAAAGCCGATGATTCGGTGCATCTGCTTCTAAACCAAGTGTAGCTTGTAAAAGTTGAAATACTGATGCTGCTGCCCATGCTTGGGGAACATTAGCCTCTAAATAGGGTATGGGAAAGTTGCCAACTTCTCGCTTGATACCTGCGTAAAGTTCTGGAAGACGATAATTGGCAAAACAGCTACCCGCATCAAAAATACCCTCTGCAACACGGGCTACTTCTTGAGCAAAACCGTAACGTTTTAATCCCATTGCAATAATACTATTATCATGAGGCCAAACCGAACCAAGATGATAAGAAAAAGGATTATAAGCTGGGTTTTGGGCAGATAAAGTTCTAATTCCCCAACCCGTCCACATATCTGGTTCAAACAAACGTTTAACTACTTTTTCTGCTCGTTCTGGACTAATAATACCACTCCAAAGACAATGACCAACATTGGAAGATACTGTTTTTACTGGCTGTTTATCAGCGTCAAGAGCAAAGGCATAAAAACCAATATCTTCACACCAAAAACGTTCTTCAAATAACTGACGAAGTTTTAAAGCTTTGCTGCGTAAATCAAGAGAAATATCATATTCTCCTAACACTGAAAATACTTCGGACATTCGCATCCAAGCATCATAAACATAACCTTGTAATTCACATAAAGCCTTGGGTGCTTTTACCTGACTTCCATCTGGGTAAACAATTGCATCACCAGAATCTTTCCAACCTTGATTTTCTATTCCATAAGGTGAAGAACTGCGAATTTGGTACTCTTGAAAACCATCACTATCAAAGTCGCCATATTGATCAATCCATTCCAAACAACGCCAAGCTACATCTCGTTGTTCATGTAATAAAGAAATATCTCCTAACCATTTCCAAGCTTCATTTAGTAATATCAAATATAAAGGTGTAGCATCCGCAGTACCATAATAAGGTTGATGGGGAATTTGACCTAAATACGCTAATTCACCAGTCCGAATTTCATGTAAAATTTTACCCGGTTGAGCATCAACAAAGTCATCCAATTTATTAGCTTGTAATTGACCAAGTTTTTTGAGAGTACCAATTGCAAAACCTGCATGAGTAATCATATTTTGCAAGCTGACAATTGTACTATCTCGACCAAATAAAGTTACGAATTTAGGAACACCAGCCGCAGGTATCCATACTTCATCTGCTAAATCATAATTATACAGTCTTAACGCCCCAATATCTTCCACCGATTGACGATAGAGCAAGTTTAAATTCTCGTTATTACAAACAATTTCGGAGACATTATCAATCCATTGATAATGTAGATGGTCAATTCCTGTATTAATAACGTTTCTATCTACTGCTTGTCTATAAGATAAGTCTGGTGTAGAAAGCACACGATGATTATTAACTAAGATGTAATTACAATTAGCTTGCCAAGTTTCTTTAGATTTTAAAGTTACTTCAAAAATTAGACGACCATTGGCGTAATGAGGTGTAGAGTTACTGTTACTAATTTGATAAATTAAGCAACGATGGAAATCACAATTATTATAGCTTGTACTTAATTCTGTCTTTCCTAAATCCCATATAGTTTCAATTTTGCCTCGCCGCACAAATTGCCGTGTTTCTACTTCAAAAATATCGGCAAAGTCTGAACGAAGTGCAATTTCTAAGTTAAAGCTGACTGGCTCAATACCATAATTAGTTAAATTAAGTTCTTCATGAATTCCTTTCTCAACAGTTCTACTAATAATTAAGGAAAGCGAACCTTCTTTAACTTTACCATTTCTGCTAGTAAATTCTGGGTTAGTGAGATAAATTCTAGCAGCGTAATAAGTAGTTGTGGTGGAACTTAACCGTATCCATTCACAACCATCAATATAACAGGCGTAATAACTTAAAAAGCGAGTATCATCAGCAAATATTCCTTGATGATCATTCCGAATCTGTCCATTTAAATCACTCACCATAAAGGTACGATTATGGCTAATAGTCAGAATTGGTGAACCAACACTAATTCGCATAGTTTATTCTCCAATAAGTAATAGTGAAAATAACTCCTGTAGGGGCGAAGCATTCGGGCGATAAATTATCGGTTTTTTCCCAAGTTTATTTTCCGAATGCTGATGCTTCCAGTCCCGTTAGGGATACGCCCTTACACCAAATGCTTCGCCCCTGGTAAAACTTTTTCACCAAATACTGCAATAAAATTCTCTTGTTCGCGGTTGACATTATGCAGATAAATTTCACTAAATCCCAGTTCTATATATTTTTGCAACCATTTTATATGTTGTTCTATATCGGCAGAAATTCGCACGAACTGGTACATATCCTCTGGTTTGACAAATTCTGCGGCTGCGTCAAATTGATGAGGATGACGTAAATCAGACAATACTGAACTTTTGAAAATATTTGTGCGCCATTGTTCGTAAGCTGTTTGTAAAGCTGTTGTTTCGTCTTTGGCGTAGGAAAGTTGTACTTTTAAGTACATGGGTTTGCCTTCACCACCACCACGCCGAAAGGCTTCTACTACTTCTTTGAGTTTTTCATCAGGGTGAGATATGGTAATTAATCCATCCGCCCAACTACCTACCCATTCAGCGGTTTGAGGAGTAATTGCTGCACCAATAATTAAAGGCGGAATTTGAGGACGGGTATAAAGCTTTGCTTTTTCTACAGTAATTAAACCGTAATGGGTGACAGTTTCTCCAGCCCATAATGCCCGTATTATATCAACACATTCTTTTAAGCGAATATTGCGATCGCATTTAGCTAACCATCCTTCTCCGGTAATTTGCTCATTTATGGCTTGTCCACTGCCTAATGCTACCCAAAAACGTTGAGGAAACATCTCTGCCAGTGTAGCCGCAGCCTGGGCGATGATAGCAGGGTGGTAACGCTGTCCGGGGGCGCAAACAACACCAAAAGGTAAATTGGTGGCTTGCATGGCTGCACCTAGCCAAGACCAAGCATAACCGCTTTCTCCCTGGCGATCGCTCCAAGGATGAAAATGATCTGAAGACAGTACAGCATTAAAACCAGCTTTTTCGGCTGTCTGCACATACTCTAGAAGCCGACTAGGTTTAAATTGCTCGTGGGAAGCATGATAACCAAATTTCACCATAAAAATTACTCTAATTTTTTCCCCATAATTAAACTAACAAAAGCTCGTAGTAAGGACTTTAGTCCTTAAAATTACCCACAAAAATCCATAACAACAATAGTTGAAAATAAAAAACTCAATTTGAATATACTTCCTTAAAAATATCTGATCCAGTTGGATAATACATCCATCTACAGTCATGCCATAATTATCAATGTTTTTACTAAATCTCATCCAAAAGACATATTTTTTGTATATAGCATTTCTTAGTCTAACGACGTACAAACTTATCTGTATCTGCGTTCATCTGCGTTTATCCTCTTCCATCTGCGGTTAATTCTTTCTTCTTATACCTCACTTAAATGGGAATTGCTATATTTACATTTAAACTCAATCAGCATAATTAATAATAATGCCTTTCATAGGGGAGATAAGACAGACGTGAAATTCGATCAATTATTTGGCTTAATAAGCTTAATTGCTTCTTTATATATTCTTTGGCAAATTCGACGCTTGATGTTACTGTTTTTTACAGCAGTAGTCCTAGCTACAGCTTTAAATCAGTTGGTTTTACAATTACAAAACTTGCAGATCAAGCGTTCTTGGTCAGTATTACTCAGTATTTTTGGATTGCTATTACTATTTATCGGCTTCTTCTTCTTGATTGTGCCTCCTTTTATTGCTCAGTTTCAAGAGCTTTTAAAACTTTTACCAGCAGGGATATCCAGAGTTCAAGATTAGCTCAACTATTTAGAAAATCGCTTTGGAGGAGAAACCGAATATTTACCTAATATCAATGACTTAATTCAAGAAATTCAACCTTTAGTTATGCAGGTGTTTGAGAGGTCAGTTACAATATTAAGGATCTCTATTAACGCTATTTTAGAATTTCTATTAGTTTTAGTTTTGACACTGATGTTATTGGCAGATCCTCAACCATATCGTCGAGCATTTATCCGATTATTTCCCTCATTTTATCGCCAACGCGTTGATGACATTCTTTCCCGTTGTGCAACTGGGTTGGGAAATTGGACAATAGGTGCTTTAATTGAAATGTTATTTATTGGTGCTTTGAGTGGGATTAGTTTATTAATTTTGCAAGTTCCTCTAGTATTGGCTCATGCTGTTTTAGCCGGATTACTTAACTTTATTCCCAATATTGGACCAACTTTAAGTGTAGTATTTCCTATGGCGATCGCTCTTATAGATGCACCTTGGAAAGCTGTAGCAGTTTTAATTGTTTATGTTGTAATTCAGAATATTGAAAGTTATTGGTTAACTCCCACTGTTATGGCTCAACAGGTAGCTTTATTACCTGCTATTACTCTCACTTCTCAAATATTTTTCGCCACTTTTTTTGGAGCATTAGGATTAGTTATGGCAATACCATTAACTGTAATTACTAAAACTTGCTTAGAGGAAGTTTTATTTAAAGATATTTTAGATAAATGGGAGCATCCATATTTTTAATCTTGGATTTTAATCTGTATGATCATAGCAGATCAAAATGCTGAATTACAATTTTCTCAGAAAGGTAATACTTAGGAGTAAAAAATTATGACAGCATCATCTACAAATCAATTAACAGAATATAAATGGCATAACTTACCTATACAGGAAGTCAGTCAATATTTAAACAGTAATATTGAAACAGGTTTAACTGCTGCTGAAGTAGCCAAACGCAAAGAAAGTTTTGGTGCTAATGAACTGAAAGCAAAACGCGGAAAAAGTGCTTTATTACGATTTTTGTTGCAATTTCATCAACCGCTACTTTATATTTTATTAATTGCTGGTGCGGTGAAAGCATTTTTGGGACAATGGGTAAATGCTGGAGTAATTTGGGGTGTAACTTTAATTAATGCTATCATTGGTTTTGTGCAAGAATCAAAAGCAGAAAGTGCGATCGCTGCTTTAGCCTCATCAGTTAAAACTAACACCACTATTATTCGTAACAGAAATAAACTCCAAGTTCCCTCTACTGAATTAATCCCCGGAGACATCGTATTATTAACATCAGGTGATAAAGTCCCAGCCGATTTACGACTTGTACAAATCCGCAATTTACAAATCAACGAATCAGGATTAACAGGGGAATCTGTTGCTGTAGAAAAAAATACCCAACCAGTACAAGCAGATGCAGTTCTAGCAGAACGCACTAATATGGCTTATGCTGGTAGTTTTGTAACGTTTGGAACTGGTAAAGGCATAGTAGTTGCTATTGGTACAGCCACAGAAACTGGGCGAATTTCTCAATTAATGGAACAGGGAAATATCCTCAAAACCCCCTTAACTCGGAAGTTTGACAAATTTAGTCGCACCCTACTTTATATTATTTTAGGAATTGCATCTTTAACATTTGCTGTCGGTTTAGGATACGGTAACACCTGGGTAGAAATGTTTGAACCTGCGGTAGCTTTTGCTGTGAGTGCCATTCCTGAAGGATTACCTGCTGTAGTTACTGTCACTTTAGCCATTGGTGTTTCCCGCATGGCCAGCCGTCACGCCATTGTTCGCAAGTTACCCGCAGTGGAAACTCTGGGAGGTGCTACAGTAATTTGTTCTGATAAAACTGGGACTTTGACTGAAAACCAGATGACAGTACAAGGTATCTATGCAGGTAATGAATATTATACAGTCACGGGTACAGGCTATGCACCAAGCGGAGAAATTTTGCTAGACGAAAATCCTGTAGATATTCATGATGTTCCTCCTCTAGCAGAGTGTTTACAAGCTGGTTTGTTGTGCAATGATTCCCATTTGGAAGATAAAGATGGACAATGGATAGTAGTTGGTGATCCTACCGAGGGCGCATTAATAACTGCTGCGAATAAAGTCGGGTTAACCCATAATAATTTACAAGCAACTATATCTAGGCTTGATGTCATCCCCTTTGAGTCAGAGTATCAGTACATGACAACTCTGCATGAAATTGAACAACAAGAACGAATTATTTACGTTAAAGGTTCAGTAGAGGCGATTCTCAAACGTTGTCAACAAATGTTAAATTCATCTGGGGAACTTTCTCCTGTGGATACAGAAACTGTAAATCAGCAAGTTGATACAATGGCGCATCAGGGTTTACGGGTGTTAGCTTTTGCGAAAAAACCAGTTTCTGAGAATCAAGATTCATTAGATCATGCAGATATCGAGAATGATTTGATTTTCTTAGGTTTACAGGGGATGATAGATCCACCCCGTGCTGAGGCTATAAGGGCGGTGCAAGCCTGTCAACAAGCTGGTATTCAGGTGAAAATGATTACAGGTGATCATGCTGTCACGGCGGCTGCAATTGCATCTAGAATGGGTTTTAATCATCATCGGGAAGTGAGGGCTTTTACAGGTGCAGAACTGGCGAGAATGGAAAAACCAGAATTGGCTACAGCTATAGAAGATGGGGTAGTATTTGCCCGTGTAGCACCAGAACAGAAATTGCGAATTGTGGAAGCACTGCAATCTAAAGGTGAAATAGTCGCCATGACAGGGGATGGTGTCAATGATGCACCAGCGTTGAAACAAGCGGATATTGGTATTGCTATGGGTGGGGCGGGTACGGAAGTTGCCAAAGAAGCCGCTGATATGATTTTGACAGATGATAACTTTGCATCTATAGAAGCTGCTGTTGAGGAAGGAAGAACAGTTTACCAAAATTTATTGAAAGCGATCGCTTTTATTCTTCCTGTGAATGGAGGTGAATCTATGACGATTTTAATTAGCGTTTTGTTAGCTAGAGATTTACCAATTCTCTCTTTGCAAGTTCTCTGGTTAAATATGGTGAATTCCATTGCTATGACAGTTCCTTTGGCTTTTGAACCCAAGTCTGATCGGGTAATGCAACAACCACCACGTAATCCCAATGAAAAATTACTTTCTCCTAATTTAGTTAAACGTATTGTCCTCATTTCTATCTTTAACTGGATTTTAATTTTCAGTGTCTTTGAATGGATGCGACAAACCACCGGGGGGGATCTTGCTGTTGCCCGCACAATGGCAATTCAATCTTTAGTAGTAGGCAGAATTTTTTACTTATTAAGTATTACTCAATTAGGCGTTGCTCTTGTTGGTAAGATTCAAGGAATTAGACGGGAAATAGGTGATCAAACTGCAATGTATATCGGCATTGCCAGCACTATTGTTTTACAGATCATCTTCAGCCAATGGAGTGTGATGAATAAATTATTTTATACAGCCCCCTTGGACTGGAATCAATGGTTAATATGTTTACTTGTTGGATTGCCGATGATTGCAGTAGCAGCCTTTGCCAATCGTTTAGACTCTAATTTTTGATGTTGCTACTCTTTAGACATAAATAAGTGAAAATTAAATGTGCGTTTCTTAGAACCTTTGTAGAGACGTTCGATGGAACGTCTCTACTTTTCTGGAGATGTCTTTTAGATAGCAAGCAGGGAGCAAGGAGGAAAATCTTCTCTTCTGCAACCTGACTCCTGACTTAAAATTCTGTAAACCTCAATACATTAGCAAAACATATAACTGATATAACAAATACTAATTATAATTATCTTTACAAAACTCAACTTATATTTTAATGTTGAATACAGATAGGCAAAACAACCTATCAACATCATACGAAAATAAAGCACTCATAAAATGACCACAACCATTCAACAGCGTTCAACCGCTAACGTCTGGGATCGCTTCTGCGAATGGATCACCAGCACCGAAAACCGGATTTACATCGGTTGGTTCGGAGTATTGATGATTCCTACCCTGTTAGCTGCTACCACCTGCTTCATCATTGCATTCGTTGCTGCGCCTCCCGTTGACATTGACGGTATCCGTGAGCCAGTTGCAGGTTCTTTGATTTACGGAAACAACATCATCTCTGGTGCAGTTGTTCCTTCTTCTAACGCTATCGGTTTGCACTTCTACCCAATCTGGGAAGCTGCTTCCTTAGACGAGTGGTTGTACAACGGTGGTCCTTACCAATTGGTAGTTTTCCACTTCTTAATCGGCGTAGCTTGCTACCTCGGTCGTGAATGGGAATTGTCTTACCGCTTAGGAATGCGTCCTTGGATTTGCGTAGCCTTCTCTGCACCTGTAGCAGCAGCTACCGCAGTATTCTTAATCTACCCAATCGGTCAAGGTTCATTCTCCGATGGTATGCCTTTGGGTATCTCCGGTACATTCAACTTCATGATTGTGTTCCAAGCTGAACACAACATCTTGATGCACCCCTTCCATATGTTGGGTGTAGCTGGTGTATTCGGTGGTTCTTTGTTCTCTGCAATGCACGGTTCACTCGTTACTTCTTCTCTAGTTAAAGAAACAACTGAAACCGAATCACAAAACTACGGTTACAAGTTCGGTCAAGAAGAAGAAACCTACAACATCGTTGCTGCTCACGGTTACTTCGGTCGCTTGATTTTCCAATACGCTTCTTTCAACAACAGCCGTCAATTACACTTCTTCTTGGCTGCATGGCCAGTAGTTGGTATTTGGTTCACCGCTTTGGGCGTAAGCACAATGGCGTTCAACTTGAACGGTTTCAACTTCAACCAATCCATTATTGATTCTCAAGGTCGCGTTATCGCTACTTGGGCTGACGTAATCAACCGCGCTAACTTGGGTATGGAAGTAATGCACGAGCGTAACGCTCACAACTTCCCCCTAGACTTGGCTGCTAGTGAAGTTGCTCCTGTTGCTTTGACTGCTCCTGCAATCAACGGCTAATCTGAAAAATTCAGATAATTAAAAGATACCCTCCAGAAATGGGGGGTATTTTTGTTTGTCAAGATTGATCTTGCCATCTGCTGTAACTGGTTTACTGCTTTTCTCATTCACATCGCAGACACATTATCAAATCAAGGAAATCTGACCTTAGATAAAGTCATATCAGCAGTTCAATCTGGTTTAATAGTTACTAAGCTGATGTAGCAAAAAATAGCAATATTCTTGTTAAATTTGGCGAATTGTGCCACTTCCCTGTATGATAGATGTTTCACTTGTAACTACAAAATCAATTTAGTAAAAGACTAGACATCACCAACTATACAGTCAATTATGGAGGAAGACAAATGTCCAACAGCCCAGGACTGTACATTATACTCGTCAGTGTTCATGGTTTAATTAGAGGTCATAATCTAGAGCTAGGAAGAGATGCCGATACCGGCGGACAAACAAAATATGTAGTCGAACTAGCCAACACATTAGCCAAAAGTCCCCAAGTAGAAAGAGTTGATTTAGTCACAAGACTGGTAAATGATCCCAAAGTTAGCCCTGATTATGCCCAACCGATAGAAATACTTTCAGACAAAGCCCAAATTATTCGTCTTGCTTGTGGTCCACGTCGTTATCTCCGCAAAGAAGTTCTCTGGCCACATTTAGATACCTTTGCAGATGAATTACTCCGACATATCCGCAAAGTGGGAAGAATACCAAATGTCATTCATACACATTACGCCGACGCGGGATATGTTGGTAGTCGGGTTGCTGGTTGGTTAGGAACGCCTCTTGTGCATACTGGTCATTCCTTGGGACGAGTCAAACAGCAACGATTATTAGAACAAGGAACGAAACAGGAAGCGATTGAAGAGAATTTTCATATTACTACCAGAATCGAAGCAGAAGAAATTACCCTGGGGGGTGCAGCCTTAGTTATAGCCAGTACAAATCAAGAAGTTGAGCAGCAGTACAGTGTATACGATCGCTATCAACCAGAAAGAATGGTGGTTATTCCTCCTGGTGTGGACTTGGATCGCTTTTACTCAGCCGCAGATGATTGGCAAAACCCACCCATTCAAAAAGAATTAGAGCGTTTTCTCAAAGATCCCCAAAAGCCGATGATCATGGCGATTTCTCGTCCAGCGATTCGGAAAAACGTCAGTAGTCTGATTAAAGCTTATGGCTCAGATCCTGAGTTACGGAAACTGGCTAACCTGGTAATTATATTGGGAAAACGAGATGACATCATGACGATGGAATCGGGTCCTCGTCAGGTATTTATCGAGATATTGCAATTAATAGATCGCTATGATCTTTATGGTTTTATGGCTTATCCCAAACACCATAATGCTGATGATGTTCCAGATTTATATCGGCTGACGGCTAAAACCAAAGGAGTCTTTATTAATCCAGCCCTAACAGAGCCATTTGGGTTAACTTTGATAGAAGCTAGTGCTTCTGGTGTACCTATTATTGCTACTGCTGACGGCGGTCCCAGGGATATCTTAGCAGCTTGCCAGAATGGTTTGCTAATTGATCCCCTGAATATTAAAGAAATACAAGCTGCTCTGCGTACAACTCTAACAGATCCTGAAAAATGGCAACGCTGGTCTAAAAATGGCTCGGTTAATGTCTGCAAATATTTTTCTTGGGATAGTCATGTTGAGAAATATCTAGAAAAAATCCGCTTATTTCCTCAACGACGAATTCAATCTTTACTCAGTCCTCTACCTGCATCTCCTGCTGCTGATCATCCAGAGTGGAATGTGCCAGATACCAATCGTCTACCAACGGCAGACCGTTTTCTAGTTTGTGAAATTGATAATACGCTATTGGGTGATAAAGAAGCTTTAGAAAAATTGATTCATCGCATTCGTAGCGAAGGACATACAACCGGAGTTGGTATTGCTACTGGACGCTCTTTAGAAAGTACCTTGAGTATGTTAGAAGAATGGCGCTTCCCCATGCCAGACTTGTTAATTACATCAGCAGGTAGTGAAATCTACTATGGTCCGCAGATTGTTACAGATACAAGTTGGCAAAAACATATTGGTTATCAATGGCAAGCTCAAGCAATTCGTCAAGCGATGAAGAATATCCCTGGTGTGGAATTGCAACCACCAGAATCTCAACGCAAGTTTAAGATCAGCTATTTTGTTGATGAAGCCAAAGCGCCAAGCTTCCGGGAAATTATCCGCCATTTGCGTCGTCAACAACTGCCAGTCAAGGGGATTTATAGCCACAATATGTATCTGGACTTAGTACCTATCCGGGCTTCTAAAGGAGATGCAATTCGCTATGTGGCTTTAAAATGGGGTTTACCTGTTAACCGCTTCTTGGTAGCAGGGGCATCAGGTAATGATGAAACTATGCTTGGTGGTAATACTTTAGGTGTTGTGGTAGGAAATTACAACCCAGAAATTGAAAAGCTGCGGGGTGTTCCACAGGTTTACTTTGCTCAAGGGAATTATGCTTGGGGTATTTTGGAGGCTTTAGATCATTATGACTTTTTTGGTAATTTGTCTCAAACACCGTTGGAAATGGTGAAAGGTTAATTAAGTAAGAAGGTGACAGGGAACAGGGAATAGGGAAAAGATAAGAGTTTGATGGCTGATTTTCTCACTTCACTAAATTAAATTTAGCTGCGTATTAGCTTCAGAAGGTGACAAATAGGGAATAGGGATATTTGTCATGTTAGGTTTTTTTGTAAAAATAAAAATTTCTGTAGCAATTCAATATAAAATCTAAAATTTAAAATCAATAATTACAATGACAAATCTTACTCCCAATTCAAGTTTTAGTGTTACCCTGCGGTTGCAGATTCCCAATCGAGTGGGGATGTTAGCATCTGTAACTCAAGCGATCGCTTCCAGTGGTGGTAATCTAGGACAAATTGATTTAATTGAACAAACTCGTCAAGAATCTATACGTGATATTACAGTTGATGCTGCTAGTACCGAACACGCGGAAACTATTGTTCAAGCAGTAAAAGTATTACCAGATATTCATGTCATTGATGTTTACGATCGCACCTTTAATTTACATCGGGGCGGGAAAATCAGTATTGTTAGTAGAATTCCGTTAAGAAGTGTTTCCGATTTAGCTATGGCTTATACTCCTGGAGTCGGCCGAATTTGTAAAGCGATCGCCGAAAATCCAGAGGAAGTGTACAATCTAACTATTAAACAAAACACTGTGGCAATCGTCACTGATGGTAGTGCTGTCCTGGGTTTGGGGAATTTGGGAGCAGCCGCAGCTTTACCCGTTATGGAAGGGAAAGCCATGCTGTTTAAGGAATTTGCTGGGCTTGATGCTTTTCCGATCTGTTTAGATACTCAAGATACAGATGAAATCGTCAAAGCAGTTAAAAATATTGCTCCTGTGTTTGGTGGTGTAAATCTAGAAGATATTGCTGCACCACGCTGTTTTGAAATTGAAAAAAGACTGCGCGCAGAATTAAATATTCCGATTTTTCATGATGACCAACATGGTACAGCAATTGTCACACTGGCAGCATTATTAAATGCTCTTAAACTTGTCCAGAAGTCAATTGCAGACATCCGGATTGTTATTAATGGTGCTGGTGCGGCTGGGGTAGCGATCGCTCGTTTACTCCGCAAAGCTGGTGCGGAAACCATCTGGATGTGTGACTCTAAAGGCATTATATCTACTACCCGTACCGACTTAACCCCAGAAAAAGTCGAATTTGCTGTGAAAGCCCAAGGCACTTTAGCAGGTGCAGTTCAAGGTGCAGATGTCTTTATTGGTGTCAGCGCACCGGGAGTTTTAACACCAGAAATGGTACAAGGAATGGCGAAAGATGCAATTGTTTTTGCCATGGCTAATCCCATTCCCGAAATTCAACCCGAATTAGCCCCTAAAAACGTTGCTGTCATGGCTACAGGTCGGAGTGACTACCCCAATCAAATCAATAACGTCCTGGCGTTTCCTGGGGTGTTTCGTGGGGCTTTAGATTGTCGGGCTAGTACAATTACCACAACGATGTGTTTAGAAGCTGCCAATGCGATCGCTTCTTTAGTTAAGCCTTCTGATTTGAATCGAGAGCATATTATCCCTTCTGTCTTTGATAAGCGTGTGGCTACTGCTGTTGCTGCTGCTGTCAAACAAGCTGCACGGGAAGAAGGTATTGCTCAAAGTTAATAAGTAGGTGGGCGTTAAAAATTGTCGTTGGGGCAAGGGAACAGGGAACAGGAAGAGAGTTTTGGGCGATTTTACTTTTCTTCACATACCTTTAAATTTTTCTGTTCACCTACTTAGATATCTTTTAGCATTTTTGTAGAGACGTTCCATGGAACGTCTTTATATTTTTTGTCTCATGCAGAGACACAGAGATAAATCAAAATAGTGCTTTGAATATTTAGTTACTTTCTACTAAAGTCCAAAAATAGCCATCTGGTGCAACAAAAGAAAAACTATTTTCGGCAAATTCATTACTAACGATTTCTGTAATTTGTTTTGCGGCACTTTCTCGCACTCGTTGAAAATAAGTCTCTATTTTCTGAACTTTGTATGTATAAAGGCACATTCCTAAACTTCCCGGTTGGGCATCTGCAAAGCGAGATTTTAAGGTAATATTTTCTGGAAAGCGAATAATATAAAGTCTACCACTTCGGACTGCCATAAAGTCAGTTTGCGAAGAAAGAGGATCATCAAAAGCCGTATGTATGAATTTCTCCTCTGGGTTAAGTTCAAAAATTTCTCTTCCTGCTAAAGATGATTCATAAGTAGTTTCTACATCATCACGCACACGCAATAAACCTAAAACTTCTTCATAGAATTTGAGAATTTCTTTACTATCATCTTGAACAACTATCCCGACATGAGTAAACTGACTAGTTTGCAAAGGTGCATGATCATTAATATGTCCATAATTAGGGACATTATAACCAAAGCGTTGAAATAAAACTTGCCGAGTTAATGGTTGAAGTAATAGCATTTCTCGTACTCCTACCAGCGGTTCTACAAAAGGACGACTTTTTTTGTCTTTGTTATAAATTACTTCCCAGTGAGGTTGTGTGTAAAGAATATTTTCACCAATTGCTTTTGCTGCTTCGGCATGATTTAAAATACCTAATATATCAGCAGTTAATGTAGTAGCCCAACGATTACCTTTCACTTTCATGGAACTGACACCTAAACCCGCAGATGTGGGATTTTGCCAAATCATTAACCGAATTAATCCATGATCTGTATTTTGATGGTGAAGACGAATTGCCTGTAAAGGTGAATTTACCCCATATAATTGATAAGCTGTGGTTGCAGTTAATTCTCCTATTTTCCCAATCTGATAGCCAAATTGCTGCCAATATTGAATTGCAGAAACAGCATCTGTAACACCAATGCAGACTTCATATATACCGCCAATTGTTGTATTATTGTTTGCATTCATAGTTTATTTAGGGAGGAAATTTTATGGTTAAACGGAATAATTCGGCTAACTCCAGTAAATCAAATGGGGGAAGTTATGAGGCTAAGATAGCAGAAATTGAAACTATTATCACGCGCATTGAAGGAGGTGAGTTAGAACTAGCAGATGTATTTGCAGAATTTGCGACTGCGGTTGAGTATCTAAAGGAATGTGATAGTTTTTTGCAGCAGCGACAGCAACAGGTGGATTTGTTAATTGAAACTTTGCAAGAAGATTACAAATAGATGGACGTAAGACAACCAAAATATGTGATGATTTGTAAAATTGCCTAAATGCGTTATTTTGGTTGATTTTTAGCTATTTTACCAAACAAAATATATTTTTATTTTATTCCACATACTTATTTAGTGGTTTTGGTTTTATGACTAAACTTATTAACATATTTACCTTCACTGAAGCTTTAAAAAAATGCCACCACAATTAAAATTTTTTAATACTTATCCCCAATTAGATTTATTTAGCTTTCATCGAGTTGCTTGGTGGAAGCAGATTGTAGTGGCAATCACTTACTATATTACAGCTTTACTATCCCACACATTCACAACCTATCCTAACACTGGATCAACTCCTATTTGGATTCCTGGAGGTATTGCTGTAGGGTTAATTGCTATTTGGGGTTATCCTCTATGGTTAGGAGTCTTTATAGGTGTATTCATCGCTGAATTCACCATTTTTCAAGCTTGGACAAGTGTTAAAACTTTAATTTTCACCATCTTGATAGTTGTTATTGTCACAGCAGGAAAGGTTCTTTCAGTCTATTGGATGGAATATTTAATCGCTAATAAATACTTTTTAAATACAGCTAAAGATACCATTCAATTTATGGTTTATGGCTGTTTCTTGAGTCATTTACCTGTGGCTATTTTGTGTCCATTATTATTGTGTATTTTTGGTCAAGCTCCTTGGCAACTTTATACAGATATTGCTCTAACTTGGTGGTTAAGTGATTCTTTTGGAATTCTTATTTTTACTCCCTTGATTGTTGCATGGCATAAAAATATTATCTCTTTTAATCATTTATTACACCGTTTCTGGGTAGAATCTATCATCATTTTATTGTTAACCCTAGTAATTAGTGGCTCTATTTATACTGGACACAATGTAGAATATTTATTAGTACCTTTATTGGTATGGTCTGCCTTTAGATTTAAAGAATTAGGTGCAACTTTATTGCTAGTGATTATTACCGTAATCGTGGTAATTGGTACAGTTAAAGGATATAGTTCTTTTGTGCAAGAATCTATTAAAAATTCATTATTATTATTACAGTCTTTTATTGCCTGTATTGGCATGACAACTTTAGTTTTAAATGCAATTCTTAATGAAAATGATCAAGTAAAAAATGAGTTACGTTTAGCTAATACTAGCCTAATTAATCAAAATGAATCTTATGCTCGTTTTATACCTCATCAATTTTTACAACTTTTAAATAAATCCAGCATAATTGATGTTAAATTAGGTGATCAAATACAACTAGAAATGTCGGTATTATTTTCTGATATCCGCGATTTCACCCAACTTTCAGAAACTATGATCCCAGAAGATAATTTCAAATTTATTAATTCCTATCTTTCGCTCATGGAACCAGCTATTACTGAAAATAATGGTTTTATTGATAAATATATTGGTGATGCAATTATGGCTTTATTTAGTGGAGAAGCTGATAATTCAGTTAAAGCTAGTATTGCTATGTTGAAACTTTTAGATGAATATAATAATACTAACAGAGGTAGTCCTAATCGTCCTAAATTACAAATTGGTATTGGCATCAATACAGGGTATTTAATGTTAGGAACTGTAGGCGGAAAAAATCGCATGGATGGTACTGTAATTAGCGATGCTGTTAATTTAGCTTCTCGCGTGGAAGGGTTAACGAAAAATTATGGTGTATCTCTATTAATTACCGAATATACTTATGCAAAATTAAAAAATCCTAGTAACTATAACATGAGAATTATTGATACAGTTAAAGTAAAAGGTAAATCTCAAGCAGTGACAGTTTATGAAGTGTTTGATGCAGATTTACCAGAAATAAAATATCAAAAATTAGCTACTTTGTCAATATTTGCGGAAGCTTTATTACTTTATAATCAAGGAAAATTAGTAGATGCGGAGCGTTTATTTAATGATTGTTTACAAAAAAATCCAGGCGATCATGTAGCCTATATTTATTATCAACGTTGCCGAAATTAAATGAGCAATATTTACTCTACCAAAAAACCAAAATACTGTAAGCCTTCTTCTATTCCAGCAGCAAATTTAGTTGTTGCTAAATAACGATTGTCGTTGGGGTTTTCGTTGTGCCAATCTAATAATTCTTGTTTGGCATTGGCAACAATAATACCTTTTTCTTCTCTGTTGGCAAACAAAGCAATATCATTACCAGAATCACCACAAGCAACGGTTTTTGCTGCATCTATTTCTAAATGTTCCCGCACAAAAGTCATTGCCATACCTTTATTGGCTTGACTGGGCAAAATATCTAAATTATTATAACTTTTATGATCACTATAACTATAAATAACTTGAATATCTAATCCAACATTTCTTAAAGAGTTCTCTAGTTCCGATAGAACTTGTGTAGCATTTTCTTCTTCTAAGAAGTAGCTAACTTTAAAAGGTCTTTGCTCACTTTCTGGCTGTGGTATTAATTTAATAAAATTATCAGCTATTTGTTTAACTAATTCTTTATCCCAATCCTGAGATAAATGCTCTGACCATTGCTCATTGAGAGTTAACTTATATTGAGCATCATAATTATAAATTTCTGTGCCTACCGCACAAATCAAAATATCTGGTTTGAGAAGTTCTTTGTCTTTA
Source organism: Anabaena sp. UHCC 0204 (assembly GCF_009711975.1). GTDB lineage: Bacteria > Cyanobacteriota > Cyanobacteriia > Cyanobacteriales > Nostocaceae > Dolichospermum. The sequence goes on from NZ_VIKW01000082.1 coordinate 62,486, forward strand.
TCTTCTTGTTCCTTTTCCAGTTGTTGATACAGAAACAGCGATCGCCCTGTAGAATAAACAATCTTTGTATTATATTCCTGACGATGCAAATTTAGTCTCTGATTCAGTTTTTCCATTGCCTGATCATCACCCACGAGGGTGTGGTCTAGATCAGTAATAAATAGAAATTGTTGCAAATTATACTCCATATTTTATCTGACAGGGCGATCGCCTGTTTTTTACCGTCAACTCTACCAGAAAAAAAAATATTTACTATAGTGGTGAAAATGACCTTGACATTTTACCCCATACCAGCGATAAAGGTCAAGCAATAGAGTTTTTGCGAAGGTTTACAGTATTTCCGTTTCTTAAATAAAATGATTAGCTATCTCAAAGGTATCGTTGCTGGTGTTCAAACCCTTGGCTCTAATCGCGTCATCTTGACGTTAGAAGTAAATGGCACGGGTTATGATTTGCAAATTCCCCAACGTCTGTCCAAGCAGTTAACATCAACAGGTGATGTAGTACAAATTTTTACCCATTACCAGATTCGGGACGAAATACCCATGCTTTACGGTTTTTCTTCCCCCTCCGAACGGGATTTATTCCGCCACTTGCTCAGTGTCAGTGGTATTGGTTCAGCATTAGCGATCGCTCTCTTGGATACAATGGAATTACCAGAGTTAGTCCAAGCTATTATTGCTGGTAATGTGCAAATATTAATTCAAGCCCCTGGTGTGGGTAAGAAAATCGCTGAACGCATCTGTTTAGAAATCAAAAGCAAACTAATCGAATGGCGCAAATCAGCAGGCTTCTTCGTCGCTACAGGCGGACCGGCACCAGGAATTTTAGAAGAAGTGCAAATGACTCTCTTTGCTTTGGGATATACTGCCCATGAAGTTAGTCACGCCTTGCACGTAGTTAGCGAAGATATTGGTTTACCCAAAAATGCCTATGTGGAAGATTGGATTAGACAAGCGATCGCTTATCTCAGCAGTAGTGAAGTAAAGTGTTCATAATTCATCATGAATAATAATCCTTATGCTTGGATAAACGAATCTCTGGCCACCATTCATCGGGCTGACTGGTATCGCTCCGTACAAACGATTCACAGCCGACCCGGTGCAACTGTGGTATTATCTGGGCAAGAGGTTATTAATTTTGCCAGTAATGATTACTTAGGACTAGCAGGAGATGAACGCTTACAAACAGCCGCCATTAATGCTATTCAAGGATTCGGCACTGGTAGCACAGGTTCGAGGTTACTCAGTGGGCATCGAGAATTACACAGAGAATTAGAACAGGGCATAGCATCTACTAAACAAACTGAAGACGCATTAGTATTTAGTTCCGGTTATTTGGCAAATTTAGGCACAATTGCCGCCATAGTCGGTAAAAGAGACTTAATTTTCTCCGATCAATATAACCATTCCAGCTTAAAAAAGGGGGCAACTCTCAGCGGTGCAACGGTGACCGAATATCCGCACGGTGGTACTGCAGCACTATTGCAAAATTTACAGCAACACAGAAAGAATTACCGACGCTGTTTGATCATTACCGATAGCGTCTTCAGTATGGATGGTGATTTATGTCCATTACCCCAACTGCTAGATTTAGCTGAAGAATTTAGCTGTATGCTATTACTCGATGAAGCTCATGCTACCGGAGTCATGGGAAAAACCGGCGCTGGCTGTGTAGAACATTTCGGGTGTACAGGTAGGGAATTAATTCAAATTGGGACATTAAGTAAAGCCTTGGGTAGTTTAGGCGGGTATGTCGCCGCCAGTAGCGCCCTAATTGACTTTTTACGCAATCGCGCCCCCAGTTGGATTTACACTACCGCCCTTTCCCCCGCAGACACCGCAGCAGCCCTAGCAGCCATCAAAATAGTCCAACAAGAACCCCAAAGGCGATCGCAACTCTGGCGAAATGTCAATTATTTAAAACAATTAATTCAAAATAATTTACCTAACTTAAAATTATTACCAACAGAATCACCGATATTATGTTTTCAATTGCCTAGTGCAGCTGCTGCATTAACAGCAGGAACACATTTACGAAAATCAGGAATTTTTGCCCCAGCCATTCGTCCCCCCACAGTCAGTACCAGTCGGATCAGAATATCACTAATGGCTACACATGAGTTAGGACATATTAAAAAATTAGTAGAAGTGATCAAAACAATGGAAGAATTAGAATAATTTATTTGTTAAAAACGTTAATAATATGCCTCCTCATATCCAAGCATTAATTTCCTTAATGGAAACTCTACCCTTAAATATCCAACAACAAGTAGTAGAACATCTCCAGGAATATATCCAACAATTTGCCAAAAATTTAGACGTTAATAACTTACAACCACCTGCGGACAATATTCAAGAGCATCACCAGAAAATAGTCAAACCCAATGATTATTTATCAGAACTTTCTCCAGAAGAATTGGAAGTATTAAATAATTGCACAGAATTTCCTGTATGGTCCCCCTTTGATTCATTACAGTGAAAAGAAATATTTGATGATAGAAGTATAAAATTATCCGCGTTTATCCGTGTTCATCATCTTCAATCTGCGGTAAATTCCTTAGAGACTTTCCCAAAATCTTCTCAGATACATTCATATCACCTGCTGTCATGACCTTTGAATTTCCTGATACCGCCCTTTCCGTAGCTGGTTTAACCGACTACTTGCGCTTGCTATTAGAACAAGATCAAATTCTCAGACAAGTGTGGGTGACTGGAGAAGTTTCCAGTACCAATCATCACCGAAGCGGGCTATTTTTTACATTAAAAGATACTGAGGGTACAGCCTCGATTAAGTGCGTAGCGTGGAATAGTCAAGTAGCAAAATTAGCACAAATGCCCGTTGCTGGTGAACAATTAATTATTTTAGGTAGTATTCGTATTTACCCCCAAAGAGGAGAGTATCAATTAACAGTATGGCAAGCTTTACCTGCGGGTGCAGGTTTACAGGCGTTACGTTACCAACAACTGAAGAATCGCCTAGAAGCTGAAGGACTATTTGATACAGAAAGAAAGCGATCGCTTCCCCCACATCCTCAAATTATCGCCGTTGTTACCTCCCCCACCGCAGCCGCTTGGGGTGATATTCAAAAAACCCTCAAACATAGATATCCCGGTTTACACATCTTATTTTCTCCCGCAACAGTCCAAGGTGAACAAGCACCAGCATCCATAGTTAAAGCCATCGAACGAGTCAAACAAGATGGTCGAGCCGAAGTATTAATTTTAGCCAGAGGAGGTGGTGCAGTTGAAGAATTAGCTTGTTTTAATGATGAAAGAGTCATTATGGCGATCGCTAATTGTCCTATTCCCGTCATTACTGGTATTGGGCATGAAAGAGATGAATCCTTAACAGATTTAGTCGCTGATTTGTGCGTACATACACCAACAGCCGCAGCCGAAACCGTTGTTCCCTCACTATCTAATTTACAAATTCAACACCAGCAGCGAATTACAGCCTTATCTACAGCAGTCAATTCATCATTAGCAAATAGAGAAAAGCAACTCCAAGGGTTAAAACATCGCTTGCGTCAATTGCGGTTAGATAGACAAGTAGAACAGGAACGGCAAAAGTTATCTTGGAAACATCGGCAATTACTACAAATAACCACAGGACAATTACAACAAGCCAGCCAACATTTAGAAATGTTACGGCAAAAATTAGCCAGTATTGACCCCAAAGCCGTCTTACAGCGTGGTTATGCAGTAGTGAGAACAGAGAATGGAGTCATTCCTCGATCTGTATCAGAATTAACTATAGGGGAAAATTTAGAGATTCAGTTGGCACAAGGTAAGGTAACAGTTAAAGTTATAGAAGTTACCTGAAGCCTAAGTGACGAGAACGTATATTTTCAGACTTTAGACTTCATCCCGGGATGCTCTACTGTAGAATGTAAGCCATGTCCTATCATGATTCTGTCTTATTACAAAAAATTTCTGCCCATATTTGTCAATCAATTATTGCTATTCAACAACAACAACCCGAATTATTGATTGCAAAATATCGAACTATTAACTGGCAAATACCTACAAATAAATCAGCCTTAAGTACAAAGTTTAAAGCCATACTCAGTCAAACTCAAACCTGGGATGAATTATTACAAAAACTGCAATCCTCACTCAAAGCAATTCTTGTTCCCGCTGCTTTTGACTCCCAATTATTATCAGATTTAATCTCCTCTATTCAACAACTAAATTCCGAAAATCCTGAATCAAATTCGCTACATTTTCCGCAGCGACAATCTATTGGTATAGCAGTTTTACTTTTAGATGCAGAAAACCTCCAACTCAACACTCATACAGAAAAGTTTTTAACCACAATTTGCAATTGTCCTCTGCAAGTTAAAATTGCTTTTGCTAATTGGTCAAATCGGGGAAAATTAGATGTAGAATTACATGAACGGGGTTATGATTTAATTCATGTTCCTGCTGGTAGAGATAATGCTGATGGTAAAATGATTGCTATTGGTTCTTCTATTCATGAACGCTATCCCAATGTTCAAGAAGTTTTTGTTTGTTCATCAGATAAAGTAATGACAAACTTATGTAATAAGTTACAGCAAAATGGCATATTAGTTTATCAAGTCAGTCAGCAAGGGGAAAATATTAAACTATTCAATAGTTCAACCAGTGAAATTATCAATCATTCCCTCAAACCCCTACCAGAAATACCATCTGTAGAGCAGTTTATTTCCCAAATCAAGGGGTTAATTAAATTGCAGCAAAAACAAACTGCAAGTTATTGGATTAAACTTTCTATCCTGTCTAAAATATTTAAAAGCAAATATCAATTAACTATTAGTCAGATAGTTGCTCATCATTTCCCTGGTAAAAAAGCTAGAGATGTATTTATTAACTATCCATCTGAGTTTGTAGTTCATCAAATTGATGAAAAATCTGAATTATATGTCACGGTGTTTGAACATCATCAAACCAAGTTAGACAATAGTCAGGAAAATTCACAAACTCAACTTATATTATCTACTATTAATTCCCCACCAGAGTTAGAGCAAGCAATCAAAAATATTCTGACTGATTTAATCACAGCAGATCATCAGAATTCAGTTGATATTAGTATTTTAGGCAGTAAATTTTATCAACAATATGGTAAACCAATAACTGAGCAAATAAAACAATTACAAATTGGTGGTAGTTTGGTTAAATTTTTACATTCTTGCAATTCTTTAAAAATTCAGCAAGTAGGTAAAAAATGGGAAGTAAGTATTAAAAATTAACTCATAATCAAGTAGGCAATGTCTTTTTGTTATACAATTAATAGAGTGATATTAAACTCCTCTTGTTATCCTTTTCCTGCATTCATATAAGTTACATTTTGTCAAAATAAATTAGATGCGTTTCCCTGTCTCATGATTTATGGTGAGCAAAATTTTTGGTTTTTGAGCGATCGCCGAAAGCATCGCATTGCCGTGATGCACATTGGTAAAATAGTCGAACTAGAACAAAAAAAGCAGATTTTTGCCCATTCTCAACATCTCTTACACCTTTACGAGCAAGAGTTAGTTAGGATAATTTTCATAACAGAATACCCAAATTATTGCTAAACCATGGCAAAATAATAACATTATCCTAAAAAAACTGTGGGTGTAATCATGCAGAGTCGAACTACAAAAACCAGCCAAAATAACACCTCTGCACCACAGTCAAACCCCTTCCAAACCAGGCCATTTGAAAGTGATACCCTCAAAAAATCACAACCACCAAGTACAGACATAGACCTAGAAACAGAAAACGAACCAGGGAAATCCTATGGACTGGACTTGAAAAATGTTCCCATATTCCCACCCGAACCACCAACCCAACCAAATATACAACCTAAATTAACCATAGGGCAACCCAACGATAAATATGAACAAGAAGCAGATAACGTTGCCACAGAAGTAGTTAATAAAATCCACACACCACCCTCTACATCAACAATAGATTACCCTATTCAAACACAAAGAAAAAGAAATCCCACCCATCAACCATTCGATAGAGAAGTAGTAGGAATAAGTGTAGATAGAAAAGTAAATACACCTACATTTCAAGAAGTTCTAAATCTCCCTGGGATAGGACAACAGAATATTCAAACCAAAAGAAATCCCACCCATCAAACATTCGATAGAGAAGTAGTAGGGATAAGGGTAGATAGAAGAGTAAATAAACCCACATTTCAAGAAAATCAAAATCTTCCTGGGATAGGACATTTAAATCCCTAGAGAAGAATTCAATATGACCACTTTTGATGATCTGCTATCTATAGTAACTGACCCCATGATTAGCCCTGATGGGTGGGGTGACTACTATCTCGAAGTCGCTATTGAACTGGCTCAGAAGTTGAGTCAATCTGGAGAAATACAAGAGTGTCTTCAGCATTTGCCATTACTTGACCAAGAAGCTCAGATCAGGCTGATTCAGGTAATAACCAATTTTCCATCATCTCAATTGTTCGAGCCTTTACTTGGCTTGTTAGTAGAGGCAGATGGAGAACTGGCAGAAGTCTTGATTGACGGACTACGAACGTGGTCACTTAACCAAGAACAGAAACAACAGTTGTTATTAATTTCTAAAAAGTTTCGAGGTCAGTCAAAACTTTTGGATATGGTTATAAATGAACTGAATATTACCATCCGCTAACCGAAATTGATTAAGTTAATTTAGCCTATGTTAAATAAAGGCTCGGAAAAACCATAGATTTCTGTAGATTCGTAGAATTATTCAAGTTGGATTATGAGGTATTCAAAAATGTGGCGTTGCTGAATTGAGGTATGAAATTCCTAAATTGAACCTTTAAAACTCTTACCTTGATCTGTTTTAGGCGTACCTTTAGATATGATTCAGATGATCATTCAAGGAGGTATTAGTCTTGCAGAAATTGGGACAATGGCTTGGAATGGCATTAAGGAGGCCATACCAGGAATATTAATTGGGATTTTAGTAGAGAAATTAGTATCAATGCTTGTACCGGCGGCGGGAATGATATTAACTGTGATTGAGGGATTACAAGCAGCATGGGGAACAGCATCACAAATATTGCAAGTTTTTGAAAGATTTATTGCTTTCTTGAAGGCAATTAAATCAGGTACAGCAGGTCCATCTTTTGGTAGTTTGTTAGCATCTGCGGCTGTAACTGTGATTGATTTTGTTTCTAATTGGTTGATTAAGAAATTAGTAAGTGCTGCTAAGAAAGTGGCAGGGAAAATTAAGGGTATTGCTCAAGGTTTGAAGGATAAGTTTAGTAAGAAAGGGAAGAACAATAAAGATAAAGATAAGAAGGGTAGTAAGGATAAAAAGGGTAACAAAGATAAGAAAGGTAAAGATGATAAGAAAGATAAAGATAAGGAAAAAGATCAAGAAATTAAAGAGCGTGTAGAAAAAGTTGAACGTGAGTTAAAACCAAAAGTTCAAACTTTGATTGCTAAAAAACCTTCTAAATTAAGACTAAAAGCTCAATTAGCTATTTGGCGTTTAGCCTATCGTCTGCAAAAATTAGATGTTGTGGGAGAAAAAGGAAAATTTGATATTATTGCGAAAGTAAATCCCACTATAGATTTAGCAGATGGATGGACTTTCGATACTAATCAGGTATTATCTGTTTTGGAAAAAATTGCTTCAGAATATGTTACTGACGCAGAAGCATTGAAAGAAGGAACTTCAACTACACAAAGAGAATCCACAGATCCTATTTCCCTAGAATCAAGGGAATCAGGAACTTCATCAGTTACTTTGCGCGATCGCCAAGCATATCGAGATAGAAGAATAAAAGCTGAAGAATCAATTCCAGTCGCATCTGAAGGAAAAACTTCAACGATACCAGGGGAATCAACCTTTCTAGACTTAAGAGAACCAGGAAATGCTTTGACTAGTTTACGTGATCGCCAAGCATACCAGATCGGAACAACACAGAGTGGAAGCCCATTAGGTTACAAGCATCAGCCTACACCTATCAACGAACAATGGCAGGAGATAGCTGGTTTAGAATCTGATAGAGGAAATATGTACCCTACACTCAAAAAGCGACTTGCTGATGTCAAAGTGGGTGAGATGTTCACTAAAATTTTACGTGGAGAAGCATTACCCGATCTCCCAACAGACCAGAGAGAGGCGATTGGCGAACTTTTTGGGCTTTGGTATGCAAAAGAACCAAGCCATCCTAAAGGTACGCAGGGACACCGCCGCGATTTGGTGTATTCTTTAATGATTACACAGATGATGACACCAGAGACAGGAAAAGAACATCTCGATATAAATAAGGGTATTGATTTACATCCAGCATCTTTTGGCGGAGCGCAGCAAGGAGCTAGACGAGTAACCAGTGAAATGGAAAAAAGTAAAGACCCACCTCGCCAAGGAACAAAAATACGCCAAAAACGGGATGAACGATATAAACGAGAAAAAGATACGATTAAGGCATGGTTCAAAAGAAATATGACAGACTTACCTGTATTGACAAGAGAACCAACTATTGCTGATGTAGAAAATTTTGTTGGTACTCGGTTTTTGTGGGTACGTGGGCCAGAAATAAGGCAGCTTTTGTTTGAGATTGTTAGAAGACTTCCAGCTTATGAACCTGAAGAATTAATTGAGATGGCTAGTACAGCTACTGAACATGACGAAGTGGTTGATGTACTCTTTCGGATTGCTGTGGGTTTTCCTAACTTCGATCCTCAAGTGTTTCGTGTGTTTGAAACCTACTTAAAACACCCTACTCCTCTGTTGCGTGAAGCTACTGTTCAGGCGATCGCTTATAGACTATGGCCTGAAAGTGTGAAACTGATCGAAAAAGTTGTACAGGAAGATACTGACGAAGATGTTCAACAATTTGCTCAAAGTATTCTTAACCAAATCAAGCACTAAAAAGTATAAATATGATAAACTAGTGATGCTAAAAATATCTATCTTCCACATTGGAAGTAATCTCAATATAACACAATCATCCACCAAATCCTTAATAATATGGGTTGCAAATTTGAGAACCCACAACAACTAGTTGATTCTTGGAATAATTGCTTGAATACACTCTGTCAGCTAAGTGATGAATGCTCAGATGCACTGATACAAATTGGGCAACAATTACTAAACTTTGTTGACGGAAATAATTCGGAAGTTGAATACAAGCTATGGATGGTTATTTATTCCAACGGCTAATTATAAAAAGTCCTTCAATTAAGGATGATATTATGGATTTTACCTGGGAAAACAATTGGTTACTATGGGGAAGACAAGAACAGGATATAGAAAATCAACTTCCTTTTGAACTAACTTGGATAACCTCAGATCAACAAACAGGGTTGCATTATATTGAAGACTATGTTGTTGGGTTTCCTTATTTAGTGATTAAGGGGAAAGATATGGAAAAAACTCTCTTAGAGTTGCAAGAGTATGAAATCCATTTTTATTCATTAGAAGAAATTATTGATTGTGTCAAAATAGCTACAACTATAGAAGAAATGAAAACTGCTATTCTTCATTTAGGTGTTGCGATTACTCAGCCTTATGATTCTGAGTTGTTTGACATATTATGTCAAACTCTAGAACATTCATCGCCAATTATACGGAACGTAGTAATTCAAGCGATCGCCTATATTGGTTGGACTGAATTTAAACCAATTTTAGAGAAAATTTATCAGAATGATTTAGATGATAAAGTGCGGAATAAGGCTTATATTTTGTTAGAATCTTTTGAAATAGTTGGTATCTAAAAATTTCATCTAAACTAGAAGCATAAATGACAAATCCAGATGAAGAAGTAAAAGAATTTGCCCACACTGTTTTCAGTTATTATGTTAATAAGCAAAATAACTACTAAAAACATGAATTTAAATACTCATCCTCTCCATCACCAAATTTTTCTACATTCCTCTTCCCACACAAATCTAAATCTGACAATAGTTAATATATCCTTAACCAAAGAAGAGAATAAATTAACTAATTGTCATATTACTTTCTGTATTAATTCAGAACTTTATTCTCGCATCATTAATGAATCATTATTTAACCTGAAACCAGAAGCATTAACTAATGAAACATTAATTGACTTTGATTCTACATTAGAAATTTACATAGAAGCTAGTGTTCATCCTCATTTACTTTCTCAACTAACTGAATCAGCAACCAATATTAACAACATAGCTAATTATCTAACTTCTGTAAATCAATCTCAACCAAATCATCCTTTATTTTTTACAGAAAATTGGTTTATTTTAGAAGTTAAACAAATTCAAGATCAAAAAGAAGTCGGTTATCGAACTTTCTGGAATTATATTAGTCCTAGTATTTTGGTAAAAGAGGATATTTCTCAATCTCAAATATCTACAGTTATCCTCAAATATTTTCAAGATTTGACTAATGATAACTTACCCAAACTTGCGGAAATAGAAACAGCAGAAACAATTACAGAAATTAGTAAATTATTAGAAGAATTAGCTAATATTCAATTTCAAAATATTGCCGAAGAAACTACCGCTGAATTAGTAGGAGTAATGGCTAAATCATTACAACAATGGTCAGATGAAAATCGTCATGGTAGCTATAAAAATGATCAATCTATATTTGCCAATGTAATCGCATTTTTTGAAAAAGATGATTGGCAATTTCGGAAAATTGATGATGAAGATTCTTTACTTTTGGCTTTTGAGGGCGATAATGGGAGATGGAATTGCTACGCCAAAGTTAGAGAAGAACAAAAACAATTTGTATTTTATTCCATTTGTCCTGTACAAATATCAGAAGATAAAAGATTAACCATTGCAGAATTTATTACCAGGGCAAATTATGGCATGATTAATGGTAACTTTGAAATGGATTTTAATGATGGAGAAATTCGTTATAAAACCAGCATAGATGTAGATGGAGATCAACTGAGTTATGCACTCATTAAAAATTTAGTTTATGCCAATGTCACCATGATGGATGAATATTTACCAGGAATTATTAATATTATTGAAAGTGATATTTATCCGGAGTTGGCTATTAATAAAATAGAACAAAATCAAGAGGTTAACCAATCATCAGATCAAATTGAACAGTTGCCATTGATTATAGCTGTTGATGCACAAAAAGAGGATCTTAAAACCCAAGAGAGAAATCCTTACATACTAGCAATATTAACACCAGAAGAAATTGCCCAATTTCATCACGCTTTACAAGTATTACCTCCTTATCAACATAAACAAGCTGATGCTATATTCGCCGAGAGAAGTTGTTATAAGTAATATTAGTAAATCAATGGTGATGGATGGGATTCTCCTGACTCCCACAAATACTGATGCAAAGATCAGATTTTGGGGCGATCGCTACCCTCCCCGAAAGCATCACATTGAAGTTATACACAGTGGTAAAATAGTCGAATTAGGACAAACAAAACAGAACGGAAGTAGGGGTAATACCCTTCGGGAAGCAAGCTACATGAATTACCCCTACGCAAGAATAAGATTTTGAGTTCAATCTTGCGTAAGTCCTAATTAGAAAAAAATTGTGCGCTAAAGCGATCGCTCAAAGATGTATGACACCCACGATACTGAGATAGACTATCATAAATATAGTTTGTAAAGAGATGTAAATACTGTGATGCTACAAGATAAAGTTATTGTCATTGTTGGTGCTACTGGTGGTATTGGTGCAACTTTAACTCGTCAACTAGCACCCACAGGTGCGAGGTTGGTACTCGCAGCTAGAGACGGTGAAAGTTTAGCAGCATTAGCAAATGAGCTACCAGGAGATGTATTGACAGTTCCCACAGATATTACTCAACCCCAACAGGTAGAAGTATTAATCCAAACGACAATAGCTCAGTTTGGACAAATTGATGTCTTGGTAAATGCAGCCGGATCAGGTATTCTCAAAGCCTACAACAACATCGAACCAGCAGATTTAGAAAAAATGGTGGATCTGAACTTAAAAGGCTGCTTTTATACGACTCAAGCCGCAGCTAAAGAGATGCAAAAACGTAAATCAGGTCATATTTGTAATGTTGTCGGTATTCTGGGTAAACATTCAATGCCCATGGCCGCTGCTTATTCTGCGTCTAAATTTGGTGTGGTTGGTTTTAGTAAATGTATTGCAGAAGAACTGAAACGCTTTGGTGTGAAAATCACACTTTTTTACTTTGGGGGGATAGATTCCCCGTTTTGGGATCAGGTAAATTTAAAAGTAGATCGCCAAAAAATGCTCAGTTGTGAAACTGCGGCCAATGCTATTTTTTATGCTTTATCTGCTGAACCTCAAGCCATACCAATGGAGATTAATATTCAACCTGAAAGTCATTTATTTTTTTAGGATGTAATTAGATAATACTGTAAGTTGCTAGTTAGAGAAGTCGTTCGCGGAGCGTGGCGTTAGCCATAGCACAGGATTTAAGGATGTCCAGTATGAAAACTGGAATTTTATCACCAATTACCAACCCTTCGGCTACGCTCAGGGCAAGTTACCAATCACCAATTACCTCACTAGATTGTCAATAAATTATGCTGCAAATTGATCACGTTCACTTCTATGTCGAAGATGCCCAAAGGTGGCGAGATTGGTTTGTAAATTGTCTTGGGTTTCAAGTAGTAAATGATGGTATTTTTCATCATCAAAAATCCTTGCATACTTGTACGGAAATAGTAAAAAGTGGATCTGTCTACTTTTTACTTTCTTCTGCGATTTTAGACATTAGCCCAGTGGCTGAATTTTTGCGTCAATATCCTCCTGGTGTAGCTGATGTAGCTTTTGCCGTTGAGGATGTGGAAGCATTAACAGCCAAGGCTATCAGCAATGGTGCTACAGTTCTCGAACCTGTTCAAGATGCTGTATTGTATAAGTATGCCAAAATTGCTGCTTGGGGTGGCTTTAATCATACATTAATTACCAGAAAAAAGGTAAAAAAAGCCGAGGGAGAAAAGATTATCCACGCTCCTATTATGGCGATTGATCATTTAGTTCTGAATGTAGAAGTTGGTGAATTGGAAAATGCTATTAATTGGTATCAAAAAATTTTTGATTTCCAAGCTCAACAAAGTTTTAACATTAAAACTGATCGTTCAGGTTTGCATAGTCAGGTGATGATTTCGCCCCATGGTAATATCCAATTACCAATTAATGAACCAGCTTCACCTAATTCACAAATTCAGGAATTTTTAGATGTGAATAGAGGTGCAGGGATTCAGCATATTGCTTTGCGGACACTGGATCTTGTTGATGCGATCGCTCATTTTCGGGCTGCTGGTTTATCTTTTCTTTCTGTTCCTGAAAATTACTATTCCCAGCTACAAAAAAGATATAAATTTTCCCTTTCCCCCCAAGAATTACAAGCGATCGCTCACCAAGAAATACTAGTAGACTGGCATGAAGATGCTCCCCAAGGACAACTATTATTACAAATCTTCAGCCAGCCAATTTTTCCACAACCAACTTTTTTCTTTGAGTTTATTGAACGCCGTTTTCTAGCTCAAGGTTTCGGTGAAGGTAACTTTCAGGCATTATTTCAAGCTATGGAAAGCGAACAAATTAAACGCGGTTTCGTCATTAATTAGTAAATTGCTAATGGAGGGAATACACAGACAAATTTTCCCAATTCACTCAGAACGCTTAATGTTACCTGCTTTAACCCATCCTTCTTGATTAGTATCAGGAATGCGAATCTTTTGCCATTTTTTATCTGCACTTTCCTCTAAAATTATCACTTCTTTATTCCCAGCAACCCCACCTGTACTTTGAGAATTTGCATCTGGTTCTGAGCGAATACTTAGCCCTTGCGGCCAAGTAACCGTTCCTTGGTAAGCACCTGGTGGTAATGAATCAGACGATTCTGTGGGTGTAGGGGTAGGTTTAGGCTTAGGGCTAGATTTGGGAGTAGCTTTTCCACCTGCTAGAGGTTTTACACTAGCTTTAGGTTTGGGAGTATTACTAGAGGGATTATCATTAGCAAACATCGGTTTGGGAGGGGCTACAGCGGTGCGATTGACAAAATAGAGAGCAACTGTCAAGCCAGTACCCAATAAAACTGCGATCGCCAAAACAAAACCGAGTATAAATTTAAGTAAGTTCGTAAACATAGATATAACCTCAACACCATTGGCATATAATTAGTAATCCATAGTAATTGGTAATTGGTAATTGAGAAATTGGCAAGAGGCAATATGTTAAATATCCTAATCTTGATTTTATATCATGTCCGTTAAATCACTCATAATATAAATAATGAGTGCATTAACTATATCTAGTTACTCAATTGAATACCATTATGGCATTAGAGTGGGCAATGGAAGAAATCGTAATCGAAGAACAACTCAAGCAATTTCTACTTGTACTTTCTGTATCTCTGGGTGTAGCGACACTACCTCAAGTTTTTAGTTGGTTTCGCCGCATTCCTTACACCCTACTCCTGGTAATCGTGGGATTAGGGTTAGCATTTGTCAATGTGCGATTGGTGAATCTCTCCCCAGAATTGATTTTGATGATTTTCTTGCCACCACTGCTGTTTGAAGCTGCTTGGAACTTGAAATGGTCAGATTTAAAGCAAGATTTAGTCCCGATTTGTTTGTATGCAGTGATTGGGGTAGTCATTTCTATTGCTGGAGTGGCACTAGGTCTGAATCAATTTGCTGGACTAGAACTAAGTATTGCTCTATTAGTAGGAGCTAGTCTATCAGCAACTGATCCAGTTTCTGTAACGGCTTTGTTTCGGGAACTAGGCGCAAGCAACCGTCTGACAACATTGATGGAAGGGGAAAGCTTATTTAATGATGGTATGGCGGTTGTGGCTTTTGGCTTATTAGTAGCCTTGCCATTAGGTACTACCACACTAGACGTACAATCGGCTTTATTAGAATTTTTTCAGGTAGTAGGCATTGGTATCGGCATAGGTGGACTAATTGGGTTTGGGATCTCCTATCTGACACAACGTTTTGACTTACCACTAGTAGAACAGTCTCTCACCCTAGTTTCTGCCTACAGCACTTACCTTATTACAGAACATTTAGGTGGTTCTGGAGTAATTGGAGTTGTCACCACAGCTTTAATTTTAGGCAACTTTGGCTCACGGATTGGCATGAATCCACGGACACGGATCATCGTTTCCGAATTTTGGGAATTTTTAGCTTTCTTTGTCAATTCAATTGTGTTTTTGTTAATTGGTGATCAAATCCGTTTTGATGTCTTAGGAAATAATCTCAAAACTATTGCCATCACTATCGCTGCCTTGATTTTGGCACGTGCAGTATCCATTTATGGCTTAAGTAGTCTTAGCAACTGGTTAGCTAAGTCCAACATTTCTTTACCTGAACAAACTGTGCTGTCGTGGGGAGGTTTGCGGGGATCTGTCTCTATTGCCCTGGTTTTGAGTGTACCAGCGACATTACCCCACAGAGAGGAAATGATTGCCACAGTATTTGGAGTGGTTTTATTTACACTCTTAGTACAAGGTTTAACTACTCAACCATTATTAGAAAGACTCCAACTTTTAGGTTCGCAACCGCTACGTCAAGAATATATGGAAGCAATTACCCGTCAAGTTGCTCTCCAAAGGGCGCTGGAATATTTAGAAACAGTGCAGAAGCGTCCCGGAATTCAGCCGGAGTTTTATGACTATCAAAAACAACTTCTTGCCGGAGAAATTGCCCGTTGGCAAGAAAAAATAGACAAATTACTTGATGAATACCCAAATTTACAAGAATTTACCACCCAAGAATTAAGAGGGGAACTATTGGCAATTGAAGCCGATACCTATGCTGAGTTTGTCCGCATCGGTAGGTTAAATAAAGAACTTTTACCTTTTTTGCAAATAACACCGATTGATAATTGATAATTGACAATTGACAATTGACAATTGACAATTATCAACTCTTAAATAACCCAGATTCGAGACTATTATTTCTTCCCAATCACCAATTACCTTCTCCTAACCCTCTTTAATTTCTGCTATTGCATTCTATCAATTGTCCGATATTGAATCGCTTCCGCTACGTGCTGGGGTTTGAGATTTTCATCTCCTGCTAAATCTGCAATAGTTCTTGCTACTTTGAGAATGCGATCGCTTGCTCTTGCAGATAACCCTAATTTCCTAATTGCAGCTTCTAATAAATTGCGACTAGCATCATCTAAATTACACCATTTCTGAAGATGACGACTTTGCATTTGGGCATTACATTGCAGATTTTCTTGTTCCTGAAACCGAATTGTAGCCTGTTCTCTGGCTTTTTGGACTCGTCCCGCTACAGATTTTGATGATTCTCCCGTTGGTTGTTGCAGAATTTCTTCTGGTTTCAACCGATTTACTGCCACTTGCAAATCAATTCTATCCATTAATGGACCAGACAACTTTGCCCAATATTGTTCTCGTTGTCGAGGGGAACAAGTGCATCCTTGAATTGTATCGCCATAATAACCGCAAGGACAGGGATTTGTGCTGGCTACTAATGTAAATTGTGCTGGAAAAGTTACCGATTGTTTAGTTCGAGAAATCGTTACATAACCATCTTCTAAAGGTTGACGCAGAAACTCTAAAACATCTCTTTTAAATTCTGTTAATTCATCGAGAAAAAGCACACCTCTGTGGGATAATGAAATTTCGCCAGGACGGGGAAAAGTGCCACCACCAACCAAAGATGGACCCGATGCGGAATGGTGAGGACTGCGAAAAGGGCGATCGCGCACTAAAGAACCACGATTTTTCAACAATCCAGCCACAGAATGAATCCGTGTTACTTCCAAAGATTCCGAAAAACTTAGAGGTGGTAAAATCCCCGATAAACGTCTTGCTAACATCGTTTTTCCGCTGCCTGGTGGTCCCACAAAAATCAAATTATGTCCCCCCGCAGCCGCAATTTCTAAAGCTCTTCGTGCATGAGCTTGTCCTTTGACATCTTGCAAATCTGCTAAATTTAAAAATGTTTCCTGAGCAGTTTCAATTGTTTGATTTAACTGGACAGGTTTATAATTTCTGGGATTATTTAATAAATCCACCACATCAGCAACATGATTACAACCATAAACCGCCAAACCTTCAACAACAGCCGCTTCTTGGGCATTATCAACAGGAACAACTAAACCAGAAATTCCCATTTTTTGTGCAGTTGCAGCAATAGGTAAAACACCAGCAACAGGACGTAAACTACCATCTAAAGATACTTCACCTAAAAATAAAAAATCTCCCAACAAATCAGCCTTAACTTGTTCAGAAGCTGCTAAAATTCCTACACTTATTGGTAAATCAAAAGCCGGTCCTTCCTTTCTTAAATCTGCGGGAGTTAGGTTAATAACAATTTTCCGCATGGGAAAAGCAAAACCCGCATTTTTTAAAGTTGCTTTCACCCGTTCTTTAGATTCTTGAATAGCCGAATCTGGTAAACCCAAAATCACAATTCCTGGTAAACCTCCAGAAACATCAACTTCCACCCCAACTTTAACCGCGTCAATCCCAACAATAGATGCACTCCAGACTCTAGCCAGCATTTTTTATATATGAATAAACTTTAGTAATATCAAAGCAGATTTGTAGGTGCATTAACATGAGTGAAATCACAGAGATAATTAGATCAATACCTCATGAATTCATGTTGATTTCCCGGATTTTATTCAATCGGGCGATCGCTTTTTGGGGAAGAGTTGTAAATCGAAGCAAAAAATAATTTTCGTCAACAGTAGATTTTTTAACTACTTTTGCATATATATCTGGCTCTTCATCACATAAAGCCGTATCTGTCAATAATTTGATTTTAATATTACTTAATCTTTCTAAGGAATGGTTAGAACTCAGTTGTGCGCCATGTTCAGAAAGTCCTACCAATGTACCAGCAAACAATTCTCCATCTACGTGCTTCCCTTGTAATATCATATATTCAATTAATAATTCCTCACTCAAACTGACCATACTTTCTTCTTCCGTCGGCAAAAATAGCTGATATTCCCCACCAATACCACCAACTTCATATAAATTAACAGGGTATTTTATCCCTTTAGCTTCTACTTCCAATTCACTATCAATTCGCAAATCAATATCAGCATCATGATAAGTATGCTCAGAAATAAAAATCTGCCCTCCCACTGTATATGACTCAATTCGCGCTGCTAAATTCACATGACCACCAATAACAGTATATTCTGCACGTTTTTGAGAACCAATATTACCTGCAACCACATCACCAGTATTAATACCAATACCCATTTCCAGGATTGGCAAATTCATAGCTTGATTTGTGTTATTTACTTGCTTCATTGCTAACTGCATCGCCACCGCACAGGCGATCGCTCGCTGGGAATCATCTTCACGACTAATTGGCGCACCAAACATCACCAAAATGCCATCACCCATAAAATCATTAATTGTCCCTTTATATTGATGAATAATATCAGTCATAGCCTCTAGATACAAATTGAGAATTTTAACCACTTCTTCGGGGGAAAATTCTTCAGAAATTGAGGAAAACCCTCTTAAATCAGATACTAAAACTGTGACTTTTCTCCTCTCTCCTCCCAATTTCAAAGCAGCCGGATTTTCTAATAAATTATTAACTACTTCATCTGTTAAATAACGTCCAAAAGTCTTTTGCATACTGGTTGCATTACTAGCCACATATTGGGTAATAACCATTGCTGATCCAGCTAATGCTAAAAGTGGTGGAATTACAGGAATCCACCAACCAAATATAAATAATAAAAAACAACCACTAACTAAAAAACCACCTGCCAAAATAATACCAATTACCAAGAGGCGATAACTATAGCGTAATTGCCAACTGACAATAGCACCAATAGTTGACCAACTAAATATCCAGATATATTCCCATGGGTCATTCCAAGTCTTAATTAATGGACGACCGTCTAGGGCTGCACTTAAAATTTGACTAGTTAAATTTGCGTGAATTGTTACACCCGGCATTCGTTGTGGAGTAGCGAATACTTTATTAGTATAAGGTGTGTAAAATAGGTCTTTTAAACTTCCCGCAGTAGACCCAATTAACACCACTTTTTCCCGCATAAAATCTGGGGGAATCCGATTTTCTAAAACTTGTGTTAAAGAAACAGTAGGAAACTTTTCTACACTTCCTCGATAATTTAAAAGAACTTGATAGCTTCCTTCTCGCGTTCTTATATAACTACCATCATTCGCTGTAAATCGAGGAAAAACAACCTTCCCTAATTGTAAATAATCTGGATTAGTTTTGGCAGCTTCTTCTGTAATTCCCTCTGGCTGTAAATATAACAATGCCAATTTTAGAGATAAGCTTTCTAACACATCACCATTGTCTAAAAACAGGTAAAGTAATCCTCTGCGGACTTTACCATCATCATCGAGAATTAAATCGTTTCCTCCTACTTGTTGCTTTTTCTCAAGAATATATGGTGGTTTAATGGGTGAATTATCCTCATTCTTAAAAACTTTTTGGATACCAATCAAGTTAGGAGTCGATGAAAATACTTTAGTTAAAGATTCATTTCCAGGATCAACCTTTAAATTTCGATAAATATCTAAACCAATAGCTCTAGGTTTTTGCTGCTTAATTTTCTCTAATAAATTGGCCAATACAGCATCAGAAATAGGCCATTGTCCTTGTTTTTCAATGTCTTTTTCATCAATTGCTACAATAACGACGCGACTATCAACTGGCTCTTTGGGACGGAGGAGAAAAAATTGATCTAAAGCTGTTAATTCAACTAATTGAAGTAAGCCTGTCAACCTGATCAGGGTGACAATAACTGTAGCATTAGAAATAGCAATTAATACTCCCCGCCATTGCCAGAGTTTGCTGATCAATAGTTCTTGCATATATTATCTATTATTCACCGAGCAGGAATTGATTAATTTTTTAGATATCATTTCATTCAATCCCGCTGATTCTAAAAATTGTCTCCACTTCATCCTAACTAATAAGTTATTTGGTTCAATGCAGCGTTGTTTAGCGATCGCATTTAGTCCTTCATTCCAAATTCCTGCTTCTCCATAAATAGCCGCTAGATTTCGGGAATTAGAGCTTTCCAGATTTTTTAATAAAGAAGAATCAGCTTCGATTCGTTCTATCCAGGAACTGATACGAGGATTGGCGCTAAAGTCTTCATTATTACAAATCATGCTGATAGACCATTGATAAGTTTGATTAATTTTCAGGGGAGGTGCATTTTCAGGTAACGTAAAGCTAATAATTCCCGATTCTTTAGGCATAGGCAATTTACCTTCATATAAATTTTCAGTTTCACCAGTAGCAAAAATATTAAATTCGAGGGTTGTAGCTGTGGAATCAGGTACATACAAGAAGAAAGTAGGACGCTCAGATACAGTTGTCCCAACTATATTTGCTGGAGTTAAAGGTATTAGTGATTCTGGCTTTTTCAGACATGATCTTCCTCTAGTAGCTCCTCCATCTGTAACTGGGTTCGGTTTATTATCTACTCGCGGTTTAAATTTCTGACTGATTTGTAAAGGTTTGAGTTTGGAGAATGACTGAGCTTGAACTAAACCTATTTGAGAAAATAAAGTTACAGAAAATGCTAAGGAAAATAGAGTTCTCTGAATCAATTTCATGGTCAAATATCCTTTTGATTAGTTATTCAATCTGGCAATTATGAACAAGTAATGAGTATGTGAAAATCCATCGCTGTCAAAGCCCTATTCCTCTTGAAATCACTATTCATCACCTCATCGGCATGATAGGATTAAAGGGAACATTTAGGGAATACACAGCATTAATAACAATTTACGCAGTAAAATCCAGTTTTGTTGATATTTTCCCATTAGGTACTCAAAGTTGTAAGTAGTCGTGTAAAATAAATTGTACATTTAGGAGAGGGAACAGATAAGCAATACAGGGATTTGTATTTGTTCCAAAAATATGCAATTAATTTTACTCAGGTACTTATCTTGTTAAGGGGTTACATAAATGCTTTTACTACTAAAAAATATGTAAAATAAAACACATACTAACACATTTACAGTGAATTGTGGGTGAGGTCATAGCTATGTATAACCAGAAGACGAGTCACTTGTTAACCGTGTTCCCATTTTAACTGGAAGACGGGAATAAATGCTTATTTAAACAGTAAATATACATAAGCATACTTAAATTTTTAATCCGGGACTAACTATGGTTTGCGAATAGCATCGCGTAGTGGAGAGAGGGAACGGTCGCCCAGACAGAATGTAAAGTAATATTACAAAGCTTGGAAAAATATTGAGAAATTGTTCTCCTGGCAAACATAGCTCTAAGGTAGAAGCTATAGAAAAGAATTGAGACCAATTAAAATGAACAAAGATAATATTCAAAACTATCGGTTTGCTTGCACTTTAACTTTCGGTGATATCTACGGCCAAATTATCGTTTGGTTAATCACGATTACTATTAGCTTGGCATCAGCTTTAGCCTTAATGGGGGCAAAGCGACCAGTATACGCTTTGGCTACAGTAGGTCTTGTTGTTCTATTATCTCTACCTTTTCTGCTTTTTGCGTTTGTGACGACTTTATTAAATAATATTGAACTCAATGCTGTAGAACCGGAGACCCAAAGCCAACCAGCAAAAAGCAATATGTCCCGACAAACTCCCATACAAGCAATTAATTAAAGGGAATTTTCCCAAATTACAATTTTCTTATTACCCTGTCCTGTAGACAGGGAATTTTTTTATCTCGGTGATTGATAATGCTAGAACATGATGTAATTATTGTTGGCGGCGGTTTAGCGGGATGTCGGGCGGCGGTGGAAATTGCCCGTACCGATCCTAGTTTAAAGGTAGCGGTAGTTGCCAAAACTCACCCGATACGCTCTCATTCGGTAGCTGCTCAAGGTGGTATGGCGGCTGCTTTAAAAAATGTTGATGATACAGATAGTTGGGAAGCCCACGCTTTTGATACTGTCAAGGGTTCGGATTATTTGGCTGATCAAGATGCTGTAGCAATTTTAACCCAAGAAGCACCGGATGTGGTGATTGATTTAGAACATCTAGGGGTTTTATTCTCTCGTTTACCAGATGGACGGATTGCTCAACGGGCTTTTGGTGGCCATTCTCACAATCGCACTTGTTACGCGGCTGATAAAACCGGTCATGCGATTTTACATGAGTTGGTCAATAATTTGCGCCGTTATGGTGTGCAAATTTACGAAGAATGGTATGTAATGCGCCTGATTTTAGAGGATGGTCAGGCTAAGGGTGTGGTAATGTTTCATCTCTTGGATGGGCATATTGAGGTGTTACGGGCGAAAGCTGTGATGTTTGCCACGGGGGGATATGGTCGCGTTTATAACACGACTTCTAATGATTATGCTTCCACTGGTGACGGTTTGGCGATGACGGCTTTGGCTGGTTTACCTTTGGAAGATATGGAATTTGTGCAATTTCATCCTACGGGGTTGTATCCTGTGGGCGTGCTGATTTCTGAGGCTGTGCGCGGAGAAGGGGCATATTTAATTAATTCCACAGGCGATCGCTTTATGGCCAATTACGCCCCCAGTCGTATGGAATTAGCCCCCCGTGATATTACCTCAAGAGCGATCGCTTATGAAATCCGGGCTGGTCGCGGTGTGAATATTGATGGTAGTCCAGGCGGTCCTTTTGTCTATCTGGATTTGCGCCACCTGGGTAAGGAAAAAATCATGAGTCGTGTTCCCTTCTGTTGGGAAGAAGCCCATCGTTTAGTCGGTGTAGATGCTGTCACTCAACCTATGCCTGTCCGTCCCACTATTCATTACTGTATGGGTGGTATTCCTGTTAACACTGATGGACAAGTTCGTAATAGTGAAGATGGTTTTGTCGAAGGCTTTTTTGCCGCTGGGGAAAGTGCTTGTGTCTCTGTCCACGGGGCTAATCGTCTCGGTAGTAATTCTCTATTGGAATGTGTAGTTTATGGCAAACGGACTGGGGCAGCGATCGCTAATTATGTCCAAAATCGCCAATTACCATCAATAGATGAAACACGGTATATCAAGGAAGCTCAACAACAAATTCAAGTTCTGATAGAACAACCAGGAAAATACCGCATTAATCAAATTCGTCAAGCTTTCCAAGATAATATGACTGAATATTGCGGCGTTTTCCGTACCGCCGAATTAATGGGTCAGGGATTGGATAAAATTGCCGAATTACAACAGCAATATTCACAAATATATTTAGATGACAAAGGTACTAGCTGGAATACAGAATTAGTCGAAGCCTTAGAACTGCAAAGTTTAATGGTAGTAGGACAAACCATTTTGGCTTCAGCCCTGAATCGCCAAGAAAGTCGCGGCGCACATTTCCGAGAGGACTTTTCTCAAAGGGATGATATCAACTTTTTGCAACACACAATGGCTTATTATTCACCCACAGGAATTGATATTCAATATCGTCCAGTGACAATTACTATGTTTGAACCCAAGGAACGCAAGTATTAGGCGACAACCCCATTAATCACAAATGTAGAGAATCAAGAAGAACAGCACATTTCACCTTCATTCGGTGGTATACATAAAAGTCACAAGCAATTGACGAGAATTTATACTTCTTGTGTTGAGGTTAAACCCAGCAATATTGAAGAATTCCCTCAATTCAAAGTAGAAGTTAAAGGGATATATGTCATGAAAGAATACATGAGTATTTTAGAAGGTTTAGTTGAGCAGTTGACGCTTGGGGCAATTTTAGAGATGCTAGAGCGTATATGCCATAAAAAAGCGGAAAATCTGAGAACTCACTGGAATGATGAGGAATCTGCAAAACGATGGGATAAAGCCGCTAGACAGATAGAAAATATCAATGTTGATATTTGAATGTTAGGGTGAATTACTTGCAGGGTATGAATTGGGGCTAATAAGTTGGTGGACTTGAGATCACCAAAATCTGGAAAGAAAAGTAAAATCTCCCAAAACTTGCTTCTTTTTCCTCGTCATAACGACAATTTTTAAGGACAAACTACCTAATCTTTGATGTTGTGCATAGCTTATTGCCCCAAAAAACCAGCAAGTAATAATGGTAATAATATCAGAGCCGACACAATTAGGACAAGAGTTGCCGGATCGATTTTGATATGATTCTTATTGGGATCACGCATTTAGAAATGCCTCGAAAAATAGGTATTTTTTTCAAACTGGAAATGGGTGGTTGATTTACGTCGTGCTGTATTAAGTAAAAAATCGTTTTTGTAAATGTCAGCAACGAAAGTTGAAATTGTGGCAAGGGGATTTTTAGACATTACACCACAAGAGAGCAAAAATCAATATAGGAGAAGTAAGTAGGTTTGTGTTAAAAATACTCGTTGGGCAGGGAGCAGGGAGCAGGGGAAGTAGGAGAGAAAAATATTCTTTTGCAACTGACAACTGACAACTGACAACTGACTCCCAGCCAACAATGGATTAAACTAGTTATTTGTAGTATTAGTTTGTAAAACGTCGTTTTTGACTTATTTATCTATGATGACCAAACTTGCAGATGTGTATAGTATGGCAGCAGCGCCAACAGTGACACCAGATCGGGTTAATCAAGTCACTCGGAAAACTTATCCTAATTACAAGGTGATTGTGTTGAATGATGATTTCAATACTTTCCAGCACGTAGCTGAGTGTTTAATGAAGTATATTCCGGGAATGTCGGGCGATCGCGCTTGGGATTTGACTAATCAGGTTCACTATGAAGGACAAGCTATAGTCTGGACAGGACCTCAAGAACAAGCAGAACTATATCACCAACAACTGCGTCGGGCTGGGTTAACAATGGCTCCTCTGGAAGCAGCTTAATTACTATGCCTAAACCCACCGATGGTAGACTTGTTTGGAATCACTCTACCCATATTCCCGGACTTATTCCTATTTTAGAACGCTTGTGTCAACATGACGGTATTGGCACTGTGACACCTGCGGTAATTGGTAGAGTCAGAGGTCATGCACCAAAAATGCTTTTGCGTGTCTCAGTACCCATTCGCGGTGGTTATAAAATCATTGCCCGTCAGGGTAAGACTGTACAAGAGGTATTTATCCTGACAACTTTACTCCAGGATGAACTAGAAAATGCGATCGCGATCGCGATGAGAATTAACTAACTGTGACTTTCTATTACTCTTCAATTCTATGAACTGCAAATTTATGTAACGGTAAACTAAGAATACAAGAAAATGTTAAGAAATATGACAAAGCTATAGTAATTCTCAAACTGACAACTACGATTTCCCAATCAAATAAAAATACTTTTTCGATAGCAAAAGCGATACAGTATACTAACCAGTAAGCAAAGCTCATTCTTAACAGATTTTCTTCTGTTTCTTGGAAATTGTCTATTTCTTGATTGTTGTCTTTCAATAACCAGATACCAACAATACAAGCGATCGAGGAAATAGCAACTACAAACTCATGGCAACACAAATTTACCGTAGGCATTTGTCCTTGTCTCCATTTTCAATGTTTGATATTTCTATGGAAACCTAGTCTAGAGGAATATGCCTTGGGGTTGTACACAATAGTTACAAATTGAAATAATGTAAATAATTAAAACAAAAATCGCCTTTTTTTGTTAAGTATTTTTACAAAAGAAGGGAACAGGGAACAGGGAACAGGGAACAGGGAACAGGGAACAGGGAACAGGGAATAGGGAATAGGAATAGGAACAGGAAATAGGGAATAGGGAATAGGGAATAGGGAATAGGGAATAGGAACAGGAAATAGGGAATAGGGAATAGGGAATAGGGAATAGGGAATAGGGAATAGGGAATAGGGAATAGGGAATAGGAACAGGAAATAGGAAATAGGGAATAGGGAATAGGGAATAGGAACAGGAAATAGGAAATAGGAAATAGGAAATAGGAAATAGGGAACAGGAACAGGAAATAGGAAATAGGAAATAGGGAATAGGAAAAATGTCAGATATTAATGACTTTAAAGATTTAACGATTTGGCAAAAAGGGATGGATATTTCTGAAAGGTGCTATTTCCTTACTAAACTTTTTCCCAAAGACGAGCTATATGCTATGGTTCAACAAATTAGAAGAAGTGCAGTATCAATTCCAGCTAATATAGCTGAAGGATATGGGCGACGATATACAGGGGAATATATAAGATTTTTAAACATAGCGCAAGGTTCAGTTAATGAATTAGAAACTCACCTAATTTTATCTAAGCGAGTAGGATTATGCTCAGAAAAAGATATAGAAATGATTCTTAATTTATTAAAAGAGGAAAGCAGAATGATTATTAGTCTTATTAAAAAACTAGAAAATTAAAAATTTTTTCCCTATTCCCTATTCCCTATTCCCTATTCCCTA
>NZ_VIKW01000082.1:88807-116953 GCF_009711975.1 Anabaena sp. UHCC 0204
TTCCCTATTCCCTGTTCCCTGTTCCCTATTTCCTGTTCACATATACCAATACTTACCCAACTACTAGAACCATCTTGCCAATGTTCCTTTTTCCAAATAGGTGCATTGTGTTTTAGAGTATTAATAGCATACTCACAAGCTGCAAAAGCCTCACCACGATGGGGACAACCGACAGCCACAACCACGCTAATTTCCCCCACTGATAATCTGCCAATCCGATGATATATCACCACAGGATTCACAATAGGCCATTGCTGACGAATATCATCAGCGATTTGATAAAACACCTGTAAAGCCATTGGTTCATAAGCTTGATACTCTAGCGCCACCACAGGCTTACCATCGGTTTGATTACGAACCATACCACTCATCACCACCACTGCACCATTAGCAGGATGATCTGCTTTAGTGTATACCTCTTCTACAGATAATGGTGCTAATGTAATCCCAAAGCTATCTTCCTGCCTGGGTTTAATGGGAACAGCAGATTTAGTTGTAATCATTTTTCATTACCAACAACAGGTACAGACACATTATCATCTGTATTTTACACAATAAACATAAAACGCAATGTTTCTGTAAAATTAGGTAAAGTAATTTTTCTATCCGTTTACTAAAAACTACAATCAGCCCATGCAACTGCAACTCAGTGGATCTAAAAATCCTTTAGCTTATCTATTTTTAATTGCTCCTTTTTTCCTCTGGGGGACAGCAATGGTGGCCATGAAAGGCGTAATTCCCCATACTACACCACTATTTATGGCCGGAGTCAGATTAGTACCTGCGGGGGTGTTAATTCTGATAGCGGCTGCATTTATGGGTAAACCCCAACCTCAAAGTTGGTTAGCATGGTTGTGGATTACGATCTTTGCTGTAGTTGATGGTACTCTCTTTCAAGGCTTTTTAGCAGAGGGTTTAGTGAGAACCAATGCCGGCTTAGGTTCGGTGATGATAGACTCCCAACCGTTAGCAGTAGCGTTACTTTCCCTCTGGCTATTTCAAGAACATATTGGGTTATGGGGATGGTTAGGATTAGGTTTGGGAGTCACAGGGATTAGTCTGATTGGCTTACCAGAAGAGTGGATTTTCCATCTTTTTGAATCAGGAGAGACTATTAATATAGATAATTGGCAATTGTTATTTGCCAGTGGTGAGTGGTTAATGTTACTAGCAGCGTTATCAATGGCTGTGGGGACTGTATTAATTAGGTTTGTATGCAGATATGCAGATCCAGTAACAGCAACAGGATGGCACATGATTATCGCTGGGTTGCCTTTGTGGGGAATTTCTTCAGTTGTAGAAACCCAACAGTGGCAAAATCTTGTGCCATCAGACTGGATAGCTTTAGGATATGCTACTGTATTTGGCAGTGCGATCGCTTATGGTTTATTTTTCTACTTTGCTTCTAGTGGAAATCTCACCAGTTTAAGTTCTCTCACTTTCCTTACACCCATTTTTGCTTTAATATTCGGCTATATTTTCCTCTCAGAAATCCTGACAACTATCCAATGGCTAGGAGTTTTTCTCACCTTAATTAGTATTTATTTAATTAACCAGCGGGAAACCCTGGGAAGAACAAATCAAACAATTACTATCACAGAAACAAATACTCCAGAACAATCATTAGTTTTAGAAGTATCCGCTTTTAAAAAACAAGAAATTCAGAAATAACCAAGTCACCTAGAGATGAGAAAAATGAGGGATAAGTACCAATTACCCATTACCAATTCCATCCTAATATTAACATCTTGTATTTGTCTGAGTTCATATCCTAGTCGCATCATGGCTGCGACAACTAACCCAGCACCTACCCCAGTCACTATTCTCACTCCTGGCACTAAAGATCCAGAAGTTCAAGTTATCCAAGTGCAACTAAAAGCATTAGGTTACTACAATGGCATCATAGATGGAGAATACGGATCTAGCACCCAAAATGCTGTAGCACAGTTTCAGCAACAAAAAGGATTAAAAAGAGCAGATGGTATTGCTGATTGGGCGACGAGACAGGATCTCAAAAATGTTTTAGTAGAGAAAACTAACTGTAACGTTTCTTCTATTGTTAGTAACCCAGAAAATACTCAATCACAACCTCAAACAGAGTATACCTTATGGTTGAGATTAATCAGTGTGGGAATTTTAGGAAGTCTATGCCTATTTTATTATCTGATTCAGAAGTTAGGAGATACAAAACCAGTTCTAGAATCAGAAAATTTAGAAAATCCACTTTTGAGTGCATCTAGTCAAAATCATCCCAAATATTTTTTAAACCCTGCACCAACACTTCCCTCATTACATTCCCTAAATTCCCCAGAATTAATTCTAAAACCACAAAACTCTACCCTGCCTACAATCAGTTTCTTTGATACATTCATGGAAGAGTTACAGAGTGATGATGCGACAAAAAGACGAAAAGCAATTTGGAATATAGGTCAAAAAGGTGACTCGCGGGCAGTTCAACCCCTAGTAGAATTGTTGATGAGTGCAGATTCTCAACAAAATGGGTTAATTTTGTCAGCTTTGGCAGAAATTGGGATTCGCACACTCAAACCAATGAACCGGGCTTTAGCCTTATCAATCCAGAGTGAAAATCCCCAAGTCCGCCAAAATGCAATTCGTGATTTAGTGCGGCTGTATGACATGATGGCACAAATGAGTCAAATTTTACGCCATGCTTTAGAAGATACAGATCCGGAAGTACAAGCAACTGCTAGGTATGCTTTAAATCAAATCAATCGTTTGCGTGTTGTTCCAGATCAACAGAGATTCACGGAAAATTAAGCATAAAAATAGCGACAATCGGCCTATATGATCACCATTATTTACATTTTCTGTTGATGTCAGCCCCTATCTTACCCCCACCCCTCAAACCTGGTGATTTACTCCGCGTCATCGCCCCTAGTGGTGCAGTACGGGAATTGGAGGCTTTTAATCAAGGTGTGGAAATTTGGCGATCGCACGGCTACCGCGTCCAAATTAGCGATCGCCTAGACAGTAGACATGGTTATCTGGCTGGTACAGATGAACATCGTCGTCAACAGTTAGCAGCAGCATGGCATGATCCCGAATGTCGTGGGATCATCTGCGCGAGGGGTGGTTTTGGTAGCACCCGCATTTTAGAAGACTGGAGTTGGCCAGAAAATACAATTACACCTAAATGGTTAATCGGCTTTTCTGATATCACAGCCCTGTTATGGAGTCTCTATAATGCCGGAATTTCCGGTGTTCATGGACCTGTCCTCACTACCTTAGCCAATGAGCCAGAATGGTCAATACAGCGGCTATTGGACATAGTAGAAGGTCGGGCGATCGCACCTTTAAAGGGTAAAGGTTGGGGTGGTGGTCAAGTTACAGGTGTGCTACTTCCTGGTAATCTCACAGTAGCAACTCATCTTTTAGGTACACCACTTTTACCTAACCTTGATGGTGTAATATTAGCATTGGAAGATGTGACAGAACCACCCTATCGCATTGATAGAATGTTAACTCAATGGCGTGCTAGTGGGGCTTTATCTAAAGTCTGCGCGATCGCTTTGGGCGGTTTTACTAAGTGTGACGCACCTCCGAATATACCAAGTTTGAGTATAGAGGAAGTTTTGCGCGATCGCTTAGGTGATTTAGGTATTCCCATTCTCTCGGATTTACCCTTTGGTCATGATAGCCCGAATATAGCCTTACCTGTCGGTGTCATAGCCAGCTTAGATGCAGAATCAGGTACATTAGAAATACAACCATAATCAACTATAAAAATTTGGATTTTATGACTAAACAATATATTCCCAACGCTTTTTTGAAGATAGAAGATGATAAACTATATGCGATTTTTGCTTGGAGTCAACGCACAGCCGAAACTATTACGAAAAAATCTTGGTTAACTATCCTGGAAATATTTGTTCATCAGCATTATTTAGAAACAGCTTATCAAGAATTTCAAAAAATTCAATTTGCACCCATTCAAGATCATGTTATTCAAGAATTAAATAAATATGAACAGCTAATTGCCGAAGCGATAATATTTTTAGCCAATGGGAGTTTAACAATCTTTGGTAAAGGCTTTCGCAGCTTTATCGAACAAGAAATGCAGTTTGAACTAGGAGAATTAAGTAGAGAAAATTACCAAGTTCTGCAAAAACTGTTTTCTCAAATATCCCTAGAAGATGATTTAGCAGCTATTAAAAATTTAGAAGACTTCCAGAAAATAGTAGAACATTTAGAAAAACTAGGTCTATTATCACTAGCACCTCATACTATTAATTGGGGAGATTTAAAGAAAACCGTCCCTATTTGTCAAGCCTTTGGTTTAACAAGAGGAACACCTGTAGATAGATATTATCTCAGTAAATTTCTGACAGAAATTCAACCCCAAATTTTTGGTAATATCCTCGAAATAGGAGGAACACCAAAAGACAAAGACTTTTATCAAGTCAATCCTGGTACATCATATAAAATTCTCAACATAGAAGCAGGACCAGGAGTAGACATAGTGGGAGATGTTCATGAAGAAGCAATTGTAGAACCAAACTCTTTTGATTCGATCATTATTTTTAATGTTTTAGAACATTGTTATGCACCTTGGATAGCAGTAGAAAATATCCAGAAGTGGTTAAAACCAGGTGGAAAATGTTTTGCAATGGTCCCTAGTGCCATCAGACTTCATGCTACTCCTATGGATTATTGGCGGCCTTTACCTGATGCTTTTGCTTGGATATTTAGAAATTTCTCCCAACAAAAACTATATGTTTATGGTAATCCTATTAGTGTCATTGCTAGTTATCATGGCATAGCCCAAGAAGAACTAACAGCAGAAGAACTAGACGCATTTCATCCCGATTATCCTGTAGCTACCTGTATCGTCGCTGAGAAATAAAATTCACCATCTCTAAAATTGCCATGAGTCCTATTAATTTTGATATCCAACCAGAAGTTAGCATCATTTTGTGTACATATAATCGAGGACAATATTTAAATCAATGTATTGATAGTGTCATCAATCAAACTTTTCTAAATTGGGAATTATTAGTTGTTGATGATGGTAGTGATGATCATACCTTTGAAATTGTCAATCCTTATTTACACAAGTCTGTAAATATCCGTTATCTAAAACACAAAAACCGCAAATTAGCTTATTCTAAAAATGTGGGTATTCAAGCTTCATTTAGTCCATATATTACATTTTTAGATAGTGATGATACCTATGCACCTCATCATATAGAATCTCGTCTTAGTTATCTAAAATCTCATCCAGAAATTGATTTGCTACAAGGTGGTTTCTTTTCTGAAGAAGAAATTCTAGTTGCTGATTATTATGAACCAGGAAAAACCATTAATTTAAAAGAATGTGTTTTAGGTCCAACATTTTTTGGAAAACGGAAAGTATTCTTTGAACTAAAAGGATTTAATAATATAGCTTATGGTGAAGATACAGACTTATGGGAACGGGCAGAAAAAATCTTTAAAACTCACAACTTAACTGCACCAGAAACCTATAATTATACCAGGGCAGAAACAAGCATTACCAAGAGTGTTTTAGAGAAGATTTCTGCATCTAAATAATTAAAAGTTCGTAGTGAGGAATTTATTCCTCATTTGAGGACTGAAGTCCTCACTACGAAACTATCTACAGACTATTTTACATTACTTAATCTACTTTGATTTATTCTCGTCTACTTACTTATGGCAAACTTCAAAAGTTATTTTAATCAAGTTATTAATTCTGGTAACAGGTTTTTAATGATCGGATTAATCTGCTGTTTATGTCTTGTACTTACATCTAGTTGCCAAACAACATTACTACCAAAAAATAATGTAATTCATCTGACATTATGGCAAGGGATAAATCCTCCTATCAATCGGGATGTTTTTAATAAACTGGTAAATAAGTTTAATCAACAACATTCTGATATTCAAGTTAACTCTATCTTTGCTGGGGGACTTGATCAACAATTGCCAAAAGTATTAACATCTGTAGTTGGTAATTCATCTCCAGATATTTTATATTTTTATCCACAACTTACAGGACAATTTGTAGAACTGGGGGCAGTTGTCCCTTTAGATGATTGGTTTGATCAATTACCTGTGAAATCTGAAGTTATTCCCAATGCCCTGGATGAGTTAAAATTAGATGATCATCTCTGGTCTATTCCCCTTTATACTAGCAATATCGGTATTTTTTACCGTCCTGACTTGTTTAAAAAAGCGGGAATTACCGAAACTCCTAAAACTTGGGCAGAATTCCGACAAGTTGCTAAAAAACTGACAATAGATAAAAACGGTGATAAACAACCAGAACAATATGGAATTGTCTTACCTTTAGGAAAAGGAGAATGGACTGTTTTTAGTTGGTTTCCTTTTTTATTAAGTGCTGAAGGTGAATTAATTAGTAATAACCTGCCAGATTTAAACAACCCAAAAGCTATTAGTGCTTTAGAATTGTGGGAAAATTTAATTAAAGATGGTTCAGCAGCTTTGTCACCTCCAGAAAGAGGTTATGAAGAAGATGCTTTTCTCACAGGCCGTGCAGCTATGCAAATTACGGGACCTTGGACTTATATCACTAAATCTCAAGTTGATTTTGGGGTATTTCCAATACCTGCAAATATTACTCCCGCGACGGTGATAGGTGCTGGAAATTTGTATGTGATGAAAACCACTTCCGAAAAGGAAAAAGCGGCACTCAAATTTTTAGAATTTGTTTTAAGTGCGGAATTTCAAACAGAATGGAGTATAGGTACTGGTTTTTTACCTGTAAATATTAAATCTATTCAAAGTCAGGAATATCAAACATATTTGCAGTCAAAACCTTGGTTAAAGGTATTTGTGGAACAAATGCCTGTGGCGGGTTCTCGACCAATTGTAGCTGGATATAATCGGATTTCTGACAGTTTGGGTAGAGCAATAGAAGCCACCTTATTAGGTAAGTCTTCGGCAAAAGCTGCTTTAGAAGAGGCTCAAAAAAGGTTAGATGTAATTTGGGCGCAAAATTAATATTTGAACCCACACCAGAAGTCTAAATTCTGGTGTTTTTAATCTTGATTTATGCTAATTAATCTTCCCTTCTTGTTCTAGGAGATATAACTTAGAAGACTGTTCATAAAAAGCTGTAGTTGCAGCAGATTCTGAAGCAATTAGACGACGAATAAGTTCATCAGTTTTTGGTGCTAATGGATGTTTTTCGTGAACATAATCTAAAGCACTGTAGCGATACCAATGAGCTACACCAGGATGAGGACGTAGTTTTTCACGAATACGATCGCCTACTAGAAAATTATGTTCTGTAAATAAGTCATGCCAATATTCACGAGGACGTAAATTAATATGTCCGTCACTTTCTTGGGCTGGAACTGATGCCGAAAATACGACAACTGGAGCAACTTTAGTTAACCAATGTACTAAAATAGGTGAAGTTTCTGGGTTGAGGTGTTCAGCTACTTCTAAAGATAGTGATAAATCAAAAGATTTGTTAGTGAAAAAATTAGCGATCGCGTCTGGATCATTCAAATCCAAAGTGTGGAATTCTACAGAAAATCCCGAAAAATCAGGTTGAGAATAACCGTCAACTGCTGTTACCTTTACTCCTAATTTGGCTAGTTCTTTACTCAAATGGCCAGGACCACAACCAAATTCTGCTACTGTTTTCGGTTGAAAAATGTCTACAATCGTCGTCGCTATAGTTTTATAATCTGTATCAAAGAACCAACTACTAAAATATTCTGATGTGTAAGGAATAGTTTCTAGAGTCATAAGATTTATTTTCGATGATTTTTTGGATATTTTGAGTAGAAACTACACATTAGGAGTAATTCTACTTCAGAAAGTATACACTTATAAGTACCTGTTTTTACTAATTTATTTGGTTAGCAATAACACAGAAGCAACAGCAAGACTTAATTAGTTTGTAAAGTTATGTAAAAGTGTATCTTCAGAAAAAGCTAATCTTTGAATGGTAAGCTAAATGGTGACATATAAAAGTGACTTAGGATGAAGTGTTAAATGGGTGTTTCCTCAACGGCTCCTCTCCTCCTTCGGGCTGCTCGTGGTGAACAAGTAGATCGTCCCCCTGTATGGATGATGCGACAAGCAGGACGATATATGAAAGCTTATCGGGATTTGCGGGAAAAATATCCTTCATTCCGCGATCGCTCAGAAATTCCTGAAGTAGCGATCGAAGTTTCCCTCCAACCCTGGAGAGCTTTCCAACCCGATGGAGTTATTTTATTTTCCGATATTGTTACCCCCTTACCAGGTATGGGGATTGACATGGATATTGCGGAAGGTAAAGGCCCAATTATTTACGCGCCCATTCGCACTAAAGAACAAGTTGATCACCTGCATCCATTAGATCCAGAAGCATCCCTGCCATTTATCAAAACGATTTTGCAGGCATTACGGCAGGAAGTAGGCAATCAATCAACGGTGTTAGGCTTTGTGGGCGCACCTTGGACATTAGCGGCTT
Organism: Anabaena sp. UHCC 0204; assembly: GCF_009711975.1. Taxonomy (GTDB): domain Bacteria; phylum Cyanobacteriota; class Cyanobacteriia; order Cyanobacteriales; family Nostocaceae; genus Dolichospermum. The sequence continues at coordinate 97,257 of NZ_VIKW01000082.1, forward strand.
ATGCGGTGGAAGGTAAAGGTTCTAAAACCTATTCCATTATCAAAAACATGGCCTTCTCAGATCCGACTATACTGCATCAGCTATTAACTAAATTAGCAGATGCGATCGCTGATTATGTGCGCTATCAAATTGACTGCGGCGCTCAAGTGGTGCAAATGTTCGATTCTTGGGCAGGACAATTAAGCCCCCAAGATTATGATACCTTTGCTTTACCTTATCAAAAAATGGTGTTTGAGAAAGTCAAAGCCACTCATCCTGACACACCATTAATTTTGTTGGTGACAGGTAGTGCTGGACTTTTGGAAAGAATGCCTGCTTCTGGTGCAGATATCATTAGTGTAGACTGGGCAGTAGATATGGCAGATGCCAGAGCCAGATTAGGTAAGCACGTGAAAGTACAGGGTAATCTTGATCCGGGTGTGTTATTTGGTTCTAAAGAATTTATCCGCGATCGCGTTTTGGACACCGTTCGCAAAGCCGGCAACTGGGGACACATCCTCAATCTCGGCCATGGTGTACTACCAGAAACACCAGAAGAAAATGTCGCTTTCTTCTTTGAAACTGCGAAAAATCTCAACGCTTTGGTTTAGTTTCTGGTTTATTGGGTGGGTTTTTTACCCACCTGATTTTTATTAACCGCAGATAAACGCGGATGAACGCGGATATTCAATGTTTGACTTTTGACTTTTGACTTCCCGAAGGGTGTCCTGGTTATCCTGATTCTGACTTAAATATTTTTCTAAATTTCTGTTTTGAAAACTTGCTGTAAACGATGATTTTGATTTTCTGCTTCTTTGAGTAAATCATTCCAATCATCTGGAGGATTTCCACTTTCTAGCATTTTTTGGAATACTCGATAAGCGTCGGTTTTACTTTGATATGCTCGCTTGGTGTTTTCGTCATTCACCCAAGCATAAACAATGATTTTACCTTCTTGATGATATCTAAAAAATAATCGGTATTGCTGAAAAAATTTAGCTCTAAACCAGTGTTTATATTCATCCCCCAATGTTGTACCTTGACGATAATCGTTTAATGTTGGATCTTGAGGAATGACATTAAATGCAAGTTTGAATATAGCACCTAGACGTTTTGTGGCGTTTTTCTGTTTGTAGTCTTGAGGATATTTCTGACGTAAATTTTCTACCTGTATGCTCAGTTCTTCTAAATGTTCTAGAAACAAGGAATGAGCAAATATAGTCCATCCATTAATTTTTAAAGGTTGATTTTCAGACAATTTTACTCATCCTCGTCTGATAGTGGTGCATCCAGATCAATTTCTACATCAGCAACTAAGGATTGAATACGGTTTACTAATTCTGCTTTAATTGGTTGTAGATGCTGAGGATTTTTTTGGATGTCCTTGGCGATAAAGTTTAAAAATTCCCACAGGATCGGATCTTCTTCTTGTTGATCAGCGCGAGAAATAACTACTTTACCGTCAGGTTGAATCACATAGCGAATTTTATCACGTTTACCCAAGCCTAGAGCTTTACGCACGGGTTCGGGTATTGTGGTTTGATATCTGTCGGTTAGGGTGGACTCTGAGGATGGTGTGGATTTGACAACCATAACAATTTTGAGGTTTATTCTTTATTTTTAAGGTAATGCAGTTGCATTGTGTTGTCAATGTTTGGGTTTTTGTACGTCCCTTAGATCCCCAACTTCTTTTATTTATTGTGTCCAAAAATTACAAATTGATCTCAGAAGTCGGGGATCTATCTCCTCAAGGAAAAACAAAACTATAATTATGTTATAATTATACACCGTTATCAACCATTCCCAAAAACCCCAACATCAAATTTCATGACTACAAAACGGATTTTAGTTACAGGTGCAAGTGGCTGTATCGGTCACTATATCAGCGAAGCCTTAATTCAAAACACCAATCACGAACTTTATCTATTAGTTAGAAACCCCAGCAAACTACAAGTTGATACTACAGCCCGTCCCGGCATCACCATTTTGCAGGGCGATATGCAGGAAATTAGTAAATTCTCTAATTTACTCAAAACCATTGATACTGCTGTTTTAACAGCCACTTCCTGGGGTGGTGAGGGCATTTTTGATATCAATGTCTTTAAAACTCTAGAATTAATGAGTTTATTAAATCCAGAAAGATGTGAGCAGGTAATTTATTTTTCTACTGCGAGTGTTTTAAATCATGATAATCAACCACTCAAACAAGCAGGAGAAATCGGCACAGATTATATCCGTTCTAAATATGATTGTTTACATCAAATTGAAAAATTAACCATTTTTCCTAAAATTACTACTGTTTTTCCCACCTTAGTTTTAGGTGGTGATGATACAAAACCCTATTCTCATCTCACATCTGGTATTCCCGAAGTTACCAAATATATTAATATTATCCGTTTTTTAAAAGCAGATGGCAGTTTTCACTTTATTCATGGCCAAGATATTGCCACAGTTGTCCAATATTTAATTGATTATCCACCACAACCAGGAGATCCAAGAAGATTTGTTTTAGGTCAATCGGCATTAACTGCTAATCAAGCCATTGAAGAAGTTTGCACTTATTTCCGGAAAAAGATTTATTTCCGCATTCCTATATCTTTAGGTTTAGCTAATGTGATTATTAAATTATTTAGTATTCAAATGGCTGCATGGGATAGATTCTGTATGAATTATCGGCATTTTCGCTATGCTAATGCCATTAATCCTAGCAGTTTTAATTTACCAAATTACTGTGCAACGATGACTGATGTTTTGAAAATTAGCGGTGTGAAAGCTGGGAAATGAATGTGCTAACCCTTTTTGCTTCTTCACGGCGTTCCGCGATTAATTAATCTACCAAACTTCTGTGCTTTGGCACTTGTGAGAACCGAGCTTTCAGCCGCAACTTAATCGTTTCTGCCTTCTCTAGTACCAGCCGCCCGTCTTCCTCACGAGCAATCAGAGCATCACCTGGTTCAAAACCCAGCGATCGCCTTAAAGCGGCTGGAATCACTAAACGCCCCTGGGGACCAAGATGGACTGCTACAGATTTGGATAGTTCATTCATATTATTCTTTATTGTGCCACTTTTTTCCGGTAATGCCACATATTACTAATATATGGCATTAATCTACCCTCATCCACTATTTTCCATTGTTGAATTTTTACTAAAAGTAGGAGTTTCTAAAACGTTGACATCAACTAAAGGTGTGACGTTAAAATTTTGTTTTAATAAATGGGTTTGAATTGATTGGGTCAGGCGATCGCTGATTTCTTGATTAGATGCTGTAACTTGGGGTTGACGCTGCACGTAAATAACACAAAGGAGGGTATCCTGTCCAACAATATTGGAGCGTGTAAAGCGTACATTCGACTCAATTAATTTTGCTAAACCAACTTGTTCTACAGTTTTTTGGACTTCAGCATTGGCACGTTGGGCAAGACTAGAACGTTGGAGATTTGGCGAATTGATAAATTGCCAAGTCAGCAAACCTGCTAAAACCATGATAGTGATCACCAAGGCAGAAAAGAATACTTTTTGTTTACCACGCTGATAACGAGTTCCTTGAGCCGATAACCCAAAAATTCGGAACAAAAGGGCAGCCGATAAATTAATGCCGCATAGTTGCAAAAACAGTAAAAACAGCCCCGAAATTACCATGTCCCATCTGCCAATTGCACTGGACATACCGATAATTCCCGCTGGTGGAGCTAATGAAGCAGCAACTAACATTCCTGTAGCTGCCCCAGATACTAAACTGCTCCGTTCTGACTGCACTAAATTCAGCGCCCCTGCTGCTCCGGCTGCCAATGGTAAAATCACTGCTACTGCCGAAATTTGGCTATTATCTAGCATTAAACTTGTAGGAATTTCTTGCTGTAATATCAGGCTAAGTAACCAAGTAGTGAAAATAGTCACTGCTAAAGCTGCAAAGTATCTGAAAATACTCCTCCCTAAGAGTGGGCGATCGCCCCATGCAGTAGCAATGGCTGTATTCATTGCTGGTCCGGCAAAAGGTGCAATCAGCATTGCCGCCACCAGTAAGTAAGTTGTATTAGTATACAAGCCAATCCAGACCACAAAACCTGCCAGTGCGGCATAACCAAGAAAGCCCCGCCATGAGCCAACACTTTGCAAACCAGAGAGAAAAATCTCAATCGGACTGCGTTCCTCTACATCCACAACCTGCTGCGGTGCTTCTGAAGCTGGTGGTTGCAGTGCGATTACACCAGTGGGGATAAGTGAGATGTGAACTTTAGGTAAGTCTTGCAACTGCTCTACAAATTCCCCAACCTTTTGATTAGAGATGTGAACCATGACTAGATCAATTGGTTCATCTGCATTCCCTTCAAACTGTGCCAGATTTGCACCGTTATGAGATATAGCAATGTCAATAACAGCTTTTCCGTTGCCGCGTGGTACTTGGATAATGAGTTGACGCATTTTCACCTCCTACTAATAACAATTTTGCTTGAGGGGGCAAACTTATTCCCAAGATTGAATATTGTTATTGTTGTTTAAAGTTTTCATGACTTGGTAATATTGTTTTTCCACATCTTTGTAACCTTGTGCTTGTGAAAGTCCCTCACGGCTTTCTTGTAAAATCATGTCAGCATGATGCCGGAGAACAGCTTGATATTTAGAATTGTTAGTATAAGTAGCAATTAAAGCTATAGCTGCTAATAAATGAATAGTCACTGTCATATCACACCGGCCATAATGGCGAATTTGGTCAAAAGCAGCATCCACTAATCCCGGAAACTTTACACCTTCAGCGATTACGCGCAGTTTATTATTTTTGTCGTAGCGATAAGATGAAGGGAAATTTCTCTGCACAAGGTGACAGAATCCAGAACTTAATTGGTCAATACAGCGAATTGCTGTAAATGGGTCATTTACAGCCGGAGAGATAGCACGTAAGGCAATTTCTACTAACTGATTGATGGGAAATTCTACATCCTGTTGTTCTGTCCGTTCTTTGCCGAAAATAAAGGCATCATTGATTTTTTGTGTAAGTTTTTTATTGACTTTTTCACTAGGAAAAACCCAGATTAAATCACTACCTTGAACGACAAATTTTCCTGGCCGAGTTTGAAGGCGTACCAGTAAATTATACTTAGCAGTGATTTTGATCAATTCTTCGTCATCAATAGCTTGTAAATAACCAGTGCTATTAGCTCGAATTGGTACAGATTCCTGTTCAAAAGAGATAGGAATTTCTGCTACTCCTTGTTTGTGTTCTGGTTCATCATGACCTATTTTTTCGGGAAATAGTCGTTTAATTGTTGAATGTAAATCTGTACTCACATTTTGAATTACGTGAGATGCTTGAATTATTGTTGAAGCATGATGAATAAAATAAATTAAAACGCCAATACTAATAATTGCCAGTAAAATGCCAATTGTTACTGAAATTTGGGGTACAAATTGGCTATATCCATCTCCTTCTCCACGAATTGTCCGCAGTACGAGCAAGCAGTAAATAAACGTACTAATAAATGTGCCAAGGACAACTTGATTTCCTGTATCCTGCATAAAATTACGCAGCAGTCGGGGTCCAAAATTAGAAGCAGCCAGTTGAAGGGCTACAATTGTAATTGAAAAAGCTGTAGCAGCAACACTCATCATTGAACCAGCAACAGCTTCCAAGAGCGATCGCGCTCCATCTGCTCCACCAGTGTAAATCCACCAATAATCAATATCTATTTGGTCTTTACGGTCAACATTGAGCATTATTAAGGCTAAAGCGGTAGCTACCATTGCCATAACTGCTGGTATGAACCAGTAGCTAGAGTGGAGGCTATCCCAAAGTTTATTGATTTTGATATTTCTCATTGAAAGTAAGAAAAACTTTTTCTGGATCTTTCTCTGACAAAAGAGAATTTTTTAACCAAACTATCCAATTATCAATGAATCATTGATAACCATCTTCCTTTTGCAGGCGATCGCTCTACTACCGCAAGATATATTTTTACAAAAACAATTCATCCTCAATTAACACTTGATTATTTTTGATCAGTTGCCAAGTTAGATATCAAAAACTTAGAGATTCTAGTATTTATTGGCTTTTTATGCTAATTTTATGGAAAATTGAAATATTGTTTTGACTACATCTCAAGTAATAATTCATTTCGTCCTTTGGGAAGATTTTCTATTGATAGCAAGTTATTTATTGGAGAAATTCACTATTGCCTAATATTTATTGAAATATAATAAAAGAAAATACTTAAAAAAACAGGAGGCATTGATAATGACTCAGTTAAATAAGTTAGCATCAGTAGGAATATCTTTACTAACTTTAAATTTGGTAGTATTGGCAGTTGGAGCATTAGAAACCTCTGCCCAATCTTCACCTGTAACTACCTTTAGTGACGTTCCATCTAATTACTGGGCGCAACCATTTATTCAGGGTTTAGCGGCCAGAAATATTGTAGTTGGATATCCTGATGGTACATTTCGTCCAGAACAGCCAATCAATCGAGATGAGTTTGCAGCAATTATTCGTAAAGCTTTTGATCAACCACCAATTCGTCAGATCGAAAGTGGTGCTGTCTATAAAGATGTTCCTGCTAATCATTGGGCTGTTCGTCCCATTGAAGAAGCCTATCAGCAAGGATTTATGACGGGTTATCCTGGTGGCTATTTCCGTCCTAATCAACCCGTTTCTAAGGTTGAAGCTATAGTTGCTTTAAACAAAGGTCTGAATCTAACTCCTGATACATCAGCAGCTATTGTTCCCCCAGTTGCCCAGAGAGGATTTCCCCAAAAAGCTTTGAAAAGACGCATTTTTATGCCGCTGGGATTTACTCCTTTAATGCAGCCTTTATTAATATCAAAAGCCCCAGCTATAGCAGCTAATACAGTTACTCCTGCTACCACTGATCAACAGGCTGTAACTCTTCAGCGTCCTGCATCATTTATTATTACTAACACTTACGCCGATGCCAATAAAATTCCAAAATATGCAATTGGAGATGTAGCAACAGCAACAAAAAAAAATATAGTGGTTAACTATCCAAATTCTGAGGTTTTGAATCCCACTAAACCTGCAAGTAGAGGAGAAATTACAGCTTTAGTTTATCAAACTTTGGTTGCCAAAAATAAAATAGAACCTCTAGCAGAGAATTTACCAGCCAATCAGTATATTGTTCGCACTCCTATTAACGATCAAAATATTCAATAACTGCACTCAATTGTCCTAGTATTTAATTTTTGGAAAACCAGATGAGCTAGACCATAAGGTATAGTCTCAGTCCATAGTTTCTAGCTAACACGAGTTAAATTTGATTCCTATATCACTCTTCAGATGGAAGGAGGATAAGCATAAGGATTTAGCATTGTAAATATAGGTTTGGGAGTAAAATAATATGGCTTTATACAAATTAGAAGATTTTGCTTCTCACTATGGAAATACTGAGTTTGATCACCATGACGACATCAAGAATTTTGATGTTTATTCAGACATAGATGATGATAAAGTTGGCACTGTCAAACACATCTTGGTTGATGATTCAGGTCGTTTCCGTTATTTAGTAGTTGATACAGGTTTTTGGTTCTTTGGTAGACAAGTCTTATTACCAATTGGGCGTTCCCGAATTGACTACAATAATCGGCGCGTGTATGCTCATGGGCTGACGAAGGAGCAAGTAGAAAATTTACCAGATTTTCATGATTTGGAACAAATTGATAACGACTATGAGGAACGGGTGCGGGGAGTTTATAGCCCACAAATAAGACAAGAAACCTTAGAAACATCAACACCTTTAGATGCTCCACCGGTTTCTCATGAACGTATCCGTAGCGATCGCGATCGCCAACCAAGAGTAGCTCCTGAACGTCATAATTACAGGTATGAACGTGAGCCAAATCTTTACGATACAAATGAGCAGGATCACCAAAACCTCAAACTATACGAAGAACGTTTAGTTGCCACTAAATCTCGTGTTAAAAAAGGAGAAGTATCTATTGGCAAACACGTGGAAACTGATACAGCAAGAGTTTCTGTACCAGTTGAAAAAGAACGCATAGTTATTGAACACACTACTCCAACGCAGACTACGAGAACTGTATTACCTGGTGATGCTAACTTCAATGAAGGAGAAGTTGCTCGTATGGGGATTTATGAAGAAACTCCTCAGATTCATAAAGAAGCGGTTGTGCGTGAGGAAGTGAAAATTCAGAAAATAGTTGAACAGGATACAGTTGAAGCCGAAGATACTATTCGTCGTGAGGAATTAGACATTAATCGCAATGATCAACGATTAAGTGAGAGAAGACGCTAGGGAATTAACACGATTGTGTGATTGTGGGCGATGGCGTTGCTGATTAACGGTATGAATTTTAGTCTCACGCAAAGGCGCAAAGGCGCAAAGGTAAGAGTTTTAAAGATTCAATTTAGGAATTTCGGTGTTGCTGATTAAGAGTATGATTTTGTTTCACGCAGAGGCGCAGAGTCTACAGAGAGTAAGAGTTTGAAATCATTGATTTTTGAATTTCATACCCTAATTCAGCAACGCCGGAATTTCATACCTCAATTCAGCAACGCCTGGGCGATCGCTTTTTCAAGAGTTTGCTGTTAAATATGTAAAACTCACGCAGGTGGGTTGTAAACCATTGATTTTGTATTAGTCCGCCCAGGCGGACTTTATTTATTTAATACTGACTGATTTTTATTAGAAACTTTAAAAATACTCTTATATCCAATAAAATGCTATTATCCAAAAAAAAACAGATGATGAGTCAGTATTTCCTGTCATCACGATACGGGCTATATTAATAATTGACAATTGTACGGGCGAAGCATTCGGGTGATAAATTATCGGTTTTTTCCCAAAGTTATTTTCCGAATGCTTCGCCCCTACGACTCTTAACAACTCAAGACGATGATTTTCCGCCGCACTTTTATTAGCATTTTATTTGCCACTTGTTTGGCTGTTATTAATTGGTTGAATTTTATCCCTGATGCTCAAGCTTTAGGTGGTAAACTACCCGCAATTAATCAACCTGCTCCTGAATTTACCTTACCAACTAATACAGGTAATGGTAAAATTTCCCTGACTGATTTCCGTGGTAAGTGGGTAGTTGTTTATTTCTATCCCCAAGACTTTACCTCTGGTTGTACAATTGAAGCAAGACGTTTTCAGCAAGATTTACCCAAATATATAGAGAAAAATACGGAGATTATTGGTATTAGTGTTGATGATGTTGATTCCCATGCTGAATTCTGTGATTCTGAGGGGCTAAAATTTCCGTTATTAGCTGATACCAAAGGTGAAGTTAGTAAAGCTTATGGTTCTTGGATAGGTTATGTATCTATGCGTCATAGTTTTATTATTGATCCTCAAGGAATATTGCGAGAAATTTTTGTAAAAGTTAATCCTAGTATTCACAGTACGGAAGTTTTAACAAAATTAGAAAAATTGCAATCTTCTGTTTTTTAGAAAGATAGTAAGTAGGTGAGCGTTAAAAATTGTCGTTGGGATAAGGGAACAGGGAACAGGGAACAGGGAAAACTTCTTAACAACTAACAACTGACAACTGACAACTGACAACTGACAACTGACAACTGACTAATTACCAAATTCTATAGGAGTGCTATATTTTTAAATGAATCATGATCCTTATATTGTCAAACCAGGTTCTCAGATTTCTTTACAAAAAGACTATAACCCAGCTTATAAATGTGAGTTTCACCAAAAAACTGATGCAGTTAAAAAATTAAAAGCAGGTATTTCAAAACTAGCTGAATATCAAGATATTCTCTATGCTCAAAATAGCTATTCTTTGCTAATTATTTTTCAAGCAATGGATGCTGCTGGTAAAGATAGTACCATTAAGCACGTTATGTCTGGGGTAAATCCCCAAGGATGTCAGGTATTTAGTTTTAAATCACCTAGTGAGGAAGAATTAGATCATGATTATTTATGGCGTTCGATGAAGGCTTTACCAGAAAGGGGGAGAATTGGGATTTTTAATCGTTCATACTATGAAGAATTACTCATAGTGCGTGTGCATCCAGAAATTCTTAAAAAGCAACAATTACCTAAATTTCCTCAAGGTAATCAGATATGGAAACAGCGATTTGAAGAAATTAATAATTTTGAAAAATATTTGGTAAATAATGGGGTGATTGTTCTCAAGTTTTTTCTGAATGTCTCAAAATCAATGCAAAAAAAGCGGTTTTTACAAAGGATTGAATCTCCGGAAAAACATTGGAAATTTTCTGCTAGTGATGTGAAAGAAAGAGGTTTTTGGGATAATTATATGGATGCTTATGAGCAAGTTTTCAATCACACAAGTACAGAATTTGCTCCCTGGTATATTGTGCCGGCTGATCGAAAATGGTTTACAAGGTTAATAGTCGCGGATATTATTTGCACAAAATTACAGGAATTAAATTTGCAATACCCTCAAGTTAGTGAGGAATATAAGCAGCGATTGTGGGAAGCAAAAAAAACTTTGGAAGCCGAACAATAAAATAATTAAGGTAAGTTGCTATAGCAATCTTATTTGAGTTATGGGCGTTGCTGAATTAGCGGATGATTTTTGGAGGTAGAGACGTTCCATGGGTAGGAATTCTCGGCGCTACAAAGGTCTTGAACGTATGCAAAATTATTTTCATCCCTAAAATCAGCAATACCCCAATTACCAATCACCCATTACCAACCTAAGTAGGTAGATGCTAATTAACCCAACTATGTAACGAACTGTAAATTACCCAAAACTCTTGGGATTGCTTCGTTCCACTCGCAATGACATAGTTATAAGTTTTCCCACCTACCTACTTAAATTCTCCCAACTGTGAAATTACTATCCGTCAATGGGTGTATGGAATAAATTGAAAAGTTTGATATTTTCAAAGTGGGGGAAATTATAATTTTTAAGGCAAATAATATGCCAGTTATTTCTAATTTTGATGTTGTAGCATTAGCAGCTTCCGCTGGTGGATTAGCGGCATTAATTGAGGTGCTGGCTAATTTACCTGCTGATTTTAGGGCAGCAATTGTTGTTGTTCAACACTTAGATCCCAATCATCCATCACTCATGGCAGATATCCTGAACCGTCGGATTTCACTAAAAGTAAAACAGGCTAAGGAAGGAGATATACTGACTCCAGGGGTTGTTTATCTTGCTCCTCCTGATAATCACTTGTTAGTTAATAGTGATGGTAATATTTCATTGTCTCAGTCAGAAAGAGTGCATTTTCTCCGTCCTGCGGCTGATTTATTGTTTGAATCTGTAGCAGCAAGTTACAAAAAAAGAGCGATCGCTATTGTGCTAACTGGTACTGGTCAAGATGGATCAATGGGAGTAGTAGCAGTTAAAAAAATGGGTGGTACGGTAATTGTCCAAGATGAAAAAACTGCTGAATTTACAGGAATGCCATCTGCCGCAATTAATACTGGAGATGTAGATTTTATACTACCTTTGAAAGAAATTGCTCCCACCTTAGTAACTTTAATTACGCCTCATAGTTAGTACCACAGGGCGAAATTCAAAATTATAAGAGCAGATTAGATAAGCTTTTAAATTAAATATCACTGGCTATAATATACTACAGCGATTTATATCTCTCTCGTAAATATTTAACACCAAAAATTTTGAAGTTGACTATAAAAAATGGTGTCATAGAGTTAATATATTTATGTATATTAAGTAGTCGGACAAGGAGTAGAAACAGGGAATGCAAAATGGGTGTAATTAATTTTACCTGAATCCCTAAAATATGTTTCTATTGAAAGTTGCGGTGCGAATTTTAGTTCATCTACCAACGAAATTACCGTGTATTCTTATGAATAATTCAGATCAAGACCTTGACTTTGAACATCTCCTAAAATATTTGAGAAGCAATAGAAGTTTTGATTTTACAGGTTATAAACGTTCCAGTTTGATGCGTCGTGTTAGTAAACGGATGCAGTCTTTAAATATAGATAAGTTTACAAATTATCAAGATTATTTAGAAGTTCATCCAGATGAATTCAAAGAGCTATTTAATAATATTTTAATTAATGTGACTGCTTTTTTTCGAGATACTTCAGCTTGGGAATATTTAGCTACGGAAGTTATCCCTAATATCATTAACAATAAACAAAAAAATGAACAAATTAGAATGTGGAGTGCTGGTTGTGCTTCTGGAGAAGAAGCGTGTACTTTAGCAATAGTGATAGCGGAAATATTGGGAATAGAGGAATTTTGTCGCCGAGTAAAAATCTATGCTACAGATGTAGATGAAGAAGCTCTGAAGCAAGCTCGTCAAGCTGTTTATTCAGCCAAAAATATTCATACAGTCCCATCAGAACTGCGCGAGAAATATTTTGACCTAGTAGGTAACAGTTATGTTTTTCGCCAAGATTTGCGCCGTTGTATCATTTTTGGTCGTCATGATTTACTTCAGGATGCGCCAATTTCTCGTTTAGATTTATTGGTTTGTCGGAATACGTTAATGTATTTTAATTCGGAAACACAAGGGCAGATTATCAATCGGTTTCATTTTGCTATTAATGATAATGGGTATCTGTTTTTAGGAAAAGCAGAAATATTAGTGATCCACTCCAATTTATTTATACCTACGGATTTAAAAAATCGGATATTCCGGAAGATTTCTTTCGAGAAAACACGCAATCGCCAAAGATTTATCATCAGTTCACGAGATTATGAATCACCCAATGGTATCAATCAGGAAATATTGATTAGGGAATTAGCTTTTGATACAGCATCTACCGCCCAAATTGTTATTGATACTGAAGGGGTATTAATAATGATTAATGAACAAGCACGGAATCTATTTGGCCTAACATTTAAGGATTTAAACCGTCCTTTTCAGGATTTGGAATTATCCTATAGACCGGTAGAATTGCGATCGCTCATTGATCAGGCATATAATGAACATCGTATTATTACACTCACCCATGTTGAACGTTATTTACCTAATTCAGAAACTCAATATTTGGATATGCGGATTATTCCCTTACAAGATGCGGAGAAAATGATTATCGGTGTGACAGTTGCTTTTAATGATGTCACCCGATACATGAAACTCCAAGCCGCACTACTACGTTCTCGACAAGAAGTAGAAACAACTAACGAAGAATTACAATCTACTAATGAAGAATTAGAAACAACTAATGAAGAATTGCAATCTACTAATGAAGAATTAGAGACAATGAATGAAGAACTTCAATCAACAAATCAAGAAATGGAAACAATGAATGAAGAACTTCAATCAGCGAATAGGGAGTTACAAACAATCAATTATGAATTATGCGATCGCACCTATGATCTAAACCATAGCAATACCCTTCTCGCTTCCATTTTAGGAAGTCTGCAAATGGGAATAGTAGTTATGGATAGTAGTTTTAAGATTTTAATTTGGAATCATACAGTTGAAAATTTGTGGGGTTTACGGAGTGAAGAAGCAATCAATAGGTCTTGGTTTAGTTTGGATATAGGTTTACCTGTAGAACAATTACGAACTCCGATGCGTGATATTCTATCTGGGAGAAAAAAATTCCAGGAAATACTCCTTGATGCTACCAATCGTCGCGGTAAACAAATTCAATGTTATATTGCTTTCAGTCCCCTAATTAGCGACAAAGCTGAAGGTATTATTTTGATGATGGCAGATGTGGAAACAATCAATAATATGATTTCTCCTGCGGAAATTGAAAAAAGACAAGAGGAAGGGAAGTAGTTATTGGCGACTAGAAGTCGCTACTACACGAACAAAGTCCACACTATGGCTAACGCCACGCTACGCTATCGACAAGCTCAGTGACCACCTCCGTGGACTTATGAAAAATCAAAAATCTTGAACCCACGTTCGCGGAGCGTTCCGAAGGAATAGGTGGGTTTTGTCTATGTAGCCGCGGTTTCTAACCGCCAGGTACAATTATTTTTAATTGCTGATCTATGTCTATAATTATTGCTGGTGAACGTAGCGGAGTAGGTAAAACAACAGTTACACTTACCCTTTTAGCCTCTTTATCTCGTCGTGGTGTCAAGGTACAATCTTTTAAGGTGGGACCGGATTATATTGATCCCATGTTTCATCAATATGTTACTGGTCTTCCTTGTCGAAACTTAGACCCTGTGCTAACTTCAGAAAGTTATGTTCAAGAATGTTTTCTCCGTCATTCTGCAAAGTGTGAATATACTTTAGTTGAGGGTGTGATGGGTTTGTTTGATGGGATTGGCCACTTATCAAACACCAATGGTAAAACCGACTTTGCCAGTACAGCACACATTGCTAGATTATTAGATATACCTGTTATATTAGTAATTGATTGTAGTCGTTTATCAGGTTCAGTAGCCGCGATCGCTCACGGTTATTGTTCATTGGATAGTAGAATTAAAATCGCTGGGTTAGTCTTGAATCGAGTAGGAAGCGATCGCCATTTATCATTATTAAAAGCCTCTCTCGCACCTCTACAATTACCTATTCTCGGTGTATTGCGACGACAAGATCATATTACTATTCCTGATCGTCATTTGGGTTTAATCCCCACCGCAGAATTACCAGAATTAGATCAGATAATTAATAGTCTTGCAGATTTAGGTGATACTTATTTTGATTGGGATCAACTTTTACCACTTTTAAAATCACCATCTTCCCCAATTTCCAATTCTCAATTCCCAGTTTCTCCTACTCCAGTTAAAATTGCCGTAGCGCGAGATCAGGCTTTTAATTTTTACTATCAAGATAACTTAGATTTATTAGAAAAATTAGGTGCAGAATTAGTATTTTGGAGTCCATTGCATGATGCTAAATTACCAGAAAATATTCAAGGAATGTATTTTGGTGGTGGTTTTCCGGAAGTATTTGCACAAGAATTATCTGCCAACATTAGTCTGATTCAAGATGTAAAAAACTCGATTTTAGCAGGAATACCCACAATTGCTGAATGTGGAGGTTTGATGTATTTATGTGAACAAATTATTGATTTTGACGGTAAATCTTGGCCAATGGTGGGAATATTACCAACATTAGCACAAATGGATAAAAGATTAACTTTAGGATATCGTCGTGCTGTAGTTTTAGAAAATAATTTTCTCTTGAATATCAATACAAATATTTTTGGACATGAATTTCATCGTTCTCATTTAATCACTAATTCTCAACAACCATTATTTAATACTTATCGCTATGATTGTGATGAACATACAGGTTTTGAAGGTTGGTGTTTATCTAATGTTCATGCTTCTTATATCCATCAACATTGGGGAGAAAGTAGAGAAATTCCCCAAAGGTTTCTTCAAGAATGTCTAAACAACCAACTAACAACTAACAACTAACAACTAACAACTAACAACTGACAACTAACTAATATTTTCATTCAATTTTCTAATCAAACGAGATAACTCACGAATAACATTCACTGCAATTTCTGGAGTTTCTTCAATAGCATCATAAAGTTGTTCTTGAGTAAGTTCTAAACATTCACAAGATTCTAAAGTAGTGATAGAAGCAGAACGGGGTTGAGTATCAAATACTGCCATTTCTCCAAAGTATTTTCCTCGATCAACTTCTGCTAACTTAGTATCACCAATATGGACTTTAACACGACCTGATACTAGAATATAAAGCGATCGCCCTTCTTGTCCCTGTTGAAATATTGTATAATTAGATGGATATGATAACTCATTCATCACAGAAGCTAGTCTGACAATGAAATCATCCCGTAATTCTTTAAAAATGGGGACTTGTCTAACAAATAATAACCGATCAACACTGGTAAGCATAATTACTGATTTTTCAATAAACCCTTGACAAAATTAACTAGGATCACAGGACGGAATTAAAAACTAAAAAAGCAGATGATATAAGCTTTTTGGGGATTTTTAATGGTTGGTTTATTTACGCCTTTGTGTACTAGACATAGCCTAACTCTCAAGAAATAAGCATCTAGATTTATCTTATACCAAATAATCATGAAAATGATACACAGAATTGGTATTAGATCAAATTAATATTAACAAGCATTAAGATTATGGTTTGGAAGTGGTATTTACGAATATTGATTTTATTTCTGGCTGTGGGACTATTCTTAAATATAGTATCTCATCTAGGTGCAGAAATTTTTTGGTTTCAAGAAGTTGGTTACATAGAAGTATTACTGATAAAACTGATCACCCAAGGAAGTTTATGGCTATTTGTAGTAAGTTTAAGTGCCGTTTATCTTTTAGGTAATTTAACTCTAGCACAAAGATGGAAATACCACCTATCGGCTAAGTCTATTCCCAGTAGAGAAACAAGGCTTACTCCCCAATTAAGCAATTTTCTCAGTCCCCAGTATAACAAAAATGATCAACCTTTTGACTGGCATAACTATACCAATAAACTAAAATTACGGTGGCTGTTACCTCTAACATTAGGATTAAGTTTGTTAGTGTGTTTAACATTAGCTTACTATGAAGAAATTACGCTTACTTATTGGCCAGATCAAGTAATTCAGTCTAAGTTGTCAGTACCACGACTATTACAACCAGAAATAATTTTACAGTTAGGCAAAAAAATTATTAGTCAAAGTTGGTATTTAGGATTAATAGGCGGATTGTCTGTAGCTTTATTAATTTATAGCAAAATTTTGCTCAGAGCGATCGCCATTATTTTTAGCCTCAGTTTTGGATGGATTATATCGCAACATTGGTCAAAAATTCTCCTCTACTTCCATAGTATTTCCTTTGAGAATTATGACCCATTATTTGGTAATAATATCAGCTTTTATATTTTCTCACTTCCTTTCTGGGAACTTTTAGGATTTTGGTTAATAGGACTATGTTTATATAGCTTTCTTAGCGTCACTCTCACCTATTTATTATCAGCAGATAGTCTCAGTCGAGCCATGTTTCCAGGATTTTCTTCGCAGCAAATCCGTCATTTATCCGGGTTAAGTGGTTGTTTAATGTTAGTAACAGCTTTAAGTTATTGGCTAGGGCGTTATCAACTGCTTTATTCTAATAATGGAGTCAGTTATGGGGCTAGTTACACTGATGTTAAAGCCGAATTACCAGCAAACACCTTATTATGTATCCTATCGTTAGCCATAGCTGTTTATCTATTATGGATAACTGTATTTTGGCGACCAAAATCTTTAAACTTGCGCCGATTAATCTATGGTTTTAGCATTTATCTAACTTTCATATTGACAGGTAATTTCATTTTACCAATAACTGTCCAAAAACTAATTGTTGAGCCAAATGAATTAAAAAGAGAAGAACCCTATATCAGCAGAAATATTGCCTTAACTCGTCAAGCCTTTAACTTAGATGTGATTGATTCTCAAACATTTAATCCATCAGGAAAACTCACCGAAGCTGATATTAAAGCCAATGATTTGACAATTCGCAATATTCGTCTTTGGGATCAAGAACCATTATTAAAAACCAACAGACAACTACAACAAATTCGCCCTTATTATAAATTTCCTGATGCTGATGTTGATAGATATCAAATAAAAAATAGCCTGACACAAGACACAACAGAAAAACAACAAGTCCTAATTGCCGCCAGAGAATTAAATTATCCAGATGTCCCTCTCCAAGCACAAACATGGGTAAACCAAAATATGATTTATACTCATGGCTATGGCTTTACTCTGAGTCCTGTTAATACAGTTGCTATTGGTGGACTACCAGAATATTTTGTTAAAGATATTAGCCAGAATGGTAGCGCCTTAAACACTTCTAGTCCAGCTATCCGTGAAAGTATTCCCATTGGTAAACCCCGGATTTATTATGGAGAAATTAGTAATACTCACGTCATGACTGGGACAAAAGTCAAAGAATTAGATTATCCTAGCGGAAGTGATAATGTTTATAATACTTATGATGGATTAGGTGGCATCAAGCTAAATTCTCTCTGGAAAAGATGGCTATTTTCAATTTATTTAAAAGACTGGAGAATGGTCTTCACAAGGGATTTTTTACCAGATACTAAAGTATTATTTCGGCGGAATATTAATGAAAGAATTAGAGCGATCGCACCTTTTTTAAAATTCGATAGCGATCCTTATCTAGTCGCAGCCGATGCCCATGTAGATAACAAAAATCAACAATTTCCTGGTCAAGAAAATTTCCTGTATTGGATAGTTGATGCTTACACCACAAGCGATCGCTATCCCTATTCTGATACAGGTACAGACGACATCAACTATATCCGTAATTCTGTCAAAGTCGTAATTGATGCTTACAACGGCACAGTTAAATTTTACATTGCCGATCCCTCAGATCCATTAATTATCTCTTGGTCAAAAATATTTCCGCAAATGTTTCAAACCATGCAGGAGTTACCCCCCAATCTCCGTAGCCATATCCGCTATCCAGTAGACTTTTTCAAAATTCAATCTGAACGCTTAATGATCTACCACATGACAGATCCCCAAGTATTTTACAACCGGGAAGATCAATGGCAGATTCCCAATGAAATCTATGGAGACGAAACCCGTCAAGTTGAACCATACTATTTAATTACCAGTCTTCCCAATGTCCCCTTTGAAGAATTTATCCTCTTACTACCTTACACACCCAAACAACGGACAAATTTAATTGCTTGGTTAGCAGCACGTTCTGATGGCGAAAATTACGGCAAATTACTCCTATATAACTTTCCTAAAGAACGCCTAATTTATGGACAAGAACAAATTGAAGCCAGAATTAATCAAGATCCAGTCATTTCTCAACAAATTTCCCTTTGGAATCGTCAAGGTTCGAGAGTAATTCAAGGTAATCTACTAGTAATTCCCATTGAGCAATCGTTACTCTATGTTGAACCAATTTATTTAGAAGCTACACAAAATAGTTTACCCACCTTAGTCAGAGTAGTTGTAGCCTATGAAAACCGCATCGTCATGGCACAAACCCTAGAACAAGCATTACAAGGAATCTTTCAACCACAACTCACACCACCACCACCACCCATCATTCGTCCCGTGGAAGAAGAAATACCACCAGCCTGAATTTACAATCAATAATTGCTTTGTTCGTCTTTGTAACGAAGTTATACATAACGTCAATACAGAATTTATCAGGACTTACGCAAAATCATGAAGAAACGTATCGCTAAAGCGAAAGCTCCGCTAACGCGAAGCGTGGCGTTAGCCATACCGCAGAGGACGCAGAGGACAGGTCGAAATAAGAGTTTCAGAGAGTTATTGCGTAAGTCCTATTTATATAAAAAAATCAGTCATCATCAGTAATTTCATAGGTGACAAATTGCTGATTATAGCAACAGACATTTTTTCAATTATGTAAGATTACGTAATTTTTTGAATTTCTACCCTTGACTAAAGAGAAAATAATAGTTGCTCTCCGTTAATTTACAAGATACCCTGAGAAAAATAGTAGAAATGCGGTCAGTAGAGTACGTATTTTTTAAACTAAACTTCATATTAATTATACAATATTTATCTATTTATTCTCAAATAAGTATAGAAAGTAACTTATATTGTGGTTATCAAAGATACCTTATTTTAATTTAGAAAAATGTCTACCCTAAAGACTTTTATTTGCACCACAACAGTCACCCTTAGTCTTCTGTTAGTAGCTGGACAACAAGCAAACGCAGGACAACTTTATCAAGACTGGAATTATGGTATTGACTCTTTTAGCGATGGTTCTGGTAGTTCTAGTTTCGAGATCAAAGGCATGGCCATCAAAGAGTCTGGTGATAAAATATATGTTGCCCTCACAGGTGGTATGCCTTTATCAGGGGTAAACGAAGGAAACATCAATATTGGTCAAT
>NZ_VIKW01000083.1:1787-4642 GCF_009711975.1 Anabaena sp. UHCC 0204
ATGTGGATGCAAAGAAAAGTGGTCAAGCTAATAAGGGCTAATGGTGGATACCTAGGCACACAGAGGCGAAGAAGGACGTGGTTACCGACGAAATGTTCCGGGGAGTTGGAAGCAAACTAAGAGCCGGAAATATCCGAATGGGGCAACCCTATGTACTACCTGTTGAATATATAGACAGGAAAGAGCCAACCCAGCGAACTGAAACATCTTAGTAGCTGGAGGAAGAGAAATCAAACTAGAGATTCCCTAAGTAGTGGTGAGCGAAAGGGGAAAAGCCTAAACCAAAGGGTTTACCTTTTGGGGTAGTGGGACAGCGATATCGAATCCCGGAGACTAGACGAAACAGCTAAATACTGTACCAGAGGGGGTGAAAGTCCCGTAATCGAAAGTCAAAGGATAGTAGCTGAATCCCGAGTAGCATGGAGCACGAGGAATTCCATGTGAATCAGCGAGGACCACCTCGTAAGGCTAAATACTACTGTGTGACCGATAGTGAACAAGTACCGCGAGGGAAAGGTGAAAAGAACCCCGGAAGGGGAGTGAAATAGAACATGAAACCATAAGCTTACAAGCAGTGGGAGTCCGATTTAACGGATGACCGCGTGCCTGTTGAAGAATGAGCCGGCGACTTATAGGCACTGGTAGGTTAAAGCGAGAATGCTGGAGCCAAAGGGAAACCGAGTCTGAAGAGGGCGATAAATCAGTGTTTATAGACCCGAACCCTGGTGATCTAACCATGTCCAGGATGAAGCTTGGGTAACACCAAGTGGAGGTCCGAACCGACCGATGTTGAAAAATCGGCGGATGAGGTGTGGTTAGGGGTGAAATGCCAATCGAACCAGGAGCTAGCTGGTTCTCCCCGAAATGTGTTGAGGCGCAGCGGTAATGGTTAAATTTGGGGGGTAAAGCACTGTTTCGGTGCGGGCTGGGAGACCGGTACCAAATCGAGACAAACTCAGAATACCCAGAAGAAGACATTGCCAGTGAGACAGTGGGGGATAAGCTTCATTGTCAAGAGGGAAACAGCCCAGACCACCAGCTAAGGTCCCCAAATCATCACTAAGTGATAAAGGAGGTGAGATTGCCTAGACAACTAGGAGGTTTGCCTAGAAGCAGCCACCCTTGAAAGAGTGCGTAATAGCTCACTAGTCAAGCGATCTTGCGCCGAAAATGAACGGGGCTAAGTGATGTACCGAAGCTGTGGGATTGATATTTAGGTATGAATCGGTAGGGGAGCGTTCCGTCGTAGGTAGAAGCAGTAGCGGCGAGCAGCTGTGGACGAAACGGAAGTGAGAATGTCGGCTTGAGTAGCGCAAATGTATGTGAGAATCATACACCCCGAAACCCTAAGGGTTCCAGAGCCAGGTTCGTCCACTCTGGGTTAGTCGGGACCTAAGGCGAGGCCGAACGGCGTAGTCGATGGACAAAGTGTCAATAGTCACTTACTAAGATATGGGAGCATAGTTAGGGACGCATAAAAGATAGCCATACCCTGATTGGTTTGGGAGGGGTTTACGAACTCCGAGTGGTGAAGGATAGTGCCAAGAAAAGCTGATTATGTGATGAACATATGTTACCCGTACCCGAAACCGACACAGGTAGGGAGGTTGAGAATACCAAGGGGCGCGAGATAACTCTCTCTAAGGAACTCGGCAAAATGGCCCCGTAACTTCGGAAGAAGGGGTGCCCACTGAAGAAGTGGGTCGCAGTGAAGAGATCCAGGCGACTGTTTACCAAAAACACAGGTCTCCGCAAACTCGCAAGAGGACGTATGGGGGCTGACGCCTGCCCAGTGCCGGAAGGTTAAGGAAGCTGGTCAGCGAAAGTAAAGCTGGCGACTGAAGCCCCGGTGAACGGCGGCCGTAACTATAACGGTCCTAAGGTAGCGAAATTCCTTGTCGGGTAAGTTCCGACCCGCACGAAAGGCGTAACGATCTGGATGGTGTCTCAGAGAGAGACTCGGCGAAATAGGAATGTCTGTGAAGATACGGACTGCCTGCACCTGGACAGAAAGACCCTATGAAGCTTTACTGTAGCCTGGAATTGTGTTCGGGCTTCGCTTGCGCAGGATAGGTGGGAAGCGGTGAATTATTCCTTGTGGGGAATAAGGAGCTAACGGTGAGATACCACTCTGGCGAAGCTAGAATTCTAACCCACGACCGTGAGCCGGTCGGGGAACAGTTTCAGGTGGGCAGTTTGACTGGGGCGGTCGCCTCCTAAAAGGTAACGGAGGCGCGCAAAGGTTCCCTCAGCACGCTTGGAAACCGTGCGACGAGTGTAAAGGCAAAAAGGGAGCTTGACTGCAAGACTGACAAGTCGAGCAGGTACGAAAGTAGGCCTTAGTGATCCGACGGCGCAGAGTGGAATGGCCGTCGCTCAACGGATAAAAGTTACTCTAGGGATAACAGGCTGATCTCCCCCAAGAGTCCACATCGACGGGGAGGTTTGGCACCTCGATGTCGGCTCATCGCAACCTGGGGCGGAAGTACGTCCCAAGGGTTGGGCTGTTCGCCCATTAAAGCGGTACGTGAGCTGGGTTCAGAACGTCGTGAGACAGTTCGGTCCATATCCGGTGCAGGCGTAAGAGTATTGAGAGGAGTCCTCCTTAGTACGAGAGGACCGGGAGGAACGCACCGCTGGTGTACCAGTTATCGTACCAACGGTAAACGCTGGGTAGCCAAGTGCGGAGAGGATAACCGCTGAAAGCATCTAAGTGGGAAGCCCACCTCAAGATGAGTACTCTCACTACAAAAAGTAGGTAAGGTCACGGGCAGAACACCCGTTAATAGGCTCTAAGTGGAAGTGCAGTAATGTATGTAGCTGATGAGTACTAATAGACCGAGGGCTTGACCTCT
>NZ_VIKW01000008.1:0-164317 GCF_009711975.1 Anabaena sp. UHCC 0204
ACTTTTTTTAAAAAACGAACCGCAGAGACACAGAGGACACAGAGGTAGAGAAATAAGAGATGAGATACCTACGGTACGCTTTGCGAACACATTTTATTTAGGATAGCTATGGTTATCTATTTGAGGTTGATAGTTGATGATGAAATTCCAGTCTTAATCCTGTACATCCTCTAATCCTGGACATCCTGATTCTGACAATAATCATGGTGCGTTACGCTGTCGCTAACGCACCCTACATGGATTTTGATTATAAGTTCATCTGGTTCTCCATATAATCAGCCATACTCTTATTAAGTTCTTTAAAAAATTTCTTACGTTTATCTTTATCTAACGTATCCTGACCTTTAAGAAACTCTAGAAAACTGCGATGATAAATACTATAGTAGGTTTTCTTTTCATCTTTATTTTCTTTCGGTGTTACATATTCAATCCAATCATCTAACACATCTTTGACATCAAATTCATCTTCATCCAAAATATCTGCAATCATTCCACTAGAAATTGGTTCTCCTCTTTCTACTAAGATATAAAGTATTTTCACTTTCTTTTCATTAGTTTCTTTATCCATCCCCATCCGTGTCCAATGACTTGTATAATAGGCTTGTAAACCTTGGGGTAAACCCGTTAAAGTTAAATCGTTATATTTACCTTCAGCTATTCCCGGTAAAAGATAGCGTAAATAAATAAAATTCTCCTCACTCTTAACCGCTATTTGTTCCACAAAACTATCTTCAGAAATGTTGCGTTCATTAATCCAATTTCTGAGTTTTGCGTCGTTATTCAAAAATAAATACAGATATTCTTTTACGTCTTCCTGACTCAAAGCTGTATAATCACTCTTGGTTAAATCCAATTCACCTACAGGTGTATCTGGAGACAAAGTTAAACGTTTTGTTTCTTGATTATAAGGTCTTCTTGTTAGTAAAAAATAAATTCCATTAGGAACATTTTGTGGTAAATCTAAAAGATTGCTATTTCCTTCTTGTTCTACTTCATCTAGTGCATCTACAACAATGACTAATTTTTGTCCTTGGAGTTTTTCACTGGTTTTTTCTAGTAAGGTTCTTAAATCAGCGTTATCTACATTTTGAAGAGAATAACGTTTAATTAATTGTTGACGAATACCCGCTAAAAACTTTTCTGGTTTGTTACGTCCTTCTGCGAAAACATTAAAATAGCAGGGAAATTTAGTAGCTAAAACGTATTTAGACGCTATAGCACTTTTTCCCATCCCCGCATCCCCAATCACCGTAAAATAACCCTTGGGGTTAGATGTGAAGAAGTTATTAATCGCTTTAAATACAAAATCACGACCACAAAATAAGCGAGTTTTTTCAAAGATTAAGGCTTTAAATTCCTTCGGATAAACGTCTAAATTCCAATCTGGGTAAGGTTGATATTTTGAGGCTTTCGTTTGTTTAGCAACTGCAATAAAAGCTTCACCAAATTCTTCTAATTCCGCCAAAAAATTAATTTTTGCATTAATGATCTCTGTCTTTAATACGTTGTTTTGATTAAGAAATTTTTTGGTATTTTCTACAAACTCAAAAGGAGCATTATTACTGTAAGCATCCCAAAAATAACCTTTAATTACTTTTTCTCTAAACAGGTTTAAAATTGCTTCTGGTTTAAATACACCATATCTTACCAAAGTGTAACCATAAACAGTATCCACGTCATCAAGAATTTGGGTAGGATTGAGTTTTAATTCTTGTAAAACTTTGATAACAGCTTCATTTTTTTGAGCTTGTTTAATAATTAGTTGACTAGCTTGAGGAGCATATTTACTAATCACCGAAGTAATAGCGGCAAA
The DNA here is from genome assembly GCF_009711975.1 of Anabaena sp. UHCC 0204. Classification (GTDB taxonomy): domain Bacteria; phylum Cyanobacteriota; class Cyanobacteriia; order Cyanobacteriales; family Nostocaceae; genus Dolichospermum. The sequence continues at coordinate 1,814 of NZ_VIKW01000008.1, forward strand.
TTCTATCATGGATGATTACTGAAGGTTTACTATTTTGCTTACAAGTATTATTACACTTAATATACTAATAGTATTTGAATTTTGAAAAAATTTAAGTATTTCTAGGGTACGTTAGGCAACGTTAGGCGATCGCTCTAAGCGTAGCTATGGACACAAGGGATTTATGCACCCTAAGTATCTTGATAGCTTTGCTGGCACTGACAAAAATAAAATATTAGTCCTATATGGGTCTTACGTATTTTTAAAATTAAAATATACACATTTGTAAATGAATCTTAACAAAATGTTAAAACTTTATATAATTAGAAATTCAAATAGATTAAGTTAACAAAAGTTGAAAAATAACTTATTGAATTATTGATATATTGTGGGGTAAGCTACAAATTCACTGATGTGCAACTTTTTCTCCCTTGCTCATCCCAGACTAAACCTGTCTTCAGTGAATTTGCCTCATGATCAATCTTTACCCGCATTAGGTAGAGGAATCAGAGTAAAAAAAGAGAATTGCTGCAAACCAGCTTCAAAAACTGGAATGCCATCATTTTTCCGGCAAAAACTCCACAGACGGCTTGTAAAGCCAAGAAGTTGATCTTGAATCAAGTAGGTTTAGTAGGGTATGCAAACTCAAGATGACAAGATTTTGTATTCCTGGGACGAAAAATAACAGCGTCACCTAGTGTGTCTGAAGAATATGGTAAAAAATTTGTTGCGGTAAATTGCTACCACAACTAGGTTTGTGCAGCAATCCTGCCACCATAGAAACTGATCGCCCCTAATCATAAGCAAAACTTATAATCTTATTAAGAATGAATAAAGAGTAGGAATGAGAAAAAGTTGCACATAACGTGATTTGATAGTAAAAAGAGTGACTCCTTGGAAGGAAAATATGTCTTACGCACAAACGAAGACTCAGGCTAAGTCTGGGTATCAAGCTGGGGTTAAAGATTACAGACTAACTTATTACACACCTGATTACACACCTAAAGATACAGACCTTTTAGCAGCATTCCGGATGACTCCCCAACCCGGCGTTCCTCCAGAAGAAGCTGGTGCGGCTGTAGCTGCCGAGTCTTCCACTGGTACTTGGACAACTGTGTGGACAGACTTGTTGACCGACCTAGATCGCTACAAAGGTCGTTGTTACGATATCGAACCAGTTCCTGGTGAAGACAACCAATACATCTGTTACGTTGCTTATCCTTTGGACCTGTTTGAAGAAGGTTCTGTAACCAACGTATTAACCTCCATCGTAGGTAACGTATTTGGTTTCAAAGCTTTACGGGCGTTACGTTTGGAAGACATTCGTTTCCCTGTAGCTTACATCAAGACTTTCCAAGGACCTCCTCACGGTATTCAAGTTGAACGCGACAAGTTGAACAAGTACGGTCGTCCTCTATTGGGTTGTACAATTAAGCCCAAATTAGGTCTTTCTGCTAAGAACTACGGACGTGCTGTTTACGAATGTTTACGTGGTGGTTTGGACTTCACCAAAGACGACGAAAACATCAACTCTGCACCATTCCAAAGATGGCGCGATCGCTTCTTGTTTGTAGCTGAAGCTATCAACAAAGCACAAGCAGAAACCGGCGAAATCAAGGGTCACTACCTGAACGTTACCGCTCCTACCTGCGAACAAATGATCCAACGGGCTGAGTACGCTAAAGAACTCAAAATGCCCATCATCATGCACGATTACCTGACCGCAGGTTTCACCGCTAACACCACATTGTCTCATTGGTGTCGTAATAACGGTATTCTGTTGCACATTCACCGTGCTATGCACGCTGTAATTGACCGTCAGAAAAACCACGGTATCCACTTCCGTGTATTGGCTAAAGCTCTCCGCTTGTCTGGTGGTGATCACATCCACACCGGTACAGTAGTTGGTAAGTTAGAAGGTGAACGTGGAATCACAATGGGTTTCGTTGACCTATTGCGTGAAAACTACGTTGAGCAAGACAAGTCTCGCGGTATTTACTTTACCCAAGACTGGGCTTCTCTACCTGGTGTAATGGCAGTTGCTTCTGGTGGTATCCACGTATGGCATATGCCCGCGTTGGTAGAAATCTTTGGTGATGACTCCGTACTACAATTCGGTGGTGGTACTCTCGGACATCCTTGGGGTAACGCTCCTGGTGCTACAGCTAACCGCGTAGCTCTAGAAGCAGTTGTTCAAGCTCGTAACGAAGGTCGTAACTTGGCTCGTGAAGGTAATGATATTATCCGCGAAGCTGCTAAGTGGTCTCCTGAGTTGGCTGTTGCTTGCGAACTGTGGAAAGAAATTAAGTTCGAGTTTGAAGCAATGGATACCGTCTGATAATTGAGGATTTGGGATTTTGGATTTATCAACAATCCAAAATCTAAAATCTATAGGGCTGGGGTCAAGCATGGATCTAAAGCAAATTGCGAAAGAAACAGCCAAAACTCTCCAAAGTTACCTGACTTATCAGGCACTTAGGACTGTATTAGCACAGCTAGGCGAAACAAATCCTCCATTAGCACATTGGTTGCAAAACTTTTCCGCTGGGAAAATCCAAGACGGAGAAGCATATATTGAGGAACTGTTTCTGGAAAAGTCAGATTTGGCATTACGGATTATGACTGTCAGGGAACATATAGCGGCAGAAGTGATCGAGTTCTTACCAGAAATGGTACGAACTGGCATTCAGCAAGCCAATATGGAACAGCGTCGCCAGCATCTCGAACGCATCACGCAACTAAATTTATCAAGTCCCAGCCCGAAAACTGAAAAGCAGATAATATCAGATCCTAATTTGGATAATTTATCTAATTAGTCAGTCAACCAAGTAATAAAAAATCTCCCCCACTTATCAAAAACTATGCAAACTTTACCTAAAGAGCGTCGTTACGAAACCCTTTCTTACCTTCCCCCTCTGTCTGACGCGCAAATTGCCAAGCAAGTTCAGTACATTATCACACAAGGTTTCATTCCCGCAATTGAATTCAATGAAACTTCTGAACCAACAGAACTTTATTGGACAATGTGGAAATTGCCTTTGTTCGGCGCTAAAACTACTCAAGAAGTATTGAGCGAAGTTCAAGGTTGCCGTTCTCAGTATGGTAACTGCTACATCCGTGTTGTTGGTTTTGACAACATTAAGCAGTGTCAAGTTATGAGCTTCCTTGTTCACAAACCCAGCAGATACTAAGAGCTAATTAGCTAATAGTTATTTGATAAATTAAAAAGAGGGGTAGAGTTTTCTATCTCTCTTTTTTTAGTTTTGATAGACAATAGAATTGTCGGTTGAGTCGCACACACAAACAACTAAAGGTGGTAATTATGCAACAAATTACTCTTGATGAAGCATCTCAACACTTATCTGATTTAATTGAAGCAGCACTCAATGGTGATGAAATTTTCATCATGAAAGATAATCAACCTGTGGTGAAATTAATTCCTGTATTACCAGTTAAAATTCGTCCTAAATTTGGTAGTGCTAAGGGAATGATCAAAATGTCTGATGATTTTGATGAATCGCTGGAAGAGTTGAAGGAGTATATGGAATGAGGCAATTAATTGATACTCATACTCTCCTTTGGTTTACTATGGGTAATCCCAGAATCAGCGATAATTTGAGATTACAAATTGAAAATAACGACAATCTTTTGAGTGTTGCTAGTGTTTGGGAAATGGCAATTAAACACAGTATAGGTAAACTCAACTTGGAAATGAGTTTTGATGATTTTGTCGAACAGCAAATAATTGGGAACGGTATTACATTAAAGGAAATCAACCAACAGCATATTTCAGTTATTGCCCAACTGCCTTTACATCATCGTGATCCTTTTGACAGAATGTTAATTGCACAGGCTATGGTGGAAAATATACCTATAATAAGTGCTGATACAATTTTTGATGCTTATCCGATAAGGCGTTTATGGTGAAGACTAAACGCTAACAGACCCTAATAAAGTAAACTATAGTTGGAGGTAATGATCATGCCAATATTGACATTGAGTGAATCACAAATTATTGAATTAGTCAAACAGCTACCACCAGAAAGTAAACGGGTAGTTTTGTTAGAACTAGCTAAGGAAAGTGAAAATGGGCGTGAGTCTCGCATGGAATATGCTGAAACTCAACTACATAACTTATGTACTGAACGTGGTTTAAATTGGAATACCATGTCAGAAGATGAACGTGAATCATTTATAGATGATTTGGTGCATGAGGATAGACAGTGCGCCTAATAGTTGTATTTGATACAAATGTTTTACTCTCTGGTATTGGCTGGAGAAGCAAACCTTTCCGTTGTCTTGAATTGGCACGTAGCGGCATAATAGAAGGTGTAATATGTCCAGAAATACTTGAGGAAGTTACAGAAAAATTGCAGCAGAAGTTAAAATTTTCAGATACTCAAGTAATTGATACAATAGCTGATTTACTTAGCTTCCTCAGATTAGTAACAATTACTAACACTTTGAATTTTCTCACTACTGACCCAGATGATAATATGGTTTTAGAATGTGCAGTTTTGGCAAATGCAACTCACATCGTTACAGGTGACAAAAAACATTTGTTACCTTTAGTTACTTATGAAGGTATTGCAATTGTGAATGCAACAGATTTCCTTACTTTAATATTGCCTGAATAATTAACTTAATAAAGTTAAGAAGAATTAGTTTTCTATCTCTTAAATATCATAACCCATGATATAATCATCCAAAACAAAGCCACCACCAAAATCTATTACCTGACTATCAATAATTTTAAAACCAAATCGAGAATAAGCTTTAATCCCTTTTTCATTCCTTTTATTAACATTGAGAATTATTTGTTGTAGATTCATATTTTTAGCTTTTTCGTATACATGAGATAACATCATTTGACCATAACCCAAACCATGCAATGATGTTAATAAATAACATTTGTGTAATTTTAAATAACTCATATTATCCATTACTTCTGAACTATAAGATAAATAACCAACTAATTGAGAATTATGCAAGACCTGATCATAAAATATCCCTTGTTTATAAATTTCATTTTCAATTACGCCTATTCCATACATTTTATCTAGCATATACTCAATTTGTGCATTGCTGATAATTGTAGAGTAATGGTTATACCAAATTTCTCGACTGATTTTTCTCAGTTCTTCTAAATCTGTATTTAATAACTTAGTAATAGTAATTGATGAATTATTCATAGTGATAATTATATTTTTATTAAACTTATCTGTACGAATTTACAAATTTAATTTACCACTTAATTGACTATCGTTACCAAAAAAATCTATTATAATTTTAATAAATCATAACCAGGGATAATTCTATGAGTTACTATATTGCTCCTAGCTTTCTTGATAAACTTGCAGTTCATATTACCAAAAACTTCTTAAACATTCCTGGTATTCGAGTTCCCCTGATTTTAGGTATTCATGGCCGCAAAGGAGAGGGAAAATCCTTTCAATGCGAGTTAGTCTTTGAAAAAATGGGTATCGAAGTCACTTTAATATCTGGGGGAGAATTAGAAAGTCCAGATGCTGGAGATCCTGCGCGGTTGATACGTCTGCGTTATCGGGAAACAGCAGAATTAATCAAAGTGCGGGGGAAAATGTGCGTACTGATGATTAATGATTTAGATGCAGGTGCAGGACGCTTTGACGAAGGAACTCAATATACAGTAAATACCCAGTTGGTAAATGCTACACTGATGAATATTGCTGATAATCCCACAGATGTGCAGTTACCGGGAAGTTATGACTCCAATCCTTTATGTCGTGTCCCGATTATTGTGACAGGAAATGATTTTTCTACTCTCTATGCACCATTAATTCGTGATGGGAGAATGGATAAATTTTACTGGGAACCCAACCGCGATGATAAAGTGGGAATTGTCGGCGGAATTTTTGCACCTGATGGACTTTCACCACGAGAAATTGAACAATTAGTTGATACTTTTCCTCAACAATCTATTGACTTTTTTAGTGCTTTGCGATCGCGGATTTATGATGAGCAAATTCGCCAATTCATTCATCAAGTCGGTTTTGAAAATGTTTCTTTACGAGTTGTGAATAGTTTAGAAGGTCCTCCAGCATTTAAAAAGCCAGATTTTACGTTATCTCATTTAATTGAGTCTGGTAAATTTATGGTGGGTGAACAAAAACGGGTGGAAACTTCTCATTTAGTTGATGAATATAATCGCTTAAATCGAGGCAAAGGTTATCAAGCAGCTTCTCCTATTGCAGAAGTTCCAGTTAGTAAACCTGTAATTAATCAACCTCCTCATTTAAGTTTAGAAACTCAAGAACAGGTTCGGCAAATTTTAGCTCAAGGTTGTCAAATTGGGATTGAACACGTTGATGAAAGACGTTTCCGTACTGGTTCTTGGCAAAGTTGCGGTACTCTTAATATTGATGCACATTCAGATGCTATTTCTGCTTTAGAATCTTGTTTAGATGAATATAGCGGTGAATATGTGCGTTTAGTGGGGATTGACACAAAAGCCAAAAGACGAGTTGTGGAAACAATTATTCAACGCCCCAATGGGAAATAATTAGGATTTTTGGCGTTGCTGATTAAGAGTATGATTTTGTTTCACGCAGAGGCGCAGAGTCTACAGAGAGTAAGAGTTTGAAATCATTGATTTTTGAATTTCATACCCTAATTCAGCAACGCCGGATTTTTTTCATGTAGAGATGCTTTATGGACTATCTCTACATGGATTAAAGTCATTTAATACTAAACCGGAGTTAAAAATAGTTTAGCTTCTGCCTGTCTTCTCCGTCTTAATCCTGCTTCCACATTAGTTCCAGGATTCCTGTATTTTAGAAAAGTTTCTTCAATTTCATCCCATTTCTTGTCTCTCAAAACTCTAGTCATGCTGGAGAAGTTGGAATTACCATAAAAATTAGCACCCAAGTTATAAGCAAAACTCAATAAAGCTCCTTGTTGATTGACATTTAACTCGTTCCAAACAGGAATTTTGATTAGGGGTGGTAGATAGCTATTATCTAATTGTAAAATCAAAATTTCTTCGGCTTGTGCTTTAGTAATTGTTTCACCCAATTTCCATTCACTACCATCTTTTTTGCGAGTAGTTCCCCAACCAATTGTGATAGGTTTACCTCCAGAGAGAGGATCAGGATAAGCTTTGAGAAATAATCCTTCAAATTCTTTAATCAAAGCAACTCCAGGAAGTGGTACTTTTCCAGATGAACCACCATAAAGTCCTGTAATATTCAGACTTTTTTCCTGAACTACGACTTTTTCTGAGGTTTTATTTGGTGTGACGATAAGGTTTCCCAGGGATTTATTTAAAGCATCCTGGGTTTTTTTCCCGACTATTCCATCTGCGGTTAAACCCTGTTGTTGTTGAAATTGTTGGACTGCTGCTAGAGTTTTGTTACCAAAATCACCATCTATTTCTCCAAGATTAAATTTAAGTTCTGTTAAAATTCTTTGTAACTGTTCAACTTTTGCACCTTGAGAACCTTTTTTGAGAGTTTCGTTAATAAGATAAAGTTCGGAAATAGATGATTTTATAGATAAATTGTTATTCAGATTGTTTTCTGACATTACGGCCTTTTCTGCGGATTTATTTGGTGTGGATATGAGGTTTTCAAGAGATTTATTTAAAGCATCCTGGGTTTTTGTTCCGACTATTCCATCGGCTGTTAAACCTTGTTGTTGTTGAAATTGTTGGACTGCTGCTAGAGTTTTGTTACCAAAATCACCATCTATTTCCCCAAGATTAAATTTAAGTTCTGTTAAAATTCTTTGCAATTGTTCAACTTTTGCGCCTTGAGAACCTTTCTTTAGAATTTCATTGATATTGAGAATTAATTTGCCGACCATAATGATACCCTGATAAGTGAGTCTAAGTTGCTGGCTATTGATGAGGATACTATAACAATTATTAGTATATTTGAATGATTCAATGAAAGTGAATTTTTGTAAAGAAAGTTTTTGTATTTTTCTGCAAAAGAAGGAGAAATTACAGTGTTGGACAAAAAGCAAATTTTGATTTGATATTCCAGCATTTCCCATTATGAATCAGTAGGGTTAAATGAGTTGCTGTGTATTCAAAATGCAACTGACGCTGTACAAATTCTGGCCAAGCAGTCCGAAAATTCTGCTTTGTTAAATCCCGAAATGCTACTGTTAAATGAGGAACAAAGGGACTAGTCTTACTAACTTGGTCAATAATTCCTAAGTTTGATACGGCATTATCTGGCCATTCAAAGGGTGGTTGTAAGGTAATATGGGGTGGTGATTTTTGGGCGCTACGACTGGCGTATTTATCTGCAAAGTATTGTTTAATGCTATTGGCATATTCTTGAATATGTTGTGGTGGTAATAAGGCAATAAAAAAGCGATCCATTAAATTTTAGAGTGTAATTAGATAGACAATTTAATTATAGTAGCGGTTAATCTTGAAGTGTGATAGAAACAAATCTATGAATTAATACAAATATGATCACAAATCATGATAAGTTTTAGTAAATGAAAAATTGCTAATCTAAAATCCAATCCAATATATGCCTTGGTTTGTCAAGATTGAAGCTGGTAAGGTTGATAAACCTACCTTTGACCAATATGTACCCGCCCACAGAGCCTATGTACAAGAGTTGATTACTAAAGGACACAAGGCTAAAACGGGTTATTGGGCGCAAAAGGGTGGTGGGATGATGTTATTTGAGGCGGCTTCGATGGATGAAGCCCAAGCAATCGTAGCTGGTGATCCCTTGGTACAGAACGATTGTGTCAGCTATCAACTATTTGAATGGCGAATTGTTATCGAATGACACACAAATTCTGAATTTTAGTGTTATGATTCTAAAAGACCTGGATCTATGCAACTTCAACGCCCAAATCTTGTCAGGACCGGAAGGTAGCAGCAATAAGGGATGCTTGTGGTAGGCGTAGTCTCCGGGTCGCCTTATTTGTAGGAGCTTTCAGTAGCAATGCCTGGTTTTGGAGATATTGTACAAAAAGCTTTTTATCTCGGTGTTGGGTTAGCCTCTTACGCTGGTGAAAAAGCTGGGGGGAAATTAGCCGAACTGCGATCGCAAGTCCAAAAATTAGCAGATGAAATGGTAGCCAAAGGCGAGATGAACACAGAAGAAGCTCGCCGCTTTGTCGAAGATATGATGAAGCAAGCTCAACAGCAACCAACGTCTGGAGAAACATCGGAAAGAACAGCCCCTTCTGAACCTCGTCGGATCGAAATCCTTGAGGTAGACGAAGAACCAACTGTGAAAGAGGCGCAAAAAGAAAATGGCGATAATGTAGATCACTTGCGCGATCAAGTGCTAGAACTACAGGAAGAGTTAAAACGTCTGCAACGCGAACCGTAAAAAGCAATCTTTTACTTTGGGTATCAGTAGCATTTAATTCTGGAAAAATGACGCTATACCCAATATGGCTTTGTGTGCGTTACCTATTGTGTACTCTAGCATTTCCAGCCAGATGGTGTTATGCGTCATGTTTTTAGCCAGTAAGGGCATTAAGTTATGGAACAGTGGCAAAAAGACTTAATAGACATGATCGAAACCGTGGCTGATGACGTAGAGCAGTTCTTCCTGGGAATGAATGATATGGTAGATGCTTTTTTTGAGTTCACGGAAGAAATTACTGAAGAAGTACAAAACACATTTCTAGCTGATATTGATGCCTTCAGTACATTACACGAACAGTTTTTACAAGACTTAGCTGAACCACTTTTGGAAATTTACTGGGAACTCGAAGACATCGCAGAAGATGTAGATTCTGGTTTTCCTTATGCGGTAGAACCTACACTCGAAAAAAATGCAGCTTGTATTGGTTGTAGTCACTATCACGGACAAGTTTATAGCGGTAATTTGTTAGTTTGTGGTATGCACCCTCACGGCTGGGATGATGAAAGTTGTCCAGATTGGGAAAAAGGGAATTAATTCAGCAATCCATCAAGCAAGCTGGGGAGAAATGTTAAGTTAATAATTGTGAATCTCTGCATTTATTTCTACTAACATAATGAGTAACTTTGCACCGGAAACTGTATCCCCAGCCAGTCAAGAAATTAAGTATGGTGAACGCGAGATTGCGGAAGGAAAATTAATTACCTTTCCTAACCCCCGCATTGGGCGACGCTATGATATTAGTATTACATTACCGGAATTTACTTGTAAATGCCCTTTTTCCGGTTATCCTGACTTTGCAACTATTTATATTAGTTACATTCCAGATCAACGGGTGGTTGAGTTGAAGGCACTTAAGCTTTATATTAACAGCTACCGCGATCGCTACATATCCCACGAAGAAACAGCCAATCAAATTTTAGATGATGTAGTTGCAGCTTGTGATCCTTTAGAAATTACTGTGAAAACCGATTTTACCCCCCGTGGAAATGTGCATACAGTAGTTGAAGTTAGACATCAGAAAGGTGTCTAAACAAAAAATATTGTAGAGACGTTCCATGGAACGTTTCTACAAGCATTATGGATTTATGAGAATGTTTTATCAAATTAGGGCTAGGAGTCAATTGTCAATTATCAATTGTCCTTGTCTGTTAACTAACTAAAACATTGCGAAAATAACCATTTTGTTGAGCTAATTTTTCTCCAATAATCTGTTGATAAACAGCCTCATAACTTTTAGTCATCTGTTGAACACTGAAATTTTCTTCCACATATTGACGACAAACGTAACGATTCAAGCTACCTATTTTGTCAATAGAATCAATACATTCTTCGATATTATTACAGAGAAAGCCAGTTTTCCCATCAACAATAACTTCCTCTGTTGAACCTAGTCGCATAGCAATTACAGGTGTACCTGATGCCATTGATTCTACCATGACTAATCCAAAAGGTTCTCGCCAAGTAATGGGGAATAAAGTTGCATAAGCACCTCCCATAATTGCATTTTTCTGCACATGATTAGCTTCACCTAAATATTCAATTTGCTTACCATCAATATGTGGTTTAATTTCTTGTTCAAAATATTCCACATCAACTACATCCACTTTACCTGCTATTTTTAACCTCTGACCAGTTTTTTTCGCAATCTCAATTGCTAAATGTGTTCCTTTTTCTGGAGATATTCTTCCTAGAAAAGCTAAGTAAGATGGTTCTATTGGTTGAGGATAAAATTCATAACTACTAACATCTATTCCATTATAAACAGTGTCTACATAGTTTAATCCTAATCTGGGTTCTCTTTGAGAATTAGAAATACTAATATAAGGCTGTTTTCGACAATGTTTAAAGATTTTTTCATTGTCTGGTGTAAAAATGCCATGTAAAGTATGTACCGTAGGAGTTGCGACTAAGTTTGCAGATGTCAATGTTGCGACTCCCATGTGGGAATGAATAATATCAAAATCTGCTGCTTGTTCATAGACTGATGCTAGTTGTAGAAATTCATAAATACTTGAATCTCTGATAGTAGAATCTAGCCTTAAAGCGCGGGGATGAACTGATACTAATTTTGCTAAAGTTAAAGAATCTCCTGATGCAAATAGTGTCACTTCATGTCCAAGACGGACTAATTCATCAGTTAATAAACCTACAACCAATTCTATGCCACCATAAGCTGGTGGTGGTACTCTCTCCCACAATGGAGCAATTTGAGCAATTTTCATTATCAATCTCCTAAAATATCAGATTTATATTTCCAGTTATTTGAAAATAAATTGAATAACTAACAGGAAATAGCTAAAAGTTAAAAGAAATCGCCCTTATTCATGATTGTACTACCAAATCTTATGCTTTGCTTTTGTTATTTTTTGTCTATCTTAGGTAGTGTAATTATCTGATTCTTAAGAAAGAAATTAGACAAAAGATCATGGTGATATTTTTGATTTTTAACTTGACTTAAAACAAAATATCAAGTATAATATAATACGATTTATCAATAGTCGCAGATATTAAGCAAAATGAATATATACAAACAAATAAATAAACCGCGTGTTTCATGGCAGGCGGTTTTCGCACTAGTCGTATTTGTGTTTATGTACCTACCGATTTTGGTACTAGCTTTTTATAGTTTTAATAAATCACCTTACAGTGCTAAATGGGAGGGATTCACCTTAGAATGGTACGAAAAATTATTTAGTGATGAACGGATTTTATCCGGGTTATATAATAGTTTATTAGTTGCTTTTTGTGCTGTGGGAGTTTCCGCAGTGTTGGGAACATTAATGGCTGTAGGGTTGGCACGTTATGAATTTCCTGGTAAAAAAATATATCGAGGAATTGCTTATTTACCCTTATTAATTCCTGATATTGCGATCGCTGTCTCGACACTAGTATGTTTAGCAGCTTTTGCTATTCCTTTGAGTATATGGACTATCATCGCTGCCCATATCGTATTTTGTCTATCCTATGTGGGCTTGGTAGTTTCTGCGCGGATGAATAATATCAATCCTGATTTAGAAGAAGCAGCTTTAGATTTAGGTGCAACCCCCATACAAGCCTTCATTTTGGTTTTATTACCTCAATTAATGCCGGGGATTATTTCGGGGTGTTTACTGGCTTTTGTATTGAGTTTAGATGATTTTTTAATTGCTAGTTTTACCGCTGGAAGTGGTGCGAATACCTTACCAATAGAAATTTTTAGCCGCATTAGAACCGGAGTAAAACCCGATATTAATGCCTTAAGTGTAATGTTAATTTCTATGACTGCTATTGTCGCTTTAATAGGGGAATTAATTCGGACTGCGGGAGAAAAGAGAGAATAGGAGATCATGAAAAAGATCCTTGATGAGGATTTCTACAGGTTATAGAGGATTTGGGAAGAATTGCTTGACAAAAGTAGAGTAGGTATTACCAGCCTTTTCAACGCGAACTAATGAACTACTTAATCAACATCTCCAGAAAAGAATGTAGAGACGAGAATCCCTACCCATGGAACGTCTCTACAAGGGTTCAGTGACAATAAATACCTTGTATTTGTAACTTGTATGACTACAAATCTAAAATTAAAAGAAAATATTGACATTAGTATTATTAACAACATTTAAAAATGTCTACCTCGGAAAGAATCTTCTAGAATGAGAAATAAGACTTGAGTACATATACTAAGGGAGAATAGTAAGTCATGGCTGCTAGTGAGTCTGGGACACCTGTTAGTCTGTCAGACAGAGAACTGCAAATTATCGACTTAGTGGCCACTGGCTTAACTAACCAAGAAATTGCAGCTAAACTGGAAATTAGTAAACGTACAGTTGATAACCACATCAGTAACATTCTCACAAAGACTAAAACTGATAACCGTGTGGCTTTGGTGCGTTGGGCTTTACAATGGGGCAAAGTTTGTTTGAATGATGTTAATTGCTGTTCTCTTCCCCCTCGGAATGATGAAAGTCTGTCTTTGTAAAGCAACATAGTAGTCAAGAAGCTGATTCATCAGATTTTTTAACTATTTTGTAGGTTGCTTATTGAAAGTAGGAGTGATTGATTTACGCTGTTGTGTACTAATCACAGTGCATACTTGAAAAGCACAAGTGTTAGAGGCGTAAATCAATTATCTTCCGCATTATAATTTATACAATTGACACTAATAGCAAATCTCCGAATCATCTAAATTGTGGTAAAATTAATCTTAATTTTCGATGGAGAAAATAATTATGCTTTCATCTCCTTTGATATTACATTTTCCCTCATCAATGCCAATGACAGATGATCAATTTTTTGAATTCTGTCAAGAAAACCGTGATTTACGTATTGAGAGGAATAAATTTGGAGATATATCAATCATGTCACCCGCAGGTTCAGAAACAGGAAATAGAGAAGTTAATATCCTTGGACAGTTATGGGTCTGGTCAGAAAAAGATGGAACAGGTATAACTTTTAGTTCCAGTACAGGGTTTAAACTTTCTACAGGTGCAGAACGTTCTCCTGATGCTTCTTGGATCAAGTTAGAAAGATGGAATAAACTTACACCACAACAACAGAAAAAATTTGCTCCTATTTGTCCTGATTTGGTAATTGAATTAAGGTCACCTTCTGATAACTTGCAACCTTTAAAAGACAAAATGCAGGAATATATGCAAGAACCAGAAATACAATTAGGTTTATTCATTGATCGTAAAAATCGCCGAGTTTATATTTATCGTCCTGGACAAGCAGAAGAATGTTTAGAAAATCCTGATACTGTTAGTTGTGATCCTGTTTTATCAGGATTTGTTTTGAATATGGGGAAAATTTGGTAGTTATAAAAGGGAAGATGCACGTTATTAGTTTTAGAATAGTAAGAGAATATGCAAAAAATCATGCAGATTGTCAGGAATCACTAAACAACTGGTATAACATTGCTAGTAAAGCTAAATGACCCTTACTTTTAATCCAGAGAAATACAAGGAACTATTAACAGCATATCTCCCCAAAATTATCAAGACTGAAGCTGAAAATGAACAAGCTTTAGCTATTGTAGAAGATTTAATGCACCGAAACCGCAGTCCTGAAGAAGATGAACTTTATCAGTTATTAATTACTTTAATTGAAAAATTTGAACAAGAATATTATCAGATTAATCAACAACATGATCCTCAATCTATGTTGTTATTTCTTTTGGAACAATCTGATAAAAGCAAAGTTGATTTACAAGCGGTTTTGGGTTCAGAAAGTGTAGTTGATCATATTTTAAGTGGAAAGCAGAAAATAACTCTAGATTTAGCGCAAAAACTGGGAGATTTTTTTCATGTAGAAGCAAGTTTATTTCATGAGTAGAATTTATTTGTCCTGAATATCGGCAGGTTAAAGATTTTTCTGTAGCTTAGTTAGTGATAAAAACTAATGATATATTTGTAAATATTTCCTGAATATGGAAGATATATTTAGCAATTTTTCATGAGTGTTTAATTTAGTTAACAAAAATCGTCTATTTAATGATTGTAAGCCATTGATTAAATCCTCTGACGACAAAGATAATGAATCTCTAATATTATCTCTAGTTACAGGGTTTTTATCTTGACTGATATTTAATAATATCTGTTTTTCAATATTAAATAATTTCACCCACGTTGCATCGATTTAATAAGTTATTGGTATTTATATCTTCGCTTTTTACGTTTAATTACTGACGGGATGACGAGGAATTTTCGCCTATAAAAAGCAATTGTGTATACAAGAAATGTTCCGTGATTTTAAAAGTAGTGGTTACAATTTGAATGTAGTGTGTGGTTTTTTCCGAAAACTGTATCTAAATCAACAAAACTTGTAACAATGTAAGAATAGTATATTGATGGAGATTACCAGAAGAGGACAAGTGAATCAGTTTAAAACCCTTATTTATGAACAAGAGTTAGAACACATTGCAGGATGGGTTCAAGAAGATCCCAACTTAGAAACAGGTGGAGATTTATTTGGCTTTTGGACTCATTCAGGTTTTCCTGTTGTTCAGTTTGTTCTAGGTCCTGGAAAAACTAGCAGACATAATCAAACTAGTTTTTATCAAGATAGAGAACATTTAATTAAAGCAGGAGAAATTCTCAGACAGAAACATGGTCTTCAACATATTGGAGAATGGCACTCTCATCATCAGATGGGATTAGCACAACCTAGTGGGGGTGATGAAAAGACTGTTTTTAACGCCTTAAAGCAATACAAGTTTCCTAAGTTTTTGCTATGTATTGCTAATTTACGTTCAGAAAGGGAAAGTTCAGGAAGTAAATATAAAGTTAATGTTGGCTGTTTTTTATTTACTCCTTCATCTACTGAGTATCAAACAGGTTCTTGGGTAGTATTGCCTGATCAAAGTCCAATTCGTCAAGGATTAAGTCGGGGCGATAATCAAAGTTTATTGAGGAATTGTAGACGTGATAAAAACTGGGAAGTTGACATAACAACATTAGAAGAACAAAGATTAATTTCTACTGAACCAATTGAAATATCAAAGGATATATGGTATTCAACAACGAGAGGTAAGGCTTTATTAAAAGAAATTTTTGATGGCTTAAAAAACAGTTATCAAAATTGTGAAATGTTCCGTACTCCATTGGAAGAGATTTATTTTACATTTGAGCAAAATCCTAATTATGGATATGGATCTGCTTCTGATAAATGGCGTGTTGATATTCCTAATAATTTCCCTCAATCTTCACCGAAAATAAAGGTTAATGAGCGTTCATCATCGAAAATAAAAGATTGGAATGGGGCGTCTCAAGTTTTCAGGCAAATCGAAGCTTGTATCCAAAGATATTACAATGGTGAATGGAGTAAATAATTATGTCATGGAATCAAGTACAGCGTCAAAGATTAGCATTAGAAAGAGATATTCTACACAAATATTTTCCTCAATTTAACTGGATTAATCCCACGGATACTAATAATACAAGAATTGAAGGAGAAGTGAAAACTAATGTAGGTAATGTCTATAAACTCCGAGTCTATGTTCCTTCTGATTTTCCTAACTCTTTACCAGATATGGTTGTTATCTCTCCATATCCGTTAAAAGGTGATAAAGGACAAGATATGAAACAACATGAAACGAGTAGTAGTAGTATGCACACTTTAACTCCCAGAGATGGGTATGTGAAGATTTGCCACTATCGAGATTGGTTGCCTAATATAACTTTATATAAAGTTGTTTTTAAAGGTCGTCTTTGGTTAGAAGCACTCGAAGCACACAAAAGAACAGGTCAACCAATTGACGCTTTTTTAGGACATATGTATTCAACACAAGATTAAAATAAAGGCAAAATCATGAGTCAAGCAGAATCTCAAGAAGTTCAAAATTTCTTCCAACAAACAGTAGCAGCAGGAGAGACTCCTGAAGATCAAAACCTAGTATTTGACCCTACAACGGGTGAGTTAGTTGTGCAAGGGAAGAATGAAAAATTACCTAATCCTGATGCTGTAGTAGCTGATCAAATTGCTGAAGAAGGTTTTTTTGGAAAAACTTCTTTTGTGTATATGCACGAAAACCAAATTTCAACTATTTATCAAAGCTGGAAAGTATCCAAAATTGATCAAGTTCCTGCGGTAGCTTTTGGATTTGATGAGGGAGAAGTATTTCATGTATATACGTCACAACCTAAAGCTCATTTTGCGGGTATTTCTGTTACTTCAGTTATCCAAATTTTACCACAGTTTGGAAATAATGATGAAGTCTTGAATGTGGTTAATGAAATTGTTAATACAAGATTATATCAACACGAAAAACAATCGTATAATATTATAGTTTTATCTGCAATTGAAGAAGATAAATTACAATGTCGTGTTTTTATTAAGCAACCTGACGGTTCTTTGAATGAAGGAATTGTGAAATTCATTCCTGAACATTCTGAGCTTTATTCCAGAAGCCAAGGTTTGCTAGAAACTTCATTGCTTGAAGATTTTAAGGTTGGAATAGTAGGATTAGGAAGTGGTGGTTCTTCCGTAGCAATAGAATTGGCCAAAGCGGGAGTTGGTAATTTTGTCTTAATTGACTTTGATCGCTTAGAGTTAGGAAACGTAGCGCGTCATACTTGTGGAACTGGTGATTTAGGACGTTATAAAACTAAATCTGTTAGAGATTTATTATATGGCAAAAATCCTTATCTTCAAGTAGAAACTGCTGAAATAGATATCAATACTAATCTAGATCAGACTAAACTTTTACTCAAAGATTGTCATTTAATTATTGCTGCAACTGATAATAATCGTAGTCGCTTTAATCTCAATAGTATTGCATTGGAATATAAAATACCTACTATTTTTGGGAGGGCGTTAACTCGTGCTTGTGGTGGAGATATTTTAAGAGTTCGTCCTTTTGCAGGACCTTGTTTAGCCTGTGTTTTTACTAAGGATTTTTTGGAATCTCGGCAAGAAGAAGTTTCTCAATTTCGACAAGCTAGAGAGGATAATCCTGCTTATGTTCCTGATAATGAAGTCAAAGCAACTGTTCAAGTAGGTTTATCTTCTGATATTTTGCCTATATCAAATATGATTGTCAAATTGGCATTAGTTGAATTATCTCGTGGTAAAGATAGTGGTATTAAGTCTTTAGAGGAAGATTTAATTGCAGATTTTTATATTTGGGCTAATCGCCGAGATAATACTTATGAAAGTTGGCCTAAGATGGAATATGGCTCAAAAACACCTTCTATTTTACGTTGGTATGGGGCTAGATGGGAACGTAATTTATCCTGTGCAGTTTGTGGAGAAAGACAAGATACAATAAATGGCGATGATGGCTTTTTTGGATAACTGATTCAAATATCAAGATTATTGAGATTAGATAGAAATTCGTTTCTACATTTTTATATACGGGTAGGGGGTTAGCTAAAAGCTAAACCCCTACGTTATGTGTTCATGAAAATGCTATAATTATATCAAAATTTATCCTAGTACAATGCAACGCAAGTACATGAACCATTAAAAATCTTCAAAAAGCTTGTGTAATCAGCCTTTTTAATTATTAATTTTTAATTCCGCCTGACGGTACTAGCCACATTAACTTCAAAAGAGCGATACCTGCGGTAAGCTAACGCTAACGCTTTTCTGTATCTATGGAAATTAGTTATTCTATTCCATAAGCTGTTCTACAATTCCTTGAATGGTTGCAACACCAATATCCTCTTGATCAGATTTTGAATATACTGTTAACAAAATAATATTTGTAGCAGTTTGTAGATAATAAATAACTCGATATCCTGCACTTTTGCCTTTTTGAATATTGCTATTTTTCACCCTAACCTTATAAACTTGATATTCTTCTCCTAACCCTACGAGACGATCTCCTATTATTTCTCCTTCCTGCAACTGCAAAATAATGGGTTCAATATCATCACGAATTTTCCGATATCGTTTTGATAGTTTATATAATTGTTTTTCAAATTCAGGAGAAAATTTAACTGAGATATCATTCACTTTCAATTCTCTCCCATAATTCAGAAATAGGTCTAGCCTTACCTGATTTTACTTCTGCAAAAGCCCTGGTTAAACTCTCTTTTATTTCTTCAATGGGAGTATCATCAAGATCATAATCATCTGCTTCTGGTAAAAGAATAATTACTTTGACAGCATTAATATTATCAATTTGTAAAGGATAATCTAAGGTTAATTGTCCTTCTTGTATTTTTCCAGTAACTTCTAAGGCTTTCATAGTTTTTAGCTGCTTTTTAATTGTTTAGCTAATTTTGATTTAAGAAAATTATAACGTAAATATCTGGAATCTGTTTCTCACTCAGTAAGGATTTAACATTGCTAAACTGCATGGCTAAGTTTTATATCTGAGATCATGAACTCGATTTCGATATGCAATCATAACAAATATTAGTCAGAATCAGGATTTTCAGGATTTGAGGATTGTCAGGATTTTATACCTGAATATTAAAAATAAAGACAGCAATTGATGTATTCAAAATAAGTAAATTATCAATAAATAATCCTGTACATCCTGATTCAGACAAATTCCATGTTTCCTTCCATACTCAGCGAGCATTATCACCCTTCACGATTGGAAATCTTCTTTAATGTCAGCCGATTTTGCCTCAGAAACACATAAACTAACGATTGGGTTATTAGTAAACTGTAAAAGTTCAACCCTGACAACATACTCAAAATCAAGGACAAACAACGAATGACCAAATTTCTAGATACAGCTATTGAAGCTATTGTCGCCCGCGAAATCCTCGACTCACGGGGAAAACCCACAGTTGAAGCCGAAGTCCATTTAGCTAACGGCGCTATCGGAGTAGCACAAGTTCCCAGCGGGGCTTCCACAGGCACATTTGAGGCTCATGAATTGCGTGATGGCGATAAAAGCCGTTATGGTGGCAAAGGGGTACTCAAGGCGGTGCAGAATGTCAATGAGGTACTAGCTCCTAAATTACTAGGTTTGGATGCTCTCAACCAAGAAGCCTTAGACAGATTGATGATTTCCCTCGATGGTTCACCCAATAAAGCGAATTTGGGTGCAAATGCCATTTTAGGCATTTCCCTGGCTGCTGCAAAGGCTGGTGCGGAGTCTTTAGATATTCCCCTCTATCGCTATTTAGGAGGACCTTTGGCGAATTTATTGCCAGTCCCTTTAATGAATGTGATCAACGGTGGAGCGCACGCATCTAATAACGTTGATTTTCAAGAGTTTATGATTGTTCCTATTGGCGCTCCTTCTTTCAAAGAAGCATTGCGCTGGGGTGCAGAAGTATTTGCCACACTCAGCAAAGTGTTAGATGATAAAGGTTTGCTGACAGGTGTGGGTGATGAAGGTGGTTTTGCACCTAACCTAGAATCTAACCAAGTAGCTTTAGAATTGCTGGTAGCGGCGATTAAACAAGCTGGTTACAAACCTGGTGAAGATGTAGCCTTAGCTTTAGACGTGGCTGCTAGTGAATTTTACAAAAATGGCCAGTATGTCTATGATGGTAAACCCCACTCACCAAATGAGTTTATTGATTATTTAGGACAATTGGTTGAGCAATATCCCATTGTTTCCATTGAAGATGGTTTACATGAGGAAGATTGGCAAAGTTGGCAATTACTAACTCAGAAGTTAGGCTCAAAAGTGCAGTTGGTGGGTGATGATTTGTTTGTCACCAACGCCACCCGCTTACAAAAAGGCATTGAACAAAAAGCCGCTAATTCGATTTTGATTAAGTTGAATCAAATCGGTTCTCTAACTGAAACTTTGGAAACCATTGATTTAGCGACTCGCAACGGTTTCCGTTCAGTAATTAGCCATCGTTCCGGTGAAACTGAAGATACAACCATTGCTGATTTAGCAGTAGCTACTCGCGCCGGTCAAATCAAAACCGGTTCTCTGTGTCGCAGTGAACGAGTAGCTAAATACAATCGCCTCCTCCGCATTGAGCATGAATTAGGCGATCGCGCCATCTATGCTGGTACTGTGGGTTTAGGACCAAAATAGGTGACAGGTGACAGGTGACAGGTGACAGTAAAAGAAGGTAAGAGGTGAAAGAAAGATCATATTTCTTGCCTATTCCCTATTCCCTATTCCCTATTCTCTGTCACCTGTCACCTGTTCCCTGTAACCTAATTAAGGATAAAACCCAACTTTAGGTAATCCTAAGGTTTCATCCCAACCCAACATGATATTCATACACTGAATTGCTTGTCCGGCTTGACCTTTAATCAGGTTATCAATGGCTGACATGACGATAACGCGCCCGGTGCGGGGGTCAACTTCTAAGCCGATATAACAATTGTTACTTCCACACGCCCATTTAGTTTGGGGATAAGTGCCACTATTACAGATTTTCACCCAAGGGGAATTGCGGTAAAAGGCGCTGTAGATGGTAATCAGGTCATCACGGACTAAACCGGGATCGCGCATGGTGGCGTACACAGTGGCTAAAATCCCCCGCACCATGGGGATCAGGTGGGGTGTAAATTGGATTTTTACGTCATGTCCTGCCAATTCACTACAAATCTGCTCAATTTCTGGGGTGTGGCGGTGTCTACCGACGTTATAAGCACCCAGAGAGTTATCGGCTTCGGCTAACAACAGGTTGACTTTGGCTTGTCTTCCGCCCCCAGATGTGCCGGATTTGGCATCAATGATGGCTGTTTCAGGAACTATTAAACCTTGTTTTAGAAGTGGGGAGAGTGCCAGCAAACTAGCTGTAGGATAGCAACCAGGACAGCCGACCAGATTGGCTTCGGCAATGCGATCGCGGTACAATTCCGGTAAACCATAAACTGCTGTTGCTGCTATAGTGCGATCGCTTCTTTCTGTTCCATACCAAGTCGTATAAGTTTTCAAATCACCGAAGCGATAATCAGCACTCAGATCCAGTACCTTACAACCTTTTTCTATAAGTTGGGGAGCGATTTGGCAAGCTAGTCCATTGGGTAAAGATAGAAATACCACTTCACAACGACTAGCAATAATATCCGGTTGGACTGCCTCAATGGGCAAATTAACTATATTACCGAACTGTGGATACAGGTCAGCAAAGGATTTACCTGCGCTGCTTTCACCACCTAAATAAACGATTTCTACTTCAGGATGATCCATCAGCAGTCGCACTAGCTGCACTCCACCATACCCTGACGCGCCAACGATTCCAACTGGTACGCGTCTTAAATTTCCCATGATCTTAAATCCTTATCCACTTTTAGTTATCTATTATCAGTCATCAGCAGTCCAGCTAGTCGCTAATTACTAAAGACTTCTTGCTATTGAACTTTCGCTGCATTGTATAGCAAAGAGCATCTTTTAGCGTACCTATAATTACAAATATCTTTAAAAAAGAATCACACTCATAGTGTGTATAAAATCAGTACCACTAAAGATTATGTTTTTTATGTGACAGAAAATTATAAATTTCCAAGCCCGATACCAAGTTAGTTTTACTGTGGTATAGTATTGGTAAGTAACGGCAAGTATTGACACTCTAGAATTAAGTTATCCGAAAAGGTTATAAATAGCGTTATAACGACGCTGATTATATCAAAATGATTGTGGCTACCAAAAAACCTAAAGTGACTATTTACTTGCCAACTGAATTAAAAGCAGAATTAGACAATTGGGCTGAAGAAGAAAACAGGAGTGTTAGCAATCTTGTGGAAACTGTCCTCAAGAATGCGATCGCCAACCGTCAAAATAAAAAATAGTTGACAACATGAATGACAAGAATGAACCAAATAACCCAGATGAGGAGGAATTTGATCCAGTAACAGATACAAGAGATTGGTCTGCGGCTGTTACAGAGTTAGCTTGTTTTGCTTTAGCAAGAAGAAAGGGAAAACGGCTGGTCAAAATTATTAATACGAAAAAGTCATCAATGCCTATCATTTGTATTTTTGAGGATTACCCAGAATGATTACCGTAGCGACCCAAGTTCCCATTAATACTATTGTTCCTATGTTAATTGCTATTAGCGATCGCAATTGGGAACAATTTAAAACTCTAGAGTCTGATTTTGTTGATCAGTATGGAGTGGATGTATGGGAAGAAGTTTTTAATTTCCGCCTCAAACCAGCACTAGACAAAGATTCTGACCGATGGTTACTGGTTCAGTGGTGCAGTACAGGTATCAAATCCGTCAAAAATGTGACTTAGTTTTTAGACAAAATCTAATTCTGAGAAACAAGCTACAATTTACAATAAGAAATTGTTAAAAAAATTTACGTTGGTAGCTGGAAATTTTCTGTGTCACAGCCTAAGACAACTCAAACCTTTAAATTTGATACTATTGATGCCGCTTTGGCCGATCTCAAAGCTGGTCGTGTCATCGTCGTCGTAGATGACGAAAATCGAGAAAATGAAGGCGATTTAATTTGTGCCGCCCAATTTGCCACCCCTGACATGATTAACTTCATGGCCGTAGAAGCCAGAGGGTTGATTTGTCTGGCTATGACAGGCGATCGCTTGGATGAACTAGACTTACCATTAATGGTGAGCAAGCTGACAGATACTAACCAAACTGCATTCACCGTTAGTATTGATGCTGGTCCCCATTTGGGCGTTAGCACTGGTATTTCCGCCGAAGACCGCGCCCGCACGATTCAAGTCACCCTCAACCCAGCCACCAAACCGGAAGAATTGCGCCGTCCAGGTCATATTTTCCCACTACGGGCTAGGGCGGGAGGCGTACTCAAACGGGCAGGACATACAGAAGCCGCTGTTGACTTAGCCAGACTAGCTGGACTTTACCCAGCCGGGGTAATTTGTGAAATTCAAAACCCTGATGGTTCAATGGCTCGGTTAAATCAGTTAGTTGAATATGCCAAAAATCATCACCTGAAAATAATTAGCATTGCTGATTTAATCAGTTATCGTCTGCAAAACGATCGCCTGGTATATCGCGAAATTATTACCAAGCTACCCAGCGAGTTTGGTCAATTTGATATTTACGGCTACCGCCACACCCTAGATAATACAGATCACGTCGCTATTGTCAAGGGAGATCCAGCAAATTTCCAAGATCAACCAATCATGGTGCGAATGCACTCAGAATGTTTAACGGGTGATGCTTTGGGTTCTTTGCGCTGCGACTGTCGAATGCAATTGCAAGCCGCATTGAAAATGATTGAAAATGCTGGTCAAGGTGTCGTTGTTTACCTGCGTCAAGAGGGACGGGGAATAGGCTTAATTAACAAGCTGAAAGCCTACTCTTTGCAGGATATGGGCTTGGATACGGTAGAAGCAAATGAGCGTTTAGGATTTCCGGCTGATTTGCGCGATTATGGCATGGGGGCGCAAATTCTCATGGATTTGGGCATCAAAAAAATCCGCCTCATTACCAATAATCCCCGGAAAATTGCTGGTGTCAAAGGTTATGGTTTAGAAGTTGTAGATCGTCTTCCCCTCTTAATTGAGTCTAATGATTTCAATTCCTATTATCTAGCTACCAAAGCCAAGAAATTGGGACATATGTTGTTACAAACTTATCTAGTAACAATAGCGATACATTGGCAAGATGAACCGGAATCCGTAACTGAACGTTATGAACGATTAGAAAAAATACGGCATTTATCAAAGAATCAGCATTTATTGTTACAAGAAGAAGCCCGTCCATTAGGAATCGCTTTATTTGATCAACCATCTTTAACTGTACATTTAGGTTTTGATCAAGCTAATATTGCTGAATCTAATTGGTATCAACAAAAAGGACATCCTTACCTGCAAGCAATTTGCCAGATTTTAGATGAAATCGCAACTTTACCCTATATTCAGAAAATGGAATTTCTCATTGCGACAGGTAGCGATCCTTTGAGTAATTTGCAGGTACAGTTAGACAGGCAAATCTTCTCTGTTGGTTTACTACCTTCATCTTTAAAAGATAACTTACAAACTCAGCAGATTTACAGTTTTAGTAAGTAGGATTTCCTAAATTTCCATATATTGATCATAGCTCTAGTTTTATAGCTGGAGCTATTTGTTCATTATTTATGTATGCTTGAGTAAGCCCACAAATAAAAGTTGCTATAAACTAGATAATTAGCAAGTACAAAAAGTATAATTTTTAGGTGTTGCTGATTAAGAGTATGATTTTGTTTCACGCAGAGGCGCAGAGTCTACAGAGAGTAAGAGTTTGAAATCATTGATTTTTGAATTTCATACCCTAATTCAGCAACGCCAATTTTTAGTATTTAGAATAATTTGTGGGTTATATGCGGATAACCAACTAAGAATAAAGTTATGCTTGTAGAATTCAGTGTAGAAAATTATCGTTCAATCCAAGAAAAGCAAACATTAATTATGGTAGCTTCTGAAGATGAAACCATGCTAGATAGTAATACTTTTTCTATCCCTAATAATGATGATTTACGCTTAGTTACAAGCACTGCTATTTATGGTCCTAATGCTTCAGGTAAAAGTAATTTACTCAAAGCTATGCAAACCCTGAAAAATCTTGTAATTAACTCAGCTAGTAGAATGCAAATTGGTGATAAATTACCTGTTGAAGCATTTAGATTAAATAGTGAATCAGCAAAAAAGCCTAGTAGTTTTGAAGTAATTTTTATTCGTGATGATATTCGTTATGAATATGGAGTTTCTTTAAATCGAGAACGAGTATTTGAAGAGTGGTTAATTGCTTATCCCAATGAAATTCAGCAAAACTGGTTTTCTCGTGAATATCTGCCAGATAATCCAAAATTTCAACCAGATGAAGGATATAAATGGTCTTTTGGTAAAGGATTAAAAGGGGAAAAAAAACGTATTCAAAGATTTGTTCGTTCTAATTCTTTATTTATATCTCATGCTGCACAAAATAATCATCCTCAATTAACAGAGGTATTTATTTTTTTTCAAGATGAAATAAATATTCTTCTCCATATAGATACTCCCTACATAGTTGATGATAATAATAATAAAAATTTTCAGAACCAAATTGCTAAGTTATTAACTGAAGCAGATACTGATATTGCTGATCTAAAGATTGAAAGTACACCTAAGACATTAAATTCTAGTTTGACTTATTTTCTTCAACAGGAAATGGAGAATAGAGGAATGAATATAAGTATGAAAGATATCACTGATGTGGGAAAATTAGATATTATAACTGTTCATAAAATGAATGACTCCGAACAAGAAGTAGAATTTGATATAGATGATGAATCTGATGGTACACAACGTTTATTTGAAATAGCTGGACTTTGGCTGTATGTATTAGAATATGGAGAAGTAATATTCATAGATGAACTAGATAGAAGTTTACACCCAGTTCTTTCTAAAGCCTTAATTAAAATGTTTAATAATCCAGAAATTAATAAAAACAATGCCCAATTAATATTTACAACTCATGACACTACACTGTTAGATGATGAAATATTCAGACCTGACCAAGTATGGTTTACTGAGAAAGATAACAGCATGACTCAACTATATTCATTGCTTGATTTTCGACCTCGTGAAAATGAATCTTTACAAAAAGGTTATCTACTAGGTCGCTATGGTGCTATTCCTTTTATTAATGGGTTAACTATCTAAAAATATATGTCACGGGGAAAATCTACCAATAATTTAAAACGAAGTTCAAGAAATCAAAACTCTAGAAGTTACTTCTTAATTGTAGTTGAAGGTGAAGAAACAGAATATAACTATTTCAATTCTCTAATAAGAGAACTAAAATTAACAACAATTAAAATAAAAGTTGTTTCTGCTGCTGGTGGAGATCCTTTGGTGATTGTAAATACAGCTTATAAGTTATTTCAAGAAAAACAACAGGAAAGTAAAAGGGGAGGTGAACCAAAATATGATGAGGTATTTTGTATATTTGATGATGATAATAAACCAGAAAAATATAAACAAGCTCTCAGTACAGCAAAAGAATATAATTTTGAATCTATAACATCAATACCCTGTTTTGAATTTTGGTTTTTACTACATTATTGTTATACTACAACTCCCTTTAGTAGTTACAAAGAATTACGTCCAAAGCTAGAATCGGAAATGAAAAAAGAGGGTATTCTCAAACAAGGAGAAACTTATAATAAAAGTTATAAATTGCTATATGAAAAACTCAAACTCAATCAAGATAAAGCTATTGATCATGCTATTAAACTAGAGCAAAAGCATCCTAACGAAGATGGATGTACTAAACCATCAACAAAAGTACATATTCTAATTGATAAACTGAAAAAACAAAAAAACTTTGAATGAGCAGTTAATTTTTTACATTATTAAAAGTTTTTAATTGCCGAAAAGAATGCAATTTATTTAGAAACTTATCACCATCAAAACTCAAGGGATCAACTTTTCCACCTGCCACATCTACAGCTTTATGAGTAGTAATTCTATCATCTGGAACTTGACTTTGAGCAATTAACCAAGCTAAAGAATCGTATTGAGCTTCCGTATATCCTGTATGTTCCTTAATATTACGTTTACCCCAAGCATCAGGAGGAGTTTCTAGAGAAACATGATAAGCAAAATTATTCACAGATGGAGGTAAATTAGGATTAGTCTGGACAGTTTCCACACCATTAGCACCATTGAACACCGAATTACCAGCACCAAAAGCGCGTTTTTCTGGAGGAACTAAATAAATCACTTGTCCCTCTAAAGTAATTAAAGCGTGATAACTGGCTTGAACATTTTCATCATCATGAGGTGTTTGAAAAAAATTAATGGCGCTAGAAGTTGAATTAGTGGTTTCATGAAGGACAATAATAGGTTGATGATTAAAAGGGACACCATTAATATCTGCGGTATAGCGATCGCCATAATTACTAGGATCAACTTTAGCTTGGACAAAATTAGGTCTATACTGAGTAAAGGCTTTAGTCGTGGAGTATCTGCTAATAACTCGCTTGGTTTGTTCAGAAGAGTTAGTTAAATTAGGTAAATTAGGTTGCTGTTCCTCGGTTTTTTTTGCTGACTGAAATAGGGTTTGTGGATATTGACTCCAGATTGTAGGATCTGAATTCGATGTACTAATATTATTTTGTGGTTTTCTAGATCCACCAACAAATAAGGCTAAAATCAGAGCCGCAAGCAGGAAAAAAATTAGCATTACTCTAGTCGCCCAGTCTCGAAATCTCATATATTTAATATAGATGTTTAATCAACTAAATTTAATGTTACTTATTCAACCAATAATCTGGTATCCAGAAATTATTAATATTCATTAAAATTGCCCCTGAGATAAAATTCTCATTGTTATCTTCAAAAGAAGCTGTTGGGAAAGTTAAACCAAAAATTTCATCATTGTCCATTACCTGAGCAAGTATACAATCAAAATTAAATTCTAATTCATTAATGCTAATACATGGGATGCCAGATTCATCATCATCATATTCTTCATCTAGCTGAAATTGACCATATTGGATATCATACCTCAACCACTCAAGACGTTCAAATTCATCATCAGGGATAATAGCAGCTACGTCTTTTCCCCATTTTGCCAATACGAGGCGCTGTTTCTCCAATATCACCTCACTAATAATCAACGAAATTTTACTCTGGATTACATCTATTTGTAAGCGGATAAAACCATCCTCTTGACTTTTCAACATATTGTTTTCTTGACAACCTGTATAAACTATCAAAATCTAGGAAAATAATAAATTAAGTGTACTATCACAAAACTAACTCTATTTTTTCACATAATATGACCCATCCTTTCCTCAAACACCTACATAGTCCAGCACGTCCCGTTATCGTCTTTGACGGCGCAATGGGAACAAATCTGCAAACCCAAAACCTCACGGCTGAGGACTTCGGAGGCGCACAGTATGAAGGCTGTAACGAATATCTAGTCCACAGTAAGCCCGAAGCCATAATTAAAGTTCACCGTGACTTTCTGACTGCTGGTGCTGATGTCATTGAAACCGACACCTTTGGATCTATGTCCATAGTTTTAGCAGAATATGACCTAGCAGACCAGGCTTACTACCTCACCAAAACCGCCGCCGAACTCGCCAAAAGTGTGGCTGTGGAATTTTCTACACCAGAAAAACCCCGATTTGTAGCCGGTTCGATTGGTCCAACAACCAAACTACCCACCTTGGGACATATTGATTTTGACACCATGAAAGATTCTTTTGCTGAACAAGCAGAAGCACTGTTTGATGGTGGTGTTGATTTATTTCTAGTGGAAACCTGCCAAGATGTGCTGCAAATTAAAGCCGCATTAAATGGGATTGAGGAAGTTTTTGCCAAAAAAGGGGAAAGAAGACCCTTAATGGTGTCTGTGACTATGGAAAGCATGGGAACAATGCTGGTAGGTACAGAAATCAATGCTGTTCTGACGATTTTAGAACCTTATCCGATTGATATTCTCGGTTTGAACTGCGCCACTGGTCCAGACTTGATGAAACCACATATCAAGTATTTATCAGAACATTCACCTTTCGTAGTTTCCTGTATTCCTAACGCCGGTTTACCGGAAAATGTTGGTGGTCAAGCGCATTACCGACTGACACCGATGGAATTACGGATGTCTTTAATGCACTTTATCGAAGATTTAGGTGTCCAAGTGATTGGGGGTTGCTGTGGGACACGGCCAGAACACATTCAACAATTAGCAGAAATTGCTAAAGAGTTAAAACCGAAAGTTAGACAGCCAAGTTTAGAACCAGCAGCCGCATCAATTTATTCTACTCAGCCTTATGAACAAGATAATTCTTTCTTGATTGTTGGTGAACGTCTTAACGCCAGTGGTTCTAAAAAATGCCGGGATTTACTCAACGCCGAAGACTGGGATGGTTTAGTCTCAATGGCGCGAAGTCAAGTTAAAGAAGGCGCACACATCCTTGATGTTAACGTTGATTATGTGGGACGTGACGGCGTGCGTGATATGCACGAGCTAGTTTCCCGAATTGTTAATAATGTTACATTACCGTTAATGCTCGATTCCACAGAATGGGAAAAAATGGAAGCGGGTTTAAAGGTGGCTGGTGGTAAGTGTTTGCTCAATTCTACCAACTATGAAGATGGCGAACCGCGATTTTTGAAAGTGCTAGAATTGGCGAAAAAATACGGTGCTGGTGTAATTATTGGGACAATTGACGAAGATGGTATGGCGCGGACAGCCGAGAAAAAGTTTCAAATTGCCCAACGTGCTTACCGTCAAGCGGTAGAATATGGTATTGCTCCCACGGAAATCTTTTTTGATACTTTGGCTCTACCTATTTCTACTGGGATTGAAGAAGATCGGGAAAATGGCAAGGCTACCATTGAATCAATTCGCCGTATTCGTCAAGAATTGCCAGGAAGTCATGTAATTCTTGGTGTTTCCAATATATCTTTTGGGTTAAATCCAGCATCGCGGATGGTGTTAAACTCGATGTTTTTGCATGAAGCGATGACTGCGGGTATGGATGCAGCTATTGTCAGCGCGAGTAAAATTTTACCACTGGCGAAAATTGATCCCCAGCATCAAGAAGTTTGTCGGCAGTTAATTTATGATGAACGCAAATTTGATGGTAATGTCTGCGTTTATGATCCTTTGGGAGAATTGACAACAATTTTTGCGGGAGTCAAAACCAAACGGAATACGGGAATTGATGAAAATCTCCCTATTCCCGAACGTTTGAAACGGCATATTATTGACGGTGAACGCATTGGTTTAGAAACACAATTAACCAAGGCTTTAGAACAATATCCACCTTTAGAAATCATCAATACTTTCTTATTAGACGGGATGAAAGTAGTGGGTGAATTGTTCGGTTCTGGACAAATGCAATTACCTTTTGTATTACAATCAGCCGAAACCATGAAAGCTGCGGTTGCGTATCTTGAACCGTTTATGGAAAAGTCGGAATCTGGTAATAATGCGAAGGGAACTTTTGTAATTGCTACGGTGAAAGGTGATGTTCACGATATTGGTAAAAACCTGGTAGATATCATTTTATCTAACAATGGCTACAAGGTGATTAACCTGGGAATTAAGCAATCTGTGGAAAACATCATTCAAGCTTACGAACAGTATAAACCTGATTGTATTGCTATGAGTGGATTGTTAGTAAAATCTACTGCTTTTATGAAGGAGAATTTACAGGCTTTTAATGAAAAAGGAATTACTGTGCCGGTAATTTTAGGTGGTGCTGCTTTAACTCCTAAGTTTGTAAATCAAGATTGCCAAAATGCTTACAAAGGTAAAGTTGTTTATGGCAAAGATGCTTTTTCTGATTTGCATTTTATGGATAAGTTAATGCCAGCTAAAACCGCAGGTAATTGGCATGATTTGCAGGGATTTTTGGATGAATTAGGAGAATCTGAAGAGTCAACAAATGGACAGAAGGAAACAGTAGATAATGCTGTTAAAGATCAAGTACCTGCTGAACCTAAAGTAATAGATACCCGTCGTTCGGAAGCAGTAGCTGTAGATATTGAACGTCCAAAACCACCTTTTTGGGGAACACAGTTTTTACAATCTGATGATATTTCTTTAGAGGAATTATTCTGGTATTTGGATTTGCAAGCTTTGGTAGCTGGACAATGGCAATTTCGCAAGCCAAAAGAACAATCTAAGGATGAATATCAGGCATTTTTAGCTGAGAAGGTTTATCCAATTTTAGAAGATTGGAAGCAGCGAATTATTGAGGAGAATTTATTACACCCTCAAGTAATTTATGGGTATTTCCCTTGTCAATCTGAAGGGAATACTTTACATATATATGATGTGGAGAATCAATCAAAACAGGTGACAAGTTTTGAGTTTCCGCGTCAAAGGTCTTTTAATAGGTTATGTATTGCCGATTTCTTTGCACCAAAGGAGTCTGGAATAATTGATGTTTTCCCTATGCAAGCGGTGACTGTGGGGGAAATTGCAACGGAGTTTGGACAGAAATTATTTGCCAATAATCAATACACTGATTATCTGTATTTTCATGGTATGGCTGTACAGGTAGCGGAAGCTTTAGCAGAATGGACTCACGCGAGAATCCGTCGGGAGTTAGGTTTTGGTGATTCTGAACCGGATAATATTCGGGATATGTTAGCGCAGCGTTATCAAGGTTCTCGGTATAGTTTCGGCTATCCGGCTTGTCCGAATATTCAAGATCAGTTTAAGCAGTTGGAGTTGCTGGGAGTTGATAGGATGAAGATGCACATGGATGAAAGTGAGCAATTATATCCTGAACAGTCTACAACGGCGATTATTACTTATCACCCTGTAGCGAAGTATTTCACGGCTTAATCGTATTTTCTCACCCCCTTTATTGTCAGATAGAGGGGGGATTTAATTTAATATTAATAATGGGTTATGCGATCGCTCACTAATTTACCCTACAAACTAATTAGGGATTAATGGAACATAGAAGCAGCTATTGCCGATGCGTTGTTCAAAACCTCCATAGTATTTCGCGCTGCCTCATTCACTCTGTCCAATGGGGTAGAATTGTTTAATATTGGTGCTGAACTGGCCAGTTGTGCGTAGACACCTAAAAGAAAATCAGGATCAACAACTGGCACACCATTGGTCTGGAAATGAGCGTTTCTTGTCACAACTAAAACTGGTTGATTTTGATAAAGGACAAAAGGGGGGTTGAGGCAGAAAATGTTATAAGGACTGTAAATACCGGATGTACCGCTATACATTCCAACAGAGTTACGGATGCTTTGGATTCCACTAAAACTGCCGTATATGCCATCAAGATTATTGATAGAGTTTGGATCATACTGGTTACTTGACAACAATCCTAGAAATACTCTATCAGCACTCCATAACTCAGCCATGCCATTAATCGCAATGAGAAACTCTAAAATTGACATTGTTTTAGCGGGTATAATTAGTTTTTCGGTCTTATACTGATTAAAGCAGAAGATATTTAGCCTACCAACACTCAGACAAATGTGATCCATTTGGTTGCAGCTTTGCGTGATAGCATCATAGAATAAATTGAAAGAAATAGCATATTAGTAGATTAAACTGTAATTAATCACCAATAGGATAACGTAGTCAATAAAGCTATCTATGTCTAACGAAAAGAAGCAAATTCCAACTTGGAAAGTTAATAGCAAAACTACAAACTATCAATGGGAGGGTGTGTTAGTTGCCTATTGGGAAGTTAGTCTTGATACAATAAGTGATGATTACACTCCTCAAGAAATTGATGCTCAAACCTTATTTAAAAAATGGGTAAAACTAGTTCATTTAAAATACCCCAATGGCTTGATTCCTATTCATTGGTTTGTTGAACAGCCGGGACGTACTCAAACTGAGTTTATGCCCTTTGAGTTCAAGCATTACCCAAATTTAATGAATGAAAATTTCCTAACTTTCTATAATTGGCCAGTCAACTCTTTAACAGGAGAGAGGTTGAATTGGCTAGAACTTCCAGTAATAGATAAATTTTGGAATTCTACGTATGCAGAGAAAGGAGGATTTATTCAGGAGGCTACCGGTTGGAAACCTTCGATACTTCAGCCTTATGTTTACTTGCCAACTCTGACACAGATATTAGAATAGGTTTAAGAATATTTAATAATTTTTTTATCAAAAATAGTGTGGCGTAAATCTATCACTGTCTCAGTCCCCAGGAGTTAGCAAGAATGTTTACTATGAGTGATTTAAAGAATACCAGATATTATCAAGAAGTGCGCTATGAGTCTGAGTTAAATCTGGTCATACGTCAGTTGGAACGTCGCATAGGTGGAATTAGTCAAGATTTACAGGTAAAAATTAATAAGTTGTCTGTGGAAGATTTAGAGAATTTAGGTTTAGCGTTGTTAGATTTTACCAGTAAAGCTGATTTGGTGGCTTGGTTGAATGATAAAGCAAATTTAGTTAGTTAAAAATTAATGGTGGGTTACGCTTTTTCTAACTCACCCTACTGCTATTATTTCCTATAAATTACCTCGTTTTAGTCTTCAGGATTTAATAAGAATGTTTAGTATTAGTGATTTAAAAAATACAAGATATTATCAAGAAGTTCGCTATGAAGAGGCGTTAAATTACACTATGCGTCTACTTGAACGTCGTATAGGTGGAGTTAGTCAGGATTTACAGGTAAAAATTAATAAGTTGTCTGTGGAAGATTTGGAGAATTTAGGTTTAGCTTTGTTGGATTTTACCAGTGTAAATGATTTGGTTATTTGGTTAAATAATCAAGTTAGTTCTGAGGGTTAAATTTATCACTTTTTCCTTTGTAACCAAGCAAATATTTCCTCAACTGTGATGATTAAATTCACACCTTCTAAAACGGGTAATCTATCTGTTCCAGTTAACAATTCTGGTAAACTATGAGGCTGATAAACTAAAATTGAACGCTCATTTGGATCAAGCAACCATCCCAGTTTAGTACCATGTTTGATACAATGTAAAATATTGCCAGTTACCTTAGTTTGACTTTGAGCAGGTGAAAGAATTTCAATTAC
This sequence comes from Anabaena sp. UHCC 0204, assembly GCF_009711975.1. Lineage (GTDB taxonomy): Bacteria > Cyanobacteriota > Cyanobacteriia > Cyanobacteriales > Nostocaceae > Dolichospermum. The sequence continues at coordinate 35,978 of NZ_VIKW01000008.1, forward strand.
CCAATCTGGTGCAAAATTAATTCCACTGCTAATAATATCACCGCTTTCATCTAATGGAATTAAATCAGTAGTAATCACTGCAATATCAGGAACTACAGAACGATTACCACAGCTACAACGCAATTCTGGAAATGCTTCATAATCACTTGTGGCTGTGTCAATAACTGTAACTAATCGTTTTTGTAAAAGACTATGTTTACCTCCACCCATCGGTTTTTGAATTGCTTCTGAGTTAATATATTCCCAAGCTGGTGACTCATCAATATAATCCAGTTTTAAGAATTCTTCTATGGTAATTATTTTTGCAACTGTTGTTGTCATTTATTTAAACTCAGCAGTTAAGATCAATTCTATCACGACTCTCAGTAAAAGTATTGCTTGTATATAAATAATCAGCTATCTCTTGTATTCTTGGTAAATTCAAGTTTTCAGATGTGAGACTAGAATAATTTCTTGAAGAGGGTGGGGTTTCCCCACCCCTACATGATTTGGTTTAATCTGCACCTTCAATTGGTGCAAAACCTTGACGTTGGATGTTTTCTGTGATATGGCGTGGTTCTAGGAATTGCAAAAGATAATCTGGACCTCCTGCTTTTGAACCGACACCAGAAAGTTTAAACCCACCAAAAGGTTGACGTGAGACTATTGCCCCGGTTATATTCCGGTTAATATATAAATTGCCTACTTCAAATTCTGCTTGTGCTTGTTCAATATGGGAAGGTGTACGGGAATAAAGTCCACCAGTTAAAGCGTAATTTGTCCCATTGGCAACTTCCAAAGCTTCTTGAAAATCTTTAACGCGAATTACTGCTAAGACGGGTCCAAATATTTCCTGTTGGGCGATCGCTCCATTTGCAGGAACTTCCGAAAAAATCACCGGACCGATAAAATAACCTTGGGTGGGTGCGGGTAATTCCAAAGCAACTTTCGCTTCTTCTTTTCCTTTTTGAATATACTCCAAAATGCGATCGCGCGAATTAGCATCAATCACTGGACCAACTTGGGTACTGGGTAATTCCGTTTCCCCAATATTCAAAGATTTTGTTGCTTCAACCAACCTTTCCACAAAAGCATCATAAATTGGTTCAAGCACAATTACCCGTGAACAAGCAGAACATTTTTGGCCACTATAACCAAAAGCAGATTGGACAACGCCGACTACAGCCTGGTCTAAATCAGCACTTTCATCAACAATGATGGCATTTTTGCCCCCCATTTCCGCAATTACCTTTTTGAGATGCTTTTGACCAGGTTGCAAGATAGCTGCTTCTGCGTAAATTCTACAGCCTACTTCTTGAGAACCAGTAAAAGCAATTACATGGGTATCAGGATGATTGACCAGATAAGCACCGACTTGAGAACCCTTACCGGGAACGTATTGAAAAACACCTTTTGGTATTCCAGCTTCAATCAAAATTTCTGTAAATTTTGCCGTAATTACCGAAGAAGTTTCCGCAGGTTTGAGTAAAGTACAATTTCCAGAAACCAAAGCAGCAACAGTCATACCGCAAGCAATAGCCAACGGAAAATTCCAGGGAGAAATCACAACAGCGATACCTTTCGGCTGGTAAATATAACGATTAGTCTCACCAACAACGTCATAAATTACACCTTTATCCAGCCGTTCCATTTCCTCAGCGTAATAAAGACAAAAATCAATCGCTTCCGAAACCTCCGCGTCAGCTTCCTTAACGGGTTTTCCCACCTCCAAAACTATCCAAGCAGAGAGTTCAGCGCGTCTTTCCTCCATTAACTCCCCAGCTTTCCGCAAAATATCAGCACGTTGTTTAACTGGAGTTTTCTTCCAAGCGGGAAAAGCAGCTTTAGCAAACTTCATTGCTTCCTCAGCTTGTTCAACACTCAGAAGTCCAATTTTTCCAACTACCTGACTAAAATTAGAAGGATTCAGAGAATCAACAAACGTTGTAGTATTCACATATTCCCCATTCAGCAACGGTAAATAAGTCTTTCCCAACTGCTGACGCACACCCTCAAAAGCTAAACGCGACTTATTCCTTCTCTCCTCCTCCGCAAAATCCGTATCCGCAACACCAACAAAACCTCCTTCTTCCTCTCTGTGCCTCTGCGTCTCTGCGTGAGCTACAATTGGAGGAGCTAACAACTCCTCAACCGGACGATTTTCCAGATTTTGCCTTAAAAACGAACTATTCGCCGTATTTTCCAACAACCGCCGAATTAGATAAGCCATTCCGGGGAGAAGTTCACCATAGGGACAATAAACCCGCACACGATAACCCTTATCTACCAAAGCTTTAGCAATTTTATCACCCATGCCGTAAAGAACCTGCATTTCAAAACGACGACGGGGGACATTGAGACTTTCCGCAATAGCGATCGCGCGAGATTGCGATCGCACATTATGACTTCCTATGGCAGAATAGACATACTGATGATTTTCTAGTAATAGTTGCGTAATCGTTTCAAAATTCGCATCTGTGGCGACTTTATCATTATAAACTGGTTGTGGCCAATGTTTTTGGGCAGCTTTGATAGTTTCCTGATCCCAATATGCACCTTTAACTAAGCGAATACTCAGAGGATAACCGCGTTGTTTTAACCAAGCGATAATGTCTTTAGCATCTTGTTCACTATCGCGCAGATATGCTTGAATAGTCATACCGATATCGGTACGCTGACGAAATTCTTCTTCTAGTAACAGCTTTTTGAGAATATTGAAAGTAATATCCTTGTAGGCGTATTGCTCCATATCAAAATGGACTGCTGCACCTAATTCCTTCGCTCGACGTAATAAAATCCGAATGCGATCGCTTACTCGTGCTTCACTACCTTCAGCATCCAAAGGATCAAATTGGGAATAAAACGCCGTTAATTTGACAGAAACCTGCACTTTTGGGATATTTTCGCCGTCAGCTTCATCAATAGCCGGAATTTTCCCCCAATTTTTGGATGCTTCCACCAATTGCTGCATTAATTCCAGGTATCTTTCTAAATAAGATTGGGCTTCTGTCTCCGTAATTACCGCTTCACCAAGTAAATCAATGGTGAAAGCCATCTTCTCCTTTCGCAGTCTCTCAACAGTTTTGATGACTTGCTTAATATTTTCCCCAGAAATATACTTATGTGCTAAAGTTTCTACAGCAGTGCCTACAGTTGTCGCTGCTACCTGTGCGGGCATAGAATCAGGGTTAGCAAAGTTTAAGATCGCTTTTAAAGCTGCGGGTAATTCTACGGACTCATCTCCCAAATACTCTTGCAAATGGGACGCAATTTCTGATTTACTATGTAAAGCGGGCAAAGTGTCAATAAACCTAAATAACTGTACCCGTAAACCCGGATTACTCATAGCCCAATCGAGTAATTTATCATCCCAGCGCATTTGATCCCGTAAAGCAGCCAAAAATGAGCGATTTTCTCCAGTAGCAGCAAGAACCTGTTTAGCTATTTCTTGAGTTTTCGCTTCGTAAACGCTGTTTTGTACTTGTAATACCATAAATTTGTTAGTTGTTGTAGGGGCGCAGGGTCTGCGCCCAATTGTTTTAACAGGACCTACACCCAGTTGTTTTAACCGGGTCTGCGCCCAATTGTTAGTAGTCAGTTTCCAAACGACATTTTTTTGGCGTAATGTTGAATGATAGTGTAAAAATGGATTACGGTGTTATTTCTAACTTAGTTAACGCCATTTTGTAAACTTTCCTAGTAGTCTTGAATGTGGTTGTCTTGAATGTCTGGAAAAACTTAACTTTAGTATATTTGGGGATAGTGATAGTCTGCTTAGGAGGTTGTATAAAAAAGCCGACCAATTTACAATTGGAAGTATGGCGGAAAGAAGCAAGCGATAGCGAAGCGCTGCTGCAAGCAGTTCGCAATGCGGAAATTCTAGCAGATAAAGCCAAAAACAACTCACAGCGTCAGTGGAATTTAGTTATTCAGGGTGAAACAAAAGATGGTAAATCTAAAACCTTAAATTGGACAGAGTTGCTTAAATTAGCTACAACCAACGTCAATACCATTGATGCCAATAATATTATTACCCCAAATCAAGTATTTAAATTTCAAGGAATACCTGTATCCACACTCCTCAAAAACTTCGGAGTTCCCCCAGAAGTAACAGAAATAACTTTTGTGTGCTATGACGCTTATCAAGTCACAGTAAAGATCCAAGATTTGCTTACTTACCCAATTATTTTAGCACTAGCCAAAGATGATAAACCAATTCAGCGCGATCAAGGCGGTCCTCTTTATTTAATCTTTCCCTATACTGAATATCCGCAAATTAGACAAAAATATAATGAAGGATCTTGGGCTTTTTATGTAACTCATGTTATCTTTGGTACAGAAAAAGCATTAGTGCGTGTAGGTGAACGTGAACTGAATTTAGCTGCACTTGATAAATTACCACAAGTAACCCTAAATCAAAATGTAGGTTATCGCGTCTGGTGGCCTAGTAGCAAAGTAAAACTACATGGTGTCAGAGTCCGTGATGTCCTTTCTCTAGCTGGTATAAAACCTCAAAGTTCTGTCATCGTCACCGGAAAACCAGCAATTTACCGTAGAAATTCCGAACCTACAGAATTAGCATCAACAGACATAAATAACTGTAATGTCATTTTAGCAACTAGATGGGGTGAAAATAAACAGCCAATTTTAGCAAAAATGGGTGGTCCTGTGACACTGGCCTTTGGTAATGATTGTCCAAGCAAAACTAAAAATAAACGTTGGGTAACTTTTGTAGAAGAGTTAACTCCACAGATATGAAAATGTTTACTTTTCGTTCTATCCGTACCCAAATCATGGTTTCTACCACCTTGCTGATTCTTGGTTTGATTGGTGCGATAGTTACGGTATGGGTAAAAAGTGAAGATACCCTTTATCGTCAGGAAAAGTTGAATGATGCGAAAAGTATTTCTAACATTCTCAGTTATACATATTCTAATGAATTATCAGAAGAAAATTGGAGTCAAATCCGCTTAAACATAGATTTGATCTTACGAGAAAATGAAGACTTTGTTTATGTCTTTGTCTCTGATAACCGTCAAGACAATCAAATTGCTGCTGCTTCCCCTAACGAACATCAAAACCAGTACATTCCCGATATTGTTCCTTTAAATATTACTAAGAATGCCTTAAAATCTTCCGAAAAAGCTCGCATATCTGAAACATTTATCCTCAAAGATATTTATTTTGCAGATAAATTACGGATTAAACGCGGTGAACCCATCATTGAAGTAGCTTCAGATATTCGCACACTAGCTGGTAAAAAACTAGGCGTTTTAAGAATTGGGATGTCTCTACAAAAAGTAGATCGTGCTGTTGCTAATGCAGTGAATCAAGCTTTAACAGTCGGTTCTGTAGGACTTGCTGTAGGTTGGTTGTGTGCCTACATCCTAGCACGACAGTTAAGTGATCCTGTACAGCGTTTACAGTCCAGTGTAGCCCAAATTGCTGGAGGTGATTTACAACATCGTGCAGATATTGATAATCGTACAGATGAAATTGGCGCATTAGCAACTTCCTTTAATGAAATGTCGGCAACATTGCAGATATCCTTCAGCAAATTACAAAAAACTTTAGATTCATTTGAAAGATTTGTACCAGATAAATTCGTTTCTGTCATCGCCCCCCAAGGAATAGAAAACATAGAAGTTGGTATGGCCTCAACACAGAAAATGACAATTTTATTCTGTGATATTCGGGGTTATACTTCTATGTCTGAAGCCATGGCACCAATGGAAATTTTTACATTTTTGAATGACTATTTAGCTTGTATGGGAAAAGCCATAGATGATGCAGGTGGTTTTATAGATAAATATATTGGTGATGCCATTATGGCTTTATTTGATGATGATAGTACAGACTGTGCTGTAAAAGCAGCTATTTTAATGCTAGAGGCTTTAGATAAATTTAATTATGAACGATGCCTACAACACGAACAAAGCCCCACAGAAACAAGATTACCTCATATTTCCGTTGGTATTGGTATTCATCGTGGTACAGTGGTCATGGGTACAGTTGGTTTCACATCCCGCATTGACTCCACTGTGATCGGAGATGCAGTTAATATTGCCTCTCGAATTGAGGGATTAACAAAACAATATAACTGCAACATTTTGATCACAGAAGCAGTAGTTAATAGCTTATATAATCCAGAATTATTGTCTTTAAGACTTGTAGATGAATCTGTCAAAGTCAAAGGTAAAGATCAAGCTATTTCTATCTATGAAGTTCTCATTTAAGTAACTAGACAAAAATAAATTAACTTAGATTAAGTAATGTAAAAAATATTGAGATGATTTGGTAGTAAGGGCTTCAGCCCTTAAATGAGGACTAAAGTCCTCACTACAAACTTATCAATGGTCAATTATCTAAATTAAGCAAGCCATACCTATGATTCAAGAAAAACTATTTCTTCATTGGCAACAAACAATCAAACCCTTTAACATAGAAAAGATCGCAGCCAATCAAGCTTTTACTGACTTAGTTAACACTTATTCTCAGCCTTATCGCTACTACCACAACCTCAAACATCTTGATCATATTCTCAGTACAATTAATATTTTACAAATATATGCTCAAGATTTACCTTCTGTCAAACTTGCAGCTTGGTTTCATGATATAATTTATAATACTCATGCTCAAGATAATGAAGAAAAAAGTGCTGACTATGCTGCCAATATCCTAGAAAGTTTAGGAATTCCTACTAGCAATATTAACACAGTTCATCAGTTAATTTTAAATACTAAAAATCATCAAAGTAATGATTTAAATAGCCAGGTTTTACTTGATGCAGACTTAGCAATCTTAGCGGCAAAACCAGTTGAATATCAAGAATATGCCGAAGCCATTCGTCAAGAATATGCGTGGATATCAGAATTAGAATATATCACAGGCAGGAGACAAATTTTAAAAGGATTTTTGCAGCGGGAAAGAATCTATTTTACACCTTTGATGTTTGAGAGTAGCGAAAAATTTGCCCGTGATAATTTAGAAAGAGAAATAAATTATTTATCTCTTTAAAAAGAATAACCAAACATTACTTAAATTAGGTAGGTTGGGTTGACGCGAGAAAACCCAACATTTACGGAATTTTGTTGGGTTGCGCTGTCGCTTAACTCAACCTATAAAAACTACAAAAAGTTGTAACCAAAAATTGCTGCACCCCAACCAATCATAGCACCACCTAAAATTAAATAAACTGCATTAATCCGGTAACGAAGCACTAAAATTCCCGAAATTATAGCAATTCCTAAACCCAAAAAATCTATACAAGGGGTTTTTGTTAAACTTAAAGTAGCGATCGCTAATTGAATAGTAGTTAACACCATTAATCCTACAGCACTAACATTTACGGCATCTAAAAAAGGTCTTGTTAACGATGAATTACGGATACGATTTATCAGAGGATTTAAAGCAGCCACAAATAAAAATGAAGGCATGAAAATTCCCAAAGTTGCGACAATTGCCCCAGGAAATCCAGCAATTACATAACCAATAAATGTAGCAGTAGAAAGGATAGGTCCAGGAGTAAATTGGCCAATAGCAATTGCATCTAATAACTGTTGTTGTGTTAACCAACCATATTGTTCTACTAATCCTCCTTGCAAAAATGCTATCAACAAATAACCACCACCAAACAGTACACTACCAACTTTCAGGAAAAATAAACCCAATTGCCATAAAGGTACAGATACATTATTGCTGATAGTTGTAGTTACAGTTGCGGTAGTTTGCCAAAGTGTACCTGTAGTGAAAATAGCCATCATTAAATTAGTTTGATTACTGCTACGTAACCAAATCATGCCTAATATTCCTCCTAGCAATAAAGCGATAACTTCATTAACTTTAGCAAACCCAGTTATTAATCCAACTACGATAGCAATTATCAGTAATTCTCGCGTTTTTACTGATTTTTTTGCCAAACCCCAAATAGCATTCATGATAATTGCCAAAACAACGGGTTTTATGCCATAAAGTAGAGGTGCAACTTGTGGTAAAGTCCCATAATTAACATATATCCAAGCAAATACACCTGTAATTAAAACCGCGGGTAAAATAAAACAAACACCAGCTACAATTAATCCTAACCAACCTGCATAAATGTATCCAATATGAATTACCATTTCTGTGGAGTTGGGTCCAGGAATTAAATTAGTTGCCCCTACCAAATCTAGAAAATGTTCTTGTGTCAACCATTGACGACGTTTTACTACTTCATCTTCAATCAAGGCAATATGGGCAACTGGTCCACCAAAACCAATAATCCCCAATTTGAGAAAAAGTTGGGCAATTTCGGTTAAACGATTTAAAGGTAAATTACTCATTTGCTTGATATAAAAATCTAGAATTGCGGATATTTACAGCCATATCTGGATAATCACTAAATAAGCCATCTATCCCTAAACTGAAAAACATTTCATATTCTCTGTCTGGATTTCCTTTTAAGTCTAGAGGCAAAAAGACATCTTCATTTCTAAAAGTCCAGAGATGAACTTGTAAATTAGCTACATGAGCATCTATAATTAAAGAGGTTGACGAAAGTAATTTACCATTAATATCTTGAGGAATCAACAAGTTTTTATTTACACCAATCGCTTGGGCATATTCAGCGATTTCTCTTAAACCTTGTTGATTTAATAAATCCGTATATGTCCGAGGATCATTATCAATTACGAAATCATATGGTTTACCACTATCATTAATTAATTGCACAAGAGGTAAATTTGTTTTTTTTGATAATTCTTGCAAATTGCCAACTTCAAATGACTGAATAAATACAGGTAAATTAATGTTTTGTAAATTGAATAATAAAGTTTCTTCTAAGGGTAAGCCAATAGATTTAAAATAACTAGGATGTTTAGTTTCTGGATAAATGCCAATATTCCGGCCAATTGCTTGACTTTTTTGCTGTGCTAAATCAATTACTTCTTGAAAAGTGGGAATAGCAAACATTCCGTTATAAGCGGTATTTTGGGGACGGATTTGGGGAATACGTTCTTTCGCGGTTAAAGTTTTGATTTCTGCTATAGTAAAATCTTCTGTAAACCAACCAATTTTAATTTCACCATCAATAATTTTAGTAGTTTTTAAATGAGCAAATTCGGGATGATTAGCAATATCCGTAGTTTCTGATATTTCATTTTCATGCCGCGCAATTAAAACCCCATCTTTAGTAATAACTAAATCTGGTTCAATATAATCAGCCCCCAAATCAATTGCTAATTCATAACTGGCTAAAGTGTGTTCGGGACGGTAGCCGCTTGCACCCCGATGAGCGATAATAATAGGGGGTTTAATTGTGAAATTTTTAGTCATGTATGCTTCCTTCTCTTCTTTATAATTAAAGTCCCACTGCTATTATTGTTTGGTTATGAAACTCATGATGTCAACTCAGCCTGAAGTAAAGCGTATAGAAGAACTGCGAAGTTTACTCCAACAAGCTGGCTATGCGTATTATGTACTAGATGCGCCAATAATGGAAGATACAGTTTATGATCGGCTGTATCGAGAACTGCAAGAATTAGAAACGCAGTATCCAGAATTAATTACTCCCGATAGTCCGACTCAGCGCGTAGGTGAAAGACCTGCAACTCATTTTACCTCAGTTCGTCATAATATCCCTCTCTACAGTCTGGAAAATGCTTTTAATATTGAAGAATTACAAAGCTGGGATCAACGTTGGCGGCGACACGCACCAAGTCAGTATAATCCCGGTGAAATAGAATATGTATCTGAGTTGAAAATTGATGGTGCTGCCTTGGCTTTGACTTATGAAAATGGTTTTCTAGTCAGAGGTGCAACTAGAGGAGATGGGGTAATGGGTGAAGATATTACTCAAAATGTGAGAACTATTCGCTCAATTCCTCTACGTTTGAATTTTGACGGGTTAGACAATATTGCTAAGGTGGAAATACGGGGAGAAGTGTTTTTACCCTTACAAGTATTTAAAGACATTAATCAGAAAAGACAAAAAGCTGGTGAACAGGTATTTGCTAATCCTCGCAATGCTGTAGCAGGTACACTTAGGCAATTAGATTCTCGCATTGTCGCACAGCGGCAGTTAGATTTCTTTGCTTATACTTTGCATATTACGGGGTTGGATGATTCCAGTATTGCGAATACGCAATGGGAAGCTTTGGAATTATTGCAAAGGCTGGGTTTTCGGATTGATACCAACCATAAACTCTGCAATTCTATTGCTGAAGTTGTTGAATATTACCAATATTGGGATACAGAACGGCTGAACTCCCCCTATATGACGGATGGGGTTGTAGTTAAATTAAATACCTTTAAACTCCAAGAACAACTGGGATTTACACAGAAGTTTCCCCGCTGGGCGATCGCACTCAAATATCCTGCCGAAGAAGCCCCAACCCGTGTAGAAAAAATCACAGTCAATGTCGGACGAACCGGGGCATTAACTCCATTAGCAGAAATGTTCCCCGTCCAACTAGCCGGCACAACAGTATCCCGTGCTACCTTACATAATAGCGATCGCATCGAACAATTAGACATCCGCATTGGTGATACCGTCATTGTTCGCAAAGCCGGAGAAATCATCCCCGAAGTTGTCCGAGTCATTAAAGAACTGCGTCCCGCTGACACCCAACCTTTTATTATGCCTTCCCATTGTCCCGTCTGCGGGCAACTAGTAGTCAGGGAAACAGGAGAAGCCGTGACAAGATGTGTCAACGCATCCTGTGCGGCTATTCTCAAAGGTGAAATTGAACATTGGGTCAGCCGTGATGCCTTAGATATTAAAGGTATGGGAGAAAAACTGGTACATCAACTCGTAGATAAAGGGTTGGTACATTCCGTTGCTGATTTATATGACTTGACAGAATCAAGTTTATGTGTATTAGAAAGAATGGGTCAAAAGTTAGCAGAAAAATTGGTCAATGCGATCGCCCAATCGAAAAACCAACCTTGGCCTAGAGTATTATATGGTTTAGGCATCCGTCACGTTGGCAGCGTCAACGCCCAACTACTCACAGAAAAGTTTACCACCGTCGAAACACTCACAGCCGCAAAACAATCAGACATTGAAGGCGTTTACGGTATTGGCTTTCAAATTGCCCAATCAGTCCATCAATGGTTTCGGACTCCAGCCAATCAAACCTTAATTTCCCGACTCCAAGCGATCGGTTTACAATTAGCAAACAGCGCAGCACCACCAACAATTGGCGAAATTAATCAGAAACTTGCTGGTAAAACCTTTGTAGTTACCGGGACATTACCAACCTTAAAGCGGGATGAAGCCAAAGCCTTAATTCAAAAAGCAGGTGGTAAAGTTACGGAATCCGTCAGTAAAAAAACAGACTTTTTGGTAGTCGGAGCAGATGCCGGCTCTAAATTAGATAAAGCGCAGAATTTAGGGATCAGCCAGTTGAGTGAGGCACAGTTATTAACAATACTGGCAGAATAGTGAGAGTTTTTGGAAAACAAACTATGAATTCCATCCTTGTAATTATTCCTAATTTTTCAATTCTACTGTAGTATGTCAAAGAACAGGCAAAAAGGAGTCATTTAAAATCACTAGATACAAAGGCGGGAGTCAACAGACCATTAAAAATTCTTAAAAAGCTTACATCATCTGCTTGTTAATTTTTAATTTTTAATTTTTAATTCCGCCCTTTGGTACTAGTCACGGGTATTATATGGTTTAGACATCTGTACACGTCCACTTTTTAATTTCTGGAGCAATTCTATGTCAATTTATGTTGGTAATCTATCCTATGAGGTTAGAGAACAAGACCTTGAGCAGGCTTTTGCAGAATATGGAACTGTTAAAAAAGTTCAACTACCTACAGACCGGGAAACTGGACGAGTTAGAGGTTTTGGCTTTGTAGAAATGTCATCAGACGCAGAAGAAGAAGCGGCAATTACCGCACTTGACGGCGCTGAATGGATGGGTCGCAACTTAAAAGTTAACAAAGCCAAACCCAAAGAAGAAGGTGGTGGACGACGTGGTGGAGACGGCGGTGGCTATTCTCGCCGTTACTAAGTTTTATACTCAACAGGACTTACGCGAGTGTCACACTAAAAATCTGTTGTAGGGTGTGGTTCGGCAAGCTCACCAACCACGTCAGACTAGATAAATCCTGCAAATAAACAGATAATTAAAATCTGACGCACTCTATCAAAAATCTTTTGTAGGGTGCGTCAGACTAGATAAATCCTGCAAATAAACAGATCATTGAAATCTGACGCATATTTTTAATAAACTTTAAATTACATTTTGTAACTTAAAATTACACATTCAAAATTAATATTACCCGGACTCATAGCCAAGAGCCAGAAATAATTAACTATTCCTGGTACTTAACTACTGTGCAAAAATCAACAATGGACAATTGTCTCCCACTTCTAGGGCGAGAATTGAGAAAAAGGAATTTTTTGGCTTTTTTCTCCTTTAAAGGAGAGGTTTTAAACATTGAATGAAACAATTGTCAATGATCAATTGATAACTTGTCCTACTTAGTAATTATTAATAATGCATCAAAGTTCTGGTCGTTGGCGCTTAGGGCTAGGTTTATCATTGGTAACGGTTTTTTTATGGGGAGTTTTACCTCTAGCCTTAACAGTAACCTTACAAGTTCTAGATGTCTACACCATCGTTTGGTTTCGCTTTTTAACTGCCTTCCTTTTACTAGCAATTTATTTATTTGTCAAGAAAAAATTACCAACTTTAGCAGAATTACGTGCTACTTCGTGGCAATTATTAGTAGTTGCTACCATATTTTTGGCCGCCAACTATTTTCTGTTTATGCAAGGTTTAGCATTTACAGCCCCAGCTAATGCTGAAGTCATCATTCAATTATCTAGTGTGTTATTAAGTTTCGGTGGATTAGTAATTTTTCACGAACGCTATACATTATATCAATGGTTAGGTGTTGGTATCTTGGCTTCAGGTTTTGCCCTATTTTTTCATGCCCAATTAGCCACTATCATCACAGCTAAAGGTCAATATTTATTAGGTAGCGGTTTACTGGTTTTAGGAGCAGTAGCATGGGCTATTTATGCCTTATCACAAAAACAACTATTGCAATCTTTATCCTCTGCCAAAATCATGTTGATTATTTACGGTGGCTGTGCTTTATTATTCACGCCATTGGCAAAAATCAATACAATTTTCACTCTTGATAACTTTCATTTTACAACATTGGTATTTTGTGCTTTTAATACTCTCATTGCCTATGGTGCTTTTGCTGAATCATTGGAACATTGGCAAGCATCAAGAGTAAGTGCTGTCATAGCTTTAGCTCCAATTATTACCTTATTTTCCGGTTGGCTCATGTCCGCAATTGCTCCTAATATTATCTCTCATGAACAAATATCATTGTTAGGAATTCTTGGCGCTTTTTTAGTTGTTCTTGGTTCAATATCTATTACTTTAGGCAAAGCCCATTAATAGAACTTATTCGCATAATTTCAGGTTAATCAATCTTAATACACAATAAATACTGATGTAGAACATTTATGTATTTATTATGATTTTAACAGAAATGCTAGTAATGAGAAGTGAACTTTGCCCAGCAACTCCATTACATTTCTAATTTGATTTTGGCATTTTTGCTAAGAAATATATCTCAATTAATCAATGATATCTGAAGCAAACAATACTTTATTAATTGATCAGGGTGTTTAAATAACTACCAAAATTTGAGCCTCGCTCAACAATATCACCACACAAGTTAAGCGATGAATATGTTTGGTAATTGGGGCAGCACCCTCAGAAAAAATTCCCTGTCACTTGTGCTATCAATGTTGCTGCCAACATTTGGTATAAGTAACTCTGTCATGGCAGCAGAACAAATTCATGCTTCTTATTCAGCACTAGAAATTTCTATCCCTATTAGTATCTTAGAAAGTTATGCTAAACATGGTATAATTAATGCGGATTTAGCAGGATATTACCAATATATTCCGGCTCATAAACTGCAAGAATTAAGAAATATTCTGATGCAACCGCTCAGAATTAGCCCTTCTGTAGCTTCCCAATTTTTGGACACTCAACAAGGGAAATTTATCTTACAAAGATTGACCGAATTAATTAAAACATCTTCTCATCCCCAAGAATCAGAATTTCAGGCTTTACGCACAGCTTTAATTGCTGCTGCGGCTGAACCAGAAGGGTTAAATTTATTAAATTTATTACGTAAATATCCTCAAAAAAGTATTAGTATTGATGTAGCTTCTGGTATGCAAATTGCTGATGAATTAGAAAAAATGATCAGCGAAACAGAAAAAGCAATTTCTACAATTATCCAAGCATCCCATTTAGAAGCAGCTACAATTCCTCTAGAGAAATTATCTCAATTACCAGAGTTATCAAATCAACCAAATTTGCTAACTCAAAAACAAACATTACAGTTATTTGATTCAATCCGTAATCGGCATTTATCCACAGATATATATATTCCCAATACCTTACAACCTGCACCTGTAATTGTGATTTCTCATGGGTTAGGTTTAGATAGTAGTAACTTTCGCTATTTAGCTAATTACTTAGCTAAAAATGGTTTTGCGGTTGTTATTCCCAATCATCCAGGTAGTGATGCTAAACAATTACAATCTTTAATTAAGAGAAATAGTAATCAAGTTGCCCACCCGAATGAATTTAAAGATAGACCCTTAGATATAAAATATATCTTAGATCAACTAGAATCAGATTCACGATTTCAACATCGGCTCAACTTGCAACAAGTGGGAGTATTTGGTCAGTCTTTAGGAGGTTATACTGCATTAGCTTTAGTTGGAGCAAAAATTAACTTTGAACAACTCAAACAAGACTGTCATGCAGAGAAAGTAAGAAATACTTGGAATATGTCTTTACTGTTGCAATGTCGGGCTTTAGAACTGCCAAATCAGTCAGGACAAGAGGATAATTTACAAGATCAAAGAATCAAAGCAGCGATCGCTGTTAATCCTATCACTAGTTCTATTTTTGGACAAGCTGGTTTAAGTCAAATTCACACCCCAGTCATGATTATTGGTAGCAGTGAAGATACTGTTGCACCAGCTTTATATGAGCAAATTTTACCTTTCTCTTGGATTACTTATCCCCAAAAATATTTAGTCATGTTACTAGGTGCTACTCATTTTTCTACCATTGGTAATAGCAACCCTGGAAGTACACAAATAGCCTTATCTACTGATATGGTAGGTGATGTTTTCCAAGCCCAGCATTACATGAATGCTTTAAGTTTACCTTTCTTCCAAACTTATGTAGCCAAGAAACCAGAATATCTTCCCTATCTGAATGCTGCTTATGCTCAAAGTATTTCTAGTCAGTCTCTCGGTTTAAATTTGGTGCAATCCCTTGATCATCTTAAATTAGCACCAGCTTTAGATGATCACTCTCCAGAAACAAATCCCGTAAAAAAAAACTTTCCCATACCATAGTCCGATTTGGATTTTGGATGCTAGGTATCGGTGTTTCCCTACTGCATTTATTAACATTTTCCTAGTTTTAACAATTTGTGTAAAAATACAAAAATATCAAATCTCAAATTAAAATTGTGCAAGGTTTTCTGAATTTAAACAAACCATTTGACTGGACTTCTCATGACTGCGTAGCCAAAGTACGAAAACTCCTGAACATGAAGCGAGTCGGACACGCAGGAACTTTAGATCCCAAAGCTACCGGAGTATTACCTATAGCTTTGGGGAAAGCGACAAGATTATTACAATATTTACCAGGGGAAAAAGCTTATCAAGCCACTATTCGTCTAGGTATACGCACTACTACTGATGATTTGGAAGGTGACATTATTACCTCCACACCTTGTCCAGGATTAAATTTGGAGAATGTGAAAACCACACTTTCCCAGTTTATCGGCAAAATTGAGCAAATTCCCCCCAGTTATAGCGCCATTCAAGTAGATGGAAAACGTCTATATGATTTAGCACGGAAAGGGGAAATAGTCGAAGTTCCAGTGCGAACAGTCGAAGTTTCCCAAATTCAGGTGTTAGACTGGCGAGACGGAGATTTCCCAGAATTAGACGTAGCCATATCTTGTGGTGCGGGAACATATATACGAGCGATCGCCCGCGATTTGGGTATAGCATTAAATACAAATGGTACTTTAGCAGGTTTAATCCGTACAGAAAGCAGCAGTTTTCATCTCCAAAACAGTCTTACCTTCACAGATTTAGAAACTCAACTCCAATCTGGTATATTTCAACCTCTATCCCCAGATGCACCATTACAACATCTACCATCTATAGATTTACCACCACTATCAGCAAAAAAATGGTGTCAAGGTCAAAAAATTCCCCTTAATCTGAATATTCCCGATTTTGTGCGTGTTTATGAAACAGAATCCAATTTTTTAGGAATCGGCAAATTAGAAGATGATTTATTAATTCCCCAAATGGTACTTTTTGAATTTAATTAGGGCTATATAAAGTGAAATAATTGACAATTGATAATTGACAATTGACAACGTTTAATAACGTAAGTTGTTAGTTAGGGAAATTGTCAGAATCAGGTGGTTATCGAGCGGAGTCGAGATAATTTACAAGATTTAAGGATGTACAGGATTAAGACTGAGATTTTATCACCAATTACCAATGTGCCAGTTGCGTAAGTCCTAGATAATTTTTTATTTTTTTAAACTGTCAACTCAACCATAGTCAAAACTCGCAATTCCTGTACCCGTTTTAAAGCCACATCATTTGTCAAAAACGCCTCACAACCAGAAGCAATAGCAGTTGCTACCTGTAAAGCATCTGGTAACTTCAGCCCATACTGAATTCGTAACTCAGCCGCTTGTTGGGCAATTGCAGCATCAATATTCACCAATAAAATTCCCTCCGTAGCTGTCAATAAATCTGTAAATCTCTGTCGTAACGTTACCTGTCCCAACCGAATAGGTAAAGTTACACATTCAGCCAAGGTTACAGGAGACACTACACCTTGTATTTGTCCTTTCTCTATCAGAGTAAATATTCCCTTTGCTACCTCAGCAAAAGCAGGTACAGCCTCCACATAATAAACCACAGGAGATGTATCTAAAAAAACTTTATTCACACCCTGCAAAGCATCACTTAGCTTCATTGAGGCTGTCTCCATGTTTCGCGTTCTTCCCACTCATCTCGCAACTGATTTACCCATTCTTGGGCATCCATTCCTTCTAGTAAATTGGGAGCTATGCCATAAAAATCAGTTACCTTATACTTAGGTTTTGGAGTTACCGCAACAGCTTCTACAGATTGTTTCATCTGCTTCACCAAATGCTCTAATACTTGCATTTGTTCTACTAGAGTCAATTGATCAATTTCACTTAAAACACGCTCAATTGAAAGGCTCATTCTTTCTCTCCTAGAACTCACACACCTAATTTTTTTATTAATCCACGTTTTACAGATTCACTCAATGCAGTAGTTTTATGCAAAAGTCCTTCTTAATAAATTTGCATTAGTGTTTGTAATTCAGAATGTTCTGATTCTGCAAGAATACCACTTTACCTTAACATTATCAAGAAATTAATTAGGTTTATCTTCGTTTAACTCAACCTACTACAATAGAGTATAATTAAGTAAAAAGTATGGCGGTTTTTTCTATGAAAGTTCCACTTTTAGAACAGGAAGAAGAAAAACTGGTAACTGTCCCTGGTGTTTCTTGGCAACAGTTTAAAACTATTGAGGTGCAGTTACAAGAAAATCATGCTGTGAAATTGGCATATTTAGCAGGGGTGCTGGAAATTATGTCTCCTATTGGTGATAAACATGAATATGTCAAAAAAACGCTTTCTTATTTATTAGAAGCGTACATGAGACATAAGGGTATTCGGTTTTATGGTAGGGGTGGTTTTACTTTAGAAGAATCTGGTTATGCTTCGGGAACACCTGATGAGTCTTATTGTATTGGGACTAATAAAGAAGTTCCTGATATTGTGATTGAAATTATAGTTAGTAGTGGCACAATTAAGAGAACTGAATTGTATAAACCTAAGAGAGTTCCAGAAGTTTGGTTTTGGAAGAATAATAAAACCCAAATTTTTAGTTTAAATACTGTTTTTGAATATGAGGAAGTTAACCGCAGTCGGTTTTTACCAGACTTGGATAAGGAGTTATTATTGCAGTTTTTAGCTATTCCTGATCAATATGATGCTGTATCTCAATTTATTGAGTTGATTAGTGAGAAATAAAAATTCATTCTAAATACTTATTCACAAACTCTTGAGGAGTTAAACATTCAAACTCTTTTGTTTCTTGGACTAAACAACGAATTAGTTTATAATTAGCAGAAACAAAGCATTGAGTTTCACCCTTACTAGCAGTTAAATAAACTCCAATATCTTCACGAGGAATTAATCCTAACTCTTCTATTTTTAGCCATTCATCAGCAGTAAAATTTACATAAATAACTTGTAATTGCTGCCAAATTCTAGCAACAATCTGACTACCCCAGTCTTTGTTATACAAACGTTTGGAAACTCGTAAAATCTGATCTAATAAATCTTCTGAAATGATAATTTCTATAGATGATGTTTGTTGAAAACCAACCGATTCTAATATTTTTCTTTCATAACTATTCTGGTTAGCAACACCAATAATATAAATATTAGTATCTAAAAATAGACGTTGAGGGATATTATGACTCATTTTGATGCCGTGCTTTTAATAAATATTCTTCAGCCATTTCTTTTTTCACATCTTGAATTAAATCAATAATTTTACCATACTCATTATATCCTGCATTATCTAAGGAATCTTTTACCTGTGATCCTAATGTTTCTAGGGTAATTAATGGTTGTTTGTGAAAATATTCTTGCTGAATTTGTGCAGCAGCTTGTGTTAAAATTAGCTTTAACTCAGATTGGAGAGTGCGTCCATTTTGTTCTGCTTGATATTTGAGTTTTTCCACTAGGTTGGGTTCTAGGTTATCTATAATTATTTTCATATTTGGTATCTGGGTTTTGGTTAGTTGATATTATAGCATATTGAGGACGATTTTGCTCATCAGGATAATGACAATGAACAGCATCTTTAATTAATTTTCTTAGTTCTTGAAGACTATCAGCTTGAGTAAAAATTGATTGATTAATAGCTTTAGCAATATAACCACCTTCATGATCTGCTTCAACTAAGAAAATAATTTCTTTGATCCTATTTTCACTCATAATGCACTTTCTTAAACAATTACGTTGAAAGTCATAATAATTATATCCCTTGAAAATTAAGATATGATGAAAATATTGTTCAATCAATTGTCACAACTAAATGAAGAATGAAAAATCATTAAGTTCTGATGTTTGAGTTTTGACTTCACGGCGGTACTAGGTTGGGTTCAAAGATAATCGTAAGTTTAAGAGATTATTGAAAAAGCATCGGGCGGTTAGAAACCGCCCTTCTAATCGCCCATTTCAACTTTTCACATACTTACCTAACATTGTTTCCAGACGTTCAACACTCAGCCGAGGAGAAGGGCGAGGTATAGATTGTTCTGTACCGTCGCTAGTAAGTAAATGTAGTACCGGGACTTCATATTGATATGCTGCAAACCAATCATCACGGGTGGTAATATCCCGAACTTCTAACTCAAAACTGAGATTTTTGATTTGTTCGAGTTTTTCCTGTAACCCTTCACAGAGATGACAACCTGGTTTGCTGTAGAGAATTAATTGCATGGTCTAGGATTGAATAAGGTTGAAGTATGACTTTTTTCATGTTTTGATAGCAGTTTTCAGGAAATAGTTGACATCCAGTGAGGATAAAACTCTTACACACAAAGACTTTCCACCCATTTTCTTTTCCCTACTAGAGCCGTTACCAAAATTGTAACAGTTGAGGATTTATAGACCTGGACGTGGGATATTGAACAACTAGTACAGCACGGCGTAAGTTAACAAACGATTAAAAATACCTAAAAAGCCTGTTTAATCTGCTTTTTTAATTCCACCCGCGGTACTAGCACATGATCAACGTCTGACTAGATAAACACCTGAAAATCTGGAGCTATTGAGGTAAAAGAATGAACCGAGAGAAATTGAATTCTGTAAAAACCAATTTTCTACAACGACGTTATGGCGTAAGTTTAGGAAGACGTTATGTTTTAGCGGCTGCTAGTGTTATGCTGATCAGTGTATTTGGTTGTTCCTCGGTAGACAATAGTAGTAACGCCCTCTCTAAATCTTATTTACCTGGCTCTAAACCCAGCCTTTCGCCGGAAAACAATCCATTTTGAGGTCAATAGGTTAATTTTAAGAAACACTCAAGGAATTATTCGCTTCAATTTTTGAAGATTCTTCTGGTGTCATGGGTGCAGCTATCTCCCCTGGAGAAGAGTCTTCTGTGTCGAGATTACGACTGGGAGGGCGAATGGCGCTAATGATGCTTTTAATGACAACAGCACAGGGGACAGCTACAATTACCCCTAAAAGTCCACCAATTCTCGCCCCAGTCAAAACAGAAATTAAAATCCAAACAGGGTTTAAACCAGTAAAACTGCCTAAAATTCGGGGTGCAATCAGATTTTCGAGAATTTGCTGCACGATGACGGCGGCTATTAATACCCTCACCCCCATAGAAACATCTTGCAGTGAGACTAAAGAAGTTGTCAGGGCGATACCTACAGAGCCGCCAAAGGGGATAAGTGCCATGACTCCAATAGTTAACCCAAATAATAAACCAAAGGGAACTTTCAGCCACAAGAAGGTGGGAATGAGAGCAGATGCCATGCAGGTTGATAAAATTAATTGGGTAATAAAAAAGTTTTGAAAGCTCAAACGCACTGTTTTAGAGAAGGGAACGCGAAATTTAGAAGGTAGCCATTCTACTAAACTTTGCCAAAGTTCACCGCCATGCTGTAATAAATAAAACGTTAGTACCATTGTCAGCAGGAAATCTAGCAAACTGGTAAAAGTGACTACAGCTAAATTTAATACCTGTCCAGCGATCGCCTGTAATTGTCCTTTGACGCGATCGTTAATTTGTGCCGCTAAAGCATCGAGGTTGATGGGTAAACCCATACCTTCCGCTTTTTCATTGAGTATCATTAATTGAGAACGCCCTGAATCAATTAAGTCTGGTAAACGAGCCACCAGTTGCTGTGCTTGACTCAGCGCCAGAGGAAACAGGGTGACACCTAGTGCTAATAAAATGGATAATGCTAATAGAAATACCAGGATGGCTACTTGTTCGCGTTTAGCACCATGAGTCTCCATCCAACTAACAGGGTAGTTGAGTAGAAATGCTAGTACCGAAGCTCCGACTAAAATCACTATTAAGGAATGGAAGTAATTGAAAATTGCAGCGATCGCCCAACCATTGAGAACTAATAAGGGAGCAAGAAGAGCGATCGCTAAAAATCTTGCTATAGGTGTCAGTGTTTGCCACCAATTGAGTAGCTTACGTGTCTGCATTTTTAAATAATTACACTATAGAACCAAATTGATTTCTTCTTTACAGACTATTATCTCTAACTAAATCACTGTTATTCACCATCTCTAGTTTATGATCACATCAACCACTATGAATAACCTCCCACCACCAGATCCAGATACATCAAAAACACAGCTTATTTTATATTTGATTCCCATTGTCGGCTTTTTTCCATCCCTATGGACTCTCTACCACCGTCAGGGTAGCCGGGAACAACTGGCTACAAGCCGTTTGTCTATTACCTTGGCTTTTATCTGGATGTTAAGTTATTTATTGTTAACTACTGGGGCGGCTGCGGATTTTTTGACACTGCGCCTATTAATCCTCAATAGTTTCTTAACTTCTGGTTATTTTTTAGTGAGTGTTTGGTTAATTTTTCGCATAATTCAACGGAAATCTTCTCGTTTACCAGGATTTAGTAATTTGGCAGAGCGAGTATTGCGTAAGTTGTGAATAGGGAAGAGGTAGGATGCAGCACTATGGCTTACGCCACGCTACGCTATCGGCTACGCTCAGTGACCGGGGAAAATGGACTTCCCAATCACCAATCACCAATCACCAATCACCAATCACCAATCACCAATCACCAATCACTTATGATATTTGGAAGTTTCTCATAGCAAATTTCATAGAGAGTTGGTTATCATAGTCTGATTTGTTTTAGATGTATTAAGTCGGCAAGTTTGTTTTCTTAAAAATCGTAGGTGTGAGGAAGTCTGTGACTAGTCAAAAAACAACAGCAGCACAACAAAAAGCCGCGAAAGCTAAATATAAGGGTAAAAGTTCTCGCTCATCGAAATCGGGGCGCTGGCTATGGTTTGCAGTAGGGATGGGGGGAATTGCCATGGTATCAGGAATTGCCGGGGCGTTGTTGGCAGTTTCTTGGGAAAGTACGCCATTGCAACAAGCTCAACTGAGTCCCCAAGAAGAAGCAGTATTTGGTAGTGATAGCATCTCTGGAAATGGGTTACAATTTTCCCAACTGACGCGCCCAGTGAATATCCTCGTCATGGGCATGAGCATACTTCCTCCAGATGTACAAAACCCTCCAGAAGAAACAAAAGACCTTGGTTATTTACCGCAAATTAATTCTTTTGATGGTCTTGCTGATGTCATGTTGTTGATCAAATTTGATCCAGAGACACAAAAGATAGTCATGCTTTCCGTTCCTAGAGATACTCGAACAAGAATTGAAGGCTATGGAATCAAAAAAATTAACGCCGCTAATGTAGACGGAGGACCAGCTTTAACAGCAAAAACCGTCAGTAATCTTTTAGGCGGAGTGGGAATTGATCGATATGTTCGTATTAACGTTTTAGGAGTTAGTAAGCTAATTGAGGCTTTGGGTGGAGTCAATGTCTACGTCCCCAAAGATATGAAATATCAGGATGATTCCCAGCATTTATACATTAATTTAAAAGCAGGGCAACAACATCTTAGTGGTGAACAAACGTTACAATTACTGCGCTATCGGCATGATGAACTAGGAGATATTGGTCGGATTCAACGCCAGCAAATGGTATTGCGTGCCTTGATTGAACAGACCCTTAATCCCACAACTCTGACTCGAGTACCAGATATTCTCAATGTTGTTAAAGAAAATATTGATACTAATCTATCTGTTGAGGAATTAGTCGCACTAGTTGGTTTTGGTTCAAGAACTAATCGCTCGAATATGCAAATGTTAATGCTACCAGGACGCTTTAGCGAAACAGGCGAATTTGATGCTAGTTATTGGATACCTTACAAAAAAAATATTGCTAAATTGATGTCCCAACACTTTGGTTTAGAAGGGACTTCACAAGAACAAGAGATGATTGAGCCTAGTCGGCTACGTATAGCTATTCAAGATAGTACAGGCGGTAATACAAACAGCGATCGCTATAATCGCTCTCAGTTGCGTCCCCTAATTCAAACATTGGAAAAAGCTGGATATAGCAATATCTTTATCTCTAAGCCTTGGGGACAACCTCTAGATGTAACTCATATTGTTGCTCAACAAGGAGATGGAGACAGCGCCGAATCACTACGCAGTATCTTGGGATTTGGTGAAGTGCGCGTAGAAAGCACTGGTAATATCGGCTCAGATATTACTATCCAGGTGGGTAAGGATTGGTTTCAAAACCAAGCTATTTTCTCGGATTCTACCAGTCAGTAGGGGATTGGGTATTGGGGACTGGGTAATTTTTCTTTCTTTCTTCTTTCTTAGGACTTACGCACAAGTCACGAAAGAACGAACTACGAAGGAACGAACCACGAAGGAACGAAGGACACGAAGAAAAGAAAGAAGGTTTCAGAGATATTTTGCGTAAGTCCTGTTTCTTTCTTTCTCCTGACTCCTGACTGGGCGCAGGGACTGCGCCCCTACCTCCTGTAGAGACTTTCTAGCATCTCTATGAACTTAGGAAATTTTGGGGAAATTGGCGTTTTAAAGCTGCAAACACAGGACAAGGAACAGAGGTTTGTACATTCTCTGGTTTACTCCATGTAAAGGGTGCTTTTTGCGCCGCAGACATCCATAAAAGTTGTTTAGCTCTAGTCATAGCGACATATAGTAACCGATATTCTTCAGCCATTTTTAAATATTTCGATTCTTCCCAAGCTTGTTTAATATCAGGTAGAGGTTGTTTATGAAGTCCGGCGCGAATTTGAGCGCGTGCTACTTCTGATAAAGTAAAATCGCCTAAAAATTTTCCTTGGGGTGGAATCCAAAATTTCCCAGGAATTAAATTTTCATGGAGAAAAGGCAAAAATACATAATCCCAGTCTAACCCTTTGGCTTTGTGCATGGTGATAATTGTTAATTGCCCTTTTTTTGTATATTGTTCTTCAACATTTTCTGGTTCTACAGATTCAAATCTTTCCGAACTGACAATTTCACCTAAAACTGAGATCATTTCCCTAATAGAACTATTACCAAAAATTTGCTGATTTACCCGTTCTGCAAGTTTGTCAGCAGTGGCTAATTCTGATTGATCATATTTTAAAGTTAAAGCTAAAAAAGAAATGATTTGATAATATGGTAATTCTAAATAGGCGCGGAGTAAACTCCGACAAAGATGAGCCGCTTTTTGCACTATTTCTGTTTGGGCTGGAGCTAAAGGACTTGGATATAAAAATTCTTCAGGAAGACTAGCGAGAGTATTAATATCTTGGGTAGGAATTAATTGACGTTCCACAAGGACATCTAAAGTAGCTTTAAGATAATCTGGAGAATGAGGGCGATCGCAAAATTGTAATAATGATAAAATTTCTTGAGGTACATGAGAACGTCGTTCTTTTTCTCCCACATCATAAAGTTGAATTTTATGCTCTTTACATATCTCTGCTAAATTAGCCGCTAACCACCTTCCCTGACGATTTTCTCTAACTAATATTGCCGCACAGGCTTGAGGATTTTCTGTAAATAACTCAATTACTCTTTGGGAAAGTAATCCAACTGTGTGATGAATATCTAGAGGAGTATAAAGTTCTAATCCCTGTCCCACTGGTTGAGGATTTTGTTGGTTATCACCAATATCAAGAGAGTGAATTTTCTGATTTAAAAATGGTGTTTGTCCATTTTTTGTTTTAGCTGAACCATGATTATTTACCCATTCTAAAGCAAAATTAGCAGCATCAATAATTATGTGTGTACTGCGACCAGCTTGATACATTTGAGCTAGTCTATTTTTCTTTTGGCAATCTTCGCAAAATTCCCGAAAATAAATAGGATCTGCGGGAGTAAAAGTAGAATTAATGGCTTGATTAGGATCACCAACTCTGATTAAATTTAATGTTGATTTATCTAATTTATTGCCATCTAAGCCACTAGCTAATATTTCTAATAAATCCGTCTGTAAAGGACTAGAATCTTGAGCTTCATCTTCAAAAACAGCAAAAACTTTATTTTGTTCAAGACGACGAGAGCTAGGATTTTGGAGAACTTTTAAAGCCCCTAAAATCATATCATCATAATCAATAAAATCCTGTAACTGCATGATTTTTTGATATTGTTCATATAACCCTGCTGCTACTTTTAAAATTTCATATTTATCTTGAGTTTGTTCACTCCAATTGAATAAATCTTGTGGTGATATTCCTGAACTTTTAGCTTCATGAATAACGGTATAAGCTAAATCTGGTAATACTTCTGTTCGTAACACAGACTGACGACGAAGTTTTTCTGTTTCTTCCCCATCAAATTGTTGTCCTGCAAGTAATTGCAGATAGATTTCTGGATGATGAGTAATCCATTGTTCTACGGCTGTGCGGATAAATTTATGACTTTGATTCGGTGTAATTAATGTTGTATTTTCTAACTGTAACCCAGATAAATCAGGATAACGAGTAGCAATAATTAAGGCTAAACCATGTAGTGTATAAACCGCAAATCCTGTTTGTGGTAAAGATAATTTTTTTAAATTTTCTCGAATTTTAAATTTAATATTGGCAGTAGCAGAACGGGTGAAAGTAACCACTATTAACTGTTTATATTCTTTGTTGCCTGTATTAAGATAATCCTGATATTGCCGGGCTATAGCGATCGCCGCAGCCGCAGCCATTCCCGTAGATTTTCCCGCTCCAGGCACAGCAGAAACAGCTAATGACCCCCCTTGCCAATCAGCCATTTGTGTTTGTCCTGGACGAAGTTTGGCACGAATTTCGGCAATATTTTCTTTTAATTGAGAACTAGGTGATAGTGGTAATACTTCAGCAGTAATTTGAGAATTTGACATAGTTAAAAATAGGTGACAGGTGACAGGAAAGAAGGAAGAATGAGGAGGAGATCAGAATAGTGTCCTAATAGTCTCGAATCTTGGTTATTAAGAGTTTTTAGTTGTCAATTGTCAATTATCTCCTCCAATAGGCGTTGAATTGTATTTGCTAAATGCTTGAGTTTTAGAGGCTTTGTGAGATAGTCATTTGCACCGGCTGTTAAACATTTTTCCCGATCACCAGGCATAGCTAAAGCTGTCAGAGCGATAATAGGTAAATTGGCTAAATTGGGGATAAATCGAATTTGTTCCATAGCTTCCAAACCATTCATTCCTGGCATTTGAATATCCATCAAAATTAAATCAGGGAGATGGGATTTAGTAAGGGCGATCGCTTCTTGACCATTTTTTGCTAAAACGATACGGTAGCCTTTAGCCTCTAAATAACTAGAGACAGTGAGGATATTCACTTCATTATCTTCTGCTAGCAAAATCAGGGGAGATTTCAATAATTTTCCTGGAGTCATAGCAACTAATTCAGATGCGTCTGGATTTACAGATTCAGTCCAATTCCCAGAGATATTAGCAGATGGTAAATCAACCATAAAACAACTCCCCACACCGATTGTACTGCTTACTCCCACTTGTCCACCGTGCATTTCTACAATTCGCTTCACGAGAGAAAGTCCTAAACCAGTCCCAGTATATTGGCGGTTTAAGGAACTATCAATTTGTACGAAGGGTTGAAATAGTTTATGGAGATTTTCCGGAGCGATGCCGATACCTGTATCAATGATTGCTATCCTAATAAAATCACAAAAATGTGTAATCTTTGTTTCCGGAGAATGTTGTTCTCGAAGCACAGATAAGGTAATAGATCCTCCTTCTGGAGTGAATTTGACAGCATTATTGAGTAAATTAATTAAAACTTGTCGCATTCGCCGTTCATCTACTAACAGTTCTGGTAAATTAGGTTGAATCTTGATGTCTAGATGAATGCGTTTTTGGAAAGCTTGGTGTTTGATAAAAGACAGACTGGATTTACAAAGTTGACGGATGACTACTGGGGTACAGTCTAATTCCATTTGTCCCGCTTCAATTTTGGATAAGTCGAGGATGTCGTTAATTAATTCCAATAGATGAGTACCACTGCGTTCAATGGTTTGTAAACCCTGACGTTGTTTCTCATTGATTACCCCAAATACCTGATCTTGCAATCCTTCCGTGATGCCAAGAATGGCGTTAAGGGGAGTGCGGAGTTCGTGACTCATACTGGCGAGAAATTCATCTTTGAGGCGAGTAGCGCGAGCAAGTTGTTTATTAGTATCGTGAAGTTGAGTTTCTGCTTGTTTGCGATCGCTAATATCTGTGACTCGCACCAGGTTCATTTTTTGACCTGCGACAGTAATTTGTTTGGCGGCCAGGTTGCCCCAAAATATTTTACCTGTGAAGGTTTTGTATTCAATTTCCCGACTCCAAAAGCCTTGTTGCTCCATATCATCTTTAATTGCTTGTAACTCTTCAATAGTGAATTGCTGCTTTTGTAATTGATGTCCTTCAATCCCAATTAAGTCGGTTTTATTAGTGACTGCAAACATCTCAACAGCCCGTTGGTTGCAATCTATGGTTCGGACTGTTTCTGCATCAACTAGAAAGAGGGCATCAGCCGATTCATTAAAAATAGCTTCTCGTAAATCCCGACTACGGATAATCTCAGCTTCCGCTTGTTTGCGATCGCTAATGTCGTAGTTAATGCCGATCATGCGTTGGGGTTGCCCTTGGGAATTACGCTGAACGAGTCCATAGCCTTTGAGAATGCGAATTTTGCTATTGGGTAATACAATTCTAAACTCAATATCTAGTTCTTTCTCCTCAGCAATAGCTTGTTTGACTGCTTGACGGATGGTAACTCTATCATCAGGATGCAGGAGGGTTTCAAATTTTGCTAAAGCTTCCTCACTTAAGTTCAAAGTCTCGCGGGAGATACCAAAGAGTTGATACATCCGATCATCCCAAAGCAGGGCATCGTTAACCAAATCTAAGTCCCAAATCCCAATTTTGGCGGATCTTACTGCCAACTTGAGGCGAGTTGATACGTTGCGGAGTTGGATTTCTGCGGCTTGTAACTTGGTTTCTGATTGTTTGCGATCGGTAATATCAAAGTTAATACCGATCATCCGGAGCGCTTTTCCTTGGGAGTCACGCTGTACAAGGGCATAGGCTTTGATAAATTTGATTGTGCCATTAGGCCACACTACCCTAAATTCTGGCTCAAAATCCCTTTCTCCAGCGATGGCTTGCTGGATAGCTATGCGTCCAGATATAAGATCATCGGGATGTAAACCTGCTTCCCATGCTTGATAAGCACCTGTAAAGTCGGAGGGTTTAACTCCATAGAGTTCGTACATCCTGTCATCCCAGACGAGATGATTGTTAATGATATCCCAGTCCCAAATGCCAATTTGAGCAGATTTGATGGCTAGATTCAATCTGTCCGATAGTTTATGCAGGGCAATTTCAATCTGTTGACGTTCATGAAGTGCGGCTTGCTGTTCGCTAATATCGAGAATTAATCCATCCCATAAAATATCCCCGTTGGCTTGCCGTTCGGGTTGAGAAATACCTTGTATCCATTTAATTTGTCCAGATGAGGTAATGATTCTGCCCTCCCATAACCATTGTTGTAAGGACAAAGCGGAATGGAGAATAGATTCCTGTAAAGATGGTAAATCTTCTGGATGGGCTAGTTGAAATACAGCATCGGCATTGTTGAGAATGGTAGCTGATTCTAGTTCATACACTTCTTGACAGCGATCGCTAATATATATAAATTCATAAGAGCCATCAGCACGAAGAATATATTGATACATTACCCCAGGAAGATTGGCAGCAATTCTCTGAAATCGAGCCTCATTTTGGCGTAAGGCGGCTTCTGAAAGTTTACGGATCGTGATATCCCGATCTATACCCCGATAACCGCAAAATTTTCTATCCTCGTCAAAAATGGGAACTGCGCTGGTCTCTAAAATAATCAGTCGTCCATCTTTATGGCGGTTAGTATTTTCCAAGCATTGAAAAGGCGCTTGCACGGAAAGGAATTGCATAAACTCTGGCAATACTCGTTCCGCTTCGGCTGGTGGCATAAAATCAAAGGGAGTTTTACCTAAAATTTCTGTGGGGGAATATCCCAAAACGTTAATGATTTGCGGACTAGCGTAGGTGTAAGCTCCAGATTCATTAACTTCCCAAATCCAATCACTACAGGTTTCGACAAGATTACGAAAGCGTTCTTTGCTTTGTTGTAGTTCTGCTGTTCTTTGCTCAACTTGGGTTTCTAAAGTTTGATTTTGTGCCTCCAAAACAAGCAGAAGCTGATCCCGTTCATATCCTGCTTGTTTGCGCTCTGTAATATCCTCGGCTATTGCACCAATCCGGTAAATTTCTCCAGAAGTATCCCTAATGGGGAAACATCTTCCCCAGATCCACCGAATCGCTTCATCAGGGCGAATAATGCGATACTCCTCATTTAAAAACCCCTGTCTACCAGTATTTTTATAAGCGGCATCAATGCGTTGACGATCATCTGGGTGCAGAACAGCCATCCAGGAGTCAGGATCTTGATATAAACTCTCTGTGGTTTGTCCCCAAATTTCTTCATAGGTAGGGTTGACATAAAGTAATTCTCCAGTGTCAATTTGACGGATTAACATGACTTGCCGACTGTTTTCTGCAAATTGCCGAAATTTCTCCTCACTATCCCTCAGTGCCACTTCGGACTGTTTGCGCTCGGTGATGTCTTGGGACATGGACATTCCGCCGATCACCTCACCTAGATCATTGCGGATAGGGATATGATGATCTAAGTAGAGGCGATCGCCATATAGAATTTCCGTAGTTACTGATTCTCCAGCTAGTGCTTGCTGATAACTTGGTGCAATCGTCTCACATACTGCTGGGGGATAAATTTCCCAAATCGTTTTTCCTTCCATTTCTGCTTTAGCTAAACCTGCATTAGCTAGTCCTAAGCCTCCTACTAGTAGGTAACGCAGGTCATGGTCAAATAGTACAACTGCACCGTTAGGAAAGTTATCTACTAGGGTGCGATACAGCTTTTCACTGCGATGCAAAGCTTCTACTGCTTGTTTGCGATCGGTGATATTAGTAATTGTCCCCACATAACCCGTCACCTTTTTTTCTAGGCTTTTTTCGGGAATGGCTTGTCCAAATACCCAAGTTACCATCCCATCTGGTCGCACAAACCGATATTCCAAACTCAAAGTTTCACCTGTTTGCACCAAATGCTGCCATTGAGACTCAACCATGTGGCGATCTTCTGGGTGTAAGGCTTTTTTCCAACCCTTTCCGACTGCTTCTTGAAAAGTCAAACCAGTTTCCTCACACCAGCGATCGTTAACATACCAACAATTACCTACTGTATTTGTCCGATAGATACCAACTGGAACTGATGCTGCTAGAGCTGCATAGCGTTCTTGACTTTCCTGAAATGCCTGTTTTACTTGTTCATAAATGATGGCGTTGCGCTTGGCTTCGGTGATGTCTCGCGCGGTCCAAATGACTGTTTCTGGGGAAAGCGGTGAAACTTGGGCATGAAACCAAATTTTTTGATTTCTAATCTGTAAGCTATATTCGCATTCTGAGGGCTTTTGTGTAGTAAGAGTTTGTCCAATTATCCTGACAAACTTGTCTGCTAGATGAGTGGGTAAAACTTCATGGACTGTTTTCCCAAGGGAGTCTTCAATCGGTCGGTAAAGTATATCTGCATTGGTAGGAGCAATTTTGAGATAACGTCCCTGTCTATCTATTACCAAAATCACATCAACCATAGCATTGAACAATCCTCTCAGTTCAGCTTCTGAGGCTTTGAGGGCTTTGAGTGTTTCTTGGTGTTCCCGTTCAATGCGCTTTTTGTCAGTAATATCACGCCCCTCGGCAATCAGCATTATTACCTCTTCTGATTCATTTTTAAGGGGACGCAGAGAAAAATCTATGGTGGCTATGTTACTTCCAGCACCGAGAACATCTACCTCGTAGCGGATAAATTCACCTTGGGCAGCACTAGCGATCGCTTGCTTTAAATTCTCTTGAGTTACTGGGGAAATTGACCACCAGTCAGCTTCCCAAAAAGGCTGATTGACGATATCTTCGAGTTTGATGCCACCAAAGTTTAAAGCTGTCTGGTTGGCTTCTCGTAAAATTCCTGTAGTTGTCAACAGTCCTGTAAATTGAAAGGTGTTATCGAAAATAGCTCGAAATTTATGCTCATGAATTTGTATTTCTTGTGTGCGTTCTTCTACTTTTTGTTGTAAAGAAGCATTGAGAATGTTGAGATTTTTCTGGAGTTCGGCCTGTTGAATAGCGATCGCTAATTGAACCGATAATTGTTGCATCAAGCTAATTTCGGTATTTTCCCAAACACGAGGTACAGAACATTGATGAACAATTAGCAAACCCCACAATGATGGTGCATTGATCGCAGATTTATCGTTTGTCGAATGGAAATTAGTCTGGGGTAACAAGATCGGGACAACGAGATTGGCACGTACCTGCCAGCTTTCTAAAAGTTGGAGATGGCATTTTGTCAGATTGGCTGCATAGATATCCGATGCTACAAAGATTTTGCCCTGTTTGTATTCCTCACTCATATTTTCTGGAAAACAGATATCCACAATTTGAGTGTGAAGACAAGGACTCCAAGGGGGAATGACTGCTTGCCCAACAATCTCTGCACTCATGTCAGAATTAAATTTATAAATAACTGTCCGATCAACCTGAAGAAAGGTGAGAACACTCTCCACAATTCCCTGATAAATATCTTCTAAGTTTAGAGACTGCTGAATATTTAAAGCCATCCCCGCAATGAGGTTTTCCTGCTTTTGTAATTGGGCTATTTTTTGGTTAAGTGTGGTGAAATTAAGTAAGTTATGAATACTATGGGATAAGGAAAATTGAGTAATGTTTTGCTTGACCAAATAGTCTATTGCCCCTTTTTTTATGGCACATACAGCTATTTTTTCATCCTCTTGGTCTGTTAGTATAATTACAGGTAGCTTTGCTTCTGGACAGTCTTTGCCCATAGCCTCTAGTAATTCCAAACCATTGCCATCAGGCAAATTACAATCTATCAGTACCACATCCAGATGCTGGGATTGCCAAAGCTCTAAACCTGCTTTGAGAGTCTCTGCTTCTAAAATGTCATAATTATTAATTAGGTCAGATTGAAGATAACTAGAATAGGCTGCACGATCAGTCTCGGAATTATCCACAATTAAAATAGTTGTAGATGATTTCCGTGACTGACTAGCAATCAGACTAAGGATGTTAGCCATGGCTGGATTAGACCTGGTAAAGCTCAATCAGGAATAATGTGTTTTTATGGTTAAAAACGCAATATATCCCGCCTTAGATTTAACATATATTAGGGGTTCTGGATACAGAAGTATTGCCTATTCTAGCCATTAAAATATAGCAATCTTATTTAGGATAAGAGAGGTAGGGGCGCAGGGTCTGCGCCCAGTTTTAGGGTACATCAGACTGCATAAATCCTGTAAATAAACAGATTGTTGATATCTGACTCCCCCTACCAATGTGTCAGTAGGGGCGAAGCATTCGGCAAATAAACATGGGAAACAACCGATAATTAATCGTCCGAATGCTTCGCCCTTACACCAAATGCTGACGCTTCCAGTCCCGTCAGGGATACGCCCCTACTTCCTAATTATTCGTCAATCTGCCAAGCGTCTTTGGTATATTCTTCATCCAGGATTTTCTTAGGACGAACTAGGACAATCATTTTTCCTAGTAGGGGAATTCCTGGTGCAGTTTCAAACCATTGAAAGTCAATACTTTCGCCATTTTCAAACACAAAGTAGTTGGAAACATCCCATTCTCTTTGAGCGCGATCTATGACGATCATGATTGGTTCAATTTTGTTTTGATGGGGGTTGGGGAAAATGTCGCTATTACCAATGACGACTACAGGATCTTCTGCATTTAGTAGCACTTTCCATCCTGGTAAGGATACCCAAGCTTGTTCTCCCGCAAATTTGACAATGCGAAATGGTTGAATTTCTGTAATTAAGGGTACGGCTTTTAAGGTTTGTGCTGTTAATGGTAACTCCCCTACCACTGGCAAAATCCGGGGTAAGTCTTCATCAGATTCAAGTCGGTAAAAGGGGAGGATTGGTGGTGCAAGTTTAGGTGTAACGCTAAAGTCCATTAACAGTTGTTCTAGTTGTTTTCTAGCTGTTTCGGAGTGGACGAAGCGTAAACCTTTGGCTATTAAGCGCGATCGCTCTGATAAGTCGGATTTTTGTTTGGCGTATTTCCAAGATTGATAGGCGATCGCATCTCCTGGATGTTTGCTAAAATTTTCTGGTAAATTAGGAAACCAAGAATAATCTTTGACTGCTTTGGCTATATCCCTAACTACGTCTGCATCAAGTTTGTACTGAAAGGTTAAGTCGGCAGTGGTAGCACGGTCTTCTTGTGTCAATCCCCGTAATTCATATAACACATCACTGCTTTTGGTGCTGTAATATGCTAGTGTTTCTGGTGATGATCCACATTTTTCCATGGAATTGTAAACCTGAGAACCCACGATGACTTGATTTTGCTGAATTGGCTCAAATCCTGTGGCTTCAAAGATATCTTGGGGATTATAACCGTTTTTTTGCAGGTAAGCGATCGCTTGTCCCCATTCTACCCAGCTACCTTTTTTTTGTCTGAGCTTGACTAATAATTCTGTGGCTATATCCTGTTCAGGATTTTGGGCGTTAGACTGTAGTTCATTCATAATGACAATTGTGGTAATTTAATCTTTTTCGTTTTTCAAAACTTCTGTAGCTTGCTCAATAGTTAGTGGTCGGTATAAAAGATATCCTTGGACATCATCACAATTAATTGACCGCAAAAATTCTAACTCTGCTGGTTGTTCTACTCCTTCGGCAATTAGTCTCAATCCTAAAGAGCGTCCCAAGGTAACTATAGCTTGAATAATATGAGCAACTTTTTCATCTTTGGTCAGTTCTTTAATAAATGAGCGATCAATTTTCAAGTTATGAAATGGTAACACCTGTAACCGCGACAGCGAAGAATAACCTGTACCAAAGTCATCAATGGCCAGAAGTAAACCCATTTGTGCTAAATTATGGAGTACAGTTGTCGTGAAATCAAGATCGGCGATCGCTGTAGTTTCCGTAATCTCTAATTCTAAAAATTCTGGTTCTAGTCGGGTCGCTGTTAAAATATTAGTTAATACTTCTAATAATTTAGGTTGGCGAAATTGCTTAGGAGAAAGGTTGACAGCAATAGTGATGGGTGGATATCCCGCTTCTTGCCACATTTTATTTTGACTACAAGCTTGGCGTAATACCCATTCACCAATAGAGATAATTAAGCCACTTTCTTCGGCTAAAGGTATAAACACAGTCGGAGAAACTATCCCCATTTCTGGATGATACCAACGCAGTAATGCCTCCATCCCTGTAATTTTATTGGTGGCAATATTGACACGCGGTTGATAATTGATGATAAATTCGTCTCTTTCTAAGGCATGGCGTAAACTTTTTTCTAAACTCAATAGTTCTGGATTCTTTTTACTGAGAGACTCTTTATAAAATTGGTAGTTATTTCGCCCCTCATCTTTAGCATAGTACAAAGCTGCATCTGCGTGCTGAATGAGAGTTTCGGCATCATAACTATGTTTACCTAAGAGGGCGATGCCAATACTAGAACTAATATAAAGTTCATGTCCATGGACATGAAAGGCACTTTCTAAAGTCTGGAGAATATTTTGAGCTATTTGGATAATGGGTTGAATTTCCGTGATTTGTGGTAATAAAATTGTAAATTCATCACCGCCCCAACGAGCCACAATATCGTTAGGTCTGATTGCATCTTGGAGTCTTTGGGCGACTATTTTCAATAAGTTGTCTCCGACTGTATGCCCCAAAGTATCATTAATAATTTTAAACCGATCCAGATCCAGGAACATCACCGCAATACTTTCCTCTGTCTGCACTCTTTCTTGTATGCAGCGGTTGAGGATATCGTTGAATAATAACCGATTTGGCAGTCCAGTCAGTAAATCGTGCATGGCTTGATAGCGCATTTTTTCTTCTACTTGCTGACGTTGACGAGCGCCACTGATACTCGCGGCCATGGTTAAAAGGCTAGATTCTTCATGTTTTGACCAATGACGATTTGATGTACATTCAATTAATCCCAAACAACCCCAAAACTCTGTTTCTAATCTGAGTGGTACAAGCAGGAGCGATTTAATATTATCGCCCATCAATAGTTCTTTTTCGGTGAGGGGAAATGTTTGGGTAAAGCCACTAATAGTTTCACCTTGAGAAAGTGTGTGATACCAGCGTTCTAGTCCAGAGTTTTGATAGGACTGATTTTGCCAATGGTAAAGAGAAGTTTCTGCACCAGATTTAATCCATTCAAATCTTTTACTAACAGACATTTCCCCGGTAATTGGATGGGGATGGTTTTGGAATAGATAGACTCGTTCGACATTGGTAGCTTCTCCTAATGCTGCTAGTGCTTTTTCGATAGCTATCTCATAGTTCATTTCTGCTAATAAATAATTAGCTGCTTCAGCTACTGCTTGTAATAGGCGATCGCGTTGTTTTAGTTCTAGTTCAGCTTGTTTTTGTTCTGTAATTTCTCTAATAATAAAAGTTCTAATTAAATCACTTTGGGGTAAGTAGTGAACAGATTGCTCAAAAATTTCCTCTCCAACTGTGATTTCTCGCACAAAGGAAGTTTGGGTTTGATTTTCAACTGCTTTTAATAATTGTGTCAAAATTGGGTGTTTCTGACCTAACTGCCTCAGATTAGGAAATTTTGCTGCTGCTGCCGGATTTAGATAAGTAACTATTCCCTCTAAATCCATTTCAATAATGGGATTAGGAATAAGTTCTGGAAAGGAGGCTAGACGGGCTAAGGCTGCATCACTAGCAGCTTCAAAATTACTATCGCGTATAATAGATGTCTCAAAGGGAGAACCAGAATTTACTTTGCCTGACAAGAAATCAGACAAGTCATCGGCTTCACAAGATGCCGAAAATGCTTGCTCAGAAAGGTTGCTAATAACATAATATTTAGCTTGAGTATTATTATTCCCAAAAGCAACAACGTCTCCATTTTGAAGATTATGAGAAAGACATTTATTGCCATTGACAAATAAACCATTGGTACTTCTTTTTCCTTGGAAGTTACCATCAATAATCCGAAAACTATATTGGTCAGTATTCGGAACTGTGACTCTTAATAAAATTGCGTGTTGTCTAGATACAGACCGAGAATGGAGAACGATAGCGTTTCTTAAATCCCTTCCTAGAGAGTAAGTTGCTTCTAGCAATGGAAGAGTCCGCTGCCCTTGTGGATCTTGGACAACTAATAAATGACGAATTTTTTCACTTTCATTTCCTGCCATGCCTCTTCCTTAAAATTTTATGTATTTGGGTACTTTATGTAAAATTTTTACTATATTCTGAATTATTAGTATTTTCAACTATTATTTGGGATGGCAAGGTTAACTATTCATTTTATAGATCATACAACTAGTGTTACCTAAAAAATTTGACACTATTGTATTAACTTCATGAAATATTAGTTAATTTTAATTATATATTTACCTTTTTGTATTCTTTTTTACATATGCACTGAAAATACAGTTAGACACTGAAAGTATATAATACTATATATTATAAAATTATGCGCGTTTAATACAAGTTCATACAGCAGGAGTCAGGAGTCGTAAGTCCTGCGCCCAGTTGTGTAAAGGAACAAACTTCAAGAAAGGCATCTTCAGAATTACCAATTACCAATTAACAATTCTTTAGTTAAGATTGTTTGGATATTCTCATTATTGAACAGATGATTGAAGTTGAGCATCTCAGTAAAATTTATGGTTCGACAACAGCAATTACTGATGTCACCTTTAGGGTTGAACCTGGGGAAATCTTGGGATTTTTGGGTCCTAACGGTGCTGGTAAAACTACGACCATGCGAATTTTAGCCGGTTATTTACCTGCGACCAGTGGCACAGCGAAGATTGCAGGTTATGATGTCCATGATCATTCTTTAGCTGTGCGGCAGCGAATTGGCTATTTACCGGAAACACCACCCTTGTATCCAGAGATGACGGTAGAAGGGTTTTTGCATTTTGTCGCCAGGATTAAAGGAATTGCTTCAGGCGATCGCCCTAGCAAGGTAACAGCAGCCATTAACCGCTGCAATTTACAAGATAAGCGCCAAGTCATTATTCGTAAACTGTCTAAAGGCTATCGGCAAAGAGTGGGAATTGCCCAAGCGATCGTTCATGATCCACCAGCAATTATTTTAGATGAACCTACAGTTGGTCTTGATCCCCGGCAAATTATGGAAGTGCGGAACTTAATTAAAAGTTTAGCAGGAACACATACCATTATTCTCTCTACTCATATTCTCCCAGAAGTGAGCATGACCTGTAGCCGCGTGGCCATTATTAATCGTGGGCAAATAGTCACAACTAATACCCCAGAAAATTTAGTGACACAATTAACAGGTGGGGCAGGATATGAATTAGAAATTACAGGAGAAGCACCTTTAGCTAAACAAATGTTACAAAAAATATCCGGTGTAACTTTAGTAGAATCAGTTCCTAACCATCACAACTTGCCAGAACATCATACTTACTTACGGGTAATCTTACAGCCGGGAAAAGAACCAGGAAAAGAAATTGCTGCGGCTTTAGTTCGGGCTGGATTTGGTTTATATGAAATGCGTCGTGTTAGTGCCACACTAGAAGATGTCTTCTTAAAATTAACTACATCAGAAAAGAATTTCTCTACAGGGATAAATTCAGAAATTGAAGAATCAGAAGCCACCACAGATATTAACTCAGAAATTGAAGCAGGAGAAGTTGCATAAATGGGTATAGTAATCGCCAATATTATTGCCATTTATCGTCGAGAACTACAGAGTTATTTTATATCGCCCTTAGCCTATGGAATAGCTAGTGTATTTTGGTTTTTGGCAGGTTTATTTTTTGTGATGATTTTATTGGGACCCGAAGGAATTTTAGTCACAGTTTCTAGCTATGATTTACAAGGGCAACAATTTGGAGTCCAACCACCGATCATAGATGTTCCTTATGAATTTGTACGGGCATTTTTAGATCGGATGGGATGGTTGATGCTATTTATATTACCTATTCTGTCCATGGGACTTTATGCCGAAGAACGCAAGCGAGGAACTTTAGAACTTTTAGCCACATCACCAGTTACTAACTGGGCTGTAGCCGTAGGGAAACTATTAGGGGTATTAACATTTTTTGTGACAATGATTTTACCTTTGCTAGGATTTGAAGCGATCGCTTTATCTAGTTCTAATCCTCCTATATCTCCCACAATTCCCTTACTTGGTCATTTAGGATTACTCTTATTCGCAGCAGCAATTTTATCTCTAGGAATGTTTATTTCTTCATTAACAGACAGTACAATTTTATCGGCTGTCCTCACTTTTGGCGTAGTCATTTTGCTGTTATTCATTGATTTAATCGCAAAAAGCATTCCTGGTCCCATTGGTGAAGCTGTGAGTCATCTATCCCTTCTGAAACATTACAATACCCTAATTCAAGGAATTTTTGATACTAGCGCCTTGATTTTATTTGCTAGTTACATTATCTTAGGTATTTTTCTCACAGCCCAATCAATTGATGCACTTCGCTTTCAACGTCAGTAGTTAGTTGTCAGTTGTCAGTAGTTAGTA
The DNA here is from genome assembly GCF_009711975.1 of Anabaena sp. UHCC 0204. Classification (GTDB taxonomy): domain Bacteria; phylum Cyanobacteriota; class Cyanobacteriia; order Cyanobacteriales; family Nostocaceae; genus Dolichospermum. The sequence goes on from NZ_VIKW01000008.1 coordinate 74,824, forward strand.
GTTAGTTGTCAATTGTCAATTGTCAATTGTTAAAGAATTTTAATCTATTCCCTGTTACCAAATGAATAAAAATAAACTTTGGAAATTTGTATTTTGGCTAGGACCATTCTTTCTAGTTGCTGGTCTAACGGTTGGTTTGATATCAGAAAAATGGGGAACAATCCCTTTATTATTATTAATAACAGGTTTAGTAATTTGTTGTTTGTGGGTGCTAGGAAAAAGTCAGAAAAGTAAATGGTGGCAAAAACGTTCTACCCAAAGTGGTACTAATGCCGTCATCGCAACTTTGTCAGTATTAGTAATATTGGGATTTATTAATTTTTTAGGAAGTCGTTACCATTTGCGTCTAGACTTAACAGATACTCAACTATTTACCCTATCTCCTCAATCAAAGGAATTAGTCAGTAATTTGCCCCAACCAATGAAAGTTTGGTTATTTAGTAGAGAACAAAATTCTGGCGATCGGGAATTATTAGATAACTATCAGCGTCAAAGTAAACAGTTTAAATTTGAGTATATTGATCCTCAATTAAGACCAGGATTAGCAGAAAAATTTGGAGTAAAGGATTATGGTGAAGTTTATTTAGAATTTCAGGAAAAGCGGCAATTAGTCCAAGTAATTAGTGAAAATCAACGGTTGTCAGAAATACAATTAACCACTCGTTTACAACAAATCACTAGTTCTAAAACTGCTAAAGTTTACTTTCTGCAAGGTCATGGTGAACACCCACTTACGGCTATTAAAGGGGCAATTTCTCAAGCAATTCAGGGATTAACTGATAAAAACTTTACTACCTCACCTTTAAATTTAGCAGAACAACCACAAGTTCCTGATGATGCTGCTGTTATAGTTATTGCCGGTCCCCAAAAAGAATTATTAACTGGGGAAGTTACAGCTTTACAAGCTTATCTAAATCGTGGTGGTAACTTGTTATTAATGATTAATCCCAACACTGACCCGAAAATAGATCCTATTTTAAAAGATTGGGGTGTGCGTTTAGATAATCGTCTAGTAATTGATACTTCTGGGGAAAGTATGCAACTTGGTCCTGCTGCTATTCTGGTAACAGAATATGGGCAACATCCTATTACTAAGGATTTTGGTAACAATATTTCTGTATATCCTTTGACTCGTCCTCTACAAATTGATCCTGTTCCTGATATCGAGTCTATGGTTTTATTGAAAACTAAACCTTATCCTAGCAGTTGGGCTGAAAGTGATCAAAAAAGTGAAAAATTAGAGTTTAATGAAGGCCAAGATTTAAAAGGTCCATTAACTTTAGGAGTAGCGTTAACTAGAAAGTTATCAACTTCACCAACTCCAATTCCCACAACTTCACCAACTCCAATTCCCACAACTTCACCAATTCCAGTTCCCACAACTTCACCAAATCCAGTTCCCACAAATTCCCCAACTCCAATTCCCACAACTTCACCAATTCCAACTCCCACAACTTCACCAAATCTTACTAAAGAATCGCGGTTAGTAGTATTCGGAAACTCTAATTTTGCAGTTGATGGTTTATTTGAACAACAGTTAAATGGAGATGTATTTTTAAACTCAGTTAGTTGGTTAAGTCAACAGGATGACCAACTTCTCTCCATTCGTCCTAAAGAACCAAAAAATCGCCGGATTGTGATCTCAACTCTGCAAGCAAACTTGTTAACAATATCTGCTGTATTTTTATTACCTTTAATTGGTTTATTAATGGGCTTTATTGTTTGGTGGAAACGCCGATGAAAAATAAATTAGTAATTCATGATGCTAAACTAAAGCATTGGCTTTGTTTTCAAAACCCTGATCAAATTATCATTGCAGATAGTATTGATCAAGTTGTTCCTAAATTGCAACTTGTGAATGATTTGATTGCTAAACATCAAATGTATGGGGCAGGTTTCATTAGTTATGAAGCCTCAACAGCTTTTGATTCGGCACTAAAAACTCATTCTTCTTCATTTCCCTTACTTTGGTTTGGATTATATAAAAAACCAGAAATTATTGATTTACCAAAACCTACTTTACCTGCTGAATATCAACTTAATTGGAAACCTTCAGTAAGTGAAATAGAATATCATCAAGCCATTAGCGAGATTAAAAAATATATTGCTTTGGGGGAAACTTATCAAGTTAATTACACATTCCGCCTAAATACGGCTTTTAGTGGCGATTCTTGGCAATTATTTCTCAAATTAGTACAAGCCCAAAAAGCCGATTATGGGGCTTATGTTGATATTGATAATTTTGCTATTTGTTCTGCTTCTCCTGAACTCTTTTTTCGTCTTGACGGTAATCAGTTAACCTCTCTTCCCATGAAGGGAACAGCAGCTAGAGGTTTAACATTAGTAACAGATCATGATATTGCGAATAAGCTCCATTTTTCAGAAAAAAACCGTGCTGAAAATGTGATGATTGTGGATATGATTCGCAATGATATGGGAAAAGTGGCTAATATTAGTACAGTCAAAGTTCCCAGTTTATTTAATGTTGAAAAATACCCCACAGTTTGGCAAATGACATCTACTGTCACAGCCACAACTACAGCTTCTATAAGTGAGATTATGGGGGCGCTTTTTCCCTGTGCTTCTATTACCGGCGCACCTAAAACTAAGACTATGGAAATTATTCATGATTTAGAAAATACACCGCGACGGATTTATACTGGGTGCATTGGCTTTATTAGTCCCCAACGTCAAGCACAATTTAATGTTGCTATTCGGACTGTGTTAATTGATAAAGAAAATAGTCAAGCTGAATATGGAGTAGGGGGAGGAATTGTTTGGGATTCTGTAAGTAATGATGAATATCAAGAATGTCAGATTAAAGCCCAAGTTCTTACCCTAAATCAACCAGATTTTTCAGTTTTAGAAACAATATTATGGCAGCCTGATGATGGTTATTCTATTTTAGATTATCATTTACAACGTCTGCAAAATTCAGCAATTTACTTTGATTTTAATTTGGAACTAAATAAACTAAAAATTCAACTTGATAAATTAACAGAATCATTTTTAAATCAACCTTATAAAATACGATTATTGTTAAATTCTGGTGGTGAAATTACATATCAGACTACGCCCTTATCTCCTGTGAATAATCAAACCTTTGTCAAATTAGGTATGTGTTGCACACCTGTTGACTCTAATAATGTATTTTTGTATCATAAAACAACTAATCGTCAAGTTTATGAAATAGCAAAAGCTGCTTTTCCTGATTGTGATGATGTTTTATTATGGAATGAAAGAGGTGAAATTACAGAAACTTGTATTGGTAATGTTGTGGTAGATTTCAATGGGGAATTATTGACACCTCCTGTCATTTGTGGATTGTTAGCTGGGACTTTTCGCGCTGATTTACTTGAAAAAGGTAAAATAAAAGAAGAAATTATTACCAAGGAAATGTTAAAATATAGCGATCGCATCTATATAATTAATTCAGTGCAAAAATGGCGGGAAGCGGTTTTAATTTCTCAATAATTAGATGATTTTATTAATTAACTATCAATATGAAATTGCCAAAAACAACTGTAATTTTAATACTTCTAGCCCTTGGTTTAGGTGGTTTTGTCTACTTTTATGAGATCAAAGGCAAAATTCAGCAAACAGAAATCAACGCCCAAAAGCAGAAGATCTTTGATTTTACCGCTGAAGATGTCCAATCTTTAACTATTAACATTAAAGATACAATATTGCAACTAGAAAAGAGGAATACCTCTGAAAAACCCCAATGGGAAATCAAATCTCCCATATCAACACTAGCGAATGATGCAATTGTTTCTTATTTAATGGATTTATTAGTTAAGGGAAAAAGCGAAAGAACAGTATCAGTTTTACCTACTGAATTATCAGAATTTGGTTTAGATAAACCTGTGGCGACTATAGATGTTAAACTGAAAAATCAACAAAGTCATCAATTGATTTTAGGTAAAGGTGATTTTAATAATCAATTTTTATATGCTCAAGCTGATCCTAATCAAAATATGAACTTATTATTAGTTTCTAAGGATTTTGTTAATGCAGTTAATCGAGACATATCAGAATGGCAACAAATAGAAGAAAAAACTGATATACAATCATTACCTAGTCTTCCTTCTCCAACTCCCACAAATAATTAATGCAGAAATGAGAATAAAAGCTAAATCTAATATCTAACCTTGAAAAATTTTATGACAAAACAAACAGCAACCTTATTAATTTCTTGTCCAGATCAAAGAGGATTAGTAGCAAAAATTGCCAATTTCATCTATGCTAATGGTGGTAATATTAATCATGCAGATCAGCATACAGATTTTGAGGCTGGACTATTTCTAACTCGCATAGAATGGCAATTAAAAGGATTTAATTTACCCAAAGATTTAATTGCACCTGCTTTTAATGCGATCGCCCAACCTTTAAATGCAAAATGGGAATTACACTTTTCTGATACTCTTCCCCGAATTGCTATTTGGGTAAGTCGTCAAGATCATTGTTTCTATGATTTAATCTGGAGATATCGCGCTAAAGAATTTAATGCAGAAATTCCCTTAATTATTAGTAATCATCCCCATTTACAACCAGTAGTTGAACAATTTGGCATTGATTACCATTATATACCTATTACTAAAGATAATAAACAAGAACAGGAAGCTAAACAATTAGAATTACTACATCAATACAAAATTGATTTAGTAGTTTTAGCAAAATATATGCAAATAGTTAGCGCCGATTTTATTGAAAAATTCCCACAAATTATTAATATTCATCACTCATTTTTACCAGCATTTATTGGTGCTAATCCCTATCATCGGGCTTTTGAAAGAGGGGTAAAAATTATTGGTGCAACAGCCCATTATGCTACGGCTGACTTAGATGCAGGACCAATTATTGAACAAGATGTAGTGCGGGTAAGTCATCGAGATGAGGTAAATGATTTAATTAGAAAAGGTAAAGATTTAGAAAGAATTGTATTAGCTAGGGCGGTAAGATTGCATTTACGAAATCGCGTTTTAGTTTATGGAAATAGAACCGTAGTTTTTGAGTAAATTTATTTAATCTGAATTGCTCATCTTAGCGATCGTTTCCATCATCAAAAACAGCCGATGAGAATAATCAGGAAAGCCAATAAATTGATAATGTTCATAAAAAGAACGGGCTTTATCATCTTTAGCATCAACAACTACTGCAATTGTCGCAATTTCATTGTGGAAACTACGATATAAGGCATCCATTAATAACATTTCCCCTAAACCTTTTTGACGATGATTTTTATCAACAGCTAATCTACCTAAAAGTGTTGCTGGAAGTTGAGGATATTTTGGCAGTTTCAGTTTTTTAATTATTTCTATAGGCAATTCTCCTAGTTTAATACTTGTTGATGATAATGTATAATAACCTGCGATAAAACCAGAATTTTTTTCGACTAAAACGAATGGGGCTGCTATATACTTACGTGCATCTTGTCCAGCTTGTTCTTGAAAATATTTATCTAGTTGATCAACACCACAACAAAAAGCCGCCCGGTTATGCTTTTTTCCTAGCGGCTCTATTAAATAATTCTCAAAAGCATCAAAATTATCTGTTAACTGCACTTATACACCCATATTGTTTTTATAACGTTGAGCCGCAAGCCGTAATTTTGCACTGGGTTTTGGTGGATTAAGCAGTGCTTCTACAAAAACTTCTTGGTCTTTTCTGCTTAAAACCATGATTTCATTTTCCTGAATAATCTGGTTTGCAGCACTGACAAGACTGCTAACTACAAAATCTGTGAGCGTTCTTCCCTGAATATCGGCCGCACGTTGAAACAATTCCTTATTTTCTTGACTGACACGGGCTTCTAGTCTTTCTGATTTAGAACGCAAGGATTTTTCTTGGCTGTTTTTAGCCTCTGTATGAGTCATGATAGCCTCTACACAATGTACGGCAAATATCCTAACAAATAACAGTGTACTGATTTATTCAACAAATGTCAACTATCCCCAATTCCCAGACTTTCCACCTGTTTTACTAACTAAATGAATCGCTTCTATTTGAATCGTTTTTTCTAAGGCTTTAGCCATATCGTATAAAGTTAAAGCAGCAATAGATACCGCTGTTAAAGCTTCCATTTCTACACCTGTTTCCGCTTTAGTTTTCACAGTAGCATCAATTTGATAACCAGGTAGTTTGGCATCGGGGATAATCTCAACGGTGATTTTCTGCAAGGGTAAGGGGTGACAGAGAGGAATTAAATTAGCTGTCTGTTTAGCAGCCATGATTCCTGCTAACCTCGCAGTTGCTAAAACGTCACCTTTGGGAGTGTTACCGGCTTGAATAGCGGCAAATGTCTCAGGTAACATCCGCACCTTGCCAGTGGCTACAGCTTGGCGAATAGTGGCTACTTTGCCTGATACATCAACCATTTGAGCTTCTCCCTGGGCATCCAGATGAGTTAGTTGAGAAGAATTTGAAAAATTATCTTGCGTCATTGGGAAAGTGTGTGCTATTATAAAACTCGTGGGTCAAGGGTGTGTAGCTCAGTGGACTAGAGCACGTGGCTACGGACCACGGTGTCGGGGGTTCGAATCCCTCCTCGCCCGTTTTATTATTTTAAATGCACAAGTTCCTTTTTTGGAGTTTGTGCATTTTTAGTAATATGGAGTGAATAACTGACAATTTTTGAATAATAAACCCCATTGACTTTGAACATTAAGGTAATAACTCGAACTTAACTTACACTTTAATAATATACTCTCTTTAAGAACTCTAGATTTCAAAAGTGTTGATTCTGAGTTCAACACCTTAATTTTATAAACAATGTTCGCCAAAAAAATAATTAATCCTACTTCGAGATTAATCTTGGGTTCTCCTTGGTTAATTATAATTGTATTTTCTATTCTTGGTTTTATCGGTATTCTCAACCATTCAATGTGGAGAGATGAACTCAATCCCTGGTTGATTATCAGAGACAGTGAATCTTGGCAAAATTTAATCGGAAATATTCGTTATGAAGGTCATCCAGTTCTGTGGTATTTCTCTCTAGCATTATTAAGAAGTATTGCTGATAATCCTATAATCATGCAACTATTTCATTTAGGTTTAGCAATTTCTTCTGTTGCTATTTTTTGCTTAAAAAGTCCATTTGATTATAGACAAAAATTCCTTTTTTCATTTGGCTATCTCCCATTTTATGAATATCTCTTAATTTCTCGTAACTATGCCTTTGGGATGTTGTTTATTTTTGCGTTTTGTGCAGTTTTTTCATCTAGAAAAAAAACTTATATTATCCTAGCAATTTTATTAGGGTTAATGGCAAATAGTAATGCTTATGCCTTATTTATATCATTTGCTTTGTTATTAACATTAGGATTTGAATTTTGTTTTGATCGTGAACATCGTCAAGAATATCTTAACAAAGATAAAAAATACGATTTGCTGATAAGTGCCGCTATTATTGTATTTTGTTTTATTTTAGCAATAAATATTATTATTCCGCCAACTGATAGTTATCTGCATGGAGGATTAAATGGTGGATGGTCTGTTAAACTAGATATCCGCCATTTATTGAGAAGTATAGGCAGATTATTTGGTGGTTATTTTTTAATAATCCCTACACATAAAAGATGGTTAGATTTAATTGTTTGTGCCGTAATTGCCCTCTTTGTAGCTATTATAACTGTATTTAAATTATCTAAAAAGCCTGTTCCTCTCTTTTTTTACATCTTAGGGACTTTAGAAATTCTTACATTTGCATATTTGAGATTTTCGGGTTCAAGTCCTCGGCATTTTGGGCATTTTTATTTAGTTTTTGTGGCTGCGTTATGGCTAGGAAGTTACTATCAAGAATCTAGCTTTTTAGACAATAAATTTATTATTCCCAATAAAACACTTGAATTTGGCAAAAACTGGCATTATAGAATCTTTATGGCTATTCTTTATATGCAATTTTTGGGAGGGATTTATGGATTTACTAGAGATTTAGTTATTCCCTATTCTGCTAGTCGTGAAACAATCCAATACATTCGCCAATCTCAACTAGAAGATGAATTTATTGTTGCTAGTCGAGATGCAAATATGGCGGCGTTGTCAGGGTATCTCAATCGTAAGTTTTATTATCCTGAATTGCAAAATATGGGAAGTTTTACTTTATTTAAAAAAGGACGTAAAGATGTTGATCAAAGTGAGATATTAAAACAAGTTAGTTTGCTTTTAAAGAATCAAAAATATGAAAACAAAATTTTGCTTATTTTACATCAAGAACTGAAAGCAACTGACAATGATTTAAAGATTGTTCCCATTAAAAATTTTGAAAGATCATGGGTGGACAGTGAAAGATATTATCTATATCGGGTACAGAGAAAGTAAATAGGGCTGGCTGAAAAAATTGTAGAGACGTTCCATGAAGCGTCTCTACAAAGGTTCTGGATTATGGATATTTAAATTTGTTCGATATTATTTCACAGCATAGATATCTTCGGCACGACCAAAGGCAAAACGCACAGATTGGGGGATATTACGGCTAGATTGGGTCAGAAAAATTATCATTGCGAGGATTGTTAAACCTGTGGTAAAACCAAACATACTGCGATAACCGAGTGTTTCGGCAAATGTACCAAAAATCGGACTGGCGATCGCTAAACCAATATCAAATCCCATCAAAGAAGCACCAAATATCCGGCCTCGTTCATGGGGTAAAGCCCTATCTGTCATCAATACAGAAATCATGGGAATTAGTGTACCAGAAGCTGCACCTTCCATCAATGCTCCTAATAAGAACATAAAAGGAGTATTTGCTTGCCAAATGCAGATCATAGAAAGGGTGTAAGCTATCAGACTCATGGTGACAAATAAACCACGTCCATATCGATCTGAAGCTTTACCAGTTACTAATCTACAACTAAAACTGGATATAGCCGCAGCGGTAAAAAAGAAACCTGCATTTAAGTCTACTCCCGTTGATTTAATGAATAGGGAGATGAAAGTATGCAAACTACCTAAAGTTAAACCACTTAGTAATAAGACAATGGCAGGAATCCGCACACGAGGACTAGTGAGTAGTTGCCAAAAGTTATCATTTTTGCTGTTAATTGGTTTGATGACAACTGGTGGATTGACAATGGGGATGATACATAATAAACCCAGAAAACCTAAAGTCGCAGATGAAAGAAATAATGGCGTATAACCTGCGAGTTCTTGTAAGAATCCACCTATGGCTGGACCAATTGCTACACCGAGAGGATTAACTAAACTCATGTAACCAACAACTTCACCTCGACGGTTTTCTGGTGCTAAATCTCCCACTAGGGAAATATAAGCTGTGGCAAAAGCAGCGATACTAATACCATGAAAAGAACGAATCACCATCAGGGGTATAATTGATTTTACAAATAAATATCCAAAAGGGGCGATCGCTGCCACGGACATTCCAATCAATAATACGATTTTTCGACCCCGCCTATCTGCTAAAGCGCCCATTTGTGGTCGAAATAGTAACATCCCAATGGCAAAGCTACCCATAACAATGCCAATTTCTTGCTTGGTAGCTCCAATATGTTCAATATATAAAGGTAAGGTAGGCAATAATGAAGCCAAACCTGACCAAAAAAACAAACCCGCTGCAAATAACATCAGTAGGTTTTTCCGCAGATCAGCGTCAAAAGTATCAAAAGCTTTCACGGCAGATGCAATAATGCTAAAAGTATTATTTCTCTATTGTTACGTTACTTAACATTTTTTGCCACAACTTCCCGCACCCGATATATTGGCCGTCCTTGAGATTCATGATAAGTCCGCATTAGTAATTCTGCCAAAAGACCGAAGCAAAACAACTGAACCCCTGTTACTAGCAACAACACCGCTAAAATCAACAAAGGGCGATTGCCAATCATTTCCGCCCACACCAATTTCAGGAAAGTCAAATAAATGGCTATCCCCAGCCCAGAAACCATAGAAATTAATCCCAACAACCCAAAAACGTGCATAGGACGGGTGAGGAACTTTTTCATAAACAGAATAGTTAATAAATCCATCAATACTCGGAATGTCCGTGATATGCCATATTTACTTTGGCCAAAACGCCGCGCATGATGACTGACAGGGATTTCTGTAATTCTCGCTCCTTCAATATATGCCAATGCAGGTAAAAAGCGGTGTAATTCCCCGTAAAGATTCATATCTGCAACCAATTCCGCCCGATAAGCTTTGAGAGAACAACCATAATCATGGATATAAACGCTTGTAGCCCCACGAATTAACCAATTGGCGATTTTAGAAGGAAGCAACCGATTCACTGCCCCATCTTGGCGATTTTGCCGCCAACCACTGACTAAATCATAACCTTCTTCTAGCTTTGCTAATAACATGGGAATATCCGCAGGATCATTTTGCAAATCAGCATCTAAAGTTACAATTACTTTGGCTGTAGCATAATTAAAGCCAGCAGACATAGCCGCAGTTTGTCCATAGTTACGCCGCAAAATTACCGCTTTTAAATCAGTGCGAATTTGGGCTTGTTCTTTGAGAAATTCCGCCGAACCATCACTAGAACCATCATCTACACAGATAATTTCATAACTCAACTCATTAGCTGTGAGAGTAGAAGAAATTGCTTCTAGTAATAAAGGTAAACTTTCTACCTCATCTTTTATGGGTACAACTACTGATACATCTGGTAATTGGTGATTGGTAATGGGTGATTGGTGATTTGCCCTGAGCGTAGTCGAAGGGTTAATAATTGGTAATTGGTAATTGGGCATAGGATATTATGTTAGGAGTCAGGAAGGAAGAATTAAAAGAAGTGGCGTTGCTGATTAAGAGTATGATTTTGTTTCACGCAGAGGCGCAGAGTCTACAGAGAGTAAGAGTTTGAAATCATTGATTTTTGAATTTCATACCCTAATTCAGCAACGCCAAAGAAGTTAATTGTCAATTGTCAATTGTCAATTACCAACATAACTTTTCACAACTCTACCAGCACCGCGTAATTGTTGATAATAAGACTGACTAACGGTGTCACCTTGTTCCGAAAGTTGGTCAATACCAATACCGTTGCGTCCTTGTTCTTTTCCCGAACTGTGGATATAGCAACCATTACCTAAATATAAGCCCACATGAGTTGCTTTTTGGGGAGTGCCAAAAAAGATGAGATCTCCGGGTTGTAATTCAGTCATATCAACTGGTTGAGTAAAAGCTTCTTGTTGATAAGCGTCTCTAGGTAGCCAAACACCTACAGATTTAAACGCTGCTTGCATTAAACCTGAACAATCATAATTAGGTGCAACTGTCCCACCCCAAAGGTAATAATTATCTTGTTGTTTTGCGGTTTGAGTAAAAGCGATAACTGCGGGTATTTGTTGTTGAATGTCTATTGCTGATATATCTTGGGGTTGATATTCTGTTTCTGCTGGTTGGAGAAATTGCCAATCTTGAACAGATAACCATCCTGGATAGTCATCTTCACATAAACAAACTGCAATGGCGGTATCTTGATGATTTGATGTTATTCGTAAATGTCGTCCTGTTGCGGCTTGGGTTGCTAAACGGATACATTCAGGAGAATCATAGATATTTAGGTTAGTTTTACAGAAATATGCTTTTGTCGGTAAGTTTAAAGACATGATTAATATTTTCTGAATTAGGATTTTTGGTTACTGAGCGATAGCCTGCGTGGCGAAGCCATAGTCGAAGTACAGGATTTAAAGATTAACAGGATTATATAACTAATTATTCGGTTAATCTTTTAATTCTTATTGTCTGAATCGGGATTTTCTGGATGTGAGAGATGATATTCTCAGTATAGAAAACTTAACAAAGAAATCGCCAAAATCAGACGATATTATATCGGCTTACTGATATTATCTGTGAGGCAATGATGATAAAAGAAAAATGGACGAAGATCAGCGTCGCGCTTATTGGCGTGCTAATACAACATTAATTCGGAATCTTTTAATTGTTTGGGCTTTAGTCTCCCTGGTTTTTAGTATTTTGTTGGTTCAACCATTAAATGCAATTCGGTTTTTTGGTGTTCCCTTTGGTTTTTGGATGGCGCAACAAGGATCAATTTTGGTTTTTGTTGTATTGATTTTTACTTACGCTTTCCAAATGGACAAATTAGACCGCAAATATAATACCAAAAAGTGAGGAGAAACTGTGTCAGTTGAAATTTGGACGATTATCTTAGTTGGACTTTCTTTTCTAGTTTACATTTACATTGGTTGGCGATCGCGTGTAGAAAATACTAAAGACTTTTTTATTGCCGGTCAGGGAATACCTTCAATTGCCAATGGTGCGGCTACGGCTGCTGATTGGATGTCTGCGGCTTCGTTTATTTCCATGGCGGGGTTAATTTCGTTTTTGGGATATGACGGTTCGATTTATTTGATGGGTTGGACTGGTGGCTATGTTTTACTAGCATTATTATTAGCGCCTTATTTGCGGAAATTTGGTAAATATACTGTACCTGATTTTGTCGGCGATCGCTATTATTCCAATATAGCCCGTTTGGTGGCAGTCATTGCCGCCATTTTTGTGTCTCTCACCTACGTTGCTGGACAAATGCGGGGGGTGGGAATTGTCTTTAGCCGCTTTTTACAAGTAGACGTGAATACTGGTGTGATCATTGGCATGATCATTGTCGGCTTTTTTGCGGTTTTGGGAGGTATGAAAGGCATTACTTGGACACAAGTAGCCCAGTATTTTGTATTGATTTTCGCATATTTGATTCCCGCGATCGCGATCGCCTACAAACTCACAGGTAATCCTATTCCCCAATTAGCTTTTACTACTAGTGATATCGCCGATAAACTCAACCTCATTCAACTTGATTTAGGCTTTAAAGAATATACCCAACCTTTTGCCAATAAGTCAATGTTGGATGTTCTTTTCATCACTATTGCTTTGATGGTAGGAACTGCTGGTTTACCCCATATTATTGTCCGATTTTACACAGTTAAAAGTGTTCGTGCAGCCCGTTTTTCTGCTGGTTGGGCATTATTATTTATCGCCATTCTCTACACCACAGCCCCCGCAGTTGGGATGTTTTCTCGTTATAATCTAATTACTTCTTTGCATAATAAAACACTTGTGGAAGTACAGCAATTAGATTGGGCAAATAAGTGGGAAAAAACCAAACTCCTAGCTTTTGAAGATAAGAACAAAGATGGACGTTTGCAGTTAACACCTAATAGCGAAACCAACGAAATTACAATTGATAAAGATATCATTGTGCTTTCTACTCCAGAAGTTGCTAATCTTGCCCCTTGGGTAATTGCTTTAGTTGCCGCTGGTGGTTTAGCTGCTGCTTTATCTACAGCCTCTGGGTTATTATTAGTAATTTCTAGTTCTGTCGCCCATGATGTTTATTATCGCATTTTTGATTCCAACGCTTCAGAAGAAAAACGGGTATTTGTGGGGCGGGTTGTCGTTGGTTTTGCCCTTGTTTTAGCTGGATATTTTGGAGTAAATCCACCGGGATTTGTGAGTGAAGTTGTCGCTTTTGCTTTTGGTTTAGCGGCTGCAAGTTTCTTCCCGGTCATATTCCTGGGAATTTTCGATAAACGCACTAATTCAGAAGGTGCGATTGCGGGAATGTTAACAGGTTTGATATTTACAATTATCTACATTGTCGGCGTAAAATTTGGTGGTATGACCCCATGGTTTTTTGGTGTTTCTGCTGAAGGAATCGGGACTTTAGGGATGATTATTAATTTTATTGTCACCCTCATAGTTTCTCGATTAACACCACCCCCACCCGCCGAAATTCAGGCGTTGGTAGAAGATTTACGCACCCCAATTATAGAAGAATAGTAGGGGCGCAGGGCCTGCGCCCAGTCAGGAATCAGGAATCAGGAATCAGGAGTCAGGAGTCAGGAGTTTAGAAAGAAGAAAGAAGAATTTCTCCTCCCTGTCACCTGTCACCTGTCACCTGTCACCTATTACCTACTTTTTCATTCTTGGGAAAACTTCTTCTGAATAGTTTTAGTATCTTCTTTATTGGCGGAAATAGCTGTCATTTGATAATCAACTAAGTTATCAACAAAAGGAATAGTTAGTTTAAATGTACCATCAGGTTTGATGTTAACTTTTTGTCCGTCAATAGTGACAGTTGCACCTTGTTCTGTTGCACCGTGAATCACTAATTCTGCGTCAACGACAAACCAGAAGTCTGCACAGGGACGACTGAAAATACGCACTGTACCAGAACGTGCTAGACATAACCACCGATTTTCTGGAGTTAGATAACCGATTTCTGTCATGTAGTCCCGTTCACCTTGGGGAATAGGTATATAACGATCATAGATTGCGGTTTCGCATTCATATTCTTGCACTAACTGAGGACGTTGATAGCTGATATCCAAATTAGTAACATCATAAAGACGCACTACTAAAATGGTAAAACCTTGATTTTGTAATGTTTGGAGATGATTTGCAGAAATGTACCAAGAGACATAAGCCCATTTGGGAGTGCGGGGAGTGAAGATAATTCTGGTATTTCCATCTACATTGATTTGATTAATATTAGTCCAGGCTTCTATCTCTGCATCTAATTCTATGGCTATATCTTCATCTGTAGCTGTGGGTGGCAATGGCGTAGGTAATATTTCTTCTGCGATCGCCTGTGCGGATGTGTTATGCTGAGTCTCACTATCTATGGCGTTTAAAGCCTCTCCTAATTCTGATGGTAGGTCATCTAATAAATTTTCTTCTTCGGGTGGTTGGTTGACTACTGTAGGTGGTGTATCCAGGATTTCTGATAAGGTATGATCCTCCTGAATTGGGGCTGGAGGTGTATCCAGGAGTTCTGAGAGAGATATACTATGATCTTCCTGAATTGGGGACGGAGTTATACCGAGTAACTCTGATAAGGATGTAATATTTTTAGTAAGTGCTGGGGCTGGTGGTTCTAATAGGGAGTTGGTAAATTCGTCGGTGGATATGTCTGCATCAATTTGGGGTTGCTGTCTATTGGGGATTTGGGGATAGTGATTATTAACAACAATTACCGGATCTTCTGTATCCCAAACTACTTCACCATAGTCTAATTCAATGTCATTGATTGCCGGTGTTTGATGACTGGGGGTAGATGTTTGTGGTATATCTATTGTGGCTACGTTGTTGATTGCGGTTACTTCTAGGGAGATGTCTTCTTGATAGTGATTTGTACCGTTGTGGCCATTATGATGATTATTGGTAATTGATGCGATCGCCTCTGCATCTGATACAGTAGTAGTAGGAATCTCTTCTGGGATAGAATCGTTGGTTTGATTTAGCAGTCGTTTTTTTCTTCTCAACCACAAAGGTAAAAAGCTGCTTAAACCAGCAATGAGTAATAAAGGTAATAACAGGAAAAATCGCAGATTTTTGGTAATCATTGAGGGATTATCCAAAGGATTTATCAACTGTGTTTCCCCTCCAGTCTCGGTTACAGCCGGTGTGACTAGGTTTGCTGGTATAGGTGGTAAAGATGGATTTTGAGTAACTGCTGTTGGGGTTACTATTGGAGTTGTTGTTGGGGTTGTTGTTGGGGTAATAACCTCTGAGGTAAAGGTTTGCAAAGCACTAGCCGCAATAGCCAGTGATTCCGCGTCTCTTGCAGCTTTTATGGATTCTTGTCCTGGTTTGGCGACCACAAAACCGAGAAAACCTGCTACTTTAGGACTGGGATTTTGTTTATAAACGTAAACAAACGACTGGGAAAAGGGATATTTAGGATTATCTGGTAAGTAATTCTGAACTTTTAATACTCGTACATCTTGGAGTCGAGAAACCTGATTTGCTAAAACGTAGCTGATACCATCTTTACCTAATTCTTTAATGATATCGGTTGTACTATCTTCTATCATCTGCACTGAATTAGCCCCTGTCAGCAATTCACCAGACTTAAAAGCTGGATATTCGGTAAAGGAATTGCGAGTATCACTAATGGAAGGACGATCTATAAATCTAATTTTACCTTTAGCGTTGCCTACTTCTGACCAGTCTGTAATTTCTCCTCGGAAAATTTTCGCAAATTGTTCTGTTGTCAAACTACCTTGGAAGGGATTATCCATACCAACAACAACGGCGATTTTTTCTCGTCGTACCAGCACCTGTTCTAAACCTTGGGCTTTTTCTGCGGCTGTGAGTTGGCGACCAAGAGCAGCTATATCAATTCTACCATCTAAGACTGATTTTACCGCATCTTCATTGCCATTGATGCCAATTTCTACCTGAGTTCCCGAAAACTGTTTTTCAAAGTTTTCCTTGAGACTTTGGTTAACAATTATGAAATTAATCGAACCGTCAATTTTAACAACAGTACCACTTTCTACTGTTGACGGTAGAGAAAAAACCGGAGTCGTCTTCTCAGGTTCTGCGTGGACAGGTGCAGAAATCAATAAATTTGCTACCATAGAATTGACAGCGATCGCTACACCTACACCTGGTACTGCCAATAATAAGGCTAGATTGGTAATTACACTATCTTTTTTTTGTTTTTGCCACATATATCCCTGATCAAGCTAAAATAAATGGACTACACGCCGATACCAAAAATAGTCTTTTAATTGTGGAGACTGGTTAATTATACAACCTTAGTTATTTTTATCTGTAATAACACAAGTGTTTAAATAAAACGAGGAGTAGGGGCAATCCCCCCGTGGTTGCCCAAATACCGGGGTAGGCATAAAGGTAGGGGCAATCCCCCCGTGGTTGCCCAAATACCGGGGTAGGCATAAAGGTAGGGGCAATCCCCCCATGGTTGCCCAAATACCGGGGTAGGCACGGGGGCGCTACCCCTACATCAAATCCAAATCTTACTTAATTGATAATTCTCCAACTCTTGCATAGCTTCAGCCTTTAGACCTTCCCTAACAGATAATGGTGCAATTACCTCTCCTTTTGGCCGCCAATCTCGTAAACGCATCAAAACGTTAATATCTGTATCGCGTATCCATGCCGTATAATAAGCATCATCACTGGATTTTTGTTCAAGAATCTCTAATACTTGTATTTGTTGACTTTCAGGAATATTTATTTTAACCAAATCCCGTATTTCTGCGTAAATAACAGGTTTGAATGATTGATGTCTAACGGTGTTATCTACATACCAACGGGCAAAATCTGGAGGAAAACGCATAATTAAAAATTCCCGTTTTAGGTAAAAATTAAACCCCCAAGCTGCTGCTAATTCCTGTTCCACTTGCTGCGGTGTGGGTAATGTTCCACTCTCCCACATTAATTGTAATTCTGGAGGAATTTCTGGATCTCCCCAAGCGAGAATCTGTAATTTTGCGGAAGCAATCCTGTCCAGTCGGTAATTATGCCATCCTGTGTTACCATGAGGATCAATACCATAAGCACTGAGATATTTAGCGCGGCGGGAATAGTGCAGACAAACAGGATAAACCGTAACTGCAACTTTCTTGGCTGTAGCTGGTATCAAAGTTTTGAAGCGAATAACTCCACCAGTTTGTTTTCGCCAAAGTTGTTCTAATTGTTCTTGATAGTTATCCACCTTGTCTTGCATTTCTGGAGAGAGGATATAATCTAAATGCAGAAATATCCGCTTTTCGGGTGTGGGAGAAGTATGGAGAATCTGTTCCCACAAACTTTGACTGATAATTTCTAAATTGGGTTGAACAAAAGATATTGATTCTAATGCGTGGAGTAATTCCCAGGTTTGGGGAAGAGAAAGTTGGGTAAAGGTAGCTGGGGAATTTGTTGGAGTTACAGGTGTGGGTAATTCTGGAGTGGGAAGACTTTGATATTGTCCTTTATGGGGTGATTGTAACCATCCTAAGCGAACAAGTTGTTTTAAATCATCTCTTAAAGAACGATGTACCGTTGCAAAAGGTGATTGTTGGATTTGTACGGCTAAATATTCTGGTGTAATTCCTGTGAGTTGGATGATTTCTTGTTGCCATTCTAATTCCGATAGGTAACAATTTGATGTTTGCAGAATATTCCCACAGTTTTGATGACAAATACAAGTGTTGTCTCCACAGTTTGCGGAAATTTGAGAAGTGCTAATTGTTTCGCTTTTAGGATGATTATATCGGAATAGGCGATCGCGCAGTTGAGAATAAGTAAAGTTTTTCGGTAATTCTTGTATCCAGTTTTCTTCCCCATAGAGTTTATTCAAAATCACCCATAGGCGTATTGAACGGTGTAAGCGATTGCCAAGTTGTCCTGCTGCTAACCAATGTAATATTTGCGGTGTGGGTGGATAGGGGAAGTTCACAGTAACATTTTTTTCTGGTTGTATCTATTGTAGCGGATTTTGCTTTTTTCTCTTTTGCAAAATCTTTGTTCAATTCCTGGTTATGGTGATATCCTCATCAAGTACATCACTTTTTACTTAAATTAGTAAGTGATGTACCAGAAACATATTACTGTTAATAGGTAATAATGGCAGTTATATAGACGAGTGATGTTATATATGGCTACTAAAAGACCTAGAACGACTATCAGCTTTGATTCTGATGAATATGTTGCATTAGAAAAATGGGCTAAATCTGAATTTCGATCTGTCCCTCAATTAGTGAGTGTCATAATCAAAAAGGCATTGATTGAAAAGAACCTATCAGAAACACAAGCGCACAGTTCCCAAGTAAATTTGAGTGATTTCCAACCCGAAAACAAAACCAATGAACACTCAACCAGTAGATAGATTAGACAGAATTGAAGCGATACTAGAAGTTACTACTAACAATCTCAATGGTTTAACAGGTAAACTTAATGGTTTGACTGATAATGGCATTGCTGATTTTAGGGATGAAAATAATTTTGCATACGTTCAAGACCTTTGTAGAGACTTTCCATGGAACGTCTCTACCTCCTTAAATTCTGGATATTATCTCGACTACGCGGTAGTTGAGCGGAGTCGAAACTCGATAACCACCTGATTCTGACATTTTCTCTAATTAGCAATTTCTGTTATTTAGTGCGATCGCCTATCTCTTTTTGAGATAATACATTAATTATATGTAGTTTGGGCAATGTTTTGATTTTGGTTTTTGTCCCCAGGCTTGATACTACACAATATTCTACCCAAATCTATCTTTCTACCATCTGCGGTTTGTCAATAACAAAGCGGTATTCACTCTTTGTGAGATACAGTCATTAAATCGCAAAACCTGTAGGGGTGGGGTTTCCCCGCCCTCCATTGTATTTCATCCGACCAATAACTGCTATATGTGACACGAGAGGACACCCATTTTATTATTGAAATAGTAACAGGTTTCCATCCCCTTGCGGGGAAAAGGTCATGAAAAACTTGTTTTCAACTCTAACGTAAAAACAGGGTTGGACGTGAGAGAGTTTCCGTCCCCTTGCGGGGAAAAGGTCATGAAAAACGTTGAGAAACCAGGGCAACTACCTGTAGGCTACAAGAGTTTCCGTCCCCTTGCGGGGAAAAGGTCATGAAAAACTTGCAAGAATAGTGTGTTTAGCCTAACAAGCCTAGATAACGTTTCCGTCCCCTTGCGGGGAAAAGGTCATGAAAAACCGTAATAAGGAAATAGGAGCTAGAGACGTTTTGAACGGTTTCCGTCCCCTTGCGGGGAAAAGGTCATGAAAAACTGGTGTGAAATACAAACATTTGAAGCATGTCTTACTGATTCAGTTTCCGTCCCCTTGCGGGGAAAAGGTCATGAAAAACTTTCATGACTATGACTAATAGAGAAATTCATGATGAATCATGTTTCCGTCCCCTTGCGGGGAAAAGGTCATGAAAAACGTAAAGAAGATATGAACCTTTACATGGCTGGCTACTTTGTTTCCGTCCCCTTGCGGGGAAAAGGTCATGAAAAACGGTTGCTATGAAAACCCATGTAGAGGTTATGTAAGAATGTTTCCGTCCCCTTGCGGGGAAAAGGTCATGAAAAACAACTCTCTACCGTAAACTTCACCTCTAACTTTAGCTTCGTTTCCGTCCCCTTGCGGGGAAAAGGTCATGAAAAACTGAGTTAATAGCAACATTACGAGATGCACTTGAAAAGCGGTTTCCGTCCCCTTGCGGGGAAAAGGTCATGAAAAACACATGGGAATATTTAACTCTCTGATATGGAGAGCCGCGTTTCCGTCCCCTTGCGGGGAAAAGGTCATGAAAAACAGAGAGCTACAAGTAGGGACAAAGAAGTATGTTATTTACAAGACAATAAAGTTTCCGTCCCCTTGCGGGGAAAAGGTCATGAAAAACGTTATCTGATATCATTGCAGGTAGTTAGAGTAGAGACTGTTTCCGTCCCCTTGCGGGGAAAAGGTCATGAAAAACAAACCTGACTGCTATGCACTTGAATGACATTGACTATCCGCTATCGTTTCCGTCCCCTTGCGGGGAAAAGGTCATGAAAAACGATGTATCAAGAAGGTAGAAAAAATGAACATCTGTTACAGGTAGCACTAGGTTTCCGTCCCCTTGCGGGGAAAAGGTCATGAAAAACTTAAGTTCTGGCACCTAAAAGTAGGAGATAACTGTGTTGTTTCCGTCCCCTTGCGGGGAAAAGGTCATGAAAAACCAAGCTGCCAACCAAGCTATTACCTTCTTCACCAGCAATGGTTTAGAGTTTCCGTCCCCTTGCGGGGAAAAGGTCATGAAAAACTACAAAACTCTGGCATTGTAGACACCTTATATAAACTAGAGTTTCCGTCCCCTTGCGGGGAAAAGGTCATGAAAAACCTGAACTAAAAGAAAAGTTTCCTAATCTTACTTCTACTTTGTTTCCGTCCCCTTGCGGGGAAAAGGTCATGAAAAACCCTATACCATTGGAAACTTGACGACATACGGATTTCAGGAAGCGATCGCACACGGATACAGAAACAGCCGTGTAACTTAAAATGCTAGTATTCTTTTTTCTAGGTTCAGAAAGCCGAAATCAGCCAATACAGTCATAATAAAACGAAAACCCCAAGATGTCAACCCTAAAAACCAACATTTCCTCAATATTACAAAACATTACTAACAATTAATCTGTGTAGCTTCATACGACTAACTAGAGACAATTCCTTACATCTCGTTACAATAGCCCAAAACCTTACCACACGGGTATTTCAAGCAACCTTAACCCCCTTCACATCCAACATTCAACTTTACAAAATTAAATAATCAGGTGGTTGATAAGGAGGATCACTACCAAAAACTCGTGTATTCTGTTTAGCAGTTTCATCAAGAGGATATACCCGTAAATTATCCTCACTCAACTTAAGAACCTTCAACCATCTTTTTTCCAACTGGTAATTCAACTCCTTATCATCCAAAGGACATTCAAACACCGAATATTGCACCCGTTGACAACGCTGTTCAATCAACTTAGCCAATTTAGTGCGGCGTTTATCATCCTTCACGTCATAACAAACTAACCATAATTTGGGCATAAAATAATTTACAATTGACAATTGACAATTTACAATTACAGGAAATTGCAGGTAAATTAAGTATAAAGCAAATTTTGTTCCTAAATTATTCATTGTCAATTATCCATTGTCAATTGTCAATTATTAAGTATTATGAAAGAAAACATTATTAAGGATAAAAGCTTTTATTTTGCCGTTCGTATTGTCAATTTATATAAATATTTAAGTGACCAAAAACGAGAATTTGTTTTATCAAAACAACTACTACGATCTGGTACTGCAATTGGAGCATTAGTAAGAGAAGCTGAACAAGCAGAAAGTAAAGCAGATTTCATTCATAAGTTAGCAATTTCCTTGAAAGAAGCAAATGAATCCGATTATTGGATAGAACTATTATATAAAACAGATTACCTCACAGAAAAAGAATACAAAAGTATCAATAATGATAACAGAGAATTAATTAGACTTTTAACCTCAATCATAAAAACAAGTAGAAATAATTGACAATTGACAATTGATAATTGACAATGAATAATTTAGGAATAAAATTTGCTTTATGCTTAATTTACCTGCAATTTCCTGTAATTGTAAATTGTTCTGCATTCTCTTATAATTGTCAATTGTCCATTGTCAATTGTCAATTGTCCATTGTCCATTGTCAATTATTTAATCACAAATGCTTCATAACTCAACTCAGAATGTATTAAACACCGTCCCACACACCGGGCTTGTTCTACTAATATTTGACTTAACGTTAAACGGCGATTTTGTGGAGGATATAAAACAGAAGTTCTTAACCTTCTTTCCAACTCCCCCAAAAACAACTTTTTCGCCATAATTCCTAACCAAATTCCCTCCCCATTCGGAGACGGTAAAAAATCCTCAGTTCCTAAAATATCCGATTGAATTATCGCCAGTACCCCGTGGTCCACCACCACCGGACGAAATTCCTCCATTAAATCTAAAACCAAATTCGGACGATAGGGTTCAGTCGCATGGAAAAAACCCAAATAGGGATCTAAGCCCGCTTGTACAGTCGCCGCAAATACCCGCGCTAACAAAACACCATAACCCCAACTTAATAACGCATTAATGGGATCAAGAGGTGGGCGACGGTTGCGGCCTGTGAAATTCCATTGAGACGGGAAACAATGACGTAAAGCCTGGTAATATGTGCGGGCGCAAATCCCCTCAATTCCCATCAATTCATCACGGTTAAATGGTGTAGTGGTATTATTTAAACGAGATGAATAGGCGCTGATTAAATCAATAGCTTCACTCAATTCCGTAATTTTCCCCTCTGTCGCCCGATTGCGTCGTTGTAATAATACCCGTTGATTGCGGATTTTACCCATAATTAATTTTTGCGCCAACGCCATACCAAAAGTAGTTTCCACTGTTCGATATTGAGCTAACCTAACCGTAGGATTACTGGGAAATTGCCCTTGCAGTCGTCCGCGAAATTGCCCATCTTGACGCAGAAAAATTGTTTCAATTCCTTTATCTAGTAATTGGGAAATTACCACATCAGTTAACTGGACTCCTGGTAAAATAACGACTAGGGTAACTTCCGCTAACCGGAAATTCTGGGATTTGTTTTGTTTGACTATTAATAGAGATTCGTTTTGATAGCGAACAACTGTTCCGGCTTCCGTTAAATATAAAGTTGTCATTTTTAGTCAGTAATTGGTGATGGGGTGAGAAAACCCCGCTGTGATAATTGTGCAATGTCGTTGGAATACCCCTTTTCTATCGGGGTGACATAATGAACTTGTTCAACCAAAAAAGGCAGATATTCTGATGTCTAAGTCTGTAGCCAAAAAGTTAGTTAAATACCGCAATTACGGTGTGGCGCTGGGTAATGCAGGTGTGACATGGATAATCCTGATTATTGCCCCTTTGGGATTATGGGCGGTAATTATTTGTACTTTCTCTGTTTTTGTGAGTAGCTTAGTAATAGGCTGGTTATGTGACAGAACTTTATACCGACTTATCGGTGATCTTCAACCTGATGTAATTTCTGCACGGTGGGAATCAGACAATATAGAGGTTATGGCTAGAGAGTATCAAGATTTACCAACTCAGGAAGAACGAAAATGAATTTATCGCCATTATTTCTGTCTATAGGGGAAACCCAAATTTATGAAAATCTCCATTATCAATTTTTGTTAATTGAGTTAGTGGCAAAAGACCGTTTAATCACACCGGATGATTTAATGGATCTATCTCTACCCCAGGGAATTGATGCTACTGGGGGAATAATTATTTCTGGTCGTGCGCCAATATGGTTATTTGGGTGTCTTGTTCATAAGTTACATCCTACCGCTTGGGTAGCTTGTTATGATCCTCGGTTGGGTGCGGTAGTAGTTGCTACTCATTCAAAATTGGTGCATAGCGGTGAAGTAATTCCTATTCATCCCGAAAATGGCAGGAAATCGGCAGGAGAAACTACAACCTCTCAAATCAGAAGCCTTTGTCCAGCTTTGATGATTGTTGGTCCTCCCAATAGTGGCAAAAGTGTCCTTTCCCATGCTTTGTTTCAAGCTTTATTAGCCGACAATCCGCATATTTACTTACAACGCGCCCATTGGGATGGTGAGGGTAATTACTTATTAGAATTAGGTGAAAATGCTACAGATGCGGAACTTGAGGAATTTAAGGCACGCGATCGGGGTAAGCTAACAGATAGATTTTATCCCTATCATGCCCAGTCTATTTTACAATTACGGCGACAAAAATCTTTGGTAATTGTTGATGTTGGGGGGATGGTACAACCGGAGAAGTTACCGATTTTAGAGGCTTGTAGCCATTATTTAATTATCAGTTCTCAACTGGAGTCTATTGCACCTTGGCATGAATTTTGTCACGACAGGGGGAATTTAAGTCCTGTTGCAACAATAATTAGTAGTTTAGCAGATGTAGCAATTGTTCACAAAACTCAACCCTATTTAGAGATGACTTATGGTACTTTGATACTTGGTAAGACCAATCCTTTACCGGATGTGTTGTTACAGCAGGTTAAAAGTCTAATCAGTAAGTAAAAAAGTAATTTAAAGCAGTTAATATCACCGTTGGAAATTGGTTATGAATAGTTATCAGCAGGAAATTATCACAGCAATTAGCTGGTGTTTGGCTTGGGGAAATGACAGAAAACCGCAGTTTGATATTACTGTTTTGCGAGAAATGCAGAAGGCTTTGAGAAGTAAGGGAGATGTACCAGATGAAGTTCAGGCTTTAGTTGATGCAGTTAAAGAATTAGATAATTTACCATTTCCCGAAACCTTAAATGATTTAAAGCAATTAACTGAAAAACACCCTATTTTGTGGGAATCTAAAATTGGTTTAGTTTATGGTGGTGTAACTAAAGTTAAAGGTTATGTATTTGAATCTGAGAAACTTCCTGATATTCGAGGTGCTTCTGGACTTTTAGATCAAATTAACGTAGTTGATTTACGTGCATTTTTTAACCATAATTATCAGCCAGAATCTTCTAATGAAAGAGATAAAAACTTATATTCTATTCAATGTAATGATGTGAGGACATGGTTAAATGAGAATTTTAATCAAGATTGCGAATTATCAGAAGTTCTCATTCCCGAATTAATCATCTATTCGACAGGTGGAAATATTCTGGCTTTTTGTCCCCCTGCTTTTGTTGATGACTTAGCTAATGCAATTGAAAAGCGTTATACATATAGAACATTAACCGCTAATTCCTGTGCAGTTGGTGAAACATTTAAATTACTAGAAATTAAATTGGGCTTATTAAGAGATAATATAGAAGATACTTTTTGGTTAGAGAAGTATCAAGAAAATTATAATCATGAAATCATAGAATCATATTTTGGTAAAATCACCGAAAATTCCTCTATTCCAGAAGACAATTTTAAAAACCGCAAGAGTTTTAACGAACTAACTACAAAACTAGCAATTAGCTTTAATCAACGTCGTAGCGGTAATGACTTTGAAAATCGTCCTACTCGTCGTTATCCACCAATGTTTGAAACTCATCCATATTTAAGGAGAGATGAAACTGAAAAACGTTCTGCAATTACTCAAGCCAATGATCTTCCTGGAAAACCATATTATTCTGAATCCTCTGCTATCAAACGCAAGTTTAGTGATAGAGTGAAAACTGGAGAATATAAAGAAACTGATTGGTATCCAGAAGGTAAACATCCAATAGATGATGGTTGGATAAAAAGATTTGAGTCGTTTTTAGCGAATAATCATCAACAAAAATATCAATATGCTGAAAATTCTAATTTTGATAACATTGAAATAGCTGAATCTCTGACACATTTGGGTAAAGTAAGTAATGGATATATTGCTTATATTTATGCAGATGGTAATAACATGGGTGGTGCAATTCAAAAAATACGCACTCCTCAAGAATATCAAGACTTTAGCCAAGACGTAGATAATGCAACCAGATATGCAGTTTTTATCGCATTAGCTGAGAATTTAAAACCTCGTAAATTACAAGGAATTGACGAATCTCAATCAAGATTAAAAAATGGTGATTTCATTCATCCTTTTGAAATTCTCACTATTGGCGGTGATGATATTTTATTAATCGTACCTGCTGATAAAGCTTTACAAATTGCAAAAATTATTGGTGAGCAATTTGAAAAAATACTTTTAGGTGAAGTTGAAATATCGAATTTACACATAAAAGGCGACTACAAAATAGAAGAGAAACTAACCAATCCTAACAAATTTCATCGTTTTCATGAAACTATATCAGAACATAATCAATGTAAATTAAGTATGTCAAGTGGTGTATTGATTACAGCTTATAACACACCAATTTATTATGCAGAAAATTTAGTAACACAGCTATTAAAATCTGCAAAAAAATATGCTAAGACTTTAAATTATACGGATGAAAAAACAAACAAAAAAATCACTTATTATGGTGGTACAGTTGATTTCTTTACCATGAAATCAGTAACTATGATTTCTGCAAGCATAGAAGAATTTCGCAATAAAGCTTTAACTTTTGATAAACTTAAATTGTATGCTGCACCTTATACATTACCTGAGTTGGAGAAATTTTTTAAATCTATTCAAGCATTGCAAAAAGCCGAATTTCCCAAATCCCAACTATATCAAATTCGTAGTTTTTTAGAAAAAGGTAGAAGAACTGCAAGTTTAAATTATTATTATTTTCGTTATCGCTTGAATAAAGGACATAGACTGAAAGAAAACTTTGAACATATATGGTGTCCAGCAAAAACTAACAAAGGTAACATTGCACCTTGGATGTGCGATATCAAAGAAAATTCCAAGGAAGAAACTAAATATGAAACTATCTGGAGAGAAATGGTAGATTTATTTGGTTTAATAGAATTTGCAGATACTAAATATTCAGAGAAAGTAGAACAGGAAACTACACCATGATACAACTTCAATCATTAATAGAAAATAAGAATAGGCAAGTTAAACCTTACACAATTACCGCCATAATTGATTCAGCTTTATGTGTAGGTGCGGGAGGTTCATCAGGTTCTTTAGCAGATAAACCAATCGTCCGCAACCCAGAAGGTAATTTATTAATTCCTGGTTCACAAATTAAGGGAAGAGTGCGTCATGAATGCGAAAAAATACTAAGAGGTTTAAACTGGGCAATTTCTGAATCTCCCAATGCGGCAAGAATGTTAATTAGGAGAGATAACGCACCAGATAAATTTAAACGTTCGCAATATGAAATACCAGGATATGAGAACACATATCACTGTTTAATTAGTCAGATTTTTGGTGATCCGGTTTTACCTTCGCGGGTAATTTTTGATGATTTGATTTATACAGAAGATCCAGAAAATTTACCAGAAATTATCCGTCCTGGTGTAACTATAAACCGTCGTCGTCGGACTGGGGAAGAAAATAAACTTTATTTTTTAGAAACATCACCAGCAAATGCAAAACTTAAATTTCAAGGCAAGATACATATTCAACCAAGTTTAACACCAGAAAGACCAGATTATGCAAAAGTCTTAATTTTGATAGGTTTAAAACAAATTTATGCTTTAGGTGGTAGTAAATCTGCTGGTTTAGGTTGGTTGCATTGGCAATTAGATGAATTAGAAAATGAAGTCAGAAATATAAATTTAACAGAGATTTGGGAATTTTTAGGAAAAGGTGAGATACAATGAAGAAGATAGAATTACAAATTAAAGCTTTATCTCCTTTAGCAATTTCTCGACAAAAACCTGGTGGTTCTATTAGTGAATGTGAAGATTATATTCCTGGTAGTGTCATTCGTGGGGCAATTGCCGGTGAAATCTTAAAACAATCTGGTCAACAGTTTAGTGATTTAAGTGAAAATGGTGGTGATTTTCAGGCTTTGTTTTTAGGTGATGAACCTGCTATTTTTAAAAATGCTTATCCTAATATTCGCAAAATTGAAAAAGATGATTTTAAACAAGAAGAAGAAGTAAAAATATTACCAACTACTGCTTTAAGTTCAAAGACAAACCCAGGTTTCAAAACAGGTAAGAACTGTAATGGTTATAACTGTAATGGTGTTTTTGACACTCTTTTTGACCGTTTGTGTGCAGATTGCTATGGTTACGCATACGAACCAAATTGTCCTGTTGATGGTGGAAGAGTAGATTCATCAGGAATCACTTTTTATAGTGTGTTTAACGATAAATACTATAAGCTTTCATCACAAAAACGTTTATTAACTAAGGTAGGAATAAATAGAAGACGTGCAACGTCAGAAGAAGAAATTTTGTATAGCATTGAAGTTTTGAATGAGTCAGAATCAAAAGGGAAAAAGCCTAAACCTGTCAGTTATATATCCTCTATTATTGTTCCAGATAACTTATCAGATACACTCTGGCAATTTATTGATAAAAATTCATTGAATTTTCGTTTAGGAGGTTCAACTTCACGCGGTTTAGGTAAAATAGAAATTCATGCTAATTTAGCAAAAATCACCAATAATATTCAATCGAAAATAGAATTATTTAATGCTAAGTTATGGGAACGCTGGAAAAAATGGTCAGTCTTTGGTAATTCAATTGAATACTTACCCAAACAAACATATTTCACATTAAATTTGCAAGCAGATGCAATTTTAACTGAAAAATGGCAACGGACAACGGTAATTTCTCCAGCAATGTTACAACACTTTGTAGGGGTGGATGATTCATCTTTAGAAATTCATGCTGCTTACAGTAGTTATGACTATCGTTCTGGTTGGAATGCTGCTTGGGGATTAATGAAAGATGTAGAATTAGTAACTAATAAAGGTGCTGTTTACTTATTTAGTACAGCACACCCGGAAAAATGGTATACAGCTTTAGCCAATTTAGAGTTAACAGGAGTTGGGGACAAAACTTATGAAGGTTTTGGACAAGTGGAAGTTTGCAATGAATTTCATTTAGTAATGAGAAAGGATGCAGTTTAATATGCTAGATAATTTAGATGGCTTTTTGCAGCAGCAATTAGAGTTTAGAATTCAAAAAGCAATAGCAGATAAAATGGATGATGTGATTGATAAAATAAATACAATAGCTGATAGATTTTCTATTGGTATTGAAGATAAGAAATCGCCTTTTAGAAACGTTGTAGCTAATGCAGTTAGTCCTAGTGCTTCCATTGCAGTTATTAAAAATTTTATCAAATGTTACATTGGTAAAAGCGGAGCAAGTCCTATTTGGAGTAAGAAAATTGGCAAAGATATTTTTGCTATAGAACTGGTTAATGATCTTGATACATTGATAGAATATGCTCATGATATTGTTCGCTGTATTAGGAAATCTATCCCTAAAAATAACCCCTTAAATCAATATGTTGACGATCCAAGCAATCAGACAGAACTTACAAAGCAAATTCATCTTAAACTCATACAACTATACTTAGGGTATCTTGCCAGAAAACATACAGCTTTAGTTGGAGAAGCAAAGTTAAATTCCCATTCTCGAAATTAATTAACTTAAATAAAACGAAGGAGTCAATATGCATCGTCTTGTAATTTCTACTGTAGGGACAAGTTTACTAACTAATGCAGTTAATGAAGATAAAGATCCTAAAAAATGGATTTTCGATTTGACTAAAACAGCTAACTGGACTCAAGAAAAAATTGAAACCAGTTCAGATTATTATCATGTATTTTCTAAAATAATTGTACCTTTACAAATGAGAATAGAGGAAAAGTTAGATGATAGTAATATCTTAGAAATAAGAGAAATGAGTGCGGAGTTAAATGGTATTTATGGTTTATATGATGAGAAAATAGAAGATGGTAGATATGACACTCATATACTAATTACAACAGATACGGCTCAAGGTAAAGCTACATCTCAAATACTAGGAGCGTTTTTAAAAAGCAAAGGTATTGAAGCTACATTCCCCTTAATTCAGCCGGAACTATCAATTTCTAGCACTGCTGTTTTTACAGAAACTATGGCCAAATTAATACCTAATATGCTAGAAACTCTCAAGAAATACAAAGATGACAAATATGAAATTTGTTTTAATTTGGTTGGTGGATTTAAAGCTTTACAGGGATACTTTAATACTATAGGTATGTTTTATGCAGATGAAATTATTTATGTATTTGAGGGTTCTCATGAAGTAGTAAAAATTCCCAAACTACCTATCACTATTGATATAGAAAAGGTAGAAGAATACAAAGTGCAATTAGCTATGATGGAGTTTGGTGCAATACCTTCATTTTGGGAAGAGGCTAAGAAAGTTCCACAAGAATGGCGTGTAATTGTTGAGGCAGAAATGATTCTCTCTACATGGGGTCAGCTAATTTGGGATAGATGTAAAGATAAGCTATTATCTCAGAATTTATTGACTTTCCCAAGAATTAATTATGCAGATAGCTTTACTGAGGACTATAAAAAAATCAAGAGCAACCAAGAAAAGATAAAATTACAGGAAACTATAGCTAAAGTATCTCAAAAACTCACTTTATCAAAAGGTAGCACAGAAATTCTTTTTGGTGGAGGATTAGATTTTAATAGATATAAAAACACTACTATAGATCATTTTCGAGTTAATGATAGTCTCAGGGTAACTTGCCAAGCATCGGGAGATACTTTACAACTTCACTTCTACGGAACTCATGATCATGTTGAAAGAAGTGAAAAAATTAAAGGTAGATAATTAAACTATGTTTGACACATTCAAAAACTACCACCAGCCCATAAAAATATGACCTCCACTCCCGTCTCAACCTTAATCTCCTTAACAGGCTTCCTGAAACTACCCGAAACAAAACCAGCTAGTGAATATATTGATGGTAACATCTACCAAAAACCCATGCCTAAAGGTAAACACAGCGCAGTACAAACATTTTTAGCACCTGCTATTAATCAAGTCAGTACACCTAAAAAAATAGCTCGTGCATTTACAGAACTGCGTTGCACCTTTGGAGGTCGTTCTATTGTTCCAGATATCAGTATTTTTAAGTGGGAATTAATTCCTCTTGATGATAATGGTGAAATTCAGAATGAATTTACAAATCCTCCAAACTGGACAATTGAAATTTTATCACCGGAACAAAGTTCAACCCGTGTAATTAACAATATTTTATTTTGCTTAAAACATGGTACAGAGTTAGGCTGGCTTATTGACCCTCAAGAACGCTTAATCATGACTTTTTTACCTAATCAACTACCAGAAATTAAGCAGAATCAAGATATTTTACCTGTGTTAAATGCTTTAGCAAACTGGGAAATATCTGTTGAGGATATATTTAGTTGTCTCCGGCTAAATTAATTAATAATTAAGTGGTAAATTTATATGTTCGACACATTCAAAAACCGCCTAGAAATCACAGGTAAACTCACAACAATTACCGCATTACGCATTAGTCAAGGACGATCCACCGAACCTATCGGAACAGATTTACCCGTCATCAAAGACGCATTAGGACAACCATTAATACCAGGTTCTAGCTTTAAAGGTGCATTAAGATCAAGATTAGAAAGTTTCCTCAGAGGAATTGATTCTAGTTTTGCAGCTAACCCAGCAATAGAAGCAGAATGGTCAATTACCAACGACCGCATGAATGGAAAAAATGGTATTAAGAAAGAGATTGAAAAAGAACTTGAACAATATCCAGAAAAAGAACGTGCTGCAATAAAAGATCACTTACTCACAGATAAAATTATCAATGAAACAGATTTAATATCTCAACTTTTCGGTTCTCCCTGGATAGCAAGTAAATTCCAAGTCCACGACTTAACCGTAGTAACTGATACATGGTTTGGACAATATCAAGAAAGAGACGGAGTAGCAATTGATAGAGACACTGAAACAGCAGCCGACGGGAAACTTTATGATTTCCAAGTAGTACCAGCTAATACAGAATTTGAATTTCGCGCAGTAGTAGAAAACGCAGCAGAATGGGAACTAGGATTATTAATGATTGGGTTACACCAATTTGAAACAGAACAAATTCCCCTTGGTGGTGGACGTTCTCGCGGGTTAGGAGTTGTTAAACTAGATATCAAGGATATGCACTGGGTAGACGCAACTAACGAAGAAGACCCCACAAAAACTGACCCAAATAAATTACTAGAATATCTTAAAAAGCTGGTAAATAATGAGTCAGGATATACTGATGCAAAGCCTTTAAAAACAAAATGGACACAAGCTCTAATTAACCATTTAGAGCAGAAAATTAATAGTCATTCCACCAGGTCAATTCTTGCAGGAGAATAATATGGCTTTCAGTAATTTCAAAACCATCGGTGAAGTCCTCAAAGCATTTCAAGTTACCTATACGGAAGCCAATTTCATCAGCGAACTTGCTTTTAATATCCCCGACTATTTCCGGGAAGATTTAGAACTAATGATGCGGGATGCTGTTGTTGATAACTCAGAATTTGCTATTTGTGAAAATCTCATTTACCCAGTTATCAAAGAAATTTGGAAAACATACCGCCAACACTTTGTTTTATGGAGTCATCAATCATTAAATTATGATGAAAAATTATCAGGATTTCCTGAATATATTTTAGCTAAACGTTCGCCATTAGGTAAATTTGTTTTTGATAAACCATACTTTATTTTAGTGGAAGCAAAACAAGACAACTTTGAAACAGGTTGGGCGCAGTGTTTAGCCGAAATGATCGCAGCGCAAAGATTAAATGGAGAATATCAAATAATTATTTTTGGTATTGTTTCTAATGGAATAACGTGGCAAATTGGTAAATTAGAAAATGAGGTTTTTACCAGAAATAGCACTTATTACACAATTCAAGAACTAGATAAATTATTTGCTGCTGTTAATTTCGTATTTCAACAATCTGAATTACAGTTAAATAATTTAGTTTTAGCTGCTGCTTAAATTTACCTAATTAAACTAAGATTATGCACAAAAAATTTGTAAATCACTGCACCATAGATTTAAGCATCATTCCTGATGGACCAATTCTCATCAAATCTGGAAAAGAAGGAGCAGATCCAACAAAACCAGATATGGAATTTGTCGAAACCTATCACGCTGGTGGAAGGACAATATACTTACCCGGAAGCAGTTTAAAAGGTGCAATTCGCGCTCATGCTGAACGGATTGTCAGAACAGTAGGAGAAGAAAAAGCTAATACTAAAAACTTACCTTGGGCTAATGATCCATTAAATGATAAATATGAATATTTGAAAAATCAATCATCTAGCGATATTTACAAACTTTCTTCTTTTACAGATCAAATGTTTGGTAATACTTCTATTGCTAGTAGAATCAGAATAGAAGATGCTTATCCTGATAATTCTAAACCAGTAAAAACCGAAGAAAGAAATGGTGTAGCTATAGATAGAGTATTTGGTTCTGTTGCTGTTGGACCATTTAATTATCAAGTTTGCACTGCGGGAGAATTTAAGACTAAATTACATTTAAAAAACTTCACCCTTGCACAGTTAGGTTTAATAGGTTTAGTGCTACGCGACTTAAATGATGGTTGGTTTGGTTTAGGTTTTGCTAAATCTCGCGGTTTGGGAACTGTAGAAGTCAAGTTAAATCAAGCAGTTGTCCAATATCCTGGTTGTGAATTGAAAAATGGTAGTATTCACATTTTTGGTAGAAAAAAAGATCCTTGGGCTGTTAATTCTATATTAGGTGTAGGAGAATTCTTAGAACCTAAAGAAGCAGAAAAATACAATTTTCCTAATTCAGATAAACAATATTCTGAATCTGCTATTACTGAATCTATGGATTTAAACTTTGGTGTTAAATTAACTTGGATAAATGATGATAAAAACAGTGTAATTGATTTATTTAATCAAACTGTTAAGTCTTGGAGTCAATTATTAGGAGTTGCTAAATGAAGCCTTTCGTTGGTTATCAAGAAAAGCCTGTATCCGTGTCTGATTTATTGAAAATAATCAATGAATTAAAAACAGAAAATACCTATTATTTTCTTCGTTGGACTCATAGAATAAGTGGAATTATCAAGGAAAAACTTACAGATGATCAATTTCCTATGTTAGAAGGGCAAATATTTAATCATGAATTTGAATTAAGATGGAAGCATAAAAGACAAAATACGTATGAAGTCTTGTTTTTAAGTATTAATGATCAAAATTCAGAATTTCAACCATTAGGTGAAAATTGGCAAATAGAAGAACGTAAGGCACATTTTTATCAAAAAACAGAAACTCGCTTTCCTAAAGGTTTTGATTATCCTAAAGATTTAAATATTAAACAACGCTATTTTCAGGATAAAACAACCGCAACTGTACATTTTGTAGCACTCACAGTTGAGAAATAAATATGACTTATTCGCAACCAAATAAACCTACCCCTAAAAGTACATCTCAGTCAGAAAATCCCAAACCTTATGATTTTGTTTCATTTCCTAGAGAAAAACCTAATTTACAACGTCCTTTTGGACATCATAAATATGATCAAAATCGTTTACATGGGACAATTCACCTCACACTAAAAGTACAAACATCATTGCATATTTCTACAGGTGCAGTAGTTTTAGGAAGCGATATAGGTAGTAAAATTTCCCTACTGAAAACCATGATTCAGGGAGTTGATGCTAAATTATCAATTCAAGGAAGTTCTTTAAAAGGCTGTATTCGTTCCGTTTATGAAGCAATTACTAATAGTACATTAGGGGCAGTTACTTCTAAATACAAAGAAAAAATTCCTGCTGAACGTTTACCTTGTAAAAATAAAGAAAAACTTTGTCCAGCTAGTCAAGTATTTGGTGCATTAGATTGGCAAGGTTTGTTAGATTTTAATGATGCTAACTGCGAAAGAATCGGCTTTTCTACAGGATTTATGCCTTCTTTATATGCTCCTCGTCCTAATTGTGACGCATATTATCAGCGAGGTAAATTAGCTGGACGTAAGTTTTATTATAATATGTCCAAAGCCATTGAAAAAGGACAAAAAGACGGGATTTCTGTCCAACAAGCAGGAAAGGAATATACTTTTAAAACACAAATTACTTTTAAAAACTTACTTCCCGAAGAATTAGGAACATTATTAATTGTTTTGGGACAAGATAAACAATATCCCATAGCTTTAAAAGTAGGTGGTGGTAAACCAATTGGAATGGGAACAATGACGGTAAATGTTGATAAAATCAATCAACCACAAAACTTAAAACAGCGTTATTCATCCTATCAAGTGAGTGAAAATGATGATTTAACAGGAGATAAATTACAGCAATTTATCCAAAAGCAAATTCAAGCTGCACATTCAACGAATTTAATTCAAGAAGACCAGCTAAAAGAACTAGCAGCGATTTTACGTTATCCCAATGACAGACCAGCACCAACAGGAATGTATTAAATTATGAGTTTAACAGATAAACAGTGGGAAATTGCTCATGCGATCGCCCAAACTTTAGTCCAAGAACATACAGATGTCAACGAAGTAAGTAAAGCTGTTGCATATTTACGCACAGTCATTGATAAAAATGATGCTACATCCAGATTTTTAACTTATCTTAAAATATTAGTTAAAGATGGAAGACAAATTAGCCATAGTAAAGATACTCCTAGATATTATCGCAATATAGAGGCTACCTGTAGTCAATATTTTAAAAGTAACAGTGATGCTGTAACTATTTTGCAAATCTTAGGTTGGGTATCACGTTTGATGAAATATTATAAAAATTCTGGTATTCCTATTGGGGAAATTACCACACCCACAGCAACAGTTATAGAATCAGCTCGTCAAGCAGAAATTGCGAAAGTTACGGAATCTCAAGAGTTTAAAGAAGGAGATATTATAGATGCAAAAGTTACTAAAATCAATGGAAACAAGGTCACTTATGAAATATTGGAAGTCATTAAACTGACTCAAAAAGAACCGAAAAAGGCAAATGTTCTTCAGGAAGGACAGACAGTAAAGGTGAAAATCGTATCTCTTAAGGATGATGGAAGTATTAAAAGTGTTAAGTGTATTTAGCGAGAGTTTTTCCAAAATATTGTACAATTTGATGATATTGACGGAAAATTGCTTATAATCAAAATGTAGTTTTTAGAGGTTAGATTATGACTAAATCAAGGTCAAGCTTCAAAATAGGATTTGACTCGTATTCTGCATGGACGCATTGTGAATCTTTTCAACAACAGTACAAAACTGTTACTCAGTCTCAAGTAACACTCCAAATTGTTACTGACTCTCCTGTTTTCCTGGCTTTAAATCCTACTTTCATCATTAAAGTAGCCTAAGAACAAGCCTGCTTGATTATGTTTAGCTCTACTTCTTGTAGAGCTATCATAAAATGTGAGGGAGAGCAAATCTAGTTTTAACGACAGTATTTAGCTCTCTAGTTTTTAGATAAAGTAGAGGTTAAAAGTAAATTATGAGTAAACAGGAACAAAACAAAGTTTTATTTGTTACTGGTGTGCAAGTAGCAATTGATGAAGAACATAGGATATTGATAGCAGGAATGCTTTCAAACAGTCCATTTGTGGAAGATAGCCAAGAATCATCAACCATACATCCGATAAATTTCGCATTTACTCGACAACACGCAGCATTTTTAAGAGATAGACTAGATGAATTTTTAAACGGAGAAGTATGAATTATAGTAAAAGTTCAGCACCAGAAAATTTATTACCAACGTTTGACAGAAAAGGTGAGCCTAAAACTACCTGGATTAAACGTGATTCGTCTCCTTTACGCTTAATTACTTCCGATAAAGTGAAAAGTTCGGGTTTAATTCCTGCTGAAATACAAAAATTAGTTGAAGAACTGGTTGAAAAAATAGAAGAGGTAGAAAAAGTTATCGGAATAGCTACAAGTTTCCCTGATATTCATTGGATTGATTTTAAGATCAAGCTGAAAGACAACAGCGAATTATCAGATGAAACCTGGGAGAAAATTCAGGATATGGTTATTGACTGTGAATGGAAATTAATAGATGATTCTACTGAAGAATGGTATTTTCGTCCTCAAATAGTAGATAGATTTTATTTACTTAGAGATGAGGTAATAGCCGATTCTGATAAAAAACAACCTAATGAGGCAAGTAAATCAAAAATGTGGTTATGTAATCCTCGTAGCTTCACTGTAGTTTAGCTTTGGCAATAAATCATGACTTGTGAACGCTACCTTCTGCAAGCTAAAAGCAACGAAAATGCAGCACGTGATATTGAAACTGTTTATCCTGATTGGACAGTAACTATGTGTTTTTATGCAGCATTGCACTGGGTAGAATATTATGCTTGTAAAAGAGGAGATGATATATCAAGTCAATGTCCAGCACCATCTCCTCATGATTCTCGTCGGGGATATGTTCGTCAAGTTGCGAAGAAACTGGATAACAGAAGATTGGAGAAACTTTATCAAGATTTAGAAAGCGCAAGTCGAAAAGCTAGATACTTAGAAAGTGTAAAATATAGTAGTGCAATAGATTATTTTCAAGGACACAAATCAGAAGTAAGTAAGTCTTTTGATAAGTTACAGCAGATAAAAGATATCTTAGAGAATATCAAATAATCTGTATTTATAATTCCTCGCAAGGGGACGGAAACAAACCATCGTCCTATGCTGAATTGGAGTCCAATCTATTTAATAGATTGATTCCATGTAAAGACGAAAGTCCGTGAGATGCTGGATAATCAATTAGATTAATTTCTATCCCATCTCTCTTCCCCGCAAGGGGATTAAAATTAAAAAATAATTGGTTAAATTAGTGTCAAAGAAAATGGAGTATTAATTTACTATGAAAACAAAACCATTCAGCGAATTACGCAAGAAGATGACACCAGAGCGCATAGCAAAAAGTAAAACTATTGCTCAAATTATGTTGCTTCATATTAATCTTCTAGAACTACAGCAGTCTTTGGATTTAACGGAAGCTGAAATAGAAGCACAATTTAAGGATTTTTCATCAATTGCTTGTGAGTTAGAAAACCAATTAGAAAACCAAGAAGACATTCAAATTTCCACTCTTTCTCGTTATATCAAAGCATTAGGAGGAAATCTCAAAATAGTAGCTCATTTCCCAAATAAGGAAATTACTCTTGCTCAATTTGATTAATAACTATCCCCTTTTACTAACCATGACTCTAACTAAAAACCGACTCACCTTTGATCAATTCCTCAACTACGACTTTTCCGAAGAAGGTCGTTATGAACTTGTAAATGGAGAAATTATGCGGATACAAGCAACCAGAAAACATGATAACTTAGCAGATTTTCTCACTAAAAAATTAGATCGGGAAGTTGAACGTCTTAATCTCAATTACAGAGTATCTGGAAGAATTTCCATTAGAACCTTAACAGCAAATGGTAAAGAACAAGGTCGTGTTCCTGATGTGAGCGTAGTAGATAAAAATCTGTGGGATGCTAATTTATCTGCTTATACTGCTTTTATTGAACCATTACAATTAGCAGTAGAAATAGTTTCCACAAATTGGGAAGATGATTATATTGATAAATTAGAAGAATATCAACGTTTGGGTATTTCTGAATACTGGATAGTTGATTATTTAGCTATTGGTAGTCGTAATTATTTAGGTAATCCTAAAGAACCAACAATTTTTGTATATATTCTCAATGAACAAGGTATTTATCAAGCAAATGCTTACCGGAATACAGAGAGAATTATATCTCCAACTTTCCCAGAATTAACCCTGACAGTTGATCAAGTTTTTGTAGCATAAATACAATCAGACATGACTGAACATAATAATTAATCCCCCCAAGGGGACGGAAATAGAGTAAAATACTCACCATCACATAATGTAACACCCAAAAATGCCCAGATTCGCTAGAACCAGAAAGCGCGAAACCGACACATGGCCAGATGAAACCCAACTGGTAGGGTTAGTCTTTGACCTAGAAGCCACTAGCACTACATCCCTATATTCTCAATATACGATAGGACTTCATGCGTGGTTTCTCGACCAAGTGCGTCAATATAATCCCGAACTTTCGGCATATCTGCATGATGGAGAATCAGAAAAACCATTTAACATATCTGCGTTAGCTGGTCAATTTGTTCCCAGCGGTAAACAACTGCAACTACAGGCGAACCAAAATTTAACTTGGCACGTCAACGCCCTTTCCCAACCAGTAGCAGCATTTCTCAGTCAATGGATAACCAAACTCCCACCCATTTTAAACTTAAAAGATGCACCTTTGCAGATAAAAAAGGTAAGTATTGCCCATACCCCAACTACTTACGCCCAACTATTGCAACCATTACCAGATAAATACCGAGATGTTAATCTCAGCTTTATTTCCCCAACTAGCTTTCGTCGCAAAGGTCATCATTTCCCCTTACCCGTTCCTGTCAACCTTTTCCATAGTTATCTGCGTCGCTGGAATGACTTTTCAGGAATGACTGTCGAACAAGATGCTTTTTTAGCATGGATAGATGAAAATGTGATTATTCACCAACACCGCTTGGAATCTGTGAAAGTAGCCGCAGGTAAACGGGGTTCGGTGACAGGGTTTATAGGTGCAATGTCCTGCGGTTTAGATAAACAAGCTTTAACTAATATTGAGTTTAGCAAATTATTTTATGCCTTAATCAGACTGGCTTGCTACTGTGGAACTGGACATAAAACCACCTTTGGATTAGGACAAACTTGTTTAAACCAGGTAGTACCTGAACAAAATATATCTTCACAAGTTTTAACGAATTTGTTAGCAGAGCGTATTGAAGAATTAACTAGATTATTTAAAGCACAACGTCAACGCACCGGAGGAGAACGAGCAGAGAAAACCGCTTCAACATGGGCGACAATTTTAGCACGTCGAGAAATGGGAGAATCTTTGCAAGCGATCGCCACAGATATAGAAATGCCCTATGATACAGTAAAAACCTACGTCAAATTAGCTAGACGAGCCTGGAAACAAGATGAAAATAGTGGTTTATAATTTTATTAAACCAAGACTAATTTGCATTGCTTTATCTACATCTTCCATAATTATTGATGTTAATATTCCCAGGCGTTTAATTAACCTTTGTTTATCAATTGAACGAATTTGATTGAGAAGAATCACGGAATCAAACTGTAACCCAGATACGGATGATTTAATCAGCACTTCTGTAGGATACAAAGGTGCTGTAAACTGTGAAGTAATAGCGGCTACAATAGTTATGGAACTATGCTGATTAGCAATATCATTTTGCAAGATTAAAGCTGGTCGTGTCTTTTTAATTTCCGAACCAATAGTAGGCTCAAAATTCACTAAATAGATTTCACCACGTTGGGGGTAAATTATTCGTTTGTCTGACACAATTCTTCTTCCAAATTAAACCATTCTTCCACTAATCCTAAATCACGTTCTGCTCTTTGAATAGCTCCCGCTTGCAATTGTTGTCTCAGATTAACTAAGGCTTTTTCAGCCATATAATATTGTATGGCTTCGTTAATTAAGCGACTCCTATCACCTTTTTGAATCACTTGATCAATTAGTTGAATTGTCTCTTCTGGTAAAGTAATGTTAATGCGACGGTGCATAATTTATGGCTTTAGCTTGGACACCAATTCCATTATACACATTTCTAGTGTGTATACTTGAACCAGAAAATTCAGCCACAACAGTTGGACATCGCATCTCTCCACCTGATGTCAGGGTACAATGCTGGAATTGACTAATATTAAGCCCCATCAAGTTAAAAACAGTATCTTATGCCAGCATTTTTATTAGAGGTCGGTACAGAAGAATTACCCGCCGGTTTTTTGAGTGATGCTATTGTACAATGGCGATCGCGCATTCCCCAAAGCCTAGAAACTCACAATCTCCCCAATGCTGTTGTCGAAGTCTATGGAACACCGCGACGGTTAGCAGTTCTCATTACCGGTTTACCTTCCCAACAAGCAGACAGGGAAGAAGAAATCAAAGGACCACCCGCACAAGCAGCTTTTAAAGATGGACAACCCACTAAAGCTGCCATTGGTTTTGCGACTAAGCAAGGTGTAGATATTTCCGCTTTAGAAATTCGTCCCACAGACAAAGGGGATTTCGTCTTTGTTAACAAACAAATTCCTGGTCGTCCCATAGCCGATATTTTAACCGAACTTGTACCCCAATGGGTTTGGAACTTAGAAGGCAAGCGGTTAATGCGGTGGGGACATGGTGACGGACGATTTTCCCGGCCAATTCGCACTTTAGTCACATTATTAGATGGGGAAATTTTACCACTACAATTAGAGAATGGGGCAAAAGTTGTCAAAAGCGATCGCATTTCTCGAAGCCATAGAGTCTTACACCCCGAACCAGTCAGCATTTCCCACGCTACAGAATATGTGAAAACATTGGCTTCTGGTTATGTGAATGTACCTCCAGAAAACCGAGCCGAAATCATCACAAATCAAGTTAAAGCAGCCGCCGAAAAATTAGGTGGATATACCCCAATTTACCCAGACTTACTAGCAGAAGTTGTCAATTTAGTTGAATATCCCACAGCAGTTATCGGACAATTTGAAGAAGAATTTCTCAACTTACCAAAAGAAGTAATTACCGAAGTCATGGTAAGTCATCAGCGTTATTTCCCCGTCTTCAAAAATGCTGATTGCCA
This sequence comes from Anabaena sp. UHCC 0204, assembly GCF_009711975.1. Taxonomy (GTDB): domain Bacteria; phylum Cyanobacteriota; class Cyanobacteriia; order Cyanobacteriales; family Nostocaceae; genus Dolichospermum. The sequence continues at coordinate 116,082 of NZ_VIKW01000008.1, forward strand.
AGAATTATTACCCAACTTTATCACAATTAGTAACGGAGATCCAGCCAAAGCTGATATTATCGCCATTGGTAATGCCAGAGTAATTCGAGCGCGTTTAGCTGATGGGCGTTTCTTTTATGAAGCTGATTTAGCTAAAGCATTAGAAAGCTATTTACCCCAATTAGAAAAAGTCACATTCCAAGAAGATTTAGGTTCTGTTCGTGCCAAAGTCGAAAGAATAGTTAAAAATGCGGAAAAAATTACTACCCAATTACAATTAAATCCCGCCCAAACCCACAATATACAAAGAGCAGCATTACTTTGTAAAGCCGATTTAGTCACGCAAATGGTTTATGAATTCCCAGAACTACAGGGAATTATGGGCGAAAAATACGCCTTAGCAAATGGCGAAAATCCAGAAGTTGCAAAAGCCATCTTTGAGCATTATTTACCCAGAAATGCTGATGATATTTTCCCCCAAACTCTCACAGGTCAAGTTGTCGGTTTAGCTGATAGATTAGATACATTAGTGAGTATCTTTGGCTTAGGCTTAATTCCCACAGGTTCATCAGATCCTTTTGCATTGCGTCGCGCGGCAAATGCGATTGTTAATATTACCTGGTTGGCGAATTTGCAAATTAATTTATCAACCCTTTTAGAGCAAATCGCCACAGATTTCGCCACAACTTTTAATAAAGATGCCAAATCCTTAATTAAAACATTGCAAGAATTTTTCCTGCAACGGATTCGCACCTTATTACAAGATGAAAAACAGATAGATTATGATTTAGTAAATGCGGTTTTGGGAGAAAATGATCCCGAATACACAGAACGTGCATTAACGGATTTATTAGATGTCCGCGATCGCTCTCTCTATTTACAACAAATCCGCAAAGATGGTACATTAGATAAAATCTACGAAACCGTCAACCGTTCCACCCGATTAGCAGCACAGGGAAATTTAGACTTACAAACACTAGAACCACAGTCTTTAATTAATCCCGAACTGTTCCAGAAGAAATCCGAATCTGCATTTTACAACGCCTTAGTTGAGTTAGTCCCCCAAACTCAAGCAGCACAGAAAAACCGGGATTATCAACTGTTAGTAACCGCACTAGCGAAAATCGCTCCTACCGTCAGTACATTTTTTGATGGTGAAGACAGCGTTTTAGTCATGGACGCAAATCCCGATATTAAGCAAAATCGCTTAAATTTGCTGGGATTACTGCGAAATCACGCCCGTGTTCTGGCTGACTTTGGCGCAATAGTCAAAAATTTGTAGCATAAAGCAACAAAAAGTGGTGTAATTTCTGCCAATTAACGCTACTATAGTGAAGCTTAACCAGGGATGCTACACAGTCTATGCCAGAAGCGTTAATTATTGGATTCGGAAAGTCCGGTGTTGCCGCGGCAAGATTGTTGAAACAGGAAGGCTGGGAGGTTGAACTTTGCGATAGTAGCACCTCCCCAACCCTCCTCGAACAACAACAACAACTCGCCAGTGAACACATTACCGTCAAATTAGGATACACACCAGAATTCACCGATTCTGATATATCCAAGTTAATAGTTGTCAGTCCCGGAGTTCCTTGGGATATTCCTATTTTAGCCAAAGCGCGAGAACTAGGTATAGAAACTATTGGCGAAATGGAACTAGCTTGGCGACAGTTGCAAGATATTCCTTGGGTAGCAATCACTGGTACAAATGGTAAAACTACCACCACCGCTTTAACTGCGGCTATTTTCCAAACAGCAGGAATGAACGCTCCTGCCTGTGGTAATATTGGTTATGCTGCTTGTGAAGTGGCTTTATCTACGAAAAAACTAGATTGGATAATTGGTGAACTTAGTAGTTATCAAATTGAATCTTCTATTACTTTAGCTCCTCGAATTGGGATTTGGACAACCTTCACACCAGATCATTTAGCCCGACACAAAACATTAGAAAATTACTATAATATCAAAGCCAAATTATTACATAATTCCCAAATTCAAATATTTAACGGTGATGATGTTTATTTGAGCAAGTTAGGATTAAATCATTGGCCAAACGCCTATTGGACAAGCGTTAAAGGTGAAAAATTCCTAATTGGTGAAAAAGGCTTTTACATAGAAAATGGCTGGGTAATGGAAAAAATCAGCGCCACACCCCAACCCATTGTTGAGGTATCTGCATTACGCATGGTAGGGGAACATAACCAGCAAAATCTCCTCATGTCTGTCGCCGCAGCTAGATTAGCAGATATAAATATTACCGCCATTTCTCAAGCTGTCCGTGAATTCCCCGGCGTTCCCCACCGCTTAGAACATATCTGCAATTGGCAAGACATTGACTTTATTAATGATAGCAAAGCCACCAATTACGACGCAGCCGAAGTGGGTTTAGCATCTGTGCAAAGCCCCGCCATTTTAATTGCTGGTGGAGAAGCTAAAGCCGGAGATGATACCGCCTGGTTAGCACAGATTCAAGCCAAAGCCGCCGCCGTCTTACTCATAGGTAATGCAGCACCAGCATTTGCGAAACGGCTGCAAGAGGTGGGATATAGCAATTATCACATAGTCGAAACAATGGAAAAGGCTGTATCCATGTCTGCGGAATTAGCTAAAAAATATCAAGCTTCAGTAGTCTTATTATCTCCAGCTTGCGCTAGTTTTGACCAATATCCTAACTTTGAAATGCGGGGTGAAGACTTTCGGCAATTGTGTCAAAAATATCTAATGTAAGTTGCTATTCAGGCGTTGCTGATTTTAGGGATGAAAATGATTTTGCATACATTCAAAACTCTTGTAGAGACGTTCCATGGAACGTCTCTACCCCCAAAAATCATACGCCAACTCAGCAACGCCAGAAGAAGAAGTAGATACGCCTAGCTGTTAGTCACCTAAGAGGCAACAAAGAGACCATTAAGGCTGCTGGCTGCGATTCCTTCGATGACAAAGGTTGCACCACCCGAAAAGGTGTACTCGGCACTGCCATTAACATTCCTGAAGGGGTTAGAAGTATTGAAACTTGTAGTATTGGAACCCGCTACTAACCTATCACTTTCTGAAGTTTTGAAGTCCTTAATAACAATCCTACCCGTTATACCCGTCTCGAGAACGAATTTATCTGCGCCAGTACCACCGTAAAGGTTGTCGTTGCCACCACTACCGTAGAGCTTGTCGTTGCCGGCATCACCGTAGAGGTAGTCATTACCGGCACCACCGTAGAGGTAGTCATTGCCGTCACGACCGTAGAGGTAGTCGGTGTCGTTCTGACCGTAGAGGTAGTCGTTCCCGGCATCACCGTATAGCCTGTCAATGCCGACACCACCGTAGAGGAAGTCGGTGTCGTTCCCACCGTAGAGGTAGTCGTTCCCGGAATCACCGTATAGTCTGTCGCTGCCATTATCACCGTAGAGCCTGTCGTCGTTATTTCCACCGTAGAGGTAGTCAATGCCGTCACCACCGTAGAGGTAGTCGTTGCCGGACCCACCGTAGATGGTATCGTTGCCGCCGAAGCCATAGATGTTGTCTGTACCCGTATCAGTCCCACTAGGGTTATTTACCCCAGCCTGTCCATTCGCATAACCATAAATGGTGTCGTTATACTTCGATCCGTAGAGATTATCACCATTTTGTGTTCCGGTGATATTTTGGGGACCTAAAGCACCCACAACTAAGAACCTGTTAGTGCCTAACCCTGACAGAGACGATGTAATATCGCTGGGTAGTCCTGATACTGAATTTTCTCCTATTGAGATTCCATTACTGTCGATGATCAGCGCACTCTTGGCAAGATGGTTCGTGTAAAATGTGTCAAGAGCGTCCCAACCCAGCGTATTAGAGAAATATCCAGTGTAATCTAGGTTCGCCACTGCAAAAAGACTGCTTTGACTATCTACATAATTGAAACGCAAGTCGCCAAGGTTATTCCCATCACCAATGAATACATTTGGTCTACCTGACTGCTGAAGTGGAATGATCATAATGTCTTCAATGGGGTTGAAGTCTTTGACCATAGCATAAGTAGCTGTAGGGGGAGGTGTGACGGTGACGCTCGTACTAGTTATACCAAAAAGCGATTTAATCCCATTAATGGCAAGGGAAGCGACATCCTTGGTAATCTTGTAAGTTGGGGCGTATGTTGAGAAAAGTACGGCAGAAGCATTCGCAGCGAAACCACCAAAGAATGTAGCCGCATCGAAACCACCAGTCGAAGTGGTAATGGCCTGGGCAGCCTCTCCGAGAACGAAGATATCGGATTGTGATCCACCGTATAGGTCATCGCTACCACTAGTTCTTAAGTTGCCCGTAAAGAGGACATCACTACCAGAACCGCCATAGATAATATCAGCGCCAGCTCCCCCCGAAAGGATGTCATTGCCGTTTTGACCGTAGAGGGTATCATTGCCTTCACCACCTTCGAGGGTATCATTGCCTTCACCACCATCGAGGAGATCATTTCCTTTTGCACCGACGATGCGATCATTTCCTCCGCGACCGTAAATTTTTTCAGTGCTTATATTGTAGTCAGCACCATAAATTATGTCATTACCGCTACCTGCCTGAATCTCGCCGTAGTAATTGTAATAGGTGGTATACCTGGGTCCTCCTCTTGGAGTCGATCCAGTTCGTACTCTGTCGGTACTGTGATGATTACGATTGTCAATCGTACGGGAGGTAGAATCATTGTAAGTTAGTATCCCCCTTAATCTAGCAACTGCCATTGTCAATATCCTCCTAAAGGAATAAATGAATTGTTGTGGTTCGAGAAATCAGGCACTGATTAGCTATAGGGCGATATCACCTAATCCATAGAAAACATGAACCTCAAATAGAGGCTATATTTTCCATAAAATTAAATTTTTAATCAGCCCAAAAAAAGATTTACCTTAAATCAATTTGCGTTGCGGTAACGCTAACGAAATTAAAGTTTTTAAGGTGCAATTATCAGAAAAAATGTGATAGTAAAATTCTCACATTCGACTTAGATTGGATATATTTGATTATTCCATCCTAAAAAATAATACCACGAATATTTAATATCCGAGAGAATACTAAAGGTTAAACTTTGGTAAAAGGTTACTTTTATAAAAAAACCCCTTAGATAGATAGGGTTCTTATTGTATTTGCACCCTTAACATCAATAGATATACCTAAAAAGTCATTTATTTATTAACTTTCTATTAATCTTTTCTGAATCTTTTGTTAATCTAAATAGGTATTTGCCAAACTTTTTCTAAAACTTGAAAAGCTTTACTAGAAGAATCTAATCTGCAACCCAAAGATTTAGTTTCTGCCTTAGAAAGTGAATCCATAGTTTCTTATAGAAGTATACTAAAAATACGTTTCCACATTATCACTATGAAATTGCCTATCCCCTGGAAAACCTTAACATTACTCAGTTTTCTTCTATCTACACCATTGACTATTACACTGCCAGTCATAGCCAATACAGCCGTTAATCCTCCCACAAACACTCAACCAGCAAAACAGTTTAAATTAACCTTATCAGGACATACTGAACCTGTTCGAGCATTAACCCTTTCTCCCAGTGGTAAAATTCTCGCTAGTGGTAGTGATGATCAAACTATTAAACTGTGGAATCCCACCACAGGCAAATTACTTCAAACCTTAACTGGACATCGTTCTACTATTAGAAGAATCATTATTACACCAGATGATCAAACTGTAATTAGTACCAGTTTTGATAACACGATCAAATTTTGGAATATTCAAACTGGCAAAGAAACTCAGACTATTACCGAAAAAAATGGAGTCAATGCAATATTATTAACTCCCGATGGTAAAACCTTAATTACTGGTAGTCGTGATAAAAATATTAAGTTTAGAAACCTCAAAACCAAAAAAATTCAAAAAATACTCAAAGTGGAAGCCTCTGCACTGGCTATGAGTTCTGACGGGAAAACCCTATTTAGCGGTGGTGAAAGTGGCGGCAAGATTCGTGTTTGGAATTTGGCCAAAGGTAGACAAATCCGCAGTTTTACACCACCACTTCCCCCAAAAGAATATCAAGTAAGTGGTTCTGAAAAAGCATCAGCCCCCATTACCTTAGCTGTGAGCAACGATGGTAAAATGCTCCTCAGTGGTGGATATGATGACAGTTACGCATCAGGTGGAGTCAGAACCACAGATGGTAAAAGTTTTAAAGCATGGGACTTGAAAACAGGCAAGCTAGTTCATAATGTTTCCTTGGGTACAAGCATTGATGCCTTAGTAATTACTCCTGACAGCAAGACATTTATTGCTAGTGGTCCAAATCAAGCAGTTATAGTATTACGCGATATCAAAACAGGGAATCCTGTTATGGAACTCAAGGGACATGGTGGGGGAGTTTATGGACTGGCGTTAAGTCGTGATGGTAAGACTTTATATAGCGGTAGTGGTGATAAATCTATTAAAGTTTGGGAAATAAAACCTTAGTTAGTGTTGGTAAATAAAAGCATGAATTTGTTTCCCGCTTCCGGCGCAAAGTTTGAACATTCTCTCTTGGGAAGGATTCTTAAAATATCAATAATCTATAGGATTGATTATATATTTTACCCTGAGTGAAGTTGGGGCTTGGTTTACCCTCCAAGCCTTTTTATTTTTCTACCTATTCCCTGTCACCTGTCACCTATTCCCTGTCATACTTTGCATCATTTCCATAATTTCTGGGGGAAGTTCCCGGACTATCCGAAATGGAAATAGCCGAGTTGACGCAATTTGAGCATAGTCAGAAGTCAGAAAAGGCGCATATTGACTAGCTTCGGGGGTTAATTGTGCGGCCATTGCTAAGGTGATACCATTGAGAAAATTCCGCACATCTTTGGCTTGTTCTCCGGTTACTTCTCTACTCAATATCGGTGTATTGGGGATGTTACTTTGATCTACGGTAAAATCAGGATCTTTGACACTCAAATGAGAAGCACCAATGACACCTACTAACCATTTGGGGGAACGAATTTTGGTAAAGCCAATTACTTGCTCGGTTAATGCGGGAGTAGTTTTATCAGCCGAACTAGCTAAAATTAATGTGGGGATTTGCACCTTTGCTAAACCAGTTTCACCAAACATTAAAGATGATACAGGATTGAGAGCGATCGCTTGTTTAATTCTCTCATCTCGCAGTTGATAGGTTGTTTCAGGTAATTCTTGAGCTACACATTGTAGTGCTGCTCCCAAGCTGGCCTGAGCTAAGTTCTGCTGACACTTTTGTTTGAGGCTGTCAATTTGTAATTCACCTCCAGCTAATGCTAAAGCCGTTCCTCCACCAAAGGAATGACCCACAATCATGACGTTATTAGTTGCTAGTTTACCCTGTAAGGGATTATTAGCTGTTTGATTAAGTTTTTCTAATTCATCAAGTATAAAACTGATATCACGCGGACGGTCTAAAAATTCTTGGGGTTCAACCAGCCGCTTTTTACCGTTAAAAGCTTTGTTGCTACTGGTTTCGTTACTCCCTGGATGTTCTAAAGCTGCAACTACATAACCATGGGAAGCCAGATGTTTTGCTAAGTAACGCAAGTCAGTTCCCACTGAACCCAAACCGTGAGAAAAGACAATTACAGGTTTGTTTGTACTGATAGCAGTTGACCAATAAATATCTAGAGGAATTTGTCGTTGACGCTTTTGATCATTTAACTCTAAGGTAATTGTTTGTACCTGTGCGCTTCCTGGTTGTGTGGGATCTAGAGAATAAGTAACCTTGATATCCCTGGGGTTAAGTTGAGGAGAAATCGCCAACATAAACTGCTGGGTGCGGAAAAAAGCACTGTTCAAACCCTTGAGGACATTGATAGTTTGGGGTAAATCAATTTCTAGGCGTTGACTGGGATAGGCCGCAATAAAACTCAGTGCAGATAAACCCTGTGGAGAAGTAGCACCTAAAATTAATCCCGCTCTCATAGCTTGTATTCCAGCTTGATCTCGACGGGTAATAGCGGTGGAGATATCACCGAGAATTGTTGTCCCAATTTGGGTATTGATTAATTTATCTAACGTCACCACATTTATGGGTACTTTGGCTTTTAAGCCTTCCAGAAAGAAGCGACGTTGCTCTTCGGTCATTCTTTTGGTGTAAATTCCTAAACTAGCTGGTAATTTGCCAGTTTGCACCGACTCTTTTAACTCATCCAGTGATACGGATTCTGCTAAAGGTCCGTAGCGAATTACAACTGTATCTGCGGCTTGTACAGAGCTATTAACGCCAAAAAACGGCTTGAGAACGATACCTTCGGCTATTGTAGCGATCGCACAAAATACACCTGCAAATACCTGGAGGCTCTTCCTGTTTTTCCCTGTCAACATCTTGTATTGCATCTCAAATTAGGAGATTTTACCTTATTTTTAGGCTGTTAACCCATCTCTAAGTATAATCCCTAGCTTAACTGGCAATTTAAATTAATAACGATAAGTTTCCCAGTGATCTGTGCTGTGGCGTGAACGATTATAATTATTTGTACCTGTGGATGTCGCTTTTTTGGATGTTAATGTATGCTCCACAATATTAGGTAAATTTTCCCATGATAAATCTTCCCGTCCCAGCACAACTTTTAATTTTTCTAATGCCGCATTTGCAATCTGATTAATTTCTCCATTCTCTTCTGTAGAATAAATCAGATCACTAATCCGCAAAGGATCTCTCTGCACAGCGATAATCCCTTGCTGTACTGCTTTATTAATTTGTTGATTAAACTCTGTTTTAGCGCGATGTAACTGTCTTTGCCAACCTTTTCTACTAGTTGCATACAAAGAAGGCAGGCGATTTAAAGCATAGGCCACTACATCTGGTGTTTTGATATATCTGGCAGCTTTAATGGGTAATAATTGGATTTGCTTTTCCACTTCCTCTACTACTAATAATTCCATAACATTATGAGAATTTCTCATTTTATTGGGTTTAGATGGAGTTTGGGAATATAATGAAGGGCGTAGTGTTGACATAATTACAATTTTTTTTATGTATTTGAAGTTACTTTTTGTGAAAATTTTGATCAAAAATCCTCTTAACTAGATTAATGATCTTAATGAATATAGATACTTAGTTTAACTAATATATAGTCCTCATGTAAATGTGGGTTTTACCTAAACACTATAATCTTATTACAAGCTTTAAATTTATATCCAATTATTTTATCCTGCCTTGATATAACGGTATCTATTTGGATAAAATCCAAAATGTGCGATAAAAGCTATACAAAAAAGTAGAGACGTATGAAGGAAACATCTCTACATCTTGCTATCAATCAAGTATTTTTTAACACAAATACAATAATCGCAATCACTTGATTGGAAGTGTTTCAGTTAATGGCAAAATCCATGATGAAGGTTTTAAAGAACGCCGTTGAGTGACAAGATCAACCCCTGGATCAATGAATAATTGGGGATTACGCCCATTTAGCGATAACTCTGATCGTACTCTCACCTCAATTTGTGCATATCCGGCGGCGCGTAGTTCATCTGCAAGATGATGGCTGAATTGTAAAATCATATCTGGTCGTCCCACCATAGTGCGAACCTGCCAGCGAGCCAGATAATTGTCTGGATCAAACTCCCAGGTTTGATTTTCAATAGGATCAGTGACAAAAAACTGTATATCTCCCCGCTTACTCAATAGTTTCATGTGCCACGAAAAGCGATGCCCTTCATAAGTCCAATTGACGTTTCCTGGATAAAGAAAGTGACGGAAGGGAATGAGAATTTGTAGTATCAGATATATGCTTAATAAAGCGCAGGTATTAGCTCGCCACCAGCGTAAATATTTTGGTTTGATGAGTGGATTTGGATGACAGTGTTTCACAGTCCACCAACCTTTCATTAAGCGTCGAGGAAAGTCAGGGTTGAAGAAGATAGCTGTAGACGCAATCATCAGCCAAGGAAAAATACCTATAGAAAACAACCGGAAATTCATTAAATGAAAAATGACAGCAAACACAAAAGCAATTAACCGCGTCCGTCGCCACAGCAGACAAGGAAAAACCAGTAAATCTAAGAGAAAACCACCGTAGCTAAGAAGATACACCATCCATGATTCCGTGAAATACTGCCCGATGATCGGAAAATCGGTTCGGGATGATAACCACATTGTCATCGGTTGGGCGTGCAGTAACCAATCAGGATTTATTTTGGCGATCGCTGCATAAAAATAAACAATGCCAATCTGAACGCGAAGCAGCCAAATCGGCCAGGCCGGAATAGTATCAGAGTAAATTTCTGGGCGCTGTCGAGCATCAATCGAAAAGGCTCGGTTAGCCGGTAAAAAAATGAGCAGAAAACTCAGCAGACATACCAGATAAAAATGGTTAAGATATCGCGCTTGCTCTAGCAGAAAAGTGTACGTAAAGCCCACAAAAAATAGAGCCGCACTAACTCGGTATTTAAATCCAATTGTGATAAAAAATGCTAATATTCCTAACACGACAAACAGCACATACATACCGTTTTCAGGTAAAGGTTTTACCCAGTCAAAGCCGTAATAGGTAAAATTAAAGGGTGGATCAATCCAGTAGCGTTTAATCCAGCCATTATTAAAGTAGCGCCAAACTTCCCAAAGCATGATTGCACCGAACCCAATCCGAAAGTAAACCAGGGAAGCAATATCTATGGGTAGAAATAACCAATTATGGAAAGCAACAAGCCCATCAGAAATGCTGCGGGTGTGATCAGACAAGCCAACCTGCGCCAGCTTTTTCTGTATAAATAAGCGCATAACGGCAGTAAATAATCATGAGATTTTTTTCATGAAAATTATAGCTGCTTCTCGCCCAGTATATTATTTCTCCATGCCCCATCAGCAACCCCAAATTAAAGTTTTTGTCCTGTATAAATAGATCGCACCTCACCGTTACGACGAATAATAGCTTCACCATTACTAACTTCTACTAATGTCCAACCTGTAGCACCAATATTTTCACCTAAATTAATCCGGCGACTGATACCATCAACTTTAAACAAAGCTACAGATTTATTACCCAACTCCAATAATCCTTCCAACTGTGCAGAATAAGTCGGTGAGTAAACCTGTGGTGGTGTATTAACAGCTTCTTGCGCTGGTGGGGCAATAGTCGGTAATTTTGGTGGTGCGACTTTCAACGGTTGAGGATTGACTGTAACTGGGTTGAGGTTAACCTGTGTAGTATTCGTTGTTGGTTTAGTTGCTGGTTGGGCAGTCTTATTAGGAAGATTATTCACCCCTGAAGCTGAAGACGGTGGTATGGGAACTGCGGGAACAGTTGGTACTTGATAACGGGGTACTGGAGACTGATAAACTGGAATATATATCCGCTCAACCACATTGGGAGGATTTAAGCGACTGTTAGCTGCTACAGGTAAAGGTAAAGTCTCAGTTGGTTGAGTATTTGGTAATGGTAAGCCAGTTGTTTGGTTAAGATTAACAGGAGGAAATCCGGCTTTAACAGTTGTTTTGTAATTGGTTGCTCCTTGTTGTTCTATAACTGCCAAGGCCTCCAACATATAATTGACTAAATCTAACTGAGGATCTGTTTTCACAGACACAGGTGATGGAATCTGGGTATTTGGCAAATTAGGGGAAGTTAATTGGGTTGTTAACGTAGTTAATAAACCAGACTCCGTTAAATAGAGCATACCCAAGGTAGCCGCAGTTAAGCCTAATCCCATGAATATTAGTTTACTTATACCACCCGTTTGTGGTTGATCTTGAGTAGTAATTGCCCTGACAGAGGGGGGATTAACTACTAGTGTTGTAGTTTGTACGTTTTTAATGGGTGCAGCGGACTGTAATGAATGATTGAGTGTAGAAGGCAAAACCACATCAGGCATTGTAAATTTCATGGTTTGCACAGGGACATATTCGTTCTTGGAACTATAGTAATTCCGCTGACTTCGACCATCTAAAATGTTGTCAATATCACTAAAAAGTTCATCCATTAAGCCTTCAGCATAGGTTTCTATTGACCAAGGCTCATTACTAACGATATCTATAGCTAACGCTGCGTTGGCGCTATCAGATGCTTCTGAAATAAGTAAATCAGTGCTGGATTTTGGTAACATAAGCTTTCTTCTGTTGTAGCTGAAAATAATGGGAAAACAACACGGCTACTGCTGTGGAAATCAACTAACTTTTGATCTTTCTTGCCAGAGTAGAAGTTTGATCTAGCTAATGGTATTAAATTGTACTCTGTTATGCAAATTGTAGATAACATTAGTTAGAAAATTTATAGTAGGGGTGCAGCGCCAGCGCCCAGTCAGAAGTTAGTAGGGGCGCAGGGCTTGCACCCAGTCTCCTCTCCCTGCTCCTGCTTAGGACAAAACTCCAACTAATCTAAAGGCTGTTTGTTTGACTTCAACTGATGCAAATTGATGAAGTTCGGCTAGTTGGGGAGAGTTTCCAATAAGTTTAAAAAATATACTGGGTATTTCTGGAAATAATCGGTAAAATATGCTGTCTGTTTTCATTTTTAAAATTTGTTTTAAGCGATTTTTTTATAAACTACATTGATTTTTTGATCATTAAATTTTTCTTCCGGTTGATTGTTTAGCATAAGTTCTATAGGACTCATATTTAATTTTATATAGCTGGCGTGGCGTAGCTATATAAACCCACTATACCTTATATTTCTTCTTTTCTGTTCCCTACCTCTACGAATAAATTTAGGAATCAAACCGGATTATTATATATATTTAATATTAGTTAATAACTCCGGATTTAATTTTTCTTTTCAGTTTCTAATTTACTATTTTTGGAGATTGGATAGTATTTGTGCTAATTGGGTGACAATATGTTAGAATTATAGCAAAATATGACAACTATTCAAAGTTAATTTGACATAATTTTGTATTTTGTCAAGTTGAAGGCTAAAATCTACATTTTTTTGGAGTTTTGGAGTTTATGACAACCTCACAGGAGAGGATTATCCCGACAGATTTGCGAGGTGAAATGTCGCGGTCTTATCTAGAATACGCCATGAGCGTAATTGTAGGTCGGGCGTTGCCAGATGCTAGGGATGGTCTTAAACCTGTGCATCGTCGCATCCTCTATGCTATGCACGAACTGGGTTTACTACATGATCGCCCCTTTAGAAAATGCGCCCGTGTGGTGGGGGAAGTCTTGGGTAAATATCACCCCCATGGTGACACGGCAGTGTATGATGCTTTGGTGCGGATGGCGCAGGATTTTTCCATGCGATCGCCTCTCATCAGTGGACATGGTAACTTTGGTTCAGTAGACAACGATCCTCCAGCGGCAATGCGGTACACGGAATGTCGCTTGCACGCCTTAACCAGTATTGCCCTCCTCCAAGATATTGAAGCTGAAACCGTAGATTTTGCTGATAACTTCGATGGTTCTCAACAAGAACCCACGGTTTTACCTTCCCGTATTCCCCAACTATTGCTAAATGGTTCTTCGGGAATTGCTGTGGGTATGGCTACAAATATTCCCCCCCATAACTTGGGAGAATTGATTGATGGGTTAGTAGCACTAATTCACAATCCCGAAATAACTGATATTCAGTTAATGCAGTATATTCACGGTCCCGACTTCCCGACTGGGGCGCAGATTTTGGGAGTCAGTGGCATTAAAGAAGCTTATACCACTGGACGCGGTTCGATTACCATGCGTGGTGTTGCCAACATTGAAACCATCGCCCAACGCAACCGTCCAGAACGGGAAGCCATCATCATCACCGAATTGCCTTATCAAACCAACAAAGCGGCATTAATTGAGAAAATTGCCGAATTGGTAAATGATAAACGCATTGATGGTATTGCAGATATCCGGGACGAAAGCGATCGCGACGGGATGAGAATCGTCATAGAATTAAAACGTGATGCCTATCCCCGCGTCGTTTTAAATAACCTTTATAAACAAACCCCTTTACAGGCTAACTTTGGGGCAAATATGTTGGCTTTAGTCAACAGTGAACCCCTCACCCTCAACCTCAAACGCTTCCTCAGCGTCTTCCTAGATTTCCGCATTCTCTCCATTGAACGCCGGACGCGCTACGAACTCCGCAAAGCAGAGGAACGAGATCACCTCCTGCAAGGATTATTAATTGCCCTATCACGGTTAGATGCAATTATTGTTTTAATTCGTCATGCACCAGACGCACCCACAGCCAAAGGTGAGTTAATTAACACTTATGGACTTTCGGAAGTACAAGCAGACGCAATTTTGCAAATGCAACTGCGGCGGTTGACAGCCTTAGAAGCTGATAAAATTCGCCTAGAACACGAAGATTTACAAGTTAAAATTGCCGACTTACTGGATATTTTAGCTAAACGGGAACGGGTGCTAGAAATCATTCAAACCGAAATCGCCCAAATCAAAACTAGCTTTGCCACACCCCGACGGACAGTAATTACCCATGGGGAAGGAGATATAGATGACATTGACTTAATTGCTAACGAAAAAGCAATTATTCTTGTCACCGAACAAGGTTACATCAAACGGATGCCCGTTAACACCTTTGAATCCCAAAGCCGGGCTACTAGAGGTAAAGCCGGGGCGAAAGTCAAAGATGATGATACCATTGAGCATTTCCTAACTTGCTGCGACCATGATAGTATCTTATTTTTTAGCGATCGCGGTGTCGTCTACTGCCTGAGAGCATATCAAATTCCCGTCAGTTCTCGCACCAGTCGCGGCACACCGATTGTGCAAATGTTACCCATTCCCAAAGAAGAAAAAATTACCTCCATTGTCCCCGTAAGCGAATTTAGCAGCGAAGAATACCTCGTCATGCTCACCAAAGGCGGTAACATCAAAAAAACCGTCCTCGAAGCATTTAGCCACATTCGCGCCAACGGATTAATTGCCATATCCTTAGAAGAAGGCGACCAACTGCGCTGGGTGAGACGAGCTAGAGTCGAAGACAGCATAATTATTGGTTCACGTCAAGGCATGGCCATTCACTTCCGCTGTACTCATGATCAACTGCGTCCCCTTGGTAGAGCCACTCGTGGTGTAAAATCCATGAAACTCAAGAATAAAGACGAACTTATCGGCATGGATATTCTACCAGCCGCTGTTCTTGATACCTTGGATTCTGTCATAGAAGCGGAAATAGAAGAAGGCGAAAATACCGTTGAAATCGCCGAAATCGAAAATAATGAAGAAATTGTAGAAACCGCCGAAATCGCTGAAATCGAAAATGTAGAAAATAGCGAAGAAATTGAAAATAGCGAAGAAATCGCAGAAGTCACCAATACCAACAGTATTGGACCCTGGGTATTAGTCATTACCATGGGCGGTTATGGTAAGCGTGTTCCTGTTTCTCAATTCCGACTCCAAAACCGTGCCGGACAAGGTTTAATGGCTACCAAATTCAAAAACCGCAAAACCAAAGACAAATTAGCCACCTTGCGAATTGTCAACAGCGACGAAGAAATCATGATGGCCACCAATCGCGGTATCATTATTCGTCAAGCGGTAAATGCCATTTCTATCCAATCCAGATCAGCCACCGGAGTCAGAGTTCAACGTCTAGACGAAGATGATGCCATTACCGGAGTTGCAATTGTTCCCCCCGACACAGGAGATAATGGAGAACTAGAAGAAGCAGAATAGACCATTCAAAATTAGACGTTTCTGAATTGAAGCATGAAACTCTCTGAGACTCTGCGCCTCTGCGTGAGACATACTCTTATTCAGCAACGTCTAAAATTAAACAAAATGATCAAACTCGGACAGCATAAGATTTCCAACCCCATCACCTATTACACCTTATCATTCATCAGTGGGATATTAATGGGGGCAACCGTCGCCCCTATTGGTGCATGGTTCTTAGCCTGGTTCTCACTAGCCCCTTTGTGGATATTAGTTATTAACTATACATCTAAAATAGATCCTTCCCCTAGACCCCTGCTCCTTGCCCTAATTTGGGGTATCGGTTATCACGGATTTGCTTTGTCATGGATTAGAGGGATTCATCCAATGGATTGGTTGGGTGTTCCGTGGTTGCCCAGTTTAACTATTACTCTCCTTTGTTGGGCATTTATTAGCCTTTGGGGGGGAATCTTAGTCTCTGTTTGGGCGGCTTTAATGGTGCGTCTAGATAAGGGAAACCCTTGGTTGCGTGTTCTAATTGGTACAGCCCTTTGGTGTGGTTTAGAAAGCCTCTGGAGTGTCAGTCCGCTTTGGTGGAGTTCTCTTGCTTACACTCAATCACCGCATAATATTGTAATTTTACATTTAGGGCAACTTTCTGGACCGAATGCTGTCACGGCGGTGATTGTGGCTTTTAATGGGTTAATTGCAGAATATCTCACGCAAAGGCGCAAAGGCGCAAAGGAAGAAAGAAATACTATTTATTTGGCTGTTTCGTTATTAATTATTTCTCATTTTGTCGGCTTTATTCTCTACACTGCACCCCTAAATTTAACCCCAAGTACGGCTTTGAAAATTGGCGTTATTCAAGGGAATATTCCTAATAAAATTAAGGTTCGTCCTGAAGGTTTGCGGCGGGCGATTACAGGTTATACGGAAGGATATTTAAATTTAACTAATCAAGGTGTGCAAGCTGTTTTGACACCGGAAGCGGCTATTCCTATTTTTTCTAGTAATTTATCCCAAACTGCTTTATTAGCTGCTATTCGAGAAAAGGGTGTAATCGCTTGGATAGGTGCTTTTGGGGAACAGGGAAGTAGTTATACAAATAGTTTATTTACGGTTCTAGGAAATGGGGAAGTTACCACTCGTTACGATAAATCTAAACTTGTTCCTTTAGGAGAATATATTCCTTTTGAAAATATTTTAGGTGGAATTATTCAACGTTTATCACCATTAGAATCACACCAAGTTCATGGTGCAGCTAATCAAACTTTTGATACCCCTTTTGGTAGGGTGATTGTGGGTATTTGTTATGAATCAGCTTTTGCAGAAAACTTCCGTTATCAAGCTTCTAGGGGTGGGAAATTTATTCTCAGTTCTTCCAATGATGCCCATTATACTGCGGCAATGGCAGATCAACATCATGCCCAGGATATCATGCGGGCAATTGAAACTGATAGGTGGGCTGTAAGGGCAACAAATACAGGCTATTCGGCATTTATTAATCCTCATGGGCAAACTATCTGGAAATCGGCTTATGATACCTATCAAAGCCATGCTGAAACTATTTATCCTCGTCAAACTCAGACTTTATATGTGCGTTGGGGAGATTGGTTGATGCCTTTATTATTGGTTTTATCTGCTGTGGCTTGGTTCGTGCTGTGATAATTTTGGCTCTGACGATCGCTCATTTACTCCTGGTAAGCTGCGATCGCGTCCAGCTACCTTTGCTTTATATAGCAATACATCCGCCGCCGCAATTATTTCGTGAAAACTAGAATTAGGTTGAGGAATTACTGTTGATAATCCAGCAGTTAAGGTGACATGAGAACTAACTTGTGAATTGTGATGAGGAATTGCCAATGCGCGTACAGCCAAGCAAATTTTCTCAGCTAGGTAAGCAGCCCCTTCTAGGTTTGTATCCGGCAAAATTACGGCAAATTCGTCCCCACCATAACGAACCACTAAATCAGCAGGACGTTGCACAACATCTTTGATAGTTTGAGCAATTTCATAAAGACAGCGATCGCCTGAAACATGACCATAAGTATCATTATAGGATTTGAAACAATCAACATCGCAGAGAATGAAAGAAATAGGCTGTTGTTCTCGAATTTGGCATTGCCATTCCAGGGACAAATACTCTTCAAACCGTCGCCGATTAGCCACTTGAGTTAAGTCATCAAGATTAACTAATAGTTTTAATTGTTGATTATCAGCAATAAGTTTTTGCTGTAACCGAGATTGCTCAATCGAATATCTTACCCGTTTTTGCAAAATTGGCCAATGAATGGGTTTGATCAAATAGTCTGTGACACCTACTTCAAATGCGCGGTCAATTGAATGTTGACTATCAATAACTGTAATCATAAAAACTGGAATGTACTTTTTAGATTCAACAGACAAAAAGTTTCGGCAACAATCGAACCCATCTAGCTCTGATATCAGGGCATCAATTATTACTAAATCAGGATGTAGGGTGTGAAAAATATTTATTGCCTCTATGCCATTTTGGGCTTCGGCTACTTGATATCCTTCTTGTTCTAGTACAAGTCGCAGTTCTTTCCGATAAAATGCTGCATTGTCAACAATGAGAATTAAAGGTTGGTCTCTTTCAGTAGCGTTCATTTTCATAACTGATATCATTAAAATGGTTTTTACATAAGCTGAAGACTTACGCAGAATTGAACTCAAAACCTGATTTCTGTGTAGGGGTAATTCCTGAATTACCCCTACTTCCGTTCTGTTTTGGTCAAGGTCTATTTTTCCTAGTCTTTATATTTGTACCAATAAGACATCTTTCTCTACTATTTGAGCATTTTCTTTACTAGTCCATAATAAGTTAACCACCATGATCATCAAGTGATCGATATCAAATGGTTTCAGTAAATATCTTTCAACCTCTATATCGGTAATTTCCTTAATTAAACTTGTGTTGCAAGTGGACGTAACAATAATGGGAATATCATTCATATTATTTGTTGCCATCAGACTTAATTTATTGAACAATTTGCTCACACTTTCACCTAAAAATCTAATTTCACAAATGATAATATTAGGAACAAACCAATGCAGGATTTCTAAAGCTCCCTTAATAGAGCTAGATACCATAACATTTGCACCAAAACCGGTTAAAAAAATACTATACAACAATCCGCTGTCGACATCGTTATCTACAACGAGTATCTGTACATTTTCGAGAATTGAAACCTTAAAAGGAGAGGAAATTCTAGTATCCATAATAAATCCTACAATCAAGTGTATTGAATAAGCTATTTTCAAGAATTAAATAGACATAGGAGTGAAAATTAAATATGCGTTTTCCATAACCCTTATAGAGACGTTCTATGGGTAGGGATTTTCGGCTCTACATCCTTTTTCACCAGATGTCTAATAGGGTTTGCTGATAGCGTAGCGTAAGCCATTTCTGGTCTTGTTTTTGTGTTTAATTCATCCAGCCCTACATAGGAGTTCTCCATTTTCCAAATAAAACTACCTACTCCTGTAGTATGATTTGGTGCTGTTTGATTTTATGAATGAATTGATGAATAACAACACAAAACTTATTCAAGATAATTTTAGGAACAATTTTAAGTAGGTGAACAGAAAAATTTAAAGGTATGTGAAGAAAAGTAAAATCGCCCAAAACTTCTTTACTCTTGCCTTTTGCCTTGCCATAGGTTACTGAGCGAAGTCGAAGTAACGACAATTTTTAACGCTTCACCTACTTATTGCCATTCTCGGTCTTCAAGTTCCTTCTGCGGTAACAATAAGGTAGCTTCAATTTCCTGTCTGATACCAGCCGTTACCTCACAATTACTATGCAGACAATCAAGTAATAATTGATTGGCATCATAGTAGCGTTGTAACACTTGCTGTTGGTCAGCACTAAACTGCCACTGGTGGTTAATATCGCGGTAGTTTGTTACCGTTAACCTTAACTGTTCAGCCCAGGCCGAATAGCTGGTTTTAAACCATAACTGAAACCGTTCTTGATTTTGGTTAGAATTGGGCAATTGCTCAGAGAGTTGTTGCAAAGATTTATAGAGTCCAAGATCCAGAACAATTCCCAGAATGTTCGAGAGTGCATCTGCACAAACATGGAAATGGGCAAAGTCTTGGCTCTTATCAATTGCACAGCCCACCAGCAGGTTATCTAAAGCCGCATCAAGAAACATCCCTTGATCAAGGCTACTGGCTAAAGCAAAATGAGGAGCTATGCGCGGAGTCCGACTCAAAGCCAGGTAAAATGCCCGCACTGCGGCATCTTTTGGTTGGGTGGGAATAGTGCGCGATTTTTGGCTGGCCCAGGTCAAAAACTCTTGTAAATAAGGGTCTTGGGCAACCAGAGCATCAATCTGTTGCTTCATCAACTGCACCAAAGAGTCTGCACTCCGAAGCATGGTAGCTGTTAATAAAAAGATTTCTCGCCAGTGCGGGTCCGTAATATGACTTACCAGTCCTTCTAGCGCCTGTTCTAATGCTTGGAGGTTATAGCTGGCAACGATTTTTCTGGCTGTGAAGTATTCTTGAAACGCCAGATAGGAGAAGGAAAAAATTCCCCGCGCCCGTTCTGCTAGTAGTCCGTGTTGAGATTCGATTGCCTTGAGCGCGGCTTCGCTTTCTATTTGCAGTTCATCTGCATCCATTGGCAGTTTGGTTAGGTTCTGAATATAGTCACCAATGTATTGCTCAATGATACGTTGCTCAAAAAAGTATTGACCTTTCTCAAATGTCGCTGCGGCAATTTGACTCAGTAATTTAAGCTTTTGTGGTAATAAAAATCCCCGATAAACGTCATCTCTTTCTACACCTCTAGCTTCATCCCATTTACCTAAGAGCAGGTCTAGACCTTGTTTATAAAAGTCAGTGCGCTTAGTTGGAAATTTTTCTTGACCGTGAAATACCCAACAGGCAAGATGTAGAAATAGGGGTGTGACAACAAGTTGGCGAAATTGCCAATTTTCAGCTAAGTCTAGTTTGTGAATAAAGTCAACGGACTGAATTTGACCATCTTCACTGTTGGTTTTGGTAAAGGCTACAAACCATTTTCGCGCGAAGGCTCGGATTTGTTCTGAGGTAAACGGGGCAATTTCCACATCAGTAAAACCCCTCAGTCTGAGTCTTTGTGCTGCTGTTCGACAGGTGGCTACCAAATGATTTTTGTGATACTTCTCTGAAAATCTGCGAATTTCGCTTAAGACAGCATTACTTTGTTGGTTAAGAACTTCATCCATACCATCAAGTAATAGTAAAACTCTACCCGCATTGAGTACGGTTTCTAGAACTGCGAGATCGGCAATCCCAGATGTCATAAACTCCCGATGGATATAATTTAAGAGGCTGAATTCATCGGAGATTTTAGATTCTTCCGCAAAATTTCTGAGTGTGATGAAGATTGGCACTTGATTGGCGGCAAATGCACCTTGGTTGCACTGAATAGCGAGATGTTGCAAAAAAGTGGTTTTACCTACTCCTGGTTTGCCTAGTACCCTCAGCTTAGAGTATGTTTCCACTGCTTCTATCCCAGATATCTGTCTTTGGTTAGTTTCACCTAAGCCAAAACGGTCAAATTCTTTGGGATCAAGGTTTTGCAGTTCAGTGATTTCTAAATACTGTTGACTGGCAATTTCTTCCAGAATATTTAAATCTATGTATATGTCATTAATCGCCACAGGACGACTAATATCCAATAACTGCAAAATGCCGCATTGGTCTTGAATTTTGTCAAAACGTTGCGATCGCACTTGTTCCACTAATTTATCAATATCCGGCAGAGAAGACTGGGTGGATTCTTCTCTGTCTATAAATTCTGCTGGGGGTTCGACAGCAATCTCTCGCCAATCTAGTTCTAATATCGAACAAATTTCAATAAATGTTAGTCGCTCAATTGGTTGTCCACTAAAAAACCGCCAAATCGGTTGTCGAGTTTTTAAGTTGACTTCAACAGACAAATTTTCCTGCGTCCACCCCTTGCGCGCAAATGCTATTTTAGCCTGTTGAATTCCCGTAGATGATGCCTGGAGCGATCGCTTCGCCATAGGATAAAAATCTGCGCCTCTAAGTTTTAAATCTAATTTTTAATAACAGGTTGCACTATTAAATTTTTTTGTCCTCTTAAAAGCCTACCCTATTAATCTTATACAAAATATCAGAATATTCCCTCTTTTTTTAAGTTTTGTGACAAAATCAAACATTATACATTCATATTATACATCTCAATCTTTTGTTAATACTTTAACTCCAACATTGATCTGTAATGCTATAGAAGTACCAATGGAAAATTCACTGATGAATAATTACTTACCCAGTTATTCTACTTGTATTAATAGATATAGCAATTCCCATTTTAGTGAGGTGCAAGAAAAAAGAATTAACCGCAGATGGAAGAGGATAAACGCAGATGAACGCAGATAATTTTGTACCTTGTTAGACTAAGAAATGCTATGTCACCTCAATATAACTTTTGAATGAATTCAAAAGTTATTGTTCCAGAAACTGGCTAATTTTTATCTATCAAACTTACATAAAAAGTCAGAGATCCTTATCAATTCACAAAATATATAAAATCATGAAAATCACTGAATTAACTGATATATCAAGGGGTTCTGGAAGAATAAACAAACACAAGAACGTAGTAATAAAACTCTTACTCTCTGTGCCTCTGCGTCTCTGCGTGAGGTAAATTCATACCTTTAATGATGGCCACAAAAACCAGCATAACCGCCAAAAATATCGCAAAATTCCGCAATACATCAATATTACTATGTTTAACAGCGATTCCTGCGGAGCGCTTCGCTATCGCTATTAATGCCCAAACTGTCACACCAGCATAAGCAATATCCTTGTACCTAAACACAATCACAGCCGCAATTGCAGTGGCTATCACCAGCAAAATAATCGTCCATACCTGATTATTAATTCCCCCACCATTCCAACCATAAAAATACAGCGCCGAAGCGACATTCACCACAGTTGCGACACTAATCCAACTCAGATAAATACTAATAGGATAATGTAAGCATAACTTTTTAGTTCGAGATACACGCTTTTTTCCAATTCCTAAAAGATGATAAGTAACCATCAACGGTACTAAAATACCTAACATGGCCACGACAGAAAGGGTAAAAAGTCTCGATAAAAATAAATATACCCAAATACTTTGAAAAACAGAAGCAATAACTAACAAATATCCTACTTTTCGTAAATCTTCATCCTGTTTTTGATTAGGTAGAACTTGATAAATTGCTAAAGCAAATAATCCTAAATAAATCAGTCCCCACACAGCAAAAGCATAATTAGCGGGGATAACTAAGACATCTTGAAATAAAGTGTTAGAAATTGCCCCTATACTCAGTCCATTTAGTGGAAAAATATTGGAGACAATATTCACCACAAAAGCACCAACAATAGCCACTAAAGTAGCTATTTGTCGAATAAAATCTTGGTTGTTGTGAGAGGTTGATTGTTGCATAGATCATTACCAAGTTGGATCACTAAAAAGATGGATAGTTAATTTCTCTTTTCCCGGTGGAACTGCGGTAATACAAGCCCGAACAATTTCCCCATCATCTAATTCTACCGTACAAGCGTGGCAAGTTCCCATTAAACAACCAGTAGGAATGGATACCCCAGCCCTTTCTGCTACATCTAACAGCGGTTCTCCTACTTCAGCATTAACAGTAATATCATCAGGTAAAAAATTAATTTGCATAGTCATTTTTCAGTTTTAATTTGTTAATTACGAATTATGTCATCCCAACTTTATTAGGACTTACGCAAAATATCTCTGAAACCCTCTTTTCTTCGTTCCTTCGTGGTTCGTTCTTTCGTCAGGGGAAACGCATCTAAATCTTATTGACAAAATACCGTTTTAATGTATAAACCAAGAAATCCCTATTTATCGTTTGATTGATTTTTTCAGGATCATAGTGATGGACTAAAATATTGTCAATAAGTGGTCGTTAATGCGAATATTTTGGTCATTATTGAGATTGAATCGCCCTTATTGATAAGATGCGTTTCCCCTGGTTCTTTCGTGACTTGTGCGTAAGTCCTGTTTATATAAAGCTGCATAAAACAAACCCTGTAGAAACGTTCCTCATCTTCCCTAATCTTTTTTACATAAAGTGTGATAATTTTGCTCACGGTAGGCATCTTTTCTATTAATGTTTAAATTGTGTAGCAAATAATCCTTTAATATAGTGCAATTATTTTTCAGTAAATTTTCTAATGTAATATCTGACAAATTCCGCAAAATGATATTCCCTTTACCACTACCAGCCCCTAACATTTTACCATCAGGACTAAAACTGACACTAGTTAATTCCTCTTCATCACCTTTTAAAGCCATTAGTAAAGTACCTTCTTGATCCCACAACCTGATTTTATTATCACTGCTTACCGCCAGCATTTTACCATCAGGACTAAAGTTAACACTAATAAAACCATCACCATATCCCATTAGTGTTTTTTTCAATTGGCCATTTTGATTCCAAATTTTCACTGTACTATCCAGACTAACTGAAGCTAAAACATCACCATTAGGCGACCAGGCTACACCGTTGACTCTCCGAGTATGACCAATGATATCTTTAACTAGATTGCCATCACTTGTCCATAGTTTCACCAGTTTGTCATCACTAACTGACGCTAATAATTTACCATTAGGACTAAAACTTACCCAATTAACAGCATCAGTATGACCATGTAAAGTTTTTAGTAATTTACCATGGCGATTCCATAATTTAATTGTTTTATCCTTACTAGCAGAAGCTAAAATATTACCATCAGGAGACCATGATACAGCTAGAACAGCATCAGTATGACCCTGTAAAGTTTTTAGTAATTTACCATTGCGATCCCATAATTTTACTGTTTTATCCTTACTAGCAGAAGCTAAAATACTCTCGTTTCTATCAGCTTCTGGGTGGATAGGAGACCAGGCTACACCCCAAACTTGATCATTATGACCTGTGAGTATTCTGAGTAATTCACCATTTTGATTCCAGATTTGGATTGTTTTATCTCGACTTGCACCAGCGATCGCACTATTATCAGCACTAAAACTAATACTTGTTACCCAATCATTATTAACTTGGGGATTACGTAAAATTAAGCGATCCCAACGCCAGAGGATAATAGTTTTATCCCTCCCAGCGGAAGCTAAAGTGAGACCGTCAGGGCTGAAATTAACGCTATTTACCCAACTATTATGTCCTTGCAGAGTTCCTAGTAAATTACCATCAAGACTCCAAAGTTTTACAGTTTCGTCCATACTAGCAGATCCGATGGTATTACCATCAGGGCTAAAATTGACGCTGATCACACCACCGCTGTGGCCAGAAAGAGTTTTGAGTAATGTCCCTTCCCGACTCCATAATTTGATTTTTTTATCTAAACTTCCAGAAACAAGAATCTGACTATCACCAGACCAAGCTACAGCTAAAACAGCATCTTCATGGGCTGGTAAAGTCTTTAATAATTGACCTTCTCGACTCCAAAGTTTGATTGTTTTATCAGCACTGCTAGAAGCAAGAATTTCACCATCACTAGACCAAGCTACAGCTAAAACAGCATCTTCATGACCTGGTAAAGTTTTTAATAATTGACCTTCTCGACTCCACAATTTTATGGTTTGATCTGTACTTGCAGATGCAATAATTTGACCACTAGGATGAAAACTAACACTATTTACAATAGATGTATGATCTAGTAAAGTTTTTAATAATTGACCTTCTCGATTCCAAAGTTTGATTGTTTTGTCTTGACTAGCAGAAACTAGGATTTGACTATCAGGACTGAAACTCACACTATTTACCACATCGTCATGGCCTGATAAAGTGTTAATTAAAATACCATCAGGACTCCAAAGATTAATTGTTGTATCTGCACTAGCTGAAGCTATCAAAGATTTATCTGCACTAAATATCACCATTTTTACAGCAGATAAATGACCCTCCAAACGGTTACGTTCTTTAACTCCATATACCGCTTGATAGAGTGCTGTTAGGACTTTTTCCTTAGTAGAAGTATTTATCCATAGAGTTTTTTCTAATTTCTTTCCTGCTTTTAAACTTTCTTTTAAAGCATCAATACCTTTTTGAGAAGCAAATAAAGCTTCACTAGATGCGCTGAGAGTTTTCATTTCACTATCTGTGGCTGTAATCACAGAAATAGTTAAACCAAAAATAGCAACAATACAAGCTGTTAAAGCTAATTTTAGAGCAATATTTAATCTGGCTGCACTTAAACGTTGTTTTTCTTGACTATCAGCTAGTTTAGAAGTTAACTCTTTTTCTTTGAGTTCTGTTCGCAAATGTTCAATTTCTATTTGACTTTTTTCTTCGCGCTTGCGTAATTCTTTGAGTTCTGTCAGTAAATCATCTCCTTCTTGGTGAGTATGGACTAAGGTAACATCGTTCTGAGTTTTTCTTAATTCATTTTTGAGACGTTCTATTTCTTGATAACTATTTCTGACTTTATCTCGTAATTTATTAATTTGGGTTTGTAATCCAGATTCCTGTTGTTGTAGGTAACGAATTAAGTCTACTAAATAATCATGAATTAATTGATATCGTTCAGGAATATTAGGAAATAAAACAACTAAACCTGAACGAACCAAAATATCTAAAATTAAATCTAACTTACTAGGATCTTCTAATTCTGATAGTTCTGAAGTTAACTCTGCCCGCGTTTTAAAAGGTCTTTTATTACTATCGTCTGTTAATAAGTATAACACGAGGAGAGCCGCCCGTTCATTTTCTTGCCCACATTCTTTAATTAATTCTTTGATATATGTTTGAATTAACTTATTTGGTCTATATGGTTGATATTGGGCAAGAGTAGTAATATATTTATCTTGTAATTGTGCGCCTGCTAATTGTAATTCTATGGGACGAACTTCACCAAGTTCTGAAGACAAATCAGCAACGAGGGCATCAATTAAAATCGGTTCTAATTTGAGTTGTGATTCCTGGTGTAGTCCATGAGAACGTTCAGTTAATTTTTGAATAATTTTTCTAGCATTTTGGGGAGAAAAGTTATTAAGTTGATAACGAATATTTTTGTCAAGAATATTATTATTAATGGCTTCAATTGAGGAAAGATGTTTAAAGTCTAGTAATCTATGTAAATAATCTTCGCGCAGAGTCAGAATAACTTTCACAAAAGATATACTTAAACAGTCACTGATAAATTTATCAAATTCTTGTTTTTCATGACCGTCTGTATAACCAAAGAAAAATTCTTCAAACTGGTCAAAAATTAAAACTGTAATTAAATGATTATCGGCATTTTCTCGGAGTTGTTGAAGAATAATATCAATAGTTGCGGGTGTAGAAATATCAGAGAGAGATTCTGTTTCAATAGCTACTGTTTTCCGCAATTGCAACATGGCTTTTGTGAAAGACTTCCCTAATTCTCCCAACCAATCTGTATATACTTGTAGGACAACTGGTACGGCAATTTGATCACCTATAGCACGGTTTTGCAGTGCGGGAACTAAGCCAGCAGTGACAATAGAACTTTTACCGACACCTGATTGTCCATGAATAACTATCAACTTTTGGTCAGCACGGCTAATTCTGCCAATTAAGTTATTAACATCGTGTTCTCTCCCGGAAGCGGCAATTTCTAAAGCTATACTATTATTGCCGAATGTAGAGGTTAAAGTAGAGTTGGTGGCTTGTCTTTGGGGTTGTAAACGCCCTGCACCAATGAAGGCACAAAAACCATATTGTTGTTCTACTGAACGGAGTTTTTGTCTAATAATATAGGCTTGAAGATAAAAGCCAGCTTGAAAGTATAAGGATCTCAGAATTTGTAATAAGCGAATATAACGATGGGCATCATATTGATGTTCACTACTTTCTAAAGCTAATGATAGTTGTTGAGATGCTGTATTGATATATTCTTCTGCTACTGTTGCTTGATTGAGATTATTTAATGCTTTAGCTACGGTTAATAAATAAATTTGTTCTAATATTAGAGGAAATAAATAATGATATAATTGCTGCTGATTTTGTGCTTCTTCTAGTTGTAATAGTGATATATGTGCTAGGATACTCGCCTGCATCCAGCGTGCATTATAAACAGCTACCTGTGCTAAAAAACCATAATCACAAGCTAATTGAATTTTACTGCCATATACTTGATGTAATTCTAGAGATTTTTGAGAGACAACTTGTAATTCTTTCCAAGCTTTTAAGTTATATAGAACTTCTGATAACTGACTAATGAAGTCTGAGACTAAATCTGTCCTTTCCGCAACTTCAAATGTTTGTAAAGACTGCTGAATATATGTTTTAGCTGATTGCCAATATCTTTGACTGGTTCTTTGGTTTTGTTCGGCGAGACGACAACAACATAATCCAATGTAAAGTTGTAAAATCGCCTGTTTTAAAAGATAATTTTCAGATTGATCCGAAAATTCTATACCAATGAGTTTTTCTTGGTGATTCCAAAATTGCAAACTTTCTTGAAAGTTATTTAAAGCTGAATTAATGCGATCGCTGACATAATCATCTATGCCAAAAATAAACTTTAAACTAGCATTTAATTCTGCTTCTATTCTCATCCCCCGATTATGTAATTCTTTAATTGCATAATGGAGTTGTTCGCTACTGATCCATATTTGTTCTATGTTGACATAATTATTTTGAGTATGCTTGCTTTGTAAAACTCTAGTAAATAAATCATTGGTTTCTTGTTGCAAAAATTCTAGCAACCCCATAGAAGTCATTTCAAATCTAATTGGTGTAGCAGCCCAACTAGCAAAATCTGGAGATAACCGCAGGATTTTTTGTAAGACTTCATCATTTACCCACAAAATCATGGGGATTTGATAACATTTGCGAAATTCATCGCGGACTTGATTCATGGAACGAAGGAGATCATCTATGCCATGAACTGACTCAAACCCCATGATCATTAATCCAGTGGGTTGATTAATGATGAGTTGTGATTGAATTGTGGTATATAAACTTGTAGTATTTTTGGCTAAGGTAATACTTTGGATACTCTCATTTCCCCAGCCCATAGCTGTTAGTTGTTCCAGTATTACCTGACGCAAAAATTCGTAGTTACAGCACAGTAAGATAACTGAAAATTGATTTTTAGAAAAGGTGATTGCTCTTTCTAAACTACGCAAAGACTGTTGATTTGCAGCGATTATGTCACCTGCTTGCTGTCTTTTAACCATAATTTAAATTTCTCTGTTTCTGCTAAAACGGGGTTCAGTGCAAACCAAACTCCTTGGTGATCGCGATATTCAAATACGAATAAACTGCGTAATAAAATATCGTACTCTACGTTGCCTTTAACTCGCTGGTCTTGGATCACATGAAAGATTAATTCACTCTCATCCAGATCAATGGCGTTAGCACGATAGTCTCTTTGTCGTTGGATCACTAGTTCTACGCATTTCCGATCAAAGGGTGGATCTTGTTCTCGTAAACAATCAAATAGTAGTCCTAATAAGTCGCGGACATGACCACCACTAATGAGACATAAACGATCTAAGGTTTCGGAATTATCAAATAGTTGGGTAATTAAGTTGAGACGATCTGTTGATGAGATGTCAGGAAATGCTCTTGCTAATACCATTTGTCGCATTAATCCGAGTCCTTCTATGTTAATTTCTCCAGTCCGTTGACGGACGGGAATCATTGGTAATACTTTGGGTGCGACTCCACCACCTAAACGATGTTGGAGTTCGGCGCTATCATTAGAAAATGTTAAGGCTAAGGGAATTGTGTAAACTATATGGCAATTAAGTTTGCGTAGTTGTTCCCCGCGATCAATGAATAAGTATTCGGGGAGCGATCGCCCAGAAGGTAAGGGACGAATAGCAACTCTATCTAAGTTATCTACTATTACTACTAATCCTTTTTTACCCCTAGCTTTGAGTTCTACATTGGCGCGATCTAAAAGTTCTTTATTAATTGATTGGAGGATATTTTCTGTTCGTGGTTCTAAATAGTCTCTTAATCGTCTGCGTAACTGTGGACTTTCTTTGGTTTGAGCCGTAATTTTGGCAATACCTACTGATAATTCGGCTTCTAACCCCAATTCTATGGGTGTTTGCAAAAAATCTACTACCTCACTAAATAATTTAGTGAAGTAAGTAGGTTGGACACGAAGTTTCATCGCTTCCAAATTTTCACTGACTAGACCAGCGATCGCTAATAAAATATCTGTAATATCTATATCCACCATTTCTAAAACATGGGTGGACTCGAAATAGACAACATGAAAATTTTGGGCTTCTAATTCTGCTTTAAGCCGTAACAGTTCTGTGGATTTTCCACAACCTAAATGACCTGTAAATAATTGACAAGTTGGTGTATTCGGGGAAATTCTGGTAATAGTCCGCAGCAAAGCTTCAATGATTTTACCACCACGAACTGAAGCAAAATCAATATAATACATCCGGTCGTCTACATTTTCAATCATCAACGGACGGGAAGGATTACAGGCTTGATAAAATCTTTCTAGGTTAAGAAGCATAAAAATCAATTCACGCTGTAATGGTAGTGACATAATCTGTCATATTCTCTTTACAGTGCAGAATTAGACTTATCCGCAATAACTAGGTATAGAAAAATGGCTAATTTTCTTTTTTTTCTTCAAAAACCTATATTTCAGACTTCTTTCGGGAAATTTACCTGTTTGACTAAGTGTACCAACTCCGGTAATATCAGCTTTTCCATACCTAGTCGCACAGCGTTACTAGAACCGGGAAGCGAAAAAATGATTTTATTTTGATACACACCTGCTACAGCACGAGAGGCGATCGCTCGTGAACCAATTTCTTGATAACTTAAAAACCGAAATAATTCCCCAAATCCCGGTAAAATCTTCTCTAATAACTTTTCTAAAGCATCATAAGTAGTATCTCTGGGCGCAATTCCCGTTCCCCCATTCAAAATTACAGCCTGAATCTCAGCATCATTCCCCAAAACTTCCATTTGGGTTTGAATTTCTCTAGGTTCATCTTTAATAATCTGATACAATGCCACTGTATGATCAGCCGCTAAAAGTAGCTCTTTAATTAATTGACCACTTTTATCTGTGTCAGGGGAACGGGTATCACTAACAGTAATCACCGCGCAACTTACAGAAATTTTCTGCTTATTTGGATGTGGTTGAAATTCCATAGGTTTTTGCGTTTGAGCCAATGACCAATGACCAATGACCAATGACCACTGACTGCTAATTAATTAAGATTTGCTCAATCCTAGTCCATTATCCTCAGCGTAGCGATTCATAAACCGCATAAAGCGTTCCCATTCATCATTCGACTTCATCACATAGACTGCTTCTAAGGATTCTGGCTTACCGTTGACAAATTTACCTTGAACTTCACGAATAACAATTTCCCCTTCTTCGTCAATCAAGTACATTCCGGTAACTTCATCTTTTCCATCTTGTGCCAAAATCTGCGGATTGGTGAAAACAAATGTTGCTGTACCACTTTCACCTTTTTTCGCTCTCGTCAATCGAACATCTGGAACTACTGTTTCGTCAATACCTCTAGCAAACTGAATTTTCGCCATGATGAGTAAACTTAAATTTTTGTGATCATTCTGTAATATTCTCTCATCATAGAGCAATTTCCTCGCAGGCATTTTAGTGAGGGTAATTAAATCTAGTTCAAAATTTTGATACAAACACCGTTTATAAGCTACGGTATTAATACTGCTAATAAATATATTTATCAATATAATCCCTTAGTATTACAGCATGGCGTAAGCCATACAAACTCAATACATCTTAATATTCTTTCTTTTCTTTTCTTTTCTTTTCTGTTCCCTGTTCCCTGTTCTTGCACTCACGGTATTTCCGTTGTCAAGGGTGTAAGTGCCAATTTCCCTGTTCCCCGTTCCCTGTTCCCCGTTCCCTGTTCCCTGTTCCCTGTTCCCTGTTCCCTGTTCCCTGTTCCCTGTTCCCTCTCTCAACGAGTGAATTTAATTTTGTCCGACTACTTAATACTCTGTGATCAGGGAAAAATGAAAGTAATTGTTAGATAAATAATTATATCTTAACTTTTCTTTAGCTAAAATGCCAAAATAGTTAAATTTTGGTTAAATATGAAAAACCATTACCAATGTAGGGTATTTAAAAATATATAGATTAAAACTTGAATAATCGCTTTGCTGGTAGAACTCTAGATAACCCCATGAAAACAATTAGCAAATATCATCAAATCCCATCTTCTGATATTCCTAGACTTAATCATTGTCATCAGCAAATTCTACTTAACTATTTTGAAAATTCTTGGAATTTAGAAGAAACACTGTTCCAAAGTTTAATTAATGAAGACACATTTTACTTAAATCCTGACCCTTTAAGAAATAAATTAATTTTTTATCTTGGTCATTCCGCAGTTTTTTACATCAACAAATTAATTCATGTTGGTTTACTCGCAAATCGCATTAATCCCCAATATGAAATCCTCTTTGAAATTGGCGTTGATCCAGAAACACCAGCAGAACTAGAAACTGCTACAAAAGATATCATCTGGCCTGATATTTCTCAAGTTTGGGAATACCGAGAAAAAGCCAAAGCCGAAATTACTAAAGTTCTTGAAAATACTCCCTTAAATCTGCCTATTAATCAAGAATATCCCCTTTGGGCTTTATTAATGGGAATAGAACACAGTCGCATCCATTTTGAAACCTCATCTATGCTACTGCGTCAACTACCTGTTGATAAATTAAAGCGTCCCCAAGACTGGAATTATGCCCCTACAAATGGGAAAGTTCCTGATAATCAAATGAGAGAAATTCCCGGTGGTGTAGTTAAATTAGGTAAAAAAGAAAATGATTTTACTTTTGGTTGGGATAGTGAATATGGTAGTTTAGAAGTTGAAGTAAAACCTTTTTTAGCAAGTCAGCATTTAATCACCAATGGCGAATTTTTAGAATTTGTGAAAGCTAGTGGTTATGAAAATGCAGATTATTGGAATGTTGAATCTTGGAACTGGAAACAACTATATAATGTCCAACATCCAAAATTTTGGATACTCGAAAATAACGGAAAATATCGCTATCGAGCCACATTTGATGAGATGGATTTACCTTTAGATTGGCCTGTAGAAGTCAACTATTATGAAGCAACAGCTTACTGTGCTTGGAAAGGTAAACAACAAAATAAAAACCTGCGTTTAATAACAGAAGCTGAATGGAATCAAGCCCTAAAGATATCAGAAGAA
Organism: Anabaena sp. UHCC 0204; assembly: GCF_009711975.1. Taxonomy (GTDB): domain Bacteria; phylum Cyanobacteriota; class Cyanobacteriia; order Cyanobacteriales; family Nostocaceae; genus Dolichospermum. The sequence continues at coordinate 148,793 of NZ_VIKW01000008.1, forward strand.
TTTTCTGAACAAAATAATTTAGACAATAACTATAATCTCAACTTACAATTTATTTCACCTTCTCCCGTAGGGATGTTTTCAGCAAATCATAAATCTGGTATTTTTGACTTGCGTGGTAATGTTTGGGAATGGTTAGGAGATACATTTTACCCCTTACCAGGATTTCAAACTCATCATCTTTATGAAGACCAATCTGCACCTTTTTTCGATGGTAAACATCAAATGATGCTCGGTGGTTCTTGGGCTACAAATGGTACAATGGCGTTACCTTGTTATCGTAATTGGTTTCGTCCCTATTTTTATCAGCACGTTGGTTTTAGAATTGCTGAAAGTTTTGATTAAATATCTTTTTGATCACGCAAATTCACAGAGAGGATTTAGAAATGATTGCTCAACCTTTAACAGTTTTAGATCATCATTATCAAGAATTGAGAGACGACGGGGAAGATGTGATTAAGGGGTTAAGTAAAAACCCCAAGACTTTATCTCCCAAATATTTTTATGATGATCATGGTTCTCAACTTTTTGAAAAAATTTGTGAGTTACCAGAATATTATCCCACACGCACAGAAGCCTGGATTTTACAACAATATGCTGATGAAATTGCGACAATCACAAATTGTTGTGAATTAATAGAATTAGGTAGTGGGAGTTCTACTAAAACTCAAGCTTTATTAGATGCTTATCAAAAAATAGCTGATTCTTGTAGATATCTTCCTATTGATGTCAGTGGAGGTATTCTCAAAACCAGCGTTTTACAGTTACAAGAAAAATATCCTGACATTGATATTCATGGGTTATTAGGAACTTATGAACAAGCATTAGTGCATCTAGAATCAAATTATTTACAATCAAGAATGTTGTTTTTCTTGGGAAGTTCTTTAGGGAATTTTAACCCAGAAGAATGTGATATTTTCTTAAATCAAGTTTCTCGCACTTTACAAACTGGAGATTACTTTTTACTAGGTGTAGATTTACAAAAACCCAAGGATATTTTAGAAGCAGCTTATAACGATAGTCAAGGTGTGACTGCTGCTTTTAATTTGAATATGCTTTCTCATTTGAATTGGCGTTTTCAAGGTGATTTTGATATCAATTTGTTTAAACATCAAGCCATTTATAATCAGGTAGATAATCAAATTGAAATGTATCTCCATTGTCAAAAAAATCATTTAGTATCTTTAGAAGCATTGGATTTAAAGGTTTCTTTTGAAGAGGGAGAAAGTATTCTCACAGAAATTTCCCGTAAGTTCGATTTAGCAACTATGGAAAAACAATTGCAAAGTAAAGGATTAAAAACTGTGAAAACTTGGACAGATGAAAAAGGGTGGTTTGGATTGATTCTTTGTCAACTTAAATGAGTTTTGTGTCAGTATTCAGAAACCACAATTAAAAATATTTGTAAATTTCTGAATGCTGATAATTTTCTCATGTTATAAAATCAACAAACTCAAATATCTATCAGGGTAAATATGGAAGCTATCTGGAACGCGCTCAAAAGTATTGACTATTCTAATTTTCCCATTGCGAAAATTGCTGCTGTAGTTGTCATTCTGACGCTGACACAGACATTAAGAAGATTTGTTCTGGCAGTGATCATTAAAACCATTGAAAATTTTACTAAGAAAACAGAAACTACCCTTGATGATGAATTAATTGCTATTATTAAGCCAGCTTTAAATTGGCTAATTCTCATTGGTGGATTTTGGCTGATTAAGGAAATTCTTACAGAGGAATTAGGTTCTCAATTAAGTGAGACAATTAGTAGAATTTTAAACTTAATAGTTCTCTTTATCGTTGCCTATGTTGTTTATCGCAGTTCTTCAATCTTAGGTCAACTAATTGCTAACGTTGTACTACAAACAGAAACTGAGCTTGATGAATTGCTCAGACCTTTGATGCCGAAAATTTTTCAATCAATAGCAATTATTGTATTAACAATTAAAATCAGTGAAATATTTTTAGGACAATCAGCAGCAGCACTTGTGGGTTTACTTGGTGGTGCTGGTATCACGTTAGGGTTACTCTTCAAAGACATTGTTTATGATTGGTTTTGTACAATTATTATCTACTCTGATAATCTGTATCGAGAAGGTGATTGGGTGGGAATATCAGGAGTAGATGGTTTTGTCCAGATTCTCAGTATTGGATTTAGAACCACAACACTGCATATAGCTAAGTGGGGTTCAATTATAAAAATGCCCAATTCTCGCATGATTTCTGGAATTGTCGAAAATTGGTCACAAAATCCAGGGGAAGAATTAAAGTGGGGACTGAATTTAATTCTCAAAATTGATGGTATTTCCGCAAAGCAAACCGGGAGAATTTGTGATGCTATTCAACAAATACCAACATCTATTCCTGGCTTTTCTCCTAAGTGTACAGTACGTTTCAAAAATATTGAAAAGAATGCCAGAGTTATTGAACTTATGGCATTTGTTAATGATGATAATCTCTACTTTGATGCTGAGAAAAACTTAAATTTAGCCATCTTGGAACTTTTAGAACAAGAGGGTATTGATTCTCTGTATGTAGAGTTGAGAACAGAACCAGAAAAATATAAACCGATGCAAAACAGCAACAATTAAAAAAGTTCAGAATAGATATACCCGAATTCTTTGAGGATTTGGGTATTTGGGTATCATGAAAATGCGAAAATCACCTAACTATGAACCTATTAATTATTTTGGCTGAAGTCGGCATTTTAATAATTGTTTTTCTACTATTAAGATGGCTTGTAGGTAAGTTATTCAAGCTGTTGGTTAGATTATCAATATTGAAGGGTGACGATGTAAAAATCAAAATTCTGCGCCGCAATATTACTGGTTTATTGTTGCTTACTTGCTTAGTGTTAAGCATTTTGATTGTCGGTGCTAATGGTTATCTGATCTATCGAGGTGAAGACATCCAACAATATACAATAGCCCTGATTCGCAAGATTCCATCAGGATTTTGGATGAGATTAGGAATTGGTATTGCTGAAAGTAGTGTTGTTGTAATTGCAGCAATATTCGCTCTCAAAGTTATCAAATCTTGGTTAAAAATAGCTAGTAACCGCGCTAAGAACTTAGATCAAAATACCGCCGATGATGAAAGTATTGACGCTTTTTTTACCGCACTCAATCAAAGAATCAGAGGTGGAATTTGGTTATGGGTTCTGATTGCTTGTACACAATTTCTCAAATTACCCGCAGTAGTTTCTGAATATCTATATATCGCACTGCGGATTTATTTGATCATTAGTGTGGGATTACTCATTCTCAAAGCAGTTGCGGCCATTGTTGACACTCTAGATGTTCTGAGCGTTAGATACTCCAGTCCTGATAATCTATTAAGATTTTATGATCGTCTCCAACACCTGATTCCTTTTTTGAAACGGTGTTTAGAATTTGTGATTTACGTCTGCACTGTCACATTAGTAATTCAGCAGGTGCAGTTAATAGCCAAGCTGGCTACTTTTGGTTTAAAAATTATCAAAATCATCGCTATCATTTTCATAAGTCGTGTGATGTTTGAGGTGATTTACTTATTACTAGAAGAGGTGCTTTTCAAAGATCAGGATTTGACTGACACCCAAAAAAGTAGACGCTTAACTATGATTCCTTTGTTTCGTAGTTTATTACAATATTTAATTTACTTCAGTGTTGCAATTTCCATTCTCTATATTCTTGATATTAATCCTACTCCTATTCTAGCTGGTGCTGGGATTGTTGGTATCGCTGTGGGGTTAGGCGCACAAACATTAATTAATGATATAGTTTGTGGCTTTTTTATTCTTTTTGAAAATTACTATTTGGTAGGTGACTATATTGAAGCTGGGAAAGCTGAAGAGAAAACAGTAGAAGGTACTGTTGAAGCCATCGAACTGAGAACTACCCGTATTAGACATCCCAATGGTCAATTGCAAATTATTCGTAATGGGGATATTGGCTCAATTACCAATTACTCCAAACAGTACATATTTGCAGTAGTAGAAGTTTATGTACCTTACAATTCTAATTTAACTCATATATATCAAGTGATTGAAGAAATAGGACAGCAGTTAAAAACAAATGATCCAGATGTCCTTGAACCCACCCTAGTAGATGGGGTAGAAAGTATGGGTGAATCTAATTTGTTGCTGCGAACTTTGACAAAGGTAAAACCAGGAAAACATATTCAGATCCAGCGAATTCTGCGGAAAATGTTTATGGATACTCTATTGGTGGAAGGTATTCTCCTTCCTGCTGGTAATGAAAGTAAGGAAGATTAATTTGATATACTCTGAGTGATTGAATCCTCATTCTTCACAAATGTGGGCAAATTAGGCAATTAGTTAAGTTTTGTTTTTAGGATGCCTCTTAAATTCACCAACAATGATATTCTCTATAACAATAATATCAAGATACTTCTTTACATCTTGAATTATAGCGTTTCCTAATCACATGAGGTATATCATAGCCCCCTCATCGCTTGCGGGGAGGGGGTTGGGGGTGGGGTTCTTGTACCTCACTCAACCGAGAAACGCTATATCTTATCTCTAGACATTGACTGAGATGATTTTCATGGGTTATAAAAATGCAAAAGTTCTTTAATTGCTGTTTAGAGTTAGAATTTTATTTTAAGATTGCTATTAGTTGTACAATTGTTCAGCAAGTATTTTATTTTCTGTTCAATAATATAGAACTTAATTTTATCACCCAGGTATTACTATACTGGCTGATTGGTTCTATCTCATTTTATGTGATTGGGTTTTTCATTGAAAAATTCATCAAAAGTAAAGATAGTTTAACTAAAAAATTAACTGCAAGAGTTAAGAAAGTCAAAAAGCAATCATTTCCTGCTTTTACTTTAAAAGGTATAATTACAGGAGAAATTAAAAGTTTAATAGCAGCATTAATCATACTATATTTAGCTCCAGAAGTTCATAGAGATAATAATTTAATTCTAAATTTTGGATGGTTTTTGATGAGAATAGTTGCGGCTGATTTCTGCTTTTATGTAGCCCATAGATTATTTCATACAAAATCATTTCTCAAAATTCATCTTAAACATCATGAATTTCAAGATACATCAAGTTTTGTAGCTGGACATAAAAGCCTTCTGGAATATATTATTGTTACCATCACAGATGTTTTACCTATCCTTATTTTTGGATATGATATAACTCAACTTTGTGCATGGACTTTGATAGGTAATATTTATAATTTAGAAGGACATAGTTCTTTATCAATATTTTTTATTCCCTCAGATTTTCATGACCTTCATCACACTGGTTTCAATGGAAATTATGGCATTCATGGCTTTTGGGATAGAGTATTTAATACACTAAATCCTATTAATAAGAAGCCGGGAATTATGTTTCCTGTAAGTTTGATTGAGTATAAAACTATGAAATTATTTAGTAGTATAGATAAATATAATTCTTTTGATAATCATGATTACGAATCTAAAATATAACGAAGTAAAAGATATACTGTAGAATTAGATTAATAAGAATTTATTGGAAATTCTAATTTCCACTTCAGAAAAGGAACTTACTCACAATGAGACCAAATCCCATTCCCCCACAACCCGGTCAAGAATCTGTTTGGGACTATCCCCGTCCAGCGATTTTGGAAGATACCGACAAACATCTAAAAATCATTTACAATGATATCGTTTTAGCAGAAACTAATAAAGCAAAAAGAGTTTTAGAAACTAGTCATCCTCCTGGTTATTATATTCCTGCTGAAGATATTAAATTAGAATATTTAATAGCTACACCTAGAAAAACTATGTGTGAATGGAAAGGTATATCTGAATATTATGATGTTTCTGTGGGGGATAAATATGTAAATAATGCTGCTTGGCGATATATTCAACCTACTCCTAATTTTCAATCCATCCAAGAATACTATAGTTTTTATCCTGGTTTAATGGATGCTTGTTATGTGAATGATGAGTTAGTTAAAGCTCAATCTGGTGGTTTTTATGGGGGATGGATTACTTCTGATATTGTTGGACCCTTTAAAGGTGAACCAGGTACTTGGGGATGGTAAATAATGAAAATTTCAGTTGTCAAAATTGATAGTTTGACAATTCATGAACATCATCTAGAAATAATCTATACAATTTATTTGATGATATAGATTTAATTCCTACTTTCCGAAAAATAGAAATTGAGGAAAGTAGGTTATTTATGAAAAGATGTTTGGAGAAATGTTTAACAGGTAAAGCTTTAGATATGTTTACGGAGGAAATTTTATCATATACAAGAATTGATTGGGATAAAATAGAGGATAGATATAATTACGTTTACGCAACAGAACACGCTATACCTAATTGGATATTTGATAAAATTAAGGAACAGTTGTAAAAACTAACTACCCGACTTCCTGGTTATTACATTTCCGCTGAAGTACAAATTTATCTGCGTTTATCTGCGTTTATCATCTTCTATCTGCGGTTAATTCTTTCTTCGGTGTACCTCGCTTAGATAAGAATCGCTATATTACGGGTTGCGATAAAATAGTATTTATAGACCGAAACCCAATCATCTGAAACCAAAGGAATGATTTAAGCAATGAAAAAATCACAGCTTGATCTCATATTACAAGAAGTTAAACAAGCGTTACAAGAACTTTATCAAAACCAACTGGAAGCAATTATTCTATATGGTTCTCAAGCGAGGGAAGACGCTAAAGAATTTTCTGATATTGATATTCTCGTTGTTCTGAAATCAGAGATTAACCCCTATCATGAAATTGATAAAACCAGTCAGATAATCTCCAATATTTGTCTAAACAACGATGTTGTTATTTCTCGTCACTTTATTTCTTCAGCAAAGTTTGAAAATGAAAATACTCCCTTTAATTATAATGTCAAAAAAGAAGGCATTTTTCTATGACATCTCAGGAGAAAAAATTTATAAAAAAAGCTAAAGAAAGCTTACTAGCTTCCGAGATTCTAGCAGAAAATAAATTATATAACTTTGCTGCTTCCAGAGCTTACTATACCATGTTTTATATTGCTGAAGCCTTTTTGTGGCAGCAAGAGTTAACTTTTTCAAGTCATTCTGCTGTGATTTCATGTTTTGGTAGAGAAGTTGCTAAAAAAGGAATTGTTCCCCTGGAGTTTCACCGTTATTTGATTGATGCTCAAGATAAAAGGACACAAGGAGATTATAGTATTGATGATACCCTTCAGTTGAGTGAGGAAGATGTGAGAATTTTGATTGAACAAAGCAAAAAATTTATTGAAATTGCCGAAAAAACTTTATAAAAAGGTTTATATTTTTGAGAATCAAACATCTGAAAATTATAACTTTTGAGATTTTAACCACTCCCTCACTACTTCTGAAACAGGTTGAGATTGATTATCTACTTGATAATTCATCTTTTGTATTTCAGTTGTAGAAATTTTACCAGCTAATTGATTAATGGTATCTGTAAGTTCTGGATATTTTTGCAGAATTTCTTGATTAAAAATAGGTACAGCTTGATATGGTGGAAAGTATTTTTTATCATCTTCTAAAATAACTAAGTTTAAAACTGGAATTAAGCCATCTGTAGAGTTTGCAGCGATAAAATCTACTTGTTTTTCCTTTAAAGCTTGATACATTAATCCTAATTCCATTTGTTTAATGTTGGCAAAATTTAAGCCATAAGTTTTAGATAAACCTGGAAAACCGTCTGCACGTTCTAAAAATTCATAACCAAAACCTGCTTGCATTTGAGGAGTATATTTAGCAGCTTCCGATAAAGTTTTGATTTGCAATTTTGTTGCATCTTCACCACGAATAATCATAGCAAAGGTATTTTCAAACCCTAAAGATGGCATAACTGTTAATTTATATTGATCTTGATATTCTTTTTTAACTTTTTCATAAACAAGTTGAGGATCTGTAATTACTTTTTCTTTTAAAACTGCTGTAAATGCTGTACCTGTATATTCTACATAACCTGCTATTTTACCCACTTTCACTGCTTCATGAGCAATAAATGTTCCACCTAAATTAAAACGACGATCTACTTTTAATTTTGTGTGAGTTTCTATTTGTTGAGCGAGAATTTCTCCTAAAATAACTTGTTCTGTGAAATTTTTTGAACCGATAATAATTGTTGCTGGTTTTTGTTGATAGTTAAATGCTATTAATCCGGCTATAATTAAACCGATTATTCCTAGAATGATACCTATTTGTTGATTAAACTTACCTTTATTTTCTGTTTGTTTAGTTAGATTTTTTTCTAATAATCCTAAACCAAAATCTGCACTCAAAGCAATAAAAGCAGCGGGGACAGCACCTGCTAAAATCAATTCATTATTAACTGTAGAAATACCGCGAAAAATAAATACTCCTAAACCACCACCACCAATAGCAGCAGCAATTGTGGCAATTCCTACAGATATCACAGTTGCAACTCTCACACCTGCTAAAATAACTGGTAAAGCTAGAGGAATTTCTACTTGTAATAATAATTGTTGATCTGTCATTCCCATCCCTACACCAGCTTCTTTAATGGCGGGATTAATGCTATTAATGCCAATAAAAGTATTACGAATAATGGGTAATAATGCGTAAAGGGTCAAAGCAAATATAGCGGGAGTTTTACCAATTCCTCCCAGAAAAGGAACAGAAATTAAAAAACCAAAGATGGCTAAACTAGGGATAGTTTGAATGGCGTTTGCTAAACCAAGAATAGGAGAAGCTAATTTTGGTTGACGAGTGATGAAAATTCCCACAGGAAGACCAATGGAAATAGCTACAGTCATAGCTATTATGACTAATACTAAATGTTCTCCACTGCGAAGAATAATTTCTGAAGCATATTGAAATAAAAACATAATTTCTGTATTTGTTTCTCTAATTTTAATTAAGGTTTTCCCAACTATTGGCAGTATTTAAACAAGCCAAAAAAGCTTTCGCTTCTGGATGTTGAGATTGGATAAATTCTCTTCTCGTTCCTAAAAATACTAAATTACCTGCATACATTAAACCAATTCTAGTTGCTAAAAAGAAAGCCTCTTGAATATCATGGGTGACAAATATCACGGTTTTTCCTAATTGTCTTTGCAAATGTTGAAACTGTTGTTGTAATTCCAAACGAGTAATAGGATCAAGTGCGCCAAAAGGTTCATCCATTAATAAGATTGGTGGATCTGCGGCTAAAGCCCTTGCAACTCCCACTCTTTGACGCTGACCTCCTGATAGTTGATGGGGATAACGTTGAGCAAATTGTTTAGGTTCTAGTCCCACTAAGTCTAACATTTCATATATTCGTGCCTCAATTTTCTGTGGTGACCATTTTTCTAAAGATGGGACAAGTCCGACATTTTCCCCAACTGTAAAATGAGGAAACAAACCTGTTTCTTGGATGACATAACCAATCCGTCTTCGTAGTTTAATAGCATCCCAGTTAGTCGTCGGCCGGGAACTTACTAAAACCTGTCCTTGGGTGGGTACAAGGAGATGATTAATTAATTTTAAAGTTGTGGTTTTGCCACTTCCACTACGCCCCAATAAAATTAAGGCTTCTCCTTGATAAATGCTAAGATTTAGATGAGATAATAAGGGACGGTAGTTAATTTCCAAACTGACATCCTGAAATTCAACGGCGATTTCTGATATTGAAGACATTTTGATATTTGAATTATTGGGGATTTTTTCACTGAATCAGGTTGAACAAATAATGATTTTTCCCGGCTATTACTGTAGCCAAGGTAATAAAAACTGAAAGTTACTTTCAATATAAGCTAGAATACTGACTGTAACTAGCTTTTTTAACTTTTAATTTTTAATTCTTAATTGGTTATGACTATGCACAATTCACTTGAATTCCAAGATGCTTATGATGTAATTGTCGTCGGTGCAGGTCACTCCGGTTGCGAAGCCGCACTTGCTACTGCCCGTCTCGGTTGTCGAACTTTGCTATTGACCCTAAATTTAGATAAAATCGCGTGGCAACCCTGTAACCCCGCAGTAGGTGGACCTGCCAAGTCGCAATTAACCCATGAAATAGATGCTTTAGGTGGGGAAATTGGCAAGATAGCAGACCGGACATATCTGCAAAAACGCATTCTCAATTCTTCACGGGGCCCGGCAGTATGGGCATTACGGGCGCAAACTGATAAAAGAGAATATGCGGCAGTAATGAAGGGAATTGTCGAAAATCAAGAGAATTTGACAATTCGGGAAGGTATGGTTACAGATTTGATTTTGGACGCTGATGATCAAGTTATTGGTTTAGAAACTTATTTTGGCGTATCTTTTCATTGCAAAGCAGTGATTCTCACCACTGGCACATTTTTAGGTGGGAAAATTTGGGTGGGGAATAAATCAATGCCCGCAGGACGCGCAGGAGAGTTTGCAGCGGAAGGATTGACACAAACTCTCAACCGTTTGGGATTTGAAACCGGCAGACTGAAAACCGGGACACCAGCGCGGGTTGATAAGCGTTCTGTGGATTACAGTAAAATGGAGATTCAACCGGGAGATGAGTCTGTGCGTTGGTTTAGTTTTGACCCCGAAGTGTGGGTAGAACGGGAACAAATGCCTTGTCACATGACCCGGACAACTCCAGAAACTCATCGTTTAATTCGGGAAAATTTGCACCTGTCACCTGTGTACGGTGGTTGGGTGGAAGCAAAAGGACCTCGCTATTGTCCGAGTATTGAAGATAAAATTGTCCGCTTTGCTGATAAAGAAAGTCACCAAATCTTTATTGAACCGGAAGGAAGAGATATTCCGGAATTGTATATTCAAGGTTTTTCTACTGGTTTACCGGAAACTTTGCAAATTTTGATGTTGCGAAGTTTGACTGGTTTGGAAAATTGTGTAATGTTGCGGCCTGCCTATGCAGTAGAGTATGATTACTTACCTGCAACTCAGTGTTATCCTACGTTGATGACTAAGAAAATACCGGGTTTATTTTGTGCAGGACAGGTAAACGGGACGACCGGTTATGAAGAAGCTGCTGCTCAAGGGATAGTGGCGGGAATCAATGCAGCGCGGTTTGTGCGGGGTGAGGAAATGATTATTTTCCCTCGTGAACAAAGTTATATTGGCACGTTGATTGATGACCTGTGTACGAAGGATTTACGCGAACCTTATCGAATGCTCACCAGTCGGTCAGAGTATCGGTTATTACTACGATCTGATAATGCTGATATCCGTATGACACCATTAGGACGGGAAATAGGTTTAATTGACGATCGCCGCTGGGATTTGTATAGTCAAAAACAAGAGCAAATTACAGCGGAGAAAAAACGCCTCCAGGCAACTAGAATAAAAGAGCATGAGGCAGTGGGACAAGCGATCGCTCACGATACCCAAGAAGCAATTAGAGGTTCTATTACCCTGGCTGATTTACTGCGTCGTTCGGGTATCCATTACGTGGACTTAGAACGCCACGGACTCGGCAACCCTACCCTCAAGCAAGCGGAAAAAGATGGGGCAGAAATTGACATCAAATACGCTGGTTATTTAGCAAGACAGCAAAATCAAATTGACCAAGTTGCCCGTCAAGCAAATCGCCAATTACCTGGTGATTTAGACTATTCAGCCATTGAGACTCTATCTAAAGAATCCAGAGAAAAGCTGAATAAAGTTAAACCCCTGACTATTGGACAAGCAGCGAGAATTGGCGGAGTTAACCCAGCAGATATCAATGCCTTATTGATATATTTGGAAATAGCTAAAAACAAAAATCTTCATCCCAATTCCACGCAAGTTCCAGTAATTTCAGGGTAATCCAACTCTTCACTCAAAATAAAAACCACTCTTAATCGAGTGGCTTTTAACAATTATTCAGCAAACCCCATATAGCATATGTGAATTTTGAAAAAATCTAAGTATTTGTAAGGTGCGTAAAGCTATTGCGATCGCATAACGCACCATTAATCAAGTTTACGGTAGGTTACTACGTATCTTGATGGCTTTACCTCCCGGAAAGGATACAAAAATCAAATATTAGTGGAAGCTTTTTGCAAGTGAGGTTAAAATCACAAGCAATGTCTAATTCTGAAGTGGAACTATGAAGACGGCTGAAAAATTGGCTGCTGGTTGGTTACTAACACTCGGATTCATGTTTTTGGCGATATCAGTATCAGAAATCATAGATAAATCGGCACAATCTGGGGTGAAAGTATATCCTGTCGAGGGAGAACAGATATTTTCATCTCCAAATCCGGCTCAGACAAGTAAAGATGCTATTGTAGGGGGGATAATTTTTGGTGTTCCTAGCGCCATATTGGGTAGTTGGTTAGCATTAAGTTTGTACCAACAAAATCGCAAAGATAAACAAGTATTAAAGCAACAAAATAACGAACAATTGCGATCGCAATTTTATCAAACGTTACAACAAAATCAAGGAAGAGTAACTTTATTAAATTTTGCCATGCAATCTCAATTACCAGCAGCAGAAGCTAAAAAATATTTAGATGAGAAAGCTAAAGAATTCAATGCGAATTTTCAAGTAACAGAAGAAGGGGCTGTATCATATCATTTTGATGTGTAATAGGTCTGATGACACAGATTTTTTTAACTATAGCCGCCATTTTTGGCGGTTTGTCTGTTGCTGGTGGTGCTTTTGGCGCTCATGCTTTGCGGGAAAAAATTAGCGCCCGTTCCCTGGAAATATTTGATACTGGCGCTCGTTATCAAATGTACCACGCGATCGCACTGTTGTTAGTTGCCATTCTCATGATTCGGTTAGAAAATCCACCAACTACACTTTTAGTGAGTGGTTGGTTATTTATTATTGGTGTCGTGATTTTTTCAGGTAGCTTGTATGCTATCAGCTTAACAGGAATCAAATCTTTAGGAGCGATCGCCCCACTCGGAGGATTAGCATTGATGGCTGGTTGGGCTGCTTTAGCTATAGCTGGTGCAACGATCAAGTTTTAATCCATAGACATTAAATATCCGGAATCTGAAACCCGTATAGAGACGTTCCATGGAACGTCTCTACTATTTCACTTAAACTAAAACTTGCGCTTTTTCCTCTTCCAGCTTTACCTCAGCTTCTGCTTTGAGAAACTCAGCTACTTGCGCCTCAATTTCATCCCGCACAATCTGACGATATTCTAAGAAATGCTCAATTTGAGCGCAAACAGCTAAATAACTACTAATACCACCTGGATTATGTTTGTACATATTCCACAGATTACGCCAGAATTGCCAACGGGTACTACGTAAAGCACCTTGTCGCCAGCAAATAGTCAACAAAGCCCGCAATACTTTCCAATTCAAGGGTTTTTTCGCACCTTTGCCCTTTTTCGGATAAGTTGCTTCGCCCAAAATCCGGAAGTGACGATAAGCACGATCTAAAAATCGTGATGGTTCGTAAAGTTCCCAAAACGCTTCTACATATTCACTAGCAATTTCTGGTAAAGGCCGAGTGGGGACAAAATTCATCAATGTGGTTTGATTGATATTCGCCGATTTACTCCGGAGTCGGTTTTCCTTGGCTAATCTATGCCACAATGCTGTATCTGGTAGGGCTTGCAGCATACTAAATAAAGCAGTGGGAATTGATGTTTGTTCAACAAATTTAACGATTCTTCCCCCAGCACCTGTTTTTTCACCATCAAATCCAATAATAAAACCTGCCATAACTCGTAACCCTGAGCGCGTAATTTTATATACGGCTTCGCTGAGGGAATCTCGTGTATTTTGGAATTTTTGAGTAAAAGCGAGACTTTCTTCGTCGGGGGTTTCAATACCCAAGAATACAGAACCGAAATTACACCTTACCATTGCATCCATCAATTCTTGATCTTGGGCTAAATCAACGGAAGCCTCTGTCGCAAAGGAGAAAGGATAGTGATGTGCAACCATCCAAGGTTCTAGTTCTTTCAAGAATAATTTAACGTTGCGTTTATTGCCGATGAAGTTATCATCTACCATAAAAATACTCCGTCGCCAACCTAACTCGTAAAGATAATCAAGTTCAGCCAGGAGTTGCGCTGGTGTTTTGGTGCGGGGTTTGCGACCATAGAGAACAATAATATCGCAGAATTCACACTGGAAGGGACAGCCACGGGAAAATTGTACCGACATTTCCGCATAAGCATCAAATTCCAGCAAGTCAAAGCGAGGAATAGGAGTGGTGCTGACATCTGGCTTTTCCCCACCAGAGCGAAACATTCCTGAAGACTCACCGCGAGAAATTGCTTCTATAAATAATGGTAAGGTAATTTCTCCCTCATCCAAAATCAAATAATCTGCACCCACGTCTGTCACTTCGTTAGGTAATGCTGTGGGATAAGGTCCACCTACAGCCACCCGCTTACCGCGACGTTTTGCTTCTTGAATTTGTGCCAGTAAATCTTCTTTTTGAACTATCATTGCTGATAAAATTACCAAATCAGCCCAAGCCCATTCTGCTTCCGTGATATCACGAATATTCCGATCTACTAGCTTAAAATTCCATTCTTGAGGTAAAATCGCTGCTACTGTCACCAAGCCCAGAGGGGGTAACATGGCTTTTCTGTCTAGCAAAGCTAGGGTTTTTTCAAAAGACCAAAAACTTTTGGGAAACAGTGGATATATAAGTAAAACATTCATTATTTTAATTGCTAACCCTGAATTTTGTTTGTAGGTTTATAACAAAGACTGAAAATACATTATGGATGTGCCAAGATTCCATTCTGTATAATTATATAATAAGTGATCCACTAGGAGTAGGGGCGCAGGGTCTGCGCCCAGTCAGGAGTCTAAATTTATTCCTCTTTGACAAAATCCAAATATCCTTTACTCAATTCCTCCACAGACAAATCATAAAACTGCTTCCCATGTTCTGGAGTTGCTAAATCTGGATTTGAACCCATGCGGCCATCTGGATAACGGGAACGAAAATCAACAGCACTATAAATTTTATGTCCACCAGCCACTTCTGGAGAAAGAGGAGCTTTTTTAATTGCTTCTGGATAAATGTATTGGGTAACAGCTACTTCGCTAGGGGTAGCATGAGAACCTTCTTGATCACCATACAATTCTTTGGCAAGTTTGTACACTGAACCACCCATAAACCAATTAGCAATTTGACATTGTACTTTTGCGGAATTGGGAATTTGTAAATCTTCTAAATGAGCATAAGTTTCCGAAAAAGCAGCTTTGAGAGTAGCAATATTTCCCCCATGTCCATTAATAAAATAGAACTTGGTAAAACCAGCTTTTACTAAACAAGTTAAATAATCTTTAACTACTAAAATTAATGTGCTAGGACGTAAACTAATTGTTCCGGGAAAAGCTGTATGATGTAATGCCATACCAACATTAATTGTTGGTGCTACCATTGCTTGAGTTGCTTCACCAACACCCTTTGATATAGATTCTGCACAAATTGCATCAGTACCGATTAATCCCGTTGGTCCATGTTGTTCTGTTGAACCAATTGGTACAATAATTCCTTGGGATTGTTGTAAATAAGTTTCAACTTCAGTCCAAGTGCTTAAATGTAAGAGCATTTTATTTTTAGAAGTTCAGGATTTCAGGAGACAGGATTCGTAGGGACGAAGCATTTGGTATAAGGGCGTTCGCGGATCGTGCTGGAAGCATTAATA
>NZ_VIKW01000008.1:164493-175337 GCF_009711975.1 Anabaena sp. UHCC 0204
AATGCTTCGCCCCTACAGGAGTATGGCTTACGCCACGCTGCGCTATCAGAAAGAAGGAAGAAATAAAATTACCCAATTACCAATTACCAATCACCAATCACCAATCACCCAACAATTTCCCACCAGCCGAAAGCAGGTCCAATAAAACGGATTGTTACCCATGCAACAACCATCAGGCTAATACCTATCCATGCACCACGAGTAGTTATAGCTACAAATTGTTCAGCCTGGGTTTTAGTGATGGGAACCCAAGGTAAGATTTTAGTAGTGTCTTGCCCGTATTCTTCTCCTAGAGAGTCTTTACGGCGTTTTGCTTCACCCATAATTTAATAAATTTACAACTTTAGAGTTCAATTTAGATTTTAGTAGAAATTAGCCTTTGGTTAGTAGTGATTGCAAGTAATTAACCAGAATCATCTTCATGTGTGGAAGAGAACAAACTGGGATCAAGATAGTTTAAACGGGCTAGGGGACTAAGAGAAGAGAGGATTTGAGCGCCATAGCTGCGGTTAACGACACGACTATCTAGTAAAGCGACAATACCTTGATTTTCTCGAACAGGTGCGATCGCTCTTTGTAATTCATTCATAGCTGTAGGTAACAAGTAGAGACGAAACCAATCTTGGTGCGATCGCTTGTAATGAGCTACTCTCCCGGCTACTAAAGGATTTTCCAAAGACGGTAAAGGTAAAGTGGCAATAATTAACAACCTTGGTGATGGTAAAACACTTTGATGTTCTCGCCAAAATTCCCAACCAGTAATCAAAATCCCATTTTCATCTAAACAAGTTTTTTCTACCTGTACCCGTGAACCAAACTCAGAAGCTAAAATCGCCCCCACTCTAGCTTTTAGCGGCACATCCCCTATCAATATTACTGTCATTCCTGGTGCAGTTGCACTCAAACATACCAAAGTGCGAACTTGATGAATTAAAGCTGGTTGAAATTCCGGTGTATTCGGTAGAGGCAACTTATAAGGGACATAAAGCTGAATCGCTTCCCCTTGACTATCAGCCGCAAACTTCAAGCAAGTAACATCTTCTAAACCCAACCGTTGACGGAAAAGAGGCGCTTCCGTTTCTGGTTCTAAAGCACTACCAATTAAGACTACAGGTTGACGTTGCCAAATCGGGGCGAGGATTTTACCCAATTCAATTGGGGCATAATGTAAAGAAAATAAACCTTGACGGCGGGCAATTGTTGCCCAAAATAAAGGATAGTGTGAAGGGAAACTCTCAGAAGCAGAATCTTCTAAATATGGGAATTGTTGCCAAAAATTTCGCCAAACTTCGGGAAGATTATGTTTATCCAAAGCCAAATATAAATCTTGTAAAATCTCAATTTCTGGCTGAGAAATTAGATAACAGTGATATGGATTTTCGGGATGCTGAAATAATGTATATGTCAGTTCTACCCTAACTTCCCGAATCATCTCCGCTTGATATGGGTAAGCCAGCATTAACTGATCCCAATCATGGGGTTGAATAGTTTGAGTCAGTTGAGAACGCACCCAATCTTCTAAATCGTCAACACCATCAATAATTGTCGGGATATCGGCAGGAAATTGACCATTATCAGCCAATTGCCCTTTTAACCAAGCTTCAGGAGAAGTCAACAGCAAACCGTGAAAATCAGGACTTGGCCAAGCATCACCAGTTCTAATGGGCTTATTCGCTGGTAGCCATTGTTGGAGTCTGGGAATTTCCACCTTCAACAAACGTTGCTGTACCGTTTCCGAAGCGACAATAATTACAGAACCGTGCCACATTAAAGCAGAGGCGATAAAACTGGTGCGATATCGCCCTTGATGTCCACAAACTGCCCCTACCTGAATTAAAGCACTACGTCCCAAACGCAAAGCGCGTGCCACCAACCTAGCCATCGTCAAATGATGAGGCCAAGAAGGGAAACCCGCCTGCGATCGCAGGAAGTTATGCAATGACAAATGAACTTCAGCCTCAATCACGTGCTTTTAATTCCATAACAAGTTATTTTTTTGGAACTACCCCATTTCTATTATGTTGTCAATTGTCAATTGTCAATTATCCCAATCACCATTCTCCTAAATTATGCCAACTTATACCGGAATTTCCAGTGAAGCTTTCAGACATCCACTAGATCGTCAAGCAGAAGAAGCTCTCCGCAGTTTACCGGGATTTGATTTAATCGCTCGTAAATTTGTGGAATTTGTCTATGAACGCCCCCAACTCGTCTATTTAATGGGTAACTCTATTCAAGTCGGACCACGCCAATATTCCACTATTTACCAGATGTTCCGAGAATGTGTGCGAGATTTGGACATTTATCCAGAACCTACATTGTTTATCTCCCAAAATCCCCAAGTTAACAGCTATGCGCTAGGACAAGAAAATCCTTACATAGTGGTCAATACTGGGTTACTAGAGTTACTCAATGAAGCCGAAATTCGGGCAGTATTAGCCCATGAACTGGGACATATTAAATGTGGTCATACTATTTTAATTCAAATGGCGATGTGGGCGATGAATGCCGCTTCTGTTATTGGTGAACTCACCTTTGGTTTAGGTAATTTTGTCAGTCAAGCCCTAATTTATGCCTTTTTTGAGTGGCGACGCAAAGCTGAATTATCCGCAGATCGGGCAGCACTATTAGTCATGGATGACTTAAACACAGTCATGTCGTCCATGATGAAAATTTCTGGAGGTAGTAATAAATACGCCCATGAATGTAGTTTACAAGAATTTATCCAGCAGTCAGAAAAATATCAAGCCCTAGATGATGATGGCTTAAATCAAGTATATAAGTTTCTCATCTACAATGGCGCTCAAGGCATGATGCTGAGTCATCCCTTTCCTGTAGAACGGTTACATTATTTACGCAGTTGGGCAGTATCAGCAGAATACCAGGAAATTCGCCAAGGCAACTATCAACAAAAACCGGCTCCTGGCTCAGTTAATGTTAAAGTTGAAACATCAGAAAATGAAGCGGAAAAACTGCGAAAAGAAATTGAAAAATTACAAGAAGAAATTAACAAAATGAGAAAGTCTAATTAATTAAAGCAGGATTTGTAGGGGCGAAGCATTCGGTGTAAGGGCGAAGCATTCGGAAAATAAACTTGGGAAAAAACCGATAATTTATCACCCGAATGCTTCGCCCGTATTTTTACTAAATCAACTTTCTGTTTCGCAGTCAGGAACACCTTCTCTAAATACTCGACTAGCGAGAATGTCTACTGCTTCAATGGTAATTAAATCCTGCTTTTTTAACAGTTTGCCACTGCTTAATAAACGATTGGCTTGACGTAACCGCGCTCTATCTATAGCATTACGTACACTTCTAGCATTAGCAAAATGGGGCATTGTCTTCCGTTTAATTAAATATTCGCGGAAGGCTATTTCAGCATCTGGACTAAAACAATAATTTTGTGCTTTGACTATGGATTGGGCTATCACCATTAAACTATCAACACCATAATCATGAAATTCAATATGTAATCCAATCCGCGAATTCATCCCCGGATTACTATGAAAAAATCTGTCCATCTGGTCTTTATAACCCGCCAGAATGACTACTAAATCATCACGCTGGTTTTCCATTACCTGCATGAGAATTTCTATAGCTTCTAAACCAAAATCTCCGGGGTGATCTGGACGATATAAAGTATAAGCTTCATCAACTAATAAAACACCCCCCATGGCATTATTTAAGACTTCCCTTGTTTTTGGTGCTGTTTGTCCAATACCTTGTCCAACTAAATCATCTCGTGTTACCAACATCACATTTTCTTTGCGAATATATTCCAGACGATAGAGGATTTCCGCCATTCGCATTGCTACAGTAGTTTTTCCCATACCAGGATTACCTAGAAAAGTCATGTGTAGGCTAGGCGCACCTGCATTCAAACCCAAACTTTTACGGATACGGTCAACCAACAACAAAGCCGCCATTTCCTTGATTTTGTTCTTGACGGACTTTAAGCCGACTAACTCCTGATCTAGCTTATCCAGAATGTCTTGCACATGAGATTCTTGGAATGCTGTTTCTATATCTATTTCGCCATTTTGATCTATTTGTTTTTCTAATATCTGTTCCGTCATGCTATCACCTCTGTTAATGAATTTGATGATAGCGTTGAGTGGGGAAATATAAAAGAACATAATCTTAATATGTCTGATATATTTTTCTTACTTATCAATTTCCGAGTTTGGTCATAGAGAAAACATTATCTATCTTACCTCACCTCCAATATAGAAACAGCCTGATTTCCTTGTCTGTGTCTTGAACTCAGGATTTATAGCGTTTCAACACTAGTAAAATTGTTCTATTGAATAAGTGCAGATCAATACTTTTTGATCTGTGTCACGTAGCACCCAGAAGTAGGAAAATTATCCAAGTTATTATTTACTGGAGAAAATACTCACTATTCCTCTAGTTAAAATTTGACTTAAGCTGTTATTAACATCAAAATCAACATGATTAGTAAATTGACACAACGGTTCTTGACTTTGACGCTTGTTTTTACTCTGTCCTTTTTCTCTTTGGCAGTTCCTTTTGCTTCTGCAAATCACTACTTTTCTAATTCTCCAGCAAGTTTGACCTCAAATAACAGCGAAATTAATGATAGTTTCAAGTTCTCTGAAGATGATTTTACTCCTCAAGAACATCAATCACTACAAGCTATCCGTCAGCGTCGCAATAAAGAGATTGCCGCAATTTTAGATTTATCTCAACGCAATCTACTTACCCATGAATTACATCAAGGCAATAATATTGATCAAGCTTTAGAAGTATTAAATTTAAGTTCTGCACAACGAGAATTAGTAAATTCTATAACTGTATTAACTAATTTGAAATTGAAGGGAATTTTTTCTCGCCATGGGTTACTAGACAGTCATAAATAAAGTCATAGTTTGGCAATCATCAATTATGCCAGTTGTGGGAAATATGACTTTTCTGCAACTGGTAATAAATACAGGAAAATAATTTATATAAATTAAGTTAGAAATTTGATTAAATAACTTGATAAAGCTATTAAATAATTGTAAAATACCTAAAACAAACTCGATTTTTCAGGTGTATATTTTTTGCAATCACTAAAGATTAAGGAAAAACTCAATTCACTGATTGAGGAAGCATCTACAGTAGATACCCGTTTAGCAATCAGATTAAACCAGATTAACCTCTGGATAAAAGATGTTAAACCTGGTACGCTGATGTCCAAAAAATTTGTACTGTTATTTTTGCAACAGTTTATCCAAGATACTGATGCTTGGCTGAAACTCAAATCCCTATCTTCTGAAGAAGAACAACAGTTAGCTTTAGATGCACTACCGCCCACGCTAAAGTATTGGTATGGTTATTTGTTTCCCAAGTGGTTGAGTAAAGATGACTCCAAGTTTTTTATTTGGAGACGAAAACTAATGGCGGGTGATTTCAGTCAAGAAGATGGAAAACTGATTGACTCTATTGCTGATATTATTGAGCAAGGTGGTGGTACGGTTGTCAAAAGATATATTGTGGACTTGTCAATGGCAACTGATATAATTGTTAGTAGTAGTCAGAACAAACCACTCTGTGTGCAAATCACTAGCATATCTGAAGAGTTTTTACAAGATAAATTTAATAATTGGGAAAATACTCTGCTGTTTTGGGAAATAGAAAGAGGATTATTATTAAGTTATAATCCCGGTGCAAATGATTTTATAAATCAGGTAGTCAATACAGCGTTAGATAATAGCGATAATCTTAATATGGGTATTTATCGCAAATTAAATTTATAGTTTTGAGTTAGTTAAAGTTATATGTTTTGTCTAAGAATATTTTTCAAGGAAGTGAGTAATTATGGTTAATCAACAAATAACTGACCGTCAACAGAGATTAGAAAGTTTTTTAGAATCTGTAAAAGCTGCCCAACAATTACAAGATGATATCATGAAATATGGACTAGATGCAGCTTATTTGTATTGTGATGATGTTGAGGGTGATTGGTTAGATACTTGGGGAGATGATAATGATGAACCAACTTATATAGAAAAGATGACAACTTTCTTAGAAAGTGATGATGCGATCGCGGTAAAGGTACGGGAAAAGTTACAGAATAAATCTGTTTCCGAAATTATTGAAGGTTTAGAATATTGTTTGAGTCAATTGACAGAGAATAAGAGAATTTTTGCAGCGAAGGATTTGTTCGTAGGTGGTGTTGCGTTTGCAGGAAGCGATCGCAGTTCTACTAATGATATGATTGATGAAACTGAGTTGTTAGATTTGGCGGAAGATTTGCTAGAGAAATTGACGGAGATTTTGGGTTAATTATTATTTAAGGGTGCTGGAATAAATATGGCTAAGGGATTCGGTAATAACAACAAAAATAAGAACAAAATTAATCAATATAGCAAGGAAAATATAGAGTTTTTGTGGGCAGTGTTACAAAAAATTCATGATAGTAATGCTGAACCACAAATAGTTTACCCATTTTTTTTAGCCAATTTGGATAAATTTGATGAGAAATTTCAGGATTTTTTAGAGAAATGGGGAGGGTTGAATTTACCATTTATAGAGCCAGAAATAACGGCAATCAAAGTTGGAATGGATATTATGCATTTCAGTAATTTGATTGCTAGTATACCTATAGGAAATATAAAAATTCACTTAGAGATTGCTATTACTGGATACAGATTGGCTGCACTGATTATTAATAGTACAGAATTTTCCAAAGTTTCAGAGGGTATAGAACTTTTAGCTATACTTCAAAATAATTTTGGCGAAGTATATAGAAAGCGAATATTGGGCAACTGTGCAGAGAATTTAGAACACGCAATTAATTGTTTTAAATCATCCTTGGAAGTTTTGTATAGTAAACATTCTCTAGAACTATTGACAGACATCCTAAATAATCTTGGTCTTGCTTATTTAGATCGCATTTTTGGAGACAGAAGAGAAAATATAGAAATAGCAATTAACAATTTAAAAGCAGCATTGTCAATGTTAGATAGTGAAATTTTCTCTGAAAAATGGGCATACACTAAAGGTAATTTAGGTATTGCTTATAAAGACAGAATTTTGGGAAATCGATCTGAAAATATAGAACTAGCAATTTTATGCTATCAGGACGCACTAAAAATTTATAATCTTGAGAAGTTTTCAAAACAATGGTCAGATATTTATCATAATCTCGGAGATGCTTACCTCTATCGAACTAGAGGAGGGAGAACGGAAAACTTAGAATTGGCAATTAAGTCATTAGAAACATCTTTACAAGGGTGTACTTACGAAACTTTTCCTTATGATTGGGCGGAAACTCAGAATAATTTAGGAACTGCTTACTTGAATCGCTTAATAGGAGATAAGAAAGAAAATGTTCAATTAGCTTTCAACTACTACCAGCAAGCTTTACGAGTACGTACTATAGAAGCTTTACCAAGGAAATGGGCAGAAACTCAAATGAATTTGGGTTATGTTTATTACTATCTAGAAAACATTGCAGAATCAATAAAATCTTTTCAAAATGCTTTGGAAATAGAAAAATTATTAAAAGATCACTTAGCATATTTTAGAACAGGCAGAAATTTAGGGAAAATTGCATTTCAATTACAGTTTTGGAAAGAAGCTATCGAAGGATATAGTGCAGCAATTGAAGCAGTAGAAACTAGCCGCAGTTGGGCAAAATCAGAGTCACGTCGTCAAGAAATTCTAGAAGAATCAATTGATATTTACCAAAATATAATACAAGCCTGTATCAATGCTGGACAAATAGATAAAGCCTTTGAATATTCTGAACGCTCTCGTTCTAAACTTCTAGTAGATTTAATGGCAAGTAATCACCTCTCTCAAAGTGAGAATATCCCGCTAAAAGTCCAAGAGTTATTACAGCAATATGAAGAATTACAACAACTAATTAACACAGAACGTCAAAAGCATAAATCAGAAAATAACCGCAGTGAAACCCGCGCAGTTTGGCAAGCATACAACGAGAAAATAGCCTCTCTAGAAGCGGAGAAACAACAAACTTGGGAAAATCTCAGACGTGAAGATCCTGTATTAGCTGGAGAAATTCAAGTTCAGCCTCTGAGTTTGTCAGAAATTCAGAGACTAATTGATAATCAAAATACAGCAATTCTCTCTTTTTACACTACGAACACTGATACCCATATTTTTATAGTCAGAAAAGACAGAATAACTCTTCATACTTGCACCGGAGAAGGCTTGGAAATATTACAACAATGGATTTATCAAAATTGGTTATTAACTTATACTAGTGATGTTAAAAAATGGGAAAGTCAAATCGAAGCTATTCTGCGTGAACTTTCTCAACGGTTGCAATTATCGGAATTAATTGATCAACATCTTCAAGAAATAGAAGAATTAATTATAGTACCTCATTTATTATTACATCAAGTTCCCTTTGCTGCTTTACCAATAGGATATCAAGAATATTTAGTAGATAAATTTTTGATTCGTTATACTCCCAGTTGTCAAATTTTAGATTTTTGCTATCAACGTCCAAATTTAGAACCATTAGATATTAATTCTCTACAATACGGAACAGTAGAAGACGCAACAGATGATCTACAATGTGCTAGATTTGAAGGTGAAAACATAGCCCAGCTATATAATATTCCAATAGAAAAAAGATTAATTGGTAGTAGTCAAGCTACTCGTGAAAATTACCGTCAATTAGCTGAACAGGTGCAAATTCTTCACTCTTGTCACCATGCCCAATCTCGCCTTGATAATCCATTAGAATCAGGATTGATATTAGCTGATGGTAATATTACTTTAGGACAATTAATGTCACCAGGTTGGCGTTTACCTAATCTTATAGATGTGTTTCTCTCATGCTGCGAAACGAATTTAGGTACACCTGCTTTAACTGATGATATTCTCACTCTTTCCACAGGCTTTTTATGTGCTGGTGCTAGAAGTGTAGTTAGTTCTTTGTGGTCAGTTAATGATTTAGCAACAGCCTTCTTTTCTATCTTTTATTATGAACAGCGAAAACTCGGTAAAAGTCGCCCAGAATCTTTACAACAAGCTCAAATAAAGCTAAGAGAATTGAGGAAAGCTGACCTTGACGAAATGTGTCAAGAAGCAGAAATTCAAAGAAAAAAAGCTAGAAATGAGAGAAAAAAATACCCCTCTGATTCAGAAGAGTATTTAGAGTGTATGAGAGAATATAAAAAATATGCAGAAATATCAATAGCAATTGATAAATTCCAAAAAGCAAAAGGAGAATTTCCCTTTGTAAATCCTCGTTACTGGTCTGCTTTTATTGTTCACGGTTTACGATAAATAAAAAATATTCAGGGTGCATTAGAAAAACCCAGCGCACACTAATCATATTGTGAAATGTTTAATTTTTAGTTAACTTGCGCCATTTTGTATTAGAAATCCGCCAAAACAATACCCCTTTCAGAGGATGTCTTAGTTGTGGGAAATATAACCTTTCTACGACTGGTAATAAACTCAGCAAAATGGCGTGTCTATAAAAGGTAGCAGAATTATAATATTTCTAGCCAGCATTAATAATAGAGATTATACAAGTGCTAGATTCAATCCTACCATTGTTAACAAGGTTACTTGCTCGGAAAGATTGGTTTTTTTGTACACTTATTACCATCTTAGGTTCTGCAATTAGAATCTATAACTATGATCAAATTCCTGCACATAATTGGACTGCTGATGAATATGCTTTTGCATGGAGTGGTATGAGTTTGATTCAAGATCATGTACCTACAAGTTGGTCTTGGCTAAAAGCTTATGGAGATATTCCCAAAGTGTATTGGAAAAATGGAACTTATCAGTTAGTGACACCGTGGCTAGATCATCCTCCTTTATTTAGTTTAATTGTTGGTAGCGCAGCAATTTTAGGAGGTGCAAAGACTTTTTTTGATTGTACATTAACGTCTATAAGAATTCCATCTTTAATATTGGGGATTGTTTCTATTTCTCTCTTTTATGTCTTCAGTTTAAAATTATGTAATACGAATATTGCAATTATCTCTACTTTGATTTTTGCGACAAATCCTAATACTGTTTTTCTTTCTAGATTAGCAGTTAGCGAAAATCTCATTGTTTTTTTAAGTTTATCTACTTTACTTTGTTTTTTAAGATATTGCGAATCTGCTAATTCAACCTATCTTTACATTTCTGCTGTTTTAGCTGGGATAGCATCTCTAGCTAAAATAACTGGCTTTTTTCTTGTCCTTGTGCTTTGCTTACTGCTGATTTATC
The DNA here is from genome assembly GCF_009711975.1 of Anabaena sp. UHCC 0204. Classification (GTDB taxonomy): domain Bacteria; phylum Cyanobacteriota; class Cyanobacteriia; order Cyanobacteriales; family Nostocaceae; genus Dolichospermum. The sequence continues at coordinate 174,703 of NZ_VIKW01000008.1, forward strand.
AAAAGAAATGGCGAGAAAGTTTAGTAGTTTTTGTAATTGGCTTACTAATATTATCTGTATATTTTATTTATGGTAGTGTTTATGATATTGATCTTTTCTTTAAGGTACTTCAATCTCATACTAACCGATTTGAGAATTTCCTGTTATTTAAAGAAATCATCTTGTACCCTGTATTCTTTGAAGATGGTTGGTTAACTTTTAGTTGGCTAATTTTGATTGCAGTTTTTAGAACATTTTCAACTAATATCAAATACCAACTTATTTATATTCCCATTATTGTCTATTCATTTATTCTCTTATTTTCTGGCGCTCAAAGCCATTTCTATGCTTGGTATCTGATTCCATATTTTCCTTTTTTGTTTTTAGCATTAGGAATATTTCTGGAGGATTTTATCAGCAATCCAGACTTTATCAGTGCCTGTTTAATCAGTATTTTTATAGGAGCGTGGAGTTTTAATTACAGTCTTCAGTACGGATTAGGTAATTTTTTGCTAGAATTATCAATAACAAAGTATTTATTCATAGTATTGACTTCTTTACTAATCCTACCTTTTTTAGTTCATTCTGTAATTCCATCTCGACAAACAAAGTTTTTTGCAAGTTTAGTTGCAGGGTTGACAATAGTTATTTTACTT
>NZ_VIKW01000009.1:0-165565 GCF_009711975.1 Anabaena sp. UHCC 0204
AATGCTTGGTATAATAAAGCTTGTAGTTATGCCCTGCAAGGTAATATTGAAAAAGCAATTGAAAATCTACAAATAGCAATTAATATAAATCCTGATACAGTTAAAAAATGGGCAAAAACTGATTTAGATTTTGATGCTATTAGAGAAGATGAACGTTTTCAATCTTTACTTTAAAATAATCCCTACTTTCTCTAACCCGATTAGCAATCATTTGTTTATATTTTTTCAAGCTGGTAGTATTAATTTCTAAAGTTTTTGGTTCTAGTTTACCTAAATATTTTTCTGATAATCAACCACCGCAAATGCTACTATCAAGAATTAAATATCATGTTATTGACAGAAAGTAAAATGTATATAATATCAATAACGACAGCCAAGGAAATCGAGCAATTATTCAAAGCAATGAATGATTGAAAACTATTTTTTCCTAAAATTAGAGTATAATAATAAAAGATACTAAGGAGCTAATTATATGCAAATAAAACTTAAATCAAAAGTTGATGCAGAAGGTAAATTATTACTACAGCTTCCCCAGCAATTAGCTAATCAAGAATTAGTAATTATTATTACTGATTCTTCTGAAGAAAAAATACCAACACCAGAACAATTAGGATATCCTACTGATTTTTTTGATAAAACTGCTGGAAAATGGGAAGGCGAATTTTTAGCTAGAGAAAATTTGGTTGATTGTGATCGAAGAATTTGGGATATTGAATGATGATGTACTTGTTAGATACTAACACCTGCATTCAATATTTAACAGGACGTAGTGAAAATGTAATTAATAAATTTAAAACTACTCATCGTGAAAATATTTGTTTGTGCGATATTGTCAAAGCCGAATTATACTATAGCGGTTATCGGTCGGATGAAATACAATCGAGGGCGGGGAAACCCCACCCCTACAGGTTTTGCGATTTAATGACTGTATCTCACTCAAGTGCATACCGCTATATGGAGCTTGTCGTAGTATAAAAAAAGAACAAAATCTAGCTTTATATGAGTTATTTTTCTCTCAATATATCAGTTTACCTTTTGATGGAAAGGCGGCTAAAATTTATGGTGAAATCCGTTCTCAATTATCAAAAATAGGTACTCCTATCGGTGCTTATGATTTTCAAATTGCTGCTATTGCATTAGCTAATAATCTTATTTTAGTACCTCATAACACTAGAGAATTTCAAGGAGTTGAAAATCTACAACTTGAAGATTGGGAAGTACAGTATTTGCAATGATATTAAGTAGAACGGAATAAATACCGCTATCAGGTTCAATAGCAATGTACCAACCATAGTATTATCTGGTTTTTTACTCCTAACTCATCACCATGACACACGGACACAAACACCATAATCATAGTCACGCCCCGGTAACATTTAGCCGGGCTTTTGCCATTGGGACTGTACTGAATTTAGGATTTGTCATTGTTGAAGCAACTTATGGCTACTTAGCGCACTCTCTAGCTTTGTTTGCTGATGCTGGTCATAACCTCAGTGATGTGTTGGGACTCCTCCTGGCGTGGGGTGCAAGTACGCTGTCTCGTCGTCCTCCCAGCCACCGCTATACTTACGGATTGCGGGCTTCTTCAATTTTGGCTGCTTTAGTGAATTCTATTATCCTGCTTTTGTCTATGGGTGCGATCGCCTGGGAAGCCATCCGCCGCTTTAACGATTCTGTACCTGTAGCAGGAGGAACAATTATTGGTATTGCTATGGTAGGAATTATAATTAATACCATTACTGCACTCATGTTTATGTCAGGTAGTAAAAATGACTTGAACATTCGGGGAGCATTTTTACACATGGCTGCTGATGCGTTGGTCTCTTTGGGGGTCGTGGTGGCTGGGATTGCTATCTTAATTACACAATGGGTGTGGCTTGACTCGTTGGTAAGCTTAGTTCTTGTGGCAGTTGTAGTATTTGGAACGTGGCACTTACTCAAAGATTCTGTCAACTTAGCACTTGATGCCGTACCAACAGGAATCGAGCCACGTGCAGTTAAAAATTTCTTAATTGAGCGTCCTGGTGTTTTGAAAATCCACGATCTTCATATCTGGGCTATAAGTACCACAGAAACTGCGCTCACAGTCCATTTGGTGATGCCCGGAGGCTACCCTGGGGATGCTTTTTTATGGGAAGTTTGCCAGGAACTTGAACACCATTTTGGTATCAAACACTCTACTCTCCAGGTGGAAATAGGTGATTCTGCTTATCCTTGTGCTTTAGAACCAGACCACGTTGTTTGAAAAAAGCTGAGAAGACTTTGATCATATTAGATGGTTGCTAAAATTTTGATCTACATAATAATTGCAAAAAAATATAAATAAAGATTGCTTTTTTTGAAAATAATTGTTATATTTATTTACATAAGGCAATAAAGCTTAGTAAATCCTAACTGGAGTGCTGACCATGACTAACGCAACCAAAACATCTACAACACCTGTAGCGACTGATCGTAACGCATGGCGTTGGGGTTTTACATCTGAAGCAGAAATCTGGAATGGCCGTCTAGCAATGATCGGTTTTTTAGCAGCAGCTTTAATTGAACTATTTTCTGGACAAGGCTTCCTCCACTTCTGGGGTATTCTGTAATTTATCCATAACATAATTTTTGAGTAGTCGAAAAGCCTGGTAGTTGATGAAAACTGCCAGGTTATTTATTTGCGATTGATACTTCCTTTCTGCGCTGTTTCCTGCTATACAATAATGATTACTTGTAATTACTAAAGACAGTGTGCTGATGATTAGAGAAAGGTTAGTGACAATAGCTATTTTATTTATCATCTTAACAATAGCTTTTGGGATTATTGAAGGTATTTTTCCGAGCATCACCAATCAACAAAAATGGCGCAAGGGTGTTTGGCTAGATAGCTTTTACTGGTTTTTTACCCTTTTAATTAGTCATCTATTGAGTGCGATATGTATTGCAATAGTTATAGTTCCTTTATTTCTGGTGCTGGGGCGTTCTATTGATCCACAAATATTAAAATCAAGTTATGGACTAGCTGCTAATTTACCCCAGTGGGTGCAGGGTTTGATGGTAATAGTAATTGCTGATTTTATTGGTTATTGGACTCATCGGTGGCTACATAGCAGCCGATTGTGGGATATTCATGCTGTTCATCATACTTCTGAAGAGTTAGATTGGCTGTCTTCTGTGCGGGTACATCCACTGAATGATATATTCAGTCGAGTAATGCAATCTTTGCCAATTTTACTTTTGGGGTTTTCACCTTTATCAGTGGAAATTTATACTCCTTTCCTAATTTTTTATCTAGCTTTTACCCATTCTAATGTACCTTGGAATTATGGACCATTCCGCTATTTGATAGTTAGTCCCGTGTTTCATCGTTGGCATCACAGTAAAGATACGGAAGGAATTGGCAAGAATTTTGCGGCTTTGTTCCCTGTGTTTGATTTAATGTTTGGGACATTTTATTTACCTGCTGGTAAACAACCAAAGAATTTTGGTGTTCATGGAGATGCGATTCCTGAAAAGTTTGGCAAGCATTTATTTTATCCGTTCCGTAAACAGATAAAAATCCGTTTTGATGTGTGAATAAAAAGATACCCGACTTCTGCAAGAAGTCAGGGATCTAAACTTTTTAAACCATCCAATTAAAATAATTCAGAGGTTGTGTGTGAGTGCTTTAATCTTGAAAATGACTGGACGCGATCGCCAACTTTTGGTACTTTTAGCTACAGGCTCTTTGATTGTGATGACAGGAGGAGTCATTGCGCCAATTTTCCCGGAAATTGTCACAGACTTGGATCTGAGTCCAGCCCTAGCAGGTTATTTGGTAAGTAGTCATTTCTTGACTGTTGCTATATTTAGTCCAATTTTAGGGATATTAGCAGACCGTTTGGGTCAAGTGCGAATACTCGTGGTTTCCCTGGTTTTCTATGCTTTATTTGGCATGGCTGGGGGGTTAATGCAGAGTTTCCTGCCGATGTTGATAACGCGGGGTTTGGTGGGGGCTGCTAGTGGGGGAATTGCGGCTGCTAGTTTGGGTTTGCTAGTGAAAATGTATGATTCCAGTGAGGAACGTTCCCAAGCGATCGCCTATGTATCTAGTGTTCTCACTGTATCTAATATTATCTATCCTGTCTTAGCAGGTTTGGTTGGTGGTTTTCACTGGAGATTGGTTTTTTGTCTGTATGGTTTAGCACTCCCTTTAGGGTTATTAGTAGTCCTTACATTACAACCAAAAAAAGGTTTAGAAACATCCTCTTCGGAATCATCTGTAAAAGCTAATAATTCCGATCAACTCATTCAGGCTTTAAAAAACCCCTTCATATTACAAATCTTTCTAACTCTCTGTTTAACAGCCGCAACCGCTTACGCTGTGATCATTTATTTGCCTCTCTATCTCAAAGCCACCATGAACTCCACCACTGTTCTAAACGGCATTGTTTTAGCATCTCAAGCCCTTGGTGCTACTGCTATCTCGGCTTTTGGAGTCAGGAGATTAGTTCAACGTTTTGGCTTAATTTCGACGATAGGATGCGGCTTTGGCTGTATGGCTTTACCTTTAATGATTATTCCCCAACTCCAAGATTTAGTTTTGCTATTTCCAACTACTATTATTTTTGGTGTGGGATTGGGAATTGTTGTCCCCAGTCTTTATAACTTGTTATCTAATCTTGCTCCTTCGGAATATCAATCTAGTATTTTAGCCGCCGGTACAGGGGCAAATTTTTTGGGACAGTTCCTTTGTCCAAGCCTATTTGGATTGGTATTAAGTGATCAAGGGTTGATAGGCGTGTTTTATGTGGCTGCCAGTTTACCACTGATGTTAGGGCTGTTGATGTTGGTGAATTTCCGAGGAGAAATACTGAATGAACCACGTTCGCGGAGCGTCCCGAAGGGATAGGCACGAAGGACACGAAGGAAGAGAAGGAGGAAGATAGAAGGGTTTGTAGAGATGTTCCACGGAACGTCTCTACATTATTTGGCGTTGCTGAATTAGGGTATGAAATTCAAAAATCAATGATTTCAAACTCTTACTCTCTGTGACTGGAGCGCCTCTGCGTGAAACAAAATCATACTCTTAATCAGCAACGCCCATTATTTATTGGGGATTTTTCATCAAGAGGTTAGGACACTCCGACAGGTTCTTTTGCCGGATCTAGGGTGTTGCGTGTAGCTACCATAGCAGCTACTAAACAATCCATTTCTTCTTGGGTATGTAGGGCATTAGCGGTAATTCGCAGTCGCGGTTTGGCGATAAACCAAATGGGAGATACCCAAATGCCATATTCTTCCATCATTTGCCGCGCAAACTTTTTAGGATTGATATTTTCAGGCATCATCACGGGAATGACATTAGTTTCCCCAATGGCTGTAAAACCTTCTGCTAGTAAGCGCGATCGCAAATAACGAGTATTAGCTTGTAACTGCTGCACTAATTCAGGATTTTGTCTTACCTGACGAATGCTTTCTAAGGCTGCGGCTGTTAAGGGTGGGGCTAAGGAAATAGTGCCAATGGAAGTAGGAGAAACATCCAATAAATCAATTAATTCACGGGAATGACTACTAATAGCTGCTCCCGCTGAAGCCGCAAATTTAGAAAAGGTAGTCATAATAATGGGGATAATTCCCCTTTCTAATACTGATTGGGTCGTTATGCCAAAATGCTCATAAATTCCCCCTCCAGTCGCCCCAAGTGCGCCACTAGCATGAGCTTCATCCATGACAATCACACTACCGGGATAATTGTCCAGGATATCCAGCATTTTTGGTAAGGGGGCAATATCTCCATCCATCGAAAATACTGCATCAGAAATTACCATAATGCGATCGCCTGGACGAGCATAACGGCGCAATTTTCGCTCTAAATCTGCCATATCACAGTGACGATAAGGCTTAACACGGACTTCAGGACTGTGACTAAAGACTTTACCAGAACGGTTGTCAGCATTAACTACCGCAGAGACTATACAACCGTGATTGAGAATGTCAGTCAGAATCAAGGTTTCTCTGGTATTGCTGAAGCCGGGAATGTTAATCGCTAAATGACAGAACCCATCCATCAGAGCTTGCATTGCCATCCAAGCATTGACAAATAAATGAGTATATGGTAAGTGTTTAAATTCTGATATTTCCTGTTCTAGCTGACGATGAAGATCAATCCGACCACTTAATACTGAACAAGAACTATTAGAAGTCCCATATTGCCAAATCGCATCAACTGCGGCCTGTTTGACGGCTTGTGATTGGACTAACCCTAAAACATCATTGGTACAGAAGGTGAGAAGCTTATGTCGCTTACCTGTTGTCGTATCTTCAACATCAACTAAATTGCCCTGTTTGTAATGACAGATAAATTTTTCTGGATAAAGTTCACTCTCATAGAGAGCTTGCATATATTCTTGAACAACTTCCACAATTTCTCCTTCTCATCCAATGCTGGAGCTTGGTATCATTTTTGATTATTTAATTATTCTTGAGATTGTTGCATATATTTCTGATATTGAGTAATATTCAATCTCTATAGGCTGATACTGGCTAGATCAATTTCTACGTAATAGTGTGTGATTGGGTTAAGATTAGAAATATAAGGTAATAAAATTTATGATCGAGTTACAAAACATAGTTATCACTACAGGGTGTTTTGCACTTGCTTTTATTTTTGCTAGTCTGGTTGAATATTGGCTACATCGTTTAATGCACTATTCTCCCAAAATCGGTAAACGTCATCGTGATCATCATCGTCGCAATGAAGGACAAGGGGTAGTCTGGGAATTTAAAGCCTATGTTCAAGGCAGTATCATTTTCATGTGTGTGATGTTTTTTGTGTCTTTACCAGCGGGCATTGGTTGGTTTTTAGGGAGTCTGGTTTATGCGGCTTTTGCTGCTTACGCTCATCAATTACAACATGATAATCCCACAAAATGTTTCTGGATGAAAATGCCTGTTCACTATGTTCACCACAAATACAATCAATGGGATCATAATTTTGGTTTAGGAGTAGATTGGTGGGATCATATATTTGGTACTTATAAATCGGTGGAATGGTTAACGGAAGAAGAACTTAATCAACCCCAACGAGGTTATTTAGAAATGCGTTGGTGGTAGAAATTGGAAATATTATTATTATGATTTTGCTCGTAGTCAGGGCTTAAGCCCTGAATTCAGGACTAAAGTCCTAACTACAAACCTTTATGTGGCGATAGTGACAATAGATGAGCGATCGCTTTGAGTAGAATACCGATAATGTGTTACGACAGCTTAACGAATCCATAATATCTGATCAGGGTCGAGGTCGAGGAGGTGGAGATTGAATAGTTGTTTCCAAGAACTCACCATCTTTCCCGTACTTGGTGATCCGTCGTTTGTCAACTGTTCCTGTAATCTCAATCCGAATTACAGGAAGCCATACACCTTCTAAATTCACCCAAGCTATTGTTTGAGGAACTTCATTAGCCTGCTTAGTCCATTGTCGATCATCTACACGATCTTCAAACAAAATTTGACCGGGATGTGTTGCACCGGATGGAGAAGTTGTACCAGTCATTTTATTTACCTCCGTAGGGTTATGGTGAGTGACCGAAAGACTTTGCTTACATAGATATTCACCCCCACCAACAGAGTTTAGCATGATCATAATTCCTGCTATCCAACACTGAATCAGATTGCTCATAAGACCTTGCGGTAAGTGGGAAACTCAGTCACTTGAGTGCTGAGAGGAAAACGACACGAGCAGTTCGACAAGCTCACTGACCACGGTTTTAACTGCCTTAAATATTTCTTCATTACTTGTACTCCACATCCAGCATTTTAAAACGGTTAGGCACAATTTGAAGATACTCCGCAAAGCGAGGAGACCCCTTTGTACTAACATAAATTTGGATAGTTTCTGCTACATCTTCATCAATCGAATTCATTGCATAACCAGAAACGGATACCTTGTCTTTATCCATTGCCTGTTGCCAATCTACCCATTTCCCTTTTTTGGTATCAGTACCCCAATTTTTATAAGACCAGGTATGACCTGTCTCATGAATCATAGTACCACGCATATAATTTTCATCTGGAAGCTTCTCAGAAACCTTATCTGGATAAATAGTCACAACACCAGATTTACCCGCTGTCATATAGGAATGAAAGTCAGGGGTGTTATATTCAGTAGCCCAATAAGCATCATCAGGATTGACTACAGCATTGAGTAGAATTGTGGTCATTACAGAACGATTTGCTTTGGGTAAATAGCTGGCTGCATCAGCCGCTTGCTTAACTGTATGGTTATGATGACCGGGTTCAGGAGCTTTAGGTGCAACAATAGGTATATTAATGCCATCTTCAAACTTGACAATCCATTTTTCCGCATCAGCTTTTTTACCCTGAAATGCGTAATCTTTTTCTGTAGTTGGACCTGCTAATGTATATTTTATCTTTGTAGTGCTAACAGGTTCACTGACTACACCAGGAATGGATTCCTTGGCGTTAATTAAACCAGTCAGAGTTTTACCTTGCTCAATATCGGTTTGGCTTGATAAAACTGTTTTTAGTGCTTTTAACCGACTACGAACACTTTTAGAAACATCATTTTCTCTCCCTTTGAGCATATTCTCTAAAATTGCTTGATCGTTAGATGCCATTTTCCCCCAGCCCGGTAATTTCTTGACAGCGGCGACTGCTTCCCTGGCCTCAACTTCAGACTCGAATGTTTGTAAGCAAGATGCTAATAAAGTCGCATCAGGGCTACTTTCTTGATGTTTGGCAATCCATTTGCGAATCAGTTTAATTTCCTGTTTGATTTCATCGTCTGAAATACTAGATGGGTTCAAGCTTTGAGTCAGAGAAAGAGGTTCAGGATCTGGAGATTTTTCTTCAGAAGCGATCGCCCCACCAATTTTTTTGAGGCCTTTTTTGAAGCTATCCCACAATCCACGCTGGATTACTGATTCACTAGTATTGGCAGGTTCTGAAGAAGAAAGTGAACCGATTGCGAGTTTGGGTTGTATGTTTGCTGTTGATGGTGGGAATACGGGAACATTTGTTAAGTCAAGTGCGTTACTTTTGGCGTATTCATACTGTGCATCAAAGTCTATGTCTGTGGCGGGTGTTGCTGACTTTTTTGGGGGATCAATCCCAAAACCTCTGGTTTGGAATGGGTTTGACTTTGGTGCAGATGTGTGATTTTGGCTGGTTTTTCTAATTCTATCCTGCATAATTACACTCACTACATCATTAAAGTAATGTTTTTATTTTTGCACAGTTTCCAATCAATAGAGGTAATTGAGCCGATATGTTTGACATTTGTCATAATTATTTATAGCATTTCTTCATCTAACGAGGTACAAATTCATCTGCGTTTATCTGCGTTTATCCTCTTCCATCTGCGGTTAATTCTTTCTTCTTGTACCTCACTTACAAGGGAATTGCTATCACTCAATTGTGCTACTAACTGATTTTCTACTCAGGTATTATTTGTTAATAAATCCTCTAGAAGTAATTATTAAAAACCCTTGTTCATCAATTTGAAAATCTCTCTTTTTTAAAATTTTAATGCCACAAACTCAAAAAGGCACTCTATAATATCAGGCGATCGCTATTTTTAGCCTCTTTCTTTCAGAGAGTGATACAAGAGAACTAATGCGGATAGAAAATAATTCTGAGTATTTTAGGTGTATGGATCAAAAATGGATTAATAAATTGTATGAAGCTGCTTTAGAAACAAATACCAACTATGTCATAGAATTAACTAGAGAACTTCCGAAAACAGCAATTTTTTTAATTCAATCTTTAATAAAACTTGCACGGACATTTGAATTTGAAAAATTAGTTGCTTGAGTAGAATCTTTAATAAATCATGAATAATGGTATAGGCAAATCCAATAAATCTCGACAAATCCCTCTGAGATTAGTATTAATTGTTCCTTTTGTATTGCAAATTGTTGGTGCAGTGGGATTAGTAGGTTATCTTTCTTACCAAAGTGGACAAGAATCAGTAAACCGATTAACAAATGAACTGCGAAATGAAATAACTACTCGTGTAGTGCAGTATTTGGATAACTATTTAGCTACTCCAGTTTTGGTTAATAAAATTAATGCAGATGCTGTAAAATTAGGTAATCTCAATCTTCAGAATGCCGATCAAATAGAAAAATATATTTATACTCAGCTTCAACATTTCGATAATATTACCCATATTCTGGTAGGTACTGAGCAGGGAGTTCTGAGAATTGCTAATAAGAGCAATGAAGGAACTATACGAATGGCAAATCCTGATAAACTTTTCCATATTTACGAATATAAAGTTGATAGTTTTGGCAATAAAATTAACCTTATTAATCAAAACATTGCAGTGCTGAAAATCCAAGAACGTCCTTGGTATAAAGCGGCAGTGAAAGCAGGTAGGCCATCCAGAGTTCCCATCTTTCCCCTTGGTAATAATAAAGATTTATCTCTCAATAGTAGTTATCCTGTGTATGCACCTAAAACTAATCAATTATTAGGGGTACTTTCAGCGGCTTCTAATCTGGCATCTTTTCGTAATTTTCTGGCTAATTTACAGATTGGTAAAACAGGAAGACTATTTATTATTGAACCTAATGGTTTGCTGATTGGAACTTCGGTAAAAAACCAAGCTACTTATATTAAAAAACAACAAAATGGCAAAACTAAATTAGAAAGAATCAAAGTTACTGATGTGAGTGATTCCTTAATTAGAGCAACTAGCTTACATCTGTTGACAAAGTTTAATAGTTTTGATCAAATTAAAGAAACGCTGCAATTAGATTTTAGAGAAAATAGCGATCGCAATTTCATAACAGTAGTTCCTTATCAAGATAATTTGGGCTTAAACTGGTTAATTATCACAGTGATTCCTGAGTCTGATTTCATGACAGAAATTTATCAGAATACTCAACTAACCTTTGTATTGTCTGCTATTACCTTACTGATTGCCACAGGAATTGGTATTCTCACGGCTCGATGGATTACTAAACCTATTTTACGATTAAGTCAAGCAAGTCAGGCTTTAGCATTAGGGAAATGGCAAAATTCCGATCAAGAAAATGATTTACTAGAAACTAAAAATATTAGAGAAATATCAACGCTGTCTCATTCATTTAATAGTATGGCTGATCAGTTAAAAACTTCTTTTGCAACTTTAGAAAATCGGGTAGAAGAACGCACAGCAGAATTAGTTATTGCTAAGGAAAAAGCGGAAGTTGCTAATCAGGCGAAAAGTAACTTTATTGCAAATATGAGTCATGAATTGCGCTCACCACTCAATGCAATTATTGGTTTTTCTCAATTAATGTTACGCAGCAAAAACCTATCATTAGAACAATATGAAAATGTGGGAATTATTCAGCGTAGTGGAGAATATTTATTAACCCTAATTAATAATGTTCTCGATTTTTCTAAGATTGAAGCCGGGAAAACCACTCTTAACCAAAAGGATTTTAACCTGTATAAATTCCTAGATGATTTAGAAGATATGCTGCATTTAACGGCAATTAATGTAGGAATAAAATTAATCTTTGAACGCGGTGAAAATTTACCACAATATATTTATAATGATGAGATAAAATTACGTCAAATTTTACTGAATTTATTAGGAAATGCGATTAAATTTACCAAACACGGAGAAGTAAGTTTAAGTATTAATTCTACCGCAAATGCAGGAAATCAAAACTATACTTTAATTTTCTGTATTAGTGACACTGGTATGGGAATTGCCCCCGCAGAATTAACTAAATTATTCGAGGCTTTTTCTCAAACAGAATCAGGAAAACAAAGTCAAGAAGGAACAGGTTTAGGTTTAGTTATTAGTCGTCAATTTGTGCAGCTAATGGGAGGAGATATTACTGTAAAAAGTGAATTAAACAAAGGCACAACTTTTAAATTTTCAATTCCCGTAAAATTGGGGCAAGCAATTATCAAAAATGAAAATATTGAGCAGAGAAAAATATTAGCCCTAGCACCGGAACAACCCACATATAAAATTCTAGTGGTAGATGATAAAGTAATCAACCGTCAATTATTAATTAAACTCCTTACCCCTTTAGGTTTTGAGATTAAAGAAGCAAGTAACGGACAGGAAGCGATCGCAATTTGGGATGAGTGGCAACCTCACTTAATTTTTATGGATATGAGAATGCCCATTATGGATGGTTATGAAGCTACTAAAAATATTAAATCTACTACGAAGGGTAACGCTACAGCGATTATTGCTTTAACCGCTAGTGTACTAGAAGCAGAAAAAGCGATGATTTTATCAGTAGGATGTGATGATTTTTTACAAAAACCTTTTAAAGAAAGTACAATTTTTCAGAGTTTAACTAAACATTTAGGAGTGAAATATATTTATGAAGAATTAGCCCCGGTTGATATTATTAGTGATCGCTCCCCAACCATGCTATCATCTAAAGATTTAGCTGTGATGTCTGAATCTAAGGAATGGCGTTCGCAATTATGTGAAGCGTCCTTAGATGGTGATAGTAATCTGGTAATGAAATTAATTCGAGAAATACCCAATCAAGAATCCCATTTTGTCAAGGTTCTCGAAACATTAGCACGTCAATTTCAATTTGATGAAATAGTAGAATTATTGACCGATGAAACTACGAAATAGACATCTTTAAAAATAAATCAATAGCCAGAGAAATTGTCAATTTCTATTGGTCATTAATGTAATTTTAATTTTGATAATAAGTCTATTATAGACTAACACAAAATTGTATTTTTTACCAGGTTTCATGTACCAAATCATTAAAAAATCCAGTGCATCTTGATATCCAATCTCAAACAAAAGGCAATATTCTCTTAATAGATGATCTGCCAGAAAACTTAAAATTATTAACCGAGTTACTCTCTAAAATTGGTTACACAGTTCGTAGTGCTATCAGTGGCAATAGGGGGCTAAAAACTGCAAAATTGAATTGTCCTGATCTCATTCTTTTGGATGTTAAAATGCCTGAGATGGATGGATATCAAGTTTGTCAAGCCTTTAAAGATGAACCGGATCTTTGTTATATCCCCATTATTTTTATTAGTGCTTTAGATGAGACTTTAGATAAATTAAAAGCATTTCAAGTTGGTGGTGTTGACTATATCACTAAACCGATTCAAATTGAAGAAGTTGTAGCCCGAATAGAAACTCATTTAACTATTCAGAAACAACAGAGAATTTTGCAAGCTGAAATTGCCAAACGTAAGCAAACTGAACTTGCTTTACAGGAAGCAAATCATCAATTGAAATTGCTGGCAAATTTAGATGGTTTAACCCAGATTGCTAATCGTCGCCGCTTTGATGATTATTTAGCTCTTGAATGGCAACGTCATCAACGAGAAAAAAATATCCTCGCGCTGATTCTTATTGATATTGACTATTTCAAACGATACAACGACTGTTATGGACACCAAAGTGGTGATGATTGTTTAATTAAAGTTTCCCAAGAGATCGCCAAAGTTATAAAACGCCCGACTGATTTAGTGGCGCGTTATGGTGGTGAAGAATTTGCCGTTATTTTACCAAATACAGATACCCAAGGCGCGTTAATTATTGCTGAGTTAATTAGAGAAGCGATCGCTAATCTTGCTATTCCTCACCAAGATTCTGATGTTAGCGATTCCTACGGAGCGCTTTGCTATCGCATTACTTTGAGTATGGGAATTGCCTGTGAAATGCCCACAATAGAACAAAATTTAGAAATGTTAATATCTCATGCAGATCAAGCTCTTTATACAGCGAAAAAGCAAGGACGGAATCAGGCGATCGCACTGCTTTGACCCTCCTAACATAAAAGCGGCATTGCATAAATGCGGGATGAATTAGCGATTGAAACTATTGAAAATTCATTCTAAATTGGGCGAAATCATCCCATGATTCAGCAACGCCGTTTTTATCTTGACCATCAAAAGAGGAGTCATGCTATTTACAAAAATAGTCATGGTCAAAGGGTATCCAGAAATAACCAGGTTTAAAGAGTTGAAAAGCTTCTGGACGATTTATCATATCCCAGATTGACTCCGCCAGCACCAGTCCTACAAAACTGGATGGTTGTTCAGTAATTGTTGTATCCGCCAACAATTCGCTAAATGTTCTAAATAGATCTACTTCAACACCTAACAAAGCATAGCGAAAATCCGGCGCATTCTGCAAACTTCCATAAAGTAAGTTGCCTATTTCCCTTATTTGTGGTGTATCTTCGTCACTTTCGACTAAGTTCTCATTCATCCCCAGAGGAACAACCATACACCACCAGTTACCATCATGATCTTCCATCAGTTCCGGTACAGTCGTGATTTTTTTTCCATCTCCAAGTGTCCAAGATAGCTTTTGAAAATAGCCTAAAAAAAGCTCGGCTTGAGTTTGAGTTCCACATTCAGCCGATAAACTAAAAAGCCATGCCATTATTCACCCCTGTTTTATTTGTCAATCTCTTTTTTATATTCACTTTTCTTTTTTCTGTGGTTCTGGAGTTTTTGTCCAGTTTGGTTGTGTCGCAGCTAGTTCTTGTTGAAATTCTTCCAGTGACATATTTTTTTGGGCTGCCGTAATACTTACATGGTTGTCACCATCATGATTTGCTTTCAGCTTGCCATTGATATTATTTTCTTCAATCTCCCAAACTGGATCTTTTCCTGTACCACCCCAGATGGATGAACGACGATGTGATGGTAGATTTTCTGGACTTCCCTTCGCTGTTGACATACCTTTTCCAGGAACGACTTTTTTCTGTTCATTCAGTTTCACATCGCTATCACGTACACCAAGTTCGCGTGCCGTACTGCCAATTTTCGGTTGACCACTGCTTTCTGTCATGCCCCGATATAATGAGGCACGCATAATACTATTATCTAGCATTGGCTGAATAATACCTGCTTGATCTATTGAAGCTGTTTCATTCTGAGTTCTGCTGACAATTTCTTTCTCTTTCTGCACAGCCCCACCATTCTGCTGCACAACGTGAGTCAACTCATGGGCAATCAACTCCTGTCCCCCGCGACTCCCTGGATCATAAGCCCCTTGACGAAAGAACACATCCTGCCCCGTTGTAAACGCCTTTGCCTGGATTGAGCGATTCAACTGGTCGGACTGAGCATCTGTATGAATCTTCACCCTACTAAAATCTGCTCCCATAGCCTGTCCCATTGACCGTTGCAGACCTGCATCTAATTGCTGTCCACTGCCTCTGGAACTGTTAATAGCGGTGTCTAAATCCATTGACGCTTCCCCTCCTCCAATCGCTTCCTGTCGCTGAAGTTCCTCGTCCGGTTCTTCCATGCGTTGAAGTGATGATAGTTCTGGTTTCGCCTGAAGTTCTTCTTCCGGTTCTTCCATGCGTTGGAGTGATGATAGTTCTGGTTTCGCCTGAAGTTCTTCTTCCGGTTCTTCCATGCGTTGAAGTGATGATAGTTCTGGTTTTGCCTGAAGTTCCTCTTCCGGTTCTTCCATGCGTTGAAGTGATGTAATTTCTGGTTTCGTCTGGAGTTTCTCTTCTAGTTCTTCCTGCTGTTGTGACTGCTGTTGTGACTGCTGTTGTGACTGCTGTTGTTGAGTTGCTTGTACCAATGCTGGGGCATTGATCTGTTGTACTACCTGAGATGCTACCTGATCAGCTTCTTGTTCGTACTTGTCTCCAGGCTGCCCAATGGTTAATTTGGCTTGGACTGGTGATGGTGGGAATACGGGAACATTTTTTAGGTCAAGTGCATAACGCTTGGCGTGTTCATATTGGGCATCAAAGTCTATGTCTGTGGCGGGTGTTGCTGACTTTTTTGGGGTATCAATCCCAAACCCTCTTGTTTGGAAGGGGTTTGACGTTGGTGCAGATGTGTGATTTTGGCTGGTTTTGCTAATTCTATGCTGCATAATTACACCCACTACATCATTAAAGTAATGTTTTTATGTTTGCATAGTTTCCAATGAATTGGGTAATTGAGCCAATACGTTTGACATTGGTCATCTTATTTAACTAAACTGTACTATTAACTGTTCTTATACTGGCGATCGCGCTATGGCAAGCATTGTATTTATCGTCCATTAAGTTCCTTCAAGGCGCTTTTCACTTCATCCGCTTTTACCACTATTGCCATACCAATTCCCGTTTCCGTTGCTGGACCTTTCCTTACATAACTGATATCGACAATGCAGAGCATCTCAAATTCGTCAGGAGCTAAACGTGATACTTGTAAGCGAAATGCTGGTTCTAGAGGTTCAAAGTCAAACTGCTCCGTTCTTGCTTCTAGAAGGTCATTGATACCACCCTGCAATCGTTCAATACATAAACTACTGAACGATTGTTCAAATTCTACCAATTTGTATTTATCTTTGTTGATGACAAGTGCCATTCTGTAATTTCTCCAACCTTCTGTATCAGGTTCATTAATTTGCAGAAGGATTTGCATCGGAGCTTCTAACTCAAAAATATTGTTAAATACTATCATGTTATTCTCCTGCGAATAAGTAGTTGGGCGTTAAAAATTGTCGTTGGGGCAAGGGAACACTATGGCTTACGCCACGCTACGCTATCGGCTTCGCTCAGTGCATCGCAGGAACAGGAAGAGAGTTTTGGGCGATTTTAATAGTGATTTCCTAATTATCCAGGACTTACGCACAAGTCACGAAAGAACGAACCACGTTCGCGGAGCGTCCCGTTAGGGATAGAAAAGAGAGTTTCAGAGATATTTTGCGTAAGTCCTATTATCAACTAAACTCTTAATGTCCATCGAGATTTAGGACGGCTACTAACATAACAGGTTGTCTTAGTTCGGTCTGCTACTTCACAAACAGTTACTCCGGTACTTGAGTCGTAATAAATTGTTCCACCTGGATAGTCGGCATCGTCGTATTTAGCGCCGTTATTGACCGCATTATCTATCTGTGCTTCTGTAATACTTCGCTCGCTTGCTCTTTGTCTTAGATGACGTGTCGTTCCATCCGGCCAAAGTTGTACAGTCAAAATATTAGCAGTCTGGATTGATTCCTTTTTTGTTTGCATAAGCGATCGCTGCACAGCCCCACCATTCTGCTGAACTACATGAGTCAACTCATGGGCAATCAACTCCTGCCCCCCGCGACTCCCTGGATCATAAGCCCCTTGCCGAAAAAACACATCCTGTCCCGTTGTAAAAGCACGCGCCTGGATTGAGCGATTCAACTGGTCAGACTGTGCATCTGTGTGAACCTTTACCCCACTAAAATCCGCCCCCATCGCCTGCCCCATTGACCTTTGCAGTCCTGCATCTAATGGCTGTCCACTGCCCCTAGAACTGTTAATAGCGGTGTCTAAATCCTGTGAAGCTTCCCCTCCACCTATCGCTTCCCGACGCTGTACGGTTGACTTAGCTTGAAGTTCCTCTTCTAGTTCTTCCATGCGTTGGAGTGATGATATTTCCGGTTTCGCCTGAAGTTCCTCTTCTAGTTCTTCTTGCTGCTGTGGCTGTGGCTGTCCTTGAGCAGCTTGTACCGATGCAGGGGCATTGATCTGTTGTACCACTTGGGATGCTACCTGATCAGCTTCTTGTTCGTACTTGTCTCCAGGCTGCCCAATGGTTAATTTTGCTTGGACTGGTGATGGTGGGAATACGGGAACATTAGACAAGTCCAGTGCGTAACGCTTGGCGTGTTCATATTGGGCATCAAAGTCTATGTCTGTGGCGGGTGTTGCTGACTTTTTTGGGGTATCAATCCCAAACCCTCTTGTTTGAAAGGGGTTTGACTTTGGTGCAGATGTGTGATTTTGGCTGGTTTTGCTAATTCTATCCTGCATAATTACACCCACTACATCATTAAAGTAATGTTTTTATTTTTGCATAGTTTCCAATAAATCGGGTAATTGAGTCAATACAGTTGATATTTGTCATATTATTTAACTCAACTGTGCTACTAACTGATTTTCTATGCGCGATCGCATTGAAGGTCAATGTTCCATTTTTAGGCTTAATTCCTTTAAACTATTTTCCATTTGAAGTTTCCAATTTTCTGGTATATTTCCATCGTTCCCATAAACTTCTAACAGTTTGCAGCTAAAATCATAGACCATTTGTATGAATGTTTTTCTAGAGACAATGCTTTCACCAAAGACATGGTGATATACTTTCACTTCCTCTTTGTTAAATACATTGTCTGTTGCAAAGTCTTCGTCATCTAGGTCGTTGTAAAATAACACTCCCTGTGGGTCTCCCAAATAACCTCTGTCATTTAAAATGTCATGTATAAATTCCGGATACTTATGTAATCGCATACTAATGAAAAAAAATTGAAGAGGTTCGTTTTCTGGTTGTACCTCTAATCCTATTTTCATCGTATTTGTATATGTCGGATTGTTTATAATTTTATAATGCATTTTTTTATTATTTTTTATTTTCTATGCAAAAAAAATGTTGCTAACTGTCCTTGTCTAATAAATAAAGCCCATTAACGCTACCCCGTTTCTCTCCCTTCCAGTCCATTAAGGCGGAATTAAAAATTAACAATTAAAAATTAAAAAAGCAGATTACACAAGCTTCTTGAGAATTCTTAATGGTTGGTTGATTTACGCCGTACTGTACTAGTATTTCCTGACTTGACTGAGTGATACTTATAATCACTCTTTGAGAATAGTCAAAATATCTTCTAACCATTGCCGATAAGTTAGCCCCAGTCCAGGAGCGTAAATAGAACACAAAAGTTTGTGGATGACAATTTGACCCAAATCCCAATCATCTTCTAATGTCAGGTGATCCGCAATGAATTGTGCCAATTCTTGAGTTACCTGGGTAACAATCGCTTGAGAATTATTAGTCTTAAAGTCACGCACAACAACCTGAAATGATGGTGGCTCTCCCTGCCAGTCATAGATATAAGTCCAATCTTGGTGGAAGTAGCCACCGAAAAATTGTTTGAGTTCTGGATAAAGTTTTTCATACGATCTGCTGTCCAATTTCATAGGTGATTATCAGAAACTTAGTTTAACTTTGAGCTATGGTCTTGAGTTGGAATATTAATCCCTGAACTTGGGGATTTAACATGGGGAAAATATCTGACAACTTAGTTAGCACTTCACTAATAGAAAAAGAACTTTCAGAAAGATATAAAGGCTGTTTGCGATCTATTAAATCTGCCAAAATATTGAGGAGTGTTGTTGCCATATCTTCATCAGCGTTATCCAACAAATCCAAGAAAAGATGAATATCTTCCTTTGCACCTAATCTATATCTAGCTCCTAAAAGTTCCGCTTTCACCCTAAGAGAACTTTCTGATTTAATATGTGCTGCTAATTTTGGCAAAAGCGTTGGTGTACCTAATAGTCCGATAGAATTAGCTGCATAGGCTCGAACAGATTCATCAGGATCTACTAATGCTGCAAAGATTGCGGTTATTGCTTCCTCTTGTCCCAAGTCACCAAGAGTTTCTGCGGCTGAAGCACGAACGAGGGGATCAGGATCGTTTTCTAGCAAAAACATTATGGGTTCAATTGCTGCTGTATAACTAAGTATACCGAGAGAATCTAATGCTTCGGCTCTAATGATCGCTTCTGAATCAACTAATAATTTAACAAGTTCCTTCCCCACCAATTCCGGGTTTAATTGTCCTAAATAACCTAAAGCTGCTGCTGCTGTAAACCGGACTACAGTATCAGCAGAACTTAATAACGCTACTATTGTGGGTACTGCTGAATAAGCTTTAAGATCAAGCAGTTCCTGAACTCCCTCAACGACTTGAGAAGATTCACTAGAACTACACTGTTTGAGTAAAATATCAATTTTAGATTCTGACAATTGAGTATTTAATAAAACGTTTTAGGCGAATATAATCACTCTTTGAGAATAGTCAAAATTTCTCTTAACCATTGTCGATAAGTTAGCCCCAGTCCAGGAGCGTAAATACAAGACAAAAGTTTACGAGTTACTATTTCACCCAAATCCCAATCATCTTCTAATATCAGATGATCCGCAATGAATTGTTCCAATTCTTGAGTTACCTGGGTAACAATCGCTTGAGAATTATTAGTCTTAAAGTCACGCACAACAACCTGAAATGATGGTGACTTTCCCTGCCAGTCATAGATATAAGTCCAATCTTGGTGGAAGTAGCCACCGAAAAATTGTTTGAGTTCTGGATAAAGCTTTTCATAGTTGATTTTGCTAATCCTATCCTGCATAATTATACTCATTACATCATTAAAGTAATGTTTTTATTTTTGCATAGTTTCCCCTGATCGGGTAATTGAGCCGATACGTTTGATATTTGTCATCTTATTTAACTCAACTGTGCTACTAACTGATTTTCTACTAAGGTATTATTTGTTAATAAGTCCTCTACAGTAATTCTTAAAAACCGTTGTTCATCAATTTGAAACTGTACTTTTATCCGATCGCTTCCTGGAAATCCTGGTGGGCTGAGTTTGGCAATTTTACTTGCACCTGCTGTATCATTGAGGGGTTTAACAGTGGTGGTACGATTATCAATTTGACGAGTTATTAAGCGATCGCCATCAAAGTATACTTCTGTTCCGCCTGTTTCTGCTCCTAATTCCCCTACAATTAATTCAATACTGGGTTGATTTTCCATGGAAGCACCCAAAACTAATTCGACGGGTTGAGTCATGGGATAAGGTTGTCCAGTTTTAATAATCGGATGCCAACTATGGCGTTGATTACGGCGATCCCAATAACGGACACCATAGCTATGATAAAGATAGTCTTTGATTTCTATGCCTTGGGTAATTTGTAATGCACCATGAGCGATCGCTTCAAAAGGCAATTGACGACGAATTTTTTCTGGTTCAAAATATTGTTCTATCCATGTCTGCACGACTGGCAATTGTACTGTGCCACCAACTAATAATACTGCATTAATATCATCAATTTCTATTCCATAACGTCGTGCTTGCTGTAACAACGTCATCATCACATCATGGAGTTTATCAAAAAATCCATTTTCCTTGAGAATATTTTCAAAAGTTTGCCGATCTAGATCCATTTCATAACTTTCAAAAGTTTGATCATTAAAATAAACTTCACTCGCTTTATCTTGGTTTGATAGCTGAATTTTCACCCGTTCTGCTAGTCTTGTTGTCAGAGAACTTACTGGTAATCCTTGGGTTTTGGCAAAGTAATCTACTATCCAATTATCAATATCAGTTCCGCCTAGATTTTGCCCTGCTTTGGCTAACACACGGGCTGTTTTAATTTTTTGTTTAGAATCTTCCCCCAGAGTTTTCTCGCCCCATTTGAGGAGAAATCCTACGGGTTTAGTCTTGGCTTGTTTGATTTGATCTAGACTAACTAAAGATAAATCTAAAGTTCCTCCACCAAAGTCAATAACTAATAAAGTTCCTTGATCTGTTAAACCATATCCCAAAGCCGCAGCGGTGGGTTCATCTAACATCCGGATCTGTTCAACGGGTAATGATTGACAAACTTTCCCTAACCAGTGACGATAAGCTTCAAAGCTATCTACTGGTGCGGTTAAAACCAATGAATCTATTCCCCCTTCTAGGGGTGCTAATTCTGCAATGACTTTGGTTAAAAACCATTTTCCTATTTGTTCAAAGGTGATATTTTGGCCATCTAGTTCTGGTAAAAACCCTTGGATATCTGCACCGATTCCCCGTTTAAAACTCCGGAAAAATCTCGCATCGGTTTTTGTATCCAATCCGCGATCGCGCACCTGTTGTCCAGCTATAATTTTACCTAAGCTGGCATTTTCTACATAAACTAAGCTGGGAATCAGTGGAGGATTGAGAAATTGTTGCGTTGATAAACCAGGGAGATTCAGGGTTTCTGCTTGCTGGGTAACGGGATTCCAACGAGTGATAACTGTGTTACTTGTACCAAAATCAATCGCAATCGGCATATTTTTCGATTATTTCAGGGAATCGGGGACAGGGGGCAGAGGAAGCAGAGGGGCAGGGGTGCAGGGGTGCAGAGGGGCAGGGGTGCAGGGAGAATATGTTTTCTACTGACAACTGACTACTGACAAATTACCCATTACTAGAATAGACTATATTACTAGCACAAGACAAAGTAAGTTAATCAACTATTAAAAATACTTGAAAAGCCTATTTAATCTGCTTTATTAATTATTAATTTTTAATTCTACCCTGCGGTACTAGCAACTTTTGTGATATTAAATCTGTCAAGGTGTAAAATTTACCCAAATATCTATTTATGTCTTTTGACGCTAAAGGTATTCCCGGTTTACCTGATTTAACACATCCCCAGGAATTGGTGCAGTTTGGTTCTCAATTACTCCAAGGTTCACTGTTATTAGTATTTTTAATTGTAGCCTTGGGTGTGGCGATCGCTTTAATTAGTTTTTCTCTGCGAAGATATCCGACAGAACAAGCGGTTTTTTTTGGACAATGGTCAATTCGTTACTCCCAATTATTGCAGGGATTACAGCATTTAGCTCTAATTTTAATTTTGTTAGTAACGGGCTTTTTTCTGTGTTCAACTTTAAGCAATCGTTACCATTATTGGGAACAGGCAAAAGTGGCACAAGTTGCTGCTACTGTAGCTGGTGATAAACTTGAACAATTTGCGCCCCAAGTCCGTTACATTACCGAAGAACCTTATGTTTATAACACGCAAGTTAACGGCAAAATAGTTAAAGTTAATGATAAACAAAAAGTTACTCGTTATTTAGCTTTAGCTGGTTCACAAATTCAAGTTAAAATTAATCAAAGTGTAGATGTTCAAAATCGGAGTTCTATTTATCAAACAGACTACACTGCTGATTACAAAGTTATTAACCAATTGAGTGATATCAATAATTTTTACTTTGATGCTTCACCTCCTAATGGTTATTCACTATTAGCTAGTTATAAATTAGAACGTGATGGCACAAGATTACCACAAACAAATAACGATAATTATAGTTTTCCCTTCCGTTTAGAACCAGGGAAAGAAACTACTTTTAAAGTTACCTATCAAGCACAAGGTGGACCACGTTGGGTTTATAGTGCTACAAATCAGTTACTTTCCCAATTTCGGCTTGTAGCGATCGCTAATTTTAATAATGCCGATTTTGCTAGTGGGATTATTCCTAATAATATCAAAGTTGATGGACAAAGTACCCAATTTACTTGGACATTTGCCGAAAATGTTTCTGTGAAAAATCCTTTTGGTGTCTTTACTAGCACTAAACCAATTGGTAAAACTGGTATTCTTCCCAGGTTATTATTGTTAGCACCTGCTTTGTTTTTATGGTGGATATTACTTCTGTATCTATCCATAAATATGAGTTTAAAGAATGTCACTATTGCTGGCGGAATTTTCTTTGCTTGTTTACTAACTTTAACCTATACGGCACGGTTAATTAATGCTGAATTAGCTTGGATGGTAATTTCCTTAATTTTACTAGCTTTAACCTATGGTTTAGGTGCAAATCGTCGTGTTTCTCTAGCAGCAATTATTTGTACTATTGCTGGAGTTGTGTTACCTGTATTTGGTTTATTAATTCCCTTCACTGGTTTGACTTTGAGTATTGCAGCTTTACTTTCAGCGGTATGGTTAGCTGTGCTGCATTGGTATGGTTGGTATGATTTAAAGAAGGGAACAGGGAACAGGGAACAGGGAACAGGGAACAGATAAGAACCTGTAGTTGCTGAGTTTAAAGTTCAGTCAAAAAAAAGATGCGTAGCACGAAAAAAAACCGTGTAATTATTTAAATCTCATGTTTTTAAACATGAGTTGTTTCTGTGAAAAAGAAAATTAACCTCCTGCTAATTCTTTTTTTCTAAATAAAGCCCGATATACAGGTTCACCTTTTTTCTGAGTTGCTATTTCCCTTTCTGTGGGTACAGAGAGGGGATTTTCTGCTAACCATGTTGTTGTTCCTAACTTTTCAAAAGCGGGATTTTCATAAAAGCGATCGCACATTTCTGCTGCTACAAATTCTATATCCGATTGCAGGAAAACAACACCACCCACTGTTAAATATTTCTCTAATTCTTTCACTAATTCTGGTTGAACTACTCGACGTTTTGCATGACGATTTTTAAACCAAGGATCAGGAAATTGAATTGTGATTCTTTGTAATCTTCCTAAAGGTAAAGTTGATAATAACGAATCTAGGGAATTATTCACATTTGCAAATACATAATGCAAATTTGTTAAACCCATTTCGTCGCGGATTCTATTTGCTTCTATTACTAAAGGTTCTCGAATTTCTAAACCTAAAAAATTCCAATTTGGTTCTATTTCTGCCATTTTGAGGACAAATCTACCTCTAGCACAACCAATATCTAAATGTAGAGGTTGATTTGGTTGGATATAAATCTGATCCCAGTCTGGAGAAGCGGTTGGGGTTTGGAACTTACTCGCAAGGGGGTTAACGTGTTGACGAACTCGAACAGGTGACAAAATTTACTCTCCTTAAAAAACAACAATTCATAACAAATGTATACAAATATTATTAAGTCTAAATATTCCTACACAGGTATACATAGTAAGAGTTATACTTTGAGAAAAAGAATCTTTGCAACTTTATTTTTAACATTTTCTTAAATCAATGAAACTCAATTTTCGTTTTGCTATCGTTAGCGACTTACACATTGCACTTCCTCAAACCATCTGGGATCATCCTAGTCGGTTTCATTTGGTGGAAGTGAGTATTCCGGCTTTTGATAGTGTATTAGAACATTTAACACAATTAGATTTAGATTTTCTGTTGATCCCTGGAGATTTAACCCAACATGGTGAATCAGCAAACCACACTTGGTTAAAAAACAGGTTATCTCAGTTACCTTTTCCATCTTATGTTGTTCCTGGTAATCATGATGTCCCTGTTTTAATGGCCAATGAACAATCAATTGCGTTTGCAGATTTCCCTAGCTATTACCAAAAGTTTGGTTATGAAAATCCTGAACAACATTATTACAATCGTCAAATATTCCCAGGAGTAAGATTGATTGGTCTTAATTCTAACTCATTTAATGATCAAGGTCAGCAAATAGGACGGTTAGATAGTCAACAATTCCAATGGTTAGAAAAGCAATTAGCAGCCATTGAGGATGAATTAGTTTTAGTAATGATCCATCATAATGTGGTTGAACATTTACCGAATCAATCACGTCATCCGATGGCAAATCGTTATATGTTGGAAAATGCTGCTGAACTCCGTCAATTATTACAACGTTATGGAGTAAAGTTAGTATTTACAGGACATTTGCACGTTCAAGATGTTGCTTGTTCTGATGGAATATATGATATTACTACTGGTTCTTTAGTTAGCTATCCCCATCCTTATCGAGTATTAGAATTTAATCGGGATGAATTGGGGAGAGAATGGTTACAAGTTGTCTCTCATCGAGTTGAATCAGTACCAGATTTTCCCAATTTACAAACATTATCACGACAATGGATGGGCGATCGCTCTTATCCTTTCCTGATCAAATTATTAACTTTACCACCACTAAGTTTACCACTAGCACAAGCGCAAACACTAGCCCCCGGTTTACGGGACTTTTGGGCGACTATTGCTGATGGTGATGCCATGTTAGACTATCCCCACTTCCCTATCAATGTCCGTCGCTACATTGAAGAATATAGTGCCATTAATGATGGCAAAACAGCTTTAATTGATAACCACAGTACGCTTTTGATTGGTAAATAGGTGATTGGTGACTTGCCCTGAGCGTAGCCGAAGGGTTGGTGATTGGTAATTGGTGATTTTCTTTCTACTAACAACTGACAACTGACAACTGACAATTGACTCCTATTCCCTTAAAGAACGACAAATGGCAAAAACAGAAGTATAACCATGAAGGAACGTTCTGCCACTTACAGGACCGATTTCACCACCGCAGAAAAAGCCACCCATTGGCACATCATGGAGATAGCTGCTAAATAGTTGAGAATCAAAATTAGGTTTGCCATAAAGTCCTGTTCCCCTGCCTAAACAAGTAAACATTAAAGCCCCTAGAGGAGAAGGTTCACTGACATTTTGATTTTGATATTCTTGCAGTAAAATTTCTAAATCTTCTGCTGATGCTTTGGCATCCCGCAAATGAAATTGTAACCTTTGTCCGGGACGAATGCGATCGCCAATTGCGATCGCCCCAGCAGAAGGATCTACTCCCAAAATATTGCGAATCAAAAAATCACCCGAATGTAAATTTAGCCTAAACTCATCCATTGCTAAACCCACAAACAAAGAATGCTGTGCTAGAGTTCTATCTTCTTCACTCAAACTACTAATTAAATCCCGCAATACCACCAAGGGGACTTTTTCATCCAACTCAACAATAATATTCCTTTCAGCTTTGGTAACTTGCAACGGTTCACCAATGGGACGACATCCTTGGGCAACAATAGTATCTAATACAATATTGCCACTCAACGCTATACCTACCGTCCCTTCTCGATACAACTTATCATTACAAAATAACCCAACCCGACCATTCATAAACCCGCTGCTGGCTTGTCCCCCCACAACCACCGAACCAGGATAGGCAAAATCTAAGCCCTGCAATAAATCATTCGTTCCTGAAGCAAAAGGACTAGACAATAAAATAAACTGGGGTACTGGTGACGGTGGTACACCCACTAAATCAATCCAAGCAGTAGGGGAACTATCCGAATCTGGCAATTCTTCTGCCAGAATATGAAAAGGTTTGATCTCCACACCAGGAAGATGAGCTAAAGTCAGACTTAAGGCTGGTTCTGCTTCTATTTCTTCAGTTTCTCCTGTCTGTTTTTTCCCAATTACACCCCCAGCACTACAACCAATCAATATAGGTACAGAAAGTTTCTCTGCCAATAAAGGCAAAAGTCGGGAATACTCACTCATAAAAGCCGAAGAAATGAATACCAGCCCTAAATCCGCCGGTGCTGTTAATGATGCAACAGCTTGTTCTATAACATCGTTAATAGCCGCTTCTAAGGAAGGGCGAGTTGATAGGGCGTTTGTCCACTGCATTCGATCTGGCATGAGTTTTCGGCTTCTTTCTGTGTCGAGGTTAGTTGAATATTTTAACTAACTTTGTCACTTGTTGATTAGGGAAGAAGGAACAGTGAACAGGGAAAAGTGAACAGATAAGGAATACAGAGATTTTTCTTTGTTCCAAAAATGTTAAATTAATTTTGCTCAGGTACATATAAACACCTATTCAAACACAGGAGGCCATAATTCAGAAATAGCAATTTCCCAACCAGGAAATAATTCAGCTACGGTTAATTTATCATCTTCTGTTAATAATGTAATTTTCTCATGAGGACGATAAACAGTAACAGTTAATTCATCAGGATTAATTAAAATTCCTACCTTTGCACCTAATTCTAAAAACAATTTGAGTTTATCTTCTAATTTAGAAACTCTATCAGTTTTTGATTTAATTTCTACTACTAAATCAGGAACTAAATTACCAAAATCTCTCACAGTACGTTTTAATCTTTGGGCGGATACAAAGGAAACATCAGGAGCGCGTAAATCAGTATTCGGCATAATAAACCCACCACTGGAGTCAAATATTCGCCCTAATTTACGAGGTTTTATCCAATTACCTAATAATCTAATCAATTCAGCACCAATTTCACTAGATTCTATATCCGATGGACCCATAATTAAAATATTTCCTTCTTGTAGTTCTATTTGATAGTCTTTATCATCATCTTTTAATATTTGTTCTATTTTTTCTAAGGTGTCAATTGTGAGAGTCATATAATTTTCATCTCCAATGATATTTGTGATGATTTAATATTATAGCATATTTATTCAAATGCCCGATTTCTTTAAGAAGTCGGGGATCTGGTTTTTGTTATTGCTGTTTTACCCATTGTCGAAACTTCCTTAAAGTGGGACTTCTTCCAAGAATACGACTTTGTTCAACAAATTGGGGAATTATTTCTGAAATTGGTAAATTAGGAAAATTAGGACTAATTTCTGATTCTATATATTTACCATTTTGCAAAATATTAATCTGCAATTTATCATTTTCATATCGCCATACTTCGGGAACTGCTAAAGCTAAATAAGCATCTAATTGTGTTTTGGAAGTAACATCAATTTCTATAACTAAATCAGGAGGAGGATCAATATTTAAATCAATTTTTTCTTTACCAATCATCTGTACATGATTTTGAATATAAAATGAGTCATCTGGTTCTATCCCACTATTCATATCTTGACGTTTAAAGGTGGTTGAACCAAAACATTCACAATCAATTTCTAATTCCTCTAGAATTATTTTAACTAAATCTCCAATAATAACTTTCGCTACTTCATGCTTAGGTAACGGCATTTTAATTTCTAAATTCCCCTGATGATAAGCTAATCTACTAGCACGATTTTCTCCTAATTCTGTTAATATTTCTTCAAATTCCTGCCAAGAAATATTGTGTAATATAATTCTATGTCCTGGTGGTACTGTTAATTGCCTTATTTGTATTGTTACCATATTAGGAAAGCTGGTAAGGTGATTAAGTAAAAGATTCAGAAATAATTAATACTGGTTTCTCAACCTTTCTTTTTTCTCCTTTTTGGACATTAGATCCGTCTAAACTATATTTCTGAGTTATTTTATCAAGTTCTAAAATAGCTGTATCTAATTTTAACTTTTTCTTTTGCAACTTGTCAGCTTCTGAAATTAAATTTCTAACTTAGAGGATTAAAACTGCTTTAAATACGGGTTAGTATCCTCAATAACGCGAGTAAGTTTCGCTCATTTGGTAAAACGAATACCTGTATTGCGAATTGTTAACAAGACTTTAGGAGTCTGTTCAGAATGACATGACGCTATTGGCAAATCTTCCCCCACTTTCTATAATATTACTTTTTAAGGCAATAGATAATTGTCGCAATTTTTCGGGAACTTCTGCTTGAGGTAAGTTGGCTAAATGTACCGCGTGTCTTTGGATGTTTAAAGCGTCAGTTAGACGGGTTTCGTAGTAGGAAGATGCAGTTTTCCAGTCCCTTTTGTAGATACTCCTTAAATGCGGTTAAATTTTTCTAAACCAGATACAGATAAATATTTCAGACAAGCTATTTTTCTAACCTCACCTTGTGCATTAACAGGAAGATTTCTCTTTAAAATATATGGAACTGTCTTTCCAATCATTTCTTCAGCATTGTCAATTTCAATACTGACATAAACTTCTCTTTGTTCGCTAACA
The DNA here is from genome assembly GCF_009711975.1 of Anabaena sp. UHCC 0204. Lineage (GTDB taxonomy): Bacteria > Cyanobacteriota > Cyanobacteriia > Cyanobacteriales > Nostocaceae > Dolichospermum. Next base: position 29,059 of record NZ_VIKW01000009.1, read on the forward strand.
TTTATATATTCTTCGTCGGTTGTTTCTAGAAGTTCTGAGATTTTCTTCGCTTCATAAGTATCATCTGTACATAGAAAATATAAAGAATTATCTATGAGTTCTTTTATATATTCAGAATTAATTTGATCATTTTTTCTGACATTTTCTAATGCCAATGCTGGCAATGCTGGTACAATAAGACATAAAGCCACAGGTCTAGTATCTTTTTGTTTTTGATATAATTTATGTGATACTTTAGTTTCTGCAACGTATTTTGCTTTTTTTCTACGTTTATTTTTAGTATTATTATTGATGTACTTTATATACGTCAAAGTTGCTACAATTAGAGATCCTATTACTACAAGATATAATTTCATATCATTCTTCTCCACATATTAACAGGCTTACCAAAACTTTTCTCAGGTTTAATTATATTATCATTCAAAATTAATTATTCACTTTCCAATATTTTTCTAAGCTAGAAGATTTTTCAGCTAAATCTTGAGCTTTTTCTTGCATAGGTAGCCAGATGTTTGTTTTCCAGATGTTTGTTTCTTTTTCATAATTTAGAGTAATTTCTTGGTGTGCTTTATTGAGTCTTTCTTGATATCGGTCAATAATATCATTCTGGATCTTATCTACATCTTGTTTTAGATAATCAATCCGTTGTATGATCCAAATTGCAAATTGATTGAATCTTTCTGGCTCTTGCTCTCTAGCCTGCATTATCCAACCTCCTAGTAAATCTTCTGTACTAGGTAATTTAGCATTATCACTAGATCGTTTTTCATATTCTATCTCATAAAATGTTTTTTTCCCTAACCATAATTTATACCAAACTCTTTTTCTTCTTTCAACTTTTATTTCTTCTTGCCAAGTTCCTTGTGTAATAGCAAATTCTGTTCTAAAGTGGAAACTAAATGTAAGTTTACAATCAACTTGAGTAAGTTTTGATTCAGGGAATTTAAAATAAAACATATTAGGTGCAATATCATTTGCTCCCTTTTCAAGATAGGATAAATTACACCGGAACAACTCAGATACAGCGTGTTCAATTCTATCTATTTGTTGTTTAGTTATTTGCTTTATCACATCTTCTATGATAATGTTCAGATGGATAGATAAGTTATTTAATTCCTCATTGATTGCTTTGAGTTTATTTTTTTCTTCTTCTGTTCTTGCTTCTATTGTTTTACCTTCTTTAGCAACAGAATTTGTGTAACCTAAATTAACCAAACGGTTTAAGTTTCTTGCTAGTAAACTAACATATTCAGCTTTTGCTTTTTTTAAATTCGGATTGTCTAAGTCTACTTTGCCAGTTTCTAAAGACCTTGCTACTGCATCCAAAACTATGTTTATGCCTTTTTTAAATTCAAACTCCCATGAATGAAGTGGAAATAATTTTTCTTTTAATTCATTATAAGGTTCTTTACTTTGGAGTTCTTCAATCTTCTTTCTTAAAAGGGACACTGGATCTGGACGATTACCTGATTGTTGTGCTATTATTCTTTTTATACTGGCATTTAGTTCTTCAAACGGTTTCTTCAACTTTGTGTTACTGTCTTGTAAAAAATGCTCAAGTGATGATCGGATGTGTAATATATTTTCACATTCTTGTTGATAGCGTTCTTCCGAACTATTAGGAATAGCTCTTGTTTTTTGTATTGCATATTCTGCGATTGGATTTCCAGCAGCAATATTAAAACGATCTATCATTTGGGGAATTACTAACTGCGGAAAATGTTTATTAATATGCTCCCTTAAATTATGATGAAATTCCTCTGCATAAGATTTCTGCCATAATGCCTCAGCAACTCTATTTTTATCGTGGCTATTCCATTTTTGTGTGTTACGTGGCAAGTCTTGTAATATATCTTCAATTAATCCATTAAAATGGTTATCCGCTTTTTTACAAGCATCAGCAGTATAAATATAATTTGGAATTTGCAAAGATAATAAAGCAGGCCATGTACTCAGTTTAACTACTTTTAAATTTTCAATCTCTTCTGTGTATTCTCTTAATTGATCAGTTAATTCATTTTTAATACTACGAATAGCTTTTTCAACAAACCGAGTTTCTGATTCTGGCCAGCTTCTATCTGCTCTAAAAACATCAATCTTATTTAGTACGAAAAGCATCCGCGCTGGAGAACCACCTAAATCTTTTACCTGCTGTACAACCTCTTGCAATAAACTTTTTACTTTCTGAGAATCTGTTTCCGCACTATTATAAGTAACTATACATAAAGCCTCTCGACATTGTTTAATAACATTAGCATTACCTTGATCACCCACATAAGCTAAACCAGGTAAATCAAGTATTCTGACTCTTGTTCCTTTTGGTAATTGTAACTGAGATTCTTTTAACAGTCGAAAAGGGTAAGAAATTGTAGATTGTGGACAGGCTAAATTTGGTTGTGTTTCTCTGTTTTCGATATAACTTATCATTGCTTGATAAAGACGTTGATAAATTTTATCGTCACTAATTCCTCTCCATTCTCCACACTCCCATAATGCTCCCGGTGTTTCGTGAATGATCAGAGATTTGTCTTTACTGTACTCAATAGTCACAGCCCCAGCACTCATTTCACTCACTGCAACCGGGACTATTTCTGCTCCACATAGCAAATTTACTAAAGTGCTTTTACCGCTACTTGTAGTCCCTGTTGTGGCTAGGGTAAGAGTAGGATTTTGCAATTCGTAAATTAGCTGAGTTAAGGCTGTTTCTAAGTTGTTAGATAGTTCTTGAATTTCCGGCTGATAACTCTCTGGTAAATGCTGAGATATTTCCGTGTGAAAATTATTCCAGTATTGAGCCAGTAGCTTGGCTTTAAACTCGATTTCTTCAAATACCTTATATACTGAGTTACTCATATTGCCAAAATCCATACTTGGTTTTGTTTAGTTTTGTCGGTCAATGTCTAAATATTATTACATAGTATACTTAGAATGTACAATAAAACAAGTCAAAGCAAAATCCAGTATATTCACAATACCTCTACCCCAATTTTGTGACAAGTTTAGTCAACTTTGATCATTAAAGCAATAACACCCTTACATTTCAAAGGAAGAGAGCGTCAATTCTCCAAGCGTACCGCATACTTTGATAATTGGTGATTAGACATCTCCGATAATGTAGAGACGTTCCATGGAACGTCTCTACAATGCTTCTAGGATACGCATATTTAAATTCGGTCGTTGTCTATTAGGAAAAATTCTGCTTCTTCCCTATCACCTCATTTAAAATTGCTCTAAATACTGGTTAATATCCTCAATAACGCGAGTAAGTTCTGCTTCGGTTGTCAGACGAATACCCATATTGCGAATTGTTAATAAAACTTTAGCTGCGAAAGGAGTAGGCCAGATATTAGGATTGCAGAATATTTCTATAAATACATCCCCAGTGTAACGATACTCTAAAGAGGGTTGGGGACTGACTTTACCTGTACCTGGAGTTTTACTAGCAACAACTTTGAGACTTTTCATCAATTCATCTATTGCTGCTTTTAATTCTTGCGCTGCTTGGGGTGAAAAACTGACGGAAACAGAACCTTCTACTAAATTCAGTGTGAGAGGGACAGAAGACATAAGCTACTTATTAAAAATTATTCGTAATTATCTATATTACCGGAAGATGTTCTCTACAATCTTTCTAAATTCTGCAAAGATTCCTAAAACTGAATTTTTGGATTTTAATTATAATTAATCTCAATAAAATCTAGATTATTATCAGGTGATAAATCTATTTTTCGTAGGTTGGGTTAAGGAACGCAACCCAACATTTCTGAGATTTTGTTGGGTTTCACTTCGTTCTACCCAACCTACAATTTTCTAAAAACTAAACGGATTCAGTGATAAAGAGATAAATTCTTAATTAGCAATTTTTTAGATATTTCCTATATATTTATTTTTAGAAATAAATACTTATTGTTGTTACAGTAAGAGTTAAAGAAAATAAGTTCTCTATTCCTTTTTTTTCATAAATCACAATTATAAACATAATGACTTACGATAATCGCTCGGATGTAAGACGAGTTTTAATTATTACTCTGTTACTTAACGTATTTGTGATGGGGTTAAAAGCTCTTGTGGGCTATTGGACAGGTTCTTTAAGTTTGCTTGCTGATGCTTTACATAGTGTGACTGATAGTGCCAATAATATCTTAGGATTAGTTGCTATTAAGTTTTCTTCACCTTTACCAGATCGGGAGCATCCTTATGGACATAATAAATTTGAAGCGGTAGGTGCTTTGGGTATTGCTGCATTTTTAGGAATAGCCTGTTTTGAAATTCTGCAAGGTGCAATCGAAAGAATTCTCAAAGGTGGTGAACCTGTAAGAATATCACCTCCAGAATTGTGGTTATTACTTATTGTTTTAGGAGTAAATATTTTTGTAGCGTTTTATGAACGAAATGTAGGGAGACGGGTAGGTAGTTCCATTTTAATTGCTGATGCTACACATACCATGAGTGATGTTTGGGTGACAATCTCCGTTATCGGTGGTTTGATTGGCGTTTGGCTGGGTTATCAATGGTTAGATGTGGCACTAGCTTTCCCAGTAGCTTTATTGGTATTTTGGAGTGGTTGGTCAGTATTAAAGGAAAATTTACCTTGGCTTGTGGATCAAATGGCGATCGCTCCGGAAACAATTCATGCGATCGCAGTTTCTGTCCCTGGTGTAATTAACTGTCATGATATCGCTTCTCGTGGTGTCATTGGTCGTCAAGCTTTTATAGAAATGCACTTAATTGTTAATGCACCAGATGTAGAAACGGCTCATCACATTACAGAAGAAGTTGAACAACAACTAGAACAACGTTTTAGTCCCGTCAGGATTTTAATTCATGTTGAACCACCTGCATATCAGTCTGAACATATTACTTTTGAATCTCAACAAACTTAAATAATTAAAAATTAAAATATGAATAATCACCTTTTACCTATTTCCGAATATACACCAGAACCCATAAAATTTATTGGCTTTACTCAACCTCATGGAGTCTTTTTAGCCATAAAAGAACCAGAATTAACTATTTTACAAGTTAGTAACAATACATCCCATTTTTTGGGTTTTCCTCCAGAAGATTTACTCAATCAGCCTTTAAGTAAATTTATAGATCAGGAGCAAATTAATGTATTTCTAGATTATTTATCTCAACAGGATTTACAATCTAGTAATCCTATTGAATTTACTATTAACGTCAGGGATGAAAATATAGATTTTGATGGAGTTATTCATCGCAGTCAAGACATATTAATTCTAGAATTAGAACCTACTCTTTTAGATAAAAGTAAGGTGTTTTTTAAATTTTATCCTTTAATAAAATTAGCTGTTTCTAAATTAAAAGGTGCTGATAGTACACCTCTGATCTGTCAAATTTTAGCTAAAGAAGTCAGAAAAATTACCGGATTTGATCGGGTAATGTTATATAAATTCGATGATGATGGACATGGTTATGTAATTGCTGAAGATAAATTAGACAGTTTAGAAACTTATCTAGGACTACATTATCCCGAATCCGATATTCCTCGCGTAGCTAGAGAACTCTTTACTTCTAACTATACCAGATTAATACCTGATGCTAATGCTAAACCAATAGAAATTATTCCCTGCCATAATCCAATTACAAATCAGCCCACAGATTTAACTAATTCGATGTTAAGAAGTGCTTCACCTTGCCATATTCAATATTTACATAATATGGGTGTTGCAGCTTCTTTAACTATCTCCTTAGTCAAGGATCAAAAACTCTGGGGCTTAATTGCTTGTCATCATCAATTACCTAAATATCTACCTTATGAAATTCGTAGTGCTTGCGAAATTTTGGGACAGATGACATCTTTAGAATTGGCAAACAAACAAGATAATCAAGATAGTGAATATAAAATACATTTAGCATCTATTCAATCTAAGTTAATTGAATATATGTCAATAGATAAAAACTTTATTGATGGTTTAATAAATCACAAAATTAATATACTTAATTTAGTTAATGCCCAAGGTGCAGCAATATGTTTTGATGGAGAATATATTACAATTGGCAATACTCCTGAACAAAAGGATATTCAAAAGCTGGTAGCATGGATAAATCAAAATCTACAAGAATCAATATTTTATACTAATACGCTATATCAATTTTATCCTCCTGCTGAAGAATTTCGGAATTTAGCTAGTGGGTTGTTGGTAGTTTCTATTGCTAAAAGTCAGAAAAACTATATTTTATGGTTTCGTCCAGAAGTGTTACAAACGATAGATTGGGCAGGAAATCCTTATCAACCATTACAAATTATGGAAGATGAAGGGATACCACTATCACCCCGTAAATCTTTTGAACTCTGGAAAGAAATAGTTCAGTTAAAGTCACTTCCTTGGAAATCCTGTGAAATAAATGCAGCTTTAGAATTGAGAAATTCAATTATTGGTGTGGTTCTGCGAAAAGTAGATGAATTGGAAGTATTAAATCGAGATTTAGAACGCAGTAATAATGAATTGGATGCTTTTGCTTATATTGCTTCCCATGATTTAAAAGAACCATTGCGAGGAATTCATAATTACTCTAATTTCTTAATTGAAGATTATGGTGAAACTCTCAATGAAGATGGCCAATCAAAATTAAGAACATTAATTCGTTTGACTCAACGCATGGAAGATCTAATTGATTCACTGCTGCATTTCTCTCGCTTAGGGAGAATAGATTTATCTATGCAGCAAATAGATTTGAATAAAATTTTAGATAACATTTTAGATTTGTTAAGTCCTCGGATTGAACAGGAAAAAATTGAAATTCGGATTCCTGAACCTTTACCAAAAATTTATTGCGATCGCGTACAAATAAGTGAAGTATTTAATAATCTCATCGCTAATGCCATTAAATACAATGATAAAGATGAAAAATGGATTGAAATTGGTTATTTGCCAAAAACTAACCCATTACAATTCTACGTCAAAGATAACGGTATTGGCATTAAAACTAAACACTTTAATACCATTTTTCGCATTTTTAAAAGACTACATGGACCGAGTAAATATGGTGGTGGAACAGGTGCAGGATTAACAATTGTTCAGAAAATTTTGGAAAAACATGATGGTAAAATTTGGGTAGAATCAATTTATGGTGAAGGTACTACTTTCTATTTTACATTGCAAGGTGATGAAGTACAATAGTCATAAGGTTTTCAAAACTTAATATTGTTTTAATTATTCTAGCAACGCTAATATAATAAACTTTCAGAATTATTAAATCATAATTCTATAAAAAAAATAATTAATAATGACCTATTACAAATTACTTGTATAATAGAAACTAATAATACAAATCTAAATCAAAACAATAATAAATGATTGGCAACTATACCAAACCTTTTTTAGTAATTGAAGATAGCGATGAAGACTTTGAAGCTTTTTCTAGAGTTGTTCAACAACAAGCAGTTGTCAATCCCATTTTTCGTTGTACTGATGGTGATGATGCACTAGATTATCTATATCGCAACGGAATTTATCAAGATTTCAATTCTTTCCCTCTCCCGGCAATTATTTTACTTGATTTAAATTTACCAGGAACAGATGGTAGGGAAGTATTAAAAGAAATCAAGGAGGATGAATATTTAAAAACAATTCCTGTAATTGTCTTTACTACTTCTTCTAACCCCAAAGATATTGAAGCTTGTTATCAATATTCTGTCGCTAGTTATATTTTGAAACCAATAGATATTAAAAGATTAATAGCCACTATTCAAGGCTTCATTAACTATTGGCTGGATCTTGTAATTCTTCCTGAACCTATTAACAAATAATTTTATTTCTCCAAACGTACTGCATACCACTGTAAATATTGTCCTGGTCCAACATCTAAATTACAACTTGTATCGAGCAAATATTGTGCTTTTTCGGTAACAGACTCCAATTTTTGCAAATCTGGTGGTAAATCTTCATCAGAAAGTTGTGATAAAGTTTTTTCTAACTTTGTTAATAACTCAGCCGCTGTGAGAAATTGTTCTGGTTGATTTGTTTCTAAAACAACAAAATCATCCTGCTGATACATTAATGGATTTGGCATTTTTGGTAATTGGTAATTGGTGACTTGCCCTGAGCGTAGCCGAAGGGTTGGTAATTGTCAATTGTCAATTGTCAATTGTCAATTGTCAATTCTCTACGATGGATATACTGGCAGAGTAAAATGAAACCATGCACCACCGTGGGGAGATGAATCTACCCAAATTTGACCGTAGTGGACGCGGATAATGCGTTGACATAAACAAAGACCAATTCCATATCCATCTGTGTTTTGATCACGTTGGAGACGGAAAAGATTTTCAAAAATACGATCGCGGTTTTCTTCAGGAATACCAGGACCACTATCACCAATACTAAATTGAATTTTTTGTGTAGTGCGATGCAGTCCCGCTACACTGATAATGCCACCCACAGGTGTATATTTGATGGCGTTATCTAAAAGATTTGTTAGCACTTGCCGAATTCGTTCTGGATCTACATACACATAGGGTAAATCTTGGGGAATATCTGTTTCTATAGTTTGAGATTTGGCAATGTAGCGATCGCTCAATTCCTCTAATACCTCTAAACACAGTGTTCCTAATTGTAACTTCTGTGGTGTAATAGGTAATTCCGTATCCTCACCGCGTCCCACTTGTAACAAATCAGCAATCATGCGATCAATGATCCGTGTTTGGGTGCGAGCTTGTTTTAATAGATGCAAAGCTAGTCCTGGTTTCAGGCGTTGGAATGCTCCTATATCTGGATTGTAATTAGATTGAAGAGTTTCCAGAGCGATCGCTGCCGCTGTGAGAGGATTACGAAGATCATGCGCCAAAATCGCAATCACTCTGTCTTTAAACAGTAGCTGTTCTTGAAGTTTCTCTTTTTCTTGCTTCAGACGAAAAATTTCATCTGCAAGTTGAATCAATTCCGCCGAAGTAGCAACAGAATGAATGGTAGATTTAGGCAAGATCACCTGACTGGTTTCATCCTCAACTTCTCGTAAATCTTCCTGTAATTTTAAAAAGGTGTCAATGGCAGTTTGCCAGCGCGGCCACCAAGTTTTTAATTCCGGGATGATATTAGTACCAGCAATAGTTTGTTGGGGTTCTGGATGAATCTTGACTAAAGCAGGAGTTGCTACTAACTTAAAGTGTTCGGCTAAATAGGGTTGTTCTCCAACATCAATAATTTGTAGTTCAAAACTATACCCAGTCTCTAATTCTTTTAAGTAAGCGCGAATTCGTTGCACTTGTTGACGGGACTTAGGTCGTCCATCTACAAATAGCAACAGTTGGAGTGGAGCTTCAGAATATATAGGCTGATCCTGGGAAACTTGCATGACATCTTGTTTCAGCACTGGTAACAACCTGGCGACGCTTTACAGAAAGTAAAATGGACTGACGTTGGTTGATGGTCGTTGTTTTTTCTAATTTAATATCTATTTTAGATTCTTCCTACCGTAATCCGATCTAGGTTTTTGATATGAAAGGAATTGTTTTCGGAATCTTGCTGCCTTTTGCCCTTACTTTTATACCGATTAGGCTTCTAGCTCAGGAATTACAGCCCCCGACCGATCTAAGTCAAAATCCGGATTTGCAGTCAACAGAGGATAGTTTTTATACTACAACTGCTCGGTTAATCCAGCAGCAAAAAAGATTAATTGCCCGGATGGAAGAGGCTTTTAACTCACCAGATGCTAATAAAATGATATCTGTACGAGGACAATTAATTACCCAGACTATTCAAATAGAGGGTTTTCTCAAACGTCAGTACCCAAATTCTCAAAAATTATGTAATTCCCAAGGGAATTTTTCAGATTTTTCTTCTTTACCTATTCAGTTCAATGAGTCAAGAGCGCAAATTTACTGTTCTTTGTTTGCGTCTAGTCAGGAATTGTTTAAACTACGCCCAATCATAGATCGGTTATTATCTCGACGGGGGGAAATAACTCTAGTCAGAGAATTACCCTTAGTTTCCGGGGAACGACAATTAGATCCTGTACTTCCTATCGCTCCTGTAGTGCGTCCTAACTTGAACAAACCAGCAATACCGCTTGATAACAGAGAACCAAATTTAACTACACCTCCTTTAGCAATTATTGGTAGAACCCAAAAAACAGCTATAGCTAATTATGTACCGCCAATGCAACCGGCGATCGCAGTACCAATAGAAGCATTGAATCATCTCCAAACTGCTACTCAATTCTTGCAAACAGCCCCAGGAGCATTTCCCAGTCAGCAGCAAGCTTTTACGGCATTAAACCGCTTGAATGATCGCACTAATTCCCCAGAACAAAAAATTTACGCTAACTTTCTGGAACTACCTAACACAGGTATGGTTAAGGTGTTACCTAATTCAGCTTACCATCGTCAGCCGAATGTTGTGCAGAATCGTTTAGAAGCTAATATTAACGTCTATCCTTTTCCCTTGGGAGTTGAGACTAAAGGCAGTTTTGTTCCCAGTTTACCACTTCAGGTAGTTGGCGAAAACTTTCAATTAGTTCCTGAAAATATAGATTATGGCTTTATTGTTGATGTCGGTGATCTCGCTTTAGAAAAATTGGATGGGAAACTGGCAGTTCTCAACAAGCCAACAAGAGATTTTTTCCTCAACTACCAGCCGCCCAAAGAGTTAGAATCTTTACAAATAGATAAACGCCGCTTTGTGACAGGTAAAGATCAGAACTGGAATCAATCACAAGTCATCTTAACTGGTGCAAAAGCCCAATTAAATCGTACCTATTTAGTGCGATCGCTCCAATTCCAACTTCCAGACATAATTCTCAATCGTCAACCCATAACCCGCCGTAATAGCCGCGCTAAACAGCAATTATCACAAGTTCCTAGTAGTGATACCATCATCGCCTTCCGCCCCGTTCGCAGTCATCTAGATGGCAGTTACACCATCCTTTGGCGAGTTCTTAACCAACTACCCGCACCGCAAATTGAAGATTTAGAGAAATACGTCCAGTAGGGGCAAACCCCCTGTGGTTGCCCCAAATACTACCCGCACCGCAAATTGAAGATTTAGAAAAATACGTCCAGTATTTGGGGCAAACCCCCTGTGGTTGCCCCAAATACCGGGGTAGGCACGGGGGCGCTACCCCTACATTAAATACCATCATAGCCCCTCCTCGCCTGCGGGGAGGAGGTTGGGGGTTGGGTTGAACACAGTGAAACCCAACAGAACCAATGATTGTCGCTAAAGTGGAATAACGGAAAGCTGGAAACTGGGAGATTGTGCTATAATTTGTCAGTGATTACATTATCAGAGATTTTATGATAACATTGCAAGAAATTATTAATTCATTAGCAAATTTGTCAAAAGAAGATCAAGATTTTCTATTTGAAACACTCCGCAAAAGAAGAGAAAAGGAAACTAAGCAAGTTAGAGTTCATTCCTTACGAGGGAAGTATTCTAATTTAGCTACAAATAGTGATGATTTTGCAGATAAGAAACAGGCAGAGATTGCTTTAGAAAATTAGCAAGATGAATATTATTTTAGATGCTTGTGCTTTAATTGCTTTTTTTAGAAATGAGATAGGGGCAGAAATTGTAGAAAACTATTTGTCTGATAATCAATATATTTGCATGATTCATGGCATTAATTTATGTGAAGTTTATTATGATTTTCTGCGAACGGGAGGAGATACAATTGCAGATGCTCTTATTGAAGATGTACAATCTTTAGGGCTAGTTATTCGAGATGATTTGACTATCAGTTTTTGGCCACAGGTAGGAGGTTATAAGGCAAGTATCAGAAGAATTTCTTTAGCAGATTGTTTTGCATTAACTCTGGCTAATCGAGAAAGTGGTATTTTAGTTACTTCAGATCGTAAAGAGTTTGAACCTGTTGTTTCTCTTAATATTTGTCAGATTAATTTTATTCGTTAGTTTATCTGGTTATTCGGTACATAGTATGCTTAACTAATAGTTAATAATTAGAATGAAAACTATCAACATAATTTCTAACATTATTGCCTTATGAACCAACCCATTCCTACAATTAATACACGACTTCTTGACTCTCTCGCTCAAATTATCCTTTCACTTTCTCAAGAAGAATATCAAATCTTAGTAGAAAAAATTCAACATTCTCGACAAAATGAATACCAGAAAACACAAAATATTGAATCCTTAAAACAGGATATAGCAGCAGGTATTCAACAACTCCAAAACGGTGAATACACAGAATATGATGAAAACAATTTATCTACTCTCATAACTTCAATTAAAGCACGAGGTCGGGAACGTTTACAAGGAGAAATATCTGAATGAATCGCTTTCGGATTTCAAAACTAGCAGAAAAAGATTTAGAAGATATTTGGATTTATCTCTCTCAACAAAATGAAATATTAGCAGACCAAAAAATCGCACAAATTTTTGATAAATTTCCGATGTTAGCTCAATTTCCTAATATGGGAACAAAAAGAGACGAACTAGAAACAGGACTTCGTAGCTTTCCTGTTAAGCCATATATTATATTCTAGACTCAAGATTCTGCAAGTTTAGAAATTGTCAGAATTTTTCATCAATCTAGAGATATAGAAAATCAATTTTCAAACGATGATATGTAGAAATTCTATTTAATTTTTTCCTTTGACTTTTGACTTCCGTTAAGCGAAAACCCTATTCTTTCGTGGAAAATGAGTGCTTAATAAATCTTTATAATGCTCTGAAAGCCTTATCTGCTACAATCTACAAGTCTCTGCAAGAAGAAAGGAGTATAACCGCTGCTCCACTCCCCTGCTAAGGTAGTAGGTAACGTACCCATATACTGCTTATATGTACTTAAATCTTTATATTCCCATAAAAGTAGTTCATCATATATCAAAAAGCCTCCCCCTGTGTCCTTCTTCCATCCCACCCTTTCGGCAAAACTATTATACCCTTGAGCGGTCCATTTTTTTGGAAATCTTTCCTTTTCCCATTCAAAATCTAAAGAATTGCCTATTTCCTTCCATATCCTTTTTTGGAGGCTAAAACCGAATTTTCCTTTGGAGTTTTTTAACCATAAATCATCTACTTTTCGTAAATCATTACAGTTAAAGTTTTTAATATCATTTACTTCTAAATAACCTGGGTTTTCTTTTTTAGCGGAAACCAGAATAAACTGCGAATTTTTACTATCTGCATCTTTCCATCTATTTTGCTGCATTAAATAATCTAATTCATTTAATAAATGTGTTTTTAAAGATTCATAATAAACTGTATTTGAGCTATCAGCATTTTGCATTGTATCAGTTTTTTTAATAAGTTCACGATAAAGATTAGCGACAATATCAGCATTGCCATTATAGAGAATATTCAGGTCTAACTTAAATAAATCAGTATTAGATTTTGATTTGAGAAGGTTATATTTCTCTAATGCTTTTTTGTAATCAGCTAAAGCTTTATTTTGTTCTTTTTCTAATTTCGCTTTTACATAATAAATATAAACTAAAGTCGCTAAATAGCTGGTGTCAGTTTTATCAAAATTATTTTCTTTTGGTAATTTTTCAATACTTTTAGTAAAATCTTCTTTGGCTTTCTTATATTTTGGATCTAATTGGAGATTTTTATCCTCTTCCTCTTCTGTTTTCGATAAAGATTCATATCCTGAAACTAAAGAACTATCTAATAAAGCTTCTTTAAGTTCTTGATTTGTGATTTTATCTTGTAAAACTAAACCTGCAATATTTAAAAATTGGTTAGCTTCATTTACTTGATTTTTTTGTTGTAGTTTAGAAGCTACTTCTGATAATTCTCTGATTTTAGCAACATTTTTTTCCATCTTAGCAACATTTTGATTCATTTTAAATGCAGCTATTCCTGAAACAGTTGCAAAACCTAAAGTGACAGATAAAAATATTAAACCAACCTTTGTTCTTTTTTTGGCAATTGCTAATTGTCTTTCTGCTTCCTGTTTAGCTTCAGCTTCAATTTTTATAGCTTTTTCTTCCTGTTCTTGTGTCCGACTAGCTGCTAAAAATTCCCTATCTTCAAAACCTAAATTTTTATCCTTTACCCAAACTTCAGCTTCTGCTAAAGCTTCCCCTCGCAATAATCGAGATTTATCCTGTTTACCTGATAATAACCATTGACGAAAACTATCTGCATAAGGACGTAAACTAGCTAAAGTTTTTTCAATCCATAAATTATCAAAGATAGTATGATAAATCTGATTATAAATTTTCAATTTACTGTCTTTGTTAACAACGATTCCTGCTAACTGTAAATCACTTTGTTCAATACTATTATCAGTATCAATTCCTTGTGAATACCAAATTTGTTGATATAAATCTAATAAATATGCTGTTTTCTGTTCATCTTTTTTTAAAATTCTATCCCGAATGGTTTTAAAATGGCTCTCATCATCTTGAGATTCGCAATTTTCAATAACTTTATTTTTGACTAAATTTTCTACAAAACTAGCTTCTTTTCCCGTCGGAATTTCATCTTTAGATTTACAAATAAAATTACAAATTTTTTGAGTTAAAAATGGCTGTCCTCCTGTCCAATCTAAAATCGCTTCGAGTACGGTTTCAGGGTTGCTAGTTTGGTGAGAAAATCCCTTGATTAAAGGTAAAGCTTCTGCAAATTTAAAACCTGTTAATTCAATACTTTTACCAATATTAAAAGGAGTCCGTTTTTTATCTTGAATTAATTCTGATGGTGTAGCAACTCCCAACAATACAAAGTTAATGCGGTTATATTCAGAATTATCAACTCTGAGATTAAAAAAGGCACGAATTAACGCAAAAAAATCATCAACAGGAAAACCTAAACTGAGGATACTATCAATTTCATCAATAAAAATAACAATTTGTGTAGGAACTAATTTTAAGACTTGATCAATAAATTTACCAAAAACCTGTACATTAGAAAGTCGTTTATTTTCTTCCCACAAAACATCTAAATCAAATTTATTATCTAACTTTAAATTTTCAGAAATATTATTAATAATGCCATTATACCATTGTTCAGAAGTTAATTCTGATGTGCCAATGGCGGTTAAATCAATAGCCATACAAGCAATTTCTTCAGCCTTTAATCTTTGCATGGTGCGGACACGCAAACTTGATTTTCCCATTTGTCGAGAATTCAATACAAAACAAAACTCTCCCGCTTTCACAGCTTGATATAAATCCTCATCAGCTTTGCGTGTGACGTAGGTAGGTGCATTAGGAGGAAGACTACCACCAGGTTGATAATAATTTTGGGAATTCATATTTTTATGCTAGATGAGTTAAAAGGGCAGTTAGAAACCCCGTCTACACAGGCAAAACCCATCTTCATGAGTTAAAAGGGCGGTTAGAAACCGCGTCTACACAGACAAAACCCACGAAGGTGGGTTGAAAAACTTGATAAAAAATCATTATAGGCAAAATCTGAACCCAATAGCAGTAGGACAAAATTTCCCCAGTCACCAAGCCCTAAAAATGCTAGTGTAGGAAGTGAAAATCAATTTGTGATTTCTTTGTGTTTTCCCGTAATCGCCCTGCTGTATTCCTGAGTTTAGCTGTTTTCCTATCTTCCTTAACAGCCTGTACTAACAGTCCATCTGCCAAAAATCTAGAACAATCATTAGCGGCTGATCCTCAGTTGCAAAATAATCCTGTTCCCTTTGGCAAACCTCAGAATCAGCAAGTAACCCCAAACCCAAACACATCAACAATTAAGTTACCTGCTGATTTTCCGTCAGATATTCCCATTTATCCCAATGCGGAATTACAGGAAATTACACCAACTAATTCAGAAAATAAAATATCAACTCGTTGGCAAAGTGCCGATCCTAGTAATTTAATTACCAGCTTTTATCGTAGCCAATTTCAGGCTAAAAACTGGCAGATTGTCCAACAACCTCAAGATGATGTAGAAGGCGCTTTTACAGCCCGACGCAATGATTTACTCATCAACGTCACAATTGTGCCACAAACCGTTACTAAAGCTGAAGCCAATCAACCTCAAACAGCCACTAAATTAGTAATTGAATATTCGCCTAATTCTCAAACTACAGCGAACCAAGTTACCCCATCAGATAATCCCGAATTTATCGGTCCATTATTACCTAAAACTAATAATACTAACGTAGTTACCCAGCCAACTACCCAACCAGAGACTTTAGCAAGCCAAGAATTTACGGATATTCAAAAAGCACCTCCAGAATGGCGATCGCACATTCAAGATTTAGCTACATTAGGTATTTTATCTATCGAACCAAAAACCAACGAATTTCTACCTGATAAAACCATCACTCGTCGAGAATATGCTCGCTGGTTAGTTGCGGCTAACAATGCCATGTATGCTAACAATCCAGCCAAACAAATTCGGTTAGCATCCTCCAGCACTCAACCAGCTTTTAGAGATATCTTAACTAAAGATCCCGATTTTCCAGTTATTCAAGGATTAGCAGAAGCAGGTTTACTTCCCAGTGCCTTATCTGGAGATGCAACAGCGGTTTTATTTCGTCCTGATGCCCCTGTAACGCGAGAACAAATGCTATTATGGAAAGTTCCTTTAGATACCCGTCAAGCCTTACCCGCAGCCAATTTAGAAGCCGTTAAACAAACTTGGGGTTTTCAAGATGCAGGTAATATTGAACCCAAAGCATTAAAAGCAGTTTTAGCTGATTTCCAAAATGCTGAACAATCAAATATTCGCCGAGTTTTTGGCTATACAACATTATTTCAACCGAAAAAACCTGTAACTCGTGCCGAAGCTAGTGCAGCTTTGTGGTATTTCGGTACTCAAGGTGAGGGAATATCAGCAACAGAAGCCTTAAAGCTGAAGAGTTAAGGTTATTAATTGTCAATTGACAATCGTCAATTGTTTTATTTATCGGAAATCACCCAATTAATATTTTTTCGGGTTGATAACGGATTTCATGAGTGCAGGGACGACCTAGTTCAATATCAGTTATATTACCCAAAGTAGTCTCAGCAATATTCTCTAAAGCCTCTTTCGTAAAAAAGGCTTGATGTCCAGTAATCAGAACATTCGGAAAAGTTGTCAAATGCTGAAAAACATCATCTTGAATGATTTCTCCAGACAAATCTTCAAAAAATAATTCCGATTCTTGTTCGTAAACATCTACACCGAGATAACCAATCTGCCCCGATTTTAAACCCTCAATTACTGCTTGGGTATCAATCAACGCACCTCGACTAGTGTTAATAATCATCATACCCGGCTTCATTTGAGCGATCGCATCACTATTAATCAAATGATGAGTTTCCGGCATCAGAGGACAATGAAGAGAGATAATATCAGCATTAGCTAAAAGCTCAGGTAACTCTACATATTTACCACCTAAAGCTTCTAACTCTGGATTGTGATAAACATCATAAGCCAGAAGATTACAGCCAAAGCCTTTCATAATCTGTCCTAAAATTAGCCCGATTTTACCTGTACCAATAATCCCTACTGTGCGCTCATATAAATTAAATCCTAAAAGCCCATTCAGAGAAAAATTACCTTCACGCACACGATTATAAGCGCGGTGAATTTTGCGATTCAGGCTTAAAATCAATCCTACCGCGTGTTCTGCGACTCCATAGGGTGAATAAGCTGGCACGCGGACAATATTAATTCCTAGCTTGGCTGCGGTTGCTAAATCTACATTATTGAACCCTGCACAACGCAAAGCAATAAGATGAGTTCCCCCAGCAGCAAGAATTTCTAAAGTAGGTGCATCAACTTGATCATGAACAAATACACAAACACAGGGAAATCCTGCGGCTAAGATGGCGGTATCCCGATTTAGACGGGGTTCAAAAAATACCAACTCATATTGAGTTTGAGAATTTGCAGCTTCTAAAAACTGCCTATCGTAATTTTTTGTACTGAAAACTGCTACTTTCATGCCAAATCTCAGGCTATATGCTGCATGGGTTTCTCGTCCATCATAACTTGACTTCAAAAAAGGCAATGTTCAACAAGAGGAAGTCTAGACAAAACGGGAAAACCTTCTAAGCAGCGTATATCAAGGATGTCAATTTGTTGGTGTAGCTGTTGGTGTAGCTGTTGGTGTAGCTGTTGGTGTAGCTGTTGGTGTAGCTGTTGGTGTAGCTGTTGGCGTAGCTGTTGGTGTAGCCGTTGGCGTAGCTGTCGGTGTAGCTGTCGGTGTAGCCGTTGGTTTAGCCGTTGGTTTAGCTGTTGGTTTAGCCGTTGGTGTAGCTGTTGGTTTAGCCGTTGGTTTAGCTGTTGGTTTAGCCGTTGGTTTAGTCGTTGGTTTAGCTGTTGGTTTAGCCGTTGGTTTAGCAATAATGTTCTTAACTTCTTGATCTAGTTTTTGGCGAAGTCGTAAATCAGCAATACCAGTTTCTGGAAGCTGGTGTTTTTTCTGATACTCTTTTACCAACTCTTCTATTCGGGGACTGTAAAATTGATCACCGGGTAATAGAGGATTTGGCTTGAGTGCAGCATTCAAATTACGTTGGAGAATTTGAACGATAATAGCAGCATGATTTTGGGTTTGGGGACCAGCTTTTCCATCCACCTTTAGCTTGTAACCTGTTTGAAATTCAGTAATACCCTTTTTAGTTTCTTCGTCGGTAAGGGGATTTTTTGTAACTTTAATGTTATAACCTAACCCTCGTAATACAGAGCGGAATTCATCGGGCTGATAGTTGCGCTCACGAGCAGCAAAAGCTATATTTGAAGCCACAACACTAGCTGTTACGAAACAGGTTAGAGCAATACTCTTACTATATTTTCTTATATTACACCACATCATCAAAACTCCTTAGTAGTAAGATCAAGAATGATACCAGTCTATTTTAAATTTATTTAACAATTGTTTTAGCAATAACTAGTCATCATAGTTCCTAAGTTTACACTATAATCGTTTCATTAAAAAAGCGGTGTTGCCGATTTTAGGGATGAAAATAATTTTGCATATGTTTAATACCTTTGTAGAGACGTTCCATGGAACGTCTCTACTCCGAAAATCATACGCCAATATGGCTACGCCACGCAGGCTATCAGCAACGCCCTTTTTTATATCTACCTAAATTAGCAACATTTCAAGAATATTTAACTTCTGCAAAATTCGATTGCCGATAGTAAGAATCATAGCCTTTAAGTTGGCATTTATCACCATTAGCAACTATCCCTAATACATTGATTGGATATCTTTTGAGGCTATCCTGAACTTGTAAGAGGGCTGATTTATCTGTTTGATTCATTTTGACAACTAGTATGAAACCATCAGTATGAGGAGCTATTAATCTAGCATCTACTAAGCCTAATATTGGGGGAGAATCATAAATTACTAAATCAAAATTCAGACGCAAATATGACATTAGTTGCCTCATTTTTTCTGATGACAACAACCTCGCCGGATCAGGTGGTATTGGTCCTGAAGTAATCACAGATAAATTATTCATTCCCGGCATTTCTTGAATCACCTGCTCTACTGCTATATTTGCAGAAATTAAATTACTTAATCCCCATAAGTTATTTAATCCTGAGAGTTTGTGAACTTGTGGACGGCGAAGATCAGTATCTACGAGTAATACCCTTTTTCCCATCGCAGCAGCTATTTGAGCTAAATGAAATGCTACTGTACTTTTACCATCTCCGGGAAGAGAAGAAGAAATTATTAAAGAACCAATTGGTTGATCAGAATTGAGTAATTGAAGATTACCATATAAAATTTGTAAAGATTCCCAGAATGCTCCTTGACTATAATAACCAGACTGGGTAATCTGACTAGCAAACATATTAGACAATTGATGCTTGTTTCTAGAATAATCATCTGATAGTTGTTCTTTATTACTTACCTTACCTGCAATATCTAAAGATGAATTATTAGCTATAGTTTTATCAAAGGGAAGTCTTCCTAATATGGGTAGTTTAATCTTTTCTTGCAGAGACTCAATGTTATGATATGTATTATCCATCTCTTCAATGAGTAAGGCTGCACCAATGCCTAACAAAGAACTAGCCACCAATCCTAATAGTAAACTGCGGGGAATATTGGGGTAAATTGGCAATTCTGCTAGAGTAGGTGATTGAATTAATTCCCAAGGAAGTTCTGTTTGTGCTACCTCTATTTGCAGCTTTTCCCGATTACCTAAAAACCTAGTCAAACTCTCATTGGCTAGTTGTAAATTCCGCTGGATATCAGTGTATTGCCTCGATAAAACTGGTAATTGCTCTAATTCTCTTTGCAGTTGTTGTTCTGCTTGTGCCTGTTGTTGACTATCTGCTTCTATTCTCTGAAGTAAAATTGTAGCTTCAGCTAATTTGATAGTTAAAGTTCGTTTTGCTTCTTCTCTAATCAGGGGGAAGAGGTTATCTCTTTTTTCTTGTAAGGTTTGAACGACTGGATTATCGGGTTGAAATCGAGCTAATTCTCCAGATATTTGGGTTTCTAATTGGCGTTGTTGAGTAATTAATTGTTGATATATAGGGGCATTATTAATTGCAGCAAATTGTCCTTCTTGTCCCTGTAAACTCATATAATTAGCTCTGGCAGCAGCTAATTGTTGATTTATTGTTAATCTTTGTTGCGTCAGAGATTGGATTTGTCCAGAAATTCTTTGAGATTGGCTTTCTGGATCAATAAAATTATATTTTTGTCGGAATATTTGCATTTCTCTTTGTAACTGCGCTACCCGTTTTTGGATATCAGGTAGTTGTTTTTCTACAAATTGAATTCCTTGACGCAGTTTTGTTTGCCGCTTGTCTAAGCTGTAGTTTAAATAGAATTGGGAAATTGTATCTAATATGAGTTGAATCTTTTTAGTATCATGACTTTGATATTTAACTTCGATTACTTTTGTTGCACCAAAGCGACGAATAGTTAAACCTTGTAGAAGAGCATTATAAGTAAGATCAGGATATGCTTCTTGCAACTTTGTCAAAACAGGTTGTAGCAGTTCTGTACTTTTGAGAACCTGAATTTGACTTTCATAATCTAGACTACTTCCTGAAGAAGCGTTAGAATCGAGTAAACTTAGTTTCCCTACTTTGCTATCATCATTGACAGATTCAACTAAGATTTGAAAGCTACCTTGATATACAGATTCTTGGTTCAGTGTTGAATAACTAACACCAGCCATTGTGACAGAGACTACCCCTGTGATAATAATGGCTCGACGTTGTATAAGACCAAAAAAGCGTTTTAAATTCCACTCATTAGCCTCTTCTGGAAACGGCGAAAAGGTTGCATAGGGAGATAATTTAGGGCTGGGAATAGAGTCGCCGTAATAACTTCTGTGGGTTGTTGTTTGCTTCTCAATCATTGATTTTTATTGGGTAAATAGTAAAGTAAAGATATATAAATGTTTTTTACTATTGTGAAAAAATATCGTTTGTTATTTCGGCAATTAAAAATAAACTTGAAAATAAGTCAAAATGCAAGTAGTAACTTAGATAACAAGATACAAAAATGCTGCATTGTATCAAAATTTTGGTAGAGTCTTTGTTATACAGAAAGCATTTTTACATTTTACACGCTTATTTGTCATTTGTCTGTATATATAGCGATAGTATTTTAATTTTGAAAAAATCTCAGTATTTATAGGGTGCGTTAGGCAAATTGTCAGAATCAGGATTTAAGGATGAACAGGATTAAGACTGAGATTTTATCACCAATTACCTCTTGTCAGCCTTAATTTAGATGAGTAGCAACTTGGGTTAAGTATTTGTAGGGTGCATTAGGCAAAGCCGTGAAGTACCATTAATCAAGCGTACATACGTATCTTGATGGCTTCTCCTCCCATAAGGGATACAAAAATCAAATATTAGTCCTATATTACTAATGTAATTGTGTTTAGTTATAGACTAATGTTTGTAACTCTTATTTTATGCTCTGTAATAAATAATACAACAAACTATAAATAAATCAGGTATATAATTTAAGAGTTATTTAATTTTCCCTGTGGTGTCGTGGGATTCTGTCCTTTTTTTGATTGGTTGAGCAGGGTTGCCTGAGTAGATTATATTCGCTTCTAAGGATCTTGCTGTAACGCTGCCTAGTGTTAAAACTGCTCCCTTACCAATGATAACACCAGGTCCGATGACTGATTTAGCTGCTATCCAACTACTCTCTTGAATATGAATAGGGGCGGTAATCAGTTGAAAATTGGGTTGATTCCAGTCATGATTACCAGTGCAAAGATAAACTCCTTGGGATAGACACACATGATTTTCGATGACTACGGTAGCTAGATTATCAATCCAGGTATCTTCCCCAATCCAGACATAATTACCAACAACTAAGCGCCAGGGAAACTTGATGCGTACTCCTGGTTTGATGCGGACACCTTTACCGACACTTGCGCCAAAAATTCGCAAAATCCCAACTTTTATAGATGATATAGGAAGCCAATGACTTTCCACTAAAGGTGAGCCAACAAAGTACCACAATAATTGCTGAATATACGGCGCACCAGGTGTATAAGTACCAAGACTATAATTATCTAGACGCATATAGGATATAATTAAGATTTTAATTTATCAGATTCTATAAGATGTATACTTAGAAAAATTTCTGCTAAAACTCTCTGAAATGTATAGTACCAACCGTGCCACCCATCAAGAATACCGCCTTTGATAATTAAACAATAGACTAAAATTATTAAAGGTGCTAGGATTTTCTTTTTACGAATGCGATCGCCTAAACTAAGTTCATGATTAGGAGTTGCCAATAATTTTTTACTTTCCAAAATCATATAACGATCTTGCGCCCACAACCAACGACTCAAAGGTTTGCGATCGTCGTGGTGAATGTAAGCAGAGAGTTGTTCAGATTTACCTTCTACAATTACTCTATGAGAGTGTCCATCATCTTGGTAAATTGCTTTTTCCCTTCTGTAAATAACCTTTCTAGGTGGAAGCAAAGTGCCACGTAAGGGTTTCCCAAATACACAGTATTTGAATCTGACACTATAACTGTCTATATCTGACTTTATTGATAGTTTTTTAA
Source organism: Anabaena sp. UHCC 0204 (assembly GCF_009711975.1). Taxonomy (GTDB): domain Bacteria; phylum Cyanobacteriota; class Cyanobacteriia; order Cyanobacteriales; family Nostocaceae; genus Dolichospermum. Next base: position 51,955 of record NZ_VIKW01000009.1, read on the forward strand.
TTTCATTAATTAAATCATCAGTTAATACATAATCTGCATCTATAGATAGTACCCATTCTGATGAAATCTTCCCTAATCCATAGTTACATTGACTAGCAAAAGAATCAAATTTTCTTTGAAATACTTCTACTTGAGGATAAGAAGATAGAATTTCAAGTGTTTCATCTGTACTATAACTATCAATTACAACAACTCTATTAACCCAATTGAGTTTTTCTAGAGTACGATTAATATTAGGTGCTTCGTTATATGTCAGTATGAGAGGAGTTAAATTCTTCGGCATAAGTTTTATTTAATGAACATCAAAAAATGATCTGAGAATTAAAAAACCAGCAATAATGCCCACCATTAATCTAATTGGTTTCCATAAATCATTCGTGCTACTATATCTTGCTGTTACAAGTATCATAATTGGCAGAGTAGTTGCAGTGTATCTACTAGAAAACAGATGAACTATTTTAAAGGGAGTCGAACATAATAACAGGAAATAAATACACAGAAATACATAAATTAAATCATGTTTATTCTCTATAATCATTTTGAAAATAGCAATTAAAAAAAATAATCCGAATACAGCTAAAAAACCAGAACTAACTTTAGTATAGATAATTAAAGATAAGGAATCTGGAAATATTTTACTAGCAAGTGATTTCGCTGGAGTTATTGTAAGAAAATTATAAAATATGTTTGTTGTAGATAAAATGGTACTGCAAAATATTGTAATTAATAACAGCTTTCTATTTAAAATAAAAATTTTTGGTGCGATTATGACCATAATAATAGCTGCATAGGCAAAAGAAAGAAAACCGTTAACAATAGAAAATGTTTCTTTAGAGATATAACCTGGTTTAGCTAAGTGCAAAGGAGGTACGATTCCTCCCCATATTATAAATACAATTATTGGTAGCATTAAAGCAGTAAATAAAAACGAATATATATATTTTCTTTTATCTATATCTTTAATTAGAAGTATAGGAAATGCTAATAAACCGACTAAAAATGTTTGTCTTCCAAGAATAGAAAAACTAAATAATAAACCACCTAATGATGAAGCTATTAGTTTAATTGGATATTTTTGGTTTAGGGATGTCCATTTAGAGTCAAATTCTTGACAAAAGGCTAACAAAAAAAGATACAACCCCATAGATGAAAAAAACATGGCGGGGATTTCTGATAAAGCCATTCCTGAAACTGGCCAAAGAATAGGTGCAGAAATCATTCCCATCACATGAAAATGGGGTTTTGCATATCCTAATATTTTGAGAGAACTAATGAGGATAAAAAATATGCCAATAAGTAATAAAAAGTTTACTAATCTGATATAAGGAACTTGAAGATGAGTAATTGGTTGCAGAAGATAATGTATAATAACTGTTAATGGACCTACGGCAACTTGGGAATCACGTAGGAATTCAATTGATATCCCTAATTTATTAATTAGCGCTATGTCTTGATCTAAATAGAAAACTTCATCAAATATAGGTGGTTTATTTTCTAATAGGGTATTTAAGAATAAAATTACTAATCCACTGATCGAAATGAGGAAAGATAAAAATTGATTATTCTTAATAAGATCGGCTTTTAATGCTTTTATATAATATGTTTGCATTGTTATTTGAACTGCTAGTAAAGATTAATATTTTTATAGCTATACTCATTCTCTCAATGTCAATAATTACTCTGGATGAATATATACACTAGAACATAGCATTGATTTCCAAATATAAGGAAGTCTACCTGCAAACTTAAACTTGATGTTTGTATAATTTTCTGATTTGAGTAACGTAGTCATAGTTGCTACAGAAAAGAATTTGATATGACCTCCATCCCATAAAGTAGTCAAATGCTGATCCATTTTACCTGTTGCAGCAATAATCAGGTTTTTTAAATAGCCATTATAGGGTGTAGTAATAATTAAAAGCCCATTCGGCTTAAGACATTTTTTGATATTTCTCACTAATTCTTTTGGATAAAATAAATGCTCAATAACCTCACAGGAAATAATAATATCAAACTTATCTCCTAACTCTGTATAGGGAATATTGTAAATACTTCCTTGAATAAACTGACAATCCGGAAAAGATTGAGTTGCAAACTTAACACCGGATGCAGACTCCTCAAGCCCCACCACTTCATATCCATTTTGTGCAATAAAGTTGCTGAAACTACCATTACCACAGCCAATATCTAAGATGCGAAGAGGTTGCTGATTAGCATTTAGAGAAGCAAATTCAGATATCATCTCTAAGAGAGGTTTGCTCAAATAGGCATGGTGATGATTAAGTTTAGCATCAGCATAGGAATATTCGTATTGCTTAGAAACCATGATGATAATCAACCCTTATTTGTATTAATTTATAGTACGTTGTTGATAATGTCTTGATAAACTGAAACCATTTTTGTTGCTACCCTATCCCATGTATAATTTTCTAGGATAAATTGACGAGCGCGATCGCCCATTTTTTTAGCCTCTTGATCATCCTTTAACAGTTGAATTAAGGCATTGGCTATACTATCAGTATTGATATCAACAACACTAGCCACCTGAGCTTCCGCAGCTTCTGGAAAATTACAGCCAGTGGTAATTACACAGGGTAAACCAGCCGCCATGCCCTCTAGGACCGACATACTAAAACCCTCAGAATAAGAAGGGGCAACATAGATATTAGCTGCTGCTAAAGCAGCATATTTTATCGTACCTGTCAACATCCCCGTAAATGTAACAGCATTTCTACAACCTGCTTTGATAAAATAGCTGTCAGCAGTAGATAAAAATCCTGTATTATCAGGTCCGGCAATAATCAGATGAGTCTCAGGAAATCTTTGATATGCTTGAGCAAAAGCAGGTGCTAATAAATCTAATCCTTTTTTAGGATCAATGCGTCCTAAAAATATAATTAATCTTTTATTTTTCGTCTCTGGAAATTGATTATAAAAAATTTCTGGATCAGGGAGAATTTCAAAATCTTGTCTATGAATTCCATTTGGAGCAATAACTGGATTAGCTTTTAATTTCAAGTTGTTGATTTGCTTAACTTCGCTAGAAGCTGTCATTTGAATAGCACTTGCTTTTTGTAATGATGGCTTTTCTAGAAAGGAAAAATAAAATTGCTTTTTCCAACTTTTATAAGCTAACGCCCAAGGTTCTAACATTCCATGAGGTGTAGCAATATAAGGAATTTTGTGTATTTGACACATCCAATACGCAGCGAGAACTGGATAGGAAAAAATAGCATGAGTATGGACTAAATTATATTTGTATACATTGCTAAATAACCATTTACTCATTGAAAAAGTGAATTTATAATCTATAAAATCGAAGTAAGAAAAATATTGAACTCTATAATCTTTTTGTGTAATCCACTGATTAAGAGGGAAACTTAAAGTTTTTGATCCATTGGCATTAGTAGCTATAACATCAACTTTAACACCCAATTTACCAAGAGATTCTGCTAACTCAAGAACAATTTTTGTCGTTCCACCATACACATCTGCCAAAGCAGGAATAACCATTAAAATTCTCATAAATTAAAATTAATGTTTATTTAAAGCGTAACTAATTGATTGTATCAATCCTTGAGCGAAATAATCAGGAGAAAATTTTCCAATATGTTCTAAAGCCGCATTACCCATGCTCTGTAAATCAATCTCTCCTGAACTCATTTTCAGCATCAATTCAGTTAGCTGTTGAGAGTCCTCAGGATCAAAACCAAATCCATTCACACCTTCTATGATTAAATCTTCATAACAGCCACAACGATTGGAAACCAATACTGGTAAACCTGCTGCCATTGCTTCATTTACTACTAAACCCCACTGTTCTTGAATACTAGCATGAATAAAGCACCCGGCATGAGCAAAGTAAGGTAAAAGTTGATTTTGTTGCAGAAAACCAGGTAAATGAACAGATGTTGGCAAATTTAGGTTGTTAATCTGTTTTTTCAGTGATGATAATAGAATTCCATCTCCGGCCAGCACTAAATCCCAAGCATCTGAGCCAGCTAATTCACGATATGCAGCATAAGCTGATATTAATCTAGAGAGATTCTTTTTAGGAACAAAGCGATTAACTGTCAGAAAAAAAGGTTTAATTAAAGGGTTAGGCAATAAGTGAATTTGCTGTGTATTAAAGACTGAATTTTCTACAACATTGTAACCTAAAAATATCGATTCTGGAACCATTCCCAATTTCATAAAGTAGCGTTTATGAGGCTGTCCACCAACTAAAGCTGCATCATATTTTTTTAAAAACCAACTCTTGAACATTTCTCGCCACCAAATACGAGGTGCATCACCTTCCGTAGTGGCAGACATGATGATCAAATATTTTCCATGCCATAATCCCCATAATAAAGCTGCTAACATAGATGGTCTGGAATAACCTGCAATTACTAAAACATCCGGTTTCAACTCAAATAACCGTTGGTAAAGTTGCCAAACCAGATTATGTCCAGCCTGGTTCTCTAACTTATTCTTTGTCAAAGAAACCAAATCAAAATTTAGTGCAGATACTTCTGTTTCCCACTTGTATTCTTGTTCAAAGCGAGCCAATTCTATAGCCGTCATTTTCCATTCTTTGAGAGCCAGGTGTTCGGAAAGTTTACTGGCTCGTGCTATATGATATGGTCCAAAGTTTGTAAACAATAAAACTATATGCACTATTTCACTCTCTTTTGTTATTTTCGGTAAATTAAAATATGAAATTTGTGTTTAAAATAGTTTTTACCGATTTATTAATGTTTGAAAATATTTGCAACATTTTCTTGGAAATACAGCACTTCCCGATTTTATGAGCTACACTTCTAGCCGTCAAGATGCCCACACCACAATAGGTTCATAATTTAAGTTTTTACCTCAAAAGAGCGCAATCTGCTGTAAGATGAGTTAAAAAAATCCTTTTGATTATCTGATACTAATACCTGGATTTATTTGTAGTAGATTTTGGCTCTTACGCTTCAAATTATTTTCAAACAATCGAACTATCACATAACCAAACACCGCAGGCCATAAAACCAGCAATGTTATGTCTCGACCTAAGTTAAAAGTAAGCCCTAAGCAAATCATAAATAAACTAAGTCGTAATGTTGAGAACCTCTGTAGCCAAAGCCTAGACATGAAAGCAGCCCAACAGGACATTAAGAATCCTCCAGCAATTGGTCCTAAGAAACGGCCAAAATTAGTAACACCTTGGCCAATCATACCAGTAGAGATAGTTGCAAAAACACCAACATCTCTGGTATTTGATGAAAATCCTCTGAGTTTAGAATAATCAATACTAGGAGATGGTTTATTAGGCCAAATAGCACGGGGAATAAAATTCAGTAACTCAGATAAATAACCCATTCCATAACTAGGTTCTAGTTGTTTTTTATTATAAAAATTGTTGATGTTAGCAAGCTCTTCTAGCATATTTAAACCCAAATGCTTCTCATTAGTTTTCGTCTCTTCTATGTAAGGTAGGCTTTGTCCTGAATTAAAAAATGATTGAAAACCAATGTTCCGATAGTTAATTACCAATAATAAAATATTTGAGATTATTAAATAGATAATAATTGTTATGATGGTTTTTTTGATTATTTTATCTCTACTTAACAAAAAGTAACTTAAATACCCTGGAAAAGTAACTGCAAGCAAAACATTTCTTGAACCCATGAAAATAAAATATGGAAGTGTAATCAAAATTAGTGCAATATTGAGGAATTTTGCATGGTTTTTAGTCTGTAAAGGTAATAGGACTCCAAAGAATGAACAAACTAATAAATAAATATATGAAGCAGAAGAAACTATAAAACCGTCAGATCCACCAAGCGCACCTCTACTCCACATATTAGGGGATGTACGAGAATTTATTGGCAAGAGAGCCTGAATAACATCACCTCCTAATCGCAAAGTTCCATATAGCAGAAGTAGTAACCAGATTACAGCAAGATATATTAATATCTTTTCTGGGTTAAGAATTGAAAATTTCCAAACCTGATGGTAGTTTCTCGAAAATTTGCGGCATATAGATGGTATGAATATTCGGAAAGCAACTAAGAACAGAATAATTTGCAGGTAACAATTTTCTAAAATTGAAGAATCAAATTTTATAAAATTTTCAGGTGTATAAATTAACTCTAAGAAATACCAGATAAAAACAGTTATATAGACTACGAGCGCAGGTATACTCCATACTCGATAACGAATATTGATAAGAGAGTCAATGACAAGTGATGTTAATAGGACTAAGGCCAATAAATACACTTGTTGGAGATTTTGTGGAAGCGCAAAAATAGCGTCAATCATAAATAGCTCAACATATTATATCTAAATTTATGCCAAGAAAATTGTTTCGCACATAGATACGCTTTGTTTCGTAGAATAGAGTTTTGAGGTAGTACAACTGCCAAATGTTCTAAATGAGCAACAAGTTGATCTAAGTTTCCGACTTCTGTGAGAAAAATACCATCAGCTTCTGTTCCTAAATCTGGTAAGCAGGTATTTATTGTCCCCAGAACTGGACATCCATAGCTTAGTGCTTCTAGAAAAACTTGACCAAATCCTTCTATCAGTGAAGGCATCACAAAAAGAGAACTTGTAGTATAAAGATTACGTAATTTTGTTGTATCTACTCCCCGTAATAGCTTTACATTGGGTGTTTGCTTTATCAGCTTATCAATCCCAGGGTCAAGAACACGACACACTAAAGTTAATTGACTCTCTGGTGGCAAATTTGCTCTCTGCCATGCTAAAAGTAAATGATGCAGTCCTTTTCTCTGAATTCCAGAACCTACAAACAAAGCCTTAAATGTTGTAGGTTTAGAAATTGCTGATTGATTTGGTAAATCAATGCCATAGGGAATAACTTTGCAGATATTTGGATCAGCCCCAGCTTCTAGCAATGTAATGCGAGTAAAACTACTAGCACATAGTATCAGATCAGCGTACTTCCAACAATCTTTAACTCTTGTTTGGAGTTGAGGAGATAGCTGTTTTCCTATTTCTTCTTGATAAGAAGATTGCACCACCGGGTAGTGAGAAACATCTTGAGTTAGTATGCAATTTTCAGCATCAGCATGAGGATGAAACTGAAACAAAACCTTTTTGGGGTCATGAGAATACTCTGCGGTAAATGCTTCCCAAGCATAAGGCGTATAAAGAAGCAAATTGCTTTTAGTGAGTTTTGCCCTAGATATTGCTTCCTTGGAGAAGTTTTGATCTAGTTGAGCAAAGGTAGCAGCTGGTGAAAACCCTAGACGGTGGCGTGTATGCTCAACCAGTGTTGTTCCCCATAAACACTTGACTTTGTGAGCAGGAATTTTTGGTTCGCAGCGAAAACTAGCCTTCTGAGACCACTTCTTGGGTAGAAGGGGAGTTAATTTTTGAATTAGTTCTGTTGCATAGAATTCAGTAATAAACTGGTCAAGCAAGTTGTGTTCAGCCAATGCTAGTGGAACTTGATAATTGTCCCTGCGACCCCTAAATGCACAAACATACTGTTGCATGAATACTCTAACTAATTTAAATCTGAGATTAACCACCAATTCAGTTCTGATCTTGTTTCACGACCTAAGATAGGTAGAGGTTGCTGGTTAACCAGTTTCAACTTGATACCTTGAGCTAAAAACTTTTCTATTAAGATGTCAATATAACTAATATCATGGACTTCAATCAGAAAAAAGTTCTCTGGATTTAGCCAAAGAACTGCGCCAGCAATGACATCCAGTTCAGCCCCTTCAACGTCAATTTTAATCAAAGTACGGTCATTTTCATTAGGAAGGGAGTATTGTTGAGCGATCGCATCTAAAGTTGTTGTTTTGTCTGACTCAACAACTGAGCCAACTAAAGATTGGTGTAACTCAATATATACTTTTTCTGTAGAATAGAGTTTCATCGTGGATTGTAAATCTTGAAAATGTTCAGATAAAGGTTCAAAAGCAATAACTTTGGCGTTTTTGTTCATACGGGAAAAAGCCGTTACGCTGCCAAAGGTAAAGTATCCGTCATTAGCTCCTACATCCAAAACAACATTGACAAGAGGAAGAACTTCCTCTAGCCATTGATTAAGCTCATGCTCATAGATACCAAAAATTTTACGTAAGGAAACACGAGGATTTAGTTTAATTCTTGCTCCTCGGAAAGGACCTGCTAAGATTGGAAGTAGCAATGTCTGGTTAGGTAATGCTGTTTTGATTAGATTCAACATAATTTTAGATTGAGTAAAAATAAATATCAAAAGATGAATTACAGAGAACACAAAGTTTGTCTTGAGTGGCAAGCCCAAATGAATTACTTGAATAATTTATATTTAAACTGCGTCTACCTTGAAAGCCATAGTTTTTTGGAATTAGGGTAAAGCTCAGAACTCAGCCCAAAACTGAAGAATATACTCTCCTTAAAACTCCAGGTTTCAAAATGGACGGGGTTTATGCTTTTTTATCGAAGGCAATTAAAAGCAAATGAGCAGATGATAGAATCTGACCTAGTTTACTATCACTATCTCCACCTGTAGTCATGATACGTAGTTTTTGCCAGTCTTGATAAAGAGTTGATAAGCTTTGATAAACTGAGTAAGAATAAGCTAATCCATCTCCTTCGCTGATGGTATAACCCTTTCCTTTGGTTTTAAACCAATCTGCTATCTTCCAAAACCCAAGAGAGAATATCAAGTATTTTAGTAATCGCAATGGAGGACTTCCCTGTCCCATAAAATTGCAGTCAGAAATACAGACCATCCTAGCAGAAACTCTTGACATTTCTTGAATTACTTTTTCGGGTTCTCTCACATGATGGAGTACAGCAAATTCACAGACTAAATCAAAGCTATTGTCAGCAAAAGGGAGGTTATAACCATCACCATCTACTAACTCTTCTGATAAGATGCCTTTAGAGTAACCCTGTTCACGGAGTTCTTTAACTGGTTCAATACCTTTAATAAGTAGGTTGGGGAATCGAAGTTTTAGCCAAAGTATTGTACGACCAGTACCAGCACCGACATCCAAAACACTACGAATTTGGTAAAACTCTATATAACTTGCTAATAGGTGCAAAGCTAAGATATGTTCTTGCTCTTTCTCAACATGAACTTCATCATATAGAGTGGCTGTTTGGGCATAATACTGGCGTTGAATATCAATTTCTTGAGTCATAATTTAGGCTTCGTATTGGTAGGTGAAACTTCTAGAAAATGGTGAAATAACATTGATATTGGTAAAGTAATGATTAGTACCAATAACAATAGCAGTGAAAATGTATTAAATGCTGAATCAGATAAGGCTGATCTAATGTATGGAATAAAAATCTGGTGCAATAAATAAACTGGATAACTGAGTTTTCCTAATAAGAATATAGGATACCACCACTTGCTGTAACTTATATTGGTTTCTTTAATAACTAAGCTCCAAATCATCAAACCAATTAAGCAACCTAAAACAGGTTCGTAAACTAAATTTGCTGAAGAACCTAATGCTAACCAAATTAAGATAAGCAAACAATATAGTGAGATATAACTAACAGGGAAGTTGTTTTTTTGAGCCACTTGTTGAGCTACCCACGCTCCCATGCACCACTCAAACCAGCGTTGAGGAGAATTGAACCACAATACAGATCGTAAGTCTTGGTCTATTAAATCAGAAGTAAGATATTGACTGATTAGACGAGTAATTAATGTGAATAAGATTACAACTAATAAAGCCCGATTAATCCCCCAAAGTTGAGCTAATTTATAAAAAATAGGGTAAAGTAGATATAGCTGTACTAATGTTCCCACAAACCACAGTGCGGGAATAATGCCAAAGAACGTTTTAGGACTGAGAGTATGGAGAAATAATAAGTGAGCAATGATATCCCAGCTTTCGGGTAAATAGGCAAATATGTTGTGTTGACGAATTAAACCCCAAGCACTGTTAATAAATAGAGAAAGAAGAATTGCTCCTAAGTAGGCAGGGTAGAGTCGTTGTAAACGACGTAAAATAAACTTACTCCATATAGGTTGAAAATTTTGCTCGCTAACCTGTCGTCTTGCTTGGGAATAATGAATACCAAAACCACTCAAAACAAAAAATATACTTACACCTAGTGTTCCTCCATATCTGAGATAGTTTATCCAGAAATTTGATGAATCAATCAAATTGTTTTTAGAGTTAACATCTGGCAAGACGTGGAAAATAACAACAGCTAAAACTGAGATTCCTTTAATAATATCCAGAGTCCAAAAGCGCGATGTCTGAAAAACATCAGTTTTAAGATTAGCATTCATATTGTGCCAGCAACTTTACTAAGGTTCTAGCTCGTGCTGGCCAGGTTTGCTGTTCAGCAAATTTTAATTGTTGAGTGCTTTTATAAAATGCCTCTTGAGTGCCGATTAAATTCAGTTGCTGCTTAATTAAATTAACTGCTGCTTCTGGAGAATGAAACACATTAATCCACTCTGGATAAAGTCGGCATTCTGGAACATCGGTACTGAGCATGGGACGACCAGTGGCAATACCATCCATGACTTTTGTCGGACAAGCAGCCTGATTAAAGGGATGAGTAATATCATAGGGCATCCAGTTGACTGCAAATGACCAGTAATACTGAGCGACTTGCTCTTGAGGAACTTTATTAATGTGACGAACATTAGATAATGATAGTACCGCTTCACGATCTGCCATCCAACTTTCTCTACTCAAACCTCCAGCAAATCCATCCAGCCCCCCTACAAAAATAAAAGTTATGTCTGGACAAGCTTTAGCTACCTGTAACACCAGCTTCCAGTCCACTCGCTCAATGAGATTGCCTATATAACCAACTGTCATTGGTTCAGGTAGTTTTTCTGGCTTAGGATTTAGGTAAGATTCCACTACTCCTAGAGGAAAGTGATGAATGGCTTCAGCCCGATGCGGATAACGCTGTCGTAAAGCTTCTACTTGGAATTGAGCAATACAAAGAATAATTTTCGCTCTGTTAACTAATTCTGCTTCCTGACGCAGAATTTGTTCTTTACGTGAGGGTTGATAATAAATATATTCGTCAAGGTTGTAATAGATTAACCGTTCCGATGGAATTTGGCGTACCCACGGTGCTGAAAATGGATACGGTGCAATAACCCAAGATGTTATTCCAGATTCTTTTTCTAAACTCCGACACCAATGTTTGACTTTCCCGTTCAAGTAGGGCTGAAATATATTCCCCAGACTACCAGCATAACCTGGAGGAAGTAATTGCATTGTGCGCTGTAAAAAAAGGGGTTTAGGTGAACTTGGCCACTTTGGTTTCAGACGACGGTAATTCAGCCAATCATAGGAACGAGTGGCATGGGTAGGAAAATCTTTAGCAAGAGCTTCTGCTAAGGCATATACCCAAGGGGTATTGGCAACGAGGAATAAAAAGCTAAGGTTAGCCATATTGAATATACTATAAGCCCCGAAAATCACGGAGTAAATAACCAAGCTGAGGCGATCGCCCCACAAAATCTCTAATTGCTGAACGCACGGGGCTGGGTAGGAGTTGAAAGCGACGAACTGGAGATTGATAATTAGTAGGTTGCTGACCTTCTTTGCTCCTGCTAATTGCTGGAAGTGAATAAATGTCTTGTATGAGAGTCTCGTAGTGCTTCCACATCACGGTTGCATCAAAATTTGATCGTGCTTGCTCAATTACATTATTCGCAAAAGCCTCATACTCATTACAGGCTAGAAGAACTTGGTTAGCCAGAATCTTGATGTCTCCTAATGGTGCAAAAAGTGCAGTCTTATTTGCTGAAACAATCTCCTTTGTGCCTGTTTCAATATCCCAAGCAACGGGAATACATCCCATACTCATTGCTTCAATTGTTGCCATACCAAATGGTTCGACACGACTGAGCATCAATAGAACTTTGGAGGATGCAGCTAGACTAAAAATTACATCACGTTGAACGTGACCATAAATACAAATCTGTTCAAAATTAGGTAATTGCTTAATCTTAGTTTGAAAGCTAGGAGATATATTTCCAAACCAATGTAGCTTTCCCATAAATCCATGATTGGAAAGCTCCTTCCATAGTTTCAATGTGTCAAATCCACCTTTTACGGGTTTATCACCTCCTAAAAAGATCATGTCATCTTTTCGGGATGTAGATTGTTGAAGCTGAGGAAATATACAACCGTTTAAAATAACAGAAAGTTTTTTAGAATTTTTTAGATCATCTCTAAATTCACGAGCTACTGTTTCAGAAACAGCGACAATTGCATCTAAATTATTTTCTTCTTTAACTGATACTTGCCAGTAGCGGGAAGCAGTATCATGAACAACATAGACACATTTGACTGTAGAAGGTAGATAAGGAATTACAGCATCTGTCTGTTCGCAACCATTCAAAAGTAATACATCTTGAGGGTGATCAGATAACCACTTTATTAATTCTACAGGGGTTTTTTCTGCTAAACCTTCTAGCCCCAAGGAAGCAACACGGAAAGGAAAATTATTGGTTGCAAGCCTTGATGTAGGTTTAAGTACAAGTAGTAATGTAGTTTCATAACCTGCTTTTGCAGCTTGCTCACAGCATGATATAGCTACTGAAGCTACTCCTCCACTACGATCATCAGGAATAAGCCAGCATATTTTCATAATTATTTATTTGTGTAAGAAATAATTGTTATTCAATCAGTGTTTATTGACACATTGCTAACCAATTGTCTAAAATAACTGAATCTATCTGTGAGATATTACTTTCTACTAAAGAGCCATTTTCTATTAGTCTGTAAATAGAATAACCATGATCCAGTAAAATTTGAGTTGGTTTTTTCGGATCAAGTCCAGCTTTTTTAGCGTTGTTTGGACAAACTTCATAATAAATGAGGTTCACTCTTTTCTCTCGTAGTAGTTCTATTGCTCCTGAAAATACTAGTTCTTCATAACCTTCTACATCAACTTTTAAAAAAGAAATATTTTCTATAGAATGTTTTTTAGCATAAGTATCAAGAGTTATACAGGGCAAATTAATTATATGGTTTCCTTGCTCAGAAATGCTATTTGTACCTCGGTAAGTCGGATCTGCATTAAAAGCAATTTCACCATCATGATCTGCAACTACTATATTTTGGAGTAGGACATTATTACATTTATTCAATTCAGTATTTTTTTTCAAAGACGAAAATGTTGAGGGATTTGGCTCAAAGGAATGAACTTTTCTTGAGAGAAAGCGTTTAGCTAATATGAGCGATACAACTCCTAAATTTGCACCTACATCTATCAAGTCACCATTTGTTAGGCTATAGTGATTCAAAAAATCCCTCTCTGCATCACTAACAAAATGTTTACAGGAATGAAATTCGCTAAAACCACTTAGTCCTGCAATACGAATATCATCGGGAAGTAACCTGATTGCTTCTCCTTTGTTTTGCCATTTACTTACTTGGTACTCATAGTAATCACTAAATAATTTAGGATTTTGGAGTAGGGTTAAACCATTTCTAATAAATTTCATCATATTTATACTTAAGTGATGTTAAGAGTTTAATCTTAAACAAGATTACTAGCAATTGGTTTTAATTAATTACAGCAGTCCAAGCTTGATGAGCAGATTGCATATCAAAGCCAGAAAAGTATCTGGCACGAATTTTTTCACCATCTATAGAACCATTTGCTATCTTTTCTAGAGCAATGGTGAGTGCTTGATTCAGTTGCTCTGGATGATCAGGTGAAACTAACAAACCAATCTCTGGATATCCCTCATATAAGTCAGGAATTCCCCCTACTTTTGCTGCTACACAAAAGCGTCCAGCTTGCATCAATTCTAACAGTGTAAAGCAGGGACCACCTTCAAATCGGGAAGGATACACAAATAAATGGCAATTTGCCATGATCTTAGGCAAGTCTTGGCGATGATCGTAAGCACCATGAAAAATAACTTGTTGTTTAATTCCTAATTTCAGTGCTAATTCTTCTAGTGTCGTCTGGTCTGGACCGCGACCGTAGAGGTGTAGTTCTACTGGCTTGCCATTTTTAAATAAGGTGGCGATCGCCTGGAGAAGAGTATCAAGATTCTTTTGTTTTATTTCTAATCTGCCCAAAAATCCGATTTTCCAGGGTGGACTGGAAGGTAAAGAAACTATTTGGGGAAACAGTAATAAGTTGTGATACGGCACAACATGAACTTTACCAGTGTAACCGTATACCTGTTTAAACTGGTCAACAGTACATTGCGAAACAGAAATAACAGCATCTGTTTCAGCCACAGCCTCACATAATTTTTGTCCATGAGGTGGAAGTGGAGGAAAAAATTCGGGAGCTAATGCCCAACTAACCGCAAGTTTGGCTTGATGGCGATGCACTAGACGAACCATTCTCAGATATAGACTAGGCAAAGGCCAACGAACGCAAAATACCCAATCTTCAGGTTTTAGTTGAGTACTTAACCAGGTTAGCATCAGGTGTTGTCTTACTAGCCAGCGATCGCCGAATATTCTTTTTTGCCGATATATATTTATACCCTTATCTACTAAATCATCTACTAAAGGACATCTTTCTAACTCTGCTACCACCACCCGAAAAGGTATATTTTCACTATGTAAATGCAGTGCAAGAGTATGTAGATAAGTTTCTATACCACCAGCACGATACAAAACATCAGAATAGAGGAAAATCATATATTTCTACCTATCAGGTTTTTGAGCTTCCAAGTATTGAGACATTTCCGGTGGATGATTAAATCTATCAGCATGGGAATCTAGGTAACCAAGTTTAGATTCTGGGTCTTTATAAATAGACCGCCTTAATTGAATGAATCCCGCTTCCTGGCAGTAAAAATCGAGCATATCCTGAGTGTATAAATAGCAATGCCCATGACCGTAGAAAATTTGGTTAATTTCATCACAAGCATCAGTAGCAGTAGATATTAAAACTCTCTGGGCAAACCAATTCAAATCAGGAGTTGTCAAACGTATAAAACCTCCTGGTTTAAGAATTCGCCAGCATTCCTTCAACAACTGACAACCCAACCTAATATCAAGGTGTTCAATAACTTCTTCACAAAAAATTGCATCAATTGAACAGTCCGCAAAAGGTAGCTGTTTCGAGATATCTACGTAAGCATCTGATCTTGGACTAATGTCTACTGTTAGGCATCCTGCCAGACAGTTACTTCCCCCTCCTAAATTAATAATGCGGTGTTCGGTAACTGTTTCCCATCTATGGATATATTGCTGAGTTATTACCGGTGCTACTAACTTCCAAAAAACCTGATTCTGTCGTCCTAAGTAGCTACAGACTGCATGAGCTAACCCATACTTCCGTTTATAGACGAAAAACTTACTGATTAGGCTAGATGATTGTTCAGATGTAAATGACATATATATAATATTAGATGATGCTACTATTAGCCTCGCAGATAATCTGTGTTCCAAGGATTAACTTCGGTAGAACGAACTTTTTGTTGAATTGCACTTTCATAGATATGTTTTTTTTCTCCTGCCCAGGCTGGGGAGTAAATAGCTACATCTGAACCAGTAATATGAGCAATAGGTAATTTTTCAGATAACTCTTTTAAATACTCAGGAACACCGTTTTTTCCATCAAAATAACCCCAGTTAGCATAATCATGCCAAACAATAAAACCATTTTGTGAAACCAAGGGTAACACAAGTTCAGTGTCATTTTTAACTCCTGAATATGAATGATCTGCATCAATAAAAATCAGATCGTATGAATCTTTAGAGTCCTGCTGAAACATTTCTGTATTGGTTTCTCCTACTCGCCTCTCGATTATTGAAGCGTAGGGAGTATTTAAATATGCTTCGCCATGTTCTGGATAACGATCAACTGTAACAATTTTCGCATCAGGTGAAATATGCTGCGCCATGTAAAGAGCCGTGTAACCTCTGAAACTACCAACTTCCATCAGTTTTTTAGGTTGGGTGCAAACAATTACTTTTAGGAGCATTACAATATCTGCTAAAGGGGTAGACCAAGCTCCACAAGGTAATTGATTTAAGGTGACTGGTTGGTCATTAAAGTTTGGAAATAATCCCTGAAGAGAAATATCAGGTAAAACCAGTCTTTGTTTAAGAAAATGACAAAGAGTGCGATCAGCGAAGGGGCGATAGTAGAAGAAGTTTTTTAACATGAGTACTAAAATTTATTTAAACAAAATCCATAGTTGATTGATGATTATTTGGCAAGGCTAAAATCCAAGGAGTAGAGAAGGGTCTTCTCTCATTCATCCATTCATATTTTTTTGCTTTAGATGCTAAGTCAAAAACTGTATAGTCTTCTAAAGTTCTAGTTTCAGGCTCGATTTTAAAGACTTTGTGTGTGTTTTCAATTTGAGGTATTTTCGTTAATAGTTCATAAGAAGGATGAACCTCTATAAGTAAAATAGTATTCACCAGCAACTGCAAAATTTGTTCTGTAAAGAGGGTATTTTCATATCCCTCAATGTCACACAAGATGAAATCTGGACTTTCTGCTTTTAATTGTGAGTAAAATTCAGGATAATCACAATTTCCTAAAACAGTAACTCTTTCAGAAAGATTGTTAATACGAAGATTCAATTCCAGTATTCTGCGTGATTCATCGGATGATTCATATGCAATTATACTTGATTCTTGACAAATTCTTCCTAAGCCACATACATAATAACCTTCCGCTGCTCCTATTATTACAATATTCTTTAACTTATTGTTAGCTTTTGTTAAATAATTCCAAAATCCTTCAAGTTCTTTTTCATAAGTTCCAAGAAAAAAATAAGGAGCGAAATTCCAAGAAGTTTTAGGGCTAAAACGTGTACCAATAAAAGATCCAGCCAAAACTCCTTTATAAAAACAATTGGGATGCAGAACATAAAAAAGAAAGGGAAAGCTTACTATCTGTCTGTAGTAATTTCGCAAATCATTAATAAATTTCTCTGAAGGCAGTATCCAAGAAATATAGTTAATTTTTTTTAATGTTCTAAAATGTGATCTTACTAGATTTACCAACATACTCATGATATAACCTCCCATTTATGCTTTGGAAAAACATCACCAAAACGAGACTCGTATGCCCATGTTCCATCTAATCTTTGTGGCATTACTTCAAATTTAATTATATATTGAGCTTCCTCAATAATGCGAATAGCAGGCTCAGTGACTGCTACATCAACGAAATATTCTCCAGGAGCAAAGCAGCAAAAATCAATAAAAAAATTAATTTTTATTTTGCTCTTACGAGTTAGTTCAAATCCATCATGAGGATTTGTGGAAAACAAAGAAATTAATCTTCCAGAATGATTTTTAATACTTAAGTTAATAGCAAGTGTGATATCAGGCAAATTATCTAAAATTATAGTTATCAAGAGCGGATCACCAAAAAAAACATAGTTTTTGCTTAAGGCATCTTTACTACTTAATTCAACTTCTTTGATGTATTGATATCTTAAGTCTGTTTTTTTGTTCAAATCTTGGTTTTTGAGATAATCCTTGATTGCGAAATCAATAGAATTGAAAACAACAGCTTTTCCTGATGACATAAGGATGCCACTAGAGCAGATTTCTTTTGTTAAACCTAACTGATGGCTTACCAAAATAACAGTTCTGCCTGTCCGACTAACATCCTGCATTTTACCCAAACATTTTTTTTGGAACTCAGCATCACCCACTGCCAGCACTTCATCAACTAATAAAATATCGGTTTGTAAATGCGCCGCCACCGCAAACGCCAACCGCACATACATCCCCGAAGAATACCGCTTTACTGGCGTATCTAAAAACTTCTCCACCTCTGCAAAAGCCACAATCTCATCAAACTTCCGCTTAATCTCTTCCTTACCCATTCCCAGAATAGCGCCATTGAGAAATATATTCTCTCTCCCCGTCAACTCTGGATGAAACCCCGTACCCACTTCCAATAAACTGGCAACCCTACCCTTAATCTTAATACTTCCAGTAGTTGGTTCAGTAATACGGCTTAAAATCTTCAACAGTGTTGATTTTCCTGCACCATTGCGGCCAATAATCCCAACTCTGTCACCTTGCTTAATATCAAAGGATACATCCTTTAAAGCCCAAAACTCTTCTGAGGTAGGATTTTCAAATTTGGTTTGAGGATTAATTAAACTACCAAGAGACTTAACTTTATTAGTAATTACATCTCGCAGTGCTGTGTAGCGTTCCTGCTGTTGATGTCCAATAATATATTTTTTGCTCAGATTCTCAACACGAATAACTGTATCAGACATAGTTTCTTATTAATATTCTTTATTATGATGGCAACCATTCAGGATTAAGAATTTCTGTTAAAGAATAAGGACAATTTTCAGGGAATATTGTTGGAGATAGTTCAGATTTACGAATTGCATTATTTCTAGCTTTGATGTAAATTTTATCCAGAACTTTCTCACAATGATTATAAAGAACTTTTGACTCCAATAACAAATCTAATTCAGACCTGAAATTATCAATTTCTTCAATCCATCCTTTAGCACAATAGGACTTCTCAGTTTCCCAATATTGATAAAGAAGTAAGTGTTTAATAAGTTGCCTTAAATAACTTTCTACCTTATGCCTTTGTTCGTTTCCCAATGCAGTGATTTCCTCAATTAAATGTTCCCAGTCAATATTTTCTAAATCCCGATTTTGCAGTTGGTTAAGGGTAATCTCTAACCACTCAGGATAATCTTGTTCATAAATCTCGTAATTTGCTTGTGTAGGTTGCATTTTACTTACTCAGCTACAGTTTAAATATTGATGTTTGGTTGACAGCAATCTCTATAAATTAATTCCCTGTTCTGCTATTAACCGTCTTAATTTAGCTAATTCTGCTTCAGCTAAATCAGCCCGTTGCTTTTCTTGTTCAGCCCGTTGTTTCTCTTGTTCAGCCCGTTGTTTCTCTTGTTCAGCCCGTTGCTTTTCTTGTTCAGCCCGTTCTTTTTCTCTTTCTTCTAGAGTAGGCAACCAGTTATTATCTTTATCATACCAACGTAACCATTGTCTGGTTAATCCTTGATATTCTCCTTCCCATAACCCTAAACCTAATTCAGCTTCTTCTAGCCATACCCCTAATCCATTAATAGATAGCAGTTGATAACGGTTCATTACCAAACCAAAACAGTGAAACTCGTCAGTATAACGGTTATAGACAAAATAATAGGGGATTCTCAGAATTTGCTCATATACTGTCCATTTATTAGGAGGTTGATTAACTTCCCGTAAATTTCTCCCTAAATCTTCCTTTTCTGTTCCTGGAGATATTAGTTCTACCACAACAAAGGGATATGTTCCTTCATACCAAGTCACATAACTTAATCTCAGTTCTGTTTCTTCATAAAAACGGGATACCCCTAATACTGCAAACCAATCTGGTCTTTTATGCCATTGCGTATGCTTGGTATCATAGTATAAGTTTAAGTCGCTGGCTGTGAATACATTATCTTCTGCATAAGAAGGTGGACGAAAGGTGCTACGCAATAATTCTGGTTGTAGAAGGTGAAATTCGTCTGGCAAACCTGGTTCCTCTGGATCTTCGCTAGGTAAATCATACATCGTCGGCAATGTTTGTTGAGGAGGTAATGGTTCATAGCTAGGTTTGCTATACACATCGCTTTGATACATTATTAATTATCTCCTGTATTTAATCGCGGTTGCCAAGATTCAACTATCTGTTTAATTGTCTCTTCTAAGGAAATTGTAATATCCCAGTGAGGATAATGCTCACGCATTTTTGTTAAGTCGGAATAATAGTAAATATAATCACCAATGCTATTTTCTGATACGTAATCTAAATTGAAACCTATACACAAAGCGATTATAAATCGCGGCTACACAGACAAAACCCACCTTCGTGGGTTCAGAAGCCTTGATTTTTCATTATTCCACGTTCACGTAGCGTTCCGTAGGAATAGGTGGACTTCGCTTGTGTAGTAGCGTGCCTCTTTCAGAGGAACTTCGTTAACGCGCCAGCGTGCCGTAGGCTCTATTATATTCGCCGATTCGCTGAAAAATTTTCAAACATCCTCTGAATGGGTGCAGACCCTGCGCCCCTACCTCCTGTTGTATCAACTGTCGTAAATTAAACTCATAGCTTTAACTTTAATTTCTTCTTCATCAATTTTTTGTGTTAGTTCATTATCTGTGTATATACCCTCAAAAGCTTCCAGTGCTGCTTTTTTAATGGCAGTATCAAAAGCATCAGTTAAAATTTCTTGTAACTCTTCTTCATTAGCATAAAAACCACCAGATTTTTTCCGCTTATTAACTTTCTTGATTTCTTTGCTGCTATTATAAATCGAAAATTCCCAAGAACGAGTGCTACGTTTTTCTGCTTCTTGTTTAATTAAGTGTAGTAATAAAATTACTGCATAACTATAAATCTTAGCTAATTTATCTTCCCTGGACATTTCTTCAAGCTGACTGACAATTTCTAAGGCTTGATCATATTCTTGCTTTTCAATTAATTGACGTAATAGTAATAATTCTTCCATATCATGAGCGGTTTACTTAATTTCATCAGGTAGCCAATTTTCATCTAAAGCTTGTTCATCCGTAAAGAATGGTTCTAAAGGAAAAATTAGCGGTTCAAGTCCAGTTTTAACAATAGCAATGTCTCTAGCATCTTGATAAATTTCTGCAACTATTTCTAAAAAGAAAGATTTGAGACTAGGATTTCTTTTGAGTAGTTTTTTGATTTGTTTCCTTTGTTCTATAATTGTACCTTTCCATCCTCGACTATTATAGTCTCTCTCTTGCTGCCAATAAGCTAGTTTTAGTAGATGCTCAAATAAAACAAGTAATCGGCTTTCTAATTGATGCTTTTGCTCGTTCCCCAAGTCTTTTAATTCTTCTAATAAATTTTCCCAGTCTAGAGAATTTAAATCTCGATTATGGATACTATCAATAGTATTTTGTACCCATTGATAGTAATCTTGATTGTATAATATATTTAATTGATTGTGTGGTTTTTTTACTGGGTGATTCATGATGTCTGAATCTTTATTCATAAAATTTTAACTCTCACTAAATATATTTTAACTATTTGGATGATACATGATTGATTAGCTCCGGGCGATCATCGCTCTCTCAAAATCTTCTGTAGTATTGCATAAGAATTCAGGATTTAATATCTCTTCTATATTGTAAGCACAAGTCTCAGGGAATGTAGACAAATTGAAGTTTGTTTCTGCTGATGCTTCTCTTCTCGAATTACGGTAAGCTTTGGGTAAAATATCAGGAATATATTGTTTTAAACTAGGTTTTTCATTAAGTAAATCCTGTAAATCATCTCGCTGGTTAGCAATAGTAGTAAACCAACTGATAGAACGTTTGGGAGATTGATATTGCCATTTTAGCAAATGAGTTAATAAAACTGTTAAACGATTTTTTAACTCATTTTTTTCACTAATTCCCATAACATCTAATTCTTCTGCCAGATTTTCCCAATCTAATGCTGTGACATCTCGACTAGCTAAGGCAGATTTTTGTTGAGTTAACCAAGCCATGAAATCCTGTTCATAGAGAGATGATTTAGACATAAAAAGCTACTGATATAGTTACTTTTCTATTTTATCAACTAAATCACATCGGCAAATGTCCGTTCCATCTTGCGGAAATACCAAATCCCACTCACTAATAGTAAAACTACTAACACCATCGAAAGAATAAAACCTGGTAAATATAACTGAGAATCTCCACCCAAAATCGCCCAGCGGAAACCATCTATTACCCCTACCATGGGATTTAATGAGTAGAGAAACCGCCATTTTTCAGGAACAATACTACTACTAAATCCTACGGGTGAGATATATAAACCAAACTGGACAATAAATGGCACAATAAACCGAAAATCTCGATATTGGACATTTAAAGAAGCTAACCACAAACCCGCACCCATGGAAGCAGCAAAAGCGACACCAACAAATAAGGGTAAAGTGAAAATCCGCCAACTAGGAACAAAGTTATACCATGCCATCAGAGCTAATAAAATGATCCCAGAAATCATAAAGTCTACAAAGCTAACTACTACGGCACTGGTAGGGACTACCAATCGAGGAAAATAGACTTTTGATAGTAAATTGGCATTACTAATTAAACTATTACTACACTCAGAAAGGGAATTAGAAAAGAACTGCCAAGGTAACATGGCGGAAAATACGAGAATTGGATAGGGCGCACCTTCTGAAGGTAATTTTGCTAATTGTCCAAAGACAACGGAAAATACTACCATTGTCAAAAAAGGACGAATTAGCGCCCAAACAATACCAATAGCAGTTTGTTTATATCTAACTAATATATCTCGCCAAGCTAGGAAGTAAAATAATTCCCGATAACGCCAAAGGTCTTGCCAATATTGCTTTTCTGTGCGTCCTGCTTCAATGATTAACTCTGGCTGGGAAGTGGTTTCTTTCATGATTCTGATTTGGACAACCTCGCTTTTACCATCATTTTCACGACATCCTGCATTTTATATTTAGCTTCCCAACCTAGCTGTTTCTTAGCTTTACTGGGATTACCTTTACCCATTGCCAAATCTGTAGGTCTGAACAGGCTACTATCAACAACTAGATGATCACGCGACTCTAAATTTACAGATGCAAATGCGGCTGCTACAAAGTCTTCTAAGGAAGTGCTTTGTCCTGTGGCAATCACATAATCATCGGGCTGTTCCTGTTGCAACATTAAATACATTGCTTCCACATATTCTGCTGCCCAGCCCCAGTCCCGCTGAATTGACATATTACCTAAATATAATTTTTCATAACTACCTTGAGCAATACGACAGGCGGTAGCAATAATTTTTTGAGTCACAAATCTTTCGGGACGCAGGGGAGATTCATGATTAAATAAAATTCCTGAACAGGCAAATAAACCGTAAGCTTCTCGATAATTAGCTACTTCCCAAAAAGCAGCGGCTTTAGCTACAGCATAAGGACTTCTAGGACGGAATGGAGTGGTTTCTACTGCTGCGACATTGCCAGTATCACCAAAGCATTCACTAGATCCGGCATTGTAAACTTTAATCTGAGCGCCGAGAAAGCGAATGGCTTCTAATAGGTTGAGTGTCCCTGTAGCGATACTTTCTAATGTTTCGACAGGTTGTTCAAAAGACAAACCTACTGAAGTTTGTCCTGCTAAATTATAGATTTCGTCTGGTTGGATTTTTGTGAGGATCTGTAAGACGCTGCGGAAGTCTGTTAAGGACATTGACTCTAGCTTTACTTGGTCTTTGATACCTAAATAAACCAAATTTCGGAAAGAGGACATTTGAGCATCTCTGGAAGTTCCACAGACTGTATAGCCTTGATTGAGCAGTAACTGTGCCAGATAAGCTCCATCTTGTCCTGATATGCCACAAATAAGAGCTTTTTTCATGTCAATTCATTACCCAGAAATCCTTAACACTGTTACCTCCCAACATCCGAGATTGCCTATAGGTAAACTCTCCTACAGAGGGATTACGATGGGGATGAATCACACCTGTGGCTTGTTGCCAGATTTCTGCGGGGGCAAGAGATAATTTATATATGGATTCATGTTTATGTACATGATACCATTTTGTTTCTTGGCATTCTTCACACCAAAATGCTTCTAACCATTCACCCTGTAAAGAAACTGTGGTTTTAGCTGCTACTAAAAGCATCGCTTCTCTTCTGGCTATACCTCGTTCTTGTAATTGTCCGGCTTGTTCGGTAAATAGTCCATATTTTTGGCTAACACTATCCATATAGCAGTTATGGATGGGACAGTGGATAGCTCTGCGCTTAGAACGTTTTCGATTTCGATCACACCTTCTCTGCACTTTGGCCTCCTGATCAGTAACTAAACAACAGATCGAAAGAAGGTTGCATTGGAGGGACTGAGATCAAAAAGACCATCAAAGCCCAACTCCTTGTTCAACTCCTAAATTTATGAAATTTTTTAAATTTAATAGTCTTAAATACCTGGGTATGTTATCACACTCTTTTTGGATTAGCGGAGAGTGAGACTTTACATCATAGACTTTTCTAGCACCTGGAGATACTGTTTGGCTATGATTTCTGGGGTAAAATTAGACTGTAAGTATTCACGTGATGAGTTACCCATTTTTTCTGCAAGTTGGCGATCGCTCTTTAACTTACGAATAAATGCAGCTAAAGCATCACTATCTCCATTGTCAATAGTAGTACCAAATTTGCCATCTGTTATTAATTGGCGCAAGTAGGAATCTTTTGGACAAATAGCTGCTATTGGTCTTCCAGCAGCTAAAGCTGGGTAAAGTTTACTAGGAGCAACTAAACTTTCTAGACCTACTTCTACGCTAACTAATGACAAATCACAAGCTGTCAGGGAATAAGGTAACACACTCTTGTCTTGATAGGGAAGAAAGAGAAAGTTTTTGAGTCCTAAACGAGTCACCTCTTGAATAAAGCTTTCACGTTTGGGACCACCACCAATACAAACAAACTGAATGGGTTCATTTTGTAATTGTTTAGCAGTAGCGAGAATGGTGTCCATATCATGACACCTACCCATATTACCGGAATAAAGAACCGTAAATTTGTTAACTAAATTATATTCTTTGGCAAACCAGTTATGTTCTTTCGCTATTGGTACGATTAAATCAGGATCTCCCCAACTATGAATCACGGAAATCTTATCCGCTACTTCTGGACAGATTGATATGACTCGCTCTTTCATGGCCGGACTTAAAACTATAATCCCCTTAGATTTTTGCCAAATCTTCCGGTTGATTTGCCGCCAAAATTTTGCTAACCAGTGGTTTTTGGAAACTACTCCCAGAGCGATCGCAATATCTGGATACAGATCATAAATTAAACATACGTAAGGGAATCTTAACAACAAATGTGCGAAATATCCTGCTATTGATAAAAAAGGTGGAGCTGAGGTTAATAAAAATACATTATCTTTCCGGGCATTTTTGATCATGTGCAGAAAAGCCCGCAATGTAAACAAAATCCCATTGATGGCCTTACCACGAATCCTGCCAGACCAAACTTGAGTAGATCGGGATCTTTGGACGCGAATATCACCCACTTGCTCTAATGCTGGTGCTTTAGCGGTAGTAAATGCGTATCCTGGTTGTCCTGTGAACACCTTAATGCTAACTCCTTGTTTCTCTAGCTCTGTGACTAGTTCTTCAATTAGCTGTCCTGTAGCAGCATAGTCTGGAGGAAAAAACTCTGTAATTATCGACACATTAACCAGGTTATGATACCATGTATCCTTAACTTCCGAGGACTCGACTGGTGCTACTGAATGTAAAGGTGGTGCTGTGGAGTTCTTTCCTTTGTACATTATTGGAGGTTTGCTACTAGTTACGTCCGGATCACATTTCCTTGAAGATTGATTTTTGTGGATTGTCGAATAAGAATTATATTTTTTCTGCCATTCACTTATTGCCATGAGCCATACAGTTCCATTGATAATATTTACTACAGATATACAGGTAAATCATGACTCCTTGATTACAAAAATTGTTTCTGTACAATAGCTTTTGTTACATCTTCGGTATCTTGTTATCAGTCACCCCTTCTTTAAATGACAACAGAGGAAATACTAGTTCCGGAAAAAAATAAGATACATTCCCAAAAATACTTTTCTATAACTTACGTATTGACCATAGGCATTGACAGAAGGAATGAATAAAGGATATGTTTGATATTTGAATCTACTAAGTAAGGTTATAGTTTTTCACACTGATCATGAGATTTATATCTATGCCCAGGATAGTTATCCACAGCTAAAAATGGCTTGATTTCGTTATTCTATTACAATCCCTAGTTAATTTGTACACTATTCAACCCCTATTTGTATTCCTTTCATAGTTTTAAAGTTAGGATCGAGGATTAGTTATTTCCACCTTCAAATAGGCTGAAATATGACCGGATAACTGGGAATAATAGCAATGAAACAACGTATATGCCTTGCTCATAAGAAAAATGAGTGGATCACAAAAATGGTTTCAACTCCTTTTTGAAGGAATACAACTTAATTTTCATCTAACTCCTGACAAATGTCCATAAACTTGTTATACATATAGCAGAAATAAAGCGCTTATGAAAAAACACCCCCCTGGATTGTTACATTTCCCATCTAAACAATACAGGTTGCTAAAAAATAAGGTTTCACAAAGATTATAGATGTAATTGTTGCAATTTAACTTTATTTGATAATTACTCAATTTTAGAGGCATCCATCATGGAGAATCATTCTGCGATCACCTCAAGTTTCCGTAAAAAGGGACATTCTGAACATCAGTCTTCAAATATGCCAGTTTTTTCAGCATTTGAAGAAACATCTGATAGTGGTGACTTGCGGCAAATACTGGAAACACTGAAACGCAGATCGCTAGTAATAGCAGGAATATCTATTGTTGTCAACGGTGGAGTTACTTACTCTACGCTCACACAAGAACCAATATATCAAGGTAATTTTCAACTACTCGTTGAATCTGTTAATGAAGATAGCAGCTTAGGGAAAGTAAGCTTACTAGACTCTAATATTGCTAAACCCAGTTTAGACTATGAGAGTCAAATTCAGGTTCTTAAAAGTCCAGAATTGCTGCAAGGTGTTATTAAGCAACTACAAGAATCATATCCGGAAATTACTTATGGTTCTCTCCTACAGGATTTAACTATCCGTCGTTTCGGTGCAACAAAAGTAATCGAAGTCAGCTATAAAAGTCATGACACACAAAAAATTAAAGTTGTATTAGATGCAATTTCTCAATTCTATTTAAACTACAGCCTAGATAAACGCCAAACTAAGCTACGTCAAGGGGTTCAGTTTGCTGACAAACAGCTACCTAATATTCAAAATCGGGTAGCACAGTTGCAAAAAGAAATGCAAATCTTCCGGCAAAGATATAATTTTATTAGTCCAGAAAGCCAATCTGAAACCATTTCTGGGCAAATTCAATCTCTGACACAACAACGACTAGCTGTCAATCAACAACTAGCCGCTGCTAGAGCTAATTATATGAGTCTACAGAGACAGGAAGGACAATTAGCAATCCTCAATAATGCTCCTCTGTATCAACAATTAATCGCCCAGCAGCGTCAATTAGATACCCAAATATCTGGAGAATTAGCTCGATTTCAACCAGAAAACCCAGTTATCCAAACTTTAGAAGAAAAAAGAAATAACCTCTTACCTATCATTCAAAGCGAGGCTAGACGGGCTTTAACTATTAAAGCGGCTGAAGCTACAACTTTACTTCAAAGAATAGAGGTAGATAGTCAACAACTAATCCAAGCAGAACAACAACTCCAAAGAAAATTAGAACAATTACCAGTCCTATCTAGGCAATATACGGATATCCAGCGGAATTTACAACTAGCAAATGAAAGTTTAAATCGGTTTTTAACTAATCGGGAACAACTACAAATAGAAGTAGCACAAACAGAACTACCTTGGGAATTAATTCAAGCACCTATGCAACCAGAATCTCCCATATCACCAAATATACAACGGAGTTTATTATTAGGATTTGTGGCTAGTTCTCTACTGGGTGTTGGTGCTGCGCTGATTCTAGAAAAAATTGATAATACTTACCAAACAGTAGAGAGCATTCAAGAAAAGATCAAATTGCCGTTATTAGGGACTCTTCCTTTTGATAAAAGTATATCTCATCATCCATCCCGGCATCTTGCAAATAGTGTGAGCGAGCAAGAAGTAGTATCTGAAGATACGGCTCAAGGGATAGGTAGATTTTCTAATATGTTCAGTAATTCATCTTCACAACCTAGATACTATGGTTACGGTGCATTTTGGGAATCTTTACAAGTTTTGTATGGAAATATTCAACTTCTCAATTCAGATAAACCAATTCGCTCTTTAATTATTTCTTCAGCGATGTCTGGAGATGGTAAAAGTACAGTAGCATTTAACCTGGCTCAAATAGCAACATCAATGGGGAAACGAGTTCTCTTGGTAGATGCTGATTTGCGTTGCTCCCAGGTTCATACACTATCAGGATTAAATAATTTGTGGGGATTAAGTAATTTAATCTCTTCCAATATGGATATGGAGCAGGTAATTCAAGAAATGCCAGCCATGAAGAATTTATCGGTGATTACGGCAGGACCAATCCCACCTGATCCGGCTAGGTTATTATCATCAGATAAAATGAAGCAATTGATGGACTATTTCCATCACAATTTTGATTTAGTAATTTATGATGCGCCCCCAATGTTGGGATTAGTAGATGTGAGACTCTTAGCTCCTTATACTGATGGTTTAATGCTAGTTGTAAGGATTGGGAAAACAGATAAATCAGCACTGACACAAGTTCAGGATAATTTCAAGGTTGCTCCTATCAATTTACTAGGTGTGGTTATCAACGGGGATAAAAAGAAGTTGCAAGGTTATAATTACTATTACAGTGATTACAATAAACGTGGTTAAGAACCTATTTCTAATCAGGAAGATTAGGTAAGTTCTAGAAATCATTCATCCTCTTTGATTAGTTATCGGGGACTAAGTTTGGTTGGCTTTACTAGCTGACGACGCAAATTATCCAACGCTGCATTTGCACTGACATAACGAATTAAAGAACGACCCCGAATCGATCCAAATTTATGTTCAAAACTGGTTACTTCATCTCCTGGACCTGCTAAACCGATATACACTAAACCCACAGGTTTAGTATCTGTTCCCCCTGTGGGTCCAGCAATTCCTGTAATACTTAATCCCCAGGTAGTTGAGAGTTGATTTTTCACACCTCTAGCCATTTGTTCGGCTATAGTGGTACTCACTGCACCAAATTTTTCTAAATCCTCTGGGTTAACTCCTAATAATTTAACTTTGACAGAATTATCGTAGGAAATCACTCCTCCCCAAAAATAATCTGAACTACCAGAAATTTCCGTTAACATTTGTCCTAGTTCTCCCCCAGTGCAAGATTCTGCGACTGATAGGGTTTCTCTCGACTCTCGCAACAGTTTACCGACTACGGAAGCTAGATTTTCATCATCAGCACCGTAATAATCTAAACCGGCAATTTCTATCAGTTGTTTCTGAATGGGTGCAATTAAAGCCTCTGCTGTTGTTGCGTCAGTAGCTTTAGCTGAAACTCGCAATCTGACTTCTCCCTTCCCTGCATAGGGGGCTACTGTGGGATTAGTTAAGTCAAAATAAGGGGCTACTTTTTCTGCTAAAGCTGATTCTCCAATTCCCCAAAATCTTAAACTGCGGCTATAAATAATTTCTTTTCCCCAACCTTGACTTTTGAGAAATGGTACGGCTGTTTGGGTCCACATTCGATACATTTCGCTAGGAACGCCCGGAAAGGTAAAAATAGTTAATCCAGTGCGGGGTTGCCAAATTATCCCCGGTGCTGTTCCGGTGGGGTTGGGTAAAATGTCTGCTCCTTGGGGAATTAAGGCTTGTTTGCGATTATTGGCAGACATTACTCGTCCCCGTTGGGCAAATTTCTGGGCTATATCTTCAACAATATCGGCTCGTTCTACCAAAGGAACACCAAAAAAATCAGCAATGGTTTCACAGGTGAGATCATCGGGTGTTGGTCCTAAACCACCTGTAAAAATAAGAATTTTTACCCTAGAAGCAGCAATTTCTATAACTTCTTTGAGCCTCTCTGGATTATCTCCGACTACGGTTTGATAATAGTGGGGAATGCCTAACTGCGCTAACTGTTGGGCTAGATATTGGGCGTTGCTGTTGAGGATATCTCCCAGCAGCATTTCTGTACCAACACAAATAATTTCTGCACTCATGGGGATAGGAAAGAGGGAATAGGGGATATGTTTTGGATTTTAGAATAGTGATCCAAAATCCAAAATCTAAAATTCTCTACGCTAGGGCTGGTTGGGGAATTTCTAGGTGAGGATATAATGGGAAGCGATCGCACAATGCGGCTACTCTCATTAAACAATCTTTCGTTACTGTATCTGAATCTGGTGAGAGTAAGCGATCGCTAATAATATTACCAATTTCTGTAAATTCTGCCACGCCTAAACCTCTTGTCGTCATGGCGGGAGAACCTAATCTTAAACCACTGGTAACAAAGGGTGATTCAGGATCAAATGGAACTGTATTCTTATTAGCCGTAATATTAACGGTGCTGACTAGCTGATCTCCTTTTTTCCCAGTCATGCCAATGGAGCGCAAATCTACTAACATCAAGTGATTATCTGTTCCATTAGATACTAGCTTGAGTCCTCTATTTTGCAGTTGGGTTGCTAAAGCGCGAGCATTTTCAATTACTTGCCCAGAATAGGTAGTAAACTCAGGTTTGAGAGCTTCACCAAAAGCCACGGCTTTACCAGCAATGACGTGTTCTAGTGGTCCACCTTGAGTCCCTGGGAAAACTGATTTATCGAGCTTTTTACCCAATTCGGCATCACGAGTTAAAATCAAACCACCTCTTGGACCACGTAAGGTTTTATGGGTGGTGGTGGTGACGACATCACAATAAGGTAAGGGGTTGGGATGATGACCGGTAGCGACTAAACCAGCAATGTGAGCAATATCTGCAAGTAAGTAAGCGCCAACTTCATCCGCAATGCTGCGGAATTTTTCAAAGTCAATAATTCGAGGATAGGCTGAATAACCACAAATTAAGAGTTTAGGCCGTTCTTTAAGGGCTAAATCCCGAATTTGATCATAGTCTAGTTGTTCGGTTTCTTTGCTTACGCCGTAATGACGGACTTGAAACCATTTACCAGAAACGTTGACTGGTGAACCATGAGTTAGGTGTCCTCCGTGGGACAAGTCCATACCCATAATTGTGTCCCCTGGTTTCAGCAGAGTCAGGAAGACGGCAAAATTAGCTTGTGCGCCGGAATGGGGTTGGACATTGGCATGAGCCGCGCCAAATAACTGTTTAGCCCGGTCAATGGCTATTTGTTCAATTTTGTCAACAAATTCGCAACCGCCATAGTAGCGTTTACCTGGTAATCCTTCGGCGTATTTATTGGTTAATACTGAACCTTGAGCAGCTAATACAGCAGCAGAGGTAAAGTTTTCACTAGCAATTAGTTCCAAGTGGTCACGTTGACGCTGTAGTTCTTGGTTAATTAGTTCGTTAATGGCGGGATCTGAGTTTTTTAGGAGGTCTGAGTTAGTTTTGTTCACGTTTATAATCCTTATGGAAGTTGACGAAAATGGAGATTGAGATTAAACCTAGTACCAAAGTTACAAATCAGGCAATTTGTTTATTATAGGAATTTAAGCTGAAAAGCTTTGAGAACCGGGAATGTCATCATATCGGAATTTCTCATTTTCATAAAGGTGGTAGTTTGAATTTATGTATTATTTTGTACTGAAATTCACCAAAGTCTAAGATATAGAAGATACAATAAAAGCAGATTAAATGGGTAGAATTTTTGCCCAGATCATGAATGTAGGTTGCTATATTTACGACAAGGAGGGATTTAGATGTTAGTCATTGTCATGGACAATCAGATCCTTAGCCCTGAAAAAGTTTGTCAGTCTTGTTTACTTGCAAACGGCAGCGGCCAACCCCGCTGGGGTGGAGGTAAATTGCGCTGTGGTCAAACAATTAGTAAATTTACTGAACAACAGCCTGATCAATATGAGTGTGTAATGGGTTTCCGTGTCGCCAATATAGAATAATGGTTGTTGAGCGAAGTCGAAATATTGTATTTGCCAGCAAGGTCAAGCATCTGCGTTATCCTATGCTCAATAGCTGTTGAAATTTAGCCATAGGAGAACACAAAATGTCTTGGCGCGGGTCTACAACTTTTCCTGATCGAATTCTTGCTTGTTTACCTTATTTACTGCCTTTGATTGAAGGTTTAATGTTCGGGAGCATTTTATTTAACCAGTTTCCCGTATTAAAACTGTTGTTTTTACCCCTGTTTCCTTTGCAACAAATCTACAGAAGCATACCATATGCGGGATTAATAATTTTCTTTGCTTTATGGTTGTTGGTAGTTAGAAACGAAAAAATTAGTCACTTTATTCGTTTCAACACTATGCAAGCAATTATTTTGGATATAGTCATATTCCTGTGCGTGATCTTAGTACAAATTTTAGCTCAGATGTCACAAGTTATTCCTGGTGTTAATTTTGCGTTAGAAACCTTTGCTAATACCATCTTTTTAGGAATAGTAGCAGCAGTTGTTTATTCGGTTGCTCAGTCATTAATGGGGAAGTATGCAGAAATTCCAGCAATTTCCGATGCAGTGCATATGCAGGTACGTTAGGAGCTAACGAGCAATTACATTGTTTTCTAGGCGACCGATACCTTCGATTTCTATGCGGATGCGATCGCCTATGTGTAAAGCCCCTACCCCCATAGGTGTACCAGTTAACACTATATCCCCAGGTAATAGAGTCATCACTTGACTGATGTAAGACACTAAAAAATCTGGGGAAAATACCATCTGATCAATACAGGTAGATTGGACTGGATGAGGATTGTCATTCAAAAATGTCTGTAATCTCGCTCCTGGGTTTAATTCTCGGACAATCCAAGGACCAAGGGGACAAAAAGTATCAAAACCTTTGGCTCTTGTCCATTGGGGGTCTTTTTTCTGTAAATCTCTGGCGGTGACATCATTAGCAATGGTGTAACCCCAAATTTTACTTTGGGCTGCGGCTGGGGTACAGTCACAAGTGCGATCGCCAATCACTAAGGCTAATTCTCCTTCATAGTCTACTTTTTGAGATTGGTGAGGATACTTAATTTCTCTACCTGAAGCAATTACAGATGTCGGCGGTTTGAAAAAAATTAATGGTTCAGCCGGTAGTGGTGTTCCCATTTCGGCTGCATGATCAGCATAATTTTTCCCTACCGCGACAATTTTTGAAGGCGCACAGGGAGCTAGAATTGTGTAACGGTTAGGTTCTAGGGTTAAATCTGTCGGTTGACCATCTAACCAAGGTGGAGCGTCTAGCACTTCCACATTTTGGGAAAGCTGGAGCAACCCATAGTAAATCTTCCCTTCTTGACTTTGAACTCGCACATATCGCTGCGCCATAACTTGAATCAATATCCTTAAATATGCTTTCTTTGAGCAGAATTTGGTTAATGATTTTCATCGAAAACTGGTAAGATTATAAGATAAATGCTGAAAACCTTATGACTTTAATCTAGAAATCAAGTCTAGCCGTCAGACAAATACTGCTGAAAATTGTGTTAATGTGGGATTGCTAAAAAAATGTCAAAATTCCTTGTTGCTTGAACT
Organism: Anabaena sp. UHCC 0204; assembly: GCF_009711975.1. Taxonomy (GTDB): domain Bacteria; phylum Cyanobacteriota; class Cyanobacteriia; order Cyanobacteriales; family Nostocaceae; genus Dolichospermum. The sequence continues at coordinate 85,040 of NZ_VIKW01000009.1, forward strand.
GTTGATCAATAAAAGTATCGCTGACAGCAATATTTGTATGAATTAACACTTCTTCAGCCATTTTGTCCATAAGGTGAATTAAAGAATATGACCACAGTTTACGAAACCATGTATATTCTCCGTCCTGATTTGGGAGATGAACAGGTAGAACAAGCGATCGCTAAATACGAAAACTTAATCCGCGAAAACGGTGCTGAGAATATTGAAATCCAAAATCGTGGCAAGCGTCGTCTAGCTTATGAAATTAAAAAGCATCGTGATGGTATTTATGTTCAACTCAACTACACAGGACCAGGAACTGTAATTGCTATCATGGAACGTGCAATGCGACTAAGCGAAGAAGTTATTCGCTATATGACAATCAAGCAAGAAATTCCTAAAGAAAAACCAGAAGAAGAAGCTGTAGCGGTTTAATCGCCACATTTACCTCGCGCCCCTTGGAAATCTCTTGAGTGATCTTTAAAGTCCCCATCTTCATCACAGTAAGGTGGGGAAAATTTTAATAAATTTGCTCAGTATGTGATATAATCGGCGCAAGTCAAAAATCAAGTATAACTAAACAACGTAAAAACTTAATTTGATTGGTTAAGTACGTCGTCTCACCTAACGGTGTTGCAGTTTAATAAAGCTAGATTTCAATCGGACTTACTACTAAACAAAAACTAATATGATACGGTAGGGCATACCGGAATTCACGCTTGGGGAGAAGATACCTCTACCTTGGTTGGAGCAATCCTGTCAAAGCAAGTAACCTTAATAAACCAAGAATCTTAGGGTCCAAAAACTCTGAGAGTGTCAATATCGCAGTTATATATAAGAGCTTTAAGTGACTGTGAGCCAATCTGATATACCAAACATCCAAGAACTGTCTACCGAAATATCTCAGTTGCAACAAGAGTTGCAATTGCGAGATCAATTAGTGCAGCAGTTATCACAAGAACTATTTCGGCTAGTCAAGGGTAATACTAACTTTACCCCGCCCAAATCTGAGCCAGAGATAGATTTGAGTCAATTGCAAGCTTTAAGAGATCAACTCCAAGCTGTTGAACAGCAGGTGACGTTCTACCAAGAGCAAATTACGAATCGTGATACTGAAATTTACCAACTACGACAGTCAGTACAGGAGCTAACTGATCGGAGTAGAATGTTAGAACAAGTAGTACAGGAATTACCCCAAATTTACCGTCGTAAGTTTGAGGAACGCATGACACCAGTGCGAGATAAGGTAGCAATGTTACAGCGAGAAAATCGCCAATTGCAAGCCGAGTTGCAAAGCGTGAGTTATCGTCTAGCACTCAAAAACCGCTACACCAATCATGGTGGTATTGATTTACCTACTTTTCCTCGTTCAGAAGTTACACCAAATAATCTGTCTACTCCACAAAATGCCTAAAATTTGTGAGTGTATTTGATTTCAATCAAAACTTCTATTCCGCAGAGCCTGTCTTTTTTCAGGTACTGCGGATTTTAGCTTAACAGCAAGAAGCCCCACGTCTCACTCTTAGGAGCGTGGGACGAATGAACATTTTCTGATTCTTCTAATTTATGATAGAATTCAATCGAATAGGTGTAGTCCAATTAAATGCTGAAAAGCAGCCTATTTAAATAGAAACCAATTGTTTTAAAAGAACTAAAGAACCGTGGGACACACGGTCTTAAAGCTCAGTCAATGTCTTCAAAGAAGAGTCGCTGAGAAGCCCACACTCCCCTTCGGGTGAGTGTGTGGAGTATGTCACGTATTTGTCAATAACCCCACCCTGCTTCGTTGAGGATGGGGGATCTCCCGAAAAAAAGATGAAAAATTTGACAAATTAGCTTGCTAATAATAGCTGCTGATTTTCAACAGAAGTAGAAATATCTTCGTAATTTGGGAAAATTTCAAATACTGAATCTAGTTGAGTAAGTTCCAAAATCAATTTAACAGGAGCTTTAACGTTACAAAGTACCAATCGACAACCACTTTGACGTGCTGATGTGAGTCCTTTTACCAGGGGGACTAATCCAGAACTATCCATGAAATCTACTTCTCCTAAATCTATAACCCAGAGTTGGTGATGCTGAGGTTTTATTTCAGCCATCTGTTCGCTCAAGGCCGTACCACCCTCTAAGTCTATGCTGCCTTGGGGTTTAAACAAAATCACTTGGCGTTCTTGTGTAAGAGTCATAAATTTAACTAAGTATTGAAAGATTCGAGAAAAAACCGATACTAATACTGTCCACACTTCAACAATCTATTTACAGTTTAACCTGATCTAAAAGGTTTGACCGTAATTTAGTTGAAACAATTGTCTACAGTAGCTATACCGTATAATTTTTGATTAATATTTTCAGTATATACACAATCTTTCAGTAAATTCGGTATCAAATTTATCTTTTATAAATTTCTGATCGGTTTACAAGTGATTGATAAATTATTCATAAGCTAATTTTTTGACGATTTTACAATCAAAATTCAAAACCGCAATAAATTCTTTGACACTCCCAGCCAAGACAAGCGAAGATATGTAAAAGGTAAAATTTTGTAAACTCGGTGGTGCTGGATGTCTTTTGAGCTAATTTCACTAGAAAACATCCAAGAAATTGCTCATAATTATGGTTATTTGGCAATTTTTTTAGGAATCTTGCTAGAGAATTTGGGCATTCCTCTACCTGGTGAAACCGTGACTATTGTTGGTGGTTTCCTCGCTGGTAGTAATGAACTAAATTATTGGTTGGTTCTCGGTGACGCTGTTGGTGGTGCTGTAATTGGTGGTAATTGCGGCTATTGGATTGGTCGAGTAGGTGGTTGGCCTTTCTTGCTTCAAGCTGGGAAGATTTTCCGCATCTCGGAAGTACGACTGTTGAGTATTAAAGAACAATTTACTGAAAACGCTGCTAAAGCTGTCTTTTTTGGTCGCTTTTTTGCCTTGTTGCGAATTTTTGCTGCACCACTTGCTGGGATAGCGGAAATGCCGTTTGGCAAATTCTTGATTTATAACTTAGCTGGGGCGACAGTATGGGCCAGTGTGATGGTGACTTTAGCTTTTTTTGCAGGGAGAATTATTTCTTTAGAACAATTGGTGACTTGGGTAAGTCAATTTGCGATTTTTGCTTTACTTATCTTAGTTGCTGTGATTGCGATCCCAATTTGGTGGGAGTCTCGTGCAGTTAAGGAGCAAACAGAAGAGTAGGTAATGGGTAATGGGTAATGGGTAATGGGTAATGGGTAATAAATTATTTCCAATCACCAATCACCAATTACCAATCACCTAATTATTTATTCTGTTGCGCCCAAATACGAGTAGGTAGTCCCCAAACATAGATGAAGCCTTCTGCGGCTTTGTGATCAAATTGATCATCTGCGCCGTAGGTGGCTAAGTCTGGAGTGTAGAGGGAATTATCACTCCAACGGCCAACTATGGTAGCGTTACCTTTGAATAGTTTTAACCGCACTACACCAGATACTCTCTCTTGTGTTTGTTGAATAAAGGCATCTAACGCAGCTTTAAGTGGACTGTACCAAAGTCCGTTGTATACGAGTTTGGTGTAAGTTTCTTCAATGCCTCGTTTGTACTGACTGACATCGGCTGTTAAAGTCAGGCTTTCTAAATCACGGTGGGCGTTGATCAGAACTACCATTGCTGGTGATTCGTATATTTCCCGTGATTTGATACCTACTAAGCGGTTTTCAATCATGTCAATCCGCCCAATACCATGATTTCCGACGATTTGATTGAGTTGTTCAATTAATTCGACAGGGTTTTTGGTTGTACCATTGATGGTGGTAGGAAGCCCTTTTTGGAAACCAATTTCTAAGTATTCTGGCTCATTAGGAGTGTCAGCGATCGCCTTTGTCATTTCATAGATTTCTTCTGGCGGCTCATTGGCTGGATCTTCCAATGTACCAGCTTCAATACTGCGACCAAGTAAGTTTTTATCTATACTGAAAGGAGAGGATTTTTTTACTGGTGTGGGAATCCCAAATTGCTCACCATAGGCGATAGTTTGCTCCCGACTCATTCCCCATTCTCTAGCTGGTGCAAGGATTTTGAGGTTGGGATTGAGGGCTGTACAGGAAACATCGAAGCGTACTTGATCGTTACCTTTACCTGTGCAACCGTGAGCGATCGCATCCGCACCATATTTTGCAGCCGCTTCTACTAAAATCTTAGCAATTAGAGGGCGAGCTAGGGCTGTTCCTAGAGGATAGCGATTTTCATAGAGCGCATTGGCTTGAATTGCCGGAAAAGCATACTCTCTAACAAAGATATCCTTAACATCCGCTACTAAGGATTCACTTGCACCCGATTTTAGGGCTTTTTCTCGAACTGGTTCTAATTCATCTCCCTGGCCTAAATCTGCTGCTAGGGTAATTACCTCTTCTACTCCCCACTCTTTCTTTAAGTAGGGAATGCAAACGGAAGTATCTACTCCACCAGAATATGCCAGAACAACCTTTTTTGCGCGACCCATTAGTTTCTCCACTTAGGAAAACAAAGAATGAGTCATTATTATATCTGACTACATCGTGTATATTTTACTGATGCAACAGCGATCCAATTAAAAATTCTTTTATTCAAAATTTAAAATCAAGAAACCCTGACTTTGTGGTATTTATCATATTCTGAATATGGATAATAGTATTTTCAGTAAAACTATGTTTTTTAGTATTGTAATTCCCACTTACAATCGCTTACCGATTTTGCAAAAGTGCCTCCGCGCTTTAGAGTTACAGGAATTGAAAGATATAACGCCCATACAAGGTTATGAAGTTGTCTTAGTGGATGATGGTTCTACCGATGGTACACTAGACTGGTTAGCAGAGCATAAAGATGAGTTCCCTCATTTACGGTGTTTTGAACAGGATCATGCTGGTCCTGCTGCTGCACGGAATTTAGGGGTGAACAAAGCACTGGGAGACACGATAATTTTTATTGATAGTGATTTAGTAGTGCTGAACAGCTTTCTACAAGCTCATGCAGATGCTTTGGTGCAGGGAAAAAAGAAGTTGGAGAGTAATACATCCGATACACCAAAAGAACGTTTTTTTACTTATGGTGCAGTCATTAACACTTGCAATTTTGAAAATCCGACTGCTGAACCTTATAAAATCACAGATTTTTCCGCTGCTTTCTTTGCTACGGGTAATGTCGCTATTTCCAAACATTGGTTAGAAGCAGCCGGTTTATTTGATACTGGTTTTCAACTTTATGGTTGGGAAGATTTAGAATTAGGGGTAAGATTAAAAAAATTAGGTTTGAGTTTAATTAAATGTCCTGAAGCTGTTGGTTATCATTGGCATCCAGCCTTTAGTTTACAACAAATTCCTAAGTTAATTGATCAAGAAATCCAACGGGGACGAATGGGAGTTTTATTTTATCAAAAACATCCTACTTGGGAAGTGAAAATGATGATTCAAATGACTTGGTTTCATCGTTTATTATGGGGGATTCTTTCTTTAAATGGGGCATTGAATGAAAAAACCATGTCTCCTTTTTTGCAATGGTTAATTAATTTAGGGAAACCGCAGTTGGCTTTGGAAATTGCGCGAATTTTCTTAAATTGGTATAATGTAAAAAGTGTTTATGCTGCTTATAAGGAAATGCAGGATAAATAGGGCTTGCTGATAGTGTGGTGTAAGCCATGTAATTGACAATGCTTAATAACCCAAGTTGCTAGTACCGCAGGGCGGAATTAAAAATTAAAAATTAAAAATTAAAAAAGCAGATGACACAAGCTTTTTGAGAATTCTTAATGGTTGGTTTACTTACGCCGTTATGTACTAGTCATCTAGTTAAGGCTGATGATTGGTGATTGGTAATTAGTGATAAAATATTAGTCTTGATCCTGTACTTCGACTATGGCTACGCCAAGCAGGCGATCGCTCAGTAACCTCCTGATTCTGACAATTTATCTAACTCGAACTTTACGTTAATAGAAATCTTCTTGTTAATGGTTGTAAGTCATTTCCTAATAATAGGAGATTGATATTTTCAGGAGATGTGTATTATCTTATTTATTAGCCAGTTGTCAGTTGTCAGTTGTAAATTCTTACTCTGACTTCTGACTCCTGACTTATAAACTATTAGCTAAAATCACGTAACATTTTTTTGAGTTCGAGATTGTGCATCTCTTCTTGTCCAATCATGCCACGAGCGAATTCTTCTAGGTAAATACTGGCGTTAGTGACAGTTTCTAGAAGACTTTTGTACATATCCAAAGCGTTCTTTTCATGGGATAAACTTTCTTGCAAGATGTCCTTGACATTATGTTTAAAAGTTTCTTCCATTGGGGCAATTCTCAAAGTAGGATGTCCCTCTAAACCAGTGAGAATTTCTCCTACTTGTTGAGCATGAAGTAAAGATTCTGTGGCTTGCGCTTTGAAGAATGCCACAATGGGGATACGATTGGGACCTGTCACCATTAAGGAATAATGGGTGTAGCGAACTACCCCTGCTAGTTCAAATTCCATAATGGCGTTGAGGATGTCAATGGTCTTTTTGTGATCGAGTTCTTGCATTAGTTGTTAAGTTCAGCAAAATTACAAATAGAGAGTATTTAGCTACCAATTATGAGTGAGAAGTTATACTTTTTTCAGGTTTTGAAAAACAAAACTATTCTCACTCTTAGTTTTTAACTATTTTCTCTCTTATTCACCATTTTAAACTTCTTATTCTGTACTTCCAATGGTGTGAAAATACTAACTTTGTGCTTTAGTGTTAGTTTTTCCTAGCACTTTTTGAGTATTTTCCTCTATGGTTTTCACCAACTTGGTAACATCTTCAGGATTTTCCTGCGCCATTTGGCTAGAAATACCTTTATATAGCAATACTATTGCCAAAACCCTGAAAACCTATTGATATCGTCACGATTTTATTGGGTTTCATACCTATTTAGGAAAATTGGCAATAGTATTGTAACATATAAGACAATCACTATGACGATTAGAAATCGCACCTACATAGACAAAACCCGCCTGCGCGGGTTATTTTATATAAATATCAAACAAATTGCATTTACGAATGATATGGATAATTATCAACTGATAACCATAGGAATTTCTCTATACAAAGAAAATAAATATAGTGAAGCTATTGATTGTTTTAACCAAATTATTGCTCAAGACCAAAATTCTTCTACAGCTTATCACTATCGAGGTTTAATTTGCAGGAAACAAAGAGATGATCAAGGTGCAATTACTGATTTACAAAAAGCTGATACACTTGTAGCTGATCAAGAATATACAAATATCTGTCAAAAAATTCAGAATTTAATTGGAAAAGATTATTCGCATTCTTCTAATAATAAAAATAATGATAATGATGAATTTTATCATATTGAATATGAAGGTACTTGGCACTTAGAACAAGAAATATATGATTTAATATCATCCGAATTAAATAAATTTGAAAATTTCCTTTCTAGCCGATTAGAAACTATTGAGTTATTGCGAAAAAAGCGGGGTGAAAATTCTCAGTTCAATCAGGAAAAATTAGAAAGTAAAAACTTACCTATATATAATTCTTACCAAAGCTTCAGATTCCTAATTTCTTCAAGCAGTTAGAATTATGAGATTATGTCATAAAGATTTATAAATGTTAACGATTGAAAAAATAAATATATAATTTGATGTATTTTTTATTATAAATAAAACCTAAAAAAAAGCCAAAAACATCTGCCAATAAGGCATTGTAAAAAGAGGTAAATTTTAGTTTGCTATTAATTTTGTTAGTCGTTATATTGCTTAAATTAGTCTGCAAAAAAAACACATTAAAAAATACAGGGTCTCATGCACATACCAGATGGATTTGTTTCAGTACCAGTAGCAGCAGTTACCAGTTTAGCTAGTGCAGCCGCTTTATTTGTTTCTTTTGAGCGATCGCAAACAGCTTTTGGCATTCGTCGCGCTCCCCTACTAGGGTTAACCACCGCCTTTATTTTTGCAGCCCAAATGATTAATTTTCCCGTAGCTGGAGGCACTAGCGGACACTTATGCGGCGGTGCATTAGCGGCGATTATTTTAGGTAGTCCTTGGGCGGGAATGTTATGTATAGCAACAGTTTTAATTATTCAAGCAGTGCTATTTGCTGATGGTGGTATTACTGCCTTGGGTGCAAATATTTTAAATCTGGGAGTAATTGGTGTTTGGGTAGCTTGGGGATTAACCCAAACCTTACAAAGACTACTTGGTGGTTCTAAAGGACGTTTACCCCTAGCAGCCGGAATTGCTGCTGGTGTGAGTGTAGTTGTCGCGGCGATCGCTTGTGCCATTGAACTAGCCCTTTCAGGAACAGCACCAGCTAACCTGGTTTTACCCACCATGGCAGGTGTACATATTTTAATTGGTGTTGGTGAAGGATTGATTACTGGGGGTGTATTGACTTATTTAGCCACAGCCCGTCCAGATTTGTTACCAGGTGAAGAAGAAAAATTTAAAGGCTGGTTAGTACCTGTTGTGAGTATTATTCTTGTAGCGGGTGTGTTGTCCCTATTTGCTTCCGCTTGGCCTGATGGGTTGGAAAGAGTCGCAGAAAACATGGGTTTTATTAACTTAGCTGAAGAAGTCAGAATAGAAGTACCCACGCCCTTTGCTGATTACAGTATTCAAGGTTTGGAACAAATAGGTACGAGTATTGCGGGTTTGATAGGTGCTACAGCTTGCTTTGGTGTAGCCTTTGGAATTGCCAAAGTGATGAAACCGAAAAATGCTTAAAATTTCCTTGCCATTACGCTTGCAATTATCGCTCATTATTGTGATTGGGGCGGCTTTTTTAAAGCATTATAGTTGGTCTAATTTGCTTGTGTATGGAGCGATCGCCCTTTTGTGGGTGGGCATTTTAAAAGTCCCCATTCGCAAATTAGGGGGTTTACTGGGTGCAGAATTCATTTTTCTCTCCTTGGTAGCTTTACCTTTGGGATGGGAAAAGGCTAGTTTTTTGCTCGTGCGATCGCTAATCTGTTTAATTACCATGAACAGTTTTTTATTAACCTTACCCCCCCACAGTTTAGGCATTGCCCTGAAAAACTTACCACTACCTGCACCATTAAAGGAAAACCTGATTTTGGCAGGACAATATTTAGAAATTTTGCTCTCAGAAGTCACCCGGATGCAGCGCAGCGCCCAATTACGTGGTTTAAACGGAACAACAGGATGGTTACGCTATGCCAGTGCCTCAATGATTGGGGCTTTGTATCTCCGCACCTTAGATAGAGCCGAAAGAGTTTACGCTGCCATGATCACTCGTGGATATAACGGACAATTACCCATAGATTCCACCCTGAAACCGAAAGAACGCTTTATCTTGTTAATAGCTGGGGTGACAGCTACTTGTTTAACCCTAAGTTCCTACCTTACTGTTATTTGAGTGGTGAATCTTGACATCCTTAATTTCTAAACCCCAAATTGCTATCTCTCAACCGCATACTAATGTAGTTGAGGTACAAAATCTGGTGTATGCCTATTCGCACCAGCAACCTGTATTGCAAGAAATTTCTTTCACCTTGAGAACAGGCGATCGCGTGGCTTTAATGGGCGCTACTGGTTCAGGAAAAAGCACTTTACTAGAAAACCTGATCGGTTTAAAACAAGCCCAAAGTGGCAAAGTCTGGATTAATGGTATACCCATCTCACCAAATACCCTGCCGCAAATTAGGCAACAAATTGGTTTTAGCTTTCAAGACGCTAACGACCAATTATTTATGCCCACAATCCTCGAAGATATTACCTTTGGTCCTCTTAACTATGGTGTCTCATCCATAGCTGCCAAAGAAAAAGCCCATCAACTATTAGCTGACTTTGGACTAGAAGCCTACGCCCACCGTTCCGCTCATGAACTTTCTGGAGGACAAAGACGTTTAGCCGCCCTCGCCGCCGTTTTAGCCCTAGATCCAGCAATTCTCATCTTAGACGAACCAACCAACGGACTTGATCCAGCCTGGCGACGACATTTAGCCCAAGTATTATTAAAATTACCCATACAGGTGATGTTAATAGCCTCTCATGATCTCCATTGGCTAGGAAGAGTTACCCAACGAGCTTTAGTTCTATCTACTGGTAAAATCCAAATAGACGGCGATATTCAAACACTCTTGCAAGATGGAACAACTTTAGATAGGTTAGGGTTGCCTGTAGATTGGTAAACTGAATAAAGACAAAAATTCCTAATTGCATGACAAGAAAGGAATTTTGGTTAATATGAATGGGATTTTATTGCGCTTGGGATGTTAATGTTGTTTTCCCGTTTTACAGTTATTGCTCCTGTTAGCTTGAGCATTGCTTTATTCATTAGTAGTTGCAGCGAGAGTAAAATCTCCCAATGTCAGCGATTAATTACTGTTGTCAATGAGGGTACATCACTGATTGATACAAAAAAAGGTCAGCAGGTATCAACGAGCTTGCAATTATCTAAAGACCTGAAAAATGTGACCAAATCTATTCAGGAATTAAATTTAAAAGACCCCGAACTCAAAGAATTTGAACTCAGTTTTATCAAAATTTTTGATAAGCTTAGTGAAGCGATCGCCAAAGCTTCCAAGGCTCTTGGGGACACTAAAACAGCCGAAGCATCATCAGATGGTAGGATAAAAATTGAAAAAGCTAGAAAAGAAATTGATTCTGCACTAACTACCGCAGCTAAAACTGCTGGCAAGGAATCAGATGCTTTAGGGGTTAAGTTAAATAGCTATTGCAGCCAGCCTCAATAGCCAAATATATTGTAGAGACGTTCCCTAGCACGTCTCTACATTGTTTTCAACCCATGTTTATTATCGAGAAGCAACTTGTGGATCTGCCCAAATTCCGGATCTTTCACCAAAAGTTACAGGTTGATCTCCCTCGGCTGAAATATCTACAGTCCTACCATCATTAGCCACTTGTACTAAAGGCCAATTTTCTTCACCTAGTTCACCAGCACGGAATAATACACTATTGGGCTGCTTTTTACTCCAGCCTAACAATATTGATATTTTTTCGTGATCATCTGGCGATTCTACAGGATGAACTACATTGATATTATCTTGTTGACGATTCCAAATTACAGCCTCGTCTGTAGCATCTGCTGTATTGAAAATCGCTACAAATTTACGTGCTAGGAAGCGATCGCCTTTTTCAGACCAGCTAACAGGCACGAATACCCCAATTTTACCATTATTATCAACTTCTTCCGCTAAACTTGCCTGTTTATTTAATAGGGGATCAATTACCATACCCGTTGATGTCATCACCCGTAGCTTTTTAGTTTGTCTATCTTCCATAAACAACACACTATTAACGCGGCTATTGTGCATTTCTGGTTTAACTTCCATTTGCACTCGGCTATACATCGCATATCTACCATCAGGAGAAATTACGGGGATACTGCGATAGTAGCGGACACCAGAAACACCTTGGCCACCAACCGTTTCCTGTGTTGCCATAATCCATTGCCAAGGGATGGGATGGGGACTACCTATAGGATCTACTTGTGTTATTTCTGACTCGTTTTGCTGTTCAGTTACAGTTATTTCTTTGTTTCTATTCTGTGATGATTCATTTCTACCAGGTGTAACTTTGACTGTTGCCAATACTGTAGATAAAGAACTCTCATTAATTGCCGTCTTTAATTCATCTTGTTCTTTCGCGGTTTTTAATCTTTGGATCAAATCCACTTGATGATCCGATTTTTGTTGTTGATATTGTGCAGTATCAACTGATGATGCAGCTTTAATAAAAACATGATTCTCTACAATTGGAGGATTCTCTACTTCTGCCCCTAAAACCACCTGATTAGCTGGTAAAGATTGTATTCCCTCACCAATAGAGATTTTTCCAGTTTGAGAGTTAACTTCAGCAAATTGTAAATTCAGTTTGCCACTAGTAGCACTTTCTGCCAGATTTGTATTGAATGTTCCATTTCCCGCACTAACATTTGCTACTTCGGATTGTTTGGCTAAAGTAGCATGAATAGACTTTCCCGCGAAGGGTGAAATGACGATAATAATGGCAATGTACTTGAGAAATGGTTGAACACGAAACCATCCTGACACCAAAAGGGGTTTAAGCATGATGAGACTCTCTAGGGGGGCAGTTGCTAAGTGCGGGCAGTATTTATACGGGAATGGAAAAAGCTATGACTATATGTATACCAATAAACCAAAAGCTTTTACGAGATAATTTATTCAAATTTTGCAATTGCTTTACAAAAGTTTTAGTGTCACCGTTCACACCTTCATAATCTTTACTTAATGTAGATAAGTCCGTTATTTAACTTAACAGTTAGTTACATCTGTTAATAAATACCATCATTCATGCTGTACTAAAGTATACTTGTACCCAAAACTAATTTTGAATATAGATATGTCTATGACAAGCATAATTGAGTTTTTACTGGACTAAAATTAGTAGCCAATACTTCGAGAATCTATTGAAAGTAACCGTAGCTTAACTTAACTAAAAACAGGTTTCTCCGTTTTGAGTTAACTGTCACAGCACAGACTTGATCCAAATAAAATTTATCTGCTTTTGGCAAGTTGAGACTAACTGATGCACAATCAATAATAAACATTAATCCGCCCAAAATCACAAAATGCAAACCACATTCATAAAACCGCGATTAAGCAAACGCAGTCTATTTGGACTTGGGTATTTATCAAATAGTTTTGATTTAGTAACGGGGCTAATAACTAACTGAAAAACACAGCTAGACACCAAAAACCAGCAAGTAGGAGATGCAACGAGCGATCGCTTAACATATTGCCCAAAAACTCAGGCAATTTTTGCGAAACCAATAGTAAACACTATACCATGAAACCGTTCAAATTCATGTCCTGTCACTAAAAACGCTAAACATAATTCTATTAATAATTAAGTTTAGGAAGTTGTCAGTGATGGAGAACACACTTACCATTGATTAATGACTCAACACTCGTAATTAATGATTAACAACTAATGAAAATAGTATTTTTTGGTACTCCTGACTTTGCCGTTCCTACATTACAAAAACTCTTGGACAATAAGGATTTCCAGGTAATGGCAGTTGTCACCCAACCAGACAAACGTCGGGAGCGTGGCAATAAATTAACACCTTCACCAGTTAAAGCTTTAGCTACAGACTATCATATCCCAGTATGGCAACCTGAGAGGGTAAAAAAAGATGTTGAAACCTTAACACAACTCAAGCAGATAGAAGCAGATGTATTTGTCGTTGTTGCTTATGGGCAAATTTTGTCTAAGAAGATGTTAGATATGCCAAAGCTGGGATGTGTTAATGTTCATGGTTCTATTTTACCTCAGTATCGCGGGGCTGCTCCAATTCAGTGGTCTATATGTAACGGAGAAAAAGAAACGGGGATCACAACTATGCTCATGGATAAAGGCATGGATACAGGTGATATGCTGCTTAAAGCCATTACACCAATTGCATTACTAGATAATGCTCAGGTTTTAGCGGAAAAGTTATCTATTATTGGTGCAGATTTACTCATAGAAACTTTATACAAACTAGAAAATCAGGAAATTCCACCTATTCCCCAAGATCATAGCGCAGCCACTTACGCATCTTTGATTCAAAAGCCAGACTATAACTTGAATTGGGAACAAAGTGCTATCCAATTACATAATCAAATTCGCGGATTTTATCCTAACTGTACGGCAACTTTTCGCAACCAACCATTAAAAATAACTGCTACTGTTCCCCTATATCCTGAGTATATTCACGAGTTACCAGAACAACTACAAGAGAAAATAAACAAAATACCTGATCTATCAAGCATATCAGGTCAAGTCGGAGCAGTGGTTAATATTATCAAAGGATTAGGAGCAATTGTACAAACGGGGTCAGGTTTATTATTGCTGCGAGAAGTGCAACTAACAGGTAAACGTCCCCAGTCAGGATGGGATTTTGTCAATGGTACTCGGTTACAAGTTGGTGAGGTAATGGGTAATGGGTAATGGGTGATTGGTGATTGGTCAGTTGTCCGTTGTCAGTTGTCCGTTGTCCGTTGTCCGTTGTCCGTTGTCCGTTGTCCGTTGTCCGTTGTCCGTTGTCCGTTGTCAGTTGTCAGTTGTCAGTTGTCCGTTGTCCGTTGTCCGTGGGAAAAACCTTATCCCTGCCCCTCTGCCCCTCTGCCCCTCTGCCCCTCTACTCCCCTATCCCTGACTTTCATAGAAACGGCAAGATTTACACGGTCCTTCTGGGTTAACAGCACAACGAATAATTTCTGAAAGAGCATTAAAGTTACAGGTAGCATCACCTATAATCCAACGTCCCTCAACTAAACTTTTTTCTTCCGGTCTTTTCGCTTTTTGGACGTAGATAGCGATATTGTGTAAACGATAATGTCCTGCTTTCAACTGATACCTATGACAACGTTCTAAAACTGCATAGGTTTGTCCTTCAATATCAATATAGTTACCCGGTTGAGGTGTCCAATCAAACTGTAATTTACCAAGAGACTGATGGGAACTTGTCAAAATTACCTCAGTTGGTAAACAATCTATCTCCATAATAAGTTTATGTTATGTAATTTGCATTTAAAGATAGTATCGCAATATTGGGTTGATGTTTTTGCTGCGGTATCTTTAAATAAGATTAAGCAGATATTGTAATTTTAATAAAATTTAATATTTGATCACAACCTGAACAAGACCAATCACTATATAGATTAAAGGTAATAGGTATTATAGATGACCTTAGTGAAAATGACTTTTAATTTACACATCTTTACAATTTGCCATCTTTAGAAATTCCTTCCTTGGGTAAACACTTGATAGCTATGTTGCCGATTATGGCTCAATAAGAGCGATCTTAGTAAATAAATTGTTCAAAGTGTCTATTACATTGTTTAAAGTTATGTAGCCTTTTACTTACAGGCTATCAACCCCTGGGGTAAACTATGCGTTGATTATGATTCTTTCACTCCAGAAGAACACCCGAAAGGAGAAGTTTTTTCAATGTCTCATACCGTAAAAATCTACGACACCTGCATTGGCTGTACACAATGCGTCCGCGCTTGTCCTACTGACGTACTAGAAATGGTCCCTTGGGATGGCTGTAAAGCTGCTCAAGTTGCTGCTTCTCCTCGCACTGAAGACTGTGTAGGTTGTAAGCGGTGTGAAACTGCTTGCCCTACCGACTTTTTGAGCATTCGCGTTTATCTAGGCGCTGAAACAACTCGCAGCATGGGCTTGGCTTACTAAGAATTCCTAAATTCTTGGTGCTTTTGGTGCTGAGGAGTGAGAACAGAAGAAACTTTTAGATTCTTCCCTCGTTCCTCAGCATTTTTGTTGTCAGTTGTAAGTTGTTAATGACCAATTACCAATTACCAATTACCAATTACCAACCCTTCGGCTACGCTCAGGGCAAGTCACCAATTACCAATCACCAATTTGCTTTTATTTGCTAAAGTGGCTGATCTATTCCAGCAACTATACTTAAAATTTAATCATCCTTCCTTTGATTGGAGTGGTTTAAGCAATGTGCGGAATCGTTGGATATATAGGCACTCAGGCAGCGACAGATATTTTACTAGCTGGACTAGAAAAATTAGAATATAGAGGTTACGACTCGGCGGGAATTGCCACTATTTTGGAAGGTGACGTTCATTGTGTACGGGCTAAGGGTAAATTACTCAACCTGCGTTCTAAACTTGAACAAATCGAAAATCCTGCCCAAATTGGGATTGGTCACACTCGCTGGGCAACTCATGGTAAACCAGAAGAACATAATGCCCATCCTCATCTAGATACGGCGTTGCGGGTAGCAGTTGTACAGAATGGCATTATTGAAAATTACCGCGAGTTAAGGGAACGTCTCAAGGCGCTAGGACATGAATTTCGCTCAGAAACAGATACAGAAGTCATTCCCCATTTGATTGCTGAGTGTTTAAAACATACTCCTGAAAATTCCCTTTCCCCTTCGGTGTTTTTAGACGCGGTGAGGGAAGCGGTAAGTAAGTTAGAAGGGGCTTATGCGATCGCTGCTATTTCCGCAGATTATCCCGATGAATTGATTGTAGTTCGCCAACAAGCGCCTTTAGTTATTGGCTTCGGACAAGGTGAGTTTTTCTGTGCTTCTGATACGCCAGCGATCGTTCCCTATACACGGGCTGTATTGTCCCTAGAGAATGGTGAAATTGCTCGTTTGACTCCTTTAGGGGTGGAAGTCTATAACTTCGCTGGACATCGCTTGAAAAAGTATCCTCGCACCCTGAACTGGAATCCCATTATGGTGGAAAAACAGGGTTTCAAACATTTTATGCTCAAAGAAATCTATGAGCAACCGGGAGTAGTGCGGGATTGTTTAGAGGCTTATTTTGCAACAGAAGAGAATGCCCAAATAACTGATAAATCACCTGTAAAATTGGGTTTACCAACAGATTTTTACGCAGATTTAGAACAAGTTCAAATTGTCGCTTGTGGTACAAGTTGGCACGCTGCATTGGTGGGTAAATACTTATTAGAACAATTGGCGGGAATTCCTACTCAGGTACAGTATGCTTCAGAATTTCGTTATGCACCATCACCGCTAACTGCTAATACTCTGACTATTGGGGTCACTCAATCTGGAGAAACTGCTGATACTTTAGCGGCTTTGTCTATGGAAAAGGAACGCCGTCAAGGTAAAGAAGCTAAGTATCAAGCGCGACTTTTGGGAATTACTAACCGCCCCGAAAGCAGTTTAGGTAATATGGTGGCAAATATTATCAATACTCATGGGGGAATTGAAATTGGTGTCGCAGCCACGAAAACTTTTGTGGCGCAATTGATGGCGTTTTATGCTTTGGCGTTAGATTTAGCCTATCGTCGTCAGATGATTACTTCTCAAAGATTTGAGGAAATTCTCACAGGTTTACGGGAACTACCAGGAGAAATTGAAGCAATTTTAGAAACTCAAGAACGTTATATTGAACATTTGGTACATGACTTTACAGAAACAAAAGATTTTATCTTTATTGGTAGAGGAATTAATTTTCCCATTGCGTTAGAAGGGGCTTTGAAATTAAAAGAAATTAGTTATATTCATGCGGAAGGTTATCCAGCGGGGGAAATGAAACATGGACCAATTGCGTTGTTAGATGCAAAAGTTCCGGTGGTAGCGATCGCTGTTCCTGGTACTGTATATGAAAAGGTGATTTCTAATGCTCAGGAAGCAAAAGCCAGAGATTCCCGGTTAATTGGTGTGACTTCTGTTAAAGATGGTGAAGCGGCGGAAATCTTTAATGATTTGATTCCTGTTTCGCAAGTTGAGGAAATTCTTTCACCTATTCTCACAGTTATACCGTTGCAATTGTTAGCTTATCATATTGCCGCCCGGCGCGGTTTAGATGTAGATCAGCCCAGGAATTTAGCCAAGTCAGTGACAGTTGAATAATGAATGTTTTGCTGATTTATCTATTGTGGAGAAATAATAAAGTTGGAAAATAGATAAAAAAGTTGTACAATTTCTCCTGTGGGTGCATATACTAATCATCCAGAGGAGATTTTTTTTGTATGCAGTATCTTAAAATAGGTAAATTTATTCTACTCTACTCTACTTCTAGCAAATTATATAATTAACTAACTATGAGCGCACCATCTAATATTATTCAACTGGTTGAAAGTTTCCATCAACAAATAGAAGTATATCTTGCTGGTGGGTTAAATGAAACACAAACTAGAATTCAATTTATTGATCCATTTTTTGAAGCATTAGGATGGGATGTTAGAAACCAAGAACAAGCTATTAGTCTTTATCAAGAAGTCATTCACGAAGACAGTTTAAAAATCAGTGATGCGAACAAAGCCAAAGCACCTGATTATAGTTTTCGGATTGGAGGAACTAGAAAGTTTTTTGTTGAAGCTAAAAAACCTGCTATTAACGTTGGAAAAAACATCAGTGCGGCTTTTCAACTGCGACGTTATGGATGGTCTGGTAAATTAATTTTGAGTATTTTAACAGATTTTGAGGAATTTTCAGTTTATGATTGTCGGATCATGCCTAATAAAAATGATCCGGCAGTTACCGCTAGAATTAAGTATTTTCATTATACCGAATATATAGAAAAATGGGATGAAATATATAATATTTTTTCTAAAGAAGCAGTATTAAATGGTGCATTAGAAAAATTTGCAGAAACTAAAATCAAATCAGAAATTACTGTTGATCAAGCATTTTTACAAGAAATTGAACTTTGGCGAGAAAATTTAGCAGCAAATCTTGTATGGCGCAACCCACAAATTCAAGCGAGAGAGTTAAATTTTGCCGTACAGATGACGATTAACAGAATTATCTTTTTACGCATTTGTGAAGATAGAGGAATTGAGCCTTATCAACAGTTATATACTTTATTAAAGTTTGAAAATATTTATCAAGAATTAGGGCGTTTATTTATTAATGCAGATTATCGTTATAATTCTGGATTATTCAATTTTCAAAATGAAAAAGGTAGAGAACAACCGGATGATTTTACAATCAATCTACAAATTGATGATAGCATCTTAAAAGAAATTCTCAGAAAACTCTATCCGCCAGAAAGTCCTTATGAATTTTCTGTAATTCCTGTGGAAATTTTGGGACAAGTTTATGAGCAATTTTTAGGTAAAGTCATTAAAATATCTGCTAGTCGTCAAGCGGTTATTGAAGATAAACCGGAAGTTAGAAAAGCCGGAGGGGTTTATTATACTCCTAGTTATATTGTTGATTATATAGTTAAACAGACTATTGGTAAAATTTTGGCAGGTAAAAAACCAGAAAAAATTCAAGAAATTACAATTCTTGATCCTGCTTGTGGTTCAGGTTCATTTTTAATTGTTGCTTATCAATTTTTACTAGATTGGTATTTACAACAATATTTGCAAAACAAAAAAAAATACAAAGATAAATTCTATCAGATATCTAGCAGTAATTGGCGGTTAACATCTTCGGAAAGAAAACGCATTCTATTAACTCATATCTATGGTGTGGATATTGATCAACAAGCAGTAGAAACAAGTAAACTATCTTTATTATTGAAAGTTTTAGAAGGTGAATCTGGGGAAACAATTACTAGACAATTAGAACTTCTCAAAGAACGGGCTTTACCTGATTTAGATCATAATATTCTCTGTGGTAACTCTTTAATAGATGGAGAATTTTATCAAAATATGCAAATGAATTTATTAGACGAAGATACAGCTTATAGAGTTAATGTTTTTGACTGGGAAGCTAATTTTTCGCAAATCATGAAACGTGGGGGATTTGATATCATTATTGGTAATCCTCCTTATATTCGTATTCAAGCATTAAAAGAATGGGCTACTTTGGAAGTAGAATTTTATAAGAAATCTTATATTTCTGCAAATAAAGGAAATTATGATATTTATGTTGTTTTTGTAGAAAAGGGATTAAAGGTTTTAAAAAAAGATGGGCGTTTAGGTTTTATTTTACCGCATAAATTTTTTAATGCTCAATATGGTGAATCTTTGAGGAAAATCATATCTGAAGGTAAAAATTTAGAAAAAATTGTTTATTTTGGAGATCAGCAAGTTTTTCCAAAAGTATCAACCTATACTTGTTTATTATTTTTATCTAAAAATAAAGGAGCAGAAAAAACTTTTATTCAAGTTAATGATTTATCGAAATGGATGCTGAATTGTGATACAGAAGAAGAATGGATAATTAATGCAACTGTATCTGGAGAAAATTGGAATTTTAGTAAAACTGAGCATTCAGAATTTTTGCAGAAATTTCGACAATATCCGTTTACAACTTTAAGCCAAATAACAGCTAATATTTCTCAAGGAATTAGAACCAGTGCAAATGATATCTACGTTTTAGATTTAATTTCTCAAGAAGATAATATTTTTCAAGTCTATTCTAAAGCATTGAATGAGGTAGTACAAATAGAATCTACTTTAATTTCTCGTTTTTTACAAGGAAGGGAAATTAAACCATATCAATTGTTATATTCAAATAAAGTATTAATTATTCCCTATGAATCAACTAATGGAAATATTAATCTGATCAAAGAAGATAAATTGCAGATTCAATTTCCTTTAACCTTTGAATATTTAACTAGAAATAAACAATTTTTAGAAAATCGAGAAAAAGGTAAAATGATTGGTTCAAAATGGTATGCTTACATTTATCCCAAAAATTTAGAATTAATGCAGCAACCTAAAATATTAGTACCAGATATTGCAAATCAATCTTCTTTTGGTTGGGATGAACAAGGAGATTATGCTTTTACAAGTGGTTATGGAATCATCCTTAAAGATCCTGTTCAAGAATCAATTAAATATGTTCTAGGGTTACTGAATAGTAAATTATTAGATTTTTATTTAAAAAAGATTAGTACAATTATGCGCGGAGGGTTTTTCCGCTATTTCACTCAGTTTATTGAACAATTACCAATTAGATTAATTGATTTTTCTAATTCAAAGGAAAAAAATCTTCATTATCGAGTAGTTCAACTAGTAGAACAAATGCTAAATCTTCATCAAAGATTGAAGGAAGCACAAACACCTCCAGCGAAAAAAATGATTCAACAACAAATTACAGCTACAGATAGACAAATCAATCAATTAGTCTATGAACTCTATGAATTAACTGATGAAGAGATTGATATTGTGGAGAATAGCTAACATGATGTTTGAAAAATCCTGAGTTATGCTTCAAAATCTTTGAAAACAACCTCTAAAAAATGACCAATTAAATATAAAGAACCGCATAATACAACTTGATTATCTGTGGGAATAAAAGCAGCATCTAGGGCGGAAAATACATCTGAATAGGTGTTACAAAGTTGTAAATCTGGACAAATTGATTTTGCTAACTTTGCTAATTCTTCTAAATCTGCTGAATTGCTATCGGGTACTGGCACTAAATATAATTGATCTCCTGGTTTGAGAAGTTCCTGAAAAATCTCAGTATGATCTTTAGTAGCCAGCATTCCCATTACCCAAGTTATATTTTGGGTGTTGAGTGTATCTACATAATCACGCAAAACTGTGGCTGAGGCTGGGTTGTGTGCGCCGTCAATGAGTAGTTTATGGTTGTTCCAAGTTATCCATTGCATTCTGCCTGGCCACTTGGTTTTACCCATTCCTTGAATAATAGCTTGTTCGGAAATTTGCCAATTTTGTTTTTGCAATATTTCCAAAGCTGCTAATGCTAAAGCTGAATTATGTAGTTGGATTTGTCCTTGTAATGCTAAGGGATATTTTATGATTCCTAGACTTTCGATTTTTTGATATTCTGCCCAATTTTGATTAATTTGACGGGATGGTTGTGGGGTAAAAATTGGGCATTCTAATTCTAGGATACGCGATCGCACAACTTCTTGAGCATCTGCTGGTAATGAACCTACTACCACAGGACATCCCGGTTTGAGAATTCCGGCTTTTTCTCTGGCAATATGGGCTACAGTTGGTCCTAGTTGTTGCCAATGTTCTCGACTGATAGAAGTGATGACTGTTACTAAAGGATGATCACAGACGTTAGTTGCATCTAAACGCCCTCCTAATCCTACTTCAATCACGGCAATATCAACTTGTTGCTGGGCAAAATATAACCAAGCCGCAGCGGTAATGACTTCAAATTGAGTGGGTGATTCTGCTTCTGGGTTAATAGCTGCTTGAATTTGCAGTATTAATTCACACAGTTTATGACTATCAATGGGTTGTTCATTAATACAGATTCGTTCTGTCCAATCAACCAAATGGGGAGAGGTGTAGCGTCCTGTTCTATAACCAGCCTCAGTAAGTACCGCAGATAGGTAAGCACAAACAGAACCTTTACCATTAGTACCAGCTACATGAATAATCGGCACTTGGTGATGGGGATTTCCCAACTTTGCCAATAAGTTGACAATGCGGGATAATCCCAAATTTACACCAAAATGCTGAAAAGGCTGGAGTAGGGAATTGACGTTCATGGGTGATTGGTGATTGGTGATTGGTGATTGGTAATTGGTAATTGGTAATTGGTAATTTTTCCCTTCTTCCCTTCTTCCCTTCTTTCCTTCTTCCCTGTCACCTGTCACCTGTCACCTGTCACCTAAAATTACGCTTCTCTGCTCAAAAAGTTTTGCACTTGTCTGATAGCAGCAGCGCCGATATTGAAAGCAGCCCAACCAGCAGCGATCGCTACAGGTGCTAGAACAATTACTACACGGTTATCAATGTCCATATCTAGAAACCCTCTCTAAATTAAAAAATCTTAAGTTTTGTCGTTTCAATCCAAAATTACTTCAATTAGTAATTGTCACTCAATTTTTATTGTGATCTCAAGTAGGGAATTTTTTCAAGCTTCTATGTAAAGATTAATTAAATGTCAGTTGTCAGTGGTCAGTTGTTAGTAGTTCGTTGTCAATTGTCCATTGTCAATTGTCAATTATTCATTGCATGAAGCAGGGCTAATTGATAGTATTTTTCGGCGTGTTCGATGAGTTCGGCGATTTCGGTGTTTGTGAGTTGACGGACTACTTTACCGGGAACACCCATGACTAGAGAACCGGGGGGTACATTTTTGGTGACTACTGCACCTGCACCGATAATGCTTCCTGTACCGATTCTTACGCCGTTTAAGATGATTGCACCAATACCGATTAAACTACCACGTTCAACGTGAGCAGAATGGACTACAGCACGATGTCCGATAGTGACATGATCTTCTAAGATTGTGGGAAGACCAGGATCACCATGTAGAATTGCTCCATCTTGAATATTTGTGCATTCGCCAACTTCAATCCGTTCTACATCACCTCTAACCACAGATCCATACCAAACGCTGGATCTGGCTGCTATATTGACAGAACCAATGATTACGGCATTGGCTGCCACAAAAGCAGCTTGAGAAAATATGGCTTTGCCACGCCAGCTATCGGAAAATTTCGAGTCAGAAGAGATAGACACGATAGAATATGGATATGGTACCCAGGAACACTGGAGAAACTCCAACCTTTAGGGCTGGTTGCAAAACCAGAATATCACAACGTTGGCCTGCTTTGGTAACAGCAGTTGTGAGACTTATTCCATGGCACTTTCTCCATTTTTGTGGATCACGGAGCAAGTTATCTAAAGTAGTGGAGTAGAAGTGTAAAGTTAAACCTACTGGTGCTGGTGAAAACAAAACTATGTTTGTACACACTTCATGATAAATCCAGGCTTGCAGTACCCGATATTTGGCCCTGAAATACAGTGTCCTCACTGTCGCCAAACTATTTCCGCATTAACGCTGACGGATACTTATCTATGTCCCCGTCATGGCGCATTTGAAGCTGAACCCAAAACTGGTGAGTTAGTTCATTTACAGTCTGGTCGTCATTGGCGCAGATGGGATGGTGAATGGTATCGTCAACATACTCACCCTGATGGGATTCGGTTTGAAATTCATGAGGCTTTGGATAAGCTTTATACCCAAGGCTATCGCGCTACTAAGGTAATCATTGCCCAACGTTATCAAGACTTGATGAGTGGTTATTTGGAACGTAGTACACCTTGGCGTTCTGGACAAGGGGAAGCTACGGGGGCGCGATTATATGGTTTACCAGTAGAGTTTAGTCCTGATCCGATCGCAGAACCTTGTTGGGATGTGATTAACTTTGATTTGGATAAGGAACTTGGTGTACCAGTGCGTTACCCATATTTCCGGTTGTTTGAGTAATAGCAGTAGTCAGTGGTCGGTGGTCAGTGGTAAGAAAGAACTAACAACTGACAACTGTACGGGCGAAGCATTCGGGCGACTAATTATCAATTTTTGTCCAAGGTTATTTTCCGAATGCTTCGCCCCTACGACAATCAACAACTGACAAGATTATGCACCATGCTTCGATTCGGACGGCAAATATCCATCTAGCGATCGCTTTTTATGAGCAGCTAGGGTTCACGGTGAGCGATCGCTTCACTACCGGTTATACTCTAGCTTGCTGGATGGAAGGGTTAGGTGGGAGAATTGAACTCATCCAAATTCCCCAACCCCAACCTGCCCCAGATGCTTTTGATGATGAACATTATGTAGGCTACTATCATCTTTCTTTTGATGTGACTCAGATCACACCAGATTTGCCTACCTGGTTAGAAAGTTTAAGAACACGGTTGGCTGTAGTAGAAAGTTTACCTCCTCTAAAGATTCTTTTAGAACCCACACAGCAGCAAATTGGCGATAACATCTTAGAAGTCACGTTTATCGCTGATTTTGACGGTTTACCTCTGGAATTTATACGGTTTTTAAAGAAATCGGCTTGAACTTACTATTAATGCCTTTTGACTGATATAATATCTTTCCTTTTCAGGTACATTTTTAGTTTCAGTGAGGTGCAGAAACATTTGCCCTATTTTTCTAGTCAAACAGTATATGTAACTTAAATTACATATATCTATTCGCCAAAGATATGTCTTTTTTCTCGATTGCACAACGACATCGCGTTTCTTTAATCATCTTGAGTGTCTGGATAATAGCGGCTTTTGTGTTAAATCATGATGCTGCTTTTAGCCTAGAAGGGGCAGGTTATCCAACCAGTCCCGACAACTCCAACTCGGAAAAATCTCAGAAAACACTAGTTGCTAAGGAAACACCAAATCTCGCCATTACAGCAAATGTGCGGAAAACCGTCTTAGCTAATGGCTTAACTGTTCTTACCAAAGAAGTACATAATGCCCCTGTGGTGACTGTACAAGTATGGTACAAATTTGGTTCAGGTCAAGAAGCACCTGGAGTCAATGGGATTGCTCATCAATTAGAACACATGATGTTTAAAGGGACTAGCGATCGCCCCATTCAATTTGGGCGGTTATTTAGTGCTTTAGGCAGCGATTCTAATGCTTTTACCAGTTATGACCAAACAGCCTATTACAACACTGCGGAACGGGATAAACTCACCGCTCTGTTGACATTAGAAGCTGATAGAATGAAAAACTCGCTGATTGATCCTCAAGAATTAATAAGTGAGAAGCGGGTAGTTATTTCGGAATTACAAGGTTACGAAAATAGTCCAGAATATCGGCTAAATCGGGCTGTGATGATGTCCACTTTTCCCAATCACCCCTATAGATTACCAATTGGTGGCACTAAGGCTGATGTAGAAAAATTCACAGTTGAGCAAGTACGGGAATATTACCAAAAATTCTACAGTCCGGAGAATGCTGTCTTGGTAATTGCGGGAGATTTTGACACTGCACCAACTTTAAAAAATGTGGAAAATGTGTTTGGTAAAATCCCCAAACGCCAATATTCACCCCATAATCTGATTACTCCATCACCTTCTCCTAAACCTGCACCTGCCGTCAAATTGCAAGAACCAGGGGGAAATCCTCTACTACAAATAATTTACCCACTTCCCCAGATTAATCAACCAGATATTCCCGCTTTGGAAATCATGGATTATATCTTAACTGCGGGTAAAAATTCCTACTTGCATCAGGAGTTGGTAGAATCGGGTTTAGCTAGTAAGATTTATGGAAGTGTTGCGAGTTTACGGGCAGGTGGCTGGTATGAAATATTAGTTACTGGTGTAGGAAATCAGGATTTAAGTAAACTTGATGCAGCGGTAATAAAGGCGTTAACAAAACTTGCTAAAGTCGGTGTGACAACAGAGCAAGTAGAACGAGCAAAAACCCAATTAACAGCCGCAGTTATTTTAAATAACCGTGATATTACCAGTCAAGCCATGCAATTGGGTAATGATCAAATCACGACCGATAATTACCAATATACAGAACGCCACTTAGTAGATATTCGTAAAGTCCAAACGGCTGATGTGATCAATGTGATCAATAAATATCTACAAACAGAAGCGCGGACAGTCGGATTTTTTGAACCCACAAAACAAACAGAAACAACCCGTGTTTCGACTTCGCTCAACAACCAGAGTTTATCTTATTCAACACCAATAGAAGATAATTCTGTTGTTGATATTGCTGTAGTCTCCGCAGAGGTAAAGAAATATTTACCACCTCTAGATAGATTACCCAAAACTAGAGAAAAAGAAATTCCCCAACAGTTACAATTGGCTAATGGGTTACGAATACTATTGTTACCTGATAGAACTACACCAACAGTCACTTTAAGCGGACATATCAAAGCCGGAACAGAATTTGAGTCAGATGATCAAGGAGGAATAGCGTCTTTGGTGGCGAAAAATCTCATGAATGGGACAAAAACCAAAAATATGCGGACAATTGCTCAAGAATTAGATGCAAAAGGCGCAAATTTGGGATTTGAAACCTATCGTGAAGGTGTACGGATTCAAGGAAGTAGTTTAGCAGTAGATTTACCAGTTTTGCTGGGAACATTAACAGACGTAATCAGAAATAGTACATTCCCCGTTAAAGAGTTGGAACTCTCCCGTCAACAGGCTTTAACTTCCTTAGATTCAGAGTTAGATGATCCTGATAAAGTCGCAAGTCGCGTTTTTGTTCAGGCCATTTATCCCAAAAAACATCCATTACATACCTTTCCGACTGCGAAAAGTATTCAACAAATTAAACATCAAGACGTGATTGCTTTTAAAAGCCAACATTATCGTCCTGATACCACAGTTTTAGCACTTGTAGGGGATTTTGATGTGAATCAAGTGCGATCGCTCATGCAAGCACAATTGGGAGATTGGCAAGTTAAAGGCAAACCACCAACGGTAAAATATCCCAATGTCAGGATGCCAAAAAACGTAGTCAATGTTAATCCTGTCGTCTCTGGTAAACCCCAAGCGATTACTTATATGGGTTATGCCGGGATTAACCGTCAAGATAGACGATTTTATGCGGCCATGATTTTGAATCAAATTTTAGGAGGAGATACCTTATCGAGTAGACTAGGGGCAGAAGTGCGCGATCGCCAAGGACTAACCTACGGAATTTATAGCAATTTCCTGACAGGTAAGAATGTGGGAACATTTTTGATTGAAATGCAAACCAGTCCAGAAGACGCACGGAAAGCAATTTCCAGCACCCGCAACCTCCTTAAACAAGTTCATCAACAAGGTGTGACATCACAGGAAGTGGAAACAGCTAAACGTAATTTAATCAGTAATTACAATATTTCTTTAGCCAATCCCGAACAGTTAAGCCAGAGAATAGTCATGAATGAAGTTTATGGTTTAAATCAGGTAGAATTGCGATCGTTTATCAGCAAAATAGAGCAAGTCAACCTCAATCAAGTTAATCAAGCCGCCCGTGAATTACTTCACCCTGATAAAATAGTTGTAGTTACAGCCGGTCCACCAATACTTGCCCATAAAAAGATGAAATAAAAGCCATTAATTCATCCGCTCTTATCTGCGTTCATCTGCGTTCATCTGCGGTTAATCATTCTTAAAATCTTATCCTGTGCAGCTTCATCTTAATTTGGTATTAATCAGGAATAATAGGAATAGGTGTAATTGACAATTATCTATTCAATGATGACTAACTTTTTGACTTGCATATTCTCCCTGCTAATGAGTCTGGTAATCATGGGTGCATCTCCAGCAACAGCCGAGAATTTATCGAACAATCTACTAAAACAACCACCTATAGAAATTACGGTCAGCTTGGGTAATGCTGCCAATGAATTGAAATTTGAGCCAAATCAGTTAGAATTTATCTCAGGTAAACGCTACAATCTCAACTTAAATAATCCCAGCCCACAAAAACATTACTTTACAGCAAAAGACTTTGCGGATGCTATTTGGACACAAAAAGTCGAAGCCGGCAACGTAGAAATTAAAGGTGCTATTCACGAATTAGAACTTAAACCAGGTGCAAAAGCAGAATGGGTATTTATCCCCCTCAAACCTGGTAAATATGCTTTACGATGTACTATACCTGGACACGCAGAAGCTGGTATGAGAGGAGAGATTCTGATTAAGTGATCAAATCGGAATCAGGATATACAAGATAACTTTTTAACCTGTCACCGGCTATTTGTGTTTCTCTAAAAACGCAAAATACGTTAACTTAAAATATAGATATTTTTCGCAATAAATCTCAACAACGTTACACATAATCGGTCAAGCGCCGCTAATTCCTAAATTTCATGATGAACATTTTCACCAACTTGCTTTCTCAACCAGCCCAGCCAAAACCAGAAAAACGACAACGCCGGGGGATTGAAATTAAATCAGCCCGTGAAATCGAAATTATGCGGCAATCAGCAAAGATTGTGGCAACTGTCCTCAAGGAAATTTCGGAAATAGTTCAGCCAGGAATGACGACGGCTGATTTAGATGCTTATGCCGAAAAACGCATCCGAGAAATGGACGCAACACCTAGTTTTAAAGGATATCACGGTTTCCCAGCCTCCATTTGTTCCAGCATTAACAATGAAGTTGTGCATGGAATTCCTAGCCCTAAAAAAGTAATTCGGGCAGGAGATGTTTTAAAAGTTGATACAGGAGCTTTTTATCAAGGTTTTCATGGTGATTCCTGTATTACTATCGCTGTGGGTAGTGTGACAAGTGAGGCCGCGAGACTGATTAAAATAGCTGAAGAATCTTTATATAAAGGCATTGAACAGGTAAAAGCTGGTGTCCACCTCAAGGAAATAGCAGGTGCAATTGAAGACCATGTAAAAGCCAATGGGTTTACAGTGGTGGAACAATTTACTGGTCATGGTGTAGGTAGAAATTTACACGAAGAACCGGCAGTTTTTAACTATCGGACTCGTGATATCCCCAATGTAAAATTACGTTCAGGAATGACTTTAGCAATTGAACCAATTTTAAATGCTGGTTCTAAAAATACCAGAATTTTAGCTGATAGATGGACTGCGGTAACAGTTGATAATGCTTTATCTGCTCAGTTTGAGCATACTGTATTAGTGACAGATAGTGGTTATGAAATTCTCACTGATAGAACGCATCTATAACAATTGACAATTGACAATTGACAATTGACAACGAAGAACGAAGAACTAACAACTAACAACTAACAATTGACAATTGACAATTGACAACGAAGAACAAAGAACAAAGAACAAAGAACAAAGAACAAAGAACAAAGAACAAAGAACAAAGAACAAAGAACAAAGAACAAAGAACAAAGAACAAAGAACAAAGAACAAAGAACAAAGAACAAAGAACAAAGAACAAAGAACAAAGAACAAAGAACAAAGAACAAAGAACTAACAACTGACAACTGACAACTGACCACTAACAATTGACAACTGACAACTGACTAATTACATTGTTAGTTGCGACCAAGTTTTTTGACCAACTATACCATCTGTTGATAAACGCCGACGATTTTGAAAAGCTTTGACAGCAGTTTCGGTAATTGGTCCAAAAACACCATCAATAGTGATTCCATAACCATTAGAAACTAAAAGTTTTTGTAAAACTCTCACCGATGTACCTGAACTACCAAAAGCAATCAGGGGCAAAGGTCTGGCTTGAATTCTGGAATATCTGGTTGACAACTGAACACCCTTTCTAGTGGTCATAGGAATATTACCGGCATCAGCTAATTCAAAAGAATGGGTTGACATCTGTTTTTTGGCAATTTGCTCAAAAATTTGGTTTCGTCGAAATGAGAGAACAGAAAGATGAGTTGGGGAAGTTTCACTTATGTCTATAAATTCAGGTGGTGTAATTTGATCATAAGCAACTAACTTATTTAATTGACGATTTGCTAACTGGGCAACATTTTCTAATTTAAAAAGTTCCTGTTGGGGAAAATGGGGTATATTTAGTTGTTTTGGACTAAATACACCCATCATCAGCAGTCCGATTTCAGTCATTGTATTTTATAGCCATTCTGTTGATTCGTGATAGCTTACAAAACAAGGGAACAGGGAACAGGGAATAGATAAGAAACGCTCATTTGGACCAGTTTAAAGCTCAGTCAAAAAAAGATGTTTTTAAAAGATGCGTAGCGTGGCGTAAGTCATAGTGTTCCCTGTTCCCTCTGAATGAAAAACAATCACTATTTTGAAATATTAAAAAATAACGTAGTTTATACCAACTTTTGATATGACAACACACTATTAAGATGGGCAAAATGTCCATCCCACATGATATTCAGTCAATCTGATTATGCACAGTAGATGTGTTTTAGCTTACTGCTAACTAGCCAGTGGGTTAATGACAAGTAAAGATACTAAAAAAATCTATAGGTTGATATCAAAAGAATGATCTAATTTGAGACTATAAGAATTATTAATTATATTCATCTGTCTTAAGGGAGTTCAAATTATTAAAAAAATATTCAATAGACATCAGATAATAAATCATGTAAATCTGAGAAAGAAAAGGGTAAAGGTTTTTTCTTGCACTTTTTCCCTTTCCCCTTTAACCGACAAGTATTGCATTCAAAACTGTTCCCGGTTGTATCAACCAGGTGAGATACAATTAATTAACCCATAGCATTGCCAACTGGGTGGAAGTAGAAGGCAAAACCCAAGACAGTATAAGCTGCTAAGAGTAATGTCCCCTCTAACCAATTAGATTTACCATCAGAACTAATGCTATTAGCGATTAAAACTGAGACAGCAACAGCTACTAATTCAAAAGGGTTAAAATCTAAATCCATTGGTTGTCCAATTACCCAGCCAGCAATAACTAAAACTGGGGCAACAAATAAGGCAATTTGCATACTTGAACCCACAGCGACAGACATGGCCAGATCCATTTTATTTTTCATGGCTACGGTGACTGCGGTGGCGTGTTCAGCAGCGTTACCGATAATGGGAACTACAATTACCCCGGTAAATAATGCGCTTAAACCTAGTTTAGATGTAGCCACTTCCAAAGAATCAACTAGCAATTCTGATTCAAAGGCAACGAACAGGGTACAAACTAAAAGTACACCACTCCACAACCAAACATTTGGTGTTTCATGGGAGACTTCTTCTACATCTGTTGTTTCTGTTGCTTCTGCTGTATCTACGATCTCTGCTACACCAACTTCATACAAATAGGCATGAGTTTTCATAGAAAATAGCAGTGTTAAGCCATAAACCAGAATTAAGACTATAGCCACAGCTAGGGAAAGATTCTGCACGGTTGTTTCGCTAATACCAATGGAGGTATAGTTCATAGCCGTTGGTAACAAAATGGCAATTACTGCCAAGTTCATGGAAGAAGCATTTACCCGCGCTACGACTGACTCAAATGTTTGTTCTTTATAACGGATTCCGCCTAATAACATGGATAAACCCATGACTAGGAGTAAGTTACTGATAATTGATCCAGTAATACTAGCTTTGACAACCTCAATTAAGCCTGCATTCAGGGCAACTAAGGCAATAATCAATTCTGTAGCATTGCCAAAAGTCGCGTTTAAAAATCCGCCCAGGATTGGACCGACAACTACGGCTATTTCTTCGGTAGCTGTACCCATCCAAGCTGCTAAGGGCAGTATGGCTAATCCAGCAGTAATAAAAACTATCAAGTCTCCCCATTCTAAAAAATGGGCTGCGAGAGATATGGGTATAAACAGCAGCAGAACTGTGAAAATAATGTTCTTGATTGACATTTTTACCTTTAGTTCAGGGGATTTTGCACAGATGCCTAAAAAATCATGTGCATTTGAATACCTATCATATCTGTAAGGGATTGTCATTGGGTGGTTAATTTAACTTATCGAGAAATATTATGTAGTGACAAAATTTAGTTTTGTTTCATAGGTGTTATTTATCACTGATTTTGTGAGAGAACAATTGTAGAAAGGTAGATATAGCAAGAATCTTCTTCAAAATTGCACATTTATTTGGATAACAATATATGACTTCTGCTGCGGAAATACCAAGTAGTTCTGGCTCAATATTACCGTTTGATGAAGAGTCTAAATACAGTCCTGAACATGATCCCCTCAAAACTGCTCAGGGTATTTATGTCACAGTTCATGGTCATTTTTATCAACCCCCTAGAGAAAATCCTTATCTTGATGCAATTGAACGTCAGCCTAGTGCTGCTCCTTTTCATGACTGGAATGAGCGTATTCACTGGGAATGCTATCGTCCTAATGCCTTTGCACGGGTCTTAAATGACAAAGGCGAGGTTGTGAAAATTGTTAATAATTATGAATACATGAGCTTTAATATCGGTCCAACACTGATGTCGTGGTTGGAACGCTATGATGTAGAGCTTTATCAGCGGATTTTGGAGGCTGATGCTAAAAGCTGCGATCGCCTAAATGGTCATGGAAATGCGATCGCTCAAGTCTATAATCACATTATTCTACCCCTAGCCAATGAACGCGATAAATATACCCAAATTCGCTGGGGTAAAGAAGATTTCCGTTCTCGTTTTGGTCGTGATCCTGAAGGAATGTGGTTGGCAGAAACAGCGGTAGATTATGCCACTCTAGAAGCATTAGTAGCCGAAGGAATTAAGTTTATCATTTTAGCTCCATCTCAAGCCCAGCGTTGTCGTCCTCTCTCCACAGAGGATCATTCCGATAGTCAATGGCATGAGGTAGGGGGTAATCAGATTGATCCAACTCGTCCTTATCGCTGTTATTTAGATAGCAAAGAGTCGGCAAAAAAATCAACTCCCTATATTGATATCTTTTTCTATGATGGTCCGATTTCCAGGGATATGGGTTTTAGTGATGTTGTCTACAATTCTCATCATTTTGCGGGCAGAATTGGGGCAGCTATTCGCGGGGATCATCGTCAGTCACAATTAATTTCTGTGGCTACAGATGGGGAAACCTTTGGACATCACAAAAAGGGAACAGAAAAGACTTTAGCTTATGCCTTTATTGGTGAGTTTCCTCGTCATGGTTGGACTGTGACTAACTTCGCCCACTATTTAAGTTTAAATACTCCTTCTTGGGAAGTAAAATTAAAATCAGTTACAGCGTGGAGTTGCGCTCATGGTGTTGATAGATGGCAAGATGATTGCGGTTGCGGTGGTGAAGGAGGTGTGTGGCATCAAAAATGGCGGCGGCCGTTACGAAATGCTTTAAATTGGCTGCGGGATCAGTTAACTGAGGTGTATGAGGAATATGGCAGTTTATTATTTCGTGATCCTTGGCAAGCTAGGGACGAATATATTCAAGTCATGGGCGATCGCTCTACTACTAATATTAGCCGTTTTTTATCCCGCCACCAAACTCGCAAACTCCAAGCTGCTGAACAGGTAGAAGCTTTACGCTTGTTAGAAATGCAGCGTCACTCTTTACTCATGTTTACCAGTTGCGGCTGGTTTTTTGAAGAAATTTCCCGCCCAGAAGGAACACAAATTTTACGCTATGCTTCCCGTGCTTTAGAATTAGCAGGAGATGTGGCAGGTGTGCAGTTAGAGAAGGCCTTTATTAAGCGCCTGAGTTTAGCTCCTAGTAATGTGGACGAATTTAAACATGGTGCAGAAATATATCGTCAATTGGTACTAACTGCTCAAATTGGCTTTAAGCAAGTTGCCACCCATTACGCCATTACTTCTCTATTTAATCATCACAAAAATTCGCCCCCAGAGCAACAGACAGATAAAAACAAACATCCTCATGGTCATCATCAGCGTGTTTATTGCTATGCTGCCAATGAGCTAGATTACCATAAGCAAAGCATGGGTCCGTTAACCATGGCAATTGGGCATTTGCAGTTAGTGTCAGATATTACTTGGGAAAGTGAACATTTAATATTTGCCGTTTTGCATTTGGGTGGTTGGGATTTTCACTGCTGTATTCAACAGTTTGCTGGACGACGTAACTATAGCCAAATTAAAGATAAGCTGTTTGCAGCTTTACAACAGGCTAGTGTGGCTCATATTATTTTGGTGATGACTCAAATGTTTGGCGGTGAAGCCTTTAATTTACAGACTTTATTTGCGGAAGAACGTCATCGAATTATGCGACTTTTGAGCCAAGAAACACTGACAAGATTAGACCAAATATATACTCAAGTATATCGGGATAATTACAGTGTGATTATGGCTTTTCATCGAGATGGGTTAGAAGTTCCACGAGAATTGCAAGCAGCCGCGGAGATTGCTTTAGGACATCGTTGTATGACAACATTGCGATCGCTAGAACAAGATATTAGTGAACCGCAATTAAGCTGGAATCATATTGTCGAATTAGAGGCGATCGCTACTGAAGCCAAACATCTGCGTTGTCAATTAAATATCCTGGAAGGCAATCAAATCTTAGAACAATTGATAGACCGTTTATTGTGGCAACTCTTGTATGATGGCAATGGTAATCTGAATGCAGATATCCAATGTTTAGAACGATTGATTGATGTTGGGTATGAATTACATCTTGGCATCAGTTTAAACCATTCCCAAGAACTTTATTTAAGTTGCTTACATAGTCAAATCTTGCCAAGAATTACCAGTATTGACAGTGAAGCCGAAACTATTCAATGTCGTCAATTATTGAAGTTAGGCGAAAAATTAGCTGTTGATGTTAGTCAATTTATTAACAAATTGGCTTAAATTGTGACGGTGGGCAATGCCCACCATGATCTTACAGTTTAATCTTGGGAACGGTCACAGTGGTAGGGATACAGCCACTCACATCGAAAGAGTCCATAAGTATGTTTTTCCAGCAAACTCCCAGCATGATACTTTTGGGAAATATTAATACCAGCTTTGGTTTTTACCTCATAAAGCCAAGGAAAAGAAGCGATCAAAACAGCCATAACACCAAAGAGATATAAAGAAAAAGTTACAGCTTTAGGGAATTTACGGGACTGAATCTTGAGTTTTTTGGGCATAGAAATGATAAACTCAAAATCCATTCTAGCCTAAAAATTTTGTGTTAACGGGATTTTCGCTAGAAATTCTGAGCCTCCTTCAGGACAACTATAATAAGTCAAAGTACCTTTGTAAATTTCTGTAATAATTTGGTAACTCGTAAATAAACCGAGTCCTACTCCTTTTCCCACTAATTTAGTAGTAAAAAATGGCTCAAATAAATGCTCTTGATACTCTTCTAAAATTCCTATCCCATTATCTTTGACACTAATCATTATTTGATTTTCTTCTATCAATTTTGTAGTAATCCAAATTGTCGGTTCAAAGAAACTATCCATCATAGAAATTAAATCTGAATCAAATGAATCAATCGCATTTTGAAGAAGATTGAGTAATACCTGATTAAATAGATTTGCATGACCCATCAACATTG
Organism: Anabaena sp. UHCC 0204; assembly: GCF_009711975.1. Taxonomy (GTDB): domain Bacteria; phylum Cyanobacteriota; class Cyanobacteriia; order Cyanobacteriales; family Nostocaceae; genus Dolichospermum. Next base: position 120,003 of record NZ_VIKW01000009.1, read on the forward strand.
GTATATCTTCATAGTTTTTGCGAACTGAAATTAGTGAAGATTTATCTTTTAATGTAATTTGATCACCTAGTGTGATGAGAACACTATCTATGTTATCACAAACATTAAATCGTTTAATTCCTGATTGATTCAGACGAGAAAAAATGTGCATTGCACAAACAACTGAATTAATTCTTTCTGCACCCGTGCGGATAGAATACATAATTCTTGTAAAATCTTGAATCAGGAAGTCTAGATCAATTTCGTTAGTTAAATTGCTAATTTCTAAAGTTGCTTCTGGAAATGCTTGTTGATAAAGTTGAACTAAATTAATCAACGTTTGAGTATAGTCAAATGCTGGATTAAGATTACCAAGAATAAAACTCAAAGGATTGTTAATTTCATGGGAAATTCCGGCTGTAATTCGGCTGGCATTAACTAGCTTTTCTTTTTGAATTAGTTCATATTGAGTATTTTGTAATTTTACAATCGTATTTTGCAGTTGCTCATTTTTAATTTTTAATTCATTTTGTAAGTTTTGGACTGTTAATTGATTTTGCACTCTTAACAGGACTTCTTCTAGATGGAAAGGTTTGGTAATATAGTCAATACCTCCAGCTTGAAAGGCTTGAATTTTATCATTAATATCATTGCCAGCACTTAAGAAAATAATAGGGATTGAACTAGTTTTGCTATCAGTTTTCAAAATTTTACATACTTCATATCCTCCCATTGTTGGCATATTAATATCTAGGAGAATTAAATCTGGTGGCAGGGTTTTGACTGCCATTAATGCTGCTTGTCCACTGATTGCTTTCCGAATCTGATAATTTTGTTTTGATAAAAAATCAGATAAGAAGCGAATGTTTTCAAGTTTGTCATCAACAATGAGGATATCTGCTAAAAATGCTCTATCTTGTATATTCATATTAGGAATTTTATGTTTGACTTGTTTAAAATAAGTATGGGTACACCATTAATTATACATATTATTTTTCCACTGCCTTTCTGTTGGTTTAATGAGGATCATGAGTTGATCAAATTGATAGCTTTCAATTAATCGAGTTAAATTTATAATCAACTCAGTTTGCTCAGATGGGATTTGAGAAATTAAATGAATACATTGGTAATCATTTCCTTGGGCGGCAGCGGAGTATAATTGATCAATCCATTCAATGGGCATGATATCCAAATCGGCTCTATCAAGAGTTTTCTTGGCTGTATAAGCTGCTAAGTTTAAGGTATTTGTAGTATCTGAATTTGATTGGTGGGAATATTCTACTTGTAGATGCTTGACTAGGGCTTCGAGAATTTCTTCCCAACGAAATGGTTTACTGACGAAATCATCACAACCGGCATCTAAGCTTTCTTGACGTTGTTCTGTAAAGGCACTTGCCGTAATCGCAATAATTTTGGTGGGGGTAATTACTTGGTTAGATATTAATTTTTCCCTGAGCCTAATTTGCGAAGTCGCTGCATAACCATCGAGGATTGGCATATGCATATCCATAAAGATGAGTTGGGGTTGCCATTGTTCCCAAAGGGCGATCGCTTCTTCTCCATTTTCCGCTTCTTGCACTTCAAAACCGAGATTTTTTAAGATTTTGCTCAATAGTAATCTATTCGCTATATTGTCTTCCACAACTAAAATACGATATTCCTGCCCAGGAGTAATAGTGGTTGTTCCTTGTATGGACAATGGACTGGCAATGGGGACGAATTCTGCTAATTTAGCCTGAATGGCAAATTTAAAACAACTACCTTGATTTAGTTGACTATGAACAGTAATTTCACCCCCCATTAATTCCACAAACTTCTGACTAATCCGTAAACCTAAACCTGTTCCTTCTTTGGATTTTTGACCGGCTTTTGTTTGTTGAAATGCTTGAAATAAATTACCAATTTCTGCTGCTGCGATACCAGATCCAGTATCTTCAATTTCAAAACTTAGGTTTTGTTGTGTTGAAGTAAATGGTTGTTCGTTCGTGTTTTTAATTCGCAGATGTATATGGCCTTGGTCAGTAAATTTGATGGCATTGCCTAATAAATTAATCAATACCTGACGGAGTTTATTTTCATCGGTTTTAATATATTGAGGTACAGTAATATCGTATTCAAAAATCAGTTGTAAGCCTTTAGATTGTCCTTTCATTTGAAACATAGCTTCAAGACTGGAAAGTAACTTATACAGATCAAAATCTGTTTCATAAAGAGTGATTCTTCCAGCTTCAATTTTAGACATTTCCAGGACATCATTAATTAATGCCAGCAAATGTTCACCACTATGGTTAATGATTTCGATATATTTTTGATACTCAACAGTTAGAGATTGATCTTGCTGCATCAACTGAGTAAAGCCGAGAATGGCATTGAGAGGAGTACGCAATTCATGGCTCATATTGGCTAAAAATTCGCTTTTAGCCCGGTTAGCAGCGTCGGCGGCTTCTTTGGCTATTTTGAGTTCATCTGCCTGTTGCTGGGTTTGGGCAAATAGTTCTGCCTGTTGTACGGCAACTCCCAATTGATTACCTATTTGGGTGACAATTCCTACTTCTGCTGTTTGCCATTCTCGATGACTACCATTTTGATAAACTGCTAATAAGCCCCAGAGTTTTTGACCACAGAAAATGGGGCTAATGATGTAGGCTCGTGCTTGTAAATTTTCTAAAAGTTGAAGATAGCAGGAATCGAATCCGGCTTTGTAGATGTCATTAACACAGCAATGGCTATTTTTTTGGCGATAAACACCACCTTGGTTATTTTGTAAATAGGTATCGCGGATGGATACGTCTGTACTGCTAAGTTGAGTAGTAATACAATCGGATTGAGCGACGGCACATTGGGTGAGTAGGGGATCATCTGCCCGGAGAGGAAGTAAGGCCTGCCAAGGCTCGGAAACAGACTCGGACACGAATTCACCGCTCCAGTCTGGGTTAAAGCGGTAAATTAGAACGCGATCGCATTCAACAGTTTGCCGTAGTTCAGTTGTAGTGATATTGAAAATAGATTTGAGGTTGAGGGTTTGACGCATTCGCAGAATTACGTCATTAATGGCCTTTTCTCTTTCTGCCATGACTCTCATCGCAGTTTCGGCAATTGTTCGTTCCCTAACTTCGACTTCTAAGGCGTTATTGGCGGCTACAAGTTCCGCAGTGCGTTCCTCCACCCGGAATTCTAGTTGTTGATAAGCTTGGTGTTTCTCTTCCTCTGCCCATTTGCGTTGTAATTCCGTAGCAGCCCTGGCAGCAAAGACACTCAACAGGGCTTTGGTGCGTTCGTCTGTAAAAAAGGGTTTGGTATCAATAATACAAAGGTTGCCAATTAACCTTTGATTTATATCTAACAATGACACCCCTGCATAGCTTTGTGCCTCTATTTGTTTCAATAATGAAGCCTGGGGAAAAATTTGTTGTAAATCACTTACATAAGAACACAGGACTTTACTCTCAAATACCACTTGGCAAGGAGTACCTTCCAATTCATATTCAATGTTTTCTGCTAGATGATTGCCAGCCCATAGCGCCAGGGTATGTAGCTTTTCTAATGAATTATCAACAACCTCCGACACCATGACATAGGCAACATCCAGAGCGGTGGCTAGATTTTGGACTAGAGCCGGAAAAAAATCATCTCCAGTCACAGAAGCTGTACTACTAACAATGGTTTGCAGGGTTTCTTCGGTGCGTTTTCGTTCTGCTATTTGGATTTCTAATTCTCGGTTGATGATTTGGAGTTGTTCAGGTGTTTGCAATGCCAAAAATTGTGGTAAAAGTTCTATTAGTTGTAAAGCAGTATAACAAGAAACTATGGCTGTCATGGCTTTTTCTATACCTGTCAACCAGTAATCTGGATGCCACAGTGTCCATATTTCCAATAGATGCCCCGTACCACAAAGGATAATGAAAGCACCAAACAGGACAAAGACATTGGAGAAGGGAACATCACTCCGCTTACTGACAAAATAGATCAGCATTGTGGGAATGGAGAAATAAGCGATCGCAATTAGTGCATCACTAAGTATGTGTAAACCTACTAGAGGACTTTGCCAAAGATAGCAATGCCCGTGCGGTATATAGAAATTAGCCGCTAGAAGATTTGGAAATAATGTCAATATAGTTTCCATAATTTAACCTTGTTGACCTAAAACCACCAGTTATGCTAACCAGTGGCATTCAGTGATAATTAGGATTAGTAACTTTATTTATTAGTATAAATCCTGAATCTTAACTAGGTTAAATTTTGACACTTTAATAATAATTAAGGCTTGCTGAAAAAAAGTCTTTTCGTTGCTAGGAATCAGGAGATAGGAGCGCAGTCCCTGCACCCATTCACCGCAGAAGAATTATAAAAAGATCAGGATAGTCTTGAATCTGGGTTATTAAGCGTTCTTAGTTCTCAATTGTCACAAGGAACTGGTGATTGGTGATAATTTTACTTAATTACCCATTACCAATCACCAATTACCCATTACCAACTTAAAATAATCAGGCGCTACCAGTGAAGGCAACTTCTGGAAATTTCAACTGCGCTTCTGCCATTGGACGGTTTCTGCCTTCCTCTTGCCAGTAGTTAATCACTTCGGTGGCTTTGTTGAGCAACTCCACGCGATCAACATCTGTAATCCAGTGTTTGGATTCTAACTCTTTTTTTAGCTCTTCCCAGGCATCATTTCTGGGCCAAAAAAAGTATTTGGTTAAGGGACTAGAGCCTTTACCAACAACCTGATCAACTGCTAGGGCGACGTTTTCGTCTAGCCAGAGAATTTTTAAAATGAACTTGGTCAATTACACCTCCGGGGAATATCCGGGTTTTACTTACTCAGTTTGCGACCCCTCATTTTAACCCAATCTCTGTCCAATTGACCAATGACTATTGATAACTGGAAAATGGGAAATAGGCAACTTAATTCTTTTACTACTTTTGCTGAATATGTGATATGATTGTTACTATTTATCAAAATTAGTAGCTTCACGTTAATTCTATTTGAGAATCATCACCAATTAAAAAGCGTAAGGCTTTAGGACGGCGGGGTGCAATAGTCAATTCTGCACGTTGTCCAATCAGGCTATCAATAATTCGTTGCTGAATGCCGGTAATTTTAGCACCTTCTAAAATAACGCTGTGTTCTAAATCTGTTTCTATCAGTGTTGAATGATCAGCAATGCTACTATAGGGTCCGATAAAACAATTTTCTAAATAACAATTATTACCAATCACTACAGGTCCACGAATTGTACAGTTAATGATTTTCGATTCAGCCCCAATTTGCACTCTGCCAATAATCTGAGTTTTAGTATCAACATCGCCTAAAATTGATTTTGTCAAACAGGTATCAAGAATGAGACGGTTAGCTTCTAATAAATCATCTTTTTTACCTGTATCTAACCACCAACCGTCCAGATTACAAGCGACAACTTGCTGTTGTTGATCTATTAAACATTGGATAGCATCCGTGATTTCTAGTTCACCTCTAGCTGAAGGTTTAATTAGAGAAATCGCATCATGGATCAGGGGTGAAAAGAAATAAACCCCTACCAATGCTAAGTTTGAAGGGGGTATTTTTGGCTTTTCAATTAACTGTAATACTCTGCCTTTTTCATCAACCTTAGCCACACCAAAAGCACTAGGATTTGGCACTTCCCGCAAAAGAATCAAGGCTTCGGGCTGCTGTTGAGTAAATTTATCCAAAAATGATTTTAAATCCCCTTGTTGAATCAGGTTATCTCCCAAATACATAACAAATGGGGAATCTTTTAAAAAAGGACGCGCAACTTGGACTGCATGGGCTAATCCTGCGGGCTGTTCTTGTAAAATATAGGTGATATTTAGACCGAACTTTTCGCCATTGCCGGTTTTACTTTTGACTTCTGCTCCTGTTTCTGGACTGATAATAATACCAATATCAGTTATCCCCGCAGCAGCCATTTCTTCAATGCCATACCATAAAATTGGTTTATTAGCAACTGGAACAAGTTGTTTCGCACCTGTATAAGTTAATGGACGTAAACGAGTACCTTTTCCACCAGATAAAATAAGTGCTTTCATAGAGATGTTTCCTGTAATTCTTTTAACATTAACCTTAGTCTTTGTCGCCAATGAGGGGGATAAGTTCCCAAGATTTTGGATATTTTCTCACAAGCTAGGACAGAATAGGCCGGACGTTTTGTGGGTGTGGGATATTCGGGAGTGGTAATAGGGATAATGTTTTCAATTGTGAGGGGAAAGCCTAATTTTTCTGCTTCTTCAAAAATAGCGATCGCCAAATCGTACCAACTAGCAACACCGCTGTTTGTATAGTGGTAAATACCAGCGATTTCTGATGTTAATTTGGGGATAATTTGGGTAATTGTTAAAGCTATATCTTGGGACCAAGTAGGACTACCAATTTGATCTGCAACTACTCTCACTTCTGGTCTTTCTTTCCCAACTCGTAACATGGTTTTCACGAAGTTGCTTTTTCCATAAGTTCCATAAACCCAAGCTGTCCGGAGGATTATATGTTGAGGACAAGTTTTTTGAATTGCTATTTCTCCCGCTAATTTTGTCTGTCCATATACACTCAATGGATTGGTAATATCGGTTTCTTGATAGGGAAAATGATTATTACCATTAAATACATAATCTGTGGAAATATGAATTAAAAAACTTCCTAATTTTTGACTTTCTTCGGCGATAATTTCCGGGGCGATCGCATTAACTACATGAGCAATTTCTGGTTCACTTTCTGCCTGATCCACTGCGGTATAAGCAGCAGCATTGATAATAATTTCTGGTTGGATTTCTCTGATAATTAAACGGATGATATCAGGTTGTGTTAAATCTATTTGTGGACGGTTAACTGCAATCAGGTTGTAGTGAGAGGAAAGGGTATTTTGTAGTTCTGTACCAACTTGTCCATTACTACCTATTAATAATATGGATTTATTCATAAACTTCGGCATTTTTAAAGGTTTGAGCATTACTATCTTTAGCTGATAAAATTGGGGCTGTTTCGAGAGGCCAATCTATAGCTAAATCTGGATCATTCCAAAGAATTGAGCGATCGCCTCCTGGTGCATAATAATCTGTAGTTTTATAGATAACTTCGGCAACTTCTGAAAGTACGAGAAACCCATGTGCAAAACCTGCTGGTATCCACATTTGGCATTTATTTTCAGCACTGATTTCGTAACCTATCCACTGTCCAAATGTGGGGGAGTTTTTTCTAATATCTACAGCAACATCAAATATTGTCCCAGCAACAGCGCGGACAAGTTTACCTTGAGGTTGAATAATTTGGTAGTGCAATCCTCGCAAAACATTATATTCAGATTTCGAGTGATTATCTTGAACGAAGTTAACCGTGATTCCCAGTTTTTCTGTAAATATTTTTTGGTTATAGGATTCCAAAAAAAAGCCCCGTGAATCTTGGAATACTTGGGGTTCGAGGATGAGTACATCAGGAATGGAGGTGGGGATAATGTTCATTGAATATGCAATTTTCTATAAAAACTAGTTAGACAATAGCACAAAATGTTAATTTTACAACTTGATCTCACAGAAATTTTCCCATACTAGAGGATATCGCCTCTTCCTGTATACTAATCTGTAGTTTTATATATAGCCATTGATGAAAACAGATTCGATTTTCTATCAAATATTTCAAACTTTACCAACTGTCCTATTTGAACTATTAGGAGAATCTCCATCAAATGCCATTGGGTACAAGTTTGATTCAGTGGAAGTTAAAGAGTTAGCATTTCGCTTTGATGGGATATTTTTCCCTCCAGATGATGATAAACTAATCTATTTTGTAGAAGTACAATTTCAGCAACGAGATAATTTTTACTGGGACTTATTTGGAGAAATATTTCTCTACTTGAAGTTATATCGTCCTCAACAGAATTGGTATGCAGTCGCTATATTTCCTAATCGTAGCACTGATACGGCTGAACCAATTCAGTATCAAGAATTATTTCATCCAGGCAGAATCTCACGTATATACTTAGATGAACTGGAAGAAACAAGTGCTGATTCTATTGGTTTGGGAATGTTAGAATTAATAGTAGCGCAACAAGCGCAAACTAGGGAAAAAGCAATCAAACTGAAAGAACAAGCACGGGTATCTTTAACAGAGCCAATAATTCAAGAAAAAGTTCTAGAATTGGTAGATAAGATACTAGTATACAAGTTTCCTTACTTAAGTAGTCAGGAGTTAGAAGCAATGTTTGGACTAGATGAATTGAAGCAAACACGGTATTTTCAAGATGTTAAGGAAGAGGGGAAAATTGAAGGGAAAGTTGAAGGGAAATTCGAGGAAAAATTAGAGATTATACCCTTGCTATTACGTTTAGGGTTAAGTGTGGAAGCGATCGCATCTGAGTTAAATTTAGATGTAGAATTAGTGAGGAATGTAGCACAAAAACAGTCAACAATATCCCCTTCTACGGAAATAACTGATATTGATCAACAAGAAGATTAATTCTTGATGATTATTGAATTTGGGGATCTGAAACTGACAAGATCCCTCAAATATATTTTTTCAAAACTTCAACTGTAGCCAGTCCGGTTTTTTCCCAACTAAATTGATTTGCTCTTTTTAGACCTTTTTCTGAAAGTTGTTTTCTTGTTTCTGAATCATTGGCAATCGTTTGCATTGCGGCTGTAATTTCCCCTGTATTATAGGGATTAATTAAAATAGCCGCATCTCCGGCAACTTCTGGAAGTGAGGAAACATTAGAAGTAATAACTGATGTACCACAAGCCATTGCTTCTAAAACTGGTAAACCAAATCCTTCCCAAAGACTGGGAAAAACTAGCGCGATCGCTTGATTAATAATTATTGGTAATTCGTCATAAGATACATAGTTAAGGAATTTAACGAGATGATTAATTCCTAATTCTTGAGTTTGTATTTCTAATAATGGAGAGTAACGTTGATCATAAGGTCCTGCTAACCATAGTTCATAGTCATTTCTGTGAGGTAGTGCAGAAAAAGCGGTAATTAATCTTTGCAGGTTTTTGTAAGGGTCTTGACGACCGATGTATAGGAAGTAATTGCGTTTAGGGAGGTTAAGGAATTGGAATTGTGAGCGATCACCAGCCAGAGGAATTGGTGTTATTTTATTACTAGGAATATGGAAAAAATCAACTAAATCTTTAGCTGTTGCTTGGGAATTACAAATAATATGTTCTGCTTGATTACAAACTTGGGGAACGTAGTAACGATGGTATGGTGTGAGTGGTGAATAGGGTTTAGGAAAGCGTAGAGGTATCATGTCATGATACATGACAATAAAACGACAGTTGGTATATAGGGGTGCTTCGGGAATGGGAGAAAATAAAAGTTGAGATTGGAGGGTTTGATAAATTTTTGGTAGTTGGAATTGTGTCCACAATAAGCGGTTTAAATGTCCTTTAATACCTTGTGCTGATGTTAGATTATTAGGAGTTTGATAGCAATTATTGTTCGGGAAAGATTGTGAAGTTAAAAGTGTTGGATCAAGTTTTTGTAAGTGAGGTAAAAGATTGAGAGCGTAAGTAGTTGTACCTGTGGGTTTTGTGAGGAGAAATGAAAGGTTAATGACTAATTGCATTTTTCATCATTCATTTTGAGAAAATTTAATAGATAATTGCATTTTTAGTGAGTTGGGTTATTAATAAATTGGTGTTACAACCCTTGTAGAGACAGTTGTTTGCGTTGGCTTGTTCACCACCATTAGATTATGGAAGACCAATCAGCCATTGGACAGCCAGAGAACTGACAGAGGAAATTATGAAACAAGGAATTATTGAAAGTATATCAGTTCGCCATGCAGGAAGATTATGAGAAGAAGCAGAACTGAAACCAGATGCCTCGCGCTACTGCTTAACACCCCCTGTAGATGAAGAATTTGATACTAAAGTAAAAGATCAGGACTTACACAACTGGCACATTGGTAGGGTGCGTCAGATATCAATAATCTGTTTATTTGCAGGATTTATGCCACCTGATGCACCCTACAACAGATTTTTGGTGTGACACTTGCGTAAGTCCTAAGCGGCTGATGGTAAACTCAATGGTATTGAATCTGAAATCAAGTGAATCAGGCAGGAAGAGTTAAGTGCCAATCAAATCCAAGATGATCGGCTCGATAAATTAGAGGTGAGAGCAAAGTAATCAATTGGGGATTCAGTATAATTGAACCAATATTTGTTTTTTTCTCTTAGCACTTCGGAATTGCAACAATACTTCTCACAAATTAGATAGGATCAATATATATACAGCTATGGTTCAGTACAGTCTTGCTCAAAGTCCCGAAATTATTATCAATGTTCCTGGGAAAGATTCCGCTAAAGCTCGTGATAAAGCAATGGATCAGCTAATGGAACTGATGGATGCGGGAGAATTACCAACAGAACTAGAAGAAGGATTTAGTCCCCAACAGTTAATTGAAATCAAAGAACCAATTACAGATACTCATAGTCGTGAAGATGAGATTACACAAGCGGTTCAAGTTCTGAGTAATTTAGCTTCTCTGAAGTTAAAGGTGCAAGAATCACGCACCGAAGCCTTAGAAATTCGGAAAGCCATTGACATACTATTTTCCGATAAATCAGTAACTGAGGAAGAGATTACTTATCTCAAAGAAGGTTTTAAGGTTCTCAAAAACTTTGCCCAAGCGAATCTGCGTTACCAGGAAGCAAGATCCAAAGCAGAACAAGCTAGACAAGTTTTAGATCAGGCTCTTAAATCACCAGAGTAAGGGGTGATTGGTGATTGGTGATTGGTGATTGGTGATTGGTGATTGGTCATTTTCCCCTCTGCCCCTACCACTTCTGACAACTGATCAAGAATTTGCCGGCTGTGATATCATGATAGATTGCTAGGTACATTTAGAAACAATAAAAATTTAATCAATCATGGCTCTGACGCAACAGCGCAAACAAGAACTAATTTCTGGCTTCCAAGTTCATGAAACCGACACTGGTTCGGCCGATGTTCAAGTAGCAATGCTAACTGACCGCATTAACCGACTCAGTCAACATTTGCAAGCTAATAAAAAAGACCATTCCTCCCGAAGAGGGTTATTGAAGATGATTGGCCAAAGAAAGCGTCTTCTCGCCTATATCCAAGCAGATAGTCGGGAAAAATATCTAGCTTTAATTGGTCGTCTCGGTATTCGCGGTTAGGAACTAATTCTTATGGCTGCTGAAGAATCAGAACGTACTCCCTTACCTTTTGAGCCAAATAAAAAGCGCCAAAAACCTGCTAAGGCTATTAGTCAGCCCGTTATCAAAACCAAAGAACCTGACAAAAAACCGCAACAGCAACGTCGTTATTCTAAACAAGAAATGGCGATTCCTGAAGTAGTTAGCCAGCGGATGATTCGCCGAGTGGCTGGTTTTTGCGGTATCCCCACAGCTTTAGGTATTACTAGTTTGGTAGTCAGCTATCTATTAGTCACCTTTGCTGAAATCCAACTTGCTCCTATCGCCGTTTTATTGGTGAATATGGGATTGTTTGGTTTAGGAGTTATCGGAATCACCTATGGTGTTCTTTCTGCTTCTTGGGATGAAGATAGACCAGGAAGTATTCTAGGTTTGGGTGAATTTAGCACCAATTGGGGCAGAATGGCCGAAGTTTGGCGTGATACCCGGAAAAAGAACGTCTAACAACTAGCGTCCAGGTAATAACTGTATATGGGGTAAATTGGAAAATGAGTGTTGAAGTTGAATTTTGATCACTTCAGCTTGAAGTTTAAAAGACTGTATTTTTCTGGTTTATACCCAATATTCAGCAAAAAATACCTGGCGCTATATTTTTATTCATAAGTTTAATCCCTAAGATTTTTGATTCATTGAAATTGTTCAACAATCAGCAAAGTTTATCCCTTGGACTAATAACTTGGTAACTTGGATACTAATTCAGAAATACTTTAATGTTTATATGAAAACGTTCTGCTAATTGTTGAAGTTGATTGAGAGTTAATGCTTTTTCTTTGTTTAAAATAGCTTTTATCGTTTCGGATGAACCAATTTCAGGTAAATCTGATAAAGTCAGTTTGTGTTCTTCCATTAAATAAGCTAATACATCACTTCCATGACAATTAGGAAGAGGATAATGTTCTGTTTCGTAAGCCTCAATTATCGTTCCTAATGTATCTAACAAATGATAAAGAGGATGTTCTTCATTAGTACCAATTTCATCAATTAAATCATTTAATTTTGTAATTGCTTGTTCATATTTTTCTTCATGCAGAATATCTTTAAACACTATTTGCGTTTTTTGATCCATACACCCAACATAGCTAGAAAGGTACATACTATGGTAGCAATTATGCTTAAAATTAATGAAGCTGAAAAGTAATTTTTTGGTAATAAAGGTAGGTTAATTTTATCAATGTGCTGAACTACTACACCAGAAACTATTGCACCACCACCAAAACCTATTCCTAATACTTGGACTGTTGTTTCTAAGGATCTATCTCTTTCTGTTTGTTTTGTTTCTACAATACCACGAATTATATCAATAAATTGCCCAAATAATTCTTGACCTGGTGTGAGATAATTAATATAAGTTTGTATCTGTTCTTGCCATTTTTGGCATTCTTTATCTAGGAAGTCTTGCCAAAATTTGGGACTTGTTTGATTATTTATGGCTGTAATTTTATTTAAGCAAATTCGGTAATTTTTAATATTTGTCTGAATAGATGTATTATGAAATTGTAAATCTTGTAAACATAGGGTATAATCAAAGCTTTTTTGCGGAATTTCTGATAAGAGTTTCTTTAGATCAGATATCTGTGTTTTAGGGTTAGATATCAAATCTTGAAATTCTTTAATTTTATTCTCTAAATCACTATAAACTGTTCTTGCCTTTTGGTAACTTTGACTTGCTTGGTAATTAACAAAGAGGATTTTATGATAACAGCATAATAAATCTCGTAACCAGTCGTAAGCATTTCCAATAAGTTGGACAGTATTAGCTTGTTGATTATTTAAAGATATGAAAATCTGACATTGTTTAACAGGATTATTCGGTTCATTTGGATCATTTGCTTGGTAGATAAATAACTGACTAGCAAATAATTCTCCTGAGACAGTAAAAGCAGGATTTAAGTTTGTACCAGCAACTAAAGCATTAGCGATTTTTTCAGCTAATAAATTACAGTCTTCATTTGCGTCAACTTCTCCATAAATCCATAAAGTTTGTCCTAAAGATGCTTGAATTTGGGAAGGTAAAAAACAACTAGGTTTAAAACGTTGGATTTGCGGGATATTAATATCAATATTTGCTGATTCTGGCAGCAGTGTTAAATCAACTGCGTAGGTATCATTAACTAAAAATGGTTGTAAATTGCCATTAATTTTAAATCCGTCTGTAGTTGAGAAACTTCCTAAATCTAATTTTCCATTATCGGTTAACCATTCTGTTGTTCTTCCAACTTCTTGTTGAGGTTTATAGTTACCATTTTCATAACAGATCAATTTTGATTTTAAATCTTTTAAATCGGTAGAAGGAAATGCAGATACACCTAACTTAGAGAGATTATCCCACAAAAGATGGGCATTTTCTAAAACTTGATCAGGTGTATGTGCGAGAGTATGTCGCAAATGGAAAGCATCGAGAGTAAGACTAAAATTCTTCATGGTTTTGGTTGGGATTTTTTATCATCAGATAAAGGTGAATTTAATTTTATAGCATTTTGAATCAGTTCCTTAGAAGATTCACTAGGTTGATTTGCTGGAGTGGGAGATGTAGCACCACCTGGACCCAATGTATTATCGGACTTGGTTAAATAAGAATGAATTTCTTGCCTTTTTTTCTCAAATGCTTGTTTAATTTGAGAACGTGATTCTAAGTTTAACCAATTTCTAATTTTCCCAGATATTTCTTCTGAATTTTCTGGTAAATTACTGGCTAATTTATCTAAATTATCCCAGTCTTCCCTAGAAAATAAACTAGACTCAGATTCGATTAATTTAACAAAAGCTTGGATTGTTCTTTGATAAGCAGACATTGTTTAAACTCCTTTACCAATTGCACAAAAAGCTGACCAATAAAAAGGTGATGCAAATATTTTAATATTACTGCCTTGTTTTTGTTCCTCTATTGAAAAATAATCATTTAATTCATCTTGCCAATCTTCATCCAGATTTGATTGTGGTAGCCATTTTCTAAACCCTAAAATATTTGTATCTCTTAACCATCTTTGGGAATTTTGCAAAGCTAAGACTATATTACTTTGATGTTTTAATTCCTCATAAAATTTCACCATTAATAAAGCTGTAGCCACCGCACTAACAGTCCATAAACTACCAACCACATTGGTACTACCAGCTAACAGAAAACCATTAGGTAAACCAATATATTCATCACTAATATTTGTACCATCTATCATGCCAGTTTCGCAAGCAGCCAGAGTAACTAAACGACAGTTTTCTAATTTAATATGAGTGATAATATCCGCTAAAGTGAGAACTTCATCAGCTAATTGTAAACCCGAATCTAGGGGATAATTAGAATTGAAAGAACCATGACAGAAGAAAAAGAGATTATGCGCTGTTTTCAGGTTTTCAGGATTTTGAATAATTGCTGATTCTTTAGCTTTGTCTTTTTTCAAAACATAACTGTGATTAAATTGTTGTTTAATTGCTGCAACTGCGCCTAAATCTTTTTCATATAAATCCTCTGTGGGTGTTTGGATAGCAAATAAAGATTGAAAATCATCACGTTGACGCTGTTGGATTTGTTGTAATATTTGCAGACTGGGAACATAACCCACACCTTGAGGAAATAAATCCATTAAATAGGAATTTTGCACAGGTAAAGCATGGAGAGGAAACAGGTGTAAGAAACGATGGGGAATTAAAATCAGTTTTTCACATTCTTGTGGAACTACATTTAATATTTCTTCAAGATGTAATATTTTGGCTAGGTTCTGTAAATTTTGCTCTAACTCATTTTCCCATATTTCTTTGTTTTGCTTATAATCATTTACATATTTATTATCCCAATCAAGTAGAGCCTCAAAATCTGCTGATGAAGATTGCCAAATTCTGATTTCTTTACCTCCTGGTTGAATCACAAAAGCAAAAATTTTATTAATGGCAATATACCATTCAATAATTGTCGTCTCCTGATCAACTATTTTCTCTAATGATGTAAATGTAAATTTAAAACTAGAACCCATCGGTAAATATTCATCTTGCAATTTTTGGCGTTTTTGTCGTAATTTCTGGAGATGTCGCGCTAAAGATGTGGCATTTTCAGCTTTACCTGTTTGCAGTAAATTTTGCAGTAAATTCTGTCCACTCGCTATTTCATCTCGCAGTTGTTCTAGTTGGATGACGACATTTGAAGGAAAAATAGTTTTTAAGTCCCGGTTGAAAATTTGTTCTACTAAATTGCGGGTTTTACTGCGTTCAATATAGGTGATAGCTTCCGTTTCTTTACCCAATGCTAAACAAACTTCCACCATAAGTCTAAAAAGTTGATTCCATTTCTCTGCTTGTTTGCGTTTACTTTCTTCTCCAGAAATAATTTCTCCGCGCAAATCTTCAACTGTGGCAATGGCATCAGCAAGAGTAGAGTAAGCTAAATCAAACTGTTGTGATTCTTGATAAGCAATACCCAAATTTTCTAACGTTTCGGCATTATCTAAAGGAAAATCGGTGCGGGTTCTCACTTCTAAAGCTTGAGTATAAGCAGCGTTCGCCATTTCCCGATTCTCGGTTTTATCTCCCCTGATTCTGTCAGAGTAGGCATTCCCCAGATTATTTTGCGTCATTGCCCAATCTACAGGAAAATTGGTGCGGGTATAAACTTCTAAAGCCGCAGTATAAGCAGCGATCGCCATTTCCAGATTCTCGGCTTTATCTCCCCTGATTCTGTTAGAGTAGGCATTCCCAAAATTATTTTGCGTGGTTGCCCAATTTACAGGCAAATCGGTGCGGGTTCTGACTTCTAAAGCTTGAGTATAAGCAGCGATCGCATTTTCCAGATTCTCGGCTTCATCTCCCCTGATTCTGTCATTGTATGCAAGCCCTAGATTATTTTGCGTCATTGCCCAATCTACAGGAAAATCATGGTGGGTATAAACTTCTAAAGCCGCAGTATAAGCAGCGATCGCATTTTCCAGATTCTCGGCTTTATCTCCCCTGATTCTGTTCCAGTAGGCAACAGCTAGATTATTGTGTAAAGCAGCCCAATTTTTTGAGGAAGTTTGACGGGTAAAAACTGTTAAAGCTATTTCATAACCAGTGATAGCAATTTCCATATTATTGGCTTTGTTGTTTAAAGGAAATTGTTGAATTAGATTACTAAATATCGAAATATTTGTAGCAATATATTCTGCTGTATCCCGTTCTTCTTCCTCTAGTCTTTTTGTTGCCCAATGCTGTAATACTTGAGCAAAGGTTAGATTGAGTTTATCTGTGTTGGCTTTGAGTAAGGGGTAAACTTCCTGGGGATTACCTTGACTGTTTGCGGTGGTTTGTAATACTTTTAATAAAAATGGTAAATAAGTTTCTATATCTGCTTCACTAATCTGGGTTTCTGTTTCTGGAGTATTTTCCTCTAGGGGTATATTTAAGGCTTGACTCAGTTGAGATGCTAGAAACATCAACTTATTAGCACGATTTTCTTGTCCTTCCTGGGTAGACATTGCTGCTACCCCTACCTCCAGCAACTGTAAAAAGTCAGCATCGAGTAATTCGGTATTAGCTTGTAATATTGGCAATTCTTCCCCATTTGCACAACTAAGCAGTTGTTGAATTAGCTGTTGATATGCCTGTAGACGCTGTTCATCCATAAATTAGGGCTGGGTTAGGGTAGCATTTAGATGATGCTTCAATAGTATTTTCCCATATTTCGGACAATATTATCCTGAAAATCCTCAAATCCTGGATATCCTGATATGGCTTGCGCCACGCTATCAGACAATTATTCCCAAAAATCAACATTTAACATTGCTTCAATATCACAACTAAACGGCCACTTATCAGGAAACTCACACTGTGGATAACCATTGCGGACAATTTTCAGAGCATCTGCATAAGCTTCATCAAATACTTGGCTAAAATAAGGCTTGAGACTAGGTGAATTTTTGAGTAACTTTCTGATTCCAATTCTTTGTTTAATAATTGATTCTACCCACCCACGATAACAATCAGTCATGTTCACATAATTCCGCTTGAGAATATGTTCTAAAAGTTCTGCTAACCGATTTTCAAGTTCACGTTTATCTGAGCGCCCCAAATCCTCTATCTCCTCAATCAGATTATCAAAATCTAGTCCTTCTATATCTCTATTCCGTAACTTATGAACAATATCTTCAATCCAGAGTAAATAGTCTTGCTCATACAAAGATACTGCAATTGGTGTCCGTGTCATTGCTGTAAATCCTGTAAATGTCCTAATTTTATTTTAAGTGAAATCATTTGTAATCTTAGACCAAATTACAATTATTGTTTTACTGTCAACTTCATGTCCAAAAATTAGGACACAAGTTGGTAAAATTTGTTCTATTATCAATACAACTGAATTTGGTGATTATCAAGAAATTTCTATCATATAGTGTAATTTACTATTTAACAATCACATCCTGTAAATCCTCAAATCCTGGATATCCTGATTCAGACGATTAAAATCCTCAAAAAACATGACAGAAACAACAGCTAACTACGATCAAACATGGAAAGAAGCAATAGGAGAATATTTTGAATTATTCATCCAATTCTTTTATCCCAAAATACACGAAAAAATTGATTGGAGTCAAACACCAATATCCTTAGATAAAGAACTAGAACAAATTACCGCATCTAGTCAAACAAAAAAACGTTATGCGGATAAATTGTTTCAAGTTTGGTTATTAAACAATGAAATCATTTGGATTTTGATACACATAGAAGTACAAAGTCAATATGATAAAGAATTTACCCAAAGAATGTACATCTATAACTATCGTTCCTTTGATTTATTTCATAAACCAGTGATCAGTTTAGCCATATTAGGAGATGAAGATAAAAAATGGCGACCAAATAGCTATGAATATGGATTAGGTGATAGTTTAGTAAAAATGCAATTTAGTATTGTAAAGCTATTAGACTATCAATGGTCAGACCTAACCACAAATAACAAATTGTTTGCTATAATAGTTATGGCACATCTGAAAACCAAAGCCACAACTAGAGATTTAACCCAAAGAGAACAATGGAAATGGAACATAGTCAGACCATTATATCAAAAAGGCTTAACTAGATTTGATATTATTAATTTAGTCAAGTTCATTGATAAAATGATGACTTTACCACCACCATTACAAACAGAGTTCAACGATAAACTAGAACAACATGAAAAGGAGTTGAATATGCCTTTCCTAAGCACTATTGAAGAAATGGCAGAAGAAAGAGGTGAAGCAAAAGGTAAACAATTAGGTGCTAAAGAAAACTGCCAAAACAATATTCTCAAAATTCTCGCAAATAGATTTGATTCTGTTCCAGAATTGATGAGTGATTCCATCACAAAAATTGAGGATATGACTATTCTAGAAAATCTCCTGTTATCGAGTATTAGTATTAATTCTTTGGAGGAATTTCAAAAGTTAATTGATGCAGAATTACAGGAAAATTAATGATATTTAATCCCTGATTTCTTCTATCATGAGGAAATCGGGGGGTTCATCAAAATCCTTATCCTGTAAATCCTTAAATCCTGGATATCCTGATTCTGACAATTACATCCTGTCAATCATCACCACAAATCTTTTCGTTACATATTACTCTTTGAGAAGCTGCTCCGCGTCTACAGTTTTTTTCCGTTCACCTAGTTAATAAAAAATTTACTTAAAAAGGAACTTGTAAATGATTATCGTCATGAAGATTGGTTCTCCACAGGAAGAGATAAACCGGATTACTACAGAACTATCTAGCTGGGGATTAACACCAGAAAAAATCATTGGCCAACATAAAGTAGTCATTGCTTTAGTGGGTGAAACAGCGGATTTAGATCCCCCACGCATTCAAGAATTAAGTCAATGGATTGAGCAAGTATTACGAGTAGAAGTACCCTACAAACGAGCTAGTCGCCAGTTCCGTCATGGAGAAGCTTCTGAGGTGGTAGTGAATACTCCTGAAGGGGATGTGGTGTTTGGTGAACATCATCCTTTGGTGGTTGTGGCTGGACCTTGTTCGGTGGAAAATGAAGAGATGATTGTGGAGACGGCGCTGCGGGTAAAGGCTGCGGGGGCGAAGTTTTTACGGGGTGGTGCGTATAAACCCCGAACGTCACCCTATGCTTTTCAAGGTCATGGTGAAAGTGCTTTGGAATTGTTAGCTACAGCCCGGAAAGTGAGCGGACTGGGAATTATTACAGAAGTAATGGATACGGAAGACTTGGAGAAAATTGGCGAAGTTGCGGATGTGATTCAGGTGGGGGCGAGAAATATGCAGAATTTCTCCATGCTGAAAAAAGTTGGAGCGCAACCTAAGCCGGTGCTGTTAAAACGGGGTATGGCTGCAACTATTGAAGATTGGTTAATGGCGGCTGAATATATTTTAGCGGCGGGTAATCCCAATGTGATTTTGTGTGAACGGGGAATTAGAACTTTTGACCGTCAATATACCCGGAATACTCTCGATTTATCAGTTGTGCCGGTGTTGCGGAAATTGACGCATTTACCAATGATGATTGATCCTAGTCATGGTGTGGGTTGGTCTGAATTTGTCCCTTCAATGGCTATGGCGGCGATCGCGGCGGGTACAGATTCTCTCATGATTGAAGTTCATCCCAACCCAGCTAAAGCCCTATCTGATGGACCCCAATCTTTAACTCCAGACCGTTTTGATAAATTAATGTCAGAATTAGCGGTGATTGGTCAAGCCGTTGGTCGTTGGACACTGTGAAGTGAGTCGCTTGAGTTGATATAAAACTTAATATTTGCAGGACTTTTTCGGGTTGTGCGATCGTTCACCCCAACCTGCATCTTACCTCTAATATATTTTTATTTGAAGATAGTTCTTCCTTATCAACTTTATGATAACAGATTTTTAATCAACCGTCAACTAATTCCCTCTCCTTAAAACGCAAAAACAAAGAAAAAATTTTCCGTTTGTCAAGGAGTCTAGCGAGATGTTGACGTAGACAAACGGAAATAATTCAACTATCTTCTTCTACTACCGAAACCAGAGGAACGGCGACTAGAAGAACGGCCACCACTACCAAAACTACTCCCAGAACTGCGACGAGGAGAGCTAGAGTTACCAGAAGGTTTGAGGGTACTGCTACCAAAACCAGAACCGGAGGCTCTTCCGCTTTTATTGGTACTTGATGTAGTGCGGATTGAGTTTCCGGAAGAGGAGTTTCTGATGTTTCCTGTAGTGCGGAAAGTAGTGCGATTTCTCACTGCTGCGGGTGGTTCATTGTAGCGAGAACGGTAATTAGAAACCGCTGAATCATAACTAGAACCATAGCCACCATAACCAGTCATGATACCACCAGGCTGATAAACAGGAGGAACATAATATTGAGGTCTAAATAACATACTACCAATAGCTTGGCCAGCTAAAGCTCCTGCAAAAGGGGCCCAAAAGCTACTTTGTTGACGAACAATGACGGTTTCCTTTTGTCCCGTTTGGGGATTTTCTCTTGTCTCTGTAACGTTATGGACGTACTCAATTTTAAAGTCTTCGGTCATGTATAAAACTGGTTGACTATTTTCTACTTTCAAGTAAGTTTTCTTACCTGCTTTGATTTCATCATCAGTCAGTCGTGCCATTTGTAGCTTTTCTGTAGCAAAGCTTGGAGGTGTATTGTTGAGTAAAAACAGGGTATATTCACCATTGGCATCGTTATATGTGCCTTGTTGTACTTGATACTGTCCATCACTTAACTTAGTGGGGGTAGCAGTTTGGCTAACGTTCTTAGTTGAAGAAGTAGTTTGGTTTTCTCCTCCACAGGCGACTGTTGTTAAGCACAAACTCAAGGCTAAACAAACAACTGTAAATTTACGTATTATGGTCATAATCATTGCGTTCATGCTTTGTGCGGATACTAACTAATTACAGACTAACGATAAATTACAATGGGATCAATTCTGGGTAATACTCCAATAGTTGATCATTAGAAAGTTCATCTCCTAATTGGGCGGGTGAGAAATGAACTTGGATGGCGCGGAGTTTATGTTTGTAGTGTAGATTAATTAAGGTTTTTAAAGCTGCTTTCAAGGCTGGGATATTAGCTAAGTCTGTTTCTAAATCTGGAACTTCCCCTTCAGTAGCGACTGTCATCATGACAACGACATTACGGGTAACAGGAAGTGATAAGGGCTGGTTGGAGGTGGTAGAACTCAAATTCAGATCAGATCCATATCTTTGGGCTGAGTCGGTGAATAATTCATTGACATAATCTCCAGCTTCACCTTCACTCCAAAAGACATCGCCTTCATTAGCAGCCGAGAACCAATATTCATCATATTGCAGGAAAGTTTGGCATAGTTCTACCAATTCTTCTCCTAAAATTTCCAAATCCCCGTCAGCACTAATTGCTGTTCTGGCGGAGCGATTGAGGACACCTAGTATTGGCGCTACTTCCTCTCCATTTAAATGTAGAAACAGACGACAGACAACGTAGCGAGTTTTGCCGATCATCCGATTAAAAGTATCACGCATTGTTTTCCTCTGGTAATTTTTTAAGTAGATTATTTCAAAATTGCTTCTATCTTTGGTTATCGGAAAATTGACTATTGACCAATATAGTAAAATCCTTTGATAAAATCGACAATCATGTTTAAATCGGGAAGGGGATACGATTCATTGGATATATCATTCTTGCTGTGCAGATTACTCATAAGTCGCTTGTTACTATTACTATTGTCATAAATTGTCAGATTGTTAGCGGTAGAATTTGTTAAAATTGTCTGGGTTGGGGCTTTAAAAAAATTTAATTTTTGGGCTACTTCTAAATTTTTTTTAGTCTGTTCAATTATTTTGGCTTTTCGCATGGCTTCGGCGAGAAGGATGATTAATTGTCTAACGATTTTGATAGACTTCAGATCCTGTTGACGAATAACTTCAGCACGGATCATATCTGCCATAGCATAAATATTTTTTTTGGTGATTGTAGCATCCTGAAAGGGGAGAATTGCCATAAAGGCGATAGGAAGTAAAGCTAGGTCATTTTCTATGCGGAAGGTTAAAATAGTCCTACGGTTGCTGATTTCTAGACTAGGGGGTTGTATTAGTGCTGGATATTCTTGAGCAATTTGATAATAAGTACCGGCGAGAACAAAATTAGCCTCGTGGTCTAGGGGTGACTCAACAATAATCCGCAGAGTTGGGGGAGTGGCATTAAAGAATTCTTTGGCTTCATCTGGGGTAAAATTTTGGATGATGGAGCGATCGCCCATAGAGGAAAGATCCACCCATTCGCAAACAATACTCTCTGTTTTCAACCCAAATCGGGGTGTACCATACAGTTTAGCGCCAGTGAGTGTAGCTCCAGATAAATCTGCCCCAGTCCATTCTACTTTAATTAATTTTGCTTGGGTTAAATTAGCGTGAACAAAACTAGTATTAGTTAAATTGGCATTTGTCAAATCTGCCCCTGTTAAGTTAGCACCACTTAATTTAGCTCCACTCAAATCCACCGAACGAAGATTAGCGCCTCGTAAATCTACCCAACGAAGATTAGCGCCTCGTAAATCTGCACCAGTGAGGTTAACTAAACACAAGTTAGCCTGTCTGAGTTCAGTATTGCGTAAATTAGCCCCACTGAGGTCACAAGCGCCCAATTCTGTACCATGGAGATTGGCCATTTCCAAGTTAGCTTCTCGGAGGAAACAGCCTCGCAGGTTGGCTTCACTGAGGTTAGCGCGACGGAGATTAACTTGTCGAAGTGTGGCTTCCCGCAAATCAGCACCACTGAGGTTTGCATCTGAGAGATTAGCGCGAGTTAAATCAGCGCGAACTAACTCACCCCGAACTAAGGAAGCTTCACAAAGTTGAGCGCGGCTCAAATCTGCCCGCATCAAATTGGCAACATTGAGACTAGCGCGGTTCAGAATAGCGTCTGAGAGATTTGCACCACTGAGGCGAGCCACATTTAGTTGAGCATCACTTAAATTAGCTTTGCTGAAATTTGTACCACTTAAATTAGCTACACTCAAATTAGCGTGACTAAGATTAATACCACTAAGATTAATGCTACTGAAATTTGATTCTGCTAAATTAAGACCACTGAAGTCTAAGACTCCCTGTGCATATTTTGCGATTAATTCTGCTTCTACAGTCATGAATCTACCTTTTTATTGCCAACTTTGAGCGTTGGAGTTGGTAAAGTATCGAGAGAACAAGTACAAATTAATTTTCAAGATAACGATGAAAATTGGTATTTTAGGACTGGGACTCATCGGTGGTTGTTTAGGTTTTGATTTACGTTCGCAAGGACACTATGTTTTAGGTGTAAGTCGTCGTCAATCAACCTGTGAAAAAGCAATTCACCTCGGTAGTGTTGATCAAGCGTCGTTAGATTTAAGCTTGTTAGTATCAGCCGAAGTTGTATTTATTTGCACCCCTATAGGGCTAATAGTGCCTCAAATCAAAGAGTTAATAACTCATTTGCCTAAGACTACTATTATTACTGATGTTGGTTCAGTAAAAAAACCTATAGTTGAGGCTATTTCCCCTTTATGGGAGAATTTTATCGGTGGTCATCCGATGGCCGGAAAAACAGATGTAGGAATAGAAGCAGCACAACCGCATTTATTTGTCAATCGGCCTTATGTATTAACACCAATAGAGACAACACCTAGTGATGGTGTAATAATTGTAGAAGAAATTGTGCGATCGCTCGGTTCGATTATCTATCATTGTCAACCAGAACAACATGACCGCGCCGTTGCTTGGATTTCTCATCTACCAGTAATGGTCAGCGCCTCCTTGATAGCAGCTTGTTTAAGTGAAACAGATCCAGAAATCACCAAATTAGCCCAGAATTTTGCTAGTTCAGGGTTTCAGGATACTAGTAGGGTAGGGGGAGGAAATCCAGAATTAGGAGTGATGATGGCGCAATATAATCGCCCAGCACTACTGCATTCATTACAGCAATATCGCCACAGCCTCGACGAATTTATTCATATAATTGAACAAGAAAAATGGGAAATGTTAGAAGAAAAGTTTAAATTCAATCAACAGTCGCGGCCTCATTTTGTAGAATAGATTACCAGTGCGTTATTAATAATGTAACGCACCTGCTCATTTGGATACAAAAATCTAACATAGTAATTCTTAAATTTGTATGATGTAATATCAGCTATATCAAAAATTCACACTGATATGCGTAAATTTTCACAATTAGTTATCAGGCTGATGATTTTACAAGTATTATTAATCACATCTTCATCCATGTGGTCTGTGGATTGGCGGCTTGTTCTTGTGGTATAGCTTTAGTTACAGGACTTACGCAATAGTCATGGAATATCGAACCGCAGAGGGCGCAGAGGACACAGAGAAATAGGCGTTGCTGAATCAGAGTATGAAATTTAAAAATTAGATTTCTTTAACTCTTAATTCTTTGCGCCTTTGCGCCTTTGCGTGAGGCTAATTCATACATTCAATCAGCAACGCCGAGAAATAAGAGTTGCGTTTATCCGCGTTCATCATCTTCTATCTGCGATTAATTCTTTCTTGCTGCACCTCAACAAGTAATCAAACAGAATTAATGACATAAAGCACTATGAGGTAATACTCGAAAAACTTCTTCTATAGTTGTGACTCCAGTGGTCACTTTTTGGGCAGCAGCCATACTAAAAGAAGTAAAATCAATTGTTTTCAAATAGCGATTTAGTTCCGTCATTGTTCCTTGATAAATCAATTCTCGCACCCTATCATCAACATCTAATAATTCGACAATTGCTTCTCTTCCCAAATAACCAGAATTAAAACATTTAATACAACCTTTACCTTTTAACCAATATTGAGTTGTTTCTGGTGTGGCTTTTAATCCTAATTTCCGTAAATCATCTGATGTCGGGGTGTAAGGTTCAGCACAGTGAGGACAAACTCGCCGCACCAACCGCTGGGCAACAATCCCTAAGAGGGCATCACTGATTAAACCTGGATCTGGTCCAACATCTTTTAAGCGGGGAATTGTGCCAACAGCATCATTAGTGTGCAAAGTAGTAAATACCAAATGTCCAGTTAAAGCCGCTCTGACGGCGGTTTCTGCGGTTTCGTTGTCTCTAATTTCTCCCACCATAATCACATCAGGATCTTGGCGGAGAATAGCCCTTAAACCCGCCGCAAAGGTCATTCCAGCGGCTTCGTTTACCTGAGTTTGAGTGATCCCAGATAAAACATATTCTACTGGATCTTCTACTGTCACTACATTTACTGATTCTTTGGCAACTGATTGCAAACTAGTATACAGCGTACTTGTTTTGCCTGAGCCTGTCGGACCAGTGAGAATAATCATCCCTTGGGGTTGACTTAACCATCTTTTGTATATCTCCAATGCCGAATCAGAAAAACCAAGTCCACCCATATTGCTAAACGGATTTCGTTGGGGAAGTAAGCGAATTACGACTTTTTCACCACCAATACAGGGGAGGGTACTAACGCGCATATCTAATCCCACATCTGATGATTCTCCCAAAGCATATTTTTGGCCTATGCGTCCATCTTGAGGACGACGGCTTTCACCGATATCTAAATCGGACATAACTTTAGTAGCAACTACTACTCTGCGGCTGATTTCTAGAGGAAATGTAGTAATGTGTCGCAAGACACCATCTATTCGATAACGGACTCTTAAACCTTCTGGCATTGGTTCTAAATGGATATCACTAGCACGATTGCGTAATGCACCACTAAATAGAGTTTTTACCCGTTGAATTTGATCCGATGCTTTGGAAAGATAAAGTTCTGTCAGTTCGGCAATATTTTCTGATTCAAGTTCCTTAGTAAGAGGATTAATTAAAGAATCCCCACTGATTTTATTGAGGTCAAGATTTTGAGTATGATACCAACCACTATAGCTTTTTTCGGTAATAGAAAGAATTTTAATATCTGTAAAAGTGCGATCGCTCAATTTTTGAATTATATCTGCTTCAATGATAATTGGACTACCTAAATAATAGCAATTACGCCATAGTAACAAAGGCACAACAGGAGGTAATTGTTGAGCATGAGAAAATAACCGAAAAAATCGCCCACTGACTTCAGGATCTAATAATTCTAAATTCACCGTACCTCGCTCATCTATTAACAGATTGAGCGCCTGTTGACAATCAATTTCTCCCTTTTTTAGCTGTTGCCAAGGATATTCCATATTTTTAACTCAACAACTTTACTTATAAGCTTACACTATCATTTTATTACAAAAATCCTCCATAAAAAACCTGATTATTACGTAGATTTAAAATAATTTCTCCTCGTCTAGGAAAAACACACCTTGATCATTTATTATGTGGAGGTAATGAATAAATACAAGATAATTTTCATTAATAATGCGACGGGATTCTATCTTTTATAAATTGTTCAAGCAATTTCCCAGTTTATTGTTTTAATTAGTAGATGAACCACCAGCAGAAGCCGACAGTTATCAATTTGAATCGGTGGAAGTAAAAGAAACAGCTTTCCGAATTGATGGGGTGTTTCTACCTCCAGCTAATGCGGTTTCTCAAGTGGTGTTTTTTGCAGAAGTGCAATTTCAGAAAGATGAAAATTTATCGCAAGGAGATTATAACCATGTTGGGATTAGATTTAGAAGAACCGAGGGCTATACTGGAAGCGAAAGAAGAAGGTAAAGAAGAGGGAGAAAAAGCGATCGCATTACGTTTGTTAAAACGGCGGTTGGGTAATATTCCTGATGAGTTGTTGTCGCAGGTTCAGGGGTTATCGTTGGTACAGATTGAAGATTTATGTGATGTCCTGTTAGATTTTGCCACTGTGTCAGATTTGGAAAGTTGGTTACAGCAGCAATAATTTTATTAACTCAAGTTGCTAGTTATCTAGTTGAGGCTGGTACTTCGACTACGCTCAGTAACCAATGGATAATTGGTAATAGGTAATTGATGATAAAATTCATTTTTTCATCCTGTTCATCCTTTAATCCTGGATATTATCTCGACTTCGCTCGATAACCACCTGATTCTGACAATGTCTTTAACTAGCAACTTTCATTATTAATTTACAACTTTAGCTATTAGCTAAATGCTCCAATGCAAATGTAAAAGCCTCTGTACCCTATTCTCTATTTTTTGGTAGATAAAGTTAAACTCAACCAAAAAAATTAAGTCAATAAAATGTTCCTGGCTGGGATTTTTCAAAAATATCAATAATCTGAGTCACATCTGCGGAATGTGGGTTACAGACTTAGAAACTTGGTTGAAATTGTCTAACTAACTTTCTATAACCTCCAGAAAATTCAAGAATCATTTTCTGTAATCACAGTTTCTAAAGGCTTATCCCAACTATCAACTGGTAATTGAGATAAATAAGCAAAATCAAAAACTACTCCTATGGTTGATTTTGTCTTCCAACCGGGGGAATTTAAAAAACGGTCATAATATCCACCACCATAACCCAAGCGGTATCCTTGGACATCACAACCCACACAGGGAACAAGAATTAAATCTACTGACTCCATTTCAATTATTGGTGCTTCATGGTGAGGTTCAGTAATCCCATAAGCACTGATATTCATTACGTCGTCAGATTGCCAAGAATGCCAAACTAGGGATTTACCACTACAACGGGGAAAACCCCAACGTTTATCAGAGTTGGTATATAGCGAGCTAATATCAGGTTCTTGACGAAAACTGAAAAAAGCCAGAATGGTATTTGCCTGATTAAATATAACTGAGTTTTGGATATTGGTGGTGAGGCGATCGCTCTTTGCTCTCCATTCTAATAATGTCATTGACTGACGTTTTTGGAGTAGATTCCGCCGCAGTTCTTTTTTACTTAGTTGTGAATTTATGTTCTGCAAAGCCAAATGCAATTATTTTGAATTTTAATTAAATTGGCGGTTAGAAACCGCGTCTACACAGACAAAACCCACCTCCGTGGGTTCAAATTTTGGTTTTTCTTTAGTCCGCGAAGGCGGACTTTGTTTGTGTAGCCGCGAATTCTATTCGCCGGGACTATTATGCAGCGTTTTTGCGCCACCAATCAATGGTATTTTTCAAGCCTTCTCTAAATTCTACTTCAGCAGTAAAACCAAAAGCCTGTTTTGCCCTTTCAGTATCTAAACAACGTCGGGGTTGGCCATTGGGTTTGTCGGTTTCCCAGACAAGTTCCCCTTCATACTCCATCAATTCGCAAATTAAGGTAATGAGATCCTTGATAGAGATTTCATAACCAGTTCCTAAATTGACGGGTTCAGCATCATTATAAAGCTGAGTTCCCATCACTATCCCCCGTGCTGCATCTGTAGAATACAAAAACTCACGGGTTGGAGAACCATCACCCCATACAGGAAGTTGCTTTTCTCCCCTCGTTTGGGCTTCTTGAACTTTACGAATTAAGGCGGGAATGACGTGAGAACTGTTAGGGTTAAAGTTATCTTCAGGTCCGTATAAGTTCACGGGTAAGAGGTAAATGCCATTAAAGCCATACTGCTGACGATAAGATTGCAGTTGCACTAAGAGGGCTTTTTTTGCCACTCCATAGGGGGCGTTAGTTTCTTCTGGATAACCATTCCAGAGATCATCTTCTTTAAATGGGACAGGGGTAAACTTGGGATAAGCGCAGATAGTTCCTACACAGACAAATTTTTCTATGCCCTGTTGATAAGCAGCATGAATTAACTGAGTTCCCATCATCAAGTTATCGTAAAATAACTCGCCCGGTTTTTCCCGATTTAGACCAATCCCACCGACATGGGCTGCTAGGTGAATGATCACATCCTGCTGGTCTACTGCCCGTTGGCAATTTTCCCAAACACGCAAATCACAATCATGCGATCGCGTCACGGTAATTTTCTCACGATCTGCGCCATGTTGACACAGTTGATCTATCACTTGACGACCAAGAAAACCCGCCCCACCAGTCACAAGAATCCGTTTATTTTCTAATTCTAAGGCTGTCATATTCTTATCCTTGACGATCTAAAAATGCAGAGATCCCAATTCTTGACGAGTAGTAGCAATATCTTGAGGTTGTTTTGCACCATTCCCATTCGTGGCAATACAACCCAAAGCTTGTAAATCAGCTTCCACCATCAAAGAAACCAGTTCTTTAAATGTTACCGTTGGTTTCCAGTCTAATTTTTGCTGTGCTTTAGTTGGATCACCAATTAGTAAATCTACTTCGGCTGGACGGAGATAACGTTCGTCAAATTCTACGTATTTCTGCCAATCAAGATTTACATAACTAAATGCTAACTCCAGAAACTCTTTCACCGAATGGGTTTCACCTGTTGCAACCACATAATCATCTGGTTTTTCTTGCTGCAACATTAACCACATAGCTTTTACGTAATCTTTGGCGTAACCCCAATCTCTCTTGGAATCCAAATTACCCATGTAGATATTTTTCTGTTTACCAGCGACAATCCGGGCGACGGCTCTAGTTATTTTCCGAGTAACAAATGTTTCACCCCTTCTGGGCGATTCGTGGTTAAAAAGAATGCCATTACAAGCAAACAAATTATAAGATTCGCGGTAATTTATGGTTTGCCAGTGGGCGTAAACCTTAGCACAAGCGTAGGGACTACGGGGATAAAAAGGTGTAGTTTCACTTTGGGGGACTGCTTGCACTAAACCATACATTTCCGAAGAACCGGCTTGATAGAAACGGACTTCAATTCCTGTGCGGTGCTGGTAGTCGCGGATAGCTTCTAATAATCTTAATGTACCCATACCTACAGCATCTACTGTATATTCAGGTGAATCAAAACTCACTCTGACGTGGGATTGAGCGCCCAAGTTATAAATTTCTGTAGGTTTAACTTCTTCTAGGATCCGCCGCAGTGTTGTTCCGTCTGTCAAGTCGCCATAGTGAAGAAACAACCGCACACCCTGTTTATGGGGGTCTTCATACATATGATCAATGCGGTCTGTGTTAAAGGTGGAAGTACGGCGAATAATCCCATGTACTTCATAACCTTGTTCTAATAACAACTCTGTTAAATAAGAACCGTCTTGACCTGTGATACCAGTAATTAAAGCGCGTTTTGGTTGTGTCATGCTCGATGATGCCTCGGAATTTTTGGTTGAATAATTACAGACAATCTGAATCTAAACTAAAAGTTAAGTGCAAGCACTACCCGATAGTAAGTCTTCAAGTATTAGTTGCTCTTAAAAGTTAGCTGTAAACAAATATACTTAATCAAAAACACTTTAACAAATAATTATGAGTTTGATGCAGTCAATATTATTAACTTTACGGGTATTAATGATAATTCTTTACTGAAAATTTATTTTAGTAGTGTTCAAAAATAAGGCATTGCCTATTTGAAGTATTAATTAACCACACGCAAAGGTAATGGTTTCAAGAATTAAAGCAATCCGAAAAATAGTTTTTGGGGCATGATTTTGCCCCACAACAGGGAATTTGCGTACTGACTTAGTATGCTCCTTTGTTTTTGGGCATAATGACAACATTAACTGTTTTGAGAATAATCCACAAATCTAGCCAAAAATTCCGAAAATTGACATAGTGGAGGTCTATTTGCACCCGTCGAGGATAGGGAATATCATTACGCCCAGATACTTGCCACAAACCAGTAATGCCGGGACGAATTGTTAAAATATGATTGATATAATCACCATATTTTGGTAACTCTTCCGCTACTAAAGGTCGTGGACCGACTACACTCATGTCTCCTTTGAGAACATTCCAAAATTGGGGAAACTCATCTAAGCTGGTAATTCGCAAAAAATGACCAATTTTAGTGATTCTAGGATCTGTTTTTAGCTTGAAATTGTTTTCAAATTCTTCTCGCAGGTTAGGTGATGTTGCCATAATTTCTAGGAGAATTTCGTCGGCGTTATTCACCATAGTGCGAAACTTAATACAATTAAAGCTTTGATAGTTTTTACCTACTCGTTCTTGAACATAAAAAATTGGTCCTTTTGAGCTTATGGCTATCAATAAGGCCAGTATTATGTAAATTGGAGAAAACAAAATCAAGACCGACAATGAAAAAACTATATCAAACAGTCGTTTAAAAAACTCTCCGTATAAACCCTGAAAAGATAAACTTCTGGATTTCACCTTTGGCTGTTTAACTTTTTGACCACGTTTCGATAAAACAGCCATAGATGTACTGTTATCCTTACGCGGGTATCGCTTGCCGGAGAGGAGTGAACTCTGGGCAGTCATCATACTCCTTTATAATCCACACCACACATAGTCCCGATTTTAAGGCTAAAAGGCAGTGATTTTCTGGAAAAATTTGCTGTCTTCTTGGAAAATCAATACAAAAAGGCTAATGTTTACTGTAGGTAAACTCATTTTTCACGACATTCACTGACAAAACCTAGATAACGTTCTGCAAAAACCTGGCGAGAAAATTGATTAGCGTGTGTTTGTATATACTGATAATTGTATAAATGTTGATGATCTGTAAATTTTTCTACGGCATCTATTAAAGCTCCTACTGTTTGGATTTTGAATAATATACCAGTTCCTGTATCAAGATGATTCCGAATATCTCTCACTGTTTCTAATGCACCACCAGCACCATAGGCAATTACAGGAGTTCCACAAGCTTGAGCTTCAACTAGGGCAATCCCAAAATCTTCGCAAGCTGCATACACAAAAGCCTTAGCACGAGCCATGTATTGCTTGACGATATGATCAGGTTGCCATCCCAAAATTTGGATATGTGGTTGGGCTATTTCCCGTAGTTTGTTCAATTCTGGACCTGTACCAATGACTATCAAGGGTTTTTTTAATTCATTAAAAGCCTGAACAATTAAGGAAACTTGTTTATAACTCACTAATCGGGACACTATCAAGTAAAAATCTTCTTTTTCTGAAGAAAAGGAACATTCATCTAGGTTAACTGGTGGATAAATGACGGTTGCTTGCCGACGATAACAACGCCAAATCCTTTTAGCTGTATGTTGTGAGTTGGCAATGAAATAATCAACACGGTTAGCACTGATTACATCCCATTGCCGCAAATTATGGAGAATATAGCGTGTTACCCAGCCAATTGCTCCTTTACCTAGTTTGCTTTGATTCAGGTAATCAAATGTTAAATCCCAAGCGTAACGCATAGGGCTATGGCAATAGCAGATATGCAATTGATTAGGTGTGGTTAATACTCCTTTAGCTACAGCATGAGATGAAGATAGGATAACCTCATATTCTCGCAAATCCAATTGCTCGATCGCCAAGGGTAATAAGGGTAAATATTTTTGGACTCCTTGACGCGCTTGCGGAAATTTTTGTAAAAACGTTTTGCCAATTTGACGTTTGTACAAATAACTTTCTGGATTGCTGGATTCAAAATCAATCAGGGCGTACAAATCAGCATCTATGTGATTTAATATTTCCTGAACTACGAGTTCTGAACCACCTGTAGCTTGAGGGGTTAACCACTCATGAACCAAAGCATATTTTAAAGACACAGTTAACTTGAATGGATGGGAAGTAATTAGGCTAATTTAATGAGGTGATATTAAAGATTCCTCATTCTCATCTGGCAATGGGAAAATCCCCAGCTTGAATAGAAGATATAATCCTACCAAAAGATGTTCCAAGATGATACTGCAACCTGATAACCTCAAAGATAAGGGTGATTTTGCCACTCAAGTTATTTAGGAATGAGGAAGTTATGCGGATTTTGGTTATTGGTGGGACTCGGTTTATTGGTGTGTATTTGACTCAACTACTGGTAAAAGCTGGACATGAGGTGGTTTTGTTCAATCGTGGTAATCATCCCGCACCTTCAGGAGTAGGACAAATTATCGGCGATCGCACTAACTCAACCCAACTTAAAGAAAAGTTAGCACAAGAAACCTTTGATGTCATTTTTGACAACAATGGTAGGGAACTCACGGATACTCAACCTTTGGCAGAAATTTTCCAAGGACGGGTAAAACACTTTGTTTATATGAGTTCAGCGGGTGTGTACCTCAAATCTGACCAAATGCCCCATATTGAGGGGGATACTGTCGATCCTAAGAGTCGTCACAAGGGTAAACATGAAACGGAAGCTTACCTGAAACAATTAGGAATTCCTTTTACTTCTATTCGTCCTACTTATATCTACGGACCACAAAATTATAATCCTTTGGAAAGTTGGTTTTTTGATAGAATTGTGCGCGATCGCCCGATTTGTATTCCGGGTAATGGAATGCACATCACCCAGCTAGGCCATGTCAAGGATTTAGCTCAAGCGATGACGCAGGTAATTGGGAATGACAAGGCTATTGGGGAGATTTATAATATTTCTGGCGATCGCTTTGTGACTTTCGATGGTTTAGCTCGCGCTTGTGCTGTGGCTGCTGGTAAATCTGCCGATGATGTTAAAATTATCCATTACGATCCCAAACAGTTTGATTTCGGTAAACGGAAAGCTTTTCCAATGCGGGTACAGCACTTCTTCGCATCTGTAAATAAAGCGCAAATAGAATTAAATTGGCAACCTGAATATGATTTAATTTCTGGTTTGAAAGATTCTTTGGAAAATGATTATTTAGCAACTGGTGCAGATAAAACAGAAGTTGATTTTTCTGTAGATGATGAGATTCTCAAAGCAAATATATAGCAGGAAACGGGGTTGAAAGTCTATTGGTGGCAGGGGAAAATTATCAATTGATCAACTGATAATTTTAGTAAATTTGTTGGGTGGCGCTGTCGCTTAACCCAACCTAGCAACTATTTCCTAATTACTACTTTCCAAACCCCTTCCCTCTGCTGGTAGAAGGAAGACAAATACAGTTTTCTAACTGCTGAAGTAAGGTTTCACTATCTAGATTCTGACCAATTAGCACTAATTGATTTTTCTTTTCACCTTTCCATTGATCATCATCAATAGTGAAGCGTTTACCGCAAAGATGGAAAATATGACGTTGAGGACTTTCATCAAACCACATAATCCCCTTCGCACGGAAGACATTTGTCGGTAATTGATTATCTAGAAAATGTTGAAACTTTCTAATAGAAAGAGGTTGATCACTTTGGAAAGAAATAGAGATAAAACCATCATTTTCTAAGTGATTAGAATGATCATGGTGATGATGTTCATGATCATGGTGGTCATGTCCACAGTTTGAATGATCATCATGTTCACAATTAGAATGATCATCATGATCATGATGTTCTTCTGTGTGGGAATCAAAATATTTATCAGACTCAAATAACCCCACACTGAGAATTAAAGGAAGGGGAACTTGGGATTTTGTCGTCCGAATAATTCGTGAACCTTCCTTGATGTTGTTGATTTTTTTCTCCAATTCCTGCAAAGTGGTTTCATCAACCAAATCTGTCTTATTGAGAATAATGACATCACCATAAGTAATTTGACTCAAAGCAGCTTCAGAATTGAATAAATCTAAGCTATAATTTGCCGCATCAACTACAGTAATAATAGAATCTAACCGGGTTAAATCTCGCAATTCTGAACCCAGAAATGTCATTGCTACTGGTAGAGGATCTGCTAAACCAGTTGTTTCGACAACTAGATAATCTAGCTTTTCTTCTCTTTCTAAAACTTTGTAAACAGCATCAACTAAATCATTATTAATGGTGCAACAAATACAACCATTACTCAATTCCACCATGTTTTCATCAGTGGAAACAACTAATTCATTATCAATACCAATTTCGCCAAATTCATTCACTAACACAGCAGTTTTTACACCTTGCTGATTTGTGAGGATATGGTTAAGTAAAGTCGTTTTCCCACTACCAAGGAAACCTGTAATAATCGTCACTGGTAAACCTTGCTTGGGAACTTCCATGACGGGGGATTCAGAACTAACTGTCGTTTGCATAATCATGAAGTAGGATTTTGGTGTATTTTAAATTTTATCTTGATTTTGGCTACTCGGCATTACTGCTTTACGATAATAGGTACTTTAAGTTTATTAATAACTAAATAAAAATATACCTTGTCATCTTCTCAGTAAAATTATTTCCATACCTTTCAACAAAAACTGTAGGGGCGGGGTTTCCCCGCCCATTTACCGACAATTTATCAATAATCTATCTCAAATACACCGTGAAATACAACCCCGATATTCATCATCGCCAATCAATTCGATTAAGGGACTACGATTATTCGCAACCTAACGCCTATTTTGTCACCATTTGTACCCAACACCAAGAATGCAATTTAGGCGAAGTAATCAATAGGGAAATGACATTTACAGTTAGGGGTTTTATTGCTGATCAATTTTGGTTGCAAATCTCCAATCATTTTCCCAATGTTGAATTAGATTATTTTGTGATTATGCCTAATCATGTTCACGGGATTATTGTGATTAATGATGAGTTTACAGTTATAAAGGGCGGGGAAACCTCTGTGATGAAGGGTGGGGAAACCTATGTTATGAAGGGCGGGGAAACCCCGCCCCTACGGAAAAAACCGACATTAGGGCAAATTATTGCGTATTATAAATATCAAACAACACAAATAATTAATAACATTGACCATAGCCCTGGACTGCGTATATGGCAACGCAATTATTATGATCGGATAATCCGCAATGAAAAAGCCTTAAACCTCGCCCGTCAGTATATTATCACAAATCCTGTCCGCTGGGATAAAGACCCGAAAAACCCCCGTAGAAGCGCAGTTTCCACTCCCTAAATTTACACCAGATGTTAATAAGATTACGAAGTATTACTAACAATAATTATAGCCAATTATTAGCTACTAAAATATTCACTTACGCCATTGTCATCAACTTGCGTTATCATTGTTTATCGTCAGATTGCCGCATTACTGTGTTATGACCCTATCTATTTACAATACTCTCACCCGTCGTCAAGAACAATTTACCACCGTCGAACCTGGAAAGGTTAAAATGTATTACTGCGGAGTGACGGTTTATGATTACTGCCATTTGGGTCATGCAAGAGCGTGCATTGTCTGGGACGTAGTGCGCCGCTATCTCCAGTTTATTGGTTATAATGTGCGTTATATCCAGAATTTTACCGATATTGATGATAAAATTCTCAAACGCGCCAGAGAAGAAAATTCTTCTATGGAAGCTGTAGCAGAACGCTATATTCAGGCATATTTTGAGGATATGTCGCGGTTGGGAATTAAAGAAGCTGATGAATATCCCCGCGCTACACATACAATGAATGGGATTCAGCGATTAATTCACGATTTAGAACATAAAGGTTTTGCTTATCCATCTGATGGTGATGTCTATTATGCGGTACAAAGCTTTGCGGAATATGGCAAACTTTCGGGACGCAAATTAGCAGATATGCAAGCCGGCGCAAGCGAACGGGTAAATGTCGAAGATGCAGAATATCAAAAGAAGAGATACCCCTTTGATTTTGCCCTGTGGAAGGCTGCAAAACCCGGTGAACCTGCGTGGGAATCTCCTTGGGGAAAAGGCCGCCCAGGATGGCATATAGAATGCTCTGCTATGGTGCGCGATCGCCTGGGTGATACCATAGATATTCATGCTGGTGGTGCTGACTTAATTTTCCCCCACCATGAAAACGAAATTGCCCAATCGGAAGCCGTTACAGGCAAACCTTTAGCCAATTATTGGTTACACAACGGCATGGTAAAAGTAGATGGTGAAAAAATGTCCAAATCCTTGGGTAATTTTATCACCATTCGTCAATTATTAGATCGTGGTGTAGACCCAATGGCGGTGCGTTTATTTGTGATGATGGCACAATATCGCAAACCCATAGATTTCACCGATGATGCCATATTAGCAGCAACAAATGGCTGGCATACTATCAAAGAAGGATTACTTTTCGGTTATCAACATAGTCAAAAATTGGGGACTGGGGACTGGGGACTGGGGACTGGGAATAATCTAATTTCTAACACCTACATCGAGAGATTTAAAGAAGCCGTTAATGATGACTTTAACTTTCCTGGGGGATTAGCAATAATTTTTGAATTAGCCAAAGAACTAATTCGGGAAGGAAACATAATTGTCCACCAAGGAAAAACAGAAACCCCAGCGAATGAATTACTCCAAAAATGGCAAACCTTAGTCATATTAGCAGACGTTCTAGGTTTAACCGCCCAACCAGAAACAGAAACACCTACACCAGATGGTTTAAGTGATATTTATATTGAAGAATTAATTCAACAAAGACAAACAGCAAGAAAAGCCAAAAACTTTGCAGAATCTGATAGAATCCGTGATGAACTATTAACAAAAGGCATCACATTAATAGACAGCAAAGAAGGCACACACTGGCATAGATAATAAATTTAAAATTCCTCTCTGTGCCTCTGCGTCTCTGCGTGCAAAAAAAGATAATTCTCAATTCTTAATTAATACCATGTGGAAACAACTAACAACAGCCATTTCTCATTTAAACATCCCCGCAGACTGGGTAGGAATTAGAGCCGTCAAAACAACCTCAACACATCATTCCGTGCGTGATGCTTTACCCCAAAGTAACGGTAAATCATTGGAAATGGGAGCAATGATAGAAGTCATAGTTGATGGTTGTTTAGGCTATGCAGCCACCAACTCCTTGAATATTTCTAGTTTACAAAAAGCTGCGGAAATCGCCTATAAACAAGCATTAGCAGCCAGTAAATGGTGGATATATCCAATTAGTGAAAATACACGCCCTCAAGTAGTAGGTGAATATAACTCACCATTTTTAGAACCATTTAACGCTATTAGTCCCGGAGAAATTAACAATTTACTAATTCGGATTTGTCAGCAACTCAAAATTAACGATAAAATCATTCAAACGACAGCCACCGTCGGCACAGATCAAAAAGAAACTTGGTTTGTGAGTAGCAACGGTTCAGAAGTATATCAGAATATTCTATCTCTTAGTCATCATTTTGGGGCGATCGCTCAAGAAGGTGCAATCGTCCAACAACGCAGCAATAACGGCGCTCATGCAAACTCTTATCAAGGAGGTTGGGAACTTTTCAAACAAGATAACTTATGGCATCAAGTCCAGAAAGTTGGAGAACAAGCATTAGAATTATTAACAGCAGCAGAATGTCCAAATACCCGCACCAATTTAGTTTTAGCACCAGATCAAATGATGCTACAAATTCATGAAAGTATCGGACATCCTTTAGAAATTGACCGTATTTTAGGAGATGAACGCAACTATGCCGGCGGTAGCTTTGTTACCAAAGATGATTTTGGTAAATTAGAATATGGTTCACCCCTGATGAATATCACCTTTGATCCTACAGTAGCAGGTGAATTTGCCAGTTATGGTTTTGATGATACTGGTGCAGTAGCAACCAAAGAATATGTAATTAAAAAAGGCATTTTGCAACGTGGTTTAGGTAGTTTAGAAAGTCAAGCCAGAGCAGATTTACCAGGTGTTGCTTGTGCGCGAGCTTGTTCTTGGAATCGTCCCCCCATTGACAGAATGGCTAACTTAAATTTAGAACCAGGAAACGCCACATTTGAGGAAATCATCTCAGGAATAGAACATGGTATTTACATGGAATCTAACCGTTCTTGGTCAATAGATGATCAACGTTATAAATTTCAATTTGGTTGCGAATATGCCAAATTAATTGAAAACGGTAAACTGACCAAAACCCTGCGTAATCCTAACTATCGAGCAACCACACCAGAATTTTGGCATAGCTTAATTCAAGTTGGAAATGACACTAATTGGCAAATTTACGGTACACCTTTCTGCGGTAAAGGAGAACCAAATCAAGCCATTTCTGTAGGACATGGTTCACCAGTTTGTGCATTTACAAACGTCGAAGTTTTTGGTGGTGGTTAATGAATTTTATGTAAAGCTGTACAAAATCAAGAAATCAATGAATTCATCCGTCTTTATCTGCGTTTATCTGCGTTCATCTGCGGTTAAATATTCTTGAAATCTTATTCTCCAGCAATTCTAAACTTAGTATTAATGCTACAATAAAC
Organism: Anabaena sp. UHCC 0204; assembly: GCF_009711975.1. Taxonomy (GTDB): domain Bacteria; phylum Cyanobacteriota; class Cyanobacteriia; order Cyanobacteriales; family Nostocaceae; genus Dolichospermum. The sequence continues at coordinate 158,972 of NZ_VIKW01000009.1, forward strand.
AAATAACTACTTGATGCCATATCAATATGATCATTGCTCAAGAATTAGAATTGCAACAAAACATCTCCGCAGATGTAATCTTTCCTCCTAGTGATTTATATAGTGATGAACCGACCGTGGAAACAGAACTACATCTAGAGCAAATTATGCTCTTAATCAAATGTCTCAAATGGTTGTGGAAAGATAGATATGATTTCTATGCTGCGGGAAATCTTAGCATTTACTATAGTCCTAATCAGAAAAAATCAGAATATTTCCGAGGTCCTGATTTTTTTGTTGTCTTAGGAACTGAACGCAAGACTCGTAAAAGTTGGGTAGTTTGGGAAGAAGACGGTAAATATCCGAATGTAATTTTAGAAATTCTTTCACCAAGTACAGCTAACACCGATAGAGAATATAAAAAAGAACTTTATCAAAATACTTTCCGCACACCGGACTATTTTTGGTTTGACCCTTATACATTAGAATTTGCGGGTTTTCATTTAGTAGATAATAAATATCAACCTTTAGAACCAAATGAAAAGGGACATTTATGGAGTGAACAATTAGGTTTATATTTAGGAATTCATCAAGGATTATTAAGGTATTTTACCCCAGCAGGAGAGTTAGTACCTACACCAGAAGAAACCGCAGAAGAGGAAACTAAAAGAGCCGAACAGGAATCCGAACGAGCAGAACGGGAAGCGAGAAAAGCAGAACGTTTAGCAGCAAAATTGCGAGAACTAAATATTGATCCAGAAACTATTTAAACAATGAAAATCGAAGAATTATCAACCTTAGAAAAAACCTTTAATCAACTTGTCGAAATTCTGCTGATTAAAAAAGCAGCCAATGAACATTTTACCGTCAGAGTTAGCAGCGAAAGCAGTCAATTTACCCGCTTTAATTCTGCCAAAGTTAGACAAACAGGATATGTTAATGATGGTTCGATTCAATTGACGTTAATGGCTAATCAACGCACTAGTTCCCGTCAGTTTCCCTTTACTGGAAATTGGGAAATAGATTGGGAATTAGCATCCACAGCTTTACAAGAATTACGTGATGAATTACCATTATTACCAATTGATCCTTATTTAGTAATACCATCAGGAAATAATACCAGTCGAGAAATTAATATTGGTAAATTATTAACTCCAGATATATTAATTCCTAGTATTCTGGAAACTGTGGCAAATTTAGATTTTACTGGTATGTATGCTGGGGGAATTGTTATCAGAGGTTATGGTGATTCTAACGGACAAAAACATTGGTTTGCGACTGATTCCTTTAATTTAGATTATTCCTTATTTATGGCATCAGGACAAGCTGTAAAAGGAACTTTTGCTGGAAGTGAATGGAATGAAGCTGCTTATTTAGCTAAAATAAATGATGGGAAACAGCAACTAGAAATGCTATCTCGTCCAGTGAAAGAATTACCAAAAGGACAATATAAAACTTATTTTGCTCCTGCTGCTGTAGCTGATTTATTAGCTATGCTTTCCTGGGGTGCTATCAGTGAAGCCGATATTCAACAAGGTAATAGTGCTTTAGCTGCTTTATCACGTCAAGAAAAACAACTTTCTCCAAAATTCACTTTAAAAGAAAATTTTCAAAGTGGTTTAGTTCCGAGATTTAATAATTTGGGAGAAATGGCTGCACCGGAATTAAATTTAATTGAAAAAGGAATTTTAGTTAATAGCTTAGTTAATTCTCGCACAGCCAAGGAATATAATAAATTAGCTAATGGTGCAAATAGTTCAGAAACATTACGTTCTCCAGAAATCAATCCTGGTAATTTAGCATTTGCAGAGATTTTACCAAGTTTAGATACAGGGTTATATGTTTCTAATTTACATTATTTGAATTGGAGCGATCGCCCATCTGGGAGAATTACAGGTATGACTCGTTATGCTTGCTTTTGGGTAGAAAATGGCGAAATAGTTGCCCCCATTGCTAATCTGCGCTTTGATGAAAGTCTCTATCGCTTTTGGGGAGGAGAAAATCTCGTTGATTTAACCAACTTTCAAGAATTTATTCCCGAAGTCGGAACTTATGAAAATCGGCAATTAGGAGGCAGTTTAGTTCCTGGTATGTTGGTAAAAGATTTCACATATACCTTATAGTCAACTAACATTAACAAATCGAAAATTCGATCTTTTAACTTTAAGACTTACGCAAAATATCTCTGAAACTTTCTTTTCTTCGTGTCCTATCTCTTCGAGACGCTCCGCGAACGTTCCTTCGTGGTTCGTTCCTTCGTGACTTGTGCGTAAGTCCTGAACTTCTTGATATTTGGGTGAAACCAGAGAAAATTGTGGGTGTAAATGATGATTAAATTAACTCTAAACTCACCCTATCTTCTGCATAATTAGCGATGAGAATAAATAATTTTAGCCATCTAGAACCTAGTAAAATTTCCTGTATTTCATCTCCAGCAAATACAGGAATTTCCCACTCTTGTCCATCTATTATTACCCTACCGCTATAAACATCAAATTCAGTTTCTCCTTGAGCAGTTCTTAATTTATCTTGATTTAAAAAAGGCCAATCAAGAGTTTGTATATCTTGTTTGTTCATGGCTAAAAATTCAGTAAATCCTGTATCTAACATTGTTTCTACAGGAAAACTGAAATCATCCCCACCAATTAAATCAATTTCCAGATAAATTTGTCCATTTTCTCCAAATCTTCCCTCAATCATATTCTGCCACTAACTCCCGTTTCATTAATGCCAAAAATATGATGAATCACCGTAGGATATTTTTCTCTAGCCATTTTACTTGCTACTTCTTTATCCTGATCAATAAAATAATCTCCACTATCAGGTTCAATGGCAATATACCAACCATAGTATTTATCCAGTATTTCTGGTTTTAAACGCTCAAAAATCAGCCAACAACGCTCATAAAATGCCTGTCTTCTAGCTTTTTCTTCAGCTTTTTGGGCTGGGGTCCATTGAATTTCTGGAAATACTCTTCCACGTCTGACAATTCTTTCTGATGAAGATTGTGTCATATTTTTGAACTCATTAAAAGTTGTTTCCTATATCTTATGATAAAATACTTGGGTGATTTTAGAGCATCGCTCTTTTTATCTTCCCATCATCTATTCCCTTTGGCACTCTTTAGAACTATATTAATTAAGTAGCTAGTAATCTGTTACAGGATCAGTCTGTAATTAAAAGCTACATAGCATAGCTGTTTTTTGAATTATATAACCTATGCCAGCGAATTCCTGGCCTGAAAATGATGCTTATGACGGAATCTCTGATCCCCTTGACTCCATCTTATCTGACCTATCAGTAGATGAGGAATCAGAAGTAAACACAGATTCCGTGTTTCTACCACCATCCCGATTTAAGGGACGGAGAGGTAAAGCGGCGCTAGTTTTAACTATAGTCTGGAGTGGCACTATTGCCCTACATTTAGTTTCCTGGGGTTCAATATTTATCCTGGGATTAACAACAATGTTAGGCATTCATGCTTTGAGGATTATTTTTGCAAAACCTCGTCACCATTCTCAAGAAATAGAGGGAGATTTACCTTTTGTTTCTATATTAGTGGCTGCTAAAAATGAGGAATCCGTAATTAGCAGATTAGTCAAGAATCTGTGTAATTTGGAATACGGTAATGGACAATATGAAGTCTGGATTATTGATGATAACAGTACAGACAATACACCCCTATTACTAGCCCAACTCAAGCAAGAATATCAACAACTAAATGTATTTAGACGTGATCCTGAAGCTAGTGGTGGCAAATCAGGAGCATTAAATCAAGTGCTACCTTTAACAAAGGGAAACATAATTGCTGTATTTGATGCTGATGCCCAAGTTACACCAGATTTGCTATTACAAATAGTTCCTTTATTTCAAAAAGAACGAGTAGGGGCGGTACAAATGCGGAAAGCGATCGCCAATGCTAAAGAAAATTTTTGGACTAAGGGACAAATGGCGGAAATGTTGTTGGATATCTGGTTTCAACAACAGCGCACAGCCATTAGTGGCATTGGTGAACTTAGGGGTAATGGTCAATTTGTCCGTCGTCAAGCATTAGCAAGTTGTGGTGGTTGGAATGAGGAAACTATCACCGATGATCTAGATTTAACTATTCGGTTACATCTAGATAAATGGGATATTGAATGTGTTTTTCATCCTCCCGTCGAAGAAGAAGGGGTCACCAATGCTACAGCCCTTTGGCATCAACGTAACCGGTGGGCAGAAGGTGGTTATCAACGTTATTTAGACTACTGGGATCTCATTCTGGAAAACCGGATGGGGACAAAAAAAACTTGGGATTTGTTGATATTTATGGTAACAATGTATATCTTACCAACAGCAGCAATACCAGATATATTAATGGCGATCGCTCGTCATCGTCCCCCTGTCTTAACTCCTGTAACTAGCTTATCCATTGGGATGTCAGTAGTAGGAATGTTTGCTGGTTTAAAGCACGTTCGTTCAGATCAACAATTTAAACCATCTACCTATTTAATGTTACTTTTACAAACCCTCCGCGGCAGTTTATATATGTTGCATTGGTTAGTAGTTATGGGTAGCACGACGGCTCGAATGTCTTTCCGACCAAAACGCCTCAAATGGGTAAAAACTGTCCATACAGGCGTTGAGAAATAAGGAAACAATCAACCGTAGGGGCGCAGGGTCTGCGCCCATTTCATGTAAGTAGTGAGACAGAATTAATTACACAATGTCATTGCGTTCGCGGAGCGTGGCGTTAGCCATATGAAACGAAGTGGAATGAAGCAATCGCAAGGGTTGGGATTGCTTCGCTTCGCTCGCAATGACTGTAAATATTTTTGTCCAATTACTTACATTGACTCAATTACAAATAAACCTGTATTATGAACAGAGTTGGAAGGGTGAAATATAAAAAATTTCATCCTTCATTTTTTTGTATCGGCAACCAATCATCTAAAATTTGTTCTAATGAACCAATGGGTATAACGGGAAATATATCAAGAGGAAGTTGAGAGCGATCTGATGCTTCTAATCTAGCATCTTGATAACATTCATCAAATATTTCTAAAATGTAAGGTTTTAAACTTGGACTATCTTTAAGTTCATCTTTTATATCTCTGCGAAATGTCCTAATTTCCCCTAGCCAATGTCCTTGATTGCGTTCTCTTTCACTATCCCAATATTTGAGTTTTAGTAGATGGACAAACAGCTTAATTAATAAATTTGTAATTGTTCGTTTTTGACTTCTACTTATAGTTTCTAATTCTTCTAATAAATTCTCTAAATCAACAGCAGAAAATTGTCCTGTGCGGAGTTGGTTAATGGTTGTTCTTATCCACAGGTAATAATCTTGATCGTATAAGGTTTGAGTTGTGGGTTGTGTTGATGTAACCATATACTGGTGAGGATTTTTCTATTTCTTTTATTTTAGCTTAATTGAGTTTTAAATATACTGACTTAACTTGCAAGGATGACAGACCTGATTTATACTGAATATAAGAGTTGCTGAAGTCAACCTATCTATTGTTCTAGATTTGCTTGACTCTATTTTAAGTGCTGAAGAAATTTTTGTCCTCCAAAGTAAATTATGAATTTGTCAGAATTTGCATTTAGAATGATTTTGATTTTTATTCCTGGCTTGATAGCATTCAATATAGTTGATAAACTTACTTTCCATAAAGAAGCTACAACACAAAATATAATTTCCAACTCGTTAACTTATGGATTTATCTGCTATTTAGTCTATTACTTCTTCTTCAATTTTATACCTAGTAAGTTTTTGCATTTGCCTATATCAACTTTCTACTTTGCCGAAATGTTAACGAATTCTCAGGCAAAGTTAAACTTCCAGGAAATAGTTCTAGTAACTTTACTTGCAGTTCCTATCGGACTAGGTTTATCAGCATTGATAAATCACAAAGTTCTATATAAAATGGCAAACAAATTGAAGATTTCTGATAAAGTTGATGATATAGGCGTATGGAACACTGCTTTTGACTCTTCATCAAATCATTGGGTTATTATCAGAGATAATCAGAAGGATCTTATTTATCAAGGCTGGATTGAGTCTGTTTCTGATGGTTTAGATATTCATGATATCTTGCTTAGAGATGTAAAGGTTTACAGACATTCAGATGGTACATATTTTTATTCTGTTCCTAGAATTTATCTAGCATTTAGTCAAGATAATTTAAATATTGAATTTCCGTCTTGGGAGTTTACTACAACTATGAATGACGATATCATTGTTAATGAACCAGCATTAAGTTCAAAAAAGGAAGATACTCAATTATGAGTGATGAAAAGAATAGTGATAAGATAAACTTAGATAGTGCGAAAGCTAAGTCTCAGCCTGTGACTCCTAGACCTCCAGCACCTCCTCCACAACCACAGAAGAAGACTGAAAAAGACTAAAAACTAAATTGCGATCGCTCGCTGAAATTAACTCAAAGCTGAGAGCGATCGCCTTCCGTGGGGTTAAAGTCGGTAATGCGATCGCAAAGTCTATCAATTGGCATTATTCGCTCAAATTCTTTGAATAGCTTCGTATGATAAGCCAGTTGATTCTGCAATAATTTCTATAGCTATATTTTGCTCTTTCAAAGCTTTAGCAACTTTCTCAATACCTTTCTCAATACC
>NZ_VIKW01000009.1:165820-198385 GCF_009711975.1 Anabaena sp. UHCC 0204
GGACATAACTACTCCTTCAAGATTATTTTAATAAAATACTCGCTGAATAACTATGTATTTAGAGAACTCTGTCTAATATTTCCTGTATAGCACAAAAAATGGGTTTGGTAGTTCGTGTTACGTAGAGCGAAGAGGATCGCCCATGATCCGATATCAAATACTGAAGTTTTTTGCGAGTTGATAAGGGCAAATGGAGCGATCGCCGTAGGCATCGCCTAAACTAGAAAATATTCCTATTGAAGTTTAGTTAATATGGACATCAGTGTAACTTTAAATGAAATCAAAACCCTGAGTATTGCAGATAGAATTCAGATTGTACAAGAGATTTTAGAAAGTATCGCAGCAGAACAGGCATATCCTGATTTAACAGCAGCGCAAAAACGAGAACTTGATCGTCGGATTACTGATTACGAAGCAAATCCAGATGATGTAATGACATGGAAGGAAATTAAAGCTTCAATATAATCGCTTCTATATAGCAATACACATAATATCTTTGCCTAAACAAATATTTTTATCTTGATTAAAATCGCTAGAATAGTTACCACAGCTAGATTTATTCACATTTAATTTTTAATTTTTAATTGCATAAAATTGCTATAGTTATTTACCTTCCGCCTATTGCACTAAAATTAGTAGACACCTAGCTGAGTTGTACAAACCTTTGAAATTAGGAGTGCATACGTGCCAACACTTGCTAAATATTTGCTGGTTGGATCAGTTGAAGCTTACAGTGGCAAATCTGCAACAGTTTTAGGTTTGTCACATCAGCTAAAACAAAAAGGTTTGGATATTGCTTATGGCAAACCTTTGGGTAATTTTGTCAAGACATCTGCGGGAACAGTAGTTGAAGAAGATGTCCAGTTCATTACCCATAACCTTAACCTGCCAGACAACCGCATTGCCCCTACCTTATTATCCTTGGATGAAATAACTGTCCAAAAACGCTTACAGGGAGAGGATGTAACTAACTATCAGCAGTTATTAGTACAACAGTATTCACAAATCCCCAGAGGTAATTTGGTACTGTTAGAGGGGCCTGCTAACTTATCAGAAGGAAATTTATTTGGACTCTCCTTACTGGAACTAGCAGAAAAATTAGATGCCCCGGTACTGCTAATTAGCCGTTATCAATCACTAACCTCCGTTGAGGGATTGTTATCTGCTCAAAAGCGATTGGGTAAGCGGTTAATGGGAGTCGTGATCAACGAAGTTCCTCACGAAAAATTAGAGTTAGTGCAAACACTCTTACGCCCCTTCTTGGAAAAACAGGGTATTCCCGTACTAGCAACATTGCCCAAAAGCGATATCCTCCGCAGCGTCAGTGTAGGGGAATTGGTAAAACAGTTAAAGGCTGAAGTTCTCTGTTGTAGCGATCGCCTAGATTTATTAGTCGAAAGCCTAGCCATTGGGGCAATGAACGTCAACTCCGCCGTCAAATACTTCCGCAAACGACGGAATATGGCAGTAGTAACAGGAGGCGATCGCGTTGAAATCCAACAAGCAGCCTTAGAAACATCTACCCAATGTCTCATCCTAACTGGACAACTACCACCTCCTGCATTTATCCTCAACCGTGCCGAAGAGTTAGAAATCCCGATTTTATCAGTGGATCTCGATACCCTCACCACAGTAGAAATCATCGATCGCACCTTTGGCCAAGTCCGTGTCCATGAACCAATTAAAATAGAGTGCATTCGCTCTCTCATGTCTGAGCATTTTGATATTGAACGTTTATTATCCCAACTGGGATTTAATCCAGCGGCAGCAATATCTTAAATACATCAGATTTATTTCCGAGATTGTTTGGAAATCAGCAGCGTAAATCCGCTTAATTACTCCCCACCTGGTTTATCTAATGGGATTTGTTCTGGTGATGCTTCCCCATCTGGTTTAACTTCCTCAACAGTCAGATCAGATTTTTCTGCTGCTTCTGCGGCTAATAACTCCGATGTCACTGGATTTGGGGAAATTACTTCTGCCGCACTTTCATTAGTTTCTTCTACAACAACAACCTGAGTTTGAGTTACCTCTACCACCATTTCGGTTTCCCCGGCTACAGGTGTTTCGGAAACACATATTTCCGTTTGAGTTACCTCTACCACAGTTTCAGTTTCCCCGGTTACAGGTGTTTCTGTTGGCGGAACTACCTGTTTTTCTTCCTCTTCAATCACAGGGGGTGATGTTGGTGCTACTTCTACCATTTCTAAATCAGGTGATGGAGAAAGAGTCTCTTCTGACAAACCTTCAGTTTCATTAACTGAAATTACAGTTACCAATCCATCAGCTAACGTTGATGGTGGTGCGGCTTCAGTTGTAGTCACTGGCTTTTTAGTCACAGTCTGCTCTACCTTCGCTTTAGCACCACTAAACACACCACCAATTAATCCTGCTAATTGTCCCCACTTCTCCTTGACAGAAAACTTGGCTATTTGTTCTTGGAGACTCACCTTAATTAGCTCAGGACTGGGTATAGGAGTTTGCTGTACTTCTGGAGCTAACTGTCGCCGTAGTGAAAGAGTTTGCCAGCCAAACCATACCAACAGTGCCACACTAGCTACATGACCTAGCAACAATCCCCCAGTAATTCGAGGGGCAAAAATCCATAATACCAAAGCGTAGAATAACCCTACCCCACTCCAGATGAAATCATTCTTGCGATGGATTTCTGGAAAAAAGAAGGCTGATAAGTAAATGGCTAGACTACCAAAACCAACTACTAAACTTAAAAGATAAGCCAGCATTTTTTAATACTCCTTACTATTTGGAAGGGAACAGGGAACAGGGAACAGGGAACAGAGAAGAGATAATAAAGAAAATAGGGGTAGGATATTTAATTTTTCTTACCTCCTGATTCGGTGACTCCTGCTATATGTATTTTAATTTTGCAAATTTTGTCACCAAATTGTTGACTTAGATACAAATTAAAACTAATTATTGATGTTAGTTCTAATTTTTTTAATTCTCGAAAAACTCTTAATATCTTCTTTAGGAGTGAAGCCAAAATCTCGGATTACCCTTAAAGAGAAAGGATCTGCAAGAGTTAGCCAAACCCAAAAAAAAAGATTTGAACTATGACACTACAAAGCTTTGGTGTGATTGGATTAGCGGTTATGGGCGAAAATATCGCTCTCAATGTTGAGCGTAATGGCTTTCCAATTGCAGTTTACAACCGCTCTCGTGAAAAAACCGATGCCTTCATGGCGCAACGCGCCCCAGGACGGAACGTTAAAGCTGCTTTTAGCTTGGAACATTTTGTCGCTTCATTAGAACGTCCCCGGAGAATTCTGGTAATGGTGCAAGCTGGTAAGCCTGTTGATGCAGTAATTCAACAGCTTAAGCCTTTACTACAAGAGGGCGATATCATTATTGACGGTGGTAATTCTTGGTTTGAAGATACCGAAAGACGCACTCAAGAACTAGAACCCATCGGTTTACGCTATGTGGGTATGGGTGTAAGTGGTGGTGAAGAAGGGGCGTTAAATGGTCCTTCACTTATGCCTGGTGGAACAAAAAGCTCTTACGAGTACCTATCCCCCATTTTCAACAAAATCGCGGCTCAAGTTGATGATGGTCCTTGTGTAACTTACATTGGTCCCGGCGGTTCTGGACACTATGTAAAAATGGTTCACAACGGTATTGAGTACGGTGATATGCAGTTAATTGCAGAAGCCTACGATTTGCTGAAAAATGTAGCTGGCTTAAATGCAGCACAGTTACATGAAGTTTTTAGCGAATGGAATACAACTGACGAACTCAATTCATTTTTGATTGAGATTACAGCCAATATTTTCCCCTACGTTGATCCAGACACCAAGATTCCCCTCGTTGATTTGATTGTTGACGCAGCCGGTCAAAAGGGAACTGGTCGTTGGACTGTACAAACTGCTTTAGAATTGGGTGTTGCTATTCCGACAATTACAGCGGCTGTAAATGCCCGGATTCTCTCTTCTATTAGAGATGAACGGATTGCTGCTTCTAAGATCATCACCGGTCCTAATGCTACCTATGGTGGAGACATTAAGGCTTTTGTGAACATGGTGCGTGATGCTCTTTATTGTTCCAAAATCTGTTCTTATGCTCAAGGTATGGCGCTGTTATCTACAGCTTCCAAAACTTACAATTGGGAATTAAATTTGGGCGAAATGGCTCGGATTTGGAAAGGTGGTTGTATTATTCGGGCTGGCTTCTTGAATAAGATTAAGAAGGCATTTGACGAAAATCCAGCTTTACCTAACTTGTTGTTAGCACCTGAATTTAAGCAAACTATTCTTGATAGACAAGCTGCTTGGCGTGAAGTAATTGTCACTGCTGCTAAGTTGGGTATTCCTGTTCCCGCTTTTAGTGCTTCTCTAGATTACTTCGATAGCTACCGCCGCGATCGCTTGCCACAAAACTTAACTCAAGCACAACGCGACTACTTTGGCGCACACACCTACAAACGGACTGACAAAGAAGGCGCTTTCCACACTGAATGGGTTCCTATTGCTGAAGCTCAGAAGTAAGTATTGGTTTTTCTCTACGGACTAAAAAGTCCAGGATTTCATCCTTAAGCATAGGCGGGTCAAACCCGCCTTTTTTATTTTGATGATAATGATAAGATTTTTCAATAAGCTTTAGGATTTTTTTAGATTTAATCTGAAGCTGAATTTTGTCCACAAGCTTGATTCATTAAGACTTTTGATCACTTGTGGTTTCTATTAATCTTCTCCTTGACTAATTGATCAGGTTACGAGAAACTAATAATTGATGAATGTAACTGCTAATAAAAATAATAACTTTTGTAAAGATTCTGAAATATATATGTTGAAATATGGAACATTATGAAACAAATGGCAAATTTGTATCTAAGTTCCAATAGCTAAATTTTGAGCAAGTCTGGTAAAGCAGCAAGTTCATGTGTACTATCGAGGTTGGCTTTCAGAACATGGAAACATTAGAATTCATCATTTATCCAGATGGTCGAGTCCAAGAAAAAGTCACCGGTATTATCGGTGCGTCTTGTGCAGAGGTGACAGCAGCCATAGAAGCCCAACTAGGACGAGTGTTGAGTAATGAGCCAACTTCCGAATTTTTCGCCACTAACACGCAACAATCCAGTGTAGTAAATACGCAAACCGCTCACAGCGAATGGTAAATTTTCCAACTAGTTAATTTCATTGATTACAAACCACTATGTCACACTTTAGCCAAATCAAGACACAAATCCGTAATCTGGAATCATTGCAAGATGCCCTTTCTGACTTGGGAATAGACTGGAAACCCGGACCTTGTGAGGTGCGTGGTTATCGTGGTCAAACTCATGCTGCCGAAGTGACAATTGAACAGCAAAATGGGTATGATATTGGTTTTAGATGGAATGGTCAAGAATACGAATTAGTTGCAGATTTACAATATTGGCAACAAAATCTATCTGTAGATGGGTTTGTTCGACAAGTGACCCAGCGTTATGCTTATCAAACAGTAGTCAAAGAAACTACTAAAGTTGGCTTCCAAGTAGCCGAACAACAAAAAAATGCAGATGGTTCTATTCGTCTAGTAGTACAACGCTGGAGTGCGTAATGTCTGATTTCCTGCCGTCTTTAGAAGAACAAGAAAATCATCGTTCCGGGTTAGAACCAGAATTAGGGAGTTTTTTGCGAGATGTTCCCGAACGTTCTGGTTTAGAACCGGAATTAGGCGGCGTGGTGCGACAGAAGGGCGTTTATGTAGATGAAATTACCTGTATAGGCTGTAAACATTGCGCCCATGTTGCCCGTAATACTTTTTTTATTGAAGAAGATTATGGGCGATCGCGTGTCATCCGTCAAGATGGAGACATAGAAGAGGTAGTTCAAGAAGCCATAGATACCTGTCCTGTTGATTGTATACATTGGGTTGATTACACCGAACTGAAAAATTTAGAAACAGAAAGACAATATCAGGTAATTCCCGTAGTTGGTTATCCAGTAGAACAAGGTGTAGCCACTACAGAAAAACGCCGGAAGAAACAAAAGTTAAAAAAAGCCAGTTTTTAAATTACCGACATTTTGCATTCATTACACAATAAAAGCACTGATATTATCAGTGCTTTTGTTTTTATCTGTTCCCTATTACCTATTACCTATAGCGGTATGCACTTGAATGAGATACAGTCAGCCAATCGTAAACTCAGTAGGGGCGCAGGGTCTGCGCCCTCGATTGTATTGCTAGCGATAACCGCTATATTACCTATTTCCCTATTTCCCTATTCCCTGTTCCCTTTCTTTTTGTAAATTATTATTGATTTTAGTTGACTCAAAAATGGTAAACCTCTTTGAGAGGTAGAAGTGTTTCCCCAGAAACAGTAAATTATTAGTTAGATTAGTTAAACTTTATGGAAGTCATCGAAATTTACTTAACCCACTACATCGCATTAACTAATGCTTGATTATGACATGAGTTGATATTTACCCTGAAAATCGCCCATTTTTTGTATTCTATTAGACAGTAATGATTACTGAAATTTTACTTAACTAAGTAAGTGGACGTGAGATCAGCAAAATGTGTAAAGAAAAGTAAAATCGCCAAAAACTTCCTTCTTCCTGTTCCTTGTTCTCTGTTCCTTATAAGTTATCTTGGGTATGCACACTTTGTGCCACTATCATGCAGATGGATTGGATTAATTTACTAAAATCACAACAAACTGACTTCTTACACCGGGTGAGAAAACCCAAAACTGGGGATATTTCTCTTTTAGAAAGTCGAGTTAAAGGTTATCACAGTGAGGTGATGGCATTTGCAGGAGATTCATTAGCTAAAATTCTCGAATGTTCTCGTCAGCAAGCGGAAATCGTCGCCAAAAATCCGCCTCCCATACCACCCGAATATCCCGAATCATCTGATTGGGTAATTCCTTTTCCTACCTATTTTCAACGTCAAGCAGAAGATTATTTTGTCCGTGAACAAATTGTAGACCGGATGATTACGGAACGTTTAGGAAAATTGGTGAGAAAAGTATCACAAGACACTTTGGAAAATATGGTTTTGGATGATGAGGGAAATTTACGTAGTGAAAGTAAGTTTACTTATTTACTAACTAATAACCCCAAGGTGAGTATACAAGTTCATGTGGCAGATGGAGAAAGTTTTAACGGAATTAAGAAAGATAAAATCCGTTGGTCTGTCAGTCAAGCAGATATTAGTAACCATCAAGTATTAATTTTTCTGTGTTTGTTTTATCCAGGAAACACCAAATTGGGATACCACAAGCAAACTGTAATTACTGGATTTATACCCACAAATCAACTAGATTTTCCCGAATCAAGTGTCTATTTAACTCCTAGTAGTTTGTTGTATGCAGGGGGATTAAATTGGTATTTACAATCCCTTGGTGGTCAGCAAGATGATCTGTGTGTAACTGATGAAAAAATGATGGTGGAAACAATTGAAACATTACCATCAGATCATCCACAAAAACAGATTATTGGTGATTGGGAATACTGGCAAACATTGAAAGGACATACTAGAGGTATTAACTGTTTAGCCTATTCTATCAAGACTTTAGTAGTTAAAAATGGGAGATGTAAAAACGTCAAAACTATCCCCATTTTAGCTAGTGGTAGTCGGGGAGAAACAAAATTATGGGATTTATCTAAAGGTGAATTAATTGAAACATTATCAGAATATCCTTGGGTGCATTCTGGTTTAGTCAATGAAGTTAATTCCTTGGCTTTTAGTACCGACGGACAAACATTAGTAAGTGTCGGTGCAGATTCCACAGTGAAAATTTGGCACACTGGGGCATTGGATCTAATTGATATCCTGCATAAACATCATGGTGATGTGCGTTGTGTAGCGTTTACACCAGATGGTAAAATGGTAGCAACTGGTGGTGATGATCGAAAAATCTTGTTTTGGAATTTGCGCGATCGCCAAGTCGAAAATACCCTATCATTAGATGATACAGCAGCACATTCAATGGTGTTAAGTCAAGATGGGAAAATTTTGATTACAGGTAGCTACCGCAAAATCAAAGTTTGGCAAACATCATCTACACTCAAGAAGAAAAATTCACCAGATCCAGAACCAATTCACACCCTCATGGGTCATTCTCATATTGTAAGTTCTTTGGCTATTAGTGCTAATGCTAAATTTCTAGTCAGTGGTAGTCAAGATCAAACTATTAGAGTTTGGAATTTAGTGACTGGAGAATTACTCCACACTCTCAAAGGACATCAAAATAGTGTCAATGCAGTTGCTTTAAGTCCTAATGAACAAATTATTGCTAGTGGTAGTGCGGATAAAACCATCAAATTGTGGCATTTACAATCCGGACAATTATTAGGTACATTTACAGGTCATACTAACACAGTTACAGCTTTATCTTTTACTGCTTCTGGGGAAATGTTAGTCAGTGGTAGTTTGGATAAAACAATTAAAATTTGGCAGCGGAGTTAATTGACATAGGAACTGTTAATGCTTGTAACTTTAATGCTAGTTCTGTTTGATTAAATGTGCTTTTTAATTATTCTAACAATTGTTGAAACATAGCAATTGTTAGTTTTTCTTGTTCACGGAGAAGTAAAATTTGCGCGGGTAGGTGGGTGTTAAAAAATTCGTCTCAGCAAAAAAAATCACCCAATTAATTTTTTAAATCTCTGATAAAATAACCCCTTGCATTTTTCTCTGTGTCCTCTGCGCCTCTGCGGTTCGTTTTCTTCAATGCTCAAAATGATTATAAATCATCATCTGGATTTATACCCATTTCTCGCAATGTTGCAGCTAATTTTGCAGCTTTATTTTCTGCTTGTTCAGCCCTGAATCTTTCTAACTGGGCTTCTTCCTTACCCACCAATAATAAATTGCCATCTAAATCCCACCAACGCAGCCAAAGTTGTTCAGGATTATTTAAGTAACTTCCTTGCCATAGTCCTAATTCTACACCTAAAGGGGGAATGGGATAATGTCTGCGATCGTTAGGCTGCATTTTTTCGTAAGAAAAATCTACCAAATGATAAACTTCTAATTTATCATTATTAACTTCATAAATAGCATAATAGGGAATACGAATAATGCGTTCATATACCCAAAAGTTACCAGGTTTTTGACTAGCCTGTAAACCCGTTAGAGGTGTGGTATCTCGTTCTTCTTCACCATTACCACTGGCTAATTCTATGGCAATTAATGGGGGTATATATTCCCGCCATAATACATAAGAACGGCGAATTTTACCTTCTAATCTTGGTGCTACATCAGGGACATAAAACCAATCTGGTGCAACTGTACCTTTTTCTGGGGGTTCTGTTTCGCGCCAATAAATACCACAATCTTGACCTATACAAAATTGTCCATCTGGATGTAACTTTTGTAAAGTCTGAATAATTGAATCTGTGATAATTATGCTTTGGGGATGTTCTTGAAAATTCTTTACAAATGTACCATCAGACTCTGGTAGTTGAGTATGATCTGGAAACTGCGGTGGTATAGCAATATCAGCCAGGGTTTCACTCATACTATTTTAAGGATTGCAGTTGTTAATCTAGTATAATATGGTTAAACTCAAATAATAAGTAATATATGAATATATTTATTTTTTAAACTTGAGCTAATAGTTCAGTTTGGTGAACTTTAAACTTATGAGATAACGCTAAAATATCATATTTTGTCATGGATTTGATAAGATTTATTTCTCTATCTTTTAAGTAATGATAACACTGTGGTGGTCGAAAATCTTTCCACTCTTCTCTTAGTTTTTCAATTGTAATTGGTGAATCAAAACTGAACGGGTTTTTAAAGAAAATAGCAAAAGCAATTTGTGAATTTTTGTAGTATTTTTGAAAAGTTTCTTGGTTAATACCAGCTTTATCTTTAACAATATTCCAAAGCTTATTAGGAGACATTTCCACAACTTTTTCTACTTCAAGCACTCCCAACAATGCTTTTTCAGGAGATGTTGCATAAACAAGAATTAGATCACCTTCACTTAGATGTCGAGGTCTAACACGCCTAAACTCAACTTGTTTATTACCCTCAAATATCATATTGGCGTATTCATAGTGAATAGATATTAGAAGTACATTTGGAGACATGAGACTCATTTTTAAAGTTATATAAAAATTGAAGTTCCTCTATTATATAACATTTTAAATTCTTCTGGGTAAATTTCTATAGAACTTTGAAGTTGAATAGATCGATTTAGCATTGTTTTGATTTCTGTAAATTTTATAGGATGTATAAATAATTCTGTGTCACTAAATTTAACAGCTTTGATTTCCTGGTTTAAATTGTTACTAGCCGTTTTCAAAACATCTTGAAAACTGTAGATTCCTAATCTTCTAAACTTTTTATATAAGTCTTTAGGTTTACCAATTGTTACTTCATCTAGTCTAGAACAAGCTCTAATAGCTCCTAGAATAGCAGAACTATTTTTATCGTCAGGAGATGAAGTAACATACCATAAAATTCTTCCTGGATATTTCATTTTTCGCTTTGAAGAGTAGTAGACAACCTCACGTCTCAAAGCTAATTCTTCTTTGGCTCTCCATATTCCTTCCTCTGCTAATTCTTTATCAAATAATTCTTTAGCCCAACGTGATTTAATAGGAATAATATAAGTAGGAATTTCAGCATCAGTAATTTTAGCAGGATAAAGCATCCTCTCAATATCTGCCATGATTTCTGGTTTTTGAAGTAAATCTTGATTTAATAAAATATCTGCAAATGGAAGATATTTATCATAACCTTTAGATGATGTTTTACATAAGTTAGTAATATACGAAGAAATATCTACTGCGCGGTCTGAAATAGCTAAGTTAGCTCTTAACCATCCAGATTCAGTCTTTAAAAAACCATCTTCAGACAGTGCTTTAATTGTTGTATCATCCAAGTATATTTCAGTAATTCTGGTGAATTGTCTATTTTCATTAGCAGCAGTTGAGAAGCACTGAAAAATACAACGCCGTAAAATAGTAGAAGTAATTTTAGTATCTCTGAATCTAAAAATAGGAATTTTTAATTCGGCATCTTCTGATCTATCATAGACTATTAAAGCCATTAATATTTCATTTTGACTAATTGTAAAACATTTAAATTGTTCAGTATTTGAGACTAAATGACGAATATTTTTTCCAAAATCTGGTTTTCTTTCACCTTGTGAATAAGCTAAAAATAGATCAATTATTGAATCTATTTCTCCACTCTGAATACGCTTTTCTATTATATTAGTTCCACCTAATAGCTCTGGTTGATATTCATTTTCTCTGCGTAATTGATCTAATTTAAGAACAAGATCAATAGGATGAATAATGGTCAGATTAAATTCTTGATAAATCTCTTCTTCAATACCTAGTAGACGTTTATCTCTAGTGATAAAATAAGGAGCATTAATTTGAGAAGTGATAACTCTAGCAATTTGCCGTAAATCAGACGCATCACTAGAAGTCATTTTGTTAGGAAAAAATTTACGTATATTTTGGCATACTTTATCAAATTCTTCTTGAGCAGAAGGAAGTAATGTAAAATGACTTGTAGCTGCACGTAATTTTCCTCTTTGTATGCTGTCTGAATTTCTGTTAATTTCATTCAGAATTTCATCAGTTAAGCATAGTTTAATTTCTGCTTCTAGCCAATCAGAAATTAAAACCTTAGATTCTTTTCCTTCTTCATCAAACTTTTCATTATCTACTAAATCAAAAAAAATATTAGCATCTATAGCAACACATAATTTAGATACGGTTTGTTGATAGGCAAGATTAGTGAGTAAACTATGATGACCATAATCTAACCACCACTCAGTTAAAATACTACCTTCTTTGCTTTTTCCTGGTCTTTCATGAGGAGCCACAAAACCAAGCGATGCCCACATTCCATCCAAGTTATAATCACGACGGCATGATAAAAGAATACCGTATAAATGTTGAGTTTTATTTTTTAAATACTGGAGTAATTTTTTGGCTATTCCTCTTTTTTGCCAATTTTTATCTACACAAAGGTGGGTAAGTTTTACTCTGTAATCACGACGACTAATACCATAAAGCAGATATCCAACACAACCTACTTCTGGAACAATAAAACCAATAATACGTCCTTCTTCTGCTAGTCTTTCAAAAGCTCCATAGGGTAAAAAGCCAAGGGTTTCTGAATTAGCATTACCTAAGTTAATGACAGTTTTTAAATGCTGAGAAGTTGCACCAATTTCTTGAATACTAAACTTTAATGAATCTTCTTGTACCATATAATTTATATATACTCATTTCAAGAACTAAATCAGATAAGCTTATTGTGGTTTCGTCTGGTCATAAAATATAGGAACAGTTTGGAGCTAAACTTAAAACTCATTGTAGTTTGCGGACATACATAATTACCCATAAAGCAAATGATGTCCGCAATAAGGAAAATCTATTTCCTTAACCTACATTAGCAACATAAGGACTAGTCAACTTATCCAATTGCTGAGTTAACAGACTGAGGAACAAACCCACATCTGTCACCACACCTACAGATTCTATTGAACCGCGATCGCTCAATTTTGTCACCACAGCCGGGTTAATATCCACACAAACCATCTTCACACCCGCAGGAGTCATATTCCCCACCCCAATAGAATGCAGCATAGAAGACAGCATCAAAATCATATCCGCACCTTCAATGATTTTAGAATATTCCTGTTGTGCTAAAATCAGGTTCATTTGGGTATCTGGTAAAGGTCCATCATCCCGAATTGAACCAGCGAGGGAAAAGGGAATGTTATTTTTCACACATTCATACATCACCCCACTTTTCACCACTCCCGCTTCTACAGCTTTAGCAATGCTACCAAAACGGCGGATAGTATTAATTACCTTTAAATGATGTCGGTGTCCACCACGTACAGCCACACCCCGCTTCATATCCACACCCAGGGATGTTCCTAGCAGGTTTTGTTCCATATCATGGACAGCGATCGCATTTCCGCCTAAAAGACCCTGTACATAGCCTTCTCGGACTAAGCGACAGAGATGTTCACCACCGCCAGTGTGAATTACCACAGGACCAGCAGTGACAACTACTTTACCGCCGCTATCCTTAATTTTACGTAATTCCCAAGCCACTTGTTCAACGACTAATTCCACCCGTCTTTCACTGGAAACACCAGAAGACATAAAGCTGAACTCTTGAGAATTGCGTTGTTCTCGTGATTCGGCTTTGCGGACGGTGCGGATACCAAAGACATCCACAACTACTTTGTCACCTATTTCTAAATCACGCAATAGTTTACACTTAGCTACTATACCATTGGCAGTTGTGGAAATGGCGATCGCACCATCCATGCGTTGATTCTGCACTTTCAGCCATTCCCCATTTACCCGTATTTCTGTCGGATAAATCGTGCTGACATAGAAATCATCAGGAGCAACACCCGCTTGGATCACAGGTTCTAACCTAGTATCCCGTTCATCTTGGGGTAAATCAACCGCACCTAAATCAATCAACTGAGATATAATCTCTTCCATCACCTCATGGGATGGTGCAGATACCCTCACCTCAGCCGCAGATGTACTTTGACGTTGTTCTCCCAAGTTGAATTTGAGAACTTGGAAACTTCCCCCCATTTCCACAATTAAATCTAAAGCGCGGTTAATCAACCCTGCATCTAGCAGGTGTCCTTCCATGCGGATAACACGACTTTCTACAGATGCGATCGCGTGAATTTCATCACCAATGGGTTCTGTTACCCGCAAAGTCAAGCATTTAGCCGCACCACCAGCTTTGAGAAATTCGGTTAAAGGCGTTTCAATGACTTGAAAACCAACTTCTGATAACCGTGATTTTAAATTCTCACTGGCTTTGTTCATAATCACGATGCTATCAACATTTACCGCATTACAAGCAAAGTTAACAGCGTCAGCTTCTTCAATAGCGATTCGCTTTTCTGGTGCGACACGCATTTCAATGACGCGGTTAGAGTAGGAATCAAACGCACCGGGATAATACAGCAAATAACCATTTGCTAAGGGACAGAAGCAGGTATCAAGGTGATAAAAACGCTCATCCATCAACCGCAGAGAAATCACCTCAATGTCCAGCCATTTAGCCAGGTAGGGGTGAGAATCTAATTCTGACCGGAAACCGTATCCAGCCCATAACCACCGACCTTCCCGGTCTAAGAGTGCGTCACCAGCACCTTCAAAGGGGAGGTCTTTGGGAAGTGTGTAAACATTAAAACCATTATTCTCAAACCATTGTTGAAAATACGGTTCTTCCCCTTGACGTTCTTTATGTAAAAAGCGGCTGAGAACGACGTTTTCACCGAGGACTAAACCTGCATTGGCACTGAATACCATGTCAGGCCAACCTTTTTCTGGAGCGACTAAATCAACAATGGCATGATTTTTGATAACATTGTATAATTTATTCCATTGTTCCACCGCGCGATCGCGTGAGGATTTGTGAATATTCCCTTCCATCCACGGATTAATCACATAATCCACATCGTAATGGTCAGGAGCGCACATTAAAAACCGAATTTGGGAAACCATAAAAATTTTTACTTCGCTTTTCAGTAATCTCTTCTGGATACAGAGTTTTGGTGTTCTACTTCTGTCAAATCTGCTACTTAATCACTACCTTCTGTTTTTGGTAGGCTTTATAAGGCGATCGCTTCTCTCGCCGCAGGCATCGTTATTATTCTATTACCACTGGGGACAATGTGAGAGAATAAGGGAAAAATGTGTTATGGGGGATGTTATAATGTAGCTAATAACCATTTGCAAAAAAGCATAATTACATTTAAATGACATATATAATCTTCTTGGCTTTGCAGCATTGGAGTTACTTCTATGTCCCATTATCTAAGAAAGGTCTATAGTAACAGCAGATTCATTCGTTAAAAAACTTGTAATTTTTATAATGGTTCTGAAAAGGAATAAAAATATTATGAATATTGACGAAGCGAAAATCAAATTTGACTTTATTAGAAATGAGGTTAACTCTTATATTGACAAGATAAAGTCAGAAACAGATACGCGAGTAAATATTATAGATCGAATTTTAACAGAAGTTTTAGGATGGGAAAAAGAAGAAATAGAACGAGAACCGCACACTGCTAGTGGATTTGTTGATTATCTATTAAAATATGGCGACAAAAATTTCCTAGTTATTGAAGCAAAAAAAATAGGTTTTGAATTAATAGAAACAACAAACCAAAAGGTATCTTTCTATAAGCTTGGTGGTGCTGCAATCAAGCCAGCAAAGGATGGAATTATTCAAGCTAGTAACTATTGTCTAACAACTGGTGCTACATTTGCTGGTCTTACAAATGGAATATGCTGGATAGGTTTTAATCCTTTCCCTAGAGATGGAAAACCTCTTTTTGATTCTAATTCAATTACTTTTCCTTCTCTAGAATCAATTTCTGATAAATTTGCAATGTTCTATGATTTGTTTTCTAAAGAAGGTGTACTAGAAAAACGATATCTTACACAGATACAGAAATTTTCAACTTCCGTAACCGGATATTATGAAAAACTTTATTCTGTTCACGAGATGAACAATAATCGTATGATCCCTAAATCGGATTTTCAAATAGATTTAGATAAATTTTTTAATGAATTTTTTACTACTTTAGCTGGTGATAATGATCCAGAGATGCTCATTGAATGCTTCGTAGAAACTCAAGACAGCATTAATGCTGAACGAGCAATGCAGAAAATTTCTGAAAATATATTAAACTCTATTCAATCACTTAATTCTGGTACTGGTCGGGAATTAGAGAAAGAAATAGAATTTTCTATAGAAACAGAAAAAACATCAGATATTGTATTGATAGTAGGTGAAAAAGGTTCGGGTAAATCTACATTTATTGAGCGGTTTTTTACAATTATTCTTGATAAAAATGTGCGTAGTTTATGCCTAGCACTAAAAATAGATATGGCTAATTCAAGTGGAGATATAAATTATGTTACTAAATGGATTTATAAAAGTCTTAAAGATTGTATAGAAAAAGAATTATATAAAGGTAATTCTCCAGAGTATGAAGAACTACAAGGTATCTTTTATAAAGAATATCAAAGATGGAAAAATGGAGAATTTAAGTATTTATATGAAAGAGATCGTCAAGAATTTAAAATAAAATTTGGAGAGTATATTTTTAATAAAAAAGAAAACAATTTAGAAGAATATGTAATAAATTTATTATATCATGTAGTTCGTTCAAGGAAATTAATGCCATGTATTGTTTTTGATAATACAGATAATTTTTCGCAAAAATTCCAAGAAGCAGTTTTTCAAGTCGCAGAATCAATACACAGAGCAGTATTTTCTTTTATTATAGTGCCAATCACAGATAAAACAATTTGGCAGTTATCCAAATCTGGTCCATTTCAATCATATGATTCTAAATCATTTTATTTGCCAGTACCATCAATTAAAGATATTCTTGATAAAAGGATAAAATTTCTTAAGAAAAAAATTGAAACTGAAAAAAATGGTAAGTCTTATTTCCTTAACAGAGGAATAAGAGTTAAAATTGATGATATAGGCGCTTTTGTATCATGTATTGAGGAAATTTTCGTTAATGAAGACTTTACTTCTCGTCGCATTGGATGGATTGCTAATCATGAAATTAGACGTAGTTTAAAAGTTTTTCAGGGAGTAGTTACCTCTCCTTGTCTTGGAATTGATGAACTTGTGAAGAGTTATATCCTGGGTAATATGGAAAATATAAACCCGCAAAAAATCACCAAAAGTTTAATTCTTGGAGAATATAAAGGATTTGCTCAGGAACATAGTCAATTTATATTAAATCTCTTTACATTAAAAAATAATCTTGTCTCAAGTCCTTTAACAAAAATAAGAATTTTGAGACTATTACGTGATAAAGAGGCATCATCAAATGATGTTCATGAATCTTATCTGACTCTTCAAGAAATAGAAAATTATTTTGAGCCTATGTGTGTAAATGAAGATATAATAGTAAATTATATCAAAGAACTCATTTCATATAGATTATTACAAACGTATGATCCAAGCGATGATAAGGTTTACTCTGGACAAAGGCTGTCCATAACTTCATGCGGTAAAATTCATCTTGAAATGATCATGAATGATGAGATTTATATTTCACAAATGGCCTTAGTAACAGAAATTAGAAATCTTAGTGTTGTTGAAAAGATTAGAAAAATTAGTCAACAGGGACTAAATGCTAGGGAATACTGGAACGGAGTTATATCGACATTTATTGAATACTGTTTAGAAGAAGATAAAATATTTGTTAGGCTACCAAAGGATAATTTATATAGAAGTCAGCAAGTAATAATAGATGAACTATCAAAGTGGAAATGACTTGATATTTCTGATTTCCTGAGTGTTCAATTTATCTAAATAAAGACTTACCGATTGATACAAAATAGAAAATATGAAGCATGGATTTAAGGTTTTTAAACGCTGTTTATATCTAACATTCGTGACCTTTCAAAATGCAAAATAATCTTTAGTTTTACCAGTTCTGACACCCACACAGCTAGTAATTAAATTAGCCTCTGGAGAAATTTAGATATGAGTAGATTAACACTTAGATTACCAGCCACATTACACCAACAGTTAATCCAGTTAGCTGAAACTGAAGGTATTTCTTTGAATCAATATATAGTTTATGCTTTACCCCGCCAAGCTGTATCCACAGAGTTTATTCAAGCAACACCAGAAAAAGAAATAGTTGAACAAGAACAGAGTTTTAAAACACTGTTACAAGGTTTAGGAAAAGCTTCCGAAAGTCAAATTAAATCAGTTTTAGCTGAACGTGAAGTAGTACAACCAGAAGCAGAATTAAGTCCTGAAATTATCGCTTCTCTTCAACAACGAATAAGTAACGCGACTAGAGTATGAACCACAAAATACTCAAACTCAATAATTGGCGATCGCTATCATGGTAAATTGTTACAGGGGTAATAATTTTAGCAGCTTTAAAATATACACACTTCTTAATTCAAGATACCGCTAAAAATAGACAATAAGTAGTTGACTTCTGCTTGGGAATTTGCTATGATGAACTTGATAAGGAAGAACTATGAACTATTTTTATAGAAAAAAGAAAATAAAGTCTGGGGTTTTTAGCATATTTTCTTATAAAATTATCAATAAAAGCGTTTATTAATTTCTAAGGGGAACTTATGGCGGTAAAAAAGGGAAACATGGTTCGTGCTATCCGCGAAAAATTGGAAAATAGTCTAGAAGCTAAAGCTAGTGATTCCCGCTTTCCTGCTTATTTATTTGAAAGTCAGGGAGAAGTTGTAGATATCAAAGGTGAGTATGCTTTAGTGAAATTTGGAAAAGTGCCAACACCAAATATTTGGTTAAAATTAGAACAATTAGAAGAACAAAACTAATTAAATAACCTGTGCTAAATTTTTCTCAAAATTAGCACTTAAAATCAGTTTTTTCGGAAATCACATTTTCAAAACCAAGCCATATATCAAGAGACATTTAACCCTATTCCGTGTTCCCTGCTGTATGTCTTATTCCCCAATTGTTTGTAATTCTCCCCGTGTAACTATTGTCGGTGCAGGGAGAGTTGGTAGCACCTTAGCCCAACGCATTGCTGAGAAAAATCTGGCTGATGTAGTATTATTGGATATTGTCTCAGGAATGCCCCAGGGTTTAGCCTTAGATTTGCTAGAAGCCAGAGGAATTGAATCCCATAATCGGCAAATTAGCGGCACTAATGATTATGCAGATACAGCTAATTCCAATATTGTCGTGATTACCGCTGGTTTTCCCCGCCAACCGGGAATGAGTCGGGATGATTTGCTCAAAGTCAATGCCAAAATTGTCGTAGATGCAGCAAAAAATGCGATCGCTCATTCTCCTCATGCTATTTTTATTGTAGTTACAAATCCTTTGGATGTGATGACATATTTAGCTTGGCAAACTACAGGTTTACCAAGAAATCGCGTCATGGGAATGGCTGGGGTATTAGACTCAGCTAGATTTGAAACCTTCATTGCTTTAGAATTAGGGGTTTTACCCGCTGACGTAAAAGCAATGGTATTAGGTAGTCATGGTAATTTAATGGTTCCTTTAGCCCGTTATGCAACGGTTAATGGTGTACCAATTACAGAATTATTGACCGCGGAAACAATTAACCATTTAGTAGAAAGAACCCGCAATGGTGGGGCAGAAATTGTGGAATTAATGCACACCGGCGGCGCATTTTTTGCTCCAGCTTCCGCAACTTCCATTATGGTAGAATCAATCATCTTAAATCAGTCCCGATTGTTACCAGCCTCAACATATTTAGAAGGGGAATATGATTTAAATAATGTAGTAATTGGTGTTCCTTGCCGATTAGGATGGGATGGAATTGAGAATATTGTACAAGTATCTATTAGTGATCAAGAAAGGTTAGCTTTGCAGACTTCGGCAGAATCAGTAAGGGTAAATATTGCTAAAGCATTGGAAATTTTAGCAGAAACATAATCATACAGCAAATGCGTTAGTAAAGCTTAATAAAACTATCTCTCTAAATTTACAATTCCGAATCATCAAAAACAGTAGCAAGAATATTAATAACGTAACGATTCATTTTTTTACCTGTCGCTGTTGCTGAAAACTATCTAAAATTTGATTTACAAATGTTTCACCGTCAATAGGTGCTGTATGTTCTGAAATTGCGATCGCATCATCAATTTTTTCACGCACTTCCTCAACCCATTCTGACTCAGCATGATCATACTCATCTAGTAACTGAAGAGCAATTTCTAGAACTTCTTCTACAGATTGGTATTTTCCAGTTTGCAACTTTGTTTGAATAAAGTGTTCTTGTTTAGGTGTGAGACTGATACTCATAATAATTTTGGTTAAGTTGGCTGTAAATAAGAACTATTATAATGTAGGTCAGAAAGTTTATCCTTGTGCGATCGCTCCTAACTCTACACCAGAAATGACTTACTTCCATTTATTGTTAAACTAGGAATATAACCTGAAGATATAAAACACCATTAGTTTTTCGCAAAATCAATAAAAAAATTAGTTTCTATGTAAAGCGTAATCATTAAATTTGCTAACCTTTAGTGTGCTGCATCATAAATTTTGTTGACAAAACCTATTTGGGTTAGTTCTTCTGATTTTGGAGGATTATCTGTTTTCCAGTTATCAGCCAAATCTCTTAACCGTCCTTCAACTAATACTTCTAAATAATATTCAAAAATCCTCTTTTTATGACTAAATTCTGGATCATATTCAGACAAAACTTCAGGAGTTGAGAAAGTGTAGACATCTTCTAAATTTTCCCCATCCCATTGAAAAAATTTAATTTCTTCACGGGTAGCTGTCATAGCATAAGGAATTATCACTCTATTATGTTCATACTCAAACTTGAGAATATCTTTAACCTTTCCGGTAATATCTTCTACAATATCTCTAGCTCTAACTTTTGATACTAAAAGTTTCTGTCCATTTTTATCCCAAGCTGTAATATCTGATAGTTCTATTGTTGTGTCACTAAGTTTTGTAACGTCCATTTTTCTAATCCTCGTGACATTGACTATTGCAATATATTCATTATAAATGATAAGCGTAGGCATAGCCCATCGTAGATATCGCTTACACTCTACACCAGATAATGCGTTAGTGTCGCCATAACCGTATATTTTGGGAAAGGTTTCTAGATATTATTGTATGTCAAATTATTAATTAGAAATATACTTTGGTTGAAAATTAGTTTAATATTGATAGTTAGAAGTATACAGAATTATTATGGATGCTTTAATTGCAGAACTAAATACAAAGTTAAATTACTGGCAACCTGCTGTAGCAGAACAAGTTCGCTATTGTATTCTAGAAATCATCGAAATGGCAGATCAGGATGTTTTAGATATGCTCAGAACCCGTACAGTAGAGCAGGAAGTTTTGGATTTGTTAGATGAACCCTAAACTTGGTGAAATTTTACTTTTAGTCTTGGGTATAGCTGCAAAAAATCATTTATTGTTAAACTAAGAATATAACCTGAAAATATAAAAAACTATGTCTAACAATTCCTCCGTCATAAGTGTGTCTCCTGAAATTATGAGTGGTACTCCTGTTTTTACTGGGACAAGAGTTCCTATACAAACACTTTTAGATTATTTGACAGCAGGAGATTCAATAGATGATTTTTTAGATGGTTTTCCCACGGTTACTAGAGAGCAAGTAATTACATTCTTAGAGGAAGCAGGAAAACAAATGATTAGTAAGGTAGCTTAGGATGAAACTGGTTCTAGATGAATGTATTGACCGCAAGTTAGCTAAAGAATTTGTAGGTTATGAAATCAAAACAGTTCCTCAAATGGGATGGGCGGGAACTAAAAATGGTAAACTACTGGCTTTAGTAGAAAAAGAATTTGATGTTTTTATTACGGTTGATAGGAATTTATCTTTTCAGCAAAATTTGTCTCAGTTCAATATTGCTATAGTTGTTTTGCAAGCATCTTCTAATAGATTAATGGATCTAAAACCTTTAGTTCCAAAGATTTTAGATATTTTATCTACGGTAGTAAAAGGTCAAGCTGTAGTTGTTAGTCTTGAATGATAAGGTGTAGAGAAGCGCATCCAAGGTATCGCTATTCACTCTACACTAGAAATGCGTTAGCGAAGCCCACCGAAGGTATCGCTCTTACTATGCTTGTTAAACACTCTTATTCCAATACTCTAAACCAGTAACAATCACATCTTCCAACCACTTCTTAAAACGTTCCGTCAGGTTACTCTCATCATCAGCATAAGAAAACTGAAATAGAGAATCTGTTAAGGCTTGAATATCACTAATATTTCGTTCACCTTCTCCAGTATTATCTCTATGATATGCACAGGCAGAACAAGCAAGTAAGCCAAGATACTCATGTCCTACTGCATGAAAAGAAAGTAGAATTGTTGTTGATGATTCTACATTAATCACCAATTGTATCCAACTGTGATAAGTCCGAATATTAGCAAAGTAACCTAATTGTTTAGCTGTTTCTACAACTTGGAAGCGATGATAATATGATTTAGGATCACCAGCAGCAGCCGGAACCACAAAACTCTCAGCATCACTTACTAGATTTTGAACAGATAACTTAATTTCGGTAGCGATATCTTCTAAACGAGCCGATGCAATTTTAAAAAGATTTGTCGCAAAACTTTCAACTTTTTGACGGCGATCTGGAATAGTGGGTGATTGATTTTGCCTAATTTTGTTAGCTATGGAAGCAATAACAGCCTGAGCGCGTCGTGTTTCGGACAAAATTTGTTCAGATAAACCAAGACTACGAATAAATGCCTGTTTTTGACTTTTAGCAAACAAGTTAATTAAGTTTGATAAATCACCTTTATCTGCTTGCTCTGAAGCTCCAATATAAGCTGCTCTTTCGTCACCTGTAACAACCAAAGGAAACCATCTAGCTTGCAGAAAAACTAAACTAGCAAGACAGCGAGCCACACGACCATTACCATCTTGAAATGGATGAATTTGTGTGAAGCGATGATGTAACCATGCTGCTTCCACTTCAGGGGGAATTTGTTCTATTCTATGTTGATGATGCCATTGAATCAAATTATCCATTTCAGAAGCAACTTGTTCTGGAGGGCAATATTCATCTATAGAGCCATCTTTTCTTTCTGGATTATTAGGTTGCTTTTTCCAGTCACCTCTGTTCAGAGGAACACGAATAATTTGTCCTGTTGGCGTTTTTGCTTCTGTACTATCTTGATTCTGAGTGAGAAGTTGATGTAACTCTTTGATGTAGGAAGTAGATAAACTTCTCCCTCCACCAACAAAATCAAATAATCCTTCGACCGCTGCTTCTTGATCTTGGATGAGAGATACAATTTGCTTGATTGGGGGATTGGCAGGATTATTAGGATTATGAGCAATAAGAGCCTCATTAATCCCTTGTTCAATTAGTACACGGGTGATTCCTCTGTCTAGGGTATATAGTCCTTCAATAATTCCAGTTTCAATAGCAATCTCTCGACATAACCTTTCCATAAAGGTTTTGAATTCTCCAGAGGAACGCAGTCGTTCTGCTTGTTCATTCCAAACAGTGACTAAAGGTGGTAATTCAGAACTTGCTAAATCTTCCCAATTGGATGGTAAATTTTCTATTGGTTGCCACTGCATAGCTAATTCCTGAAAAACTTAATAAATAGTTTAATATGATAGATTGCTCTCACTCTACATCAGATAATGCGATTCCTCTGTCGCGCTTCGCTATCGCTCCTAAATCTACTCCAGAAATGCGTTAGCAAGGCTCACCAAAGGTATCTATCTCAACTCTACATCAATAATGTGATTAATCCTAACTCCATCTGCTTTTAACTTCTGTAATAATTGTCGCAAGGAAATTATTTAGAGTTGGTTCATACTTAAATTCTCCTAAATTAATATGATTGGAATTATTCCACTCTGCTAGTGTCCAATATGCAGATGTAGTTAGTCCTAATTCAAGGGTAAAGTAGCTTCGTAACCACTCAGATGGTGGTTCATTATCTATTTTAAAAATAACTGCTATGTATGCTGCTTCTGGACTTACTCTAGGTGCAGGCATAGTAATGTATATTATTCCAATGTTTTCAGAATGCTTGGTAAAATTACATATTGGGTAAACCAATGCTGTGTAATTGGGAATTGGAAGTTCAGAATATTTATTCCAGAGTTGTAAAATCCAGTTTTGGGCAGATTTATCAATAACTTTACTTAGTAAATCCTGAAAGTTATTTTCTACAATATAGGGCATTAATTGATGGGCAAATTTATAATGTTGTTGATTCAGATTTTCACTAAATTGCTGATTACTAATTAGCCCTTTAAAGTATTCTTGTATATCCATTATTTATTACTCCTCACTACTTGATTAATTCCGCTAATGGATGAAATATAACAGTCTTCATTGTAAAGATGCACGCAATTTATTAAACACTTCTTGGGACGAAACACCAGCAACTTTACCATTACTCATATCCTCATCCCGTAATTCTGCTTCTTGTATCCATTCTTCAGCAACTTGTTGATCAATTTCTCCAACTTGTCCTAAATGTTCAATCAGACGAGCTACTAATAATGCTAGAGAATCATTTGGTAAAGCCAGAACTTGAGCTTCTAATTGTTCAATAGTCATAAATTATCCCATATCCTTATAGTAAACTAATCATACATTAAGGCTTATTTTAAATATAGCAACTAAAAAGGCTTGACTATACTTAATGTATAAATTTTTACATAATGTCTTTAGACCGGGGAGTGTCAATCTTCACTTTCTCGGTATAACTCTTGTAAATCTTGTAATTGAGTTTTCCGAGAAATCCGCCGATATTTTTTACTTTCTAATTTTGGTTCGTACTGACTTTGACCTTTACCTTTAGATATTAATTTCAGATTTGATTCCGGGTCAGCTTGTTGGTTAAGATGGGTTTGATAAACGATCGCATCAGCCAAAAATTCTAAATAATGCTGATATCGTTCCCAGTCACCACGAACCACACAGTCTGGTTCATCCCGATGACTACAATCACTAAACCGACAATTAGCAGTTTCTAACCTGGTTCTAGCTTCTGGAAAATAGTAAATTAATTCTTCGGGACTACAATCTAAATCAGGTTGATTAAAACCGGGAGTATCTGCTAATAACCCACCTGTAGTCATTTCAAATAATTCTACATGACGGGTAGTATGGCGACCACGGGCTAATTTACCGGAAACTTCCCCCACGCGCAGGTTAATATCAGGAATCAAACTATTAATCAAGCTGGATTTCCCCACACCCGAAGGACCAGCAATCACAGTAATTTTATCCTGCAAATATGCCGCTATTTGGTCAATATTAATACTATTTTGAACACTGATAAATAAAGGTTGATAACCCCAAGCCAAAAGGCGATCGCTTACTTGCTGTCGTTCATCTTCAGAAATGAGATCACATTTATTTAAACACAGCAGCACATCAACGCCTGTAGACTCAGCCTTAATTAAAAATCTGCTTAATTGAATAGGTTCTAAAGGCGGATCTGCAACCGCAAAAACCAGGAGAATTTGATTAACATTAGCGATCGCTGGCCGATTTAATTGACTATGACGCGGTAAAACCTCACTCACAGCCCCCCGTCCACCAGCCCAATCAGGTTCTTCGACAACCACGCGATCGCCCACCATCACCTGTTGACCAATTTTCTTCAAGCGTGTTCTCCGCGTACAAAGAAGAATGGGGGGATTGGGGACTGGGGACTGGGGATTGGGAAAAATCTTCTCCCTACTCCCCTGCTCCCCTGCTCCCCTGCTCCCCTGCTCCCCTGCCTCCTCATCCATCTGCACGCGATAAAAATTCGCCTGTACAGCTAAAACTGTACCGAATAACTGTTTAGTAGAAACACTTTCCCCTTTCATTCCTCAACTACCGGATGGCGTACAAACAGAGAAAAATAGCCAGAACAATCTGTAATTTTTTCCACATGATAACCAGCCATTGTCAGGCTATCAGGAACTTGTTCTATCGGTTCACCTGGATCTAACCATACTTCCAATAAACCCCCAGGAAGCATTTTTTCCAGATATAGTTTTGTTCGCACAAAATTAATCGGACAAGGAGTCCCACGCAAATCTAATTGAGCGTCGGGGGTTAACACAGAAGATCCACTCATGACTTAAACAAGCTTCCTAAGAATCCTTCTAAACCACCTTTACCAGTCCTGTCTCCCTTAATTTTAGCTAGTTTCTCTAGCAGTTCTCGCTCCTCTGGGATGATCTTAGTCGGAATATCAATTAACACCGTTAACAAATGATCACCCCGACTCACCGGATTACCCAGACGGGGGACACCACGATTTTCTAATTTCATCACCGTATTGGGTTGAGTTCCTGCTGGAATTACTAATTCAACTGGTCCATCTACAGTATTTACTTCCAAACGGCAACCTAAAATCGCTTGCAGGTAGCTAATTTTAATTTCCGAATTAATATTAATTCCCTCTCGATGAAATTCTTCATCTTCATTCACAAACAAGTAGACATATAAATCACCAGGCGGACCACCCCGTTGACCTGCATCTCCTTCTTGGGAAATTCTTAAGCGTGTCCCATTGTCCACACCAGCGGGAACATTAATTTTGAGTTTCTTTGTAACCTGATTTGCGCCTTTACCGTCACAAGCATCACACTTATCCTCAACAACCGTTCCTGTACCATCACAGGCGGGACAAGTTGACACTTGAGTAAAGCTACCAAATGGGGTTCTAGTTACTCGTCTAACTTGACCTGAACCACCACAAGTACCACAAGTCCGGGGGCGAGTTCCGGCTTTAGCACCAGAACCATTACAAACTTCACAGGTTTCTAAATGGGAAATCCGAATTTCTTTTTCCCCACCAAATACTGCTTCCCGAAAATCTAATTTCAGGTCGAGTCGAAGATCATCACCTCGCACCGGTCCGCTACGCCGTCTTTGTTGGGGTTGTCCGCCCATACCACCAGCAAAGCCGCTGAAAATGCTTTCAAAGATATCGGCAAAACCACTCATGTCGCCCATATCTTGGAAACCAGCACCAGCACCAGCCGCGGCCGCTCCCGAAACACCCGCTTCACCAAAGCGGTCATAACGAGCGCGAACTTCCGGCTCAGACAGCACTTCATAGGCGCGGTTAATCTCCTTAAACCGTTCCTCTGCCCCAGATTCTTTATTAACATCTGGGTGATACTTTCGGGCTAGGCGGCGATAAGCCTGTTTAATCTCTTCTTTGTCGGCGTCACGAGAGACACCCAGGGTTTCATAATAGTCTCGAGCCATATAGCAAGGTTAGGAGTTTGAAGGAAGCAAAAGTAACGAAAATAGTAGCTAATAGGTTTAAGGTAACACTTTAACAAAAATACAGAAATTTAGGAATGCAAATAGCGTGGGGTCACGTTAATCATGCTTTTTGTTTAATTTTTGTTAATAATCAATTTTATCAATATTTTTTTGCTAGTGTTTGCTCTCACTGGTGATTAATCTTTTATTATTGTGCTATTCAGATGTGGAAAACCCACATCTTGATTATAGGAACTAGCCGTACCATTAAGTGTGGAAACCCCGACCTATACTTTTAGTTGTATCTGTGATATATGCTCCTGTGTTCTTGGGTAGATGAATGAAATATATCCTTGCTTCTCTAAATAAATGACCACTTGAGAAACACATTGCTCTACAGTAAATTTATCAGTAATACAAATAATATCTGGATTTAAAGGTTCTTCATAAGGATCAGATATACCCGTGAAATTCTGGATTTGTCCAGCCCTAGCTTTAGCGTAAAGTCCTTTTATATCACGGGATTCACAAATTGCCAATGGTGCTTGAACGTAAACTTCCACAAAGTTAGTAGTTGTCTGTTTCAGTTCCTCTCGAATTGAGCGATAGGGACTAATTGCTGATACGATCGCTATTATGCCATTGCGACTGAGTAAATCAGCAACAAAACCAATGCGGCGGACATTTATATCCCGGTCTTCTTTACTAAATCCCAACCCTTGAGATAAATTAGTGCGAACAACATCACCGTCAAGTAATTCTACTCTGCAACCGCGTGTTTGTAGTTCTTGGGAAACAGAGGAGGCGATCGTTGTTTTACCAGCACCACTTAAACCTGTCAGCCAGATAATTATACCTTGATGATTCATAACTCGTGATTTTTTGATTAATTTATCAGATTTTTTACCACAGAAGATGCCAGAATTAAAGTCAATTATTTTTTCACAGATTACTGGACAGTGAAGTTCAATTTAATAATTAAATCATTGTAATCCAAATCACCACCACCAGATAAGTCCTCGAAACCAAATGTATTGTCTGCTAATAAGCGAATGTGGTCTAATCCATCAGAATTGACTCCCAAGTAAGGGAAATAAACTTGAGGATCATTATCAGTATTATTATCCGTCAACTGTGACAAAGTGCCATTGATAATGATCATGGGAGCGAAGATTGAACCACCTGTAATCATGGCACTGTCTGTGAATTGACCCTGGTTAGAAACAGCAAATTTGATGGTTTCACCAGTTTCTCCATCTTTAATTAGATTGTTGATGGCTGCTTGTAAGTAATTGGCTCTATTAGCTGAAGTTGCTTCCAGGCTGCCAATTTGTCCTTGAGCATTGTTTACTTCGTAAAAATAGACCTCGTTGTTGTATGCAGCTTCTCTAAACACAGAAAAGTCTGCTTTTACCAGACCTGATATATCTCGTAAATCAATTAATTTTGCTTGGCTTTCTTCTTGTAGTGCTGTACCTATAGTTAAGGATTCATCAGTTGATTCTATCTTCACTACTAGAGAATCGAAGTTTGTCTCAGTAGTATCTTCTTTCCAGGAAATTGTAAAATTACCCTCTTCTTGTGTAATGATTTGGTTTGAGGAATCAGCAAATAAAATGTTGGTATTTTCAATGAGTCCGGCTTTGAAAGAATCAACTGTACCGTCTTTGACTAAAAAGAATTGTAAGTAACTACCAGAATCAAATTCCAGTAATCGTGTCAGACTATTAGTTTCAATGTCAGTTTTAAACAGATTAGGAAGATTAGCAATGGCAGAAAAAACACCTTCACTTTGGGTTTTTGCCAGGGTAAGAGCTGCTTCATTATAACCTTGTTCCCCTGGTGCAATACCGTTAATTCTACCTTCGGCATTGTCAACAACAAATACACCAAGTTCGTTGACAAAAGTAGAATTGCTTTCTATTAAGGTGGCTTTGAGTCTGACTGTATCACCAACTCCTTTAACACTAAATATGCTGTTGTTGGTAATAACGGCTAGAGGTATATCTTCATCATTAATAGTTCCCTTGGCTATGCCATTTGTAGAACTGATAATTGATCCGTTTGTGGGATTACTTAAAGTGACAGTAAAAGTTTCAGCACTCTCGAATAAGCTATCTAGTATGCTGGAAACAGTAAAGATTTTTTGGGTTTCCCCCTGAGCAAAGGTGATGGTTTGAGTTTGAGCAGTGAAGTCAGAAACACTGGCTGTATCTCCTGTATTTATGGATGTGGATACAGTCACTGTTTGGTCAATCAATATATCATCGGTGCGGGTAATAGTGAAAGTTATATCATTACCTTCAATAGATGCAGCATCAGTAATTGAGAAAACAGGAATTATAAAATCAAAATTAGAAGCATCTAGATCACTGCTGAGGACATTTCGTAAAATGCCCAAGTTTCTTTCACTCCCATCAATTAGAGCTTTGACAATTGTGTCATTCCCAACTTGCTCTAGAATGATGTCTTCAAAATTATGGACTTGAGGGATGCCAGAAATGATAACTTTATCATCACTTTTTGTAAAATCTAAGACTTCTGCGGGTACATCAGGAACTGAACCATTACCAAAATAAAAGCGGTCAAATCCATTACCGCCAATCATTTTAGTACCTTGTTTACCAGCGTAGAGTAAGTCATCCCCATCATCACCAAATAAGCGATCTGCTGAAAGCAGCAGCGCCTCGCTATCGCTCGCCAGTGTTCCAATCAGAGTATCATTACCTTCACCACCCTCTAGGGTGTTGTTACCGATGGTGCTGAGTGTTTGAAGAAAATCATTACCAACCCCGCCTTTGAGAGTGTTAAGGCTACCGTCCATGACATAAAGCTCATCATCTCCAGCATCACCATTCAGGCTATTATTATCGCCTTCTAAGACAAACAAGCGATCGCTATCATCACCACCATTGAGGATGTTATTACCGGAATTACCTTCAGCATATAAGTCATCTTCTCCAGCACCACCATTGAGGATGTTATTACCGGAATCACCTTTAGCATATAAGCTATCATTGCCCTCACCACCGATTAAGGTGTCGTTATTATTACCCAAAAGCTTGTCGTTGCCAGATCCACCGTCAAGGATGTTATTTCCATCACCATTAGCTGCATCTAGGGTATCATCACCTGCAAATCCAAAGACTTGATCACCTTGTTGGGCAGTTAACTCATCGTTATTGGAAGTACCATTAATAATCATAATAATTACAATTTTGCCTACGTAAATGGTTAAATATTTTTAAACAAATAATACGATATACCGAAAACTCTTGTAGAGACGTTCCATGGAACGTCTCTACATTCTCAATCAGAGATATCTAATCCACTTAAACAGAAATAAAGTTATTCTGTGTCAGTGTAGTAGTATCAAACCCGGTCAATATGCCTAAAGTTTGATTACCGATGCGAATCTCATCACCAGAGAAGGACAACTGATTGAAATTCAAGCCAGACAAGCCGATTTTATCGCCCTGACCTAAACTAAAATCAGTGATTTTATCTCTACCTGCGGCTTTCTGGAAGACGAAGATATCGCTACCAGTACCACCAGTCAGGATGTCATCTCCCTTGCCACCATTAAGGAAGTCATTACCCGCACCGCCATAAAGTTTGTCTTCACCGTTACCACCTAAAAGGGTGTCGTTACCGTCACCGCCATAAAGTTTGTCTTCACCGTTATCACCTTCGAGATGGTCGTTACCAGCCTCACCATAGAGGAAGTCATTGCTGTTACCGCCATAAAGTTGATCGTTACCAGCACCACCATAGAGTATGTCATCGCCATTGCCACCAACAAGGTTGTCGTTACCAGCATTGCCGAAGACACTATCATCACCATTGAGTGCGTTAATGATGTCGTTGCCGAGTGTACCGTTAATAACGTCATCTTTGTTAGTACCGTTGAGGTTAACCCCGACAGCTACTGTTACCATGCCTAAATCAGTGCCACCATTGCCATCGCTGACGGTATAGCTAAAGCTGCCATCGCCACTAAAACCAGTGGTGGGAGTAAAGACGACATCGCCACTGCTATTGATAGTTACGCTACCGTTAACACTGTTGCTGACAGCAGAGATACTTAAAGTAGGACTATCTACATCGGTATCGTTGGCTAACAGGTCGCCAGATAGCAAGGTCAATGGTGTATTTTGATTGGCACTAAAAGAGTCATCACCAGCTACAGGTGCATCGTTGACAGGAGTTACTGTTAGGTTAAAAGTATTGTCAACAGTGGCATTGCTGCTGTCAGTCGCGGTAACTTTGATGCTAATTGTGCCGTTATCTGGGTCGTCGGGTGTGCCACTAAAGGTATTGGTAGCAGCGTTGAAGGTTAACCAGGTAGGTAAGGGGTTGCTGTTAGCGAGGGTGGCAGTGTAAGTTAAGCTGTCACCTGCATCAACATCGGCAAAGGTATTGGCGGGAAGGGTAAAGCTGAAGAAACCATCTTCTAGAGTGGTTTGGTTTGCGATCGCATTTGCTACTATTGGTGCATCATTAACTGG
Organism: Anabaena sp. UHCC 0204; assembly: GCF_009711975.1. Taxonomy (GTDB): domain Bacteria; phylum Cyanobacteriota; class Cyanobacteriia; order Cyanobacteriales; family Nostocaceae; genus Dolichospermum. The sequence continues at coordinate 197,056 of NZ_VIKW01000009.1, forward strand.
AGTGACAGAGAAAGTCTGAGTTTGACCAGTTAAGGTATCTGTTCCATCACTTACACCGTAGGAAAGATTAACTACACCATTAAAGTTGAGGGTTGGGGTGAAGGTATAAGTGCCATTATTGTTGTTGACTAATGCACCATTGTTGGCAGTTAAGTTGACAACAGAGAGGGTATCACCAGCATCTACATCACTGAAACCTGCTAACAAGTTAGCAGCATTAATGATAATGGCTGTATCTTCAGCAGTATTGCCTAAAGTTGCTGTAGGTGAACCCACAGGTGCATCATTAACCGCAGTCACAGAGAAAGTCTGAGTTTGTCCAGCTAAGGTTACTGTACCATCACTCACACCGTAGGAAAGATTAACAGCACCATTAAAGTTAGCAGTTGGGGTGAAGGTATAAGTACCATCATTGTTGTTGACTAATGCACCGTTATCAGCAGTTAAGTTCACAACAGAGAGAGTATCACCAGCATCTACATCACTGAAACCTGCTAATAAGTTAGCTGCTGTAATCGTGATAGCTGTATCTTCAGCAGTGTTGCTTAAAGTTGCTGTGGGTGAACCTGTGGGAGCATCATTAACAGCAGTGACAGAGAAACTCTGATATTGTATGTCTGATGTATCTGTACCATCAGTGACTCTATATTTGAGTAGGACATCACCATTAAAGTTAGCATCAGGAGTGAAGGTATAAGTCCCATCACTGTTGTCTACCAATACACCATTATCAGCAGTGAAGTTGACAACAGAGAGGGTATCACCATCTACATCACTGAAACCTGCTAACAAGTCAGCAGCATTGATGGTAATGGCTGTATCTTCAGCAGTGTTGCTTAATGTCGCAGTGGGTGAACCTGTGAGTGCATCATTAACAGGAGTGACAGAGAAAGTCTGAGTTTGTCCGTTTAATGTATCTGTACCATCACTCACACCGTAGGAAAGGGTGACAGTACCGTTAAAGTTGGCAGTTGGGGTGAAGGTATAAGTTCCATTATTGTTGTCTACCAATACACCGTTATCAGCAGTTAAGTTCACAACGGAAATGGTATCACCTTCTACATCACTGAACCTTGTTAACAAGTCAGCCGCATTGATGATAATGGCTGTATCTTCAGCAGTGTTGCTTAAAGTAGTAACGGCTATATTCTCGAAGAATACGATAGAGCCAACCTGATTCCCCACAAAAGCATCTAAGTCCCCATCATGATCAATATCGGCAAAGGTGGGTGCAGAAGAAACCCCCACCCACGTCAAACCGAAGGGGTTGGTGGCTTCCAGGGCGAAGGTAGGTGCAGTAGCAGTTCCCGTGTTGCGGAAGAACAGGGTA
>NZ_VIKW01000009.1:198637-199420 GCF_009711975.1 Anabaena sp. UHCC 0204
GCATTATTCCCTACAAAAGCATCCAAGTCTCCATCCCCATCAATATCGGCTAAGGTGGGTGCAGCCGCAATTCCCACATCCGTCAAACCGAAGGGGTTAGTGGCTTCTTGGGTAAAGGTGGGAGCAGCCGCAGTTCCCGTGTTGCGATAGAACCGGGTATTGCCTTCACCATCTCCCACAAAAGCATCCAAGTCCCCATCCCCATCAATATCGGCAAAAGTGGTTACTGGTACAGCACCATCATTCGTCAGTCCGAAGGGGTTGGTAATTGGAGTGATAAACTTGGGAGTAGCTATGGGGGCATCATTAACCGCAGTCACAGAGAAAGTCTGAGTTCCTCTAACGAAACCTTGACCATCAGTCACAGCGTAGCGAAGGGTGGCAGCACCATTAAAGTTAAGATTTGGGGTGAAGGTATAAGTCCCATTCCCGTTATTTACCACTGTACCGTTGGTGGCAGTTACGCGAAATGGACCATTATTAACTACCGATAAAGTGCCACCTTCTACATCGCTGAAACCTGCCAACAAGTCAGAGGCATTGATAATAATGGGTGTATCTTCAGCAGTGTTGCTTAAAATGGCTGTGGGTGAACCTGTGGGTGCATCATTAACTGGGGTGACAGAGAAAGTCTGAGTTTGTCCAGTTAAGGTATCTGTACCATCAGTGACATCGTAGGAAAGATTAACTGCACCATTAAAGTTAGCAGTTGGGGTGAAGGTATAAGTCCCATCACCGTTGTCTACCAATACACCATTATCAGCAGTCAAGTTCACAACTGAG
>NZ_VIKW01000009.1:199780-285805 GCF_009711975.1 Anabaena sp. UHCC 0204
AGAATTAGAAAGATTCATCTTTATAAACCCGAAGGGGTTGGTGGCTTCCAGGGTAAAGGTGGGAGCAGAAGCCGTTCCCGTGTTGCGGTAGAACGTGGTATCGCCGTAAGCGTCACCCACAAAAGCGTCCAAGTCCCCATCCCCATCAATATCGGCTAAGATGGGTGTAGAATTAGAGAGCACCCTCGTCAGTCCGAAGGGGTTGGTGGTTTCCAGGGTAAAGGTGGGAGCAGCAGCCGTTCCCGTGTTGCGGTAGAACAGGGTATCGCCGTTAGCTTCACCCACAAAAGCATCCAAGTCCCCATCATTATCAATATCGGCAAAGGTGGGTGCAGCGATATTCCCCACATTCGTCAGCCCGAAGGGGTTGGTTACAGGTGATGAGAATTGTGGATCTGTTGTTTCTACTGGTGGCATAATTAGTTTTCTCCAAAATGAATTCAAAATGAAATAGATGTGGGAAATATCCCCCCTAGCCCCTTAATAAGAGGGGAATAGGAGTCAAAGTCCCCCTTGTGAAGGGGGATTTAGGGGGATCAAAGATTTACTCGTCTGTCGTACTTCCCCTAACCCAGTTAAATAGGGAGTCAGGTGTCGTTCAACAAACTGCAACAAACGGGGATAATGGTGGGAAACCGAACCCGTCAGATAGGGAACACCACTGTTAACTTGACGACGGATCGCTTCAGCCAACAGTGAAATCCCTCGCCCCCGCTTCTCAAAAGGTTCAGCAATTGAGAGAGTGGTGTAACGAATTGTGTCAGGTGCAACCCGATGGGTGAACACCCAACCAATTACCTCCCCCCGATAGCGTAATCCCAAGCTATTTAGGGGTTCTAAGCGGTGTGATTCCACAGCACGGGGCAGGGCTAAACCTGCATCTAGCCAAGGAAACACCTCAAAGGCTGGAGGTAGGGGAAACTTGTTTAACCAAGGGGCTTGGGCAATTTTTTCTGTAGCGGTTTTGCCTAGCACCATGTTGGTTTGATGGGGTTGCCAATGTAGCTTTTGCAGTAGCGGGTCTAAAGCTGTATTGGTAATTGTATTGGTTGAATAGCTGAGGACGATTTCTTCACATCCCTGTTGTGCCAATTCTCTTTCTAAATAGGCGACTAACCTTGTGCCAATCCCTTGATGACGGTATTCGGGTAACACAAATAGGGAGATCATTTCGGCTTCTTCTGAGCTTAAACGTTCAGCGATCGCAAATCCCACAATTGCCCCATCTACAGAAGCCGAAAGCCCGGTTAATTCCCCTTGGGGTGGTTGGGTTTGCCAGCGTTTTTCTAAACTGGGATAGGTGAGATGATTGTAGGTGAGGGCATTGCTAGTATTGAGGTGATACACCCGTTGGTAACGGACGGTTTGACCTAACCCCCCCTGCCCCCCTTCCCTAGTAGGGAAGGGGGGAGCAATAATATTACTCCCCTCTCCTTGTAGGGTTGAGGGTGAGATATCCCCATTACTCTTATTACTCCCCTCTCCTTGCAGGAGAGGGGTTGGGGGAGAGGTCGGTAAACCCGCAATAGGAGGTTTTGCGCCCTTACTGGGGCGTTTTGCCGTAGGTTTGGTGGTGACAATGCCGCCACTGTTGGGAAATGTGACTAGACGCTGTATTTCTTCTTCCTGTAAGCCAATGAGTTGGGGTTGTCGCACTCCGGGCAGAACTACCACATCAAATAGTTCTTCAATTACGCTCTGAAAATATAACCAGTGCAGGGTTTCACCTGTTTGTAAATCAATGACCATTAACCCAGATTGGGGGCGATTTCCCTCAGACATGAGGCGTTTTTCTAGGGTTAAGCCAGTAAAACTCTGGGAACGTAATTGAGATAGTCCCACAAAGGCGAAGTTTTGCCAAAAGGCTAACCCGCGCACAAATCCAGGACAAAAGGTGATGGGATGGAATTGTTGATCTTGGATGTAGCCAAATTCCCCTGTGCCGGAATTGAGTAACCACAATTTCCCCTGATACCACCGGGGAGAATGGGGCATTGATAAGCCTGTGGCGATAATTTCGTTCTGCTTAACATCAATCACGACTCCCCCATCGTGGCGATGATTTCGCCAGCCGGCGGCGGTATCTGTGGTACTACAGGCGGTGACATAAGCGGGTTTTTCTTCTACCATCGCTAACCCATTCAGATGACAACGATCTTCAGCGACGAGTTTGGAAATAAAGGGCGGTTGCCAGATGGGTACAAAACTGTAATCCGGGCTAATTGTGGCTAAACAACTAAAATCGGTGTTGACAAAAATTAGTTTTCCGGCATTGTCTAATGCTATTTCATGGGCGTTGACATCTCCAGTGGTGTAAGCGGTGTGGGGGACATAGAGACGATCTGTTTCCTGTGATTTTTCCCCACTATCCAGGAGATTATGGAAATCCCAAATTTGATAACGGGTGGTCATGTAGAGACGATTTGCTGCTACACATAATCCCATTGGTTTGTCGAATAGTCTTTCGTGTAGTTTCAGTCTGCCGTTAGCTTGGCCACTGACGAAAAAAAGGCGGTTAGTTTGGTAGGTGGTAAAGGCTAGACTGAGGTTTTGCTGTTCCAACCAGGAGGCGAAATCCTGGGAAGCGGTAATTTGTAAGGAAGGGGTAGAATCTGCGGTGATTGTTGACATTGATTAGTATATGTTTTGTTTTTATTTAAAAAGTATTAATGCTTATGGCAAAAAATCCCAGATTGGCGCGGTAATGCCTCTGAGGGGAAGTTAGCGAAAATTTAAACTTGATGAATTTCTTGATTTAATGATCTGTGTCGTTCATTATATTTCGATAGTTATAGCGATCGCATCGGACATTGATCTAGTCTTTGACTAGGATCATGATCCTATATAAGTAGAAACTATGAATGGGAATAAACGAATAAATTCGCCTACGCCTTACCCCCCTCAACCCACGCCACTTGCTCTACTACCCAGAAAAAGAGCGAAAAAGATAGCAATTAATGGTGATAGAATTGGTAATAGATTCTTAAATTGATGATTTCTAATTATTAAGTGTGATGTAAATTTTACAAGATTAAAATATTGATTAACTGATGGCTTCAAATTCTAAAAAATTAGTAATTACGAAACTACAAAAAGGATTACCTGCTATTACTCCAGCTTTTGGTGCGACATTAGCAGAAGCCTGTGCTGTGTGTTTACATAACCAAAGTTATAATCAAGGTATTGAACTCACTGTTAGAGGAGAATTTACAACTTTTTTTAACCTATATTGGCAAGAGGTAACAGACCAAATGCTACGCTGTTGGAACGATAATGAATATACTACAGAACAGGCAGCTTATGGAATTGCCTTTTTAATTATACAAGAACTTACAGACTATACAGTTATCGAACGTTCGCGCAGGGGAACAGGATTTGATTATTGGTTAGGTAAAAAAGATGATAACAATGAGTTACCATTTCAAAATGCAGTACGATTGGAAGTTTCTGGTATTCGTAAAGGTGAAAACAACCGAATAAAAGCTAGAATCAAACAGAAACTTGAACAAGTTAGCCCCACAGATGGTACTCTCCCTGCTTACATTGTGGTTGTTGAATTTAGTAATCCTTTAGTATTTATAGTAAAAAAATGAGTCAGATTCAAGAATTACATCAACAAGCTATGGATTTAGCCGAAATGGCACAAGTTGCTAAACTTAAAAGTAACTTAGATTTAGCTTGTAAATTATCACGAGAAGCATTTGAAAAAGAACGGTTAGCAGCAGAATTAATTACCAATGATTGTGCAGCAGAACCAACCCGTTCGATATTATATCGTAGTGCAGCAACCTTAGCAATTGATTGTGGAGAAATTCACAGTGCGGAACATTTAATAGCAGTTGCATTATCAGGAAATCCACCAATTGAAATTGCGGAAGAACTGAAAGATTTATTTGTACAAATTAACATTCATAAATATTTTGCTCGTCGGGGTGTTATATTTGATGAAGCAAAACTTCAGATTTTGAGTTAGTGCTGAATTAGTAAATCAAGACTTAGCGAAAGCACAAGCGTGGGCGAAAATAGATACTGCACGTCAGCGTTATTTAGGTAAAACTTTTAGTGACAGTGTTGAACTTTTGCGTGAGGATCGAAACTCTTGAGTAAATTTGTAGTAGATGCGAAAAAGCTATAATAATAATTTGAACGAGGGAAAAATATAACCATGACTATTCTAATCTCTGATGATATTATTCAAGCAACGAAAATGACAGAAAGTGAATTAAAGCTAGAAATAGCCATTATGCTTTTTGAAAAAGATAAAATTAGCATCGGAAAAGCTCGTCGTCTAGCGGAAATGAATGTACTTCAATTTCAAAAAGAACTAGCTCAACGTAATATTTATATTCATTATGATGTGGCTGAATTAGAAGAAGATATTAAAACTTTACAAGAAATGGGAAGATTATGATTATAATTAGCGACACAACTTCCCTTACCAATTTAGCCGCAGTCGGACATCTTGAACTATTACATCAACTGTATGATCAAGTGATTATTCCTCAAGCTGTTTATGATGAAATAGTCAATGTTGGCTATTTAGTTCCGGGGACAACAGAAGTTCAAAATTTATCTTGGATTAACGTTCATTTAGTAAGTAATAAAAATCAAGTTAATGAACTTTTAAACGAGCTAGATTTTGGAGAAGCTGAAGCAATTGTTCTTGCTTTACCTCTACATAAATTAAATCGAAATAAATTAAATCGAAGTGCTATATATAATTATTAGTTATGAATCGAAAGAGAAATGAAGTTTGACCAAATGTCTTATTAAGTGATATTACTTATTTACAGATCAACTTCAACTTCTAATCTAATCCATCAATGAATATTCTCCCTATTATTCTTAGTATATGCGTTGGGGTTTGTCTCTATGTGGGTATATTACACATACTGATTGGCTGGCAGGGATTACAACCGGCACTTCATATCTGCTTTGGTTTATCCAGTTTGTCAGCCTGTAGCTATATCCTGGGCATAATAGCTATGTATCAATCTACAAATATAGAAAACTATATCTATGCTAGAAAATGGGTATCTGGGTCAGGATTCATCTTTACAGGTTTTCTGACATGGTTTATAGCTATATATACTAATTTTAAGCCAGTACGTCTAATTTTGGTGCTGAATAGCCTGTACCTATTTTATTTTTTGAGCAACTTAATTTCTCCTATTGGTATTCCCTATTCCCGGATCAGTCAACTATCAAATTTTTCTTTACCTTGGGGTGAGTTAATTACCTATCCCGACGGGACAAGAATCAATCCCTTGATTAAATTCCAAGTTATCGGTTTAATTAGTCTTAGTATCTTTTCGCTTTATGCCTGTTACCGTCAATATCTGCGTGGTGAAAAACAAGCAGCAATTAGTCTGTTTGTTAGTATAGTGATATTAATAGGAGTGGCTGTAAATGATCGGCTCATAGATTTAAGGGTGTTCAAATCTGTGTACTTAGCTCAATTTGGGTTTATGTCCTTTGTCTTGATTATGAGTTTAGGTCTAACTCAAGAGTTGTTTCAATCAGTCAAATTGCGCCAACAATTAATAGAAAGCGAACGTTTACGAAAGATTGCAGTAGAAGAAGAGCGAAATCGTTTAGCGAGAGATTTACATGATTCAGTATCGCAGACATTGTTTTCTGTGGCGACAATTGCCGAAGCTGTACCAAGAGTATGGCAACGTCATCCAGAAATAGTCCAAGAGAAATTAGAAGAACTTGCCCAATTAACACAGGGAGCATTAGCAGAAATGCGGAATTTGTTGTTAGAGTTACGTCCTAGCGGGTTGAAAGGAAAGTTATTAGGTAATTTATTACAAGAACTAATCACAGCAGTTCAAGGACGGGCAAAAATCCAAATTATCTCCACAATAACCGGAGATCAACCTTTACCGGAAGAGATAAAACTGGTATTTTATCGTGTTACCCAAGAAGCACTCAATAATATTATTAAACACGCTCAATCTACGCAAGTATCTGTCAGTTTTCAAGGTAACTCAGAGTATATAAAATTATGTATTAGTGATAATGGTTTGGGGTTTGATATTAAAGATACACCATCGGGTCATTTAGGCATAGAAATTATGAGAGAAAGGGCTGAATCTATTGGTGCTACTTTCAATCTGGAAAGTTATCCAGGAAAGGGTACTAAGATTGTATTAACTTGGGTAATACAGAGTGGGCAATTAAAAATTACAAAATAATAACGATATTATAAATACTGACCTAAAGAAGATATTATTTGGTTTTAAAAGCATTTTTTCAGGGCATCAAAATGGAAAAAAATAAATTAATCAAACCCATTCGGGTCATCACTGTTGATGATCACGAAATTCTCAGAGGTGGGATTAAATTTTCTTTACTAGCCTTTGATGATATTGAATTAGTAGGTGAAGCACGTAATGGTAAAGAAGCAATACATCTGTGTGCAGAATTACAGCCAGATGTAGTATTGATGGATTTGATGATGCCGGAGATGAATGGGGTACAAACAACAAGATTTATTAAGGAAAAATACCCAAAAATTCAGGTTTTGGTGTTGACAAGTTTTGTAGAAACAGACTTATTACAGGAAGTCATGGAAGCGGGAGCGATTGGTTATTTGCTCAAAGGTGCATCAATTGATGAATTAGCGGAAACTGTACGATTTGCTGCTGCTGGTTTGTGTAAAGTATCATCAGAGGCTCTACAGTCATTATTTCAACAACCTAAATCTTTATCTCAACCTGTCTATGAATTGACTAAACGACAGCAAGAAGTGTTAGCATTATTGAGTGTAGGATTGACTAATGATGCGATCGCGCAAAAGTTAAAAATAAGTCCTTCTACTATTAGACATCATGTGACACAGATCCTCAATAAATTAGGGGTAGAAAACCGCACTGAGGCTGCAACAAAAGCAGTGCGAGTTAGATGTTTCTAATCTATTGTTTCATAATCAGCTTGTGCGTTATTTTCTTCATCAAAATCAAAACTAAATTGTGGTACTTGTGAGCTATCGGCGGTTGGCTGATGTTCTTCGATCACAGTTATTTCTGTTAAGTCTTCAGATCCTGGTTCCTCATTAGTAGCCTGTTTGTAAACATCTGCACCAATAGCAAATAGAGTTTGTTGGAAATCATCTAAAAGAGTTTTAAAGTTAGTTGGGGACATATTCGGATTACTCATTGCTGTTTGTAGTAGGTCAACTTTTTCATTAGCCTTAACTATCAACTGTTCACTGAGTAAATTGCGGTTATCCCGTAATGTTGAAGCATAACTGAACAAGAGGTTATCAGCTTGGTTTTTGAGTTCTACTAATTCTTTACGTCTTTGATCTTCTTCGGCAAACAACTCAGCCTGTTTCCGCATCTGCTCAATCTCATTATTGCTCAAACCACCTGTACTAGTAATGCGGATGCTTTGTTCCCTACCTGTACCTTTATCTTGAGCGGCAACTTTGAGGATGCCATTGACATCAATTTCAAATGCTACTTCAATCTGTGGGACACCACGAGGTGCAGGAGGAATGCCACTGAGTAGAAACTTGCCCAAACTTTTGTTATCTTTTGCCATTGCCCGTTCTCCTTGGAGAACGTGAATTTCCACGGATGTTTGTCCGTCTACGGCTGTAGAAAATATTTGAGATTTACTAGTGGGAATGGTGGTATTACGTTCAATAATTTTTGTAAAGACTTCTCCTAATGTTTCAATTCCTAAAGATAGGGGTGTGACATCTAAAAGCAACAGCGTATCTAGTTCTCCACCTAAAACTCCGGCTTGGATGGCTGCACCTAAAGCTACAGCTTCATCTGGGTTAACGGAACGATCTGGGGCTTTACCATTGAAAAACTTGATTAAAGCGTTTTGTACGGCAGGAATGCGGGTAGAACCACCAACCAAAATAATCCGATCTATATTTTGGGGTTTGAGGTCTGCATCTTTGAGGGCTTGGATCATTGGTTCGATAGTCCCCTCGATTAATTTCCCTGTCAGTTCTTCAAATTGAGAACGACTGAGTTCCATTTCCAGATGCTTTGGTCCTGTGGCATCAGCACTGATAAATGGCAGATTAATGGAGGTGCTAACCATGCTGGATAGTTCAACTTTGGCTTTTTCTGCTGCTTCTCGTAGTCGTTGCAGAGCCATTTTGTCTTGGGTAATATCTATTTTCTCTTCTGCCAGGAATCGCTCTACCATCCAGCAGACAATGGCATTATCAAAGTCGTCTCCCCCTAAGTGGTTATTGCCACAGGTGGCTTTAACTTCAAAAACTCCGTCTCCTAGTTGGAGTATGGATACGTCAAATGTCCCTCCTCCTAAATCAAATACTAAGATTAATTGCTCTTGGTCTTGTTTGTCTAAACCAAAAGCTAGGGCGGCGGCGGTGGGTTCATTAATAATTCTTAATACTTCTAAGCCAGCAATAGTCCCAGCATCTTTGGTGGCTTGTCTTTGGGCATCTGTAAAATATGCTGGTACGGTAATTACGGCTTTTGTAACTGTGTCACCTAAGAAATTTTCTGCGTCCTGCTTGAGTTTTTGCAGCACCATAGCGGATATTTCTTGGGGTGTGTAGCTACGTCCGCGAATCTGGACATCAACGGTATCATCTCTACCCTTGATGCAGTTATAAGGGACGCGATCGCGTTCTATTTCTGTATCTTCCCAACGACGACCAATAAATCTTTTGATACTGTAGACTGTGTTTTCGGCATTGGTTACAGATTGTCGCTTTGCTAGTTGTCCGACTAAGCGATCGTTACCTTTCCCAAAACCCACAATACTAGGTGTAGTCCGTCCTCCTTCGGAATTGGCAATCACTATTGGTTGCCCAGCTTCCAACACGGCGACACAACTATTAGTAGTTCCTAAATCAATGCCGATAACTTTTCCCATACGTAAAGTCTTTGAGTTAAATATTTTACCGTAACTATTCGCCAGCGATTTTGTGTTAGCTACAGGCTACAAATTTAATAGCCAAATTTATGCAAGTTTTATTATAAGCGATTATACACATAGAGGTTATTGTTTTAAATAAATCCTCGACATTATTTATCTGAATAACTGAAATTTTGGGAGCAGGGGGCTGTGAAACTTGAGCTAAGTATCAACAGCCCTATCCTGGGTAAGAGATAAAATCCTGGCTCTGGTTAACTGTTGTCTTGGCTAGATTGATCTTCTGGTGTAGAAGGGGCATCTTCTTTGGGAGCAGCTACTTTCACCATGGCATGACGAAGTACGCGATCGCCAAAATAATAACCGCGAACTAATTCTTCTAACACCGTTCCTTCTGGATGTTCATCTGTCGGTTCTCGCATCACTGCTTCATGCAAATTAGGGTCAAATTCTTGGCCTTCAGGTCGCATAGGTGCTACGCCTAACCGTTTCAGACAATCTACCAACTGTTTATAAACCCCTTGATAACTCTTATGAATTGTCATTTCGCCTTCGCTTTGGGGTTTGAGGTGCGATCGCGCTCTCTCAAAATTATCAACTACAGGCAGCAATTCCGTAATTGTGTTTCGCTTTACCTGTAAGTCCAGTTCTTCTTTTTCTTTGGCTGTGCGTTTGCGATAATTCTCAAAATCTGCGGCAATCCGCATATACTGAGTGCTGCGTTCTTCTAATTGTACTTTGAGAGATTCAATTTGTTGAGTCAACTCTGACAAAGCAGCGATATCAACTTCGGGCTGGGCTGTAGCGTCGCCATTTTCTTCAGTGAGTATAGTATCTCCCTGTTCATTCATTGGGGTTGCTACTTGCTCAGTCACCTCGCTGCCAAGTTCGTTGGAGTTAATTTCGGATGGGGAGTCGCTTTTCATTGCTTGCTATACCTCTATTGGTTCGCCCAATTGCTGGCTTATATAGTTTACCTGTTTATTTTCGTTTACCATTATCTACTCATTTCCCATGGTTTTAACAGCAGTAATTTCATTACCAACATTTGGAAAGGAAGTAATATCACTGTCATCCTATTGTGACAAATGGTCAATCACAAGAGATACAGCCAGAAATTTAGGCAAAATTCCCGAAAAATTCACTTTAAACCCGATTGACTATTACCTGTTGCGTGTTACCTCATACCCCAATTTTGACACTCCCCGGTCTAAAGACACGGGGATTCTACATTCATAGACTCGCCGTTAGACGACAGGTTTACACCAATCGCCCAAGAGGGCAAATCTCCTGTAGCGTAAGTTCCCGTATGCCCTACGGTACTTAATCCTAATTTTAGGATATTGATACTGGCATTAATATCTCTATCTTCTACGAACCCGCAATGATGACAAATATGGGTTCTAGTTGATAGGGATTTTTTCACTTTTTGACCACAATTAGAACAATTTTGAGAGGTATTATGGGGTGGAACTGCAATAGTTACTTTCCCATATTTATGCCCAAAGTATTCTAGCCACTGCCGAAAAGTAAACCAACCAGCATCAGAAATTGATTTAGCTAAATGTCGGTTTCTTACCATGCCTTTAATATTCAAGTCTTCATAAGCTACCAAATCGTTAGATTGGATCACGGAATATGCTAATCTCTTGCAATATTCTTTTCGCTGCCTACTTACTCTTAAATGTTTACGGGCATACCTGTTTCTAGCTTTGTGGTAGTTGTTAGATTGTCGTTGCTTGGCTTTTTTGCGCTCTCTACTGAACTTCTTAGATTTTTTACGATTAGCTCGGTTTAACTGTTTTTCTGACTTACGGTAAAACTTCGGGCATTCTTCTACATTATCTTTTGAATCAGCAATGAAATAATTTAAACCCAAATCTAACCCTACTACTTGATAAGTTGGTTGTGTTTCAACTCGAATATTTACATCAATTGCAAATTGAGCATAATACCCATCAGCACGACGCACTAAACGCACTCGTTTAATTTGTTTAATGTCGTAGAAATTCAGATCATAAGTACCTTTTAATTTTAAAGTACCTATTCCTTTCTTGTCAGAGAAAGTAATTGCTTTTCTGGTTTCAGATAGTTTCCACCCGCTCGTTTTATATTCAACAGAACGACAATTATTTTTAAATTTAGGGAAACCCTTTTTACCTTGAACCTTTTTCTTACAATTGTCATAGAACCGAGCTATGGCACTCCAAGAACGTTCCGCAGCAGATTGTCTAGCCATTGAGTTAAGTTCATCAGCAAAAGGAAATTCGGATGCTAATACCGCACAATATTTGTTGAGGTCATACTTACTTACACCTTTGTTATCCATCCAATAGCGTAAACACTTGTTTCGGATGAATTGGCTGGTACGAATAGCCTCATCTATTGCGCGATATTGTATATCTTTTCCTTTGACTTTAAACTCGTAAATTATCATGGCTTTGACTTAAACACCACAACATTATACTAGTTCACTTGTCATAACTTTTTCAATAGCGAAACAATATGTTACTAGAGGCTGAAGCCTCTAACTGGCTTTCATCCCTTGCCTAAAGAACGGTTAAGTTTTTCCACCAAGCTCCAAAACTTGACCTCAAGGGTTTTCAGCCTATTTTCTTATAAAAATTTTTACGTAGAAAGGTTGTTGACTGGAATTTAATAAGGTATCAATGAGAATTATCTACCACAGTATGGGAATACTTAAATAAGAGGTTCTCCTACCCTAACCCAATTGCTTATGACTTACTCATCACCACAACGGCGCAGCACGGCTCTAACCACAAGAGCAGAGTTTTCGCCATTCGGTAATAAGCTAGTGCAGGCTGGCTATGTCAATAATGAACAGATGAGGCAGGCTGTAATTGAAAGCCGCAAGTCTGGAAGACCACTGACAGAAGTATTAGAGTCAATCACTGGGAGACAATTATCACCTGAGTTTGTCAGGGAATACAAAAAACAACATTTATTTGAACTCAAAATTCTCTACGGTGTTGAGTCTCTTGATCCGGAACTCAACCAAATTGAAACAGCAAATGTGGGGACTTTAATTCAAACTCTCATCCCTGTTGATATCTGTCGTCGGCATCATTTAGTACCATTATCCAAAAATGATACTCAAAATCCACCTTATGTATTGGTGGCGATGGTTGATCCAGATAATCTAGAAGCATCTGATGATCTCAATCGGATTTTGCGTCCCCAAAGCTTGGCGTTGCAGCGCATGGTAATTACCCAGGAAGATTACCAACAAATTATTAATCAATACCTAGATGAACAAGCTGCACGACAAAAAATTCTAGAACAGCAAAAAAGCTTTGACGTGACTAAGGCTTTAAATGATCTAGACAATCAGGATATGGAGGAAGTTACTGATAATGATGTTGATTTAGATAATCCAGGTCAGGATGCTAATGATGCACCAATCATTAAACTTGTCAATAAAATTCTGCTAAAAGCTTTAAATGAGGGTGTTTCGGATATTCACATTGAACCCCAAGAAGAATATTTACGGGTTCGTTTCCGAAAAGATGGAGTATTGCGTGAGGCATTTGAAAATATGCCGAAAAAAATCATCCCCGCGGTAACAGCCCGGTTTAAAATTATTTCTAACCTAGACATTGCTGAAAGGCGTTTACCACAAGATGGACGTATCCGCCGCATATTTGCCGGTAGAAAGGTGGATTTCCGGGTAAATACCCTCCCTAGTCGCTATGGAGAAAAGGTTTGTCTGCGGATTTTAGATAACTCCTCCACCCAATTGGGTTTGGATAAGTTAATTACTGATCCAGAGACTTTGAATATAGTCAAGGATATGGTTAGTAAGCCATTTGGATTGATTCTAGTTACAGGTCCGACTGGTTCAGGTAAAACGACTTCCTTGTATTCAGCACTATCAGAAAAGAATGATCCGGGGATTAATATCAGTACCGTAGAAGATCCGATTGAGTATAGTTTGCCGGGGATTACTCAAGTACAGGTAATTCGGGAAAAAGGGTTAGATTTCTCAACGGCATTACGGGCTTTCTTGCGCCAAGATCCAGACGTGCTACTGGTGGGAGAAACACGAGATAAAGAAACAGCCAAAACAGCGATTGAAGCAGCATTAACAGGTCACTTAGTATTAACTACCTTACACACTAATGATGCACCTGGAGCGATCGCTCGCTTAGGAGAAATGGAAATCGAACCTTTCATGGTTTCTAGTTCTTTGATTGGGGTTTTAGCACAACGTCTAGTTCGTCGGGTTTGTTCTGAATGTCGTATTCCCTATACTCCCACTACTCAAGAACTAGCTCGCTATGGTCTATCAGCTTCCCAAGAGGCTCAAGTAACTTTCTACAAAGCCAACATTATCCCACCGGAGGAAATCTCTAGCAATCAAAACCTTTGTCCTAAATGTAATGGGATTGGCTACAAGGGACGTTGTGGTGTTTATGAAGTAATGCGAATTACTGAAAATTTACAAACCCTCATCAACCAAGCAGCACCCACAGAAAGGATTAAAGAAGTAGCTGTTGAAGAGGGGATGAAAACCTTACTAGCATACAGTTTAGACCTAGTACGTCAAGGTGCAACCACCTTGGAAGAAGTAGAACGGGTAACATTCACCGATACTGGTTTAGAAGCTGAATTAAAAGCCAAACGGAAAAGTGGACTAACTTGCCGGACTTGTAGTGCAGAGTTACAACCAGAATGGTTAGATTGTCCTTACTGTATGACACCTAGATTTGCAGATTAGCAACGCATTTTTGGGTTGAGAGTTTTAATTTTTATTTAATGAAAATGGAGCAAGATTATGGAAATGATGATTGAAGACTTGATGGAACAATTGATTAATATGGGTGGCTCAGATTTGCACCTATCTGCCGGTTTACCCCCTTATTTTCGCATCAGTGGACATCTTACACCTATTGGCGACCACAGTCTTACCTCCGATGAGTGTCAAAGGTTAATTTTTAGTATGCTCAATAATACTCAGCGCAAAACCTTAGAACAAACATGGGAATTAGATTGCTCTTACGGTGTCAAGGGATTAGCGCGTTTCCGAGTCAATGTTTATAAGGAACGTGGTGCTTATGCTGCTTGTTTACGAGCATTAAGTTCTAAAATTCCTAACTTTGAAAAATTAGGTTTACCAGATATAGTCCGAGAAATGTCGGAAAAGCCAAGAGGACTAATTCTAGTTACAGGTCCAACAGGTTCAGGTAAGACGACAACTCTAGCGGCAATGATTGACTTAATTAACCGCACAAGGGCAGAACATATCCTCACAGTTGAAGACCCCGTTGAATTTGTTTATGAACCAATTAAAAGCCTAGTTCACCAACGCCAATTAGGGGAAGATACAAAAAGTTTTGCTAATGCCTTAAAAGCAGCTTTGCGGGAAGATCCTGATATTATTCTCGTAGGAGAAATGCGGGATTTAGAAACTATTTCTTTGGCAATTTCCGCAGCAGAAACAGGTCACTTGGTATTTGGTACATTACACACTAGTTCTGCTTCACAAACCGTTGACCGGATTATTGACGTTTTTCCCTCAGAAAGACAAACCCAAGTGCGGGTACAATTGTCTAACTCTTTAGTAGCAGTTTTTAGTCAAACTTTAGTATCTAAGAAAAATCCTAAACCCAATGAATATGGTCGAGTCATGGCTCAAGAAATCATGATTATTACCCCGGCTATTTCTAACTTGATTCGGGAAGGAAAAACAGCACAAATTTATTCAGCTATTCAAACTGGTGGTAAGTTAGGAATGCAAACTCTAGAGAAAGTTTTAGCTGATTTATATAAAGCAGGAACTATTTCTTTTGAAGCAGCAATATCTAAAACTTCCAAACCAGATGAAGTACAGCGTCTAATTGGTGCAACAGCCCCAGCAGGAGCTAAATTACGTTAAATAGGTGATTGGTAATTGGTGATTGGTGATTGGTGACAGGGAAAACTTCTTAACAACTAACAACTAACAACTAACAACTAACAACTAACAACTGACAACTGACAACTGACAACTGACAACTGACAACTGACAACTGACAACTGACAACTAACAAAATTTTAATATTATGCCTACTTACGTTGCCAAAATTCGTGACTCTCAGGGAAAATCCAGAACAGAAAAATTTACTGCTGATTCCTTGACAGATGCTCGGACTAATCTCAGAAACCAAGGTTTTGTTGTTCAAGATTTAAAAGAATCTCAAAGTTTGGCTTCTCGGTTTGATATTCAGAAAATTCAGAATTCCTTCGTGAAGGTTTCTGTAAAAGATAAAGCCGTTTTTTCTCGTCAATTTGCGGCTTTGGTAAATGCAGGTGTAGCGATCGTCAGAGGCTTAGGTGTACTATCTGAACAGTGTAGTAATCCTAAACTAAAAGCGGCTCTGATGGAAATTAGTGCCGATGTCCAAACTGGAATTAACCTCTCAGATTCCATGCGTAAACATCCTGAATGTTTTGATGGTTTGTATGTGAGTATGGTGCAAGCTGGAGAAATTGGGGGTGTGTTAGATGAAGTCTTAAATCGTCTAGCTAAATTATTAGAAGACATGGCACGATTACAGAACCAAATTAAATCAGCTATGTCTTATCCGATGGTTGTGGGTTTTTTAGCAACTGCTATTTTTGTGGGAATGACAGTTTTTCTGATTCCAATTTTCGCAGACATTTTTGAATCTATAGGAGTAGAATTACCAGCACTCACGCAATTTTTGATGACTTGTAGTAAAGTCTTACGAAGTTATTGGTCTGTACTGATTATTGCGATTCTATTTGTGTTGTCGTTTATCTATAAGCAGTATTACAAAACCCCTATTGGTAAGTTAAACATTGATGGTATTTCTTTAAAAATGCCTTTGTTTGGTGATTTGATTCAAAAATCTTCCATTGCCCGGTTTAGTAGAACTTTTGGTTCATTAACTCGCTCTGGAGTACCAATTTTAACCTGTTTAGAAATTGTGAGAGATACATCAGGAAACCAAGTTATTGCTAACGCGATTGATTCTGCTCGTGAAGAAGTTCAACAAGGGGGTATGATTAGTGTGGCATTACTCAAAGAAGCTGTTTTTCCAGCTATGGCAATTCAGATGATGAGTATTGGTGAAGAAACAGGTCAACTAGATGGAATGTTAATGAAAGTTGCTGATTTCTATGAAGACGAAGTAGAACAAGCCGTTAAATCACTCACCAGCGTGTTAGAACCATTGATGATTGTAGTGCTGGGGGGGATGGTCGGTACGATTTTGCTGGCCATGTATTTGCCAATGTTCAAAGTATTTGAAAAGATGGGTTAGTTAAAAGTTCAAAGATGAAGCATGAAGGCTAAAACAATCATTTCATACTTCATCCTTCATACTTTACACTTTTATATTTTACAAAATTATGTCCGTACAAAAATCTCTTTATGAAACTAGTTTAGCTGAGTATAGCAATCATTTATCGGCGATCGCTCTCCTCAAACAACATCGTCCCTATTTGGAGATGATTCCGAGTCTGCGTCGTCCGTCTGAAAGTGTGATCACAATCCCTTTACCAATCGTTCGTATCCGTGATATTGAAGCTAAAACTTCCACGACGACAGCTTTACCCTGTGATATAGCTATTATCATGTGTGACCCAGAATGGAAAATTAAAACCGGTGTAGAAATTTTAGTTTTCATTCATCGTCCCCATGAAGACTTTTCTGATTTATTAGGAAGATGGCGCAAAAGTCAAGTGTGGTTAGACAAAGAATACGAATGGATGATGCACCCCCGTCACAGTCATATTTTAAGTGAGGGTGCAAATACTATTTATCCTCTATTTGTCGTCTTCAATCAAACATCAGAACGTATCCAACGGGGTCTTGTAGGTGCTGAATTGCCTTTTATTATCCAAACACCCCCCACTGTCATGGAAGAAGCAGCTATCGAGTTCTTTTCATCTTCCGAACTTCCACCAGCTTAGTAGGGGCGCAGGGCCTGCGCCCATTCAGGAGTCAGGAAGAAAGAAGAAGGAAGAACATTTTTCTCTTCTCCTCCCTGTAACCTGTAACCTATAACCTATCACCTTCTTACAATGATCTATTTTACAAACTTAGGCATGATTTCAGCCGCTGTAAATAAGCCAGAAATGCCTCGTTGATGTAATTCCTGGGCAGCCTTGAGATAACCAAAAGCAGGACCGCAGACATTAGCAGCCATGCTAGTTTCATCGCCTAATGTAAAAGTATGAGTGGATATTTTCCCCTCAAAAGTACGTCCTGTAATTTTCACATTGGTACTGAGGGGCTTTTTGGGATTGCGGGTATCAACTACACCACCAACTGTGACTCTATCCCGTGAACAAATTCCCGCAATTTCTAACATCACATCATCAGCGTGTTCCATGTTTTCTAAGGTTAATACACCGTTGGTTTTATCCAATAATGCTTCTACCTCTGCGTCAGTCATAGCTCTAGCGGCTTCCACACTATAACCAGGCATATGTCCAATATCTTCCCGAACAGTGGCGCGGTAGGCTTCCCAGTTAGCAATTCCCACACCAAAGGTAATTACTACATTGTGAATTTCCGCGTAACTTTGAGCAGCTAAAGCAGCGGCAGCAGTTAACAGTCCAGGAGTAGCACCACAGCCTGTCATATATGTAATTCCCGCAGCTTGCAGTTCATCTTTCATGGCTAGGAGTTGTTCTACTGCGCTGGTGCGTTTAATAGCATCCACCAGCACACCTTTCCAACCAGCTTTGATAAATTCTTTAGCGACGTTGGGAATAAAGTCGTTGGGGAGGTTGGGTAAAGCCAGGAAATAACCATCTACAGCGTCACCTGTGGCTTCAATCAGGTCTTGAATGCTGTTATTGCTTAATGTCCCGACTGGTTCTAAAGAACCGACTGTACCTTGATTTTGGTAGGTGGTAATACAAGCTGTGGTGTCTAAACCTTCTGTGGAGTAAGCGTAGCCTTTTTGGTCTGCGGCTGCAACGAGAATCATTTCCCGTTTGCTGGAGAGGAGTTTTGCGGCTGCTTGTCCAAGTCCACCAAAACCGAGAACTCCGACGCGGATAGGTTGTGTGTTCATAGGGATTTTTCTGTGTTGGATAATGGTTATCAGGAATCTTAGGCAAGGGATGAAAGCCAGTTAGAGGCTGTCTTCCTCCAGCGACTTGTGTTATATTACTTGTAACAGGAAAGGTAATCAACCTGTATAAAAACCTAACTGCTTAACAGTAATCTGTACCTTGACAATTAAACGGCAGTTGCTCTACTTGGGGAGACCTAAGACAGCAATGGTGTCAAAAAAACAGCCCACTAATATTAAAATTAAGAGAGCAGCTAGAGCCGCCCTCAACTATAGTCCTATTTGAGTTGAGAACTTATTGGTTAGGGCAATAGCCAATAGAAAATTTTCATGAATCATTTAGGATTGCTATATGAGGGTGAAAATAAAAAAACAATTAGGAAGAAAGCCCAGTGGCTAAACATCAATCAAAACAGCACTCACAACAACAAGTCTCTAGCGCAGAGACAAAAATTGCTGAAAACTCTTTCCAGGTGCAACTGCAAGAATTGCTAAACCAGAAAAAATATCGGCAGGCATTGGAAGAAATCAAGAAAAATCAGCGATCGCATCCTAATATAGAATTTACTCCCAAAGAATCAGAGATTTGGTTGCTACGGGGTCAGCAAGAATTTCAAAAACAAGATTTTAAACAGGCAGAAAAATCCTTTGGTCGCGCTCTAGAATTTGGTTTGGTGGGAGAAGTTCATTACTGGCAAGCTAGATGTTTGCTGGAGTTGAAGCAATTAGATGCAGCACTAAATTTGCTCAGAAATGTTTTTGAAGCAGGTACTCTACCAAAAGAATACAGCATCTGTTACCTAAAACTCTTGTTACTCAAAGGAGATACCGCTACAGTTGAGCAGTTAATTCAGGAACAATCTAAACGCTTTAGTGCTGCCCAACTCCATTGGGTACGAGGCGTTCTGGCGCTAAAAAATGGGCAACCAGAAACAGCTTTGACATCTTTTTTGAAAATTAAGCGTGCTGTCACTGATGGAGACTTGCCCCTAGCTTGGGTTGTTTATACTCAACAAATCAGCGGTAATTGGGATGCTGCGGCTGATCTTTTAGGGTTGAAATCGTCTTTATTTGGTCAACCAAAGTATTTAGAGCATCCAATTTTAGAACGCTTGGCAATTTTCCAACAGGGAAAAACAGCACAAGAACCCCTCAAATCTATAAATCCGCGAACAACAGTAGATAAAAATATCCAAGAGGCATTAACGGTGTTGCAAATGCTGCAACTGATTGACCAAGCTGATCACCATGATGCCGCCCATTTGCTATTGAAGATAGAGCGACGTTCCCCACGTTTTCCAGAACTAGAAAGTCTCCGTCCACTGCTATTGACCCTAGCCGGACAACAAGCACTGAATCAAGGAGAAACAAGCTGTGCTGAACTATTCTGGCAACCTTTGTTAACAGAGCAACCCTTTAACCCCCAACTGGCAATCAATCTCTTAGAAGTTTTCGATGCTAATGATCACGATCAAGAACGTCCACGTCTGTTGACTCGTTTTTTGAAGTGGTTAGAACAGGAAGCGAAACAAAAACCTCAAGAATGGCCTGCACAACGATTGAAAGCGACCCAAGCACATCTCCACTGCTGGATGGCAGATGCTTACATGGCACTAGATCGTGAACGTGCAGCTTTGGGAGCTTTGCAACAAGCCGAACGCATCTGTCCCACATCGCCAGAGTTACTGGGGCGCAAGGGATTAATTGAGACCATGGAAGAAAATTATACTGAAGCGATCGCCCTGCTTACCCAATCATTAGAAAGTGGATGTCGGCATGAAGAAGTTTATAGTACACTGCTGCACTGTTGGAATAGACTAGGTGACAGACAAGCATTCAATGAAGCTCGGCGCAAATTTGGCAAGCACTTTGGCGATCTGAATATTGAACCTCAAATAGAAACATCGCCTTGGATAGATGCTTTATCTACGTTAAGTTATCCCTTATTTAGCCGGATGGTGGAGACAGAAAATCCACGAGATCCGGCTATCCGTGCTTGTCAGATATTCGTGAATGCAGCCCAAAGTCCGCCCAATTCCGGTGGTCGAGTTTCATTAGACCAAAAAGCAGCAGCCAAAGTATGGGAAACTATTCTACAAAGATTAGCTGGTCAAGAACAAATTGCTGTATTGCAAGCGATCGCTCTTTCTATCCACCTCTTTGCTAAACGGGAAAAAGGGATCGCCGCTTTAATCAGTCAGTATAGGCAAAATTTGATTGACCTATCAATAGAATACCCAGAAGCCAGAGTTGCCAATTTAGTTGTTTTAGCTGTTAAAGAAAGTAGTCCCAAAAAATTAGAGCTTCCCGTCCGTTTCTACCTCGATACCATGCCCCAACCAGGCAATGCTCTAGCAAATATTCAACTCCAAGCACGCCGTTTTGGTGAGATTACAAGCCTGATCCCTTTCCTAGATGAAGCACTACGTCGAGAACCACAAAACCCTCTATTGCTATTAGCTAGAGCCACTACTTATGATGTAGATCATCCCAATTATGAACAATTAAAGCAGCAGGGATTTGAATTAGCCCGTCGTCTACAAGATGCTAAAGCATTACAAGCATTTCGGGAAGAACAGGCATTTCTCAATAATAGAGAAACTCAGAGCGTCATGCCAGATCCAGAGCAATTTGACAATCTCAATATGTCAAATGTTGATGATTTATTGGAAGGGATGCTTAAAAAATTATTGGGCAACAAAATGCCTAAAGCCGACTTTGAACGGATGCTTCCAGAACTAAAGAAAATGATGTTAAACAGAATGCCTGATTTCTCAGATGAGGAAGATGAAGATGAAGACGAAGATGATGATGAAATAGATTTAGACTTTATCTTTAGAAACGCATCATCTACATCTAAAAAACGCAAGGGTAGAAGAAAAGCAGGTTTTCAAGAATTGTTGTAAAAGTTAGATATCAAGAATAATTGTAGCTTGCTTCCCGAAGGGTACGCAGATAAACACAGATAAAGACTGATTAATTGGAAATTATTTATGGCTGACAATTACGAACGTTTAGGTATTTCACCAG
Organism: Anabaena sp. UHCC 0204; assembly: GCF_009711975.1. Lineage (GTDB taxonomy): Bacteria > Cyanobacteriota > Cyanobacteriia > Cyanobacteriales > Nostocaceae > Dolichospermum. Next base: position 220,735 of record NZ_VIKW01000009.1, read on the forward strand.
GAGCAACAAGCGCCCAAATTAAAGCGGCGTATCATACTAAGCTACGGGAATTTCCTGCTCATACTTATCCAGAAGAGTTTAAGGAAATTCGAGTAGCTTACGAGGCACTTCGTAAAGGAGATACAGGTCAACATGAGGATTTCTTGAAATTTCGTCCCCTAAAAGCAGAACTGAATCCAGAAATCTTAAAACAGGTGCAAGAAAAAGCCCTATCTCAACTAGAAGTTAGTTTAGATGATTTAATTCGTGCCACATTTTAAATCATTGATAATGCCTACCAAGTATTTACCAATTACCAATTACCAATCACCAATCACCAATTACCAATTACCAATGACAACTGACAAAGAAGCTTTATTTAGCAAATTTCTAGATTATTTACACTCAGAACAAGTACCCCCTGAATATTTAGGTGAAGCACCATCATCTGCTAATTCCTTTGATCCCTATCAAATGGTGGCTGAATGGACTGCTCTACGTCATGAAATGAAGCAACAGGGTAAATTATTGCGTTCTACTCAAGATGCTTTGGTGCAAGCATTGGACGTAACTCGTGCAGATCAACAACATCTGCAAATACGTCTGGAAGAAAGTCAAAAACAAGCATTGGATAAATTTGAGCAGCAGCAGGAGAAATTCCTCAAAGATTTACTGGGTATTGTGGATGCTTTAGATCAGGCTTGTACTTACTGGCAAGGGGAACTAGAAGCATTATCTACTACCTCAAACTCAAAACCATTAATACAAAAAGGCTTCTGGCAAAAGCTATTAGATTGGATTAATGGTAATTATACTGAATCTAATGAGATAGACAAATTACCAATGTCAGAATCATTAACGGAAATTTTCACCAGCAATCAACAGGGAGTAGAGTTAATTAGGCGATCGCTTTTAGAAATACTCAAACAACGCCGTGTTGTTCCCATTGTCGCCCAGGGTAAACCTTTTGACTCCCAAACAATGTATGCTGTAGGTCGTCAATCAAGGGCAGATGTCACAGAAAATACGGTGATTCAGGAAGTAGTCAGGGGTTATTTATGCGGAGATAAAGTCTTGAGAGAAGCACAGGTAATTGTAGCGACACAAAAATAGAGGAGTAACTTATTCAGAGCGAAATCCTAGTTGAAAGATGTCCGCTGAATTGCTTTATTTCGGTAAAATATACGAATGCAACTAATGATTGTAAAAACCTATGAACTACCGAGACATCATTACAATTGAGCCTGGAAAACGCAGTGGTAAACCTTGTGTCCGTGGTTTGCGGATTACGGTCTATGAAGTGCTTGAATATCTGGCTTCTGAGATGACTGAAGCAGAAATTCTCGCCGATTTTCCTGATCTGACACGAGAGGATTTAAAGGCCTGCATTGCTTATGCTGCTGATCGTGAGCGTCGGTTTATGACCACGCCATTATCTGCATGAAATTACAAGAGCATCCGGTAAGAGTAAAGCTCAGTGTCTTTAGACCTGAGATATAAGCGACTCGTGCAGTTCGGCAAGCTCACTGACCACGGTTTTAACCGCATAGAGTCTTTCTTTTCATGAAGATTGGTTGAGATGCGCGAAGTTTTGTTATCTTTGCTCTCAATGATGTTATACTGTTCACAACAGGAATGGTAATCAACCTGTATAAAAACCTAACTGCCTAACGGCTTTTCTGGTCCTTGACAACTGAAGATATGGGTTCTATTCCATAGTTCTAGTGACTGCCCTCCGAATAGGTAAAATCTTCATGGGAGCTAGACGACACAGAATTATAAACTCAATCAAAATTTGCAGTAATGCAACTACCTTCGGGCAGAGGGAAAGTTAACGCTTGGGGAGAGAACCACCTCTGGCTTAGATACCGCAAGGGTTCTAAGTTAAGTGGACTCGTTGAACCAAGAATCTCAGTGGCTTTAGCCCTGAGAGTGTCAATTTTCGATGAAAACTTGTCGCCCAAGTTGCCAAACCGTTTAAGCGATCTTTTCCCAAATTCGCTTCACGTTCGAGATGTGGGTATGAAAGCAACGACTGACCCAGTAGTTTGGAACTATGCAAAAGACAATAATTTGATGATTGTCTCGAAAGATGCGGATATGCACGACCTGAGCTTAATCTTTGGAAATCCACCTAAAGTTATTTGGCTTCGTCTTGGAAACTGTTCGACATTACAAATTGAAAATCTGCTGCGCCGGAATTTTAACGCGATTAAATTATTTCATGAAGATGAGAATTTATCGCTGCTTGCTCTCTCATGATGCACCTACGCAAATACAAATATTAAGCGATCGCCTAGAAATCACGACTCACAGTAATTGCGATCGCTTCTCTTGCCGCCGGTATCGCCTAACTCCTCAAATCGCCAATATAAGCCCCAATTTGTTTAAGTCCCTGCAAAACTTGGATACGTTCTGCTGTATTTTCAAGTAACCGATAAGTTTGAGATCGCGTATATTGAGGGACATTTTGGTGGCGATCGCATTTCAAGAACAATACTTCTCTGCCATTTGTCACCATTCCATAGCAACTTGACTGCAAATTAGGCGCGCTCAATAAGTAGGTCAGTGCTTGGGGAATTCCTGCGGTAACGTCCAGCTTTGCAGGTTTTGATTCGATTACCAAAATCCAAAAACTATCTTGGATTACCAAAATATCAATTCTGCCTTGAACCGCCATAGCATTAGCTTCATCAACAACTTCGATACTGGTACTTACTTCTGCTTTTACCAAAAAAGGAGATTGATAGAAACCAGCCAAATCTAGCAATGGCGACACCACGACAAGCTTAACAATTTCTTCGAGTGGCGCTTCCTCCTGACTGAGATAGTTATAGTTGCGAGTGAGGCGATCTAGTCCTTGTAGTTCTGCTTCGGTTAGTGTTGGTGAATTATTTAACCATTCATCAAAAAAGCGATCGCTAGAGTTGAGTCTTAAACCAAAGGTTTGACGGAGATTGCTAAGGGTAAGGCTACTAGCATTTGTAATCACAGTTAAATCCTTGTAGTAATTACATGAAGTTTAGAAGTTTAGGAATTTGATTTGGGTTCTAATACTTAATATACGATACATACGAGGAAAAGAGCGATTACTAGGTCGCGCTAGTTCCCTCCGGGACGCTTTGCGTTGGCGTTAGCAATACGCGATCGCCCTATGAGGAAACTATTTGAGAACTACTTAACTTTGAATTTTTTGAGCTATAGTATTGTCATACAGAGTTATGACAAGCAAAAATATGAGAGTTAATGCAAGGCTCGATAGCGATCGCGCTAGTAAGTTTAATTACATTCGCCAGCGGACAAATCAAGGTGTGTCTGACATTATGAAAGTGGCGATCGATCTTTATTATGAAAAATTACATCAAGAATCCCCTGTAAAACCTTTGCAACTCCTTAGAGAATCAGGGCTGATTGGTTGTGCTGAAGGAGACTCTGATTTGTCGGTTAATTACAAGCAATATCTCACTGAAAGTCTTAACGAAAAATATGGTCATCGTTGATTCTGGCTTTTGGATAGCACTAATCAATCGCCGTGATGATTATCATGTTCTCGCTCAAGAAGTTCTAGATACGATTGATGAGCCTCTGGTTACAACATGGTGTGTGATTACGGAAGCTTGTCATATTCTCTTGAAACATACAGGCACAAATGCTCAACAGACGTTTATTCATAGTTTAGAAATTGGTGCTTTTGAGGTTTTTGATCTCAACGTTCAAGATGGGAAAAGAATCAGTGAATTGATGAATCAATATAGTTCTCTGCCAATGGATTTAGCGGACGCTTCATTGATTATTCTTGCTGAACATTTGGGGCATGGGCGGATTCTATCTGTTGATTTTCGGGACTTTAATACTTACCGCTGGAAAAATCGTCATCCTTTTGAGAATTTGATGTCTATTAACTAAAAATCATGACTCACAGTAATTGCGATTCCTACGAAGTGCTTCGCTATCGCCCTCAGTAAATATTTAACAGATAGATAATTGAAGCGATCGCCTAAAAATTACGACTCACAGGAATAGCGATCGCCTAAAAATTACGACTCACAGGAATAGCGATCGCCTAATAATCACAACTCACAGGAATAGCGATCGCCTAATAATCACAACTCACAGGAATAGCGATCGCATACTACAAAACCTTTAGCAGATAGATAATTGAGGCGATCGCGTTTGAATTAGAGTTAAAATCTATAGTAATTTATGGTTAACGCCAAAATTACAATGTAATTGAGTAGGAACCGTATAATGGCACTGACCTTTCAAAAGCTAGAGCTAGGAAGAAGCTTAGACGTTTTTCCAAATCAGGCTCGTAACACGGGTTATCTAAGCCCCGATAATTGGGATGATTACGGTTATAAGACCTTATTTAACCTCACAATCTTTGATGAGCAAGGTAATGAGCAGACTATCGGTAACATTAAAATAGGCTTTGTTGGTCAAGGTACGGGATGGACTCAAGAACAAATTCCAGAGCAATTTGAGGTGTTGCCCGAAAATTTTTATTCTCTTGGTCAGGATGCTGATTACTACAAAAATGTAGTAGAAAAACTTTCTCAAGAAATAGCTATTAATGTTCTCACTGCTCTCGGCGATGTTGTACATGATTCTAATCGCCTTCAACTTGCTGAAAACAAAGACGCTTTTCAGACTTCTTTACTTAGGTTTGTGAACCGCACGTCCATTGACAACCAATTCAGAAGAATTTTGCGCGATGAAGCACAACTCACTGAATACAATTTCTATTATGAGAAGGAAGCCGATGAACGTTATTCTGGCATAAAAGTCGAGTTTTCTGTTGAGCCAAATACTAAACCTTCTTCCAATATCCATATATTAATTGGTCGTAATGGAGTAGGAAAAACAACCCTGCTGAATAATATGGTTAATGCGCTTCTTCCTGCGAGAGGTACTATGGAAGAAACAGGATATTTTTCTATTCCATCATCATCGAATACAACTACCCGAATCAAGAATAATTACTTTGCTGGCGTTGTTTCTATTTCATTTAGTGCCTTTGATCTTTTTACTCCTCCTAATGATCAGCCTAATACTCGTGCTGGAATGCGCTATTACTATGTAGGGCTTAAAAAGCGTTTTGCTCAACAAGGTGATGAGACTTTGGGTCTTAAAAATAAAGACGATTTATGTCACGATTTTACAGGCAGTCTAAAAATATGTCTTGCGTTAATGGCGAAAAAAGCTCGGTGGATAAATGCGGTTAGGACTTTAGAATCAGATTTTAATTTTGCCGAAATGGATTTGTGTAACCTTGCTAATGTATATGCTGCGGATCAATCTGACAATCAACAGACGTTTTCTGAAAGAGCAAAAGCGCTTTTCAACCGAATGAGTTCAGGTCATGCTATTGTACTTTTAACCGTTACAAAGCTTGTTGAAACAGTTGAAGAAAAAACTTTAGTCCTGCTTGATGAACCCGAAAGCCATCTTCATCCACCATTATTATCAGCATTCACGCGAGCGTTATCTGATTTGCTGGTTAATCGTAATGGTGTAGCGATCATCGCAACCCATTCGCCAGTGGTGTTACAAGAAGTGCCTAAATCTTGCGTTTCGATACTACGAAGAACTAGGCTCATTGCAAATGTTGATAGACCAGAAAGTGAGACATTTGCAGAAAATGTGGGGATTTTAACGCGAGAGGTTTTCGGATTAGAAGTTTCCAAATCTGGATTTCACAACTTATTGGAGAACTCTGTCGCTGAAGGTAAGAGCTACGAAGAAGTAGAACAAGAATATCAGCATCAACTTGGTTTTGAGGGGAAAACTATTTTACGTTCGATGATAATGATTAGAGATTCGCAATTGGGAGCTATCGAATGAGGGCTTTAGCTACACCAAATGACGATCCTCAAGAAGTATATCAAAAATGCATCAATAGCATTACAGATGAAGATTTACGCACACGCCTCAATCTGGTAACTAACGAGATTGTGGTTGCAGCAACCAATTACAAGCAAAAAGTAAAGGCTAAAGAGCTTTATTCCATTCCACCAAATAACTGCGAGGATGATAAAAACGCTTTAGGCACAGTGACTAAAAAGGAGCTGAAAGATGTTTATAGCTCACATATGGTAGGAAGATCAAAACCAGCAAGAGCGATCTATGACTCATTGTTATCACAGTCTCCTTTAGGTAAATGTCCATTTTGTGGCTTTGGTCAAGCTTCTACTTTAGATCATTACTTGCCTAAAGCTAAATATCCTCAATTCTCGGTTCTCCCATTTAATTTAGTACCATCCTGTAAAGATTGTAATACAGGTAAAAGCACGGCAATTGCGACTACAGCAGAAGGTCAAAGCCTACATCCTTATTTTGATCATCAGAACTTTATTGATGATCAATGGCTCTATGCGGAGGTAATACAAACGACACCTGCATCTATTCGCTTTTTTGTTAAAGCTCCAGATCACTGGGACGACATATCCAAAGCAAGAGTTAAGGCGCACTTTCGCAATTTTAATTTGGATTTACGATATTCGGTGGAAGCGAGCAATGAGTTGGTTTCCTTGAGAGATGTCTTAGTCAGCTATTGTCAGTTAGGTTCAGAGTGGGTAAGAAAACACTTGGGGATAGAAGCTAAATCCTCTACTAGTCAGCATAGTAACTCTTGGAAAACAGCTATGTACCAAGCTCTTGTAGCAAGTGATTGGTATTGTGATGGTGGCTTTCGATTATAGATAGTTGGCTTAGTTTTTGAGTTTTGATAGGTGCTAGGCGATCGCAAAAAGAAATAATTGTTTAGCGATCACCTTTAGAAGATAGATTGTTAATGAGATCGCCTAAAAATTCCGCCTCACAATAATAGCGATCGCAACTGTCAGTCCTCATTTATCCTTAAAAATATTCGTGCTGAGAGTGTCAACTAAACTTGAACTAACGGCTGATTGTTTATAGATGAACGAGGTTGAATCGTATTTTGAATTTCTTCTCCCGCTAACTCTTCGGCTAGGCGTAACTCATAAGCTTTTTGCAAATTAAGCCATAGTTCTGCACCAGTGCCAAACCATCGTCCTAGACGTAATGCTGTGTCAGCAGTGATACCTCTTTGCCCTTTGAGGATTTGCGTAATCCGATTTGTGGGTATGTGGAGCGATCGCGCTAGTTCTGATGCGCTAATCCCAAGCTCTTTTAGTTCATCGGATAAGATTTCGCCAGCGTGAATTGCAGGTCTTGCCATAGTTATTTTTTCCTTTAGTGATAATCAACAATTTCGATATTAAATGGCCGATTTTCTGTTTCTGTCCACTCAAAACAAATACGCCATTTGTCATTTATACGAATGCTGTACTGCCCTTTTCTATCTCCGCCCAGTGCCTCAAAACGGTTACTTGGCAAAGCCATTAAGGATTCTTTATTAGGTGCGGCTTCTAGAATTTCTAGACGTTTGTATGCTTGTCTTTCAAATGCCTGAAATTCTTTGACACGATCGCCCGCAGCAAATTCTGCTGTGCGTTTGTCTTTATATTTTTGAGGCATAGGCAAGTGTTATGTATTACGTTAAGCATAACATTTATATCGCAATTTCGCAAAAAATCAACCAGCGATCGCAAAGCACAAGTAATTGATAAGCGATCGCCTAGAAATCACGACTGGCAATATTAGTGATCGGCTTTAGGACAGGACTTACGCAACTGGCACAGCAATCGCTGTATAGCAAAGCATTGGAGCGGATCATATTGTGATATTTTGGTTTTGATTTGAGGCAAATCTCTTGCCGCTCAATTAAGCCGTTAGACGGCAGTTACCTCCACTTAGTGTCTAACTCACTCATAAAACCTAGTTAATACCCGGTTACAGTCCGCATAGTATACGTGGGAGGATGAGGGTAAGGTGTATAATCCTACTTTTTGTCCTTTTTCCGAAACTCAACAAAGGAGTGAACCGATGACCAAAACTTATTTTATGAATAAATTTCGCACTTTCATCCGCCTTTTTGGGACTGTTCTGGCTACCATCGTCCTGACTACCGTTGTCCTGGTTAACCCAGCTTACGCTGGAAATCAAATTATTTGCAGCCCAATGATTCAGAATATTGATACCAATGTGAACTTCCCTAAAGGAGCGTTTTCCTTAGCCGGCGATTATGGCGAATCTCGCATTAGATCATTCTACAACGTCAATACTGGCGATAGTGTCCTGTACAAAAGCTATACCACCAATTTTGCGGGCGGTGGTGACTTTTCTGCACACAAGTTGTGCTATATCTACCAGGCAAAGAGTGTGGGTGCGCCTTCCACCTTGATCATGGCATTCGGCAAAGGAAGCGACTGCAACAACTGGTATTCCTGGGCGCAAGTACAAAGTGCTGTCGAGTATTCTGGATGTGATGTTAGTGGAAATACCGTCACGCTGAAGTAGAGACGAAAAGCGATCGCCAAACACAAGTAATTGATAGGCGATCGCTGTATAAAAAGCATTAAACTGGACAATATTGTGATATTTTGGCATTGAGTTGGGGGCGATAGCGAAGCGCTCCGCAGGAATCGCCAAGATAAATAATTATTAGGCGATCGCCTAAAAGTTAAAATTTTAAAGGTACTTTTTAGTAAACATCATCCCTAACAAAATCCGACGGACTTAAAATTGGTAATATTTCACGATAAGGATGAAGAATCAACAAATCTTGATCACCTGTAATTAAGACATTTGCCGAACCATTAATTGCTACATCTAAATATTTGTTATCCTTTGTATCTCGACAATCATTAATTAACTCAATAATCGAAACTAACTCGGCGGCTGTCCTAAATTCCGCTAAAAATTTTTGACGACGTGCTACAGAAATATAACGATCAAACTTAGAACGAAATATCACACTTTCGCACTCTGCAAAAGTTTCAACTGAAATCAATAAAATGCCAGTGTCAAGAGCTTTTTGGTAAGCTAGATTAGCAGTAGAACCAGGAGATAAAACAGCACTAACTAAAACATTAGCATCCAAAACATAGCGATTAATCATCACTATTTAGTATCTCGTTTAACAGTTCTAAGGTTAGTCCATTTGCCTGAGCTTCTGCCCCTAAATCCGCCGATATATTTTTTAAACGCAGATTTTTAATCTTTACCAAATCCTCATAATCATTCATCGAAATAATAGCCACATAATTGCGGTCATGTTCCTTAACAAGAATGGGTTCTTGTTGGGCGCTATCCATAATGTAAGCAAAATCTTTCTTTACTTCTGAAACTGAAACTTGTCGCATTGCATTTTGTTTGAGAAATAACTCTAGTCATTGTAACATACCCTGTAGGGCGGTAGCAAAGCCTTTAAATAAACAAAGATTCTAAATTGCGATCGCGAAGCGCTGCTGCAAGCAGTTCGCCTTTCATTATTTAGAAGTTGATGTTATATTTGTCGTAATTATAAGGTCGTGTATTTTGTAGGAATAACTAGTATGTCTGCCTTATCCAAACAAATTTTACAAACGGTAGAGGTATTACCGGCGGAAGATCAGTATCAGGTGTTAACTTTTGTAGAATCTCTTTGGAAAAAACGTCAGGAAGCAATCACTACGTCTCTAGAAACAAATTCCCTCTCGTTTTTTGAGGTAGCTCAAGCTTCGATTGGGGCAGGGGAAGGACCAGGCGATCTTTCAACAAATCCTGATTATATGCAGGGCTATGGACAGTGATGCACTATCAAGTAATTGTTGATACAGGGATTTTACTGGCTTTAATTGACCGCAATGATGTCCACCATACTTGGGTAACAGAACAATTAAAGGAAATTGCTCCCCCATTACTAACTTGTGAAGCGGTGATTTCAGAAAGTTGGTTTTTGTTACAACGAGTAAAGAGGGGGCGAGAAATTTTGCTGCAATTGTTAGCTCAGAAACAGATCATTATTCAGTTTGATTTGGATGCGGAGTTGGTGACAGTAATGACATTATTAAGTCGCTATCAATCAGTACCAGTTTCTTTAGCAGATGCGGAATTAGTCCGAATGTCGGAGCTATATCCTAGCAGTCTGATTTTTACTCTCGATAGCGATTTTCTCGTTTACAGAAAGAACCGCGATCGCCCAATTCCTTTGCTTATGCCTCTATTAGATGCTTAAATATGATTCCAGATATTGTAAAGTGCGTTACTCAACACGCCTTTTTGCTTGTAATTATGATTAGTTTGTAATTATTATTTATTATGCGCTACGCTAATACATACTACTGTTACTATTTAAAAAAAATTTAGGGCGATCACGAAGCACTCCGTAGGAATCGCGCAAACTCTGACTGAAGGTATCACTTGCCACCCAATTTCGGCGTTAGGTGGCAGCTTACCAAGCAAGAATTATGAATTATTTGGTCAATATCTGTAATCTTATCTCTAATGGTGAAGCTGTCATGCTGCCAAAATACGATATTTTATAATTACCCAAGATTCAGTGCCTTCCATGCGATAACCTATAGTGGGCAGTTGTGCGATAGCAACGCTAAGTCCGCAGGCATCGCACCAGGGGCAAAAAACTTTTAAATTTAGAACTATGAAAGCAGTTGGTATTGATTTAGGGACAACAAATTCCGAAGTGGCAATTGTCGAAAACGGACAGGTGCGGGTATTGCCAGGAGAAGATGGCGATCTGATTTTACCCTCCTGCGTAGGGTTTAGCGATACGGGTAAAGTGCTGGTGGGACGAGAAGCACTCCGTCAATATGCTGCGGCTCCCGAACGCACCGTAAAATCAATTAAACGCTGGATGGGAACTGACCACAAAACCACTTTAGGAGATAAAGAATACTTACCGCATGAAGTTTCCGCTATTATTCTCCGCGCCCTCAAACAACGGGCTGAAAATGCTTTAGGAGAAACAATTACCCAAGCCGTGATTACAGTTCCCGCTTACTTTACAGATGCTCAACGACAAGCAACTAAAACCGCTGGGGAAATAGCTGGTTTGGAAGTGCTGCAAATTATCAACGAACCAACGGCGGCGGCTTTAGCTTATGATTTGCGTTCCGAAGAGACAGAACGGGTTTTGGTTTATGACTTGGGAGGTGGGACTTTTGATGTGTCAGTAGTGGAAATTACAGGCGAAGTCACAGAAGTTCTAGCCACTCATGGTAATAACCGCTTGGGTGGAGACGATTTCGACAGGCTTTTGCAACTCTATTTAGTGGATCTATTTCGTAAACAGCATGGTGTGGATGTGCCAGATGATGCTGCCACCCAAGCGCGTCTCCTGCGAGCCGCAGAGCAGTTAAAAATTGATCTGAGTTCCCATGCCTTTGCCACAGTTCGAGAAGCTTTTTTAGGCAGTAAAGGCAAGACTGCATTACATCTAGAGACAGAAGTAGCGCGAACAGATTTGGAAAAATTGATTCGTCCTTTATTGACAGAAACCCTAGAGGCAATTGACCGCGCCCTCACAGATGCAGACCTCGCACCCAACGATATTGACCGGATTATTTTAGTTGGTGGTTCTACGCGCATTCCTCTGGTGCAAGAAATGATCTCAGAACATCTGGGACAAACTCCTAGTGATGGCATTCAACCAGACCTTTGTGTGGCATTAGGAGCAGCTTTACAAGCTGGGGTGTTGGTAGGTGAATCGGTTGATGCCATTCTTGTTGATGTGATTCCCCATTCCTTGGGTCTTTCTGCGGCTGTGTCTACACCAATGGGGATTATGCCGGGTTACTTCAGTGTGATTATTCCCCGCAACAGCGTTGTTCCCGTTTCTCGCTCTCAAGTTTATTGCACCGTGTTTGATGAACAAGAAATTGTAGAAATTGAAGTTTTTCAGGGAGAAAATGCGATCGCTGAAGAAAATGTTCCTCTAGGTGCTTTTAAGGTGGAAAACTTACCACCCAAACCAGCAGGAGACATTAAAATTGAGGTTCACTTTGACTTTGACATGAATGGGATTCTCACTGTCACCACGACTGAGAAAGGCAATGGGCAACAAGGAACGCTAGTAGTTAATAATGCAGGTATTCAGAAACTTTCTAGCCATGAATTGAAGCAAGCTAGGGCAGATTTAAATGCCTTGTTTGAAATTGATGAAACAATGGAAATCTCAACAGAAGAGACAATTTCCGCAGTAGAAATTGATCCTGAATTAACAGCACTTTTAGATCGCGCTCAACAAACACTTTTAACCATAGATTCTGAACAAGCAGAGGAATTACAAGACTTATTAGCTCAGATTGAAAATGCGATCACCTCCGGTGGGCGGAACGCCATCGCAAACAAGAGTGCAGAATTACCCCAGTTACAAGAAGAACTCTCAGATTTTCTTTACTATGCAAGTTCCAATGAGTCAGAGTGAGAAATCATGAAATGTCCTGTTTGTGGTGTAGTTTATCGTCCGACAAAGGGAACAGGGGAGCATAGGGGAGAAATTGACAGCAAGACTCCTCCTATTTCCTCTGTAACTTGTAGACGCTGCAAAGCCGATTTATCTGACTTGCTCAGTCTGCATGACCAAGCCATTTGGTATCACAGACAAGCATTGCATTTATTGTCAAAGGGGCATTATTTAGAAGCAACAACGCACAATAATCAAGCTCTCGCATTGTATTACAGTAATGCAGACTTCCATGCCTTAGCGGGGAAATTATCGGCATTGCAAGGAGAATGGAGAGAAGCGATCGCATCTTGGCAACAAGCACTTAAGTTTGATCCACAAAATGCGATCGCTTGTGATTGTCTACAAATGATCAAGCTCATGGCAAAAAATTATGTAAGTAGGTGAGTGTTAAAAATTGTCGTTGGGATAAGGGAACAGGGAACAGGAGTCGAAATTCTCTACAAGGGTTTTAATTAAAGCACATCTATTGTCTTTCTACCCAAGGTTTCATTAATAGCAGTTATTAATAACTCATTGAGAGGAATTCCCGCTGCTTTTGCCATAGAAGAGATGACACTTTTTGGGGCAAAAGAACAATACAAACCAGCTTCTAAAAACCAAGGTTCTCCGTTTGAATCAATGCGAAAATCAAATAAACTATAATGACGACAACCTAAAGCTTGATGACATTTTTTGGCTACTTCCTGAACCTTTTGAGTCATAGGATCATGAGTATCTACAATCCAGGCTTTTATATTATCTTTAGCAGTCAAATATAAGTTGCCATCATCTCCTTTTTGGAGTTTATCAGCATAGTTACGGATGGGTTTGTGAGAGTTTACTAGATATTCTTCTAGAGGTAAACCTACTAATTCCCCATCTTTAACAATGATGCCACATCTGACTTCTCGACCAAGTTCGATGTATTCTTCTATAATTACTTCCTCTGCATATTCAAACGCTGTTTTTAAAGCAGCATCGTATTCAGTAACATCTTTAACTAAAGATACTCCTAAAGAATTGTCAGAACTTACAGGTTTAACAACTACTGGAGGTGCAATTTTAGAAACGTCTCCAGAACGCAGAATTTCTCCATAAGGTACTTTTACCCCTGCTGCGGCGACAATTGCTTTAGTTCTAGCTTTGTTGGCTGTTATAGCCATAATATCTGGAGTATTACCTATGTAGGGAATCTTCAGCAACTCTAATAAAGCGCGATAATGTGTCATTCCCGGAATACAAAACATTTGTGGCAACGCTAGGTCAATGTTTTGCAATGTTAGAAACTCTATAGCCTCAAATAGTGGCATGGGTTTGGTAACAGCAATATCTTCTGGACTCAGAGAAGGAGGAAATCGCCACAGCAGATCAGGTGTAATATATGCAATCTGAAAATCATAACGTGATTTATCTGCTATTCCTGTCAAACAATCTTGAGCATAAAGGCGTGATAAATTACAGTAAAAATCATTATATGCAGACCCAACTAAATGAAGAATACGCAGTTTCGACATGATTTATTTTCCTATTTAATATCATAACTAGAGTTTAGAGGATGTTTGATATTAAAAACTTTAGATTCTCTTAAATTTCCCTGGCTTGGTAATTTTAGACACTGCTAGATCCCCCTAACCCCCCTTAATTCGTTGTGTACTAGAGTAAAAATCCCCCTTTTTAAGGAGGATCAGAAAATATTTGATACACCATGAGGGATTTTTAAAACATCTTCTAAGACCGCTGTAAAAACTTCTCTCCTCCAAGGAAAGAGGCTTTTAATAACCTGTCTTTTTCAGATTTTTGATCGCTTCATTAATTCCGGTAAATTTGATTAACTAAACTACCATTTTTGTCAACAACTTCAATATATAAAGGCATTTGTCCCATGGCATGAGTTGAACAACTTAAACAAGGATCAAAAGCCCGAATTCCAGCTTCGACACGGTTTAACATTCCCTCTTTTATTTCATCACCTTGGATAAAATGACGGGCAATTTGGGCAACTGTGCGATTCATTGCTAAGTTATTTTGACCAGTGGCAATAATCAAATTTACTTTTTCTATTAAACCATTTTCATCAACTTGATAATGATGAAATAAAGTTCCCCTTGGGGCTTCACTTACACCCACACCTTCTAGACAATTAATACTAGCTTCCGCACGGAGACGAGTTGATAAAATATCCGGATCATCAAGGATAATTTCTATATGTTCAATACAGGCTAAAATTTCAATTAACCTGGCATAGTGATAGAAAAATGATGATTGAACTGTACCTTTAGCATGAGAGCGAAATTCTTTTAATTCTGCATCTGCTAAAGGTGTACCAATATGAGTGCAAATATTCAATCTTGCTAATGATCCAACACGATACATTCCACTATCTAAACGACAATGATCTGTAGTATCAGGATAACCTAAAGGACGATAGTAAGGGGATTTTAAATAAGACTCACTTTGCACTCCTTCTCCGATAAATTCATGATATTTAGTGGGTTCAAGTTGATCAGCAACGATATTTCCTGCACTATCAACAAAACGAATTTGTCCGTCGTAGGTTTCCCATAAACCTTCAGGAGTAACTAAACCCATAAATAAACTAGGGAAATTTCCAAAGGTTTGCGCTTCTTTTTTGTAATCTTTTAATAAGCCTTTAAATAAATTTATGGCATTAAGAATAGTAGCCCTAACTTCAGGAATCCGTTGTTGAATATGGCTGCGATTTTCTTCAGTTAATGGTTCACGAACTCCACCAGGAACAGCCCAAGCAGGATGGATTTTTTTACCTCCTAATAATTCAATAATTTCTTGTCCAAATTGCCGTAAACGAATTCCACCTCTCGCTAATTCTGGTTCAGCAGCAATTAAACCAAAAATATTTCGGTTTTTAGGTTCACTATCCATGCCCAATAATAGGTCAGGGGCGCTGAGGAGAAAGAAGCTGAGGGCATGGGATTGGAGTATTTGACCTAAATTCATCAAACGGCGTAATTGAGTGGCTATTTTGGGGATTGTCACAGCGAGAATGCGATCGCCTGCTTTGGCTGATGCTAATAAGTGACTCACTGGACAAATACCACAAACTCTGGCTGTAATTCCCGGCATTTCTGGGAAAGGACGACCAACACAAAACTTTTCAAAACCACGAAATTCTGTAACATGAAAACGAGCATCATTTACCTGACCTTCATCATCTAAATAAATGCTGATTTTCGCGTGTCCTTCAATGCGGGTAACAGGATCAATAATAATTTTTTTCATAAAAAATATAGCGTTTCCTAATGTACAAATTTATCTGCGTTTATCCGCGTTTATCATCTTCTATCTGCGGTTAATTCTTTCTTGGTTTACCTCACTTAGATGGTAATAATAAAAAATGTAAGGTTGGGTAGAACGTAGATACCCGAAGGATAGTGAAACTCAAAAAAGTTGAGGGAATGTTGGGTTTTCTTGCGTCAACCCAACCTACAAATTACAAATCGTAAACCCTAGATTCTGCGGCTTCTGGATACTCATTACAGTAATCTTCAAAGGCAGTTTTCAGAGGTTTTTCGGCACGTTGGTGAGACATTTCTGCTTGTATTTCTTCTACCACATCCCAAGCGGCTGCACATTCAGCGGAATTTATGCCTTTTTCTGCACAAACAATTCGAGCTTTTTTAATTTCATCTTGTAATTCTTGTTCTAACAAAAATGAGCGCGGTTTTTCTAAACAACTACTCCGAGCCAAAATATCACTCAGGGAGATAATTCCTAATAGTTTACCACCAATTACAGGCGCACGTCTGAGATGATGATTAGCAAATAATCTGGCTACATATTCTAAACCTAATTCTGGATTTACAACAATACAAGGTTTAGTCATAATTTCATAAACGCGGACTGTATTCGGATCTTTAGCATAGGCAATTACCTTATAAACAATATCGCTTTCTGTGATAATTCCATAAGCATCTTCATCATAACGACGATCTACAATTAATGCTCTCCAATCTCTCACTCGCATTAAATCAACGGCTTCTTTTACTGTGGCTGAACTACGAATCATTGCCACATCTTTTGTCATTACATCTGCTGCTGTTAACATAAGTCACCTCGGAAAAAAATAGAAGTCAGGAGTCGTAGGGGCGAAGCATTCGGGCGATAAATTATCGGTTTTTCCCAAGTTTATTTTCCGAATGCTTCGCCCTTACAGGAGGAAAGAAGAAGAAGAAAGAAGAAATACTAATTAACCAAATTTTATCATTTCTCGACCGCTAATTTCTGGTTTTTCTCCCTTTAATAAAGGTTCAATTGCTGCCCGAATGCGTGATGCTGAAGGGGGACAACCAGGTAGATAAATATCTACAGGTACTACATAATGAACGGGTACGACTTTATCTAGTAAGGGGGGAACAATACCTGGTAAATTGGGAATTTGCTGGTTAACATCTGATTGTTGAATATAAGCTAATTGTAAAGCAGATTCAGCACCACCGGAAAGATTTCGTAAAGCGGTAACATTACCAGTAACAGCACAATCACCAAAGGAAATTATTGTTTTAGTGCGGTTTCTGATTTTGTGAATTAATTCTAGATGTTCTGCATTGGCGATCGCTCCTTCAATTAATACTAAATCTACACCTTCTGGATATTCTTTAATATCAGCAAATGGAGTATAAACTATATCTACTTGTGCGGCTAAGTCTATTAACCATTCATCCAAATCGAGAAAGGACATATGACAACCAGAACAGCCGCCTAACCATACTGTTGCTAATTTTATTTTAGTCATATTTTGTCCTTTTCAGTTGTAATTAATGATTGCCATTCTTTAACTACAGAAGTAGGAACAGAGATATTAATGAAGTTTTTACCAGGAACAGGAATTGATAAAGTTAAAGATTCTAGAGGTAATTGAGGTAATATCTCATTCAAGTTATATTGACCGATAGTGGGACCTGGGGCTTCCTCTAAAAATACATCAGCAGCACTCCAAATTTGACCTGTATTGGAGGTAATTTTTAAAGGTTGGGGATGAATTAATTCAGCAGAACTAGGAAACCCAACTAAGCGAAGATTAATATTAGATGGTTGATCAGGATAAACTTGTTTAAATAAAACAACTTGCCAAACTTTACCTAATTGATCATCTAATTTTACTTGTGAGCGATAAATAACTTCTTCTGGTGGATTTCCTAATTGAGTGACAGCAGCAATTACTGTATTGGATGTGAAGTTTACTAAACCCAGGAATATAAATGTTGTCAATATTCCCACTACAAGGATTCGTTTAAATATTTGTCGAATATGGTATAGCATCAGGGTAATTTTTGGTGAGTTATTCATGGTTAGGATGTTGCTGGGAAAATAATTAAAAATTCCATTGTTTTTTCTGTCTTGCGGTTACTAAGAAATCAATTTCACCACGATTATGAATCATTTCCCCCACACTTGCACCTTTATTAAATAGCGCCCCTGTGGGACAAGCATTAACACATTTACCACAGGAAGTACAAGTTTGAGAAGTTCCCCAAGGCTGATTTAAATCAGTAATTACGTGAGATTTTGTACCTCTTCCTGCCATATCCCAAGTATGAGCGCCTTCGATTTCATCACATACCCGAATACAGCGAGTACAAAGAACACAACGATTGTGATCTACGCCAAAAAGATGATGAGAAGTATCAACAGAACGAGAAGGAAAGTGATATTCTAGCCGTACATGATCCATGCCCATTTCTATGGCTAAATCTTGCAATTCACAATGATCATTACTGACACAAACTGAGCAAATATGATTACCTTCGGCAAATAGCATTTCTACAATTGTACGACGATATTTTTGCAAGCGATCGCTATTTGTATTTACCTCCATTCCTTCAAAAACTTTTGTCACACAAGCCGGTTGTAATTTATTACTTCCCGCAATTTCTACCAAGCATAAACGACAAGCACCCACATCTCCTACACCTTCTAAATGACACAATGTAGGAATATGAATACCCGCATCTTGCGCCGCTTCTAGTAAAGTTTCATCCTCACGGGCGCTAACCAATTCGTCATTTATTGTTAAAGTTTTAACAGGCATAATAATTTGGTGATTGTCAGTCGTCAGTTGTTCGTTGTCAGTTGCAAAAGAATATTTTTCTCCCCTACTTCCTCTCCCTTCTTACTGTCACCTGTCACCTGTTCCCTGTCACCTAATTAAAGCTAAATACTCAT
Organism: Anabaena sp. UHCC 0204; assembly: GCF_009711975.1. Taxonomy (GTDB): domain Bacteria; phylum Cyanobacteriota; class Cyanobacteriia; order Cyanobacteriales; family Nostocaceae; genus Dolichospermum. The sequence goes on from NZ_VIKW01000009.1 coordinate 239,225, forward strand.
CTCGAAAATATCGCAAAGTGCTAAAAACTGGATTTGGTGCAGATTGTCCTAAACCACACAAACTTGTGTTTTTTACCATGTCACAAAGTTCCTCCAGCAAATCCAAATCAGCTAGTGAAGCTTCCCCTTTACTAATCTTTGTTAATAAACCGTGTAATTGCACAGTTCCCACTCGACAAGGAATGCACTCACCACAAGATTCATCCATGCAGAATTCCATAAAAAAGCGGGCGACATCTACCATATTTGTAGTTTGATCCATCACAATCATCCCACCCGAACCCATGATTGAACCCAACGCGGTTAAAGATTCATAATCTACAGGTGTAGCAAAAGCCGACGCAGGTATACATCCCCCAGAAGGACCGCCGGTTTGTACTGCTTTAGCAATACCACCATCAGGAACACCTCCACCCATTTCTTCAACGATCGCTTGTAAGGATGTTCCCATTGGCACTTCAATTAAACCCGTATTGCGGATTTTTCCAGCTAACGCAAATACCTTTGTACCTTTACTTTTACCAGTGCCGATATTAGCAAACCACTCCGCACCTTTACGGATAATTGGCGAGATATTGGCAAAGGTTTCCACATTGTTGATTAACGTCGGATAGCCCCATAAACCGGACTCAGCGGGGTATGGTGGACGGGGATGAGGGAGACCGCGTTTACCTTCAATAGAAGCCATTAAAGCCGTTTCTTCACCGCACACATAAGCACCTGCACCGATACGGATTTCTACTTTAAAATCAAAGGGAGAGTCAAAGATTTGTGAACCGAGCAGTCTTAAACGTTGGGCTTGATGAATTGCCGTTTCTAGACGTTTAATAGCAATGGGATATTCGGCTCTAATATAAATATAACCTTGATTTGCACCGATCGCATAAGCAGCGATCGCCATTCCCTCCAAAACCCGATGAGGATCACTTTCTAATACACTGCGATCCATAAATGCACCAGGATCACCTTCATCAGCATTGCAGATCACAAACTTTTTCTCGCTTGGCGATTTTGCTACCGTTGCCCATTTTAAACCCGTCGGATAACCAGCCCCACCTCGTCCCCGTAAACCGCTTTTAGTAATGGTTTCCACTACCTGAGAGGGTTTCATTTCCCGCAGCACATGGTAAAGGGCTTGATAACCATCAGCGGCAATATACGCTTGAATCCGTTCGGGATCAATTTTACCGCTATTTTCGAGAACAATAGGCAATTGACGGCTAAAAAATGGCTGATTTAAATCACCCTGATTTAAATTTGTGACTTCTCCATTTACCCCCGCAATAATTTCTGCTGCATTCTCTGGGATAACTTTTTGATACAACTTTGATTCTGGAGAATTTGCCAAAATTTCCACCTGTACCAATGCGCCCTGACAGCACAAACGCATACAACCCACACCAGAAACTTGCACAGTATCTTGTAAACTCGCAGCTTTGACAGATGCTTCTAAATTATCTTTCACAGCTTGGGAATTAGAAGACAGACAACCCGCAGCAGTACAACACCGAATTTGTACAGATTTCTGTTGAGAACGTTCTTTTTGGGCAATTTCTAATAATTCATGTAGTTCCATTTTGTAACCATTCTCCCACTTTCTCGCAAACTGATTCCGGGGTTTGATAACCTAAAACAGCACCATCAAAAACCACAGCAGGGGCAATTCCACAAGCACCCAAACACCTAGCTGTCATCAGAGAAATTTGACCATCTGTAGTAGTTTCTCCTGTGTGAATTTGCGTAAATTTTTCCAACCGAGTGAGGATATTCTGAGCGCCTTTTACATAACAAGCAGTACCCGTACATACCACACAGTTATGAACCCCTTTCGGTGCAAGGGAAAACAAATGATAGAATGTAGCCACCCCATAAACCCGACTAGGTGGTAATTTCAGGCTATGGGAAATATAAAGCAATAAATCCAGTTCTAAATAACCAAAAAGTTCCGAAGCCCGGTGCAGAATTTCAATAAGTGCATCTTGTTGATATTGATGACGCTTAATAGTTGCGTCTAACATCTTCAAACGCTTATCTCCACTGGGATGAATTGAAGAAGGTGGAACTGATGTTTTCATTTTTTTTCCACTTCAAAGAGACTGATAAGAGGTAAAAATATTTACCAATTACTGTTTGTTTTATACAAATTTGGCGTTGCTGATTAACGGTATGAATTTTAGTCTCACGCAAAGGCGCAAAGACGCAAAGGTAAGAGTTTTAAAGGTTCAATTTAGGAATTTATACCTCAATATGGCTATCAGAAACGCCACAAACTTCAATTTTATGTGAGACTGCACAGAATCATAAAATCCATGAATTCATCTGCGTTTATCTGCGTTTATTTGCGGTTAATAATTCTTGAAACTTATTCTATGCAGCTTCATCGTAATTTCGTATTAATTACTAAAAGTGGTAGTTTCTGAAGTAACCTCTGCCGCTTGAGAACTAATAGGAATATGGACAATTTGCACAGAACAAGGTGCATGATGTAAAACATAGTTACTCACACTACCGAGAAAGAATTCCGCCAGCCCAGAACGTCCTCGTCGTCCAATAATGATTAAATCAGCATTCCAAACGGTTGCTAATTCACAAATCTTCCGTCCTGGGCTACCAGTATTTTGAGTAAATTCCGTATTAATGCCAGATGTATTCGCTTGGGCGCTAAATGACTGTAACATCTGCAAACTTTCTTTTTTGAATTTGTCCCAATGCTCTTGGTACAATTTAAACGTTTGCTCATTCCAGCCAGGATAGTAATCAATATTGGGGTAAATCAGTGCGTCAGGACTACCCTCTTCTTCTTGTGATAAAACGTGCAGTAACATTAAGTTTGCGGATGTTAACTTTGCTAAAGTTACGCCTTGTTTAAAAACTTCTCTGCTTAGTTCTGAGCGATCTAACGCCACTAAAATTTTATTAAACATATATACCTCTATATTACCTTGCCTAGCATTGACAATTACTGTATCCGGTTCAAAGCCTCCCTTAGTAACTACTCATATTTATACATAAAGAATTTGAGGAACTTGTGAGGATAGATTTCCAAGTTTGATATTTACCCTAGACAAAAAAGCATAAAATTACATCTCAACTGAGATAGATTAACAAATATTAAATTTTATTTTTCAGTAGCAATAATGTGTAAATCTATTTTTTTATCTCTAATTAGCTCCAGTAATCGTTGGGTAAAAGAGCTTTTCAACAATATTTTCCATCGTGGCTGTTGACTTTCACCGATAACTATTTGGGTGATATGATGAGTTGTTGCAACTTGGGAAATTGCTTGAGGAACATTGTTACTTTTCACCTGGATAAATTCACCACCAAATTCTTGACAGAGTTTTTCACAAGTATGAATATGCAAACTTTCTTCTTTACTAAGAAACCGTTCAGGATCTGCAATAAATACAGTATAAAACTTAGCATTCATAGAATTGGCAAGTCGCGCCCCACGCCGTAATAATTGAATTGAATTAGGATAAGTAGATACACACACTAAAACTCGTTCATGAATATTGCAAATTTGTTCAGGAGAGATAGAAGTATTTGCCTCTTCTTCAACAGTATCTGCAACTTCTCTTAACGCCAATTCTCGCAAAGCAATCAAATTACGCCGCTGAAAAAAGTTTTTTAGAGATTGCTCAATATTATTAGCGGCATAAATTTTTCCCTCCCGTAAACGTTCTTCTAAGGTTTCAGGAGTCACATCAATTACAACCACAGCGTCAGCTTCATCTAAGAGAATATCGGGAATACATTCCCGCACCACAATACCCGTAATTGCTGCGACTACATCATTCAAACTTTCCAAATGTTGAATATTAACAGTAGAGTAAACATCAATCTCTGCTGCTAACATTAATTCTACATCCTGATAGCGTTTTTCCCGATGTGAACCAGGTACATTTGTATGAGCTAATTCATCAACTAAAACCAGTTGGGGAGAACGATTTAAAATTGCCTCGGTGTCCATTTCTTCGAGGTTGATATTCTTGTAAAGAATAGTTTTTTTAGGAATTACCTCCAATCCTATAGCTTTTATAGCCGTGTCTTTGCGTCCATGAGTTTCTAAAAAGCCAATGACAACATCAATACCTTCTTGTTTAAGTTGATGTGCTTCCTCCAACATTTTATAAGTTTTCCCCACACCAGGAGCCATACCAATAAATATTTTATGTTTTCCGCGTTTGGCTGTGCGGATATAAGAATTATCGGGGGTCTTGGGTTTCATCCTCAATCACCTTTGTTGGTAACTGTCACATTATTTACATTAGTAATTGCATTAGTTTGATTTTTGTTTCAATCCTCAATCACCTTTGTTGGTAATTGTCACTTCACGCTGAAGACTAAAGGTATCAAATATAAGTTACCTGTTTCAATCCTCAATCACCTTTGTTGGTAATTGTCACCTGATTTCTTCTTGTAAATCACCTAGACCCGACGTGTTTCAATCCTCAATCACCTTTGTTGGTAATTGTCACCGCACTTATAGATATGGCGTATTTATTAGGACGATCGTTAAGTTTCAATCCTCAATCACCTTTGTTGGTAATTGTCACCAGCTGATGAATCTGTATACAGTTGCTTTTATTACTCATGTTTCAATCCTCAATCACCTTTGTTGGTAATTGTCACCTCCCTAGATAATTCGCGGCGTTGAGTTTCAATGTTTCAATCCTCAATCACCTTTGTTGGTAATTGTCACTTGTAGCTTATAATGCTTAGTTAAGTAGTTCTAATTGTTTCAATCCTCAATCACCTTTGTTGGTAATTGTCACCTTCCGTATATCGTCCGTCATCTTCAGTAATTGTTTCAATCCTCAATCACCTTTGTTGGTAATTGTCACGATCCCGTTCTCAAAGAACTTAATAAAGCCGCGAAGGTTTCAATCCTCAATCACCTTTGTTGGTAATTGTCACACTAAAGTGTTGAGTGGCGATCGCCGTATCACCATGTTTCAATCCTCAATCACCTTTGTTGGTAATTGTCACTGCTGACCTCTCAAACCCTTGGAAATAAAGGATTTCCAGACAGATTTGCGCGAGCCACCCCATAATACCCCATTCCAGCCGACAGCACAAGAGCAAAAAACGCTGAAACCCTTACAGTGCAAGGTGCGCGAGGGTATACGATCGCCCATAACCTGAAATCCAGATAGTGCAAGAGTTTCCAGCTTAGTCATAGTCACTTCGATTTAACACCCACCCCCTCGCGCATTTTTAAGCCAACCTTGTCAAAGTTACACCATCAGGTAGTTTCAATTCATCATCAAACACCACTTGATAATCAGCAAAACTGCGGGGTACATTCACAGTAGATTCTATTTTTAGTTTATCAAACAACTCATGCACAGGAGCATTACCATATTTACTGGCATGACTAAAAACATACAAACCACGACAAGCCATAAAACCCCGTGCAGAAGAACGGTCAAATTCCCAAGCCTTCATTAAAGCTTGCCAAAACAATTCTAAATCACGTTCAGACACACAACCAGATTTTTCCGCCAAATGGGGATTATAAAACACATGAGATTTATACAAACCATAGGGTAAAACCTCCTTTCTCCCCATAGTTTTATTATCCTTTTTAGTACCATCTTTTTTAGCCGTTTCCTCAGTTGCAGCACAACGAGTAATACTCACAGATTGAGGAAAAACAGGATCAATACTGCGAGAAAAACTAATTTGCATGGGTCCCCAAACTTGACCAGCTTTTAAACCAGTAGAAAGCACAGCCCCAAACATTCTTAAATCATAAAAATTTTGCTGCATCCATTTTGCAACCTCTAATTGTTGTTCTGGTGTTCCTTCTTTTTGTGGTAAACCTACAGCAGTATAAGCGCGACTGATTTTTTCATTTAAAACACTTCCTTCCTCCACAAATATTTTATATTTTTCTGGTGTAGATTCATCTTTTCCAACCATCTCTACATAGTTTCTCACCTTGCGTTTTAAACAAGCATCAGTCACCAAACCTTGATTAGTTTGGGGGTCAACTCGCGGTTGATTTCCGGCATCTGGATCACCATTGGGATTACCATCAAGACAATCAAATAATAAAATTGCATCGTGTTTTTTTGTAGGGTCTAAATGTACAGTCATGATTTTTATTCCTCGTTATTTTTTCAGAGTTTTATTAGTGAAAATGTAGGGACATTCCATGGAACATCTTTACATATATAGCGGTTCTCGCTTGAGTAAGATACATGATCATCACTTCCTATTCATCTACTTCATCTACTGTTTTAGTAAAATACTCAGCCCGTTGTTGCCACCAACCTTGAAAAAACAAAGCTTGAGATTTTAAATCTAGAACTTCTGGTAGTTCAGAAATATTAAACTTCTCAAATTCTCTTGTGAGTAATTTTTTAGTTTTTATCTTTCCTCCTGCTTCTAAATGATAATGAGTACAACCATGACAAAGCCTAGCAAACACCTGAGTAGGAGTAGAAGATAAAGCCTTGAGACTACGCATGACATTAGTATTATCTTCACTCATCTTTTGAGCATCAATTTGGGCTTGGTGCATTAAAAAGGCAATTCTTCCCAAAATATAAGCATTGTCTAAAACTTTTTGGTCTGTGTTCATATTGTCTCTATTTGTCGCTAAATAAACTGCTAAACCTTGAAATCTAGGACGAGTAAAAGATTTTTCACTACATATCCTATCAATGATTCTGTAAGCATATTCATCAGGTAAACTTTCACCCAAAAAAGCAGCCTTAACTAATGCAGTTGCTATCCTATCAGTGTGTTCTTTAGCAGCATTCAAAAAAGCAGTATTGCACAACATCCAAATAGGACTAGGTGATAAATCATTAACTTGCTGACATTCTACAAACTGCCCAATAGAATCTTTGATTTTTTGGGTAGTAACTTCACTCCAACCACTAACGGAAATTCTGCCTTTATTGCCTTTGAGAATCGCTAGATAAAACTTACTAGATTTGAGATCTTCTAAGTTAAACCTTTTAGGACTATGGGGACTAGCAAAAATAGATTCAAAAGCCAGATTTTCCCAGATTTCAGGATTAATACCTTCCCCTTCTTCCTCACCCCAATAGACAAAAACCTGTTCTCCTAATTTATAGCGGTTGGTGTTACTATTCAATAAAAAATCTAAAGCCTTATGAAATCTGACAGCACTTGTAAAACCAATGGGAGCATTAATATTTCCATCCCAGCCATGAGACTGATAAGCAGCTTTATCAAAACTACTAATAGCAGCCCCAGAAGTAGAAGAACCAGGAACACCTTTAACCATCATCGGCATTTTCCGCCCCATTGTAGGAGTCTTTTCACCTGTTAATAAACAAACACCATCAACGGTATCTTGTTTACTAGCATAATAATTAGACCACCATTTTTGCATTGCGGGAATTTTGGTAATTTGCTTACCATTAAACATGAATACAAATCTATCCCGACACCAATCTATATTTGCTGCTGGTGGATAAGCTGCGGTTAACTCTGGTGTGATTTTCTCCACAGTTGTATTAGTGATAAAATCATAAACCGCTTTTACCGCTTCATGGTTAGTTTCTTGTAAACATCTTTCTAGAAGTTGTAAATAAAGTTGATGACGTTTTGCACCTCTATCTCCAGCACCAAAAACATATTCTCCCCCATCATCAATTAATAATGTTTCATCACCATTCCGCCGTAAATCTGGAACTAATATTTTTTTACCAAATTTAGGTTTACCCTTATCACCTTTTGGGGGTGTTTCCAAAACACTAAAACTCTCTAAAGGTAAATTAATTTGCCAATGACAAACACATTCACCAAAACCAATTGGCGTGAGTTTATTATCCTGTTCTAAAGCATTTCCTAGTTGATTTAATTCTCGTAACATACTCGCCCATCTCTCATGATAAAGTGAGCAAATTCTGTAACCACATTACCCTTAACAAAACCTTCAGAAGTCTGCCAAGAAACAGCCCCTTTTTTATCAGGAATAAAGTGCATTTGTTTAGGCATTAATCCTAAATCTAATTCCCCTTTTAACTCCGGTGCGGGTTTATCTTCTGCGGAGGGAAAACCAAAATAGGCTATATATTCTCGACAGCCAAAATATGGCTGCTTAAAACATTGTCCTTTTTCAATTCTGCGTTTTATTTGGGCTGCATATTTATTAGATAAATCTTCCTCAGTCTGTAAATCAAAGTTGAAATCAACGATATAAGCAACATCACGTAATATGACATGATTTCTTTGAGCGCGATCGCTCACAGCCGTGTATCCACCTATACCATCATTCTTCATCCATTTTTTAGCATTTCCATAGATTTGTTTGGACTGCACCATGTTACGGTGTATAGTGAATGTACTAATTGGATTTAATACCGTAATATAATTAATCTTGTACTTAATCTCTGGTTTCCAGAAAATAGACTCCAGTACACCAACAGCCGCAGTAAAGGGCATTACCTGGTAACTGTGCGGTTCAGCTTTAAATTCTGGTCTTGTAAATAATGCCCACTCACCCCATATTTTTAACTGCATAGTCTAGACTAAAAACATTTTATTAATTATAGATACGAATGAACTACTTAGCAAGAATTACTCCTGATAAATGCGAACAACTACTAGCAGAACATTTACACAATGTGGCTGAAATGTCTGCAAGTGCTGTACCCCAAGAATTTCAAGCTGTAGCCAGATATGCAGGTTTATGGCATGACTTGGGTAAATATCAGCACAAATGGCAGGAATATCTCAAAAATAACGGTAAACGAGTTGTACACTCTCCACATGGTGCAGTTTTAGCGTTACAAATGGCAAAAAAAGAACCTCCAGCAATGGCTTATATTATTGCTGGCCATCATTCTTGTCTATCTGAACGGTTAAGAATTAGAGGAAATGAATATAAACAATTAGCAGCAGGTTTAGAAGAATGTTTGGAAAATGCTCAACAAGAAATTGCTGATTTTATACCTGAACAATTACCAGATATTAATTTACCTAAATTACGCCGAGAATTTGCTATTAGAATGTTATTTTCTGTCTTAGTTGATAGTGATAGATTAGACGCTCAAAGATTTGAAAATTCTCTAAAACAAGAAGATTTTACATATACTTGGAATCATGATTTAAATTTATCAAATTCACAAAATACAATTAGTATAGCTAGAAAAATTTTTGCTCAACATTGTACCAACAAAAGTGAATTACCAAAAGGAATTTTTAGATTAACTGGACCTTGTGGAATTGGTAAAACCATTGCTAGTGCTAATTTTGCTTATTTACACAGTCAAAAAAATCAAATGTCCGGTATAGTTTACGTAGGACCCCTAAAAAGCATCATTGAACAAACAGCAGATGTTTATCGGCAATTATTTGGAGAAACAGCAGTATTAGAACATCATTCAGGATATGAACCAGAATTAGCAGAAGTTAAAGAATATAAATTAAATACAGAAAGATGGGATAAACCCGTAATTGTCACCAGTGGAGTACAGTTTTATGAAAGTTTATTTGCTAATCGTCCTACAAAATGCCGTAAATTACAAGGTTTAATCAATAAAGTTATTTTATTAGATGAATCTCAATCTATTCCAGCTAATTTAGTCCGGCCAATATTAAATATATTAAATACCTTAGTTACAGATTGGGGATGTACAATAGTATTGATGAGTGCTACACAACCAGCTTTTCATAACCTTGATGATGATTTAATTAATGTTGTTGATATTATTCCCGAAGATGAAACTACGAGATTATTTCAACAACTTAACCGTGTTGATTATCAATACATTTTAGATATTTGGGAATGGGAAAATATAGTTTCTAGTATTCAAGAATCTGGATTAAATCAAGGTTTAATTATTGTCAATACTACAAAACTAGCTGGAGAAGGATATCAAATACTATCGGAAAAATTTCCAGAAAAATGCTTTCATCTTAGTTCCCGAATGTGTCCTGCTCATCGTTCCCAAATTCTTACCAAAGTGCGACAATTATTAAAAGATGAAAAACCCTGTTTTTTAATTAGCACTCAAGTTATAGAAGCTGGTGTTGATGTGGATTTTCCCATAGTTTATCGTCAACTTGCACCTTTAGATTCTATCATTCAAGCAGCGGGAAGATGTAACCGAGAAGGTAAACAAGACAAAGGTAATGTAATTATTTTTAATATGTCATCTTCCAACCCACCCGGATATATTTACCGGACTAATTTAACTAAAAAGATATTAGCAAAATATGACTTAAACGGTGATATATTACCTATTATTCAAATGTATTTTAGTAGTTTATTCAATCAGAATCATGATGGTGGTGTAGATATTCAAAAACTAAGAGAAAGTTATGATTTTCCTGAAGTTGCTAAATCAGTGAAAGTGATTGATGATGAACATCAAACATCTGTAGTTGTCAAATGGGGAGATAGTGAAAAATTAATTGCCCAAATGCAAAATCAAGAATATTTAACAGAATTAGATTGGCGAAAATTACAACAATTTACCGTAAATATTCCTAAAAATGATAAATTTACCAATTATACCCAAATCGGAAAAATTGATGTTTGGATAGGAGATTATGATCAAAAAATAGGAATTATGGAATGATATGATTAAACTTTATTGAATAAGTCTTTTCGTGAAGGATAGGAGTCAGGAGTCAATACTGTTCGGTTAAGAGATAGTGCAACCCAACAAAAATCCGTAAATGTTGGGTTTCCTAACGTCAACCCAACCTACGTGATTTAATGTTTTTAGGTTAACAGACAAGTATTGAGTCAGGAGAAAGAAGAAAAAAGGAATCACCTGTCACCTGTTAATTATTTTCAGTCAATTCATTTTAACCTGTGGATTTAGCAAGCCCTAACTACCGTGGATGAAGACAGAAAGAAACGTCAAATAGTAGAATGTCTAAAGTTGTCTAAATCGTATATAGCAGGCAGCAATCATGGAACAATCCGACAAAAAGCCAGGGAAAACATCCCGACGTGGGTTTCTAGGACAGGCACTTACTACAGCCGGAGCAGCAATTACTGTTCCTTCATTGCTTAATCAAGGAAGCGTAGCCAAAGAAACTAATCCAGGAGGCAAAGGTGAGATGAATGTGACACTGAATGTCAATGGTGAGCAACGCGCCCTAACTGTTGAGCCGCGTGTTACCCTCCTTGATGCCCTGCGGGAACGCTGGGGATTAGTGGGGAGTAAAAAAGGCTGTGATCATGGACAGTGTGGCGCTTGTACCGTACTTATTGATGGACAACGAGTTTATTCTTGTCTTTCCTTGGCAGTCATGCAGGAAGGAAAAAAAATTGTCACCATTGAAGGACTAGCAACAGGGAATACTCTCCACCCCATACAAGCTGCCTTTATTGACAACGATGGGTTTCAGTGTGGTTACTGCACACCGGGGCAAATCTGCGCTTCTGTGGCTTTACTAGAGGAAGTTAAACGCGGTTGTGCCAGTGCTGTTACCTCAGATTTGAATAATCCTCCCCAGTTAGCTCAACTTTCAGAAGCGGAAATCAAGGAGCGATTGAGTGGGAATCTCTGTCGGTGTAGTGCTTACAATGGGATTGTCGCCGCAGTCCAACAGGCCATTGGTCAAAAACCCCCTTCCCCGATGGCAAATGTGATGGTTTCTGAGGGAATACAAGCATCATGAATAATTTTACCTATATTCGCGCCACTTCAGTCAAAGATGCCGTCAACAGAGCGGTAGCCGATGATAATGCCATGTTTATCGGTGGGGGGACAAATTTAGTCGATCGCCTGAAAGCCTTTTTAGACGAGCCATCACAACTGATTGATATCTCTCGGTTGCAGATGCAAAGCATTGAAAAAATGGCTAATGGTAGTTTGCGAATCGGGGCATTGGTGACAAATACGGCTTTAGCTGATCATGCCGAGATCCGCCGCAATTATCCCATATTAACCAGGGCAATTCTCTCCGGTGCATCTCAACAAATTCGCAATATGGCCACAGTCGGGGGAAATCTCCTGCAAAGAACTCGTTGCCCCTACTATTACGATACTGCCTTTCTTTGTAACAAAAGAGTGCCTGGAAGTGGTTGTGCCGCCGCAACAGGGATTAATCGGATGCACGCTATTTTAGGTGCTAGTGATCAATGTGTGGCAGTTCACCCCTCGGATATGTGCGTGGCGCTGGCAGCTTTAGATGCTGTGGTAGAAGTAGAAGGTTCTCAGGGTAAACGACAAATCCCCTTTGTTGATTTCCACCGTCTCCCAGAAAATACACCCCAGCGAGATAGTAATCTAGCACCAGGTGAATTAATTAGCGCCGTAATTTTACCGCCTGTATCCTTTGCAAAATCTGGAGTTTATCTAAAACTGCGCGATCGCACTTCTTACTCTTTTGCTTTAATATCAGTAGCAGCGGCTTTAGAATTGGCTGGGGAAAAAATTAAAGATGTCCGCTTGGCTCTAGGTGGAGTCGCACATAAACCTTGGCGAGCCACAGCAGCAGAAAAGTTTTTAATAGGTAAATCGGCAGATATCGCCACATTTACACAAGCTGCAGATATCGCTTTACAAGGAGCAAAACCCTTGGCTGATAACGGTTATAAAATTGAACTCACAAAGCGGGCAATTCGTCGCGCCCTCAAGGTTTCGGCTCAAGGAGGAGGCATCGTATGAATAATACAATAATTGGGACTGGCATTAACCGCAAAGATGGACAAGCAAAGGTAACAGGTACAGCAACCTACGCAGCCGAACATCAAATACCCAATTTAATACATGGTTATCTCGTAACTGCTAGTATCGCCAATGGGAAAATTAAAAGTATCAACACCCAAGCCGCAGCAACAGCACCAGGGGTAATTACCGTTTTCACCCATAAAAATGCCCCGAAAATTTTTAAGCCCACTAACAACTTTGTCAACTCCAAAATCTACGAAGCACGGCTACCATTAGCAGATGACACAATTCATTATGCTGGGCAGATTATTGGCTTAGTAGTAGCAGATACCTTTGAACAAGCAAGAGACGCAGCCCATTTAGTTAAAGTTGAATACACCACCCAAAAACCCATTTTAGACCCCAAACAAGCTACCTTTAAAAATGCTCCTTCCATGTTTGGGGAAGAAATGAAATTTGAAAAAGGGGACTTTGCCACCGGGAATTTTGCCGATAGTATGGCAGGTGCAGCAGTAAAGATTACAGCTACCTACAAAACAGCCACAGAACTGCACGCTCCAATGGAACCTCATGCCATTATTGCTCACTGGCAAAATCCCGATTCCCTGACTGTCTATGAAGCAACTCAGTGGGTAGCTGGTAGCCAGAACACATACTCAGAACTTTTTGGACTCACACCGGAGCGAGTACGGATTGTTACGCCATTTTTAGGGGGAGGATTTGGTTCTAAAGCTTTTCCCTGGCCTCATGGAATTCTCTGTGCAGCAGCGGCTCGGAAACTTCAGCGGCCTCTGAAAGTAGTTCTCAGTCGCCGACAAATGACAGCCAATTCTGGACACCGTTCGGCAACTGAGCAAACAGTTCGTTTAGCCGCAAATGCTGATGGTAGTTTGCAGGGAATTGAACATACTGCTAAATCATATACTTCCCCTGTTGATGTTTTTGCTGAACCCTGTACAAATATCACCGCAGTCATGTATGCTGCCCCCAATTTGCGCCTCCAGCAAGAATTGGCAGTGATGAATATCGGTACACCCACGTTTATGCGTGCGCCTGGAGAAAATCCTGGTTTATATGCCCTAGAGTCAGCAATGGACGAGTTGGCGTGGGAGTTGGGAATAGATCCCATAGAACTACGGTTAAAAAACGAAACTCAGGAAAATCCCCGGCGTGGTTTACCTTTCTCTGCTAAACATTTTGCGGAATGTCTGCGGGTGGGTGCAGAACAATTTGGTTGGCAAGAAAGACCGAAAAAACCTCGTTCCCTGACTCGTGACGGCAAATTAATTGGTTGGGGAATGGCTGGTTGCACTTTTCCCGGTTTACGAGGTGCTGCTTCTGTGAAAATCAGGCTTTTAGCAGATGGTACGGCTCATGTTCTCACCAGTGGGAATGATATGGGTACGGGTGCATATACTATTGTGGCAAGTACAGCAGCGGCAGGTTTAGGACTACCTGTGGAAAAGGTGCGGGTGGAATTGGGTGACTCTCTATTCCCCAATGGTAGTATTGCCGGGGGTTCACAAATGACTGCAACCTTAATTCCTGCGGTAATGGTAGCTTGTGAGGAAGTTCTCAAAACTGCCCAAGCTAAAACTGCCCAGGAGGCTTTTGCAAGTCTGCGTCAATCTCAACGGGCAGCTTTTGAAGCAACAGGCTCTTCTGCTCCTGGTCAAGAGGGTAGTAAATGGGCTTTCCAGTCCTGGGGCGCACATTTTTGCGAAATCAGTCTTGATGAGGAAATCGGGCGCTTACAGGTGACGCGGTGGGTGTCTGTGATGAATATTGGTAAGGTGATGAATGCTAAAACCGCAGCTTCTCAAATTCGGGGGGCTGTAATTATGGGAATTGGGCAAGCTTTAATGGAGGAGTGCCATTTTGATCCCAATATCGGTTATCCCGTGGTTTATGATCTGGCTACTTACCATTACCCAACTCATGCAGATATTCCCCGGATTCAAGTCTCTTTTGTGGGTGAACCGGATTTGAATTTTAATCCGGCGGGGGTTCGTGGTGTGGGGGAAATTGGGATTACAGGTGTTGCACCAGCGATCGCTAATGCCATCTATCATGCTACAGGTAAACGTATTCGTGATCTACCCATCACCCCTGATAAGTTTCTCTAAGATACAAGGTTGGCGTTAAAAATTGTCGTTATGACAAGGGAACAGGGAACAGGGAACAGGGAACAGGAAGAGAATTTTGAGTGGTAGAGACGTTCCATGGAACGTCTCTACACGCATCCTCGACTCTACCTGGTTCAAAAGAAATAAGGCGTTGCTGAATTAGGGTATGAAATTCAAGAATCAATGATTTCAAACTCTTACTCTCTGTAGACTCTGCGCCTCTGCGTGAAACAAAATCATACTCTTAATCAGCAACACCAGAAATAAAAATACCCAATATTTGAAAAATTACCTGAAGTATAGACTTTAGAGGTATTCGCATTCATATCTAACCTTT
Source organism: Anabaena sp. UHCC 0204 (assembly GCF_009711975.1). GTDB lineage: Bacteria > Cyanobacteriota > Cyanobacteriia > Cyanobacteriales > Nostocaceae > Dolichospermum. Next base: position 254,308 of record NZ_VIKW01000009.1, read on the forward strand.
ATCCTAGAAAGGATAGCGAGCTAATGGAGAGAATTCGTGGAATTTTTATCCGATTCCGTTGTGTTATCACGGATGCAATTCGCACTCACGGCAATATTTCATATGCTTTGGCCTGTCCTGACTACAGGTATGGGGATCTATTTGGTGATAGTTGAAGGATTATGGCTGAAAACTCGCAACCCAGATTATTACTTACACGCGCGGTTTTGGTCAAAGTTCTACGTCCTTAATTTTGGGATTGGTGTAGCTACTGGTATACCAATGGAATTTCAATTTGGGACGAATTGGGCCCCATTCTCGGAAGCTGTAGGTAACTTTTTTGGTAGTGTAATTGGCTTTGAAGCATCTTGGGCATTTATGCTGGAAGCTGCTTTTTTAGGCATTATGTTATTTGGTTGGGAGCGTGTCAACCCAACTATTCATTATCTTTCCACAATTTTGGTAGCTGTTGGTGCTAACCTCTCAACTTTATGGATTTTAACCGCTAATTCTTGGATGCAAACCCCCGCAGGTGGAGAATTAGTTGATGGTAAATTTGTGGTTCATGATTATTTTCAAGCAATTTTAAATCCTTTCATGGTTAATAGTGTGCTGCATATGTTTTTTGCCACACTGGAAACATCTTTATTTGTGATTGGGGGAATTAGTGCTTGGTATATTTTGCAAAGACGAAATACAGCTTTCTTTTCTAAGTCTTTGAAGATAACTATAGCAGCAGCGATCGCAGTTGCACCATTGCAAATATATATCGGACATCTTAGTGGTGAACAAGTTTATCACTATCAACCCACAAAATTAGCCGCAATGGAAGCACAATGGAATTCTTCACCTGCGGGAAAACCTGCTGATTGGAGTTTATTAGCTATTCCTAATGAAAAAGCTGAGAAAAACGACTGGGAAATTACTATTCCCAACGGACTAGGTTATATTCTCGAATTTAAACAAAATCTTTCTCAACCGCTACGAGGTTTAAAAGAATGGAAACCCGAAGATAGACCAAAAATGGTAGGTTTAATTTATTATGCCTTCCGCGTCATGATTGGTATTGGTTTTTTCTTTGTTGGTTTAATGTTATTCAGTACCATGCAATGGTTACGGGGTAAACTTTCAGCCGACAATATTAGTCAGCAAGGTTGGTTAATGTGGGGTTGGGTTTTCGCTGCACCTTTAGGTTATATTGCTGTGGAATCAGGTTGGATTGTCCGCTGTGTGGGAAGACAACCTTGGGTACTTTATGGACAAATTCGTACTGTAGATGCAGCTTCTCATTTACCTGCTAGTAATGTGTTGGTTTCTCTTTCTGCTTTTGCTACAGTTTACAGTATTTTATTTATTGCGGCTTTGTATTTTGGTAGTCGCATTATTCGCAAGGGTCCAAATTTTGATTTACCAATTCCTGGTGTAGAAATTACTAAACCCGCAGTAGATACAACACCTGGAGAATTTACACCAGATGAACGTCCTATAGAAGCACAACAATAAAATTAGGATTTACGCACAAGCAGCGGAAAAATGAACCACGAAGGCACTAAGAACACGAAGGGAAGAAAGTTAAAAAGGTATTTTGCGTATGATTCCTTCTTCCTGAATACTAAGCCCTAAATAAAGCAATTTATGGAAACATTACAATATTTTCTTCCCCAAGTTTGGTTTGTGATTTTAGCTTTATTTCTCTTTCTCTACGTCATGTTAGATGGTTTTGATTTAGGCGTAGGAATATTATCTCTCACTTCTTCTGATGAAGAACGTCGGGGGATTTTGATGACAAGTTTAAGTAATATTTTGGATGCTAATGAAACTTGGTTAGTTCTCATGGCTGGAGGTTTATTTGGCGCATTTCCTCTGGCTTATGGCACAATTTTAAATGCTTTATATATCCCAATTTTGGTAATGATATTCGGCTTTATTTTTCGGGGTGTAGCCTTTGAATTTCGGGAATTATCCCGACGCAAATTATTTTGGAATTTGGCTTTTGGTGCAGGAAGTTTTACGGCTGCACTGGGTCAAGGTTTTGCGTTAGGTGCAGTTTTACAAGGTGTTAATGTTGATAAAAAAGGGCATTTTATCGGTAGCACTTGGGATTGGTTAAGTTTACCTTCGATATTAGTCGCTTTAACTTTAATTCAAGGCTATGTTTTGATTGGTTCTACATATTTAGTTTGGAAAACCACGGGAGAATTACAAGAGACTCACTATAAAACTGCAAAACTTGCAGCTTGGACAACTTTAATCGGGGCAATTTTAATTACAATTACCACACCCATAATTTATGAAGGTGCGAGAATGCGTTTGTTTCAAAAGCCATTAGTTTATATCTTTGCGGTAATTCCTGTTTTAGGAATATGGTTAATTTGGCAACTATTACAAAGTTTAAACCGCAAGGAAGAACGCGCACCTTTTGTCTGGACTATTTTGTTATTTGTTTTGACATTTCTGGGTTTGGGTTTGATTGTTTTTCCCTATATTATCCCCAGACAAATTACAATTTATGAAGCTGCTGCTGATCCTAGTTCCCTAGTAATTATGATCATTTTTATCGGTTTCCTGATTCCGGTGATGCTGTTTTATAATCTGTATCAGTATATTGTCTTCCGAGGTAAGGTCACTGGTGACGAGTACGGAGAATGAAACACAAAATATAAAGAAATAATTAAGAATATACAAATCTTATATAAATTGTTATTACAGAACTATGCAAAAGGGAATAAAGAATGTATATTAGTCTCAACTTAGTATACCGAAAGATTTATAGTCTACCAAATATGGGATACCCCCAGTTCACATGAAAAGGAACTGGGGGTATCTGTGTTTTGGGGACTAGGTTGGGCGCAGACCCTGCGCCCCTACCTCCTGACTCCTTCCATAATTGTCATCTCCAACCTAACCAGCGTAAGCAGGGGATAATTAGGTAATAGCTTAGACTTAAACAAAAACTGATTAAGATACTCACCAAGCTGAAAAAACCTATGGCTGGGAAGATGTCAAAGCCTGTGGGTATTTTGGAAAAATGGAATAAACTTAGTGATACTTGGAAACGAATTAAAACGGCGAGGATATTGGCGCTACCCAAACCAGCAATTACAGCGTAAGCTAATTGATGAGTGCGAAGCCCTAAACCCAGGGTTAATAAGGGAAATGAAACTAAAATCCATGTTACTAAGTTTTCGGCGTTGTTAGACGATGTAATAAACTGACAAACTAACCAGCCTAAAGCATAACCTAGAAAACCCATGGAGGCTGACATCAAAAATCGGCGTTTTTGTCCAAAACAGCCGGATAAAGTCAATCCCCATGCAGTTCCCAAACCTGCAAAAGCATAAACTATCGTTTCTGATGCTATATAAGGTTGATTTTTAACTAATGTTGGTAATTGATAGGACAATAATTCTAGCCAGCGATCGCCTAAATTAGTATAATAAGCCAAAGTAACTCCAACAATAGTACCTATTCCCCCACAGATACTGCTCAAAATCATCACCCAAATTGTCGCTACACAGGCTAATAAGGATTTAAAAATACCCTGAATAATTAATAACGTGGTATTACTGATAGCTTGAGTAAATTCAGTTACTGATGTGACTATAAATTTCCCTGTACTGCTAAATAGTCCTTCCCGTGGTGGTGGGGAAGCAATCTTGAGTAATCTTTTGTGAATAATAGCTGCATGGGCTGGACGCAATTTCACGTCTTCTTGTACCATTTCATCGAGTAAATCGGCTAAATTTGGGTTAATTGTCCGATAACTCCGCCAGCGTAATTCCCCTGTCAAACTATCTTCCAAATCTGACGGATACTTACCTGTTAGCAGTTGAATCATTGTCCGTCCCAAAGCATAAAAATCTGCCACAGGACCAACATTACCGCCGCGAATTTGTTCGTGAGGGCTATAACCGGAAGAGTATAATCGTGTAGAAGTGGGATGCGATCGCAAAACTGAACCACTAAATTGTTTAGCACCGCCAAAATCAATTAACACCAATTGATCATCCTTAGCGGGTGTTGCAGGCGTGGAAGTACGCAACATCAAATTAGAAGGTTTAATATCCCGGTGAATAATTTGACGTTTATGTAACTCCTGCAAAATCTGTACAGTTTGGATAAACCACTGCACTACTAAATCTTCTGAACAACCTTGAGGAGAACTTCTCAATACTTCCTCTAAAGTATATCCATTAATTTTTTCCATCACCAAACAAGGTAATTGATGAGGTTTAGGACTAACTAAATTGACTTGAAAGTAACCATCAGCATCAACTTTAGGCACACCAAGATTACGGAAACTACTGAGGACTTCCGCTTCTTGAATGAACAATTCTAGCGCCTTGGGTGAAGTTTCTACCAGCACCTTCAGCACTTTTTCTGTTTGTGTCTTTTCATCCCAAATCGTGTAAATTTGGGCAAATCCCCCCGCTCCTAATGGTTGAAGAGGGAAATAACGGTCTAATAGATGCAACGGTGCGCCACAACTGTTACAGAATTTGTTTCCCCAGGGTTGAGGATAAGGACGCTGACACCGAGGATTTATGCAGTGAACCGCACTCTGAGTTATCTGGGTCAAAACCACGAAAATACAAAGGCTGGATCGATTTTAGCGTCTATTTCACTTTAGTTCTAGATATTTCTGTGAATCAAGCACAAAACTTTGATGTTCAAGCTTTTCTACGGAAAGTTACAGGGTAGATAGTATTGTATAAATAATACAGTGATTATCTTCAGTTATTACGAGTCAGAATCTGTGATTATTACAACTTAATATAGCGATATGCACTCTTTGTGAGATACAGTCAACCAATCGCAAACTCTGTAGGGGCGCAGGGTCTGCGCCCTCGATTGTATTACTAGGGATAACCGCTATAAAATACTAGCTTATTAACTTCATCAGGATTAGGTAAGCACATAATTAGTCTTTTCCGTGACCTGATTACCGAAAATTCATCCAAAATTTAATAAATTCACAAATAACAACTTTTTATTTGCAGGGGTGAAAGTTACTGAAAATAAGTCTTTTTACTGAAATTTAGCTATAAAAAAGTATTTTAGCCCGTGTATCTAATTATATTTTTTCTGTGAAGATAGCAATAAAAAGTTGACTACACTACTAGGGCTATGACACTATCTTTTCAGTGAAGATACTGAAAAAAGCCAATCACAACATTATAGGAATCGTAAAGATATCTGAAAGACATTTAAGTAATGTAGGCATGAACTACCATAGACAGGTCTAGTAAGACTTAGTATTACTGATGTACATTTCAAATTCTATTCCTATATTCAGAATAAACTCCAGTATTGATTTTAAGGAATAAATTGAATGACAACTTTAAGCGTATTTAAGAGAATTTCGGTATTAGCTGCTACATCTGTAATAGCAGTCACGGTTACTACAGCAAAAGCATCAGCTACCACCTTCTACTTAGGAAATGGGATTGACTTACCTGAAATAAAATCCAGCGTTAGCTACACTGAAGACGGTATTTCCTTATTAGCAACAGGAACTCAAAACAGCGGTGCATCGAGAAATATTTACCAAAGTACATTAGGGCTAGGAGTTACTAGTAGAAATAGTGTAGTTACTAGTGTTCTTAGTGGGGACAATCAGATTAATGGGGGAGTTACCCTTGGGGAAACACTCAACTTGACTTTTAGTCACACTGTAAAATTGCTGTCTACCACTTTTAGTCGTGTCGGCAGCAATGACAGTTTTAAACTATTGGTAGATGGAAATCACTATATTTCTGCTAATATTCCCGGTGGTAATTTCTTAGACTTTGATATTAGTAAGTTCACCTTTACCCCTTCTCCAACAGGCAATATTTTCGGATTTAGTGTTACCGATGGCAACGATGACTATTTAGTAAAGTATGTTGAGGTTGCTAAAGTTCCTGAACCTGCTTCTATGTTAGGTTTCTTAGCTTTTGGTGCTATGGGTGCAGGTTCTATGATCAAGCGCAAACAGCAACAAAAAACAATATTAAAAGCATAACTTCACAACTTTAACTATTAACAAATCTACTTAATCAAGATTCAAAAATTAACCGTGTTTTTCCTAGTGGAAAGCTCGGTTATTTTTTCATCCTCTCTAAGAGTATCTGTTTCAGTTCAACATCATGCTAAATTGACAAATGATGATCTCAATTAACAACTATATCCATCTCCAGTCATAGGAAAATTATAATCAGAAAATATAGCATGATTGTGATGATCACCGCTAGTTTCGTGATCAAGAACTTCCACAACTTTGTTATAAATGTCTTCCGCTTCTTCGGGAGAATCACCAATACTTGTTAATCCTAATTTGCCAAATTGGGAAAGACAACCCATCAGATGAAAAACCGTACCTGTTTCTGTGCCACTATCAAAATGTAATCTGTGGTGAGCGATAATATCCATTAAGTCATTAGGTAATAATCCCTGATAACTAGCTTTTTGTAAATTGTCTGTGGCAATATAATATTTAGGTCTACCTTGCTGACTATAAAATAAACCAGTGGACAAATCATAACGTCCATTAGTTAATAACTTTAAAGTCATAAATGGGTGAGTTGTACCACCTTTACGGAGATTAATTTCAATTGCTTGAATATCCCATTGACCATTACCTTTGTCAACAGTGATAAAATCAGCACTAAATCTTTCCAAAGCCCCTTTTTCTGCTAATTTTTTACCAACCCTTAAACCTAATTCCTGTAATTCACAACGATAATTTTTATCAGCAGGAAAACGACAACCTACATAAATTTGTCCGTCTGGTCCGCCTAAAATTTGATCATGAGTGGAAAGTATTTCTACTTCTCCCGTCGGTGTAATTCTACCTTGAACACTGGGAGAATGTTTGATCTCTCCTTCGATAAAAGCCTCTGCTATTGCACCTAATTCAGGAATGCGTTGAGAAAAATTTGCCCAGGTTTCTTGTGAAGATTGAAAACGTAAATGGGGAAAGCGATCGCTAATTGCTGCTACCCTTTGAATATGATCAGCTTTTCCTGGTGCAAAATCCATAATTGGTTTTAAATCCAACAGTGCATTACCTTCTCCCGAAAAACCTTCATTCAACTTAATTACCATTCTTTGTAATGTCGGTTGACGTTCCCACAAATCAGCCGCAACATTTGCTAAATCGGCTGAATTCTTCACCAACTCGCTACCGTCAGGAAGGGGAACATCACTTTCTTGAAAAATTTGTCTACTCCCACTTTTTGTTCCCCAAATTTGCAAATCTGGTGCAGCCGCATATAAAGGTACACCTAATTTTAAAGATAATTCTGATTCCCAAAATGTCGAATTATAACAGACCATAAAAGCTTTATCTAACCGCAAAGCCTTGTGAATACGTTCTAATAAACGGGGACGTTCTAATATTTTTTGACTCAATGGTTTTAAAGAAGCATCATAAGTAGAAAGTAATAATAAACGATGACGAGCATGGGAAAAAGGAATACCAGGAAGTAATTGTAAATAATAGTCAATAATGCTAGGATGAAGAGGCATTGAAGTCACATAAATTAATCTAGTGCGGGGATTTCGTAACCGCATTAAAGAGAAAAGCAATCTTTCCTCATAATGTTCACATCCTTCCACCTTGAGCAATTCTCGTTGATCTATACTCAAAGAAGGAATAATTAAAATATCCGCTTCACTATTGTCAAATAACTCGCTAGTTTTCCAGCGATCGCGTAAAATTAATTGTAAATCCCGAAATTTATCAATTTGCTGTAAATCATCAATATTTAGTGTCACCATATCCCCACCCCTATACCAATTCCTATACTAATTCCCTACTTAATATATATCTCAAGGAAGAGAGCAGATAAAGATTGTCAATGTATCTTTTTGTTACTTTATTAAGAGATATCAAAATCTCCTCTTTCTCCACCTCTGTTACCTCTGCGCCTCTGTGGTTTGTTTAAAAAAATTACAGCCTGCTACACAAATGATGGCGATATTCATTCCTCAAAACTTCAGACTAAAGAGAGATGAATAAATAATTAATAACTAATACAATCTCAAAATGGGAATATATAAATTAGTAAAAAATTCACTTATTATGGTATCTCCAAAACCATTACATGATACAGAATTAGTAGATTGTGCCAGAGCAAACGCCAACCAGGGAATAGAAACAGCAGCTTATTACTGCGGTTATGGTCATGATATTAATACATTTGCTCAACAATTACGCCAAGCTTGTGAAAAAATGAATTTACAAGTGAAAGAACTCAACGAACTGATTACAGATCAGGATATGATCTTAAAACTAGGAACTGGAGAAATTATTGCACCAGAGACAGCATCAGAACTTTAATTTTGTTGGTGCAGCTTTCATTTTGCGTTTATTTATACGTAGGATGGAAATTTCCCACCATAAACCAGTTTAAGTGGAAATAACTGTCCGTCATAGAATCCTCTTGCCTATCAAAACAAGTATATATATTTACACCACGCCACCTATCAGTAATCAAAGCAGAGTGCCGTATCACAGTATGGACAAAATACAAATAAAGTTATTTATCGGTTTTAGCCCTAAAAATGGTAAAATATATAGAAAAACAGACTTGTACTAGTACACAACGGCGTAAGTCAACCAACCATTAAAAATTTGACAAAAGCTTGTGTAATCTGCTTTTTTAATTTTTAATTTTTAATTTTTAATTCCGCACTGCGGTACTAGCTTCGGTCTCAACAGCAAAGGTTTAGCAATGTTTACTTCATCAGAAACTCCTATAATTGCAGCCATTGTGCTGATAGCGTCCGGCATTTTAGGCTGGGGCTTTTATCGCGCCAGACCTTTTGGTAAACTAGGCATCTTAGCCTGGTTACAATCAGTCGTCTTAATGACTCCCTGGCTTTTGTTCTTTGGATTATTTGCCGCTGGTATTTATATCAACATCGTTGGGATCTTATTCTTGGTGGTAGCTTCCGCTGGGTTATATATTTTCCTGGGGAGAAAATTACGGGATGCAGGTCAAGATGCTATTCTCAAGCAACGGGCAACAGATAGACTCGCAGCCGAAGGTGATAAAGACAGTCCCGTAGTAGTAACAGAACTGAAATTAGAACCAACCCCCATACCCGAAGCAGATTTAAGCCAGATTAGAAGCATTTTCGGGATTGATACATTTTTTGCCACAGAAACTATTCCCTACCAAGAAGGAGTAGTTTTTAAAGGTAACTTGCGGGGAGAACCCGAAGCCGTTCACAACCGACTAACGAAGAGTTTGCAAGAACGGTTAGATGATAAATACCGCCTGTTTTTGGTAGAAAACACTGACGGTAAACCTGTAATGATTGTTCTACCCAGCCGCACAGACCCCAGGCCAACCCAATTAGCTCAAAAAGCCTTTGCGGTGATTTTGTTGATAGCAACTATCGCTACAAGCTTAGAAGTGGGGGGGATATTACAAAATTTCGATTTATTAAGTAACCCCGAACGGTTTGCAGAAGCTTTACCTATCGCTTTAGGTTTATCTGCAATTTTGATATCTCATGAAATCGGACATTGGTTATTAGCGCGTCGTCACCAAGTCAAGTTGAGTTGGCCGTTCTTTTTGCCAGCAGTGCAAATTGGCTCTTTTGGGGCAATTACTAGATTTGAGTCCCTTGTACCCAGCCGCAAAGCCTTATTTGATATAGCGTTAGCTGGACCTGCTTTTGGTGGGATTACTTCCTTGTTACTGCTGGTGATAGGGTTGCTACTTTCCCACCCAGGAAGTTTATTTCAATTACCCAATCAGTTTTTCCAAGGTTCTATTTTAGTCGGTAGCTTGGCGCGGGTTGTCCTCGGTTCGGCTTTACAATCTCCGTTGGTGAATATTCATCCTTTGGTGATTATTGGTTGGTTAGGATTAGTTATCACGGCGTTGAATTTAATGCCCGCTGGACAATTAGACGGGGGGCGAATTGTCCAAGCGATTTATGGACGCAAAACCGCAGGAAGAACTACTTTTGCAACGATAGCTTTATTGGCTGTGGTATCGCTGGGTAATGCTCTGGCTATGTATTGGGCTATTGTGATTTTGTTTTTGCAACGCGATTTAGAACGTCCTAGTTTGAATGAAATCTCTGAACCAGATGATGCTAGGGCGGCTTTATGTCTTTTGGCTCTGTTTCTCATGATTACTACTCTTTTACCTTTAACTCCGGCTTTAGCTGGACGTTTGGGGATTGGTAGTTAGGAATTTCGGCGTTGCTGAAAGCTAATTTCAACTCAGCAACGCCAAATTTTCATTGTCAATTGTCAATTGTCAATTGTCAATTATTCAAAGGTTTCCAATCGGCTAATAGGTTGGGGTAATTTGTTGGTGTGGGGAAATTTTTCTGCCATGCTTGTTGACGTTGTTGGGGGTTTTCTTGGCTCAGTTTCCATAGGGTTTCGTAGAAAAAGAAGGAAACGCCGGCAAATTTTCTTTCTCGCACTTTCTCTATTTGAGTTGTGATTTGTGCCATGGTAACTGTGCGATTTTTTAACCCACTTAAAATCCCAATACTTACAGGAATATGACTTTGGGCTAGTTTGACTTCGGGATATTCTAATTCGCTGATAAAGACGTTTAAATCATTACGATAAATTTGTAAAACTAAGTCTTCAATTAATCCCATTCTTTCCCATTTTTGCCAATCTGCAAGGTAGTATTCGTAGGAAAATCGCTGGGGATTAGGAGCAACGGAAACGATACAATCTTTTTTATTTGCTTTAATTGCTGTAAATACCCGTTTCATAAATGCGGTGATTTTGTTCGCTCTCCAACTTACCCATTCTGGATCTTTGGCGTTTGCGGGGGGAAGTTTACCTTTGTGTTCTTTCTTGTATAATGCTGTGGTGTAGGCATCATATCCTAGTTCTGATGGTAATCCGAAATGGTCATCAAATTGAATTCCATCAATGTCATAGTTTTTGACAATTTCTACAATCAAATCTTGGATAAATTTCTGCACATCTGGACGAAAGGGATTTAACCAAACTCGGTTATGTGTTCCTTCTTTAATTATTTTCGTCCCATCTCTGCGATTTGTCAGCCACGCAGGACGATTTTTAGCTAGGAGTGAATCAGCAGGGGCCATAAAGCCAAATTCAAACCAGGGAATTACTGTTAAACCTTGTTTATGTCCCTCGGTTACTACTTCTTTGAGCATATCTCGCTTTTGTAGTCCGGGGGTAGGGTCAACTGATTTACCAATGACTTTGGCTGCGACTTTGCTAGGATATAGTGTATATCCCCAATTCCAGACGGCGGGATAAACGGTGTTAAAGTTGAGTTGTTGTAATGTTCGTAAACTTGATTTTAAGCGATCGCTCTCAAATAAAACATCACTATCAATATTTGTTAACCATACTCCCCGTAATTCTGTAGATTTAGGAATTTGAGCATTTAAGGGGAATGATAGCATCAAGAAAGCAACCATACTCACGGCCATCATAGCCGCTAAAAATCCTAGTTTTCTACTTTGACGTTGCCATTTTAGAACTATTTTTTTCATCGGTTATCCCTGGTTTGTTAAATTTGGGGTTTCGCGCAAAGAGGCAAAGGAGCAAAGACGCAAAGGAAGAAATAGATTAATTTGAAAATCATATCTACTTCTAGTAATTAATCAAAAATAGAAACTACTTTAATCCCAGTTACTCGGTGCATAGGCTTTGTTTTTTTCTCGGTTGTGACTAATTCCTCTGCACCCACTGACAATGCCGCAGCTACATGAAGCGCATCCATAGCAGCTAAACCATACTGGGAAGCAATTTTATAAGCCTCTTGAACAATATGAGTTAAATCGCTTGCCCAGTAGGTAACATCGCTAAAAAATTCTTCATAGAATTGAGCTTCTTCAGTTTGCTTGCTATACACTGCTTTGGGATTTACCTCTAATTTGACAAACTCACTAGAAGCGAATTCCCGTTGGGAATCTCCTAATATTTCCAGTGCTTTCTCAGCAATTGCACCAACACCATTTGTCGCACTAATTAACACTCCTGAATCAATATAAGTTATTTTCATTCTTCTCTACCTTGTAGTCCACCTCTGCGACTGGCAAGTTCCTTTTCTATTTCCTCTTCATTTAATAAAGGCTTACCAGCAGCAACAATTCTAGAACGAATCTGTCGCAAACGTTCCCCTAGAGGAGGTTTATTTGCAGAGTTTTTGAAATGAAGAAATTCCACAAACTCTAAAACTTCCTCTTGTTTATCTTGTGGTAGAGAACGCCACTTTGTTAATAACTCTTGTTCTGGACTCATTAGTATTTACCCATTACTATCACTACTCATGTTCCTATTATATAACAGGTGATAGGGTTGAAAGTCTCCTTTAATAAGTAACAGTTCCTAAGCAATCTTTGATAAAATCAATAATGATCTTAAAATCAACAAAATCCTCGGACTTTCTTCTTTCTTCACACATCCATGTACAAAACTTCATTTTTTGAAATACTTCAATTTCCTTTTCTTCTCCATAATCACCATATTCAGTTTTTAGTGGATAAAATTTTTCTTTCAATAAAGTATCACTAGATAAATCATCATATAAATGATCAGGAAATAGATTTTCAATTCCTTTTTTGAATTTTCTATTTTTTTGTTGAGGTATTGTTCTGATTTTTAATTGATCATGGTCTTCATTAGGCTTTTTAGTATCCCAATCATAAATCAATAATACTTTTCTAGTTAAGAATTTAGGGTTAGAAAGCAAAACATCTCTAGTATTTTTTAACCCGCCTTCACCAGTATTTATACTTTCCCCTTTGCCTATAGAAGCACCAACCCATTCAATATCAACTTGTGCTAAAATTTCTTTTTCTCCTAATAATGCTAAGGCAGTTTTAATATAAATTGGGTCAGTTTCTCCTTCTGTTAAAACTAGAGGTTTAGTACCTTTTTCGACGGTAGCTTTGACTTCATCTTTAACAGCATTGATTTTTTCACAATAGTTGCAAAACATCCGTTGACCATGTTCAGACATTAGATAACTACAGTAATCTTCCCAGACATGAACTGACCAATGATCTAATGTTTTTCTAAGATGTTGATAAGTAGGATTTTCTTTTCCATAACGCTCATATAAGAACCACTCAGGATAAGTAACTTCCGTATGAGCAGATATATTATGACGTGCCATTATTCTTAATAAACCAATTCCCTCAGCTTCCCACATTCTAAGGTGTTGAATGACATAAGATAAATGAGCAGGATTGGATGAATCTACAACAACAATAATACAAAATCCTAAGTATAAAGGGTTATCATGTTCTCCCTTAAAATAACCTTTTTCAAACGCATTAATAATACCTTGTGCTTGATTGTCTTCTAAAACATTATCAATCCACCAATCAGGAAGTATTTTATCTTCAAATCCATAACCACACATGAGCCAAAAACTACCAACAATATTTTGAGGATACTCTTCAAGTAATGATATTGCCCTCATACAACTAGTAATGCCAATTCTGGGTAAATGCACTGTCATTATTAAAATTCCTAGTTAAAAGAAAAACGTGATTGTATTTCATTAAACAACAAAATCAAACAAATAATGCACCATTTGCAACTTAGAACAAGCTGGAATTTCTACCTCTCTTCCTAACCTATCTAAAAATATCGCTTGATTATTATCAATAACTCAAAGTTCATGTTATAGTGTACTTAAGTGTACACATTTTGTCAATTCACTATTATGGACATCCAATCTGTAGGCATCAAAGAATTTCGTGCCAATTTACATAAATACACACAACAAGCATCTGAACCAATCGCAATTACTTCTCATGGAGTCCCAATAGGTTACTACATACCAACACAACCTACTCCTCAAAAACAAGATTTAATGGCTTTACAAGAAGCAGTCCAAAAAATCCAACAATTGCTGGAAACAAAAGGTATTAGTGAAGATGAATTATTGGCTGATTTCCAGAATGCTAAAGAAAGTACAATATAACGATGAGAAAGTTAATTGTTCTGGATACTAATATTCTGATTCGAGCAATATTAGCAGAACGTGTTCCCAACTTATTAGACAAATACAATTATAACTGTAGTTTTGTTACTCCCGCTTGTTGCTATGATGAGTTAAACGAGCATTTACCCAAAATTTTACAAAAAAGGAATCTTCCATTAGATCCATTTTTAAATGCTATAGAGAAACTAACAAAGGTAGTCATACCAATAGCTGACGAAATTTATAGCGAATATGAGTATGATGCTAAACGGCGAATACAAGAAAGAGATATAAAAGACTGGACAATAGTTGCTCTTTCTTTATCTTTAAATTGTCCAATATGGACGGAAGATCAAGATTTTTTTGGCATTGGGATTGCTACATGGAACACTCGAAACGTAGAGATTTATTTAGGTAGTAATTAATTCTGTAGTTGCAGGAAGAACGGTATAATTTTATTCTATTAAACAACAAAATCAAACAAATAATGAGCCATTTTCAACTTAGAACAAGCCGGAATTTCTACCTCTCTTCCTGACTTATCTAAAAACACCGCTTGATTATTATCACTCCCAAAACCACTATCAACTTTATCAATAGGATTCGCTACAATTGCATCTAAATTCTTTCTTTGCAATTTCTCTTTCGCAGGTGTAATAATATCCCCAGTTTGTGCTGCAAAACCAATTAAATATTGATGGGGTTGTTTGCGATTTCCCAGTTCAGCAACAATATCCGGTACTGCTGCGAGAGGAAGATTTTCAGGAAGCGATCGGTACTATAATCTCTAGGCTATTGTCAACTAACCTCATGGGTAATACTTATAACTAAAAATTATATGTATATAAATATCACAATACAAACTTATTATGTTGACAGTTTCATAGCCATAAGCACACCTTGATATATTCACAGAAGTATTTATATAAACAAAGTAACAAAAATAACACGGAAATTTATAAATTTCTTTTATAAAAAAATTCACCCAGCCGTGTTAAAGTTTTAATCTTGTTATCTTCCCTAGCTGCTTCAGCTTATGCGTCTGCATTCTTTACATCCACAACACCTTGAAGAATTAGTCAAGATAGGTGGTATAAATTTAGACTTGGCAAATTTAAATTTCCAATCGCTTCAAGGCATAAATGCTTATGAATATCTGCTGATTTCTGACCAACTTCCCCGTACCAATACAGGGATGATTAAAAACGCTTGGTTGCAGCGTTATAACCACATTACCGAAGGTGGTTGGTGGTGTTCTGGACTAGATCCCCTCAACAACTGGCATAAAATGGAATGGGGATGTTTTAAACCTAACCAACCGCGACAAAATCAAAAAGGTAAATCCATCAAATATGAGCATCCTCCCAGCACACCAACACGCATCTTTTGTCTACGCATATCCTTACAAATTTGGCAACAAGTCGGCCAACGTTACAACTTAGCTTTACCTGAAAATATCACTATTAATAATGATGGTGAAGCCGAAGGTTTTTGGTTATGGGTAATTAAAAATAATATCCCCCTAATTATTTGCGAAGGTGTCAAAAAAGCCGCAGCACTATTAACTCAAGGATATGTTGCTATTGCTATTCCTGGAATTACTAGTGGTTATCGAGTTATTAAAGATGAATTTGGTAAAGTTACCCGTCGGCAATTAATACCTGATTTAGCAGCATTCACAACTACAAAACGCAAGATTTATATTTGTTTTGACTTTGAAAATCAAGCTAGAAAAATTGCGGCTGTGAATAATGCTATTTCTCAACTGGGTTGTTTATTTCAACAACAAAACTGCCATGTTAAAGTTGTAGAATTACCGGGAATAGAAAAAGGTGTTGATGAATTTATTATTGCTAAAGGGACAACAGCTTTTGATAAAATTTATCGCCAAAGTATAGATTTAGAAGTTTATATTGCTCAAACGAAACCCCATACAGAGTTAACAATTCCCGCTGCACTTACTGTTAACCTGCCTTATTTGGGAAAAATTCCCTTTCCTACTTCTGGTTTAGCCGCAGTAAAATCTGCTAAGGGTACAGGTAAAACCACCGCATTACAAAGTATTGTTCAACAAGCAAAGAGCCGTAATCAACCCGTTTTATTAATTACCCATAGAATCATTTTAGGACGGTTTTTATGTGAAAAAATTGGGATTAAATGGGGAATTGACCATGCAGCCTGGAGTATAGAAGCTGATGAATTACCAATTAGTCTCCCATTAGCAATTACGCCATCTTTAGGATTATGTGTAGATTCAATTTGGAAATTGAAACCCGAAGATTGGCAGGGAGCAATATTAATTTTAGACGAAGTTGAACAATCTTTATGGCATTTGCTAAATAGTAATACCTGTAAACAAAAAAGAGTTAAAATTCTCCGCATTTTTCAAGAATTGATTTCGACAGTGATCACAACTGGAGGCTTAATAATTGCCCAAGATGCAGATTTATCAGATGTATCTTTAGAATATTTACAAAGTCTAACAGGAATTAAAATAACTCCTTGGGTAGTTGTGAATGAATGGAAACCGGAAAAAGGTTGGAATATAACTTTTTATGATTCACCTAATCCCACACCTCTAATTCATCAATTAGAACTTGATTTAATTGCTGGACGTAAATGTTATGTAACTACCGATAGTCGAGCGGGACGTTATAGTTGTGAAACTATTGAACGTTATTTAAGAGAACGTTTGCAAAAGCTCAGACAGGAATTTCCAGAAACTTTAGTAGTTAGCAGTCATACTACTAATACACCAGGTCATGCAGCCGTTGATTTTATTTCTGCTATTAATCAAAAAATTACTGATTATGATACTGTTTTTGTTACCCCTAGTTTGGGAACAGGAATTAGTATTGATGTCCAACATTTTGACCGAGTTTATGGCATTTTTCAAGGGGTAATTCCTGACTCAGAAGCCCGTCAAGCTTTAGCAAGAGTGAGGGATAATGTCCCTCGTGTGGTTTGGTGTGCTAAACGGGGTATTGGCTTAATTGGGAGTGGGAGTACAAATTATCGGTTACTATCTCATTGGTATCAAGAAAATCAAAAAGAAAACCTAGCTTTATTGAGTCCATTACATAAAATAGATGTAGATTTACCTCTAGTTTATGACCCTATTCATTTACGCACTTGGGCTAAATTATCTGCTAGGGTAAATGCTTCTATTCGGCTGTATCGTCAATCAATGCAAGATGGATTTATTACTGATGGTCATCAAATCCAACTGCGAAGTAATGAAGTCCAAAATAATATTCTCCGTGATTTGCGTTTAGCCTTTTTTGCTACTGAATCTAGTGATTTAGAAAACCGCAAACGGTTAATTTTAGAAATTGTCAAAATTCAGAAAGATTGGGCGCAAAGTCGTCAAAAAGCCAAGGAAATTAAACGCAAAATCAAAGATATTAAGCAGCAAAATCAATTAGCAGCAGCGAATTCTGTAGCTACTGCTAAAAATATTGACTATGTGGAATATGAACAACTATTAACTAAACATTCTCTCAGCAATGCAGAACGTCATCAAGTTAATAAATATATCCTCCGACAAAGATATGGAATTGTTGTGACTCCTGAACTCAAGTTACGAGATGAGAAAGGATATTATGGACAATTATTAATTCATTATTATCTAACTCATGAAAGTGAATATTTTCATGTTAAAGATCAACAAGAATGGAATCAGCAGTTATTTTGGGGTGACGGTAAGGTTTTTCTCCCAGATTTAAAGACTTATACTCTCAAGGTGGAAGCTATGCGGGCTTTAGGAATGCTCCAGTTTCTGGAAGTTGAAAGAGTATTTAAGGAAAATGATGCTGATTTAATCTGGCTAAAAAATGTGGCTGGACAAAGTAGTAAACACATTAAAAGGGCTTTAGGGATTGATTTAGTTAGAGGTAAAGAGGCTGTTTCGGGAATTAAGATATTGAGTAGACTTCTGGGTTTATTGGGTTTGAGGTTGCAACAAATTAATGATGGTTATCACATTGATTTGGAGACTTTAAATGATGGAAGAGAAAAAATATTTGCGGTTTGGCAACACCGTGATGATTTGATGTTGACTACTTTACATAATCTGGATCATGAAATGGTTAATTTGCCGCAGGAATCTCGGCATGAGGCTGTACTTATCAGGTAATATGTAATAGCTCTGGCGATTTATAATCGCCGGGATTAAGTAACTAGACTAAAATAAATCAACTTAGATTAAGTAATGCAAAAAATATTGAGATGATTTGGTAGTAAGGGCTTCAGCCCTTAAATGAGGACTAAAGTCCTCACTACAAACGTGGAATTATTTAGTCCGTTATACTTAGTTGTTATGTCCCAAAATAAAAGTTTTAGTTTATAGTATAGATTGGGTTAAATTAAATGCAATACATTTATTATTGTTGGTTAATGTTGGGTTTCCTTGCGTCAACCCAACCGACAATAGAAGATGCTATAAAATTAGAAATTTACAAAAAGCTTGTTTAATTTTTAATTAACGGTGGTAGTAGTGAGATTATTATTTATGAATAAAAATATAAATTTTGATATTGTTAATGCTTTACATCAACAGGGTTTAGATCATTATCATAGCGGTAAATATCCACAAGCGATCGCTAATTTTGATGCGGTTTTAGAGTTGTATAGTAATTTTGCGACCGCTTACATTAATCGAGGAAATATATTTCATATTTTGGGTAATTATGAGAAAGCTATTGCTGATTATAATCAATCTATAAAAATCAATCCCAATTTTGCCGAAGCTTACCATAATCGGGGTAATACTTATTATGCTATGCAAGATTATCACGGGGCGATCGCTAATTACAATCGTTCTCTAGAAATAAATCCTAATTTCGGTGCAGCTTACTACAATCGGGGTTTAATTTATTCCCATCTCCAAGACTATCACCAAGCAATTACTGATTTTAATCAAGCATTAAAATTTGTTCCTGATGATGTGCAAATATACTCTGAACGGGGTTTAGTTTATAGCAATTTGGGTGATTATCACCAAGCGATTCAAGACTATAATCAAGCATTACAAATAAATCCCAATCTTGCTTTAGTATATGGTTTTCGAGCTAATGCACATCACCAAATGGGAAATTATGAAAATGCTATTCAAGACTATGATCAAGCATTACAAATAAATCCTCATTTAGCAACAGCTTACTATGGACGGGGGACGGTGCGAGAAGCTATGCAGGATTTTACCAATGCAGTTGCAGATTATACTCAAGCTGTAGAATTTGCTCCGGAATTTGCTCCCGCATATTGCAAGCGAGGTGACGCTCATAAGCTATTAGGGAATATACAAACAGCAATTAAAGACTATAATCGAGCATTAGAGATAGATACTGACTTCTTAGCAGCTTATTATCACAGGGGCAGTAGTCGTTATATAGCTAAAGACTTTACAGGAGCAATTAGTGATTTTACGGAAGCTTTGCGATTAGATTCTCAGTCTGCTGTATTTTATAGCGATCGCGCTAATGCCCGTTATGCCCTAAAAGAATATCAAAAAGCAATATCAGATTATACGCAAGCTATTAATATTAATCCTAATTTAGCGGAAGACTGGTTTAATCGTGGTCGTAGTCGAGTTCTATTAGGAGAGTTGAGTTTAGCACTAATAGATTTAACTGAAGCCATACGCTTGCAACCGCGACATCCTCTTGCCTATTTAGTCAGGGCAGATATACATAGACATCAGGGAAACAACTTAGACGCAATTAGCGATTTACGCAAATCTGCTGATCTTTATTCTCAAGCAGGAAATACGCAATATTACCGGGAAATTATCAATCTAATTTCCCGAATTTCTGAGATATAATTGTCAAGTTTTCCGACATTAACTATTCGGGGGTTAGGCAGAATTTAATAATTAAATATTAAACCTTAAAAAGCCGAGTAAAAAAGCTTTGCAGGGATTTTCAATGGTTAGCTTGCTTGATTTGTTGTGTATTCGTATAAATTTTTGCTATTATTTAGTAAAGAAATTCAGGAATTTTGGGACACTCAATTTAGAAACCAACAGGATTTAACAGTATGCTTACTACCCAAGTCAGTATTCCCGGATATCACATCAGTGAAGAACTCTACAATGGTTCTAGAACCCTAGTTTATCGAGGGTATCGAGAGACTGACTCATTACCTGTAGTGATTAAAATCCTCAAAAATCCTTATCCTAGTTTCAGCGAATTGGTTCAGTTTCGCAATCAGTATACCATTGCCAAAAATCTCAATTCACCTCTGATTATCCAAACTTATAGCCTAGAACCTTACCAAAATGGCTATATATTAATAATGGAAGATTTTGGGGGAGTTTCTTTAAAGCAGACATTACATATCAAGTCTTTAGAGGAATTTTTAGAAATAGCGATCGCCCTTTGCAACGCCTTAGATATACTATATCAAGAACGCATAATTCATAAAGATATTAAACCCAGCAATATATTAATTAATCCCCAAACAAAACAAGTTAAATTAATTGATTTTAGTATTGCCTCTTTACTACCAAGAGAAACACAAACCCTCATTAATCCCAACGTATTAGAAGGAACACTTGCTTATATTTCTCCAGAGCAAACAGGGAGAATGAATCGGGGAATTGACTATCGAACAGACTTCTATTCGTTAGGAATCACTTTTTACGAATTACTCACAGGAGAAATGCCATTTTCGTCAAATGATCCGATGGAATTAGTCCATTGTCATATTGCTAAACCACCACATTCAGTCAATGAAATTAACCCCCAAATCCCCTTTGTACTTGCAAAAATTGTTAGTAAACTGATAGCGAAAAATGCAGAAGACAGATATCAGAGTACATCGGGATTAAAATATGATTTGGAAAATTGTTTAACGCAACTTCAAGAAACTGGTAAGATTGAGAATTTTGAAATTGCTCAGAGGGACATAAGCGATCGCTTCCTCATTCCCGACAAACTTTATGGTAGAGAAACCGAAATAGAAACCCTCCTCCAAGCATTTGCCAGAGTCAGTTTAGACACCACCGAAATGATGCTGGTAACAGGGTTTTCCGGAATTGGTAAAACAGCAGTTGTCAACGAAATTCATAAACCAATTGTCAGACAACGTGGTTACTTTATCAAAGGGAAATATGATCAATTTCAGCGGAATATTCCCTTGAGTGCATTTGTACAAGCATTTCAAGATTTAATCGGGCAATTATTAACAGAAACTGATACCCAAATTCAGGTATGGAAAAGTAAAATATTAACGGCTGTTGGGGAAAATGGCCAAGTAATTATGGAAGTCATCCCCCAATTAGAAAAAATTATTGGTAAACAACCCCCAGTCACAGAACTATCAGGAACAGCAGCCCAAAATAGATTTAATTTATTATTCCAGAAATTTACCCAAGTTTTTACCAGTTTAGAACATCCATTAGTGATGTTTTTAGATGACTTACAATGGGCAGATTCAGCATCATTAACCTTAATAGAATTATTAATAGCTGATACAAAACATCTTTTCTTGATTGGTGCATATCGTGATAACGAAGTCAATCTTGCCCATCCCTTAATTTTGACTTTGAGTAAAATTGAGAAAACCTCAGCAACGATTCAGACAATTAACTTAAAGCCACTAAATCAAAACCAAATAAATCAGTTAGTTGCAGATACCCTCAAATGTGCTGAAAATTTAGCATTGCCTCTTTCTCGATTAGTATTACAAAAAACTCATGGTAATCCATTTTTCGCTACACAATTTCTCAAAGCATTACATCAAGAAAACCTCATTCAATTTAATTTCGATTTAGCCTGTTGGCAATGTGATATTACACAAGTGAGTCAACAAGCACTCACCGATGATATAGTTGCTTTTATGGCTATGCAATTACAAAAACTGCCAGCATCAACTCAAAACATCTTACAGTTAGCAGCTTGCATTGGTAACAAGTTTGATTTAGCAACTTTGGCAATTGTTTCGGAATTATCCCAAATTGAAACAGCTACTGTCTTGTGGAAAGCTTTGAAAGAAGGACTGATTTTACCTACTAGTGATATTTATAAATTCTTTCAACAGGATTCTGATTCAAAACCATTAAATTCCAACTTTCAAATTCCCACATATAAATTTTTGCACGACAGAGTTCAACAAGCTGCATATTCTTTAATTCCCGAAGATCAAAAACAGATTACTCACTTAAAACTCGGTCGGTTACTTTTAAATAATATTCCGGCAACTGAACAAGAAGAGAATATTTTTCAAATTGTTAGTCAATTGAATTTAGGTTTAACGTTAATTACTCAACAAACTGAACGATATCAATTAGCTGAGTTAAACTTATTAGCTGGACAGAAAGCTATAGCTGCCACTGCCTATACTGGTGCAACCAATTATCTCACCAAAGGCAGAGAATTACTAACAGTAGATAGTTGGCAAAATCAGTACAATCTGACATTGACACTGTATGAAGATGCAGCAAAAGCAGAATACTTAAATACCAACTTTGAACAGGCTCTTAAACTTACAGATTTAATCTTGCAACAAACAATTGAGATATTAGACAGAATTAAAACTTATGAACTAAAAGTTCAGATTTATATTGCCCAAGATCAACAAGTTAAAGCCATTGAAACCGGGTTAAAAGCACTCGAACAATTAAAAATTTCTTTGGTATCACCTGATTTAATTCAAAATGTTTCTTTACCAATTTTAGATGACTTAGCCAATATTCCCGAAATGACTAATGTGGAATCTCTGGCTGCACTACGATTATTAATGAGTATTATCCCTCCTGTTAATCATGTTAAACCGGATTTGTTTCCGTCCGTAACTCTAACAATTCTGCATCTTTGTCTAGAACAAGGACATTCATCTTTAGCAGCTTTTGCCTATGGATGTTATAGCGTATTACTTTGTGCCATGATCAAAGATGTTGATTCTGGTTATCAATCTGGACAGATATCTTTAAAGCTTTTAGAACAATACAATAGTCAAGAAATAAGCTCAAAAATTTACATGATTTTTGGGACTTTTATCTGTGCTTATAAAGAACATGGTCGAAATACACTAACATTTTTACGAGATAGTATCAAGTGTGGACTAGAAGTAGGCGATATCGAACACGCTAGTTATTCGATGATGGCTGAATGTTCGTATTTATTCTTAATTGGAGAAACTCTAGATATTGTTGAAGAAAGGCAGTCTCAATATATTGAACTACTTTTAAAACTCAAACAAAAACATTGTGTTGATTATGCCCAGATTTGGAGACAAGTCACATTAAACTTACTCGGAAAATCTTCTCATCAAGATCAATTAAATAGTAGTGATTTTGATGAAACAGAAATATTAGCCCATCTCCACAACAACCACAATCATCAATCATTATTTGCTATTTATGTGGCTAAAACGGTTATTCTTTATACTTTTGGACAGTATGAACAGGCTGTAATTAATGCAGCAACAGCCACCGAATATATAGGTGGATCTTTTGGTTTATTGCTAGTTGTAGGACATAACTTTTACTACTCTTTGTCTTTACTGGCTAACTCTTCCAGTTGTGATCATGAAACACTAAATCAGGTAGTTGAAAACCAAAAATTGATGCAATATTGGGCTGGTTATGCTCCCGTGAATTTTCAGCACAAATATGATTTAATTGAGGCAGAAATAGCGCGGGTAATGGGAGATAAACTTAAGGCAATGGAGTATTACGATCGCGCCATTTCTCTGGCTAAAGCTAACGTATATCTCCCAGAAGAAGCCCTGAGCAATGAACTAGCTGCTAAATTTTACCTTAATTGGGGCAAAGAAAAAGTAGCACAAGCATATATGCAAGAAGCTTACTATTGCTACGCTCGATGGGGTAGTGCAGCCAAAGTGGATGATTTAGAAAAATGCTATCCTCAACTGTTGCAATCAATTGTGCAGTACCGCAGACTCAATATTAATCCTCTGGAAACAATCACTAATCACACCCAAGCAACTTATAAAAAACAAACATTGGTTTCTTCTGGTGTGAGTAGTTCTAGTGTTTCGGCAAATCTCGATCTTGCTACTATTCTCAAAGCTTATCAGGCATTATCAAGAGAAATTGATTTACAGAATTTGATTACCAGTTTAATGCAAGTGCTGTTACAAAATTCTGGAGCTAATAAAATTGCTCTAATTTTACCAGAAGAAAATAATTGGCTAGTTACAGCTATTGCTACTGCTGAAGATTTGGAAACAGGAGAAACAATTCCTTTAAGTGCGATCGCTTTAGATAGCAGTTTAGACGTTCCGATAAAAGTCATTTATACAGTCAAACAGAGTGGAGAAACTCTCGTCATTGACAACATTACCAAAGATAGAAATTGGTTAGCAGATCAGTATATTCTAGAATATCAACCCAAGAGTGTGCTTTGTAATCCGATTTTTAATCAAGGTAAATTAATTGGTATTTTATATTTAGAAAATAATTTAGTCGCTGGAGCATTTACAAGCGATCGCGTCGAACTCCTAAATTTACTTTGCACTCAAGCCGCCATTTCCCTGGAAAATGCCCGACTTTATGAGCAATCTGTCGAGTATTCCCAACAACTCAAGCGATCGCTTCAAGACCTACAAAACGCCCAATTACAAATGATCCAAAGTGAGAAAATGTCAGCTCTAGGTAACTTAGTTGCTAGTGTAGCTCACGAAATGAATAATCCTTTGGGCTTTATTTATGCTAGTCTTCAACAAGCTCAACCCGCCCTAACTGATATTTTTGAACACTTAAAACTATATCAAGAAAGCTTTCCCAATCCGAGTGCAGAAATTATTAATCATGCCTCCGAAATCGAATTGGATTATAGCTTAGAAGACTTTCCTAAAATGATGAATTCAATGGTAATGGCCTGTGATAGATTAAAAAATATTAGCACCAGTCTGTGTAACTTCTCTCGTGCAGATCGAGATTACAAAGTCAAGTTTAATATCCATGAAGGGATTGATAGCACAATTTTAATCCTCAAACATCGCCTCAAAGCTAATGACAAACGTCCCGCCATTGAAGTTGTGACAAACTACGGTAATATACCGCAAATTGAATGTTTTCCTGGACAACTCAATCAGGTATTTATGAATATCCTAGCTAATGCCATTGATGCTTTAGATGAATCAAATAATGGACGCAATTTAGCAGATATTCATGCAAATCCCAACCGCATTACAATTACAACTTCAGTAGAAAATAATCTTGTTAAAATTACCATTGCCGATAATGGCAAAGGGATGACAGAAGAAATCAAACAAAAAATATTTGACCATTTATTTACTACAAAAGCCGTCGGTACAGGAACAGGTTTAGGATTAGCGATCGCCCAGCAAATTATAGTAGAAAAACATCAAGGCAGCATCACTGTTAATTCCACTCCAGGAAAAGACACAGAGTTTATCGTCTCCCTTAACGTAATATCATAGAATCCCATAAGTGTAACTACCCAAGTTTTACCATGAACTAATGACACAATCTCAGAAACTGATACAATAGATATTGTATGTAAAAAATTTAATACAAATATCATGAATCTACAAAAATATATTCAGTCTCTGGGAAAATTCGCTACCCGCCTTTCTCCAGCCCTGATCATTTTATCTACTTCGTCTTCACAGTTATTAGCACAAACCTCTCCCATCCAAATTAGTCTTAAATTCCCTTCAGCCAGTGACAGAGGCGCACCAGAAAGAACAGTTGGTGGAGGTAGAAGGGGAACTTCCTGTATCACTCTTGACAAAGGTAAACCATCCCTTACAGCCTTAATGCCAACAAGAGATAATGTAGGAAATACCACAAGTGATACTCCTAGTTTGTATGTATATGTTCCCAAAAATACGGCTAAAACTGGAGAATTTGTCCTCATGGACGAGATAGGAGACGAGATATACAAAGCAAATTTTCCCATGCCTAACCGTGCCGGCATTGTCAAATTAAACATCCCCAAAACTGTTCCCCTCAAAGTCAGTCAGCGTTACCAATGGTACTTTACGATCGCTTGTGATCTTGAAGATTGGAGTCGCAACGAATTTGTAAAAGGTTCAATTCAACGCATTGCTTTAAGTTCATCCGTAAATAGTTCCCTCACCAAAGCAGAACCCCTCAAACAAGCCAAAATCCTAGCCCAGTATAACGTTTGGCACGAAACACTAGATAAAATGGCTCAGGTACGGACACAAAAACCATCGGAATGGAAAGAATTAATCACATCAGTTGGGTTACAAGATATCGTCAACGAACCCATCCTAGATTGCTGTCAAGCAAAACCTTAATACAGAAGGTAGGGGCGCAGGGCCTGCGCCCAGTCAGCAGCCAGGAGACAAGAAGAAGAATAAGGAAGTAAGTATATGTATTTTCTCCCCTGCCCCTCTGCCCCCTGCCCCCTCAAGTCTCCACCCATGAATTTAATTTTGTCCAAATAATCTGATGTGGAAAAACTGTAAGAATTTGATCTGGCAAGGACGTGGAGTCTGGATTACTACTCCTAGCGTAGCCGTGTTCATTCTCCTCTTGCGTTTTGGTGGTTTATTGCAATCGTGGGAATGGGGAGCTTTTGATCAATATATGCGTTGGCGTTCCCCAACACCATCAGATGACCGAGTAGTGATTGTGGGCATTAATGAATCGGATTTAACTAAGCTCAAACAATCAAGTATTACAGATCGCAAATTAGCCGAATTACTCAACAAACTTAAAGCGAAACAGCCTCGCGTCATTGGTTTAGATATCTACCGTGATTTACCTGTAGAACCTGGTCATCAGGAATTAGTCGAGGTTTTTAACTCCACACCCAATTTAGTAGGCATACAAAAAGTAGTTCAAGATGGGGGTGGAAATGTAGTTAATCCACCTCCCATACTTAAAGCCAAAGATCAAGTTGGTGGAAATGATTTGATTTTTGATGCCGATAATAAAGTGCGGCGGGGATTGTTCTATGTACAAGATCAAAATCGAGAAACCGTTTATAGTTTCGGACTACATCTAGCGTTGCGTTATCTAGACAAAGAAGGCATTTCCCCTACAGAAGATTGGCATATAGGTAAAGCCGCCTTTGTCCCCTTTGAAAGCAACGATGGCGGTTATATAAGAGCAGATGCTCGTGGCTATCAAGTATTACTTAATTACCGTGGAGGGAATCGTCACTTTCAGACAGTTTCCATGACGGATATTCTAGAAGATAAATTACCAGCAGATTGGGGACGCGATCGCATTATCCTCATTGGCTACGCAGGAGATAGTTTTAAAGACTCATTTTTTACTCCCTACAGTAGTGACTTACTTGGTTTACCAGAACCCATGAATGGAGTAGAAATTCATGCCAATCTCACCAGCCAAATTATCAGTGCGGCCATGGAAAATCGTCCCCTGATTAAAAATTGGTCAGAACCCCAGGAATGGCTGTGGATATTCCTTTGGAGTGGTATTGGTGCTACTTTAACCTGGAAATTGCGCGCCCAAAACTTGACATTACCCAGAACAGTTAGTCTCATCATAGCCGCAGCAGTTTTAGGAAGCAGCACCTATATCGCCTTCTTATCAGGCTGGTGGTTGCCTATAGTCCCATCAATATTAGCCCTGACAGGTTCTGTACTAGCCATCACCGCATACATCGCCCGCACCGCCGGTGATATCCGCAAAATATTTGGCCGTTATTTAACAGATGCCGTTGTCGCCAATTTACTAGAGAATCCAGAAGGCTTAAAACTTGGTGGAGAACGCCGCGAAATCACCATCTTTACCTCCGACTTAAGAGGATTTACCGCTACCTCCGAACGCCTACCACCTGAAGAAGTAGTTAAAATCCTCAACTTTTATCTAGAATGTATGGCAGATATCATCACCAAGCATCAAGGAACTATAGATGAATTCATGGGTGATGGAATTTTAGTTCTCTTTGGTGCGCCTACTGCGAAAGAAGACGATGCAGTCAGGGCTGTAGCTTGTGGTGTAGAAATGCAACTAGCAATGGTAAAAGTTAACGCCCAAATGAAAGAATGGGGTTTACCAGCATTAGAAATGGGTATCGGTATCAATACAGGTGTAGTCGTCGTCGGCAATATTGGTTCAGAAAAGCGCACAAAATACGGTATTGTTGGTAGTCAAGTTAACCTAACTTACCGCATCGAATCTTATACAATTGGTGGACAAATTTTTATCTCTGAATCTACCTTTAAACAAGTAGAATCAATTGTCAAAATTGACGGACAACGCCAAGTTACACCCAAAGGAGTCAAAGAACCAATCACAATCTATGAAGTTGGTGGCATAACTGGACAATACAACCTCTTTCTCTCGCAAGAACAAGAGGAATTACTTACCCTACCCACACCAATTCCTGTTCAATACGCCGTTTTAGAAGGTAAAGATATTGGTGATATCATCTTTAAAGGCAGTTTAGTCAAACTTTCCATCCGTGAAGCAGAGTTACTTTTAGACAATAACGAATCCCCTGAACTACCTGCTGGATTAAGTAATCTCAAACTCAACCTATTAAACCCAAATAACCCCGCAGAAGCAGAAGATATTTATGCCAAAGTCCTAGAAAAACCCGCTGGAAATCATCGGTTTTATATTTATTTTACTGTTAAACCTCCCGCCGTGACAACAAAATTAAACTGTCTCCTTGAGGAAATAAAATCTCATAATTCAATACCTGCGCCAAATTGAAAAAAGCCTTGATTCGTCGGTTAGGTTATTCGCGTTAGCGTTGTCTAGTAATGGCACGTTTACATAATATGTTGAAAGCATAAACCTATAAACAAATGCTGCATATATTAATAATTAAAGTAAAATTTCCTATTCTTTCAGGTATTGATATTGGCAATTAATTAAATTAAAATATTTAAACTATTGACTACTGTTAAAATGATCAAATTAATCTTTTTAGGCTCAGGTTCAGCATTCACAGTTGGAACAGATAATTTTCAATCAAATATACTTGTAGTCAATGAGCAAAACCAAAAACTCTTAATAGATTGTGGTACAGATATCCGGTTTTCTTTGCATAAAGCAGGATTTTCCTATGCTGATATTACTGATATTTATATTAGTCACCTCCACGCCGATCATGTAGGCGGACTGGAATATATTGCTTTTACTACATTATTCGATCCCAATTGTAAAAAACCCAAACTGTACACAAGTAAAGATGTTGCTAGTGATTTGTGGGATAGAACCTTATCCGGTGGACTGAGATTTTTGACCAGTGATATTGCTAATATGGATACCTTTTTTGAACAAGAAAGATTACAATATGAAGGTTACTTTTCTTGGCAAGATATCCAATTTAATCTCGTAAAAGTTACTCATGTTGATAGTGGATATTATATTATGCCTAGCTATGGATTATTTTTCCAATTAGCAGGAGTGAATATATATATATCTACAGATACCCAATTATGTCTAAATACAAATAAAAAATTCTATGAACAAGCTGATATCATCTTTCATGATTGTGAAACTTCTCTCTATCCCAGTCCTGTTCATGCGAGTTATCAACAATTAACCACTTTACCAGCAACAATCAAAAGCAAAATGTGGCTTTATGGTTATCAACCAGTATCACTTCCTGATGCTGAAAAAGATGGATTTCTCGGCTTTGTTAAACGGGGACAAATTTTTGAATTTCCTGCTATTAATTAGGGCTTGCTCAAAAAGTTCTTCTTTCTTATTCCTGACTGGGCGCAGGCCCTGCGCCCCTACTTCCTGACTCCTGAAAAGACGTTCCACCAGAACGTCTCTACTGCTATCAATTAATTTCTCGATATCGTTTCTGAAGATCCTGGATTGTAAATAAAACCTTAAACTGCAATCCAGTAGACTCATATAACTCCCTACCCCCTTGCAATCTATCTATGAGGGAAATTACTGTATCTACAGTATAACCTGCTGCCTGTAACCGTTCCACGGCTTTGAGTGCAGATTGTCCAGTTGTTACCACATCTTCTAGAACTACGACTTTTGCACCCTGCGGTAAAGTGGGACCTTCAATGTAAGCCATTGTTCCGTGTCCCTTTGCTTCTTTGCGAATAATTAAAGCTGGAATAGGTCTATTTTCATACACCGAAACTACACTTACTGCTGATACAATGGGATCAGCCCCCAAGGTTAAACCAGCTACCGCCTGAGTATCTTCAGGTAATAGAGGTAACAACAACCTCGCCATAGCCAAAGCACCTTGGGGATCGAGAGTTACCTGTTTACCGTTAATATAGTAAGAACTACGTTGCCCAGAGGAAAGAACAAAATCACCTTCTTTATACGCAAGCTGGCAAAATAAATCTAGTAACTTTTGACGCAGGCTAGTTAAATCAGTAGTAGTCGCCCAAATATTTGAGTTGCTGGGGTTTTGAGTGGAATAAGACATTACAAACCATTAAAAGTTGTGTTACACCAAAGTTGAAACTCAACAGAGTTCTCAACCTAAGCATAAATTAAGATTCACCCAAAAATTGAGGAGTTGACAACATGGGTATAAATTTTAAAGCCTTGAGCGGATTACTGGTACTTCTCGCTACTAGTTCTGCTTTTCCTTCGGCGGCTAAGGCTCAAACCGAAACACCTAATTATGAAACAACTAGCAATGCTTTTGAACGAGCATATTTTCGCCATGATCCTAATTTTTACGAAAATGGCAGTTTAAAGCGTCAAGTAGATTCTTTGTTTGGACCTGGGGGTAAATTTGGTACTACCTTCTCCGACAATGAAATTGCTAAAGATGCTGAATTAGTCAATACTCTTTATCATGATGTTCTCGCTCAACAAGCGACTAATGATCCATATCTACGGACACCTGATTTACCAAATCCCTATGACTCCTCTTTGTTAATGTCTCCCCGTTATAATCGTAATAATCTCAGAGTGGGAACTGAGTATCGTTTTGAAAACTTAGGACCTCGATAGAAATCATCAGTTCTGAGTTTTGATTTACCGAACTTACTCAAAATATAGAGACGTTCCATGGAACGTCTCTACAAGGGTTTGAAAATCATCAAAAAAATTTTCATCCCTCAAATCAGCAACGCCGGAATCGCTAATCTCTTTGCAGATATCACCAAAATTGGTACATTAGCAAACTGTTTATCTTTTCCACAGCATAAAAGGTGCATTTTAAAATAATTTATGAATAACAAATTATAAATTATTACTACTTGGTTACATAAAAATAGTGGTAACAGCTAAAATAAGCAAATATAATTAAGATCACTACCAATTAAGTATGAGGTGCGGGCAATGAAAGAGCGTCTACGTATCCAGAAAAAAGTTTCCACTCAGTCTACCTATAACCCAGCCACAAATCCCTTTCAGACACGCTCTTTTGGAATTGATTTACAAAAAAAGAAATCGTCATCTCCAACAGAAGATGTAGACTTTGACGCACAATACGAACACGCTAAACGCTTTGCACTAGATTTAAGTCATGTTCCAGTTTATGCACCAGGTAAAGCTGCACCACCACCAATCCAAACCAAGCTAACAATTGGACAACCAGGGGATAAATATGAACAAGAAGCAGACAATGTAGCTGCTCAAGTGGTTCAGCGAATTAATGATCCTGCTGTTGAACAGTCAAGTCAAGGACAGTCAGTACAACAGG
>NZ_VIKW01000009.1:286142-311967 GCF_009711975.1 Anabaena sp. UHCC 0204
AAGAAGAACCCATTCAAGCTAAGTCCATTTCCGATTCTATTCAACGGGAAGCTTTACCGGAAGAAGAAGAAATGCAAATGAAACCACTAGTTCAACGCAAATCTGTGGAGGGTGGTACACCTGCTGCACCTAATGTAGAAAGTTCGATTCAAGGGGCAAAAGGTAGCGGACAACCATTAGATGATAAAGTTCGGCAATCAATGGAGCAGGCATTTGGGTCGGATTTTAGTAATGTAAAGGTTCATACTGATAGCCAGTCTGATATGTTGAACCGTTCTTTACAGTCCCGTGCATTCACAACTGGACAGGATGTATTTTTTAGAGGGGGAGAATATAATCCAGGGAGTCGCGGAGGGCAGGAGTTGTTAGCTCATGAACTAACTCACGTTGTTCAGCAAACAGGTACAGTCCAGCGCAAAGTCAAAACAGGAACTCCAACATCACGGACATTAGATTTCATCACTATGAAGCGAAAACATATTCAGCTTAGAGGAGATGATAAATATGGTCATTGGTGGACAGAAATAGACTCTAATGAGAGTTATGGGTGGTGGCCTAAGTATCCTGTAGGAGGAATAAAACAGACATTATTCGGTGTGGATGGTGAATTAAACGGGATGACATCCTTTGGTGGTTCGGCAACAAAAGATCCCCATCATGGAGACTCTGCTCCGGATGTATTTCATCCTGTATACAAAGGAACTAAGACAGATACAGAAATTAAAGCAGATATTCGCAGTTTTGCCTCTAGTTATAGTGGAGAATGGCGGTGGACTTTCGGATTTGGTCAAAACTGTCATACATTCCAGGAGAGCCTGATGAAGAGTGTAGGAATTAAACAATCGTGATAATTTACAAAAGGGCTAACACAATACTATTACCGATTACATTATTAATAATCATGGCTGTGGCCGCGCCTGGTTTGAATGGATGTACATCTTCAGAAAATGTGAATATCAGTATGACAAGCCGTGCAGATACTCCTCCGACAAACTCGGTTAGTTATTTTGGTAGTTGGAAATCCTACCAAATTGGCGTTGCTGAATTAGGGTATGAATTTAGATGTAGAGACGTTCCATGGAACGTCTCTACAAGGGTTTGAAAATCATCAAAAAAATTTTCATACCTCAAATCAGCAACTTCGGAATCGCTAATCTCTTTGCAGATATCAGATATCTAATCAATGATAATTCGACATCAAAACTATCAAGGCAAGCAAGTAATCAGCCTGATTATACTTAGTTCACTAATACTGTCTTGTAGTCATGTTTGGCAGCAAAAGGAGGCTAAGTTAGAAACATCCAAAATTGAAAGTTTGGCTCGTATTAAGTTACCTGCAAGTAGTCAAAATATCCAAGTTCATACTGAATCTGGTATTGATAAACTAATTATTATTCGATTAGTTTTGAATAAAAAGGATCTAAATTCTTTTTTGAACAATGCTGGATATGTAAAACCATTAAAACAGGGATTTCGTCCCTTTACTTCCGAAGAATTTAAAAATATTGCTTGGTGGAATCCCGATGATGCAAAAGAAGTTATGGGAGGATTTTTGAATACTCAAAAATGGGCTAGTGAGATCATGGTTGATACTTCTAGTCCCAACCCTGTAGTTTATTTTAAGGCTCATGATTTGTAAGTAGGAATCGCCAATCTCGTAGGGTGCGTTAATGAAATGTAACGCACTATGTTTATATTTCTTCGGTGCATTAGTGTTACGCAATGAAGCTTACATCTTCTTTGTATGAGGAAAATGCAGAAATCGTGAATGTTAATGAGGGATATTTTGGTAGATAAACCTATTTTTCATAACCTATGAAAAAATCCTTGGATAGATATCAAAATATACTTCTCCTTTTTTTGATGATCAGCTTATCCTGCTGTTCTTATTCAATTGGAGAAGAAGGTAATTATAAATCAAATGGTGCGAATAAGAAAATGGAAGGCTAACACAATACTATTACCGATTACATTATTAGTAATCATGACTGTAGCTGCCTCTGGTTTGAATGGATGTACATCTTCAGAAAATGTGAATATCAGTATGACAAGCCGTGCAGATACTCCTGGGACAAACTCGGTTAGTTATTTTGGTAGTTGGAAATCTTACCAAATTCCTTTTGTGCCTGTAGAACCTATTTCTCAAGAGGAAGCACAAAAACGTCGGTCGTATTATGTGGGATACTACAACAGTAGTAAACAACTTGAACGGTTTGAAAAACACCTTGATGGTAAATTAGAGTGGCAAGATAAATATATCTATTGGGATAACGGAAAATTAAAAACCAGAAATATGATCAAAGCTGATGGTTCAGAAATAAATCAAAACTTTGATAGCAATGGAAATATTATCAAGTAGTCTGTGCTTGATATTTTTGGTAATATGAGCGATGCTTACAGCGGTTAAAGAGATCGCTCATCTTTAAATATGCTTGATGAAATAAGCGACAAAATGTCTGCCCAAATAGCTCAGAGAAAAGGAGAT
The DNA here is from genome assembly GCF_009711975.1 of Anabaena sp. UHCC 0204. Classification (GTDB taxonomy): domain Bacteria; phylum Cyanobacteriota; class Cyanobacteriia; order Cyanobacteriales; family Nostocaceae; genus Dolichospermum. The sequence continues at coordinate 288,628 of NZ_VIKW01000009.1, forward strand.
TTGGAATTATCCTGATGAAGTTAATTTAGAATTGATTGAGCGACAGTTAGAGTATTGGATAGATAATATGTATGTTTTAATAGTTCCAGAAAGAGCCGAACTATTGAGCCAAGAACAGGATGATATTTTTGTTGATGACATAAACGATGATTAATTAACAGTTCAGTCTTCAATAAGTAATATTATGGAAGTCAATAAATCATGTTAATGGATATTTTTGAAGCGATCGCCTGCCAGAATCTAGACAGCATTGCCAGTTGAGCAGATACAGCGGAAATATCATTGCTTAAACAATACTATAGCCAATTTTCCTAAATTAGGTCCAAAACCCAATAAAATCGTGACGATATCAATAGGCTTTCAGAGTTTTGGCAATAGTATAGTATTGATAAATGATAATTTATTTTACTCTTAATTCGTTGCCTTGGTTTCGACATTGAAAATTATTATACCAGGAAAGCATCAAAAATGAAGATATTAGTTGTCGAGGATGACGAATTAAACGCCTATGCACTAAGCGCCGTTCTTACTGACCAAAATTATGCAGTAGAAGTGGCTCATGATGGTGATACGGCTTGGGATTTAGTGGCAACTTACGATTATGACTTAATCCTATTGGATGTCATGTTACCAAAACTAGACGGCATTAGTCTCTGTCGGCAAATCCGTTCTAGCGGTAGACAAGTACCAATTTTATTATTAACAGGGTGCGATAGTAGCCACGAAAAAGCTACAGGCTTAGATGCTGGTGCAGATGACTATGTAGTTAAACCCTTTGATCAAGAAGAGTTAGTAGCACGGGTTAGAGCCTTATTACGTCGCGGTGGTGTCACCTCCCAACCTATCTTAGAATGGGGAAACTTAAAGTTAGATCCTAGTACCTGTGAAGCCACATATAACAACAATTTAATTTCACTTACTCCCAAAGAGTATGGACTTTTAGAACTATTTATGCGAAATCATCGCCGGGTATTTAGCTGTGGGATGATTTTAGAACATTTGTGGTCTTATGAAGATACACCAGGAGAAGAAGCAGTTCGCACCCATATCAAAGGTTTGCGAATGAAGTTGAGAACAGTAGGAGCATCTAGTGATTTAATAGAAACAGTTTATGGAATTGGGTATCGGCTCAAATCTCAGGAAGAAGAAGAGGAAAAAGTTGTCAATTCTCAAACTCTTACAGCTATTGCAGATATCTGGCAAAGATTTCGGGGACGAGTAGATAAACAAGTGCAAATTATAGAACAAGCTGTACAGAATCCAGAATTAAAACAGCAAGCTTATCAAGAAGCTCATACTTTAGCAGGATCATTAGGAACTTTTGGTTTAAATCTTGGTTCTGAATTAGCTAAAAAAATTGAGAAAATCCTCAAATCCAGTAAGGCTTTAACCACCAAAGAAACAAGCAAATTACAAAATTTAGTAGAATTACTTCGTCAAGAAATAGAAGGTAAAAATCAAGAAACAACACCGTCAATTACTACTGATTCGCGTCCTTTAGTTTTAGTTATTGCCAATGATGATGTTTTAGCAAAACAGTTAAAATCACAATCTGATAATTTTGGATTAAACCTGGTAATTACCACTAACATTAATGCAGCTAAGAATCAACTTGATCAACAAGTTCCCCAAGTCATCTTCATTGATCCTAGCCTTAATTATCATCTCAAAGAAAGTGAAACTTTCTTAGTTGAGATACAGAAATGTTATCCCCCAATCCCTATAGTAATTTTTAGCGAAAATATTGATTTTTATAACCAATTACAACTTAATAAATCGGGAAAATATACTTTTTTACAAAAACCCAAATCAGTAAATCAGGTATTAGCAAATATTAAGGAATTAGTAGATAATACAGCCTATGCCGAAGCAAAGATATTAGTAGTAGATGATGATTCGCAAATTTTAGAATTATTACAAACATTACTGACTCCTTGGGGAATGAAGATTATTCCCCTCAACGATTCCCGACAGTTTTGGACAACCTGGAAAAGTGAAAAGCCAGATATGCTGATTCTGGATGTAGAAATGCCGGATATTAATGGTATTGAATTGTGCCAAATGATCCGCAATAATCACCAAGAGATTGAATTGCCGATTTTGTTTTTGACTGTTCATAATGATGCGGAAATAGTCAATCAAGTGTTTAGTGCTGGTGCTGATGATTTCGTGAGTAAACCTATTATTGGAGCAGAATTAGTTACCAGAATTATCAACCGTTTAGAGCGAGTGAAACTCAGACAGAAAATCAACCAAAATTATCATCAACAACTTGCAAAACAAGAAAAACAAACACAATCTATCAAGGAAACCTATCATCAATTATTAGAAGTTTATCCAGAAGCTATTTTTATTGAAAGTGAAGGAGAATTTGTTTTTTTAAATAGTGCCGCAGTCCAACTTTTTGGTTTGATTAAAGATGAGGATTTAATCGGTAAACCAATTCTTGATTTTATACATCCTCATTCACAAGCAGGATTTAGGGAAAAGCTGCAAAAAATAACAACAAATAAACAGTCAATTCCTTTACATGAAGTCCAGTTTTTAAAAGAAAATGGTAATGTTATTTATGTGGAAATTGTGATTGCTGCTTTGATTTATCAGGGAAAACCTGCAACGCAAATTGTCGCGCGGAATATTACGCGACGGAAGCAGACAGAATTAGCTCTACAAAAGGCTAATAATGAATTAGAATTGCGAGTAGCGGAACGTACTGGAGAGTTAGTTAGAGTTAATCACCAATTACAAACTGAATTAGATGAAAGAAAACAGACACAGGAAGCTTTGCGAATTTCTCAAACTCGATTTGAAGGTATTTTAAGTATTGCTGATGATGCGATTATTTCTATTGATAGTAGTCAAGGGATTACTTTATTTAATCAAGGTGCAGAGAAGATGTTTGGTTATTCTGCTGAGGAAGTGTTAGGGAAACCTTTGGATATACTGCTTCCTATGCGGTTTGCTGATGCTCATCGTCGTCATGTTAATGATTTTGGTCAAGCTCCCAGTTTAGCCCGACGCATGGGGGAAAGACAAGAAATATTTGGTTGTAAAAAAGATGGTACAGAGTTTCCCGCAGAAGCTTCTATTTCTAAATTAGATATAGGTGATGAATGTATTTATACTGTCATTCTCAGAGATATTACAGAACGTCGCCAGATTGAACGCATGAAGGATGAGTTTGTATCTGTTGTCAGTCATGAACTCCGCACTCCTCTCACTTCCATTCATGGTTCTTTGGGAATGTTGACGAGTGGTTTATTACCTACGGATTCAGAGCAGGGTAAACGCTTATTACAAATTGCTACAGATAGTACGGAGCGGTTGGTAAGACTGATTAACGATATTCTCGATATTGAGCGGATTGAGTCGGGTAAGGTGAAAATGGAAAAAGAAATCTGCTATTTGGAAGATTTAATTAATTCAGCCTTAAATGTGATGCAGTCTTTAGCAGATAAAGCTAATGTAAATTTAGCTATTTCTAGTGTCCCTGTGCAATTATGGGCTGATCCAGATCGCATTGTCCAAACTTTAACTAATTTATTGAGTAATGCCATTAAATTTTCACCCCCTGGTTCTACGGTATGGTTAATAGCTACAAAGCAAAATAATGAAGTTTTATTAACTGTTAAAGATACTGGTAGAGGAATTCCAGATAATAAATTAAATAGCATTTTTGAGCGATTCCAACAGGTAGATTCTTCAGATTCACGTAATCATGATGGAACTGGTTTAGGTTTAGCAATTTGCAAAAGTATAGTTTTGCAACATGACGGCTCTATTTGGGTAGAAAGTGTGGTAGGAAAAGGTAGTAGTTTCTATTTTACTTTACCTATTTTGGCAGATATCCAAAGTAGGGAATTAGCAAATTTAGATGACTATGAATCAGAAATAATTATTGAAAATAATCCTCTGGTTTTAGTTTGTGATGATGATGCAGTAATTAGAAATGAATTAGCACAATTGCTAAAAAAAGGTGGATATCGCGTAGTGACAGTTGCAACAGGTGAAGAAGCGATCGCTTCCGCAACAAATGAACATCCAGATATCATTTTATTAGACCTAATGATGCCGGGGATGAATGGTTGGGAAACAATGGCATTTTTAAAAAAACGGAAAGATACTCAGGATATACCTATTGTCATTTGTAGTGTGTATCAACCAAATGATCATCATCCATCCCATCCTGATTTTGTTGATTGGTTAAGTAAACCCGTGCAGGAAAAATCACTATTATCTTCTTTACAAAAAATAGTGTCTGAATCTTCCAGAAAAGTGAGAATTTTAATTGTTGAAGACGATCATGATCTGGCAGAATTATTAGTGACAGTATTTGCAAGACATGATATTGAAACCTTGGTTGCCAAAACTGGTAGGGAAGCAATTCACTTTAGTCAACGAGTCAATCCTGACTTAATTATTCTAGATCTGATCTTGCCAGAAAGTGATGGATTTACAGTAGTAGATTGGTTAAAACAACATAATCAACTTTATAATATTCCTGTAGTTGTTTATTCAGCTAAAGATTTAGACGAATCAGAACGTCATCGTCTTAAATTAGGACATACAGAATTTTTAACCAAAGGGAGAGTCACAACTAATGAATTTGAACAAAGAGTAATGGATTTATTACAAAGGATTACTCATCGTAACTCGTAATTAAATCTTCTAAATACATCAGGGTGCTAACAATGACAAAAAAACGAATTTTGGTAGTTGATAATGAAGAGTATATTCAAGAAGTAGCAAAAATTTGTTTAGAAACTGTAGCAGGTTGGGAAGTTTTCACAGCTAGTTCTGGAAAAGAAGGAATAGCACAAGCTGAAAATCATCAACCAGATGCTATTTTACTGGATGTAATGATGCCAGATATGGATGGATTAACTGCTTTTGAAAACTTACAAGCTAATCCCCTCACCAAAGAAATTCCGGTAATTTTATTAACTGCAAAAATCCAAGTTGCTGATCGTCGTCGTTATGCTAAATTAGGAATAAAAAGTGCGATCGCTAAACCATTTAATTCCTTAGAATTAGCTGGACAAGTAGCAGCAGCTTTGAACTGGTAATTAATTGATCAGACTTTAATTGAGATTTTTACACTAATAAATTTTCTATCCCTGTTGTTGTTCCTGCTGTAGAAACTTGTATAACTCTGCTATATTGCAAACGCCATTGTAAAGCGTTGGAAATTGTCAGGTAGCCTATTTTTGGAGGTGATTGCAAAATTTTTACTGCTAATGCTTCGCGTCCAATTTCATCTAAAGGAAAATTGCGTTCTTCTAAAAAAGCTATCACATCGTCTTTATTGCCATTGCGGCGGATAATTTCAATTATTCCATAAGTAGATTGATAATCTCCCGTTTGTTCTTTAGCTACAAAAACGACATGATTAAATTTTAAATTAGCTGTTAAAGAAGTATGCTCATCAACTTTTTCATAGGCAAATATTAATAAATTATATCCTAAACCATAGATTTTTTGACTAGCATTTCTAAACGGACAGGAAGACTGAGGTTGTTTAATTGATGTTACTTTTAAATCTACTTCTAGTCCCGGAAAATCTATACCTAACGCAGCACTACCAAGGGTATATTCATATCTTGAAGACAAATATTGATTAAAAGTAGACTCAACATAAGTTCCAACTGCTTTACCATCTGTAACTCCATATAGATTATGAATTTGTGTTACACTTAATTCTGAGCAAAAATTACGTGCTGCCGTTTTTAAAGATTCTAGTGTTAGTAGTTCCATTTTAAAATTAAATAGCCAAACTTAATTGTTGCCAAGAAGATTTAGTAAATTCAATATTGCTTTTACCAATTCTTTGACATACCCATTCTACACAAGCAGGAACAATTGCATTACCAAATAAAGCATATTGATCATAAATTCTAGCAATCCGACACCAATCATCAGGAAACCCCATCAATCTCGCATATTCAACATTAGTTAAACGCCGAAATTTATCACATATTTGATAACGTTCATAATGTCTTGATGTAGAAGCAGTTAAAGTTGATGCAATTCCATTAACTCCAAATATTGTATAACCTAATCTTGCGCCTCCATCCTGATTATATAATAATTCCACACCTTGACAATAACGATTTACTGCCTTACTTTGCTTAATTCGTTCTAAAGTATCAGATGTAAAATCAAATTGAGCATCTACTATTAAATCATCTTGGAGAATATCTTTTAATTTTTGTCTAGGTTTGATATCCGGTAAAGTAGGAAGATTCAAAGTTAACATTTTATTTTTATAAGCAATTCCCCAATTGTAATTCTTACCTTTATTTGCAACTATAGGCATCATATCTTTTTCTATTAATATTTCTATATTTTCTAAATCAATTAAATCTGGTTGAGTTAAGAAAACCGATGTATTTTGTAAAAATTGAGAATTTATATTAACTGAATTTAACTTAGTTCCGAAAATAAAAATTCTGTCTCTATTTTGAGGAATACCAAAGCTAATAGGACTAATGATTCTCCATTCTATAAAATAATCTAATTCAGAAAGTGCATTTAAAATAACTCGAAAATGATAGCCATTTTCCATTGTTAAAAGTCTTTTAACATTTTCCAAGAAAAAATATTGAGGTTGTTTTTCAACTATAATTTCTACAATACGCTCAAACAAAGTGCCTCTAACACTATCTCTCACACCCATTTTCTTACCAGCAGGACTAAATGGTTGACAAGGGAAACCAGCAGTTAAAATATCATGATTGGGTATATCTGATATAGAAATTTTGTTGATATCTCCTAAAACTATAGAATCTTTACCAAAATTACTTTCATAAACTTGACAACTCAATTCATTAATATCATTAGCCCATATAGTTTCAATATTGGCATTTTCTAAACCCAAGCGAAACCCACCGATACCAGCAAATAATTCTACAGCTTTAAAATTGTTTATTTTCATCTGATCATTCATCTGTAAAATAGTCAGAATCTATTTTTTTAATCTCGTAAATAGAGACGGTGGAAACTCCTACCTGATTATCAATCATTAGTTGGGCTAATTCCTGTCCATCTACTAATACAATCTTACTATCTATAATAGATACATATTCTCTAGCTTCTTGGGAGAATCTAGAAGTAGTTATAAAAACACCTTTTCTAGCTCTTTGTCCATGTAAAGCACCGACAAACTTTTGAATTTCTGGTCTACCGACAACAGTATTATCCCATTTTTTAGCTTGAATATAAACAATATCTAAACCTAATTTATCTTCCTTAATGATACCATCAATTCCCCCATCTCCACTTTTACCAATAGCTCTTCCAGCATCACGTCTTGAGCCACCATAACCCATTTTCACGAGTAAATCTACCACTAATCGTTCAAAAAAATCAGGTGAACAACTTTTCACACGGTTAAGTAACTCTAACTCTAGTTCCTTTCTAATTTTCTGATATCCAAACTCTATAGATTCGTGAGGTGTAGTTTCCGATATTTCTGGAATTTCTGGTTCTGATTTATCATTATCTTTCTTAGAATTTAGAAACTCTATATGTTCTGAAAACTGATTAAGGAACTTGATATTAATTTTACTTGGATTTTGAATTAATACATCCTTACCTCTATCAGTAATTTGAAAAAATCCTCTTTTGGGATATTCCAATAAAACAGCTTTTTTCAAATGAGTTCTAGCCCATCCTACACGATTATCAAAAACAGTTTGTTGTCCACTGGGTAATAACCCCTTTTTTTCCTCATCACTTAAATTAAATATATCAGCTAAAAATGTAACAGCATCTCTCAAAGAATGTTCCTTACCATCACTTGCATATTGCAACAAAGGAAGCATAATAGATTGAAAATCAGGAATAGTCACTTTTGTAGAAATCAATAAATCAATGTATTATTTTTTATACCATACTCTTGGATTCTTTTGCAGTATTTTTACATCACTGCGCCAAAAAAATATATTATAATAAATATAAAAGATAAAAAACTTACAACATAATTTATAAATTTATGACTAAATCACATCGTCCTCCAATTATTAAACCTGATGAAACATACACATTTCGTAAGTATTTTGAGTTAAGGTTTGCACCTGCGGATATTTTACAAGAACTAGGAGTTAATTTAATTAGAGGAACAATTGATTGGCCAATAAGTATCAATCAAATATCTCGATTAGTTGATCTCAAAGAACGATTAGAAGAAGCAATTCAAAGAGTTAGTTTAACAAGCGAAACTGCAAGAAGAGAAGTTTTAATTGCACCAATTCTCTTAGAAGTTGCACATATTACTGAGTCCAAAATTAATATTGAATATCCCATAGAAATAAATCAATTTTTGCGGGGTGATTTAGATTATTACCTACAATCTCAACATCAGGTTTTAGTTGTCGAAGCAAAGCACGCAGATTTAACGAGAGGATTTACTCAACTAGCAGTTGAATTAATTGCTTTAGATCAATGGGTTGAAGGAGATGAACCAATATTATATGGTGCTGTCACAACTGGAGATATTTGGCAATTTGGAAGTTTTCAACGAGAGAATAAACTAATAACTCAGGATTTAATGTTATATCGAGTTCCGACTGATTTAGAAATATTAATGCAAATTTTAGTAGGGATTCTTACCCAAAATTAATAAATATAATTTTCTAACTTCTTCCTTTGCGCCTTTGCATGAGAATTTCATTAAATTAAACCCCCTGCGAAAAAAGCAGAGGGAATAATTAAACCTTAAACCTTAGGTTTAAAAGTCGAAGCAACGTGCAGTTCCTTCAATTGTTTTGCGTCTACAGTTGAAGGAGCATCTGTTAACAAACAACGAGCTTGTTGAGTCTTGGGAAAAGCAATCACATCACGAATTGATTCTTCTCCAGATAACAACATTACCAAACGATCTACACCGTAAGCAATACCGCCATGAGGAGGAGTACCATACTCAAAAGCTTCCAACAAAAAGCCAAATTTACTTTGTGCTTCTTCGGTGGATAAACCAATAGCTGAAAACACCTGTTCTTGAACTTCTCGCTGATAAATTCGCAAACTTCCACCACCAACTTCAAAACCATTCAAAACTAAATCATAAGCTTGAGCGCGGGCGGTTTTTAAATCATTGATATCATCAGGATGAGGTGCTGTAAATGGGTGGTGTAATGCTTCCAGACGTTTTTCATCTGCATTCCATTCAAACATCGGGAATTCTGTCACCCAAAGCAAGTTAATTTTATCTTTTGCAATTAACTTAAATTCCTTAGCCACAAATTGGCGAATTCTGTCTAAAGTTTTATTCACAGTTCCCGTATCAGCAGCCGCAAATAATAACAAATGACCAGCTTTTGCACCTGTTCTTGTGAGAATTTCCTGCTTTTGTTCCGGTGTCAAATTATCTTTAATTGCGCCAATGGTGTCAAGTTCGCCATTTTCCCGAACGCGGATATATGCTAAACCTTTCGCACCAGCTTCTGCGGCTTCTCGGAAAATATCGCCACCTGGTTTAATGCGAACATTAGAAATTGCATCGTTACCATTAGGAATGGGGAGAATTTTAACGATACCACCGTTAGCAACAGCTTCTCGAAAAACTTTAAAACCAGAATCTTTTAAAACGTCGGAAACATCAACTAATTCTAAACCGTAACGGGTATCAGGTTTATCACTTCCATATTTCGCCATTGCTTCCGCGTAAGGAAGACGAGGAAAAGGACGCGGTAAATCAATTCCTTTTACAGTTTTGAAAATATGACAAACTAACTTTTCATTAAGTTCAAGAATTTCATCTTCAGACAGGAAACTCATTTCCATATCTAATTGTGTAAATTCCGGTTGTCTATCTGCACGTAAATCTTCATCCCGGAAACATCGCGCCACTTGATAGTATCTATCCATTCCCGATACCATCAATAATTGCTTGAAGAGTTGGGGTGATTGAGGTAAAGCAAACCATTCACCTTCATTAACGCGACTGGGAAGAATATAATCTCGCGCACCTTCAGGAGTCGAACGGGTGAGAATGGGGGTTTCGACTTCGATAAAACCCTCTAAGTCTTCCAGGTAGCGCCGCATGGCTTTGATGACTTGATGACGCAATTGCATATTTTGCGCCATACGTTCCCGCCGTAAGTCCAAATAACGATATTTTAACCGCAAGTCTTCCCTGACTGTTTCCGTGTCTGCGGTGGAGACTTGGAAAGGTAACTGTTTGCGGACAGCGTTGAGCAGTTTGATATGATCAGCGTAGATTTCGACTTCGCCAGTGGGAATCCGGTTATTTAGGGATTCTGGGGGACGTTGGGTGACTCTACCAGTAATTTCCACAACGTATTCGTTTCGGAGCGCGTTAGCCTGTTCATAGGAGTCTGGGGTGCGCTGGGGGTCGCTAACGATTTGGACAATACCAGAGCGATCGCGCAAATCTAAGAATATCACACCACCGTGATCGCGGCGACGGTCTACCCATCCGTAAAAGGTAACAGTTTCACCAATATGTTCTTTTCGGAGTTCGCCGCAATAGTGAGTTCGCATAGTTGTTAGTTTTTTGGTTCCGGGCTAGGTTAGGTAAATGTCAAGGCTTTCCCATTATCTAGCATCAACAGTAATTGTAGTTGTTTTAGTTCTGGGAAAATCAGCAAAAATGGCAAACTGGCTATTTTCAGGTGGTTAGAACCGCACCAGCACAAATAAACTCTGCTTCTATGGGTTAAAATCTCAAGCAATTAAGAGTTTGGGACTGATATAAAAGTTAAAAGTAGGACTTTCTGGATTAGTATCAATATCTAATTGACTTTCAGCCCCATCTACGATTAAGCGGACTAGATATTCTCCAGGTTTGATTTTATCAATGGGGATAGTAATTTCATTGGTATCAGATTGACATTTTAGAGCATCAAATAAATAGGCTGAGGGACTTTCTACCGACCATTCATTGAGAGCTAAAACTATCCGTTGGTTTTTGCCAATCATTAAGTTTACCTGAACTAATACATCAACATAATAAGAACCATCATTGTTTTCGCTGAGATTGGATGTTCTTACACTTGTGACAGTTGGACGTAAGACAAATGGTGCAACATTAGATTCAATATTATTATAATTAAAAGAGTCTTTTATATTTGCAGTTGCAGAAGTTTGATGAATTATCTGTAAACTTTGCACTCCAGCTTTTAATGCAGTTATGGGGACAAGAGATAAAGGAAATAATATTTGTCCGGCGCTCAATTCTGGGGGAGTAACTTCTATGCCTCCAATTCTAACTTTAGTGATATCACCTTTCAAATTTTTGCCCTTAATCAGTAATGTACTATTAGTTAATATTGGTTCTAAAGTTCCTGATTGAGAGCTAATTTTTTCAATAGTTGGTTGATTAGGAAATGGTGCTATGCCACCCCAGCTAGAACCACGTACAGGTAAGGCTCTTTGTGATGGATCTTTGCCATCAATTAATACTACTAGGACTTTGTAAACAACAGAGAGAATATAGGGAGCTTGAAAAAATCCTGACCAAGCTTTAGAAAGATCCTCCAAATTGACATCAAAAGGAGTAATGTTAATTTGTTGGGCTTGATCTGCTAAATCAGAATCTCTTAAAAAAGAGTAATTAGGATCTGCTAAAGTTTCCCGAATCATTTCCGGGGTAACAATGGCTTTATCATTGAGAGTTCGGACTACGCTGCCTAAAATCCGCTGGGGTTCTAGTTCAGTTTCATTTCCATAAAAACTTAACATATAATACAAGTCCAGGGCGGCTTGGCGCTTACTGGGATTGCCTTTAGAACGCATGGGAGTGGCATCAATATTATTTAAGGCTGGGTTGGAGAGGATCTGATAGAGGAAGATGTTAACACCGCTTTCAGAGGGTCCACCACCTAAATTAGTTGGTTTTACTGTCGTTACCCTTGCACCATATACATCTGTTTGGACAGCATCTTGTAAAGTTCTTTGTAGGGTAGCAGTGACAGTGGCGATCGCTAGATAGTTACTCATATTAGTTTTTTAGGCATTTAGTAATGCCGCAATCTTAATATATCTCTACGATTTGTGAGTATACTTAGATTAAATTTTTTACAAATGACTTCAGATTGCTATATAAATGATCTTAGCTTTTCTATTTGGACTTTCTTGCCATGCCGGAAGTTACTAATGAGCAACATCATGATTATATAGGTAAAGGGTTCTCCTTTCCTCTCCGGGTTAATGTTCAATCTAACCTCCTTCTCAGTGGAAATACCCATAATATTGAGGAATCAATCAGGATTATTTTGGGGACAAAACTGGGTGAACGGGTATACAGACCAGATTTTGGTTCTCGTTTAGATGAGCTTGTGTTTGCACCAATGAACACCGAGACTCTATTATTGATTCGCTTATATGTAACCGAAGCTCTAGAACGATGGGAACCCCGGATCATCCTGAATAACGTATATGTAGAGGTAGCATCATCTATGTTAACCAAAAAGTCTGATCCTAATCAGGGAAAGTTAAATATTATTATTCAATACACTCCCAAAAATTACCACGATTCTAAAAGTTTAGTTTATCAGTTTGCTTTGCAACCAATTAGTTAAAAAAATGAATTCGCAAGTTGAAAAAGAATCTTTTGATAGCTATAAACTGTCAAGTTCATGCTTTGTAATTCACAATTAATATTAATTATTTATGAGTAGAGAATTTAGTTTTTTACCGGAACTGCCAAAACCCAAATTAGATGATCGGGAATTTAAAGACTTAGTAGATGAATGTAAGTTGAGAATTCCGCGTTATTGTCCAGAATGGACTAATTATAATCCCAGTGATCCAGGGGTGACACTGATTGAACTATTTGCGTGGCTAACCGAGCAAATGTTGCTGCGTTTTAATGAAGTTCCGCGTCTTAATTATGTGACGTTTCTGGAATTATTGGGAATTAGTCTGCAAGCTCCCACACCTGCTAAATGTGAGGTGACATTTTATTTAAGTACCTCTTTACCAGAACCACAAAATATTTTAGCGGGGACAGAAGTAGCGACAGAACGGACAGAAAATGAAGAAGCAATTATTTTTGCCACCGATAAAAATCTAGTAGTTACTCAACCAGAAATTAAACATCTTTTAACCGCTACAGAAACACAGTTAACGCCCCAAGTTTTACGTGATCCTTTTAGTAGTCATTGGCGGAAAGAACAGAATGGAGAATGGGCAGGGAGTAGAGCTACAAATCTGTTTGCAGAACAACCCCAAGAGGGAAATTGTTTCTATATAGCATTAGAGCCAAATGAAATAGAGGGTAATGTTATTGTCTTGACAATTAAAGCGTCAGCAGCTACTTCCACAGGTATCAGTCCCGAAAATCCCCCCCGTCAATGGGAAGCATGGAATGGGGAAAAATGGGAATCTATTTTACTCAAGGCAACTGATGATGCAACAGAGGGATTTAGTTTTAGTAGATTTGAAAAAGAAGGTGGTGTTCCCAGTGAAACTGGGGCAGATATTACTTTGCATTTACCATTAAATTTACCAGTCACTAATTTTGCTACATATCAAGGACGCTGGCTGCGTTGTAGCTATACGAAACAAGGTAAACCAAACCAAGATGGTTATGCTAGTTCACCTCGGATTACCGCGATCGCTGTGCGGTCAATTGGTGGTAGTGTCAAAGCTACTCAATCCACTCGCATTGAAAATGAGATTTTAGGAGAAAGTGACGGGAATCCTGGACAAAGTTTTTACTTACAACGCACCCCAATTTTACCCAGAAAAAAAGAAAATGAATATATTCAAGTAACAACACCAGGGGGAATCACTGAAAACTGGCAAGAAGTGGAAAATTTTGGCGATTCGGGAGAAAATGACCCCCATTACACAATTGATTCGATTACTGGTAGGGTGCAATTTGGTCCGCTGATTCGAGAACCTGCTCAAATTAAGGAATCAACTCAACTGCGTCAGCGGCTGCAAGGGAGCATGGCGGCAAGAGGAATTGAGCCAGAAGAGTCACAAAAACGCCAATACGGTCAAGTTCCCCCCAGAGGATCAACTATTAAGATCGTCGCCTACCGGACTGGAGGCGGAAAAACAGGCAATGTAGAAAAAGGCACAATCAAGATTGTCAAGACCGCCGTTCCCTATATAGACAGAGTAGAAAATCATAAACCAGCCCGTGGTGGTAATGATGCTGAATCTTTAGATGCTGCGGTGATTAGAGTTCCCCAACTACTCCGTACTCCTAACCGGGCTGTGACAGCAGAAGACTTTGAAACCCTAGCCATGAGAGCGGCTGGTGGTGCTATTCTCCGCGCTCGCTGTTTGCAACCCCATGAATCTGGTGCTGAAGCAGGAACTGTCCGCTTACTATTAGTTCCTAACCCTAATCAGGAAGATATTGAACAGGGTATTGCTCCAGATCGGTTTCACCTCACTCCTGATTTACAAGCAGAAATCAAAGCCTATTTAGATGAACGGCGATTATTAGGGGTGAAAGTAATATATAGTCAACCCGAATATATAGGAGTATCGGTACAAACTCAGGTAGCTTTAGAGCCAGGATTGACAGCTTTTAAAAAGGAGGAACTGAAGCAGCAATTACTAATTGCTCTCTACCGCTTCCTGAATCCTATTAGTGGCGGTTTTGATGGTAAAGGTTGGCCTTTTAATCGTGCTGTTTATAATTCGGATATTATCAAATTAATCCAAACTATTCGCGGTGTACAACATATAGGGACAATTAAATTATATGCCATCCGTTTTAATCCCAGATCATCAAGATGGGAACGTTCAGAACCCCGCACGGAAATTAATCTCGGACCTTTGGGATTAATCTGTTCTTGGCATAGTCCTGAGTTGGATTCTGGACACAAAATCTATGTTGATTAAGTAGGGGCGAAGCATTCGGAAAATAAACTTGGGAAAAACCGATAATTTATCGCCCGAATGCTTCGCCCTTACACTGAATGCTTGTGAAAAAATCTCATGACTGGGGATATTTGAACGAGAAAAAATGCTGTTTTGGAGATATTGATTATGACTGTAGCCAGCGATCGCCAATACCTCAATCTGCAACTGATACCAATGAGAATATCAGAAGCAGCCTTAGAGCCAATTAACATTGATGCTAGTCCCCAAGTAGGGGGAGCAACAATAGCCACGGCTTTATCCGGTACAGAAGGTCACAGGATTAAACAGCTAGTTCTCTACCCAGGAGAACCTAGTGAAATGTTAATCAAATTAGAAAATCTGGGTCAAAAATATATCTATTTTCAGGAAATCAATATTGAAACCAACCTTCCCGCCGATTGGTATACTTTACAGGTTGAAAATCATCAAATTGCCCCAGGTAACAAAATGGAGGCTGCTCTGGTTGGCCACATTCCCAAAGATTTTTTTGAATCGCAAATATCTTGGCAAATAGATAAATCCTTGAAATTGGATTATTTTGGGCGAATTAATATTAGTTATGCTTTGCTAGATCAGCCCATCTCAAATCCACCAGATTCAGAAACATTACGCAATTTTGAATCAATAGATTTTAATATCTATATTCGTCCCCGGAGTCTTTACCTCAATTTTCTCCCTGACTTATATCGAGAAGTAGATTTTATTGGGAGATTATTGAACATTTTTGAACAGACATTTGAACCATCTGTACAGACATTAGATGTTATCCACGACTACCTTGATCCTCGCACAGCACCAGAAACACTATTACCGTTTTTGGCTTATTGGGTAGGTTGGCAGATGATTCCTAATATTGAAAGCGATCGCCAACGTCAATTGATTCATCGAGCTATAGAAATTTATCGTTGGCGAGGCACAAAGCGGGGTTTACAATTTTATCTTCATCTTTATACAGACTTGCCTTTGGATGAAGAACATATTTTCATTCAGGATGTTTTTGAGCGTGGTTTTGTCACCGGAGAAACTAGATTAGGACAAGATTCCATTGTTGGTGGTGGTAAACCTTATCATTTTATTGTCCGTCTGCGCCATAAACCCTATCATCAAATTAATGAACAGTTGATCCGGCAAATTATTGAACAAGAAAAACCTGCTTTTTGTACTTATGAACTTTATATGATTCTTGATAATAGTAATGACAATACTCCCTCCCTCCCAGAAAGTAGTAATACTTAAATTCAGTTTGACAACCTAATTTCTATTTATCCTCAATCTCCATCCTCAAATCCTATGACTAAACCCTGGTTTCCACCTGCTATAGAACTTTTTAAACGTTTTCAAGTTGCCGACGGCTTGCTAATTAACAGCGAAAAATGGCAGATTGCCCATGAATATCATCGCCGTCGCCAAAATGTTCACTACCAATCTGTTAATCAAGCCGGTATTGTTTGTGGTTTTGCTGTCCATCTCCTGCGAAAAACTGTTCCAGGAAATAGCAATCAATATGAGTTTTTCCTGAAATTTCAAAAAGGTATTGCCATTGATAGATACGGTAACTGCATTGTTCTTGATCAAGAATGGGAGAAAAAAATTGCCACGAAGATCGCTACATCAATACCTAAAACCGTCTATTTTGTAGTGAGTTATCAAGAACCTGTTGCCAATGGTAAAGAAGTAGTTACAGAACAATTTGAAATTAAGGAAAGAACTGAACCACCGAGTGAGAATGAAGTAGAATTGTGTAGAATTCGCCTCACTTCTCAACGAGATATTAAAATTTCTCAAAATGTCTTTGCCCCTGGTGATGATGAATTAGACTTTCGCTATCGTCCGTCTGCAAAATGGCGATCGCTCTCCATGATTCGCACCGCTACTTACACAGATTTAGGGCAATGGCAAGAAGTCTTTGCAGATGCACCACAAGCATCGAATTTATCCTACTTACTACAATCTCTAAATTCGCTTTATCCATCCTTAGAAGCTCTGCACGTAGGAGATTCAGAGTCATCTAATCCAAATTTACCCACAGACTACAACTTAATTTCTGTCACAGATACACAAATTCAGAAATTTGATGCTCAAGAAATTAATATTCTCCAAAGTTATTTACAGACTGGAGGAGTGATCTTAATTGAACATTTGACAAATACTCACAAAATTGGGGGATTAATTAAAGCTAAACAAGACTTACAACAAGAAATCATGAATTTAGAAGAGGAATTAATAGATGAACGAGAAATATTAACTGAGGAATTAAGATCACAAACAGATACAGTCAAGGCAATACTTGATCAAATTGCTCATGAATATAATCAAAAATTAAATACTAAGTTACAACCACTAACAGAATTAACCAATCATCCCTTAAGAAAAACTCCCTTTCTTTTTGATCAGCTTCCTAGCATCAACCAACAACCAATTTCTATTTTATCCGATGGGGGAATTATTGTTGTTATTGGTAAGTTATCATCAGCTTGGGGAAATAATGGAAATCTCTCTCTCTCCCGTGAAACTATTCGCAGCGCCCAAGAAATGGGAATTAACATTTTACATTTTGCTTGGCGCAGAAAAGAACTAACTCAGTTAGCAAAACAGTGATCTGTTTAGTAATCATTAGCAATTGGTTATAAAGGGCAAAATGGGCGAAAATAAAATTGATATTATTGGGGTTGAGTCAACACAAACTCAGTTAATACCCAGAGAACAAGTGGCTGACTACAAAGTAACTGTGAAAAATGACAGTAATAATTATGCTGACATTCAATTACAATTAACATCTCCAAATGAAAATTCGACATCATATTGGTATCATCTCAGCCCAGAAGTTAGTAGTTTAATTCCCCCTGGAGCATTAACAGAATTCTCCATAGAAATTTTTGATTCCCCCAAACCAGGTTTTGTGGGAAAAATGAATATTAACGTTGATGCCTTTTCTACAGATACATCAAATCAATCTACTAGAAAAGTCATCAATTTAGATATTCAAAAATCAACCCTCTTACAACCTGCAATCATTAGTTTATTGCCAGATTACTTGGAAAAATCTCCAGATAATACAGAATTTCAGATATTAGTTAATGTTCATAATCCTAATCAAGAAAAAATCAATACTAAACTAAAATTATGGGGTTTAGATCCTAGTTGGATTCTAGATCAAAACACAGAAGCTTACTTAGAATTAGAGCCAGATAAAGAAGCTAGATATGCTTTTTGTTTGAAATTATCCAACATTAATAAACCCTTGAGTAAAGTTTATTCCTTTAAAGTTGAAGCGACTCACATAAAAAGTGAACCAGCCTATGCTGAAGGGAAACTCAAGGTATCACCTCAAGGGATTTTAGAGTTTATTTGTAACCCAGCCGAAATACAAGAAATTGCGGCTGAATCAACTTGGAAATTTTGGCTGGCTAATGATGTTAACTATGAACTCATCTTTGATAATAGGAGTAATGTTAATCAGAATATTAGTGTTGGAGAAATTCAAGATCAAGATCAACCTCTTTGTACTTTTGTAGTTAATCCAGAAACATCTCAACTAGCACCAGGAGAAACAAATCAACTAGACTTAACAGTAAATTGTCGCCGACATTGGCTAGGTAAACCTAAATCAATAGAAAGAGTAATTGATGCAATTTGGTCGGAACGGGAAAATTTAGACACACACAATGAAAGCCAAAAAATCGCATTACTAATTAAACCAATTATTCCTTTTTGGTTACAAATTGGGGGCGTAGGATTGTTATTATGTTTATTTTGGTGGTTGTTATTTAAGCCATTGACTAAACACGCTAGTTCTGTTAATTCTGTGCAGTTTAATGGTGTGGGCGAAAATATCATTAGTGCATCTGATGACCAAAGTATAATTGCTTGGCGGGTTAGTGGATTTAACTTTTTCAAGTTTTGGGCTAACCCGAAAATTCGCAAAATTGGGAGTACAGGTAAACCTGTAAATGTAGTGAGTATTCGGCCTATAGATAATAATTTAGTAGTAGCAGGATTGGACAATGGAGAGATTCAAATTTGGGATTTATTAAGTAATAGTAAAACTCCCAAATATTGTTTTTATGATCAGAAAGATGATCGGGTTTTAGCTTTAGAATTTAGTCATGATTCCCGTTATCTATTTAGTGGACATGGTAGTGGTTTAGTTCACCAATGGGATTTGAGTAATCCTCTCAATTGTAGTTCAGAAGATTCTCCAAATAAGAATTCACCAATCCAGACTAAAAAGCTAGATTTTGTCGCATCTTCCCTGAAATTTATTGGTGAAGATCATGAAAATCTCGCCATTTCTGGACGCTTTAATAGTCTTGTAGTTTGGAATCCCAAAGAAGATATAATCAAGAAAATCCCATATCCCAGACTAGGTGGACAAAACGATTATATTGAAAGTTTATCTACAGCAGAAGCAAAGCCTAATTTACTAGCAACAGCAGACAATCAAGGATATATTACCATCTTGAATATGCAGAATTGTCTAGAGGGAAATAGTCAATCTTGTGGAAAAGTAATTGATCGTTGGAATACTGGACATAATCAACAACCTGTTAGAAGTGTAGCTTTAAGTGCTAATGCTTGCTATTTAGTCAGTGGAGGAAATGATGGGAAGATGGTATTCTGGCCACTAACAGGGGAAGGTAAGCGTTCTGGCTTATTTAATAATAGTAATGGTAAAGCAATTGGTAATTCTTTTGGTCAGCAAAAATTCTCTAGTGTAGATATCAAAATCGTGCAGAATCATCTGTTAATTACAGG
This sequence comes from Anabaena sp. UHCC 0204, assembly GCF_009711975.1. GTDB lineage: Bacteria > Cyanobacteriota > Cyanobacteriia > Cyanobacteriales > Nostocaceae > Dolichospermum. The sequence goes on from NZ_VIKW01000009.1 coordinate 308,230, forward strand.
TGGGAGTAAAGATAGTTGGATCACACTAAAAAGAGAAAAAAGACAACCAGAGTTAGGATGCGATCGCCCATAACCACTGATACAGCAATTGTCGGTTAAGCTAAAAACAATAAAATTATGTAGGTTGGGTTGACGTTAGGAAACCCAACATTTATAAGTATTTGTTGGGTTGCGCTGTCGCGACAAAAACTCTTAACCGAACAGTATTGTATTCAGTTTTGCTTAGTTAAACTTCTTAATTGTTACTGAACCAATTATTGGTTTTTTAGCAATTTCTGTCAGCTTTCCGAAACTTAAAAGTTCCTTCCAGTCTTCCTTCAGTTGAGAATCTTGAGGATTGCTGGCGATTAATTTAGCCAAAGTATTGACAGCAGAATACCAAATACCATTTTCTGCATAAACAAGATAATCTGGGTCTTCTGTTTTCTCTAACTCATCAGCAATTACCAAAGCAGCATTTAACTTATTCTGATTGATGGTACTCACCTCTAACTGATTACCAAGGGCGATTTTAGGATCAATTCGGCGAATCCAGCCACTAATAGTTGGAGTCTTTTTAGAAGCATTAGATCCACAAGAAAGAGTAACTTGCCATATATAGTTTTCTCCCACTTTTAACTCTGGAACTTTTTGAGTTTTTGCTACTTCAGCAATATCTAAAATTACTACTCCACCTGCATTTTTTGATGTCTTATTAGGTAGTGAGAAATCTAGCGCCGAATAAACTTCCTTATCATTTTGATCACGTAAATAAAAGCTGGCTGTCGTCGGCGAATTTTCAGGAAGATCAAACAAGATTGTTGGGTGAGCAAAAGTAGTTAACTGTGTGGTGTCCTTTTTTGACGCTGTTCCAGATTGCGATTCAGGAGGTAAGATCGCAATCATATCTTTCTGGATATTTTTTCCTGTCGCCACTTGATTATCTGGACAAGCGCCCCCTCGCATTGCTCCATAACGAGATTTTCTATAGGTAGGGGCTTTAACATTGAGATTGGAGAATTTTAAAGGTTTACGTCTCCGACGAACTTGCGCTAACAACATCTCGTGATTTGTCCCTTGTTTGGTGAGTCTATCTGCTGATACACCACCAGATCCCACTGCTGGTAAGGCATTTCCTAATCCCAGCAGCATTAATACAGCTAATGATATGGTGCGTTGATACTTAGAAAAATTCATACATTATCCTTTTTAGTTATATTTTAAGTTGTTCTTACTATTGACAGTCTGTATATATCTACTTGTTGCACTAGCAAGATTCCCGATTTTATCCTAATTTTAGGCTATTTTTTGTCTAAAGCTCAGAAATTGAGTTGAGATTAATGGAGAATAAAAAAGCAGAGGATTGAATTAGTAATTTTTAATATCCTCTTTAGGGAAACAATTAGTATTATTCGTCGTTTAGTTGGACATCTTTAATTGTCGCTGCACCAATTATTGGTTTTTTGGCAATTTCTGTCAGGTTTACTGAAGTTAAAAGCCCTTCCCAATCTTTTCTAATTTGCGGATCTTGAGGATTTGTTTGTATTAATTCAAGCAAACTATTAATAGCAGAATACCAAATGCCATTTTCTACATAAACTAGGGGATAATCTACTGATGATACTTTTTCTAATTCATCAGCAATTACAGTATTACTAATATTAGTCTCTAACTGTTTATTTAGAGGTACTTTGGCATCAATACGGCGCATCCATCCACTAATATTTGGAGTTGGTTTAGAAGCATCAGAATTGTTAGGAAGTTTGATTTGCCATCTATAATTTTCTCCTATTTTTAGCTCTGGTAAATTTTGATTTTTAGCTACATCAGCCAGATTTAAAACTACAATTCCATCTGCATTATTTGATGTTTTATTAGGTAGTTCAAAGTCTAGCGCCTGATAAACCAGGGTATTATTTTTGCACAGGTAAAAACTTGCTGTAGTAGCAGCATTTTCAGAAAGATAAAATAGGACTGTTGGATGTGCAGCAGTAGTTAACTGTATTTTCTCGGTTTTTTGGGCTGTTAGCAGCAAGGAATTAGGCGGTATAAGGGCAATAATATCTTTTTGTATATTCCTTTTTGTTGTGGATTGATTGTATTGACAAACGCCCCCCCGTACTGCTCCAAATCGAGATTTTCTATTATTGGGAGCTTTGACATTGAGATTGGGGAATCTTAATGGTTTCCGTCTCCGCAGAGCTTGTGTTAATAAAACTTCTTGATTTTGTGCGAGTTTGGTTACTCTGTCCCCTGATCCTGATACAGTGACAGATGCTAAGACTGGAAAGGTACTTCCTATACCCAGCAGCATTAATACAGCTAATGATATGGTGCGTTGATACTTGGAAAAATTCATACCTTCTCCTTCTTAGTTATATTTTAAGTTGCTCTGACTATTGACGGTTTACATATATCTAATTGTTCCACTACCAATATTCTAGATTTTATCCTAATTTTATTCTATATTTTGCCTAAAGCTCAGAAATTGAGTTTAGACTAATGGAGGATAAAAAAGCATAGAATTAGATTAGTAAATCTACCAGGTTAATTATGACATCTTCTTCAGAAGCTGGAAAAGCTCATGCTGGCGCAGAGATACAGTCATCCTTAGAACCGATTAGCGATTTAAGTGCGATCGCTGGATACTCAGTACCCTTGAATATCCTCTCCAGTGAAACAAAAAGTAACGATTTGTTAAAATTAGCTACCCAAATTTTAGAGAATCCCCAAATGCAAATCCAGCTAGGAAATAGGGTGTATCAACTTCTGCAAGAAGATTTGCGTCATCAAAGAGAACGGAGAATAGGATAAACTATACATCAAAATCGCATATATACTTATGATATTAATAGGAGGCTGACAATGAATAATCCCATGAACTATGTGACAGCAAACCGCTTTTATGTAGAAATAGATAGCACTATTCGTGCTGCTTTTAGCGAATGTTCTGGTTTAGGAGTAACGATAGACAAAGAAGCATATTTAGAAGGTGGTGTCAATGATCAGCAGCACATTCTTCTGAAGCAAGCAAAATTTAATGATGTGAGTCTCAAAAGAGGAATTACAGATGATATAGATTTTTGGGAATGGATTAGTAAAGTTTTAAGTGGCAAACCTAAACGGTACGATGTCAATATTATACTATTTAATCAGGCAGGCGATCGGATGCAAACCTGGACATTAATTAGTGCTGTTCCTGTCGGCTGGAAATCCCCCTCATTACAAGCAAGTGCTAACAGCGTTGCTATAGAGGAATTAAATTTAGCTTATGAAGGCTTGAAAATAGAAAAAGGAAAATAACATAATTTCTGAGATGAAAATTACCGCAAAATAGTTAATTTATCCCCATGAATAACAATAGATAATAGCTTTATTTTTTTATAAAATTAACTAATTCTTGTAAAGAATTTAAATAATAAACCTCATGGTGAATAGTAATCAGCGACTCAAAATTTCCGATAAAAAATACATATTCTGACGTTGAGAAGGAACAACAACATGACAGATAATACGGAAAACCCACCACTAGGTACAAAAAACCCTTTGCTCCCAGGAAGTTCTCTAGGACAAAATTTCCTATCTCCTAAATTTATATCACCATTAGGATCGCAATCTCTTATCAATTCTGATCCTTTAGCCGTATCTAGTCAGGAAAGCTTAACTCCTACTTTAGTAAACAACTCTTTTGATAATTCCCTATCTTTAAATTCTCGTCCCTTATCTCAATCAAATCACAATAATATTATACAAACTTTT